>JAUHJS010000003.1:1506-526348 GCA_030412945.1 Shiella aurantiaca | reverse complement strand
CTCACGCTCTTGGAGCTACCGTTCACCGTAACTGTGCCGCTGCCACTGCCTGTCCTTGCCCATGCGCTTACCGTATAGGTGCCTTCAGGGAGTTGGCCCTTACTTATCGGGCTGGTGCTGTAATAGCTACGTGCGCCAGTGCGGTAATAGGACGTTGCAGTAGCGCCAGTATAGGTAAATTGACCCTTATCGGAAGACTCGAAATTGGTGAAGGCCGTGGAGGAAGCGCTGGCGTTGATTACATGAGCCATGACACCTTGATTATCCAATTGATGAATTAGTGTATTAATAACCCCATCTCGAGAAATATACTCCCTTAATGAACCTTTATCCCCATATACCGTGAATTGTTGGTCAACTGAAAACATATTAGAAGGAATTTCTTCTGTATCTTGAACTTCATTGGTTGTCTCAAAAATGTATGTAGCAATTGGTAAATGTCCATCAATGTCATACTCTATTTTGCGCGCCTTTTTTAGATAAGAAGTATTATTTCGAATTATAAATCTTTTTTCCAATGAAATATTGTTAAGATTCACCGGATTTTGTTCCACATCTCTTAAATATTTAATACTAGTTCCAATCTTTTCACCATTCGGACCAGATTCAATTACTAAGGTAAGTCCTGTGTGTTCCTGTTCTTCGGCTTTTTCGTGAAAGAAGTTCTTAGTTCTACTAATCGTATTAGTTTGGGTTGATGTATATGAATAATCTTCAATGGTAGTTTCAGATAAATGATGCCAAAAAGAGGTATAATAACTTGGAATATCTTCGCTGTAATAATAAATGTAGCCACAAAGTTGAAAACCAAAACACAGTTTTTCAACATTGACCACTTCAATTTTAACTTCTGGGACACTCTTAACGAAATAATAGTCACCCTCTGAAGTGCTGTACTTATTGATTTTCTTTTGAACCAACCTATAACGAGGAGTGATTGTCCCTTCATATCGATAATGAATTTCTTCTTTCAGTTGCCCCCTCGTGTAGGTATTTAAACTATTCAAATATTTATAAATACTAATTCCATTAGTCAAACCACTTGTAATTACAGTTACTTCATCATAACCAATATGATAGCCATCATACCTTCCATACTCATTAGTATTGTAGGCTGACATCATGATATTGTCACAAAGGTTCATTTTAAAATAGCTTGGATTTTTGAACAAAACGCCACTATTATCAAGTCCTGAAAAGTTGTATTCATTACCTAAAATCGGACCATTTAATACACTTATAACATCCCTTCTGTACATAAATTCTTTTGTAGATGTTTCGGTACCGTCAATATCCAAAGTGGTAATTTTCTTTACCCTTGCCCCTCCTACAAAACTTTCAATATTAGTAGATACAGGTTCAAGAACCGATAAATTAGCAGTCACTTTAATATTAGAAGAAACCTGAGAGGCCATTGAAACCAAAACGTAGTCTCCTGGAGGAACAAGTGTAATTGTTGCCCCTATTTCAATATAGGTATCAATATCATTAATTGGGTAAGCATAAAGGCGAGCGGTTGTTGGAAAACCCTGGGGGGGGATTGGCCCACCGTTAATGTCAGTTACCGAGAAATTTAATTTTGCTTGACTGCTTTGCAAAAGGGTGATTCGACTAGCTCGAATGTTCGGTATCCCCGTTAGTTGATAGTCATCATTCAAAATTTGATTTTTTATATCATTTTCAAGAATTGACATGGGACCGTGCAGCTGAGAATCGCCAAAAGCTATTGCAGAATAAACATTCCATTCCAAATTATTGGGAAAATCAACTCCAACATTGCCATCAATTTTGTGTGATTCAAATTCAAAAATTTGCTTTCCACCTGTTGGATAAGTAATACTACTAATCATTCCAAAAAGGCTGGATGATGGTACGGTATTCCTATTAGCATTAGACATGGAAGCTCCGTAATCGCTATTATACATAGAAGGTAAAGCGGGAACGAGGTTTGTGTTTGAATTAAAAGAATTATAGTAGCCCCAATGGTCTTTACCAAAACTACGGTAATCAGGCACTTCTAAATCATTGTATGCAAAATCAGTTGATTTTGACTCCCAATTCTTTAATATTGATGAGAGAACTAAGCGACATTTCCCAGGCTGGCTACAGTCCCCAATGTAACCATAAGTAAAATTCACTATTTTATCTTTTTGGGAGTTACTGAGGTCTAATCTTAGTTCAGAAATTTTATCTAAACGAGATGGCGTTACCCCTGTCAGTAAATCAGACCTGTCGTCATCATATGATATACTAATAAAATCATTTTGATTATTCATGATTTTAACTAACCTTTTTTTATAATAAATAGCTAAATCTGATAGGGTCGAAGGAAAATTTGGGGTATAGCAAGGGTCATCAAAAGGCGCATATTTACTATACATATGTGTAGTGACTTGATCCACGATAACACCTTCATTTGTGCTTGAGGCTTCGTCCTCATAAAGAAAATTAATAGCACCTCCCACGGGTGTAGTAATCTGAGTCAAATGCCAGGCGCTCGGATAGTTTTGGTTATAATTATCTTGTGTAAACTCCACACCATTTACACCAAAAACATAAATAATTCCATCAGGAGTCTTGAACCTCCACTCGTCCACTCCAGATTGAAAGGGATGAGATAAAACCATAATTTCTTCATATGGGAAAAAAACAGGTTCCATTGTTTCTGGATTGAAAATTATCTTTCCAGAGTAACCCGGGAAATGAAATGAGAATACATCTGGCTGCAGGTCATACTCGCCATACACAATTCTTCCTAAGTATTGGTATACTGGATCTTCCCATGCAGGAAACTGAGTAATGGATGAATTTTTAATATTTTGAAGCCAGTATGGGTATTCATTAAAATACCCATTAGCAGACTCATCAGGTTTTCCTTTTGTTACTCTAGATATTGTGCCTCCCATTTCCAGGCTCCATCCTAAGCCAACTCTAGAGGCAATATCATCAACTCTATTACCCGTTGAGTTGTAATTTATTGAGACAGGCAATGAATATCCATACGTTTTTAATTCTAATAAAGGAAAGGCAATGTTTGGGCTTCCCGTGTTATAGTTCATCGGAATATCATGCACTTTAGCCATGGCAGCAACATCAGGGGATGGAGGTATTACCTTCTCATGAATTGGTGAAAAGGCCTGGAATTCTTGGCCTAATGTATCCAGACACCACAAACCAAATATTAAAATAAATACTATTCGTTTCATAAAATATTATTAGTTAATTATTCTTCGAAAATCTCCTACGCCCCTTCTTCTCTGTTTTTCTCTCCAACTCAATCACATGCAGGGTCAGTTCTTCCACCTTTTTGAGCAAGAGCAGGTTCATTTCCAATAGATTCACGCCATTCTGCTCCATTTCTTTTGCGGAAGGCACTTCGGGCAGGTGTTTGTGCTCTTTTAGGTAGTCGGATAATTCTTGCAGGCTCATGAGAGAATAATCCGGTTCAAAGACATAATCTGGGGCTACAGCCCCGTTCAAGTCTACTTTTACCTCTTGGGCGTGGATATTGCCTTTTACCGTGAGGGTGGCATCTGGCCGGGTGGTTCCTATGCCCACATTTCCTCCTAATGGGTTTAAAGACAGTGCGTAAAAGGAATCCCCTGCATTTCGGGTAGATTGCATCCATGAATAGAAATTGGGATTTATCTGACCGGTACCATCCACTCCCATATTTAGAATACCATTGGTATTAGTGGCGGAGAGGGTAAAGCTATGATTTAAGCCGCTAGAGGGCTGAAAGCCCGAACCAGGCGTTTTTATCCTTGTATTGGTAATTTGTGAACCATCTATATTGTAAGAGGGATATTCATACAATTTGGCATTATCATAATCATAGTAAAAAGAATTCTTACTTTTAATGGTATACCCCGTAGGTTCTAGATAGGTCGCTTGGTTTGAAATCACCCAGCCTGCTCCCCCATTTTGGGAAATACCAATATTGATGGGGGTTTCATAACGTATCGTTCCCCATTTGCCCATTGCCCTAATCCAAACGGCTGTTTCGGTAGCAATTACTTCCAGCATTTGCGGTTTACCACTAATAAATTGCAAGGCCACTCCGTCTACCCTGTTTACTGTCCCTGAATGCTTGGAGACCCACAGGTGGTATTCGGCATGGTTCATATAATTATCATCTGCCAGAATTGCAATCCGAAAGAGGGCACTTGCATCGCCTGTGAAACCATTTAGGTCAAAGAGTTTATAATAGGAAAAGGCGTAGTCGGGAGCCGGCCCATTCGCTGAACCCAGGGTAATAAATTGTGCCTTTGCTGCTACCGAGAAAAGCAAAGCCAGCACGATTAGGTTAATTCTGTTCATTATTCTTTTGATTTTAAGGTTTGTACTTCTTTTTCAAGGCTGATTACATGGAGGGTAAGCTCTTCTACCTTCTTGAGTAGCAGCATATTCATTTCAAGCAGCTTTACCCCATTTTGCTCCATTTCTTTGGCGGAAGGGACTTCCGGTAGATGTTTATTGGCTTGGATGTATTTTTCGGTTTCCGATAGGCTCATTAATGGGTAGTCTTGTTCAAATACATAATCGGGAGCTGGGAAATCAAGATCCACCCGTACTTCTTTGGCATGGACTGTTCCGTTTACTGATAGCATCTCGTCAGGGCTGGTCGTTCCAATCCCTACATTTCCTCCATTAAAATAGCTAGGTCCATTAGAATTAATTTTAGCTCCTACCACCTTAGAGGCATCTCTTAGCAGAAGACTGATATTATTCGTAGCGGGGGCGAACAATCCGGAGTAGTTCCCCTTGCCATTAGATTGGGCAGTAATCAACCAATGCTCGCTGGGATTATTGCTATCAATTCGTACTGAGTTTTGATAAGGCTCGGTCTTATTGTTGACAATATTCAGAATAGCACTAGGTAATGTTGTTCCAATACCAACATCCCCTCCTTTAGTAATAAACATCTTTGGGGTGGTTGATAAATTGGTTAGGAATTTTAATTCCCCTTTTGAACTGATAAAGCCCTCTTCGGAATTTGAGGTAATGCCTAATGTCAGTTTAGAATCATTATCAGTTCTTTCAAGAGAAAGATCTGCGTATCCTGAGGTAATTATTCCTACACTTCCATTAACTACCATTTTTTTACTGGATAGAGGTTCGGTTCCTATCCCTACATTGCCCCACTTGATATTAATGGCACCCATACTAGGCCGTGTCGACCCTGTTCCTCCAATTTTAAAAATATCGTCTGCATTACTATGAGAAATCCAGAATCTTGTTCCAGGACTATGCTGAATAGCAAATGAGCTAGGCTCGCTAGTATTTGAATAAATCATTAACGTACTAGGTGGGGCCGGAGTACCTATCCCCACGTTTGTTGTCCCATTGGTCACTCCAGCCACACTCCCGCTAGGTGCATATAGCTGGGCAGACGAAGATAATGGGAGAAGTAGAGTGCAAGTGGAAATGATAATAAGCAAAAAGAGCTTTTCGAAGGCAAATTTCATGGTCTTGTAAGGTTTTTGTTAAATTTGGGGTCAAAACTAAGGATATTTATCAGTTTATTAGCATTACATCGAAAAAAAATACAAACTTTGCCTTAGCTTTAGCCATGTTCATCTTTAAAAATCATAGTTCTATGCACCAAAAAGCAAAAAAATATTACCAATTGGCATCTTTTACCATTCAAGAGCTATTGGTCGTGTTAGTTATTATTGGAATTTTAATTTTGCTTGCACTCCCAAGCTTAATGCCCCTTATTTCCAAAACAAGAAGTTTGGAAGCGAAGCAAGCATTAAAGCATATCTATACCCTTCAAAAAACCTATTTCTATGAGAATAGTCGTTACAGTAGTGAAATTGTAGCCCTAGGTTACGAGCAGGAAACACTCGTAACGGAAAGCGAATCAGGCAAAGCCAACTATAAGATGGAAATTATTGAAGCCTCACCAAGCAGTTTTCTGGCAAGGGCTACGGCTGTAGTGGATTTTGACGGAGATGGTGAATACAATGTATGGGAGATTAACCAAAACTCTGAATTAAGAGAAATCATAAAAGATTAAAGTCTTGTTAAATACCACCCAACTGGCTTTTTTACTTATCCCTATAGCCATAATCGCTTTCCAAGACTTCAAATACAGGGCTGTTCATGTACTGGCATTTCTCCTATTACTTACAGGAGTAGCATACACTTTATATGATTGGGAAGTATGGCGTCCGATAGATATACTCCTAAACAATCTATTTATAGGTATTAACCTTTCGGGAGTTTGGCTGTACCTAAGAGTTACGGGTAGAATCTTTTCATGGAAAGAAACTACCTCCTATTTGGGCATGGGCGATTTAGCGTTCTGGTTGGTTATCAGTCTACTTCTACCCTTGGTTAACTATGTACTATTTTTCCTGATAAGTCTTCTGATAGCCTTACTACTCGGTAAAATCATATTTCGCGCGCCACGTACTATTCCTCTGGCGGGTATACAGGCCTTAGTTTTGTGGATTGTACTCTGTGCCGATTCGCTATATTTCCAAAAAGGTGTAATTTTGCAAAACTGCCTTATTCCATAAATCTTTTGTCCAGCGCCAGTTACATACCACTTTCAACAGAAATCATGCAACGCCTTACGGTGGAGCAGGCATGGAACTATCGTATTGTGCCTAGTAGTGAAAAAGGCATTGACTTTTATATTGATGCAGCCATCAATATAAACCTCATTAAGGAAGAACTAGAAATCTTATCGGGAGAGCCCGTGGCGCTTCAAGCCGTTGATACGGAAGTAATACAGGAGACCTTAAATCGATATTACCTCAAATCAAATCAGGAAGGCACTACGGCCAAAAAGGGACTTAAAGCGGAAGTACGATCAGAATCCTTCGTAAGTGATTTGATCCAAGAAGCTAAAAGCATAAACAGCAGCGATATTCATATTGAGACATATGAGGAAGAAGCCCGTGTACGCTTTCGGATTGACGGCCAGCTGGTAGAGCGTTTGCTGATAGGAAGGGACGACTACCCCTCGTTGGTAAATAAAATAAAGATTATGGCCAGTTTGGACATATCTGAGAAACGTCTCCCCCAAGATGGGCGAATATTTTATTCTCACGAGCAAGACAAGTTTGATATAAGGGTTTCTGTGCTCCCCACCCTTCATGGAGAAAAAATCGTGCTCAGGATCCTTCGCTCTGATGCTTCCAATATTGATATACAAAAGGTGGGATTCAAAGAAAATGACCTTTTCAACTACCTCGAAGGCGTAAAAAAGCCACATGGTATTGTACTTATTAGTGGGCCTACCGGATCGGGAAAAACTACCACCTTGTATGCTACCTTGAAACTGCTTAATACAAAAACCAAAAATATTGTAACGATTGAAGACCCTATAGAATATACATTAGAAGGAATCAATCAGGTGCAGCTCAAAGAAAGCATTGGACTTGATTTCCCCAAAGCTTTGCGCACCTTCCTCCGTCAGGATCCGGACATTATTATGGTGGGAGAAATCAGGGATCAGGAAACAGCCAATATGGCTATCAGGGCTGCACTTACGGGGCATTTAGTACTATCTACTATCCATACCAACTCTGCATGGGGTACCGTAGCCCGATTAATTGACATGGGTATACCGGCCTACCTGATTGCCAATACATTAAATACAACTGTGGCTCAACGCTTGATAAGGCTTCTTTGTCCGCACTGTAAGAAAGAAGTGCCCTTTGAAAGAAATATCTTCCCCCCAGCCTTTACCCCTTATTGGGAAATCTCAAGTTATTATTCGCCACAAGGCTGTAGCCAATGTTATTTCACCGGATATAAAGGCCGAAAAGCCCTTTATGAGGTAATTCCAGTGGACACAGAGCTGGCTGAACATATTAAAAAGAATGAATTCCACATTGATGCTGACTTAGAAAAAAGAGGCATTAAAAAATTAGCTTATAATGCATTTGAACGTTTTGCCCAGGGCGACACCTCTATTGATGAAATATACCCGCTATTATTTTCATAATATTCTTTTGCTGGCATTCCTTTGTGCCAATCCTTTAGGCAGTTTTGCACAGGAAGAATCAAGCGATTTATCTTTTGATCAGCTCATGCAAGCAAATGAGGCTCGTTTGCAACAGTTGTCCGATTCCCTAATTGTCGAACTCAATAGCACAGTTAATTTTTCTGTTTCATCAGCTCCGCTTTCTGAACTTATTCGGGGGGTAGCTGAATCAAACGGAGTAAACATTGCCATAGATCCAAGTATTTCCTATCGGGTCACCAATACATTTACGAATGTCAGTGTTAAAGATTTACTAATTTATTTATGTAAAGAGTATCGGTTAGAGATGCGCTTTATAAATAAGATTATTGCGCTCTCCCCATATCAACAACCTGCACAACCTTACACACCAAAACCCATTCAAATAGCATTTGATAGAGAACAAAAGCTTTTAAGTATGGATTTCCAAAATGACACCCTAAGTCTGGTGGTGAAAAAACTTACCCAGGCAACTGGGAACAATATTTTGGTGATGCCAGAAATTGCCTCAGCGCAAGTAAATGGCTTCATTGAATCCCTACCCCTAAAAGCCGCACTAGAAAAGTTAGCCTTGGTAAATGGATTAAAACTGAAACAGTCTGACGAATCTGTTTTTGTATTTGAAGGACAACCCAATCCCGTTATAGACAACTCCCAAGGAGGCCAACAATATACCAATGCTAATAGACGATACCAAGCGGCTAACAGCGGTGGCTCGTACGGCTCTTCCTATGGTGGTGGGGATGTTATGATTACTCCCAGCAATAGAACAGGTGATAGCCTACTAAATGTCGATGCATCCAATACACCCATACTTGATATTATTCGCAGAGGTGCCGAGCAACTGGGAGTGAGTTATGTCATACAAACAGAGATTCAAGGAAACACTACCTGCCATTTACAAGGAATTGATTTTGAAGACCTACTCACGCTGCTGCTCCAACCGTCCTCCAATTATGCATTCAGTAGTAGCCAAGGAATATTTCTCATAGGCGATAAAAAACAAGAAGGGCTTAGAGATTCGGAAGTAATCAAACTACAGTTTAGAACGGTAGAGGAAATTGATAAAATCATCCCTGCTGAGCTTGTAAACGGATTGGATTTAAAGATTTTTAAGGATCTGAATGCAATTGTCGTTTCAGGCTCCACGCACCAGTTAAAAAAGCTTAAGAAATTCATTTTGCTAATTGACGAGCCCGTTCCCAATATCTTAATTGAGGTGATTGTTGCTGATTTAAGGAAAGGATTTAGCATTCAAACGGGTCTAAGTGCCTTCCTTTCCGATTCAACAGTAAAAACAGGAGGACAAGTTTTCCCGGGAGTAGACGTAACCTTAAGTTCAGGTGCCATTAATGATGCGCTTGACCGCTGGGCTACCAATGGTTGGGTTAATCTGGGCAGAGTCACCCCTCGCTTTTATGCTACATTGGAAGCATTAGAACAGAACAATCAATTGGACTTACGTTCCACACCAAAACTTTCCACATTAAATGGACATGAGGCTAACTTGAAAATCGGCAACTCGGTATATTATAAAGTAGAGACCCAAAATGTGAGCGGTGGTGTTAACCCTATAGTTACGGTAACACCCAATTTTGAAAAGGTGGAAGCTAACCTTGATATCAAAATCAATCCTATAGTATCAGGAAACGACCACATTACGTTGGATATTACTGCTGAGTTTTCTGATTTTATTTCTCCGGAGGTACAAGGTGCCCCTCCCGGCAATGCTACCCGAAAATTTACTTCCAAAATCCGAATTCGAAATGAGGAGATGATTATCCTAGGAGGCTTGGAAGAAACCAGGAAATCAGAAAGTGGTTCCGGTACCCCTATTCTGTCCAAAATTCCTATTTTAAAATGGATATTTAGTCGAAAGGTTAAGGAAGACACTAATAATCAATTAATTGTTTTTATTAAACCTACCATTGTGTATTGATGCTGGAATGGATTAAAAATACCATCCTTCAATTCAATGAAATAACCTCATTGCATATTCACACGTATCCGGATGGACAGGTAGTGTATTATGGGTGTACTGTAAAAAAGAAAGGTGATGAAATACTCATAACTTCAAGCTTTGAGCATACGGATATATCAAAGACAGTAGGAGCCATTCCAGTAAATAAGCCAATTTACCTTACAATTGATGGCCGAGGTGTTTTACATAAGCAAGTAGTTACACGTCCAATCAAAATTGAAAACGTATTACCCCAAACAAAACTTCAGGATTTTTATATACAACAGTACCTTGAAGAAGGCAGAGATTATATTTCCTTAATCAGAAAAGAGACGCTTAATTCCATACTATCACCTTTTGCTAACTTCTACATTGCAGGAATCTATCTTGGCCCATTTTCTGTTCTAAGTCATTCTGATTGGCTATTGAACTCAGAAAGAAGCATTCAAACGATAGGTGTAAAAATCGGCAGTATTGATTTACAAAAAAATTTGGAGTTTAACCAGCAAAGACCATCGGGCAGTTTTCAATTGGGTGATGAAACCTACCCCAATGCTTCCCTTATACCCTTTGCCACAGCCTTGCTCCACTGGTTCAATAAAAATACGATTCAGTTCATAGGCAACGAATCCTACAATTTATTGGCACATAACGCATTAGATAAAATACTGGCAAAAAAGTTTTCACGGTGGGCTCTACTGATACTTTTTACTATAGCCTTTAGTAATGCACTTTTTTATATGTCGAATCACTCTCAATATCAAGAGTCTTATTTTGAGTTTCAATCTTTTCAAGAGATTTACCAGCAGCATGCCCAATTAACAAAAGAAATAGAAGAAATAGAGCGATTTAGACAGGTGGTAGGGTTTAGAACTAGTGAAACGCCTTTTTTTTATCGGATTGATCAAATAGCCCATAGTGTTCCCAGCGAAATCAGCCTTACTTCTTTAACTTTACATCCCCTTGACCCCATTGCAAAGCAACGTGATCGAAAATTGGCTTTTAAATCAAATACAGTGGTAATTAAAGGAGCATGTAGCAATGCTTTGTATGTCAATAAATGGATAGAGACATTAGAAGATATGCCTTGGGTAACAACCGTAAGTGGTTCCAAATATAAATATGATAGCTTTAAGCAGATAGGTATTTTTGAATTCACACTACTTGTAAAACCATGAACATAATAGCAGGAAGAAGAACACTAATTGTTTTTATAGGCTTCTTGCTAAGCCTTTTCCTTGTATATATTTTGGGTATTAGAAAAACATGGTTCCAGTACAAGGAGAGAATGTTTTATCAAGAAACTTTAGCAAAAGGAGAGAATATGAGAAGGGAATTATTCTTACTTCGAAAAAGCAAAAAAGAACAAGACAGTCTATTTATGGAAACGTCTACCATGAGTGGTAGTAGCGAAATAGCCCACCTTACCAGCATGTATGCAAATGCACATCATGCCAAAGTTCATTCTTTTGAAAGAATCGATACAGTATATACCGAGCAGTATATCATTGATACCTATAAAACTAGCATGCAAGGAAACTTTAATCAACTTTTATATACCATAAAAGATATAGAATCCTCCGTGCAGCAATCGGCCTTGGTATCAGTGGATTTTTATACGGAAGAAGACCGCAGAAATAAGAAACTTATGCTAAGTGCCTCCTTATTTTTTAGAAACGCAAGAAGAAAATGAAAAATAGAGCTCTCTTTCTTATCAGTATGTTCTTTTTAGTGGCCTGCAATGAAATCCTCTTGGAGGACATCTCAGACCAGAAAGTAACTATCCTTGCACCCATTGATAGTCTTGAAACCGAGACATTCTCGGTAGTTTTTTGGTGGGAAAAACACATCGCAATAAAAACACATCGCTTACAAATCGTTTCGCCCAACTTTGAAAGCCCCAGTAGAATAGTTTTGGACACTCTACTTAGTTCTGATAAAATAGAGCAAACCCTTTCACCCGGAAATTATCAATGGAGAATTCGAGGTGAGAATGAATCATATACAACATCCTTTGAAACCCGAAGCCTGACCATTCTTTCTACCAATGATTTATCTCAACAAATCGTAAAGCTTATATATCCTTCCAATGGTTCTTTTACCAATAAAAGCCAGCTCACATTTACTTGGGAAGCACTAGAAATAGCAGATGAATATACTTTTGTGATGGAAGACTTTCCGTCCCTCTCCGTTACCCAAGAAATGAGTACGGCTTCGATAGATCTACCTGAAGTCACTGATCGAACCTATACATGGTATGTAGTTGCCCGAAACGAGGAAAGTGTAAAAAGATCAAATACTTTCAGTTTTGTAACCGATTTTACGATTCCATTAAGTCCTATAATTACCTCCTTAAATGATGCGGATACTGTATCTAACCTACCCTATGTCTTAAATTGGGAAAGGCGTTCGCAAGATATTGTCCGAGACTCAATTTATCTTTATTCAGACAATGAACTTAAGCAACTGGTAGAAGGCTACCCTATCTCTGAATTAAACCCAAGTCACAGCCTATCAAATACATACTTGACCTTGGAAGGGAAATATTTTCTACAAATTCGCTCTACAGACCGAGCAGGAAATGTGAGCCCTTATTCTGCCACTGTTTCGTTTACATATCGTAAGGAAGAATGAAAGGCAAAGTAGTTAATATTTCCCTGTTACTCGTGGTTGCCGCCATATGGGGCTATATTGGTTTTTCGGTCTATCAGGCATTTAGTGATGAAGACGAACCCTCTTATTCCCCTACTGTATTTAAAGAATCAATAGCTGATTCTTCACAACAAATATTCTCAATTAACCCTCAGTATAGAGATCCTTTTCTTAAAAATATCCCCTCTCAAAAAAAGTCAAGCAATCCCTCAAGAATACCACTTTCAAGAAGTAGGCAAACGAAAAATCAAGATATACCGGCATTTAACTCGGAAAGAATACAATTCACTGGAGTTGTTTCAGGCATTGATAACCGTATGAAAGCGATTATTTCATTAGATGAAAAAAACTACCTAATTGAGGTAGGCCAAATAGTTAATGATATTGAAATAATACAAATTACGACCGATTCTATTCAGGCCAAGTGGGAAAAACAGAAATTTTGGATAAAAAAGGAGGGAATTAATCCTTCTTACTAATTTAATAAATTGTAAAAATAGGTTAGGCTCAACAGTATAATGAATTAATTGAGTAATTATACTACTTATATTTTCCAGATTATAGGTTCGGCTTATCTTATCATAAGGGAAACTGTAGATCCTGCCAATGTTGTTGGTCTTCCACTTCACGGCCGATATATTGCCATTATAATACGGGGCATTGGTGGTATTGAGCCCTGCCTGGGTGTTGTAGAACAGTTCCATGCCGAAAATATCATTGGGCTCTTCATGAAAGATAGGTTGGGCAGCTTAGGGGCTATCCACTGTAAGTCCGCCCATGCCGCAGGCCTTCCCTTGGCGGGCTTTCCGTTGCTATCCCGGCTGCAGGGCCTATGCAAAATCTCGATAATGGACATCTTTTGTGTTTCTCTACACCAAACTTGGCATGGAACACGCGCAACGCGTGCACCAGCGAGGGAAACTGTAGATCCTGCCAATGTTGTTGGTCTTCCACTTCACGGCCGATATATTGCCATTATAATACGGGGCATTGGTGGTATTGAGCCCTGCCTGGGTGTTGTAGAACAGTTCCATGCCGAAAATATCATTGGGCTCTTCATGAAAGATAGGTTGGGCAGCTTAGGGGCTATCCACTGTAAGTCCGCCCATGCCGCAGGCCTTCCCTTGGCGGGCTTTCCGTTGCTATCCCGGCTGCAGGGCCTATACAAAATCTCGATAATGGACATCTTTTGTGTTTCTCTACACCAAACTTGGCATGAAACACGCGCAACGCGTGCTCCAGCGAGGAAGATAGTACCCTTCTTGTACATACACCAAAATATTTACGCACACGCGAAACGCGCGCGCCAGCGAGGGCTTTCTCTTTTACTATCTCTTTTGTGGAGCATGCTCTATAACATGCTCCAAGTTGTGCCAACATGGCACTTTTTACTACCATCATGGAACACGAGGTACGCGTGCTCCAGCGGGTGTTGTTAGATTTGTTCTAGTGATTCTTCCAATTCAATCTTTCTTCTAAAGTAGATTCTTTGGGCCTCTTCCTCTCTTTCAACTATAAGGTTCTCATATGATTTTTTATCAAAGCATAATTCATGGTATCCCCATATACCCTGAATAAATGGGTAAATATGCTCGTCTTTTTCTACCAGTCTAAAATACCAATTAGGATTTACCCTACTGTCAATAACTTCAAATAACTGACATGGGCAGACCGAGATAAGCCCTTTATCATCAATTAGATATGCTAAATGAGATTTAAAGGCTATAGTCCCCATTACTAAATACTCCTTTCCTATTTCCAACTCTCCATATTCAGAATACCCAGTGACTCCAAATCTACCTAACACATCTTTTTCTAAAGATGTATATTCATATGATCTTAAAGCTTCTCCCGTTTTATATATACAACGAATTTTCATGATTATTTAAATTTGAAATCATCAACATATTTAAGAACTCCATTCTCGAATTTAGCCACATAATGGATTTCAACGCCTGCATTATTCCATGCCATTTTACTCCATCCATTCCATCTTGGGTCTGTCATTCCTTCCATTATAACTCTGCCCATAGCTGGGTTTGACATAATTTCTTGCATTGCAAGCTGCTCCGTGAGGTTTGCGGCTATTACTCTTCCTGTCGAACCTAGTACATTGACGACTTTTCCAAGTTTGAATATGGGGATTACGGTAGCAAGGTTAAAAGTTGCCTGACCATTGGAAACCGCTCTCCCATTGATATCGGTTCCAGTTGCCATTGCCTTAATCGAGTTAACGGCTACGGCCAGAGGGTTCCATTCATTGATGGCAATCATGGCCTCGTGTAGTGCCCCATTATCGTCCCAGAAGCCTGGGCCATCCCCCCCGTTTTGTTCTTCTATTCCCAAAATTCTTAATTCAGGGGCAAATTTAGGCCTTATGTAACCTCCTGCTTCAACCCACTCACCTTCTTCCTTGTATTCAACATCAAACCGTACTTTATGCCCTAGCGTATTTGCAAGGCCCCATTTCTCGGCATCCGTCATATTCTGTCCGTAGAACCCATACGCAACTGCGGGTGACATCAAAGCAACGTTCCCCTCAAATGACCTAAAAGCATCACTCCAGTGGTTACTTGAGCCTGGCCCAACCCTATAGGTGGAAGCACCATATCCTCCTCCCCCACCTCTTTCATGGAAATCCATTGCCCAAGCCAGATTTGGAAACGGATCATTGACCCATGATTCGCGTTCACCTTCTCTTACATCCACCTTCTGGTCCCCAAGCGGATCATTGAAGCTTATGGGATTATTACCTCCATACACATAAGGGCTCTCATTCGCAAAACTGGCAGCCAATGGGTCTACCCCATTAAAGCGCCCTATGGTGGGGTCATAATCCCTAAAATAGGTATTATGTATGTTCAAACCAAGGTCTGCCTCCCATTCCCCTGGCCCATTGTACAAGTATTCATTATCTTTACCTCCAATAGGGGTATTGATAGCAAGGCCGGTAAGAGGTAGCCCGTAGGGGTCGTAATGGTTTTCTTGCAGCACCTCCAATATGCCCGGTGCACTGGGCTTTGCCCGGAACATCATCCGGCTATTGCCCTGGTGGTCGCTCATGATATATTGGTATTCCAATGCACTGCCTTCTTTGGACACCCTGCCCTCCGGCATCCCAAACCACGCCAAGGCGCCATTTTCGTACACAATGCCATCAAGGTACGTGGTAACAACCGTATTGGCCCCCATCACTGTCTTTTTTTGAAGCCTTGCCCCACTGGCATCATATACGTATTCAATATAATTGCTGGCATCTTTGGTGGCCTTCTTTATCTTATTGAGTTCATTATAGGTAAAGCTGAGGCCTTTGTTCAGGTCGCTTACCAAATTGCCGTTGCCATCGTAGGTATATTCCAAGGTAGAGCCGTTCGCATCTTTAAAGCCCGTATTATCCACCCCGGCATCTTCCATATACTTAATGCGGTTAGGGTTGTTGCTGTCATAGAAATAGCTCAGTGCATCTGCTTTTACCCTGGCCGAAACATCATTTTCTTTGGTCCATCGGTCCATGGTTTTAAGGTTGCCATTGTGGTCGTAGCGGACGTTTTCCACATTATAGGCACCGCTTTCCATGTTCCAGCTAGTACCCTTGGCCATATAGGTGGCCGAGCTCAGTCTTTCATGCTTATCGTAGGCATACCGATAGCTCCGTTCCCTTTTGGGCATAGTATTGCTTGCGGCATCGTTGGTCTTCCACTTCACGGCCGATATATTGCCATTATAATACGGGGCATTGGTGGTATTGAGCCCTGCCTGGGTGTTGTAGAAAAGTTCCATGCCGAAAATATCGGCACTTTCTCCGGCCACGGCCGTAAGCGCACTGCTATTGATAGCGCTTAGCCAGCCTTTAATATTAAATTTATAGTCTACCGATTGCAAATAACTTGCCGCCAATGCCACATCACCCGTACCTTTGTAATGTAGATTTTTTTCTGCCAGCTGCCCTAGCTTATTATAATTATAATAGGCCACCCGCTGTTCGGTGTCTGCATTATTTTTCTGAAAAACTGCCTTAAGCTGCCCCTGATTATAGTATTCAAACCGCCTCAAAATGGTGGTGGTGAGCCCAGAAACAGTTTGCTTTTGAAGGGTTTTAAGTACTTTGCCCGAGAAATCAAACTGATTGCTGAGGGTGTCGGAAAGACTTGCCGTATTCAAATAATTATTTTTAATTACTTGAATATTGCGCCCATACTTGTCATAGAAATAATATTCTGTGAGCAAGGTGGAGGTTCCCACTACTCTCTTTTTTATGGCGGTTAATTTTCCTTTGAGCAAGCTTGAAGCCAGCTGGGGCATGTCTGAAAACTGAGCCGGACTTTTAAAGGTGGCATTGGCCCCACCACTGAAATTTACATTGTGGTCGTCATAATAGTAATAGACCATTACCTCGGTGGCCGTTACATTGGGCTTGGTTTGCTGGGAATAATATTGAAAGGTAGAGCTGGTAGTTCTATTTTCGAAGTAAGGCTCAGCACCCTCATAATTCAAACTAGCTATGTAAGCCTGCATAGAGGAGCGTGTATTGTAAGTGTTATTGGTAAGTATGCCTTCGTAGGCCACTCTTCCATAACTATCAAATTTGGTAAAACTCCACTTATTAGAAGCCCTTAAATTGGCATCTTGCCTTAGAATTGGCCTATGAAAATTATCGTAAACCGTATAATACCAGCCCATGCCGGGCACCTTTTGCTCTATTAGTCTGCCGAATTCATCATAAACAAAACTATATACCAACTCTTGTACAGAAGCCAAGGCCACGTTCCAATTGCTGGCAGCCTTCATCAGGGAAATAGCCTGAGGTGGCACCATGTTCTTTAGCCTTCCATACGTGTCGTACACATAGTGCGTTTCTTCATAATCAGTAAGTGCCGCCTCTCCGGGGACAATGGCATCTAGCTGGCGTTTTACCAGCAAGGTGCGCCCCCTCTTATCTTGATAAACCAAGCTTTTGTTACCATTTTCGTTGGTCACCTCAGTCACCCAAAGGGCATCTTGAGCATAAAAGCTAGTGCTGGTGCCTGAGGCAGACCAAAGCCTTACCTCGTTTGCATGATTGGTTCTGTAGGCATACCTTATGGTATGGCCAGTGCCCGGCTGCCATTCGGTACCAACACCCCCACTTTCTAGCACCCTTCCCAGTGGTGATTTTTCATAAACGGTTTCCATCTTAGGACTTGCATCGGTAGCTATTCCATTAGCTGCGTTGGAATAAAAGGAAGCCTGCTCGGTTGGTGCTGATGCTTGATAACTGCCAAGAGTATTTGTTTTTACATAGGGCAGGAAAGTTTGAGGGTTGGCACTTACCTGAGAGTACGTATAAAAACTAACGATATCTTGGCTAGTACCTGTGGTAGCGGTTACTTCCTGCGCAATAGATTGCAAAGGTCGCCCCAAACCATCAAAATAGGTATGTGAAACATCCTTAGAGGCATGGGAACTAGGTATATTAGATTCTAAGGTTTGTCCTGTCAATAGAACCTCTGTAGTTAATTTACTTTGCTGAGCCCACGATGAATATGTCACCAAACAAGCTAAAACAAAAGTTAATGCTATATTTTTCATTGATTTTTCGTTCGTAATGTTTCCAAAAAACTACAAGAGGACTTATTCTGACCAGAACTTAATGGTCCTTTCCTCGCTCATAAATAGCATTCTGTTTAAGAGGTCCTTGACTGTACATCGGATAGTGTAGGTTTCACCAATATCCAAAATGGTAACTGTAGGTGAGTTGGTGCCAAAAGAAGCCCACGTAATGGTACCATCGTTCTGAACTTGCTTTATCTGCCAGTCATATTTGTAAAGACTCAAATTGCAGTTAACACAGGGTGGATAAACCTCACTAGGCATGTAATGAAAGGTTGTGGATGTCATCAATGCAGCATCTTGCTCACTTACCGTACATGCCTCAAATTTTGAAATATTATAACCCGTCCACTCTACGGGGCCATCAATGCAAATGGATGGAGGTATATTAAAGCTTGGGCGTAAAGTAACTTCATCCAATACTACCCCATTTTTTCTTAAGGTAAGGGTTACCTCTTGGTCATCTCTGTTAGTTCTTGTATTTTGGTAAGTTCCCACCGTAGCTACACCATCTATGGTCCAGGTGTAGGAAATCAAGGGATCATAATAATTAACAGCTTTGTATATTACACTCATACTATAAGGAACCATTTCCATTTCAAAACAAGCCGAAACAGGTTTAGTATAGCTTATATCGGTAAAGGTGTTTCTAGTCAAAATATTATCATCCATATCTCTCAATAACCTTTTTCTATTCAAACCATCATATTCAACTTCATCTTCCTGTCCGTAAGCATTTATACTAGCCACAGGATTAAAGTACGAATCATAGTTTACTACACCCACAAATGCCCTTTCTGGAAATACTAAGAGGTCATCTAAGGTTATAGCTCCATTGCATGAAAACTCAACCGTAGCATTTGCCGGCAGGGCTGAACTTGGTGTTAATGTTTGAGTTACATATTTCCAGGTTGATGAACTGGTTAAAGGAATTGTATGAGTTGAAACTGTGGTTGAACCATTCTTAAACAACAGGGTAACGGTTCGTGAGGCAGTTGACTTGTAATAAAATCTCAAAACCACCTTTTCGGTAGGATTATTTATCTTGATTGAACCTGAAAGAACCTTTCCTGACTCATATACCAATGAATTGGCGTCTTTTCTTCCCTGAGTAGATGGATTTTCTGCCCAACTTCCTACCAAAGAAAAAGAATAGGAGGATTCATTTTTAGGATTAAAGTGATTATATAAAACCTCATCGGCAAATGCTCCACTTATGGTCAAAACAGGTATCATTCCAGAGTAAGCATAATGTACCCCGCTTCTATTCTTGGCAAGGTCCTGAGAGCTTGTCATTCTACCTTCCTTATTGTAAGAAATATTGGTGCCAGAAGAAAAATAATCATTGTCATAAACAAATGAATTGTTTGAAATATAAGAAGGGGTAAATGAGGTGGTATTTTTCAGGTTTAATGTCCTTAACGGAAAGACCAGTCCGTTATTTGAAAAATTACTAAATAGGGTTAAACTAGAACCTAAAACAGTTGAGGTGCTACTTCCGTTAGGTTTAAAATAATTCGTTTTCTCAATCGGAATATTGACTATGTTTTTCGTCTTCATCAAATTGAGCATGGTAGCCTGCTCTCCAACTGGCGTGGTTGTATTATAATCTTCCGGATATTTAAACGCTACAGAGTACTCCGACAAATCGCTGTTGGTAGATACGACCTTTTTGATTCTTCTGTGCGGGTCTGTGCCTGCACCAAATTCATATTGAGTTTCTGACGAAAGAACCCTAGAACCATTAGCAGGACTATAAACAAATTCACTTTGTGACACTAGTTCATTAGAAAGTTCAGTAAGAAGGTTGTATTGACCGTACACAAAACTCCTAGACAAAGTTTCATCCGGCAAAATATCAAAATGCAAAGCTCTAACTATACTTGGAGAGGTTTGTGAGTAAACTCGTCCATACGTATATTCTACTTTCTTCTGAATTACATTGTTTAGGTCGTAATAAGAAATTTGACTTAATAAGCCCCTTTGGAAATCATAATTGGTTTGAGGAGAATACGGGTAAGTATAATATCCATTCTTTACAAAGCCAAGCACCTTGCATTGTGAACCGCTGGCATATCCCGATCTAGCAACTTCTTGCTTAGTAGCTGCCCATTCGGCCCCATTGCTCATATCTCCAAACATGGCCGGGATATCCGACTGTCCATTTACGATATTATACTCATAAACAGTATAGCCTTGATTGGTTTGAGATACTTTTACCCTTTCATAGAGCACATAAGACCCATGCCTTTCACTAATACTTTTTGAAGTTCTAATGGTTAGGTAGTCATATCTGGTACTTGCCGAGAGGTTGTTATAATTAGTTCTTGTTCCTGTTACCGGATTTTTATAGACGGGAACGGTTAGCGCATAAACTGGCAAATAATTAATACGTCCACTTGGTTTATTATCTGCACTTTTATACTCATAGGTAGTAACAATATTATTATTAATTGAAACATTGTCGTTAAGGGTAAGCTTATCAACTCTAATGCCAGCACCTGTATAAGAAGATGAATTAGTTGAATTATAATACTTTGGATCGTAAAATTCGTTATTGGAATATTCTATTTCTTGACTCCCTCCTGATGGAAATGTAACCTTTTTAAGACTCCCAATAAAACATTCGCTAAGTAAAGAAGCTAGCCGATTTTTTCCGGATAATGTTTTCATTCCAGCTTTCCCAACAATAGGAATGATACTACTATATTCACTAGCGGCATTATTCAAATTGTCATAAATATAAACCTGAGGATAAGCATCATTACCAGGAAAAGAGGCAGGATATCCCCAAAAATCATATTCATTGGAGCCTGTGGTATCCAATGCAGATATATGAGTATTGTAATCCACACCATAATAATCAAAAAAATAAGGGGCTATTTCAACGCCTCTGCCCACCTCCTGCAACGACTTTAAGAATATTTGTAATTCGAACTTATCAATCGTCACATCCTTTTTGATCACTTCATAATTGAACTCAAAAAACTTGGATAACAAACCACTATACCGTTCACCTGTAAAGACATTTATTCTTTTTAAAATTGCCAATTTATTTAATTGGTCATAATCTGCTGCTACATATGGCCATACTTCATCATAAACCAAGTCTTTTGGTGGAGCTTGTTCTGTCAACACGTCATCCAGACCTAAATCTTTATAATCAATTAAAAATTCAATACTTACATTGTTACTGATTATTCTTTTTAATATGGCTTGGTTATAAAATACTTTATTATCTCCCCCCGTAACTTTTTTATAGGTTGTATTGTATTTAATAAACAATTCAAAATCACTTGAATAAGAGACATCAGACATTTTCAAAGCCTCAGGGTTTTTGAGCAAGTGTTCATATTCAAAGGCAACTTTGTTTCCATAGACATCCACCATCTCCGTAAGTTTCCATTCATTGGCAAAAGAAGCTCCCTTGTCATCTAAGAAAATGGGTGTATAATATCTGTAGTCAGCTTCCAATACATCGTAAGAGTTAGGATTTGAACTAAGCCTCATTAGGCTTCTTTCCTCAAAAACATATTTTGTACCCCTATCATTTATCACTTCAAACTTTAAAATATTACCTAGACGATCTTTTTTGTAAGTAATTTTGGCATCGGATTGCCCAAAAAACTTTATCTGTTTATCATTTCCAAAAACAAATGACAAGTTTAGTCCGGGGGCATTTATATAAAAAAAATCGGGTTCTACATCATACTTGTACAATCCTGACAAGTAAGTATTCGTTGAAAATTCATCTGAACAGGTGGATAGGCTTCCATCTTCCAAAAAAGTAAGAGTTGATAGTTCTGCAACATTGGGGTTATGCAGCCAACCCATTCGCATATTTTCAACTACCGTAACACCCGAAACAGGAGAGGTATTTTGAGGAATATATCTTTGGGTTATTAATAAATCGTCTGGCAATCCCCTTACTTCACGACTAACCTGTCCTCCTGCATCTAATTGCCAAGTATAACCTAATAAACCAGGCCCTTCTGCCACCTTCACTCCGTTGGTACTGTAACTAACCCCAATCGGAACACTTACGTCCCCACTTGAAACAGTATAAATTGGGATGTACATACTCCCATTTCCGGTCAATGGATTTACTTGAATACCTTGAGCAACGGTTAACCTTATTGCCATAAAAAATACGACAATGGATACATTAAGAACTTTCTTTAGCATTGAAACTGGTGTTAAACTTACTTTTAAATATTAGTCTTTCTCGTATGATTTGGACATTCTAGGGAGGATAGAATAGCAGAATATGAACAATTATTCTAAATTTATTGCAAGTGTAAGCAAAAAATCAAAATAAAAACATCAATGCTAAAAAAAATTTAAAACAACCTATTACCCCTATGTAATTTGATCCAAAGAATGGCAAATAGGATAATCTTAAAAAGTTACTTAATTAACTATATTGCTTCGTTTGGGGTGGTAACTCCCGTCAACTTACTTAATAAAATATAATCTAAAAATATCATATTCACAAGCGGTAAGTGGACAGAGTTGGAATAGAGATAATTGCTTCAAATGCGAGAGGAAACTATTTATTCAAAGGAAACCTTAGATTCAGAGTACAAATCATAGGCCGCCACCATTACTTTCGAAGGACTTACTGAGTGACAAAACCCTATTAGCTCGTCCCTATTTTCAAAATATTTTGGCTTAAAATCCTCTTCCCATGAATCCCAAATAACCAATAGATAGGAATAGCCAATTTTGCTTTCCCGCCCTTTGCTTAGCCAGGTATCGAACACTTCTTCATCAAGGGTTTTAGAAAAATGATAGGTTTCAAACATGGTTGCAAAACTACCATCTTAAAAGAAAGAAATCAAAAGCCAATAGTGCTGGTGGCATAAAACAGAAAAAGCCAACATTACTGTTGGCTTTTAAGTCGGGGTGGCAGGATTCGAACCTACGACCTCCACATCCCAAATGTGGCGCGATACCGGGCTACGCTACACCCCGAAATTTTTTCTCTGCGGAGAGGGGGGGATTCGAACCCCCGGTACAGAATAACCCGTACGACAGTTTAGCAAACTGTTGGTTTCAGCCACTCACCCACCTCTCCAAGGCATTTGCCTTAAAGAGATGCAAAGGTAGCAATACATTTGTTTCTTGCACACTTTTGGTGAAAAATATTTTACTTTTTTTTGTCCTTTTGTATATCTATCTCACTCACAGAACGTTTATGGGTTTTGATAATTTCATGTATCTTGCAGCGCCTGTAAAAAGGCTTGCAAAAAATCCCATTACCTACCAATTTAGCAGGATGACTTGGTTCAACAGCTTGGAATTTCCGGATTACGGACTGCTAATACTCCTACTAGCGGGCTATGGTATATTTGTTGTTCGCTTGGTGCGGGCCAATAGAAAATTGAATAATCCCTCTGCCCCTTCCCTACTTTTAAAAGGCTTGCTTCGCGCTACGGCCTTGCTCTTGCTTGTGCTCAGTATTTTAGGGCCGTCTATGGGTTCTAGCACGCAAGAAATCCAGTCGGTAGGAAAAGATATTTATCTGGCGGTAGATCTTTCGGAATCGATGAATGCCTCCGATGTGAGCCCTTCACGGCTCGAAAAAGTGAAATTTGAATTGAAAAATATCATCAAGGCCTTTAACTCCGACCGCATCGGCCTCATTATATTTAGTGCCGAAGCCTTTGTACAATGTCCGCTTACTTACGACCAGGCCGCGCTTAGTCTTTTTATCGAAACCCTCAACACAGAATTGATTTCGGGTGGTGGTACAGAATTTGGACCAGCCTTGCGCATTGCCAGCGAAAAGCTTCTAAAAAAAGAGGAACTGGCCGTATCTGAAAAATCTAAAGTAATAGTACTCATCAGCGATGGCGAAGATTTTGGTACCAATACCGAAGAGGTGGCCGATGAAATCCGCCAATCGGGCATACGTCTTTTTATGCTTGGCGTTGGTACGGAAAAAGGCAGTACCATTCCCTCACGCAGGGGCAATAAAAGAGACAGAAATGGGCAGGAGGTTATCTCCAAACTTCAACCTGAATCCTTGCAACAACTGGCCCAAAAGGCTGATGGGGAATATTTTCAGATTTCGGATAAGGAAAATGAAACCACAGCCTTGATTCAATCCATCAGTCAGATAGAAGGCGAACTACGAGAGGTGCGCAAAATAGACGTGGCGGCCAATAAATACCAATGGTTCTTAGCCGCAGCCCTGATTTTATTTTTTCTGGATACGCTGATAAGCGTTAAAACCTTATCGATATGAGTAAATACATCTTTGGTTTATTACTTATCTCTTTATGGACATTTACGCCCGTAGGTAAGGTCAATGACTATAAAAAACAAGCAGAGGACGCTTTTGCCCTAAAAGAATACGACAAAAGTATTTCCCTTTTTCAGTTTCTAGCCGATAGCCTCGGACAAAATACTCCGGATGTATGGATAAACTGGGGTCATGCCCTTTTATCAAAACCGGATACCACGGGGCTTAAGGCTATTTATCAAGCAGCGGCCAATGCTAGTAATGATACGGTGGCCAGCATAGCCTATTTACATTTGGGTTATCTTGAAATACAAAATGCTAAAAGTGAAGAAGGACTTGAGGGATTTCAAAATAGCCTGAGAAGAGATGAGAATAATGCCGAAGCGCGCCATAACCTAGAATTACTAAAACGTTACCTGGCGGCACAGAAAAAAGATAAGATACAGCCTAGTCTGTTTGCGTTAGAAACTAAAAAGCAAGCAGATGAGTTGGTAAAAAAGAAGCGCTATCAGTTGGCATTGGAAACCTTACAAAAGGCTGGGGAAAAAGATCATAGCATAAAAGCGTATCAAGATTTTGTAGATAGAATTCAATTGGTAGCGGACATTGATAAAACCGGATTATGAGATTATTAGTATTGTTTTTCTTTACCCTTTTCTCTTTTTCGGCCTTGGCACAAGGTTCTGAGGCTTATTTTCATGATTCTGCCAAGCAGTATATTGGTGGTAACACTTCTTCGGCTGTGGCTAAATTGGAAGAAGGGCTGAAAAAATACCCGGGAGACAGGAAAATGCGTGAGTTATATGAAAAAATAAAGCAGGAACAACAAGAGCAGCAGCAAAACCAAGATCAGCAACAAGAACAAGATAAGGAAGAGCAGCAGGAGCAAAACCAGCAGCAGAACCAAGAAGAGCAAGAAGAGAAGTCGGAGGAAAAAAAAGAGCAGGACCAGAATCAGCAAGACCAGCAAGGAAAAGAGAATAAGGAAGAAGAAAGCAAGCCTAAAGAGCAGGAAGAGTCTGACAAAAAGAAGCAGATGACTGAGCAGACCAAGGAGAAATTGGAAGAAATGGACATGTCGGAGCAAAAAGCACGCATGATTCTGGAAGCCATGAAAAACAAGGAGATGCAGTACATTCAGCAGCAAAAAAGAAAGAATACCCAATCGCATACGGGCAAGCCCGACTGGTAGGCCATTTTTTAAATCAGGCCTTTTTACCTAATTTCACACGTTTGAAAATTTAATCTATCATCAGAATGAAAGAAGTATATATAGTATCTGCCGTACGCACACCTATTGGCAGCTTTGGAGGTTCTTTATCAGCTCTTAGTGCTACCCAGTTGGGTTCTGCGGCCATCAAAGGCGCTTTGGCCAAAATCAAACTTGACCCGAAAGAAGTGCAAGAAGTAATCATGGGTAATGTGATTTCGGCCAATTTGGGTCAAGCACCTGCGCGCCAAGCCGCTATAGGAGCCGGTATCGGTTACAATGTGCCTTGTACCACCGTGAATAAAGTATGTGCCTCGGGTATGAAATCGGTAATGTATGCCGCCCAAAGCATTATGCTAGGTACAGCCGAGGTAGTAGTAGCCGGAGGCATGGAAAGCATGAGTAATGTACCTTTCTACGTACCTAAAGCCCGCTTTGGCTACAAGTACGGTCATGGTGAATTGCTAGATGGTTTGATGAAGGATGGTTTGTGGGAAGTGTATAACAATTTTGCGATGGGTAATTGTGCCGACCATACCGCCAAAGAAATGAATATCAGCCGCGAAGCCCAGGATACATTTGCTATTAATAGTTATAAGCGTGTGGCGGCTGCTACCGAAGCCGGCTATTTCAAAGAAGAAATCGTGCCTGTGGAAGTGCCTCAGCACAAAGGCGATGTTTTGAGCATCACCGAAGATGAGGAATATAAAAACGTACAGTTTGACAAAATCCCGGGCCTAAAGCCGGTATTTAGCAAAGAAGGCACCGTCACTGCTGCCAATGCCTCTACCATCAATGACGGTGCCTCTGCCTTGGTATTGATGAGCAAAGAAAAAGCCGATGCTTTGGGCATTAAGCCTTTGGCAAAAATCTTAGGCTTTGCCGATGCCGAACAAGATCCTTTGTGGTTTACCACCTCTCCTTCTTTGGCTATTCCTAAGGCTATCAAACATGCCGGAATTACCGAAGACAAAGTAGACTTTTATGAAATCAATGAAGCTTTTTCTGCGGTAGCCTTGGCTAATATGCAAACGCTTAAAATCAGTGAAGATAAAATTAACGTATTTGGTGGAGCGGTAGCCTTGGGTCACCCGCTGGGTGCTTCAGGAGCGCGTATTATTGCTACTCTGAATTCAGTTTTGCATAAGAAGAACGGCAGCATTGGTGTAGCCGGAATCTGCAATGGCGGTGGCGGTGCTTCTGCTATTGTGATTCAGAAGATGTAATAGCGATTGAGATAAGACAACAGAAAAGCGCGAGGGTTTCCTTGCGCTTTTCTGTTTTACTGACCTAATGAATGCTTACCAGATGCTCAGGCTTGCCTTCACGGCATAGTACACCATCATTCCCGAAGCAATCAGTTTGGCAACAGTGCCTACTAGCAGGCCAAGGAATGAGCCTAAGGCTGCCCGAAATGCTTGATGGGAATTTTGTCCGGCATACATTTCGCCTGCCAAAGCGCCCAAGAAAGGGCCAAAAATTAGTCCGATTGGGGGAAAGAAAAACAAGCCGATGATGAGCCCTATCAAACTACCCCACACGCCATAGCGCGTACCGCCCATTTTCTTCGTTCCGGCTGCGGGAATCCAATAATCCAGTCCGGTGACAAGCACCGTAACCACCAGCCAAATCAGTAAGAAGTCGGTAGTAAGTGGCTCAGCACTCAAGAAAAAAAGTAATAAAAGTGCCAGCCAATTGAGCGGTGGGCCGGGTATTCCGGGAATAATACATCCGATTAAGCCCACAAGGCTCAGGAGACATGCTATGCTAATTAGTATCCAATCCATGAAGGGAAATTACAAACTATCCAGTTCCAAAGCTAACGCTTCCCAACGGCTGTTCATTTCTTCCAGGTCTTTCTTAATTTGTTCGTAGCGTTCGTTTACCTGCTGCAATTTCTCCAGATGGGCGTACACCTCGGGTTTGGCCAGTTCTTCTTCCGCAGCACTTAGCTTGGCTTCAAGGATTGCAATATGATTTTCGGCTGCTTCCAAATCCTTTTCCAGCTTTTTACGCTTCTTCTCCCCTTCTTGCTTACGAATGGCCTCATCGGCACTCATAGGTTTTTCCTTAGCCTTTTTCTCTTCTTTCTTTACAGGCTGTTCAACTTGCATTTCACTTTGGGTGCGGGCACGCCAATCTTGGTACTCATCGTAGGTACCGGGGTATTCCTTAATCTCGTGATCTTCGATATACCAAATCTTATTGGCCACATGGCTGATGAAATAACGGTTGTGGGAAACAATCACGAAGGTGCCCAAATACTGTTGCAAGGCCTGAATCAGGATGTTTTCTGATTGGATATCAAGGTGGTTGGTCGGTTCATCCAGCAGCAGGAAATTGGCTTCTGAAATCAGGGTTTTGGCCAAGGCCACTCGCGACTTCTCTCCTCCCGATAGTACTTTTATTTTCTTGAAAACCTCTTCGTTACTGAATAAGAAGCATCCGAGTACCGAGCGTAGTTCCATCTCGGTTTTATCAGTTCCGGCTTGTTTGAGTTCATCCAATATTTCGTTTTCAATATTGAGGGATTCCAACTGGTGCTGAGCAAAAAAGCTCATGCGCACATTGTGGCCCATTTCCCTTTGTCCTTCAATCTTTTCCGTTCCGGCAATAATACGCAGCAAGGTAGATTTCCCTTTTCCATTGGCACCAATCAAGGCTATTTTATCGCCCCGCTCGATGAGGGCATGTGTGTTTTTCAGGATTTGTAAATCGCCATAGGCCTTGGATACGTCCTTAAGCGACAGGATGGTACGCCCCGGATTTTGGGTGAAACGGAAATTGAAATTCACCGACACATTATCGTCCACCACATCATCTATCATATCCATTCTATCTAGGGCTTTTACCCTTGATTGCACCTGACGGGCTTTAGTTGCTTTGCTTCGGAAACGCTCGATGAAGCGCTCGGTCTGGCGGATTTTGGCCTGCTGATTCTCAAAAGCATTCTTCTGGATTTCCTTACGCTCCTCTTTTTCGGTTAAGTAAAAGCTGTAATTGCCCGAATACTGGGTAAGCTGCTGATTAGCCACTTCTACTATGCTCGTTACCGCTCCATCCAAGAACTGACGATCGTGGGAGACAATTATCACCGCCCCTTCATAGTTTTTGAGGTAATTCTCCACCCATTGAATAGATGGTAAATCGAGGTGGTTGGTGGGCTCATCGAGCAAAAGTAAGCTGGGTCGTTCTAAAAGAAGCTTAGCCAACATTACGCGCATGCGCCATCCACCCGAAAACTGCTTGAGCGGTTTTTGTAGGTCTGCCGTTTTAAATCCAATTCCTTCTAATACTTCTTCGGCTTTGGCCTGCATACTGTAGCCATCGAGGTCTTCAAACTGATGCTGCAATTTGGCCAGCTTGTCTACCAACTCGTCTTTATAGTTATGCTCCATTTCATGAAGCACCTTATCGATTTTCTTTTGGATTTCCACCGCTTCTTGAAAAGCCTGCATGGCTACCGAAAGGATAGAATCTTCACTTTGGTAAGAAAGCAAATCTTGGTTTAGGAAGCCGATGGTGCATTCATTGCTTTTGCTGATGCTGCCACCATCGGGCTGATATTCTCCCACTATGAGGCGAAGAAGGGTCGATTTTCCGGTACCGTTCATACCGATCAAACCGATTTTATCTTTGGGTTTTATATGCAAAGAGGCTTCTTGATACAAAGGACGGCCCCCGATAAAATAACTGAGATTGCTTATGGCTAACATGCTGCAAAGGTAGCACGCGGAAAGGGGATTTAATAGGCAAGGCTGAGATTTAGCCTAAAGGACAAATAAAAAGGAGAAACCGATAGCAGCTCCTCCTTTTCCGATAGGTAGATTGTTGGTTATACTAATACATCGGCAAAAGCCTCTTTGTTTTTCAGTAAAGTAGCTTTTGCAAAAGGACATAAAGGCAAGATTTTCAAATCTTTGGCTCTAGCCATTTCTACTACTTTATCGAGGAGTTTATTGCCTACTTTTTGTCCACGTAGCGATTCGTCCACCTCGGTATGGTCAATAATCAATCGGCCCGGGCCTGAGTACACGTAGGTCATCTCGGCCAGTTTTTTGCCCTCAGATTTTATAAAAAAGGAGCCTTTGTGGCCATCATCCTGCTGCTGAATCTCCATGCGTTTTGGGTTTAAAGGATTGCTTTCCGATTAGTAATTCGAAATATAAAATAAAATCGGAGGCCAAACTATATAAAGGATATTGGAAAGTGGCCGGTTTGTTTTTTTCGAAGAAATAGTGCCCCACCCAGGCAAAACCGTAGCCCACTACCGGAATAAACCAGAGTGCCCAATACTTCCCGGAAATAAGCCCATAAAACAAAAGCCCAAACACCAAACTGGTACCAATAAAGTGCAAAATTCTACAGGTGGGGTTTTGGTGTTCTTCCAAGTAATAGGGATAAAAATCCTTGAGCCGTGTGAAGCCTTTGTCGCTCATACTTATTTAGTTTGAATCGGTACTGATACTTGGGTGGTATCCCACATAAGCTGCAAACTGGCTTCTTTGCCATTCTTTTTCACTTTGATGGTGAAGGGCTCGTATTCGGCATCAGCCTTTTCTACGGGAACATTTACACGTAGTACATCATTTTTTTCTTTGTAGCCATAAGCGCCCCATTGTCCCAAATCGCTATTCAAAATAATGGTCCATTCGCTTGTATTAGGGATGGTAAACAAGGCATACGTACCTGCAGCTAATTCCTTACCCCCAAACACCACATCTTTAGTAAATGTAATTTCTGTGGCTTCATTGGCGCCTGTTCTCCAAACTTTTCCATAAGGAACGAGTTCTCCAAATATAGCACGGCCTTTTTTGTGTGGGCGCGCATAGGTTACTTTGATATAGGTCTCTCCTACCATCTCTTTAGCGATATCGGTAGGGCTAGGCTTAGGTTGCAGTGCATCTTGTGCCCATACAGAGCTTGCAATGAAGCAGAAGGCAATAAAAAGTACTTTTTTCATAAGTTACTCGGTTTTATTTGTGTTAATAGGTAAAAAATTATTCAATAAATAGTACTATATTAAGGTACGATAGTTAATCTTTGTAGCTTTCAATTTACTAAATGAACCCCGCTATTCCAAAGTATTTCTCCTCCATGGCGCTTCAGCCGCTTCTTGATTCACATGAATCATTACTGGACAAAACGCGGATTAAGCTCTTGTACAATGGGCTTCTGATTGTACTCACCATCATGGTGGTGTCATTGCCCAATATAGTGATGCAACAACTGCCTATGCAGATTGTTCGTACCTCTGTTATTTTTATCCTCACACTGGGCCTTTTTTTATACTTGGTCAGGACTGGGCGCTACAAGCGGGTAAGCCATTGGGTGATTTGGATGACCTTGGGAAATATTTTCAGTAATTCCTTTATCATCTTCCAAACGGTCAACCTCATTACTTTTGAGTTGATTATTCTGGTTTCCTTTTTCGCATTTTTTGCCCTAGGCCAATTTTATGGTTCGCTGTACACGGCCATAGTGAGTATTCCGGTTATACTCTTGATTTTTTACAATGAGGCCTTCTCGGCCATTATTCCATTTGAGCCTGAACAAGCCAATGATTTTGCCCGCGCTTTCAGTACCGTATCGCTTCTTTTACTTATCATTTATGTGATATGGCTGTACAACAGTTCGTTTAGCTCTACTATTACCAGTCTGAATGCAGTAGTCGACCAGCAAAAGGCCCTCAATGAGAAGCTGGAAGATGCCATGAAACAGGCTGAAGAATCCTCCGAAGCCAAGTCGAGTTTCCTTTCGGTGATGTCGCACGAAATACGCACACCCCTCAATGTGGTAATTGGACTAAGCAATATTCTATTGACCGAGAACCCTCGAAAAGACCAATACGACAACTTGCAAACCCTTAAGTATTCGGCTGAAAACCTGCTCCATATTCTGAATGACATCCTGAATTTCAATAAGCTGGAAAGTGGAAAAAGTCAGCCCGAGAAACTCCCCTTCGACCTCGACCAACTGTGTCAGCAAATCATTAAAAGCTTTCAAAAGCAAGGACAATTAAAAGGTGTACAGGTACATTATGAAATGGAGCCGAAGTTTCATTATATGATTATGGGTGATTTCACCCAGCTTACCCAGATTCTGAACAACCTATTAAGTAATGCTCTGAAATTTACCGAAAAAGGGAATATATGGCTGAATGTAGAACCTATCATTCGTAACGAAAACGAGGTACAAATCAATTTTCAGGTTAAGGACGAAGGTATTGGTATTGCCCCTGAGCATTTGTCCCAAATATTCAGCCCTTTTACCCAATCCGCTTCTTATATCAATAGAAAGTACGGTGGAACGGGCCTTGGGCTTGCTATTGTTAAGAAAATGCTGGAATTGCAAGGTTCAGCCATTACCGTAGAAAGTGAATTGGAAAAAGGAAGTACCTTCTTCTTTACCCTGAAATACAATTACCTGCCCTCCATTAAAAGCAGCCAAATAGAAAGAAAGCAGGCCGATATTGAAGATATTCGATTTCAAGGAGTAAAGATATTGATGGCGGAAGATACCATGCTCAACGTAATGGTAATGACCAAGTTTCTAAACAAATGGCAGGTGGAATTGGCCGTGGCCGGAGATGGGCAGTCGGCACTCAATATGCATTTGCAAGAAAACTATGACTTGATTCTGATGGATTTGCAAATGCCCGGTGTTAATGGCTATGTAGCGGCCAAAAATATCCGACAGTTAAAGGATAGAAAAAAAGCCAATATTCCCATCATTGCGCTCACCGCTTCTGAACCATCGGAAGTAAAAAACAAGGTTTATGAAGCGGGAATGAATGACCTTATTTCCAAACCCTTTGATCCTCAGCAAGTAATTGCACTCTTCCGAAAGTATATCCCCCACAAGGTGATTGCTTAGCCTTGCAATGTGTAACTTGCAGGCCAAATTTTCTTTTGTATGATGAAACCGGAGTTTGACGATATCTATATGGAACTGGCCGTGAACTTGGCCAAGCGTAGCCATTGTGTAAGGCGCCATGTAGGAGCTGTGCTCACCAAAGACACACGTATTATTAGTATAGGTTATAATGGCCCTCCTGCGGGCACACACAACTGCGATATTGACTTTAAAGAGGAAGGTTGCCCAAAAGACAGTAAAGGGAGTTGTTCCTTGGCACTTCATGCTGAGCAAAATGCCATTTTATATGCTGTGAAAAACAAAATGGGCGTAGATGGTTCCACTTTGTATGTTACCTTATCACCTTGTATCGCCTGTGCTCGGGTAATCTATACTATGGGTATTAAAGAAGTGATTTACCTAAAGTCCTATGCCGAATACAAAGGCTTGGCCTCTGATGAAGGACTGGATTTTTTACAAGAGTTTGGAGTGACTATCAAGAAATACAATGGGGAGCTAAGTAATGTTACCCACATGATATAAAAAAAGCCCCTTTCGGGGCTTTTCTGTTTTATCGTACAAACAATAGTTCTCTGTATTTTACCAAAGGCCAGTCTTCATCGTCTACCAGTAGCTCAAGCTTGTCTACATGGTAGCGAATCTCATCAAAGTAAGGTTTTACTTTATTGTAATACGCCAAAGCACGTTTGTGGGCGTCTTCAATCTTATTGGCTGCCTTACGGGCTTCAGTCATCTCCTCTACCTTGGTGATGATGATATTCATATGCTCTGTGATTTCCTTCACGATATTCGCAACAGGAGACGACTTGATATCAATACCAATCTCTTTTAAGCCTTTCAAGTTTTGAATCAGCTTGTTTTGGTAATTGATAGCCGTAGGGATTACGTGATTGCTAGCCAAATCGCCCAATACACGTCCTTCAATCTGAATACGCTTGATATACTCTTCGAAGCGGATTTCCTGACGAGCCTCCAATTCACGCTCGTTCATAATACCCGCACTAGTGAATAGTTTCTTCGATTTAGCCGAAAGATATACTTCCAATGCCTCAGGTGTACCTACGATATTACTCAAGCCACGCTTAGCGGCTTCTTTTTTCCACTCATCGGAATAGCCATTGCCTTCGAAACGTATCGCTTTCGATTTTTTGATATAATCTCTCAATACATCAATAATCGCTACTTCTTTCTTCTTGCCTTTGGCAATCAGCTTATCTACATCGGCTTTGAACTTAATCAGCTGCTCGCCTACAATAGTATTCAATACCACCATGGCACTTGCGCTATTGGCAGAAGAACCTACCGCGCGGAACTCAAACTTATTACCTGTGAAAGCAAAAGGCGAAGTACGGTTACGGTCGGTATTGTCCATCAAAATGGGTGGTATCTTATTAATGCCCAATTTCATGTACACGTTATCGCCTTTACCTACTTTTACGGTAGCATTTTTCTCCAGCTCATTCAATACTTCGGTAAGCTGAGAACCAATAAATACCGACATGATAGCCGGAGGCGCTTCATTGGCACCTAAGCGGTGATCATTGGAAGCCGATGCGATAGAAGCACGCAACAAATCAGCATGCTCATACACCGCCATAATCGTGTTTACAAAGAATACCAAGAACTGAAGGTTCTCTTTGGCTTTGGTAGATGGGGCAAACAAATTGCGACCGGTGTTGGTAATTAACGACCAGTTGTTGTGCTTACCGCTACCATTTACTCCTGCGAAAGGTTTTTCATGCAACAATACTTTGAATCCGTGGCGCTCAGCTACGCGATCCATCACATCCATCAGCAATTGGTTGTGGTCGATGGCCAAGTTTACTTCCTCAAAAGTAGGCGCACATTCAAATTGTGAAGGAGCCACCTCATTGTGACGTGTACGGATAGGAATACCCAATTTCAAGGCCTCAGTCTCGAAATCAGCCATAAAGCTGTGCGCACGGGCAGGAATAGAACCAAAATAATGATCTTCCAACTGCTGCCCTTTGGCTGGCGAATGTCCGAATACGGTTCTTCCGGCCATTACTAAGTCGGGGCGAGCCATGTACAAGGCACGATCCACCAAGAAATACTCTTGTTCAATACCCAAAGAAGCCGTAACGCGGGTTACGCCTTTATCAAAATATTCTTGTACCACCTCAGTAGCGGCCTTATCTACAAAAGAAAGAGCTTTCAGAAGTGGAGCTTTATAATCTAATGCTTCCCCGGTATAAGAAACGAATACCGTAGGAATACACAAAGTCTTTACATTATTGCTTTCGTAGATGAAAGCCGGAGAAGAAGGATCCCAGGCGGTATATCCTCTGGCTTCAAAGGTATTACGAATCCCTCCATTAGGAAAAGAAGAAGCATCAGGCTCTTGCTGCACAAGGGCAGATCCTTTAAATTTTTCAATGGCACGGCCATCACTCATCAAATCAAAAAACGAATCGTGTTTTTCGGCTGTAGCACCGGTAAGTGGTTGAAACCAGTGGGTATAGTGGGTAACCCCACGGCTCATAGCCCAGGCGCGCATGCCTGAGGCAACGGCATCGGCTACATCGCTGTCCATTTTTTCTCCTTTTTCGATAGTGCTCAGTAAGCGATCAAAAATATCAGAAGACAAATAGCCGCGCATCGTTTCCTTTCCGAATACGTTTTGCCCGAAATAGTCTGAAATTTTGTTTGAAGGTGGTGTGAATTGAGGCGCTTTGCGTTTAGCGATTTCGTCAAGAGCCCTGAATCTGATTATAGCCATGGTATTTTTGATAGATTGGTTTAAAATACGAGGCAAAATTAAGCAAATACTATATCACTTTTCAAAATCAGGTTAAATTTTTAACTGTATCTTTTAAAATATATAGTAATGAAACAAAAAAGGCGCTAAAAAAGCGCCCTTTGTACTTGTTCCATGGATTTAGCCATGATTTCTTTCCACGAATACCCGATAATAGGCTGACCGCTAGCCCCATCTAAAAAAGGCATGGCCTCTCCTTCGGGGATGATAAATCGATAATCTATGGTCATTTCCTCCCCAGCCTCGATATCACGTGCGGCAAATATGAACCCCAAATGCCAGATGCCATTGCAATCAAAACTATGGTTGATGTAGCATTCATCCGTCCATTCGAGGTTTACGGTATAATAGTTTTCAAACCAGCGCACCGAACTATCTTGCTCCAGGCTGTCCTTAGGATAGGTGTTTAGCTCATCGAGGGTTAAAATGCGATTGATAGCATCCGGAACAACCATGATACTTCCTTTTTTCACCCTTTCTTGGAGAAAGAGGCCTTTTCCGGCACCTTGTATGGTCGATTGTTGTATAGAATAGCGCGAAAGTATCATGATTTGGCTGCTGGGATGGCAATAATGTCAATAGTTCCTTTACGGGGAATGATATCTTGGTAATTAGTAAGCGTGATGGCTTTTTCCGATTTACTGTCGTATAGCTTGTAGCCCAAGGGACTAAGGTATTGGTAATAGAAACTGAAGTCGATTCCTTTTTCCTGCATTACATATTGACCAATTTCAAAGACAATCACGGGTTGAAACTGCTTAATAGTAGCTTGTGCGCCCCCAAACACCTCAAATTCATGGCCATCGGTATCAATTTTCAAGAAATCGATCCGATTTAGCTGCTTTTCTTTTACAAAGGCGTCTAAAGTAGTACTTCCAGTATCCGAAGCTTCCATGGCACTGCCCAAGTGTACGGGATGTTTATCGTGACTATTTGCTCCGGCCACCTGCCAACTGCTGTACGCTACTATTTCAGCCTTTTCCTGCTCTTGATTCGATACAAACGACTTATATACTACTATGCGCTGTGCCAAATCGGGATTCAAACTTAGGTTCTTCTGTAGCTTACCAAAGGCGTAATCGGTAGGCTCAAAGGCATATACCTTGCCTTGGGGCGCCATTTGGGCAAACTGTAAAGACATAAGGCCTACATTGGCACCAATATCTATAATAGTAGCATCAGCCGGGATTTTATATAATGCACTATGCGTAACGTGCTTTTGAAAAGACCCAAAAAGAAACAAGGACAAATCAAGCCCTTCTTTAAGGTCTACGGCATAGCGAATCTTTTGACGGGTAATAATTTGATGGTCGTTCCACACGAATATCTTGACCAAACGGTACAAAATGGCCGCAATTTTTATCTTGATAATAGTGAGTGGAAGACGATTGAGTAATCGGTTGAACATGAAGAAAAGTAACTAGACCCGATAGCTATTGATAGAAGTCATTACGGCACCTCCGTAATGGGAAGCCAAAGTTAGTAAACAGTCTCGAACTTTCAACTAACAGCAACTTGCACCTTTAATGGGCATCTTATTTCTTGATACTTATTTTTAGTCTACGATTTTCGAAATACTTTTTTATTTCTTGAAAGTCCATATCCGCAATATCTTTCGAAATTTCATCTCGAACTTTCCTCATAAACTTTACGGCCTCAAAGCCTTTGATCACACTTTTTTCTTTACTCTTCTTCATTGTCTATAATGTCTTTGGGCGAACGAATATCAATTTGCGCATAGCCAAGTTTCAAATTCACCGCATTATACCCTCTTATTCTAAAAATATTAACTATGTGTTTAAAGTTCCAACTTACAAGCACATCAGCTTTATGTATGGTAGCCAATGCAATATGAAAACAGTCTTCTCGGCTTGTTTTACCAACGACCTTTTCTTTTATATATGTGTCCGCCAATTGTACTGCCTCTTCTGTTAACTCAACCCTCCTTTTAAGTTTTTGAGGGATTTGGTTTAAAAGTTCTTGAACGGGCTCAGGTGCATACAACAATTCATCTTCCGTCACGGAGGAGTACATGATATCATATTTCGACTCTGATAGATTATCGAAAAGTTTTTGTGTTTCTTTTGCAAACTCGATATCGAAATAACCCCCTAAAACAGAAGTATCTACATATAGGGTTAATCTTTTAAAATCCATACCTTAAGCTATCAAATTTCCTTGTAAATACTAACTGGAAAAAGTAAATAAGGTATAGACATATCTGACTTTAAAAACGGGCTGCCATAAACAAATTCAAATCTTTGTGCTTGAGGTTGAACTTACGGGCCACGTGGGCATTGGTCAAATAGCCTTTATAGCAATATACCCCCCGCATAAACCAGCGACTATTGAAAATCATATCTTCCATACCGCCCATTTCAGCGGCTTGTAGCAGCATGTGCGAAATGATATTACTAAAAGCATAGGTGGCGGTACGCGCTACCCGAGAGGCAATATTGGGCACACAATAGTGAATTACGCCATGTTTTTTGAAGATAGGTCTATCATGCGTGGTAATTTCGGAGGTTTCTACGCATCCTCCTTGATCGATGCTCACATCTATTATGATCGAATCGGGCTTCATGGCGGCCACCATTTCTTCCGTTACTACACATTTATTGCGACCGCGCTCGGCACGAATAGCGCCAATTACCACATCGGCATTTTTGAGCGATTCGCTAAGTAAGGTGGTATCGATAGTAGCCGTGTACACCTGTTGGCCAAGGGTATGTTTGATTCTGCGAAGTTTATAGATATGGCTGTCAAATATCTGAATTTCAGCCCCTAGGCCCAAAGCCGTTCTGGCCGCATATTCGGCTACGGTTCCCGCTCCTAGAATTACTACTTTAGTGGGTGGCACGCCTGTAATTCCACCTAAAATAATACCCCTACCATGATTTACACTACTTAAATATTCGGCCGCAATGAGCATAACGGTACTACCCGCAATTTCGCTCATGGAACGCACAAAGGGCATTCCTCCTACTTTATCTTCAATGAGTTCGTAGGCAATGGCCGTAAGCTTGCGCTCATTGATAGCTTGTATGTATTTGGGCGACTGGCTACCGAGCTGAATGGCCGAAATTATGGTTCGGCCCGGCTTAATCATTTCTATCTCTTCTAAAGTGGGAGGCTCAATTTTAAGAATAATATTGGCTTCATACACTTCTTTGGTATTGTACACGATTTTAGCCCCCACATCGCTGAACTCCTTATCGCTAAATTTAGAACCCGCTCCGGCACCGGCCTCAATCCATACTTCGTGTCCATTGAGTACCAAAATAGCTACCGCCTCAGGTGTGAGCGGCACTCGGTTTTCTTGTAAAGAGGTTTCCTTGGGAACGCCAATAAAGAGAGCGTTTTTCCCTTCTTTCACTTTTAATAAAGACTCTTGCGGATAAAGACTTGATTCTTTGGCCAGTTTTTCAAATCCGGATGTAGGCTTATTCATGGAAAATCAACGCGTATGGTTCGTGTAGTATCGGATGAAATAGTAATATATACAGTAAGAACATCGGTAGGCAATAAGGGTGCAATGCGCTCTGACCATTCAATCAAGCATAAATTCCCACTTGCCAGGTATTCCTCGGTGCCAATTTCTTGTGCTTCCCAGGCGTCCTTAATGCGATAAAAGTCAAAATGATAGATTTCTTCTCCATCCTCGCTGAGGTATTGATTCACCAAGGCATACGAAGGGCTGCTTACTGCATCTTTCACCTTTAGCTCTTGACAAAGTGCCTTTATAAAGGTGGTTTTCCCTGCGCCCATCTCCCCTTCTAACAACCAAACTGTATGGCCCTTGGCCTTCGCTAATACTTCCCTAGCTACTGTAGCAAGCTCTTCTTGCCTCACATTTTCCCAAATCATCGCTCCGTTTATCGACTCGATTTCGAAGTTAGCAAAATAAAAGGAATTATCATTTCTTCGAGCGAAACTCCCCCATGCTGAAAGGTGTCTTTGTAGATACTCACGTACTGATTGTAGTTATTGGGGTAAGCAAAAAAGGTATCGTCCGTAGCAAATACATACGAGGTGGACACATTAGTACGAGGCAAAAAGAAGCTTTCCGGTTTGCGGACTTCCAGTACGTTATTACCCTCGTAACCCAAGTTTTTGCCTTGCTTATAGCGTAGGTTGGTATTGGTATTTCTATCCCCTACAATTTTAAAAGGCTTTTTCACCCGAATAGTGCCGTGATCGGTAGTGAGTATCACTTTTACTTTCTTTTCAGACAACCATTTGAGGGTATCGAACAGGGAGGAATGATTGAACCAACTCAGCGTAAGCGAACGATAGGCACCTTCATCGGGGGCAAGCTCCCGTATCATTTGCATATCGGTGCGTGCATGCGAAAGCATATCCACGAAATTATACACCAACACGTTCAATGAATTATGCATCAAATTGGGTAGGTTATCATACAACTGCTTCCCCTGCGAGGCATGTATAATCTTATGATAGCTCATCTTGATTTGCAGCGTCTGCTTTTTCAATTGCCTGCGCAAAAATTCCTCTTCATTGTTATTCTTCCCTTCATCGTCCCCTTCATTACTCCAGAGGTCGGGGTGATATTTGGCCATATCCAAAGGCAACATGCCCGAGAAGATGGCATTTCGGGCATAAGCCGTTGTGGTAGGCAAAATACTGAAATAGCTTTCTTCTTGCTTGATGGTGAATAGTTCGGCCACGTCTTTCTCGATAATCTTCCACTGGTCGTAGCGGAGGTTATCAATCAGGATGAAAAAAACAGGTTGCTCGCCTAGCTCGGGAAACACCTTTTTCTTCATAAGTTGATGACTCAGAAGAGGTTTATCTACAGATGCATCGTTAAGCCACGATTCATAGTTCTTGCTTATAAACTTAGTAAAATTGGCATTGGCTTCACTTTTCTGGGTCTCGAGTACCTCAGCCATACCTTTGTTATCGGTTTGCTCCATCTCTATTTCCCAATACACTAGCTTTTTATACAAATCTGCCCATTCCGAATGACTCATGTGGTCGTTGAAGGCCATCATGATATTTCTAAAATCCTGCTGGTAGCCCATAGTGGTTTTTTGGTTTACCAGTCGCTTATTGTCCAATATTTTCTTAACTGAAATCAGGATTTGATTAGGGTTGAGGGGTTTTATCAGGTAATCGGCAATCTTAGAACCAATAGCCTCTTCCATAATGTACTCTTCCTCACTTTTGGTAATCATGATTACAGGAAGATTGGGCTTGCTCGCTTTTATAAAAGTCAATGCCTCAAGCCCGCTCATGCCGGGCATGTTTTCATCCAAAAAAACGATATCGAATGTTTCGGAATTACATTTATCAATAGCCTCAGCCCCGTTGTTCACAGGTGTGATGTCGTAGCCTTTGGCGGTGAGAAACAGAATGTGTGGTTTTAGCAGGTCGATTTCATCATCGGCCCATAAAATACTATATCTTTGCATAGTCGATAAATTAGGCAATAAATTCACTTATTCAACATAACCTTGGCTAAAAAAAAGATTTTTAGTGACCCGCTTTACGGGTTTATCACCGTAAACGATGATTTGATTTACCAGATTATAGAGCATCCGTACTTCCAACGGTTACGGAGAATCAAACAGCTAGGTTTGACTGATTATGTATATCCCGGGGCGCTTCATACGCGTTTTCATCATGCCATGGGCGCCATGCACCTGATGGGCAATGCTTTAGATAGCTTGAGGAGCAAGGGGCACATGATAAGTCCCGAAGAATATCAAGCCGCACAAATTGCCATTTTGTTGCACGATGTAGGTCACGGCCCCTTTTCGCATACGCTAGAGTTTAGCCTAATAAAAAGCCTACACCATGAAGAGCTTTCTTTACTACTGATGAAATCGCTCAATGAGCAGTTTAAAGGCAAGCTCGATATGGCCATCGCCATCTTTACCAATACCTATCACCGCAAGTTTTTGCACAGCTTGGTCAGCAGCCAGTTGGATATCGACCGATTGGATTACCTCAACCGAGACTGCTTTTTCACTGGAGTGTTTGAAGGTACTATTGGGGTAAACCGTATCATCGAGATGCTGAGCATAGAAAACGATGAGCTGGTGGTGGAAGAAAAAGGAATTTATTCGATTGAGAACTTTCTGGGCGCCAGACGTTTGATGTATTGGCAAGTTTACCTACACAAAACAGCCGTAAGTGCCGAAAAGATGCTCACTTTATTTATCAAAAGGGCGAAATATTTGGTACAAAAAGGCCATTATGTAGAGGGTTCGGCCGCATTGAAATACTTTTTACAAAATCCGGTACGCTTTGATATCCTCACTACCCAAGAAGAGGTCTTGCGCCATTACCTTGCTTTGGATGATTTTGACATATGGTCGGCTATAAAATCAGCTGAAAATCATCCCGACAAGGTACTCTCCTACCTGGCAAGCAGCCTTCTAGGTAGGCAACTTTTCACCATCAAGTTAGGGCCTAACCCGAGTAGCAAAGAAGAGATAAGTAAGGTCAAACAAAGCATTGCTCAGCAAATGCAGGTATCGGAAAATGAAGCTGAGTTCCTGATAGACAAAGGCGTACTTTCTAATTCGGCCTATTTGATGGAAAAACAGAAAATCAATATACGGCTAAAATCGGGTGCCATTGTGGAAATCACCAAAGCCTCTGATTTGCCCAACATTAAGGCCATGAGCAAAATTGTACGAAAAAATTACCTTTGCTGGCCCAAAAGTGTAACTTTGCAAGATTAAGTTTGTGTTATTTTAGCTTTACTAAATGGAATTTAGCGTTAGCCAGATTGCCTCGATGCTAGGCGGAGAAGTGGTAGGAGATGGCACTAGAAAAATCAATAATCTAGGAAAGATAGAAACGGCCGGCCCTTCGGACATTTCTTTCTTGTCAAACCCTAAATACGAGAACTACCTATACACTTCTCAGGCAGGTGCAGTAATTGCCAAAAAAGGCTTTGTTGCCCAGAAAGAAATCCATCCTAGCCTTATTCTTGTTGACGATCCTTATACCAGCTTTACCCTATTATTAGAACAATACCATCAACTTATCAGCTTTCAAAAGCAAGGCGTGGAACAACCCTCCTTTATTGGTGACAAGTCAGAAGTGGGTGAAGGGATTTACCGCGGGGCATTTTCTTATATCGGTCACCAGGTAAAAATCGGAAAGAATGTAAAAATCTATCCCAATGCCTATATCGGTGATAATGTGACCATTGGCGACAACACCATCATTTATGCGGGCGTAAAAGTATATAGCAAAACCGTGATAGGAAGCCACTGTGTTATCCATTCAGGTACTGTAATCGGCAGTGATGGATTCGGCTTTGCTCCACAGGCCGATGGTACGTACAAAACCATCCCCCAACTAGGCAATGTAATCATCGAAGACAATGTAGATATCGGTGCCAATACCGTAATCGACTGCGCAACCATGGGTTCTACCATTATCCGAAAAGGCGTAAAACTTGATAATCTAATTCAGATTGCCCATAATGTAGAGGTGGGTAAAAATACCGTAGTAGCTGCTCAAGCGGGTATTTCAGGCTCGGCCAAAGTAGGCGAAAACTGTGTAGTAGCCGGGCAAGTGGGCATAGTAGGTCACCTGCAAATCGCCAATAAAACCACCATAGCTGCACAATCCGGCATCAGCAAAACCATTACCGAAGAAGGCACCGTATGGATGGGCAGTCCCGCCTTCGACCACGGCAGTTACCTTAAAACCTATGCCGCCTTTAAGAAACTTCCCGATTTGGTGAAGCAATTGAGAGCACTTGAAGAAAAAGTACTAAATTTGCCCGCATCTTTAAAGAATAATGAATATTAAGCAACAAACCATCAAAAAGTCTGTAACCGTTTCGGGTGTGGGACTTCACACAGGTGTACAGGCCAATATGACTTTTTTACCTGCCAAACCTAATCACGGAATCAAATTCCAACGAATCGACTTACCGGGAGAACCTATTGTAGATGCTGATGTCGACAATGTGGTGGATATTTCTCGTGGTACAACTATCGAGCAAAGTGGTGCCCGTATTTATACGGTAGAGCACACGCTAGCCGCCTTGGTAGGTTTACAAATCGACAATGTGCTTATTCAGTTGGATGGTCCTGAGCCTCCTATTATGGATGGTAGCTCTATCCAATTCATCAACGTGTTGCACGAAGCGGGGATTGAAGAACAGAATGCCTTGCGCAATTTCTTTGAAGTGCCGGAAGGCGTATTCTATCGTGAACCGGAGCGCAATGTAGAAATGGCTGCCCTGCCCCTCGATGATTATCGGGTAACGGTAATGATTGACTATAACTCACCCGTATTGGGGAGTCAGCATGCTTCTTTGAACAGCATTACCGAGTTTGAAAAGGAAATTGCCTCATGTCGCACCTTTTGCTTTTTGCACGAGCTGGAAATGCTCCACAAAAACAATCTTATCAAAGGTGGCGATTTGAATAATGCCATCGTGGTGGTTGACCGCGTAGTGAAAGAGGAAGAACTAGCAGAAATAGCCAAACTCTTTAACAAGCCTAAAGTAGAAGTTAAGAAGGAAGGTATTTTGAACAATGTGGAGCTTCGCCACAAAAACGAGCCGGCTCGTCATAAACTATTAGATGTAGTGGGTGATTTAGCTTTGGTGGGTCGTCCTTTGAAAGCGCAAATATTAGCCGCTCGTCCAGGGCATGCGGCCAACGTAGCTTTTGCCAAGAAGCTGAAAAAGATGATGATGGCCAACTTGAATTCGAGCATTCCGCACTACGATCCCAAGTTGCCTCCGGTAATGGATATCAATCAAATCAGCAATACGCTGCCGCATCGTTATCCTTTCCTCTTGATTGACAAGGTATTCCACGTAGATGAAACTACCGTGGCCGCTATAAAAAATGTGACCATGAATGAGCCCTATTTTATGGGCCATTTTCCGGGAAATCCGGTAATGCCGGGCGTACTTCAAGTAGAAGCTATGGCACAAACAGGAGGTATTTTGGTATTGGGTACGGTACCTGATCCTGAAAACTACTGGACTTATTTCATAGGCATTGAAAGTTGCCGCTTCCGCAAAATGGTATTGCCGGGCGATACGCTTATCATTAAGTGTGAGCTCATTGCTCCTATCAAACGCGGTATCGCCAAGATGCGCGGACAAATATTTGTTGGCTCATCTTTGGTGTGTGAAGCTGTGATGACAGCCAGCATCGTACGTAAAGAAACCGCTCCGGCCATATAAAATCTATTATTCTACCCAAGATGAATCAACCACTCGCCTATATACATCCGGAAGCAAAAATTGCTGATAACGTTACCATTGAGCCATTCGCCTATATCAGCAAAGATGTTGAGATTGGAGAAGGCTCTTGGATTGGCCCCAATGCGGTGATAAGTGATGGTGCCCGTATCGGGAAAAACTGTAAAATCTACCCGGGCGCGCAAATCTCTTCTATTCCCCAAGACCTTAAGTTTTTGGGTGAGCAAACCACTACCGAGATTGGCGACAATACCACAATTCGTGAGTTCGTAACCATCAGTAAGGGTACGCACGATAAAATGAAAACCGTGGTGGGTAGCAATTGCCTGGTGATGGCCTATGCCCACATAGCCCACGATTGTATTATTGGCAATAATGTGATTATTGTAAACTCTGTACAAGTAGCTGGCCACGTTGAAATTGGCGACTATGCCATTATCGGTGGAGCCAGTGCTGTACACCAGTTTGTGAAAATCGGTGCGCATGTGATGATATCAGGTGGCTCCTTGGTACGAAAAGATGTTCCTCCTTTTGTAAAAGCGGCTCGCGAACCTCTTTCTTATGCCGGAATCAATACCATAGGCTTGCGCAGAAGAGGTTTTTCCAACGAACGCATCGGGGAAATCCAAGAAGTATACCGTCAGCTGTATCTGAGCGGCTTGAACAACTCCTTGGCCATGGCCAAAATCGAAAAAGAATTACCTCCTTCCAAAGAAAAGGACGATATCATACAGTTCATTCATCGTTCCGAAAGAGGAATTATGAAAGGCTATGGTAATGACTGATCATGGAGATTATAGCGGAAGGACTTTCTAAAAAATTTAATGGTGGGTGGATTTTCAAGAATTTCACCTACCATTTTTTTTCGGGTACACACTATGCCATTACAGGCTACAATGGAAGTGGGAAGTCTACCCTATTACAACTTCTAAGTGGCCTAAACCTTCCTTCCAAAGGAGATATTTCCTACAAGCATAAAGACAAAACCGTTTCCGCTGAACAGATTTATCAGGAATTGGTATTCGTGACCCCGTATATGGAGTTGATTGAGGAAATGACCTTGCGAGAACTCATTACCTTCCATTTCACTTTTAAGAATCGGGCTAAAGAGTTCTCTTTAGACGAATTGCTCACTTCATCGGGTTTGCTACACGCTCAGGATAAACTAATCAAACATTTTTCTTCCGGCATGAAGCAACGCGCCCAACTGGTACTGGCTTTTGCTTCTGAATGTAGCCTTATGCTGCTCGATGAGCCCACCTCCAACCTCGATGCCCAGGGAGTGGCTTGGTATCAGGGCCTAATGCAGCAAGTATCTAACCGCTTGGTAATTATTGCCTCCAATCAGCCGCATGAATACAGTCATGCCCGTGAAGTAATCAATATCACTGAATGGAAATAAAAAAAGGGGCCTAAGCCCCTGTGATTAGTTTACGATATATTTTTTAATTTCTTTATCCCCTAGCCATACCTTTTCGCTTGTTTCAAGGTCGGTAAGCCAAAGGTTTACTTTATAGTTAACTACCTTCTTCTTACCCAATTCATCAATTTGTGAGTTCACTGTGCCAAAAAGCATGTAGTTGGCACCTAGTTCACGTCCCCATTTGGCTTGCGTTTCAGGACTGGCAAAATCTTGCTGCTGAGCACGTTCTACACGAAGTTTCTCTCTGAATTCTCCATTGTCTACTACACGCACCATACCCGAGTTAATGAATTCTTTCTCCATGTCTTTGATAAAGATATCTGCATCGATATGCTCATGGCTTTTGTTGGTAATCATGCCTACTATCACTACCGGATTCTTCTGATTGGCACGATAAAAATTTTCTCTCCAAGGGCGTTTTAGCACATCTTCAATCATTTCTTTGGCGACCAGTTTAGAATCGGTATCGTTCCATCTTCCACTTAAATCGATAGTTTGGTTGGGGTCTACCCGGGTAACGGAGCGGTTACAAGCTCCAAATATGACCATTACCAAAAGCAATGCGAAAGTTCCTACATTTTGTCTCATATCATCTACAATTTTTGTTGATTACGTGTAAAGCCTAGTGCAATGTTGCTAAAAAAGCATTTATTTCTGAATAAATCGTGTTCAATTCTTCTTTAGTGATACAATACGGAGGCATACAATATATGGTATTGCCCAAAGGCCGCAAGAGTATGTTCTTGGAAAGAAAGTAAGGATAGATTTTCGTCCGAATCTCGCTGAAATAGGAACTCCCCTCTCCCGTATTAATTTCGATAACCAATATTGTGCCAAGGCATTCTACTTTCACCACTTTTGGATGATTTTTTACGGTTTCGGCCCAGTTTCTGTGCGAATCAGCGATTTCCTGTATTTTACTTTGGGTTTCTTCAGAAACCAATAGGTCAAAACTTGCCAATGCTGCGGCACAGGCTATTGGATTAGCCGTGTAGGAATGTCCGTGATAAAAGGTTTTGAGGGTATCGGCTGTATCGAAAGCATGGATAATCTCTACACTACAAGCCGTAACACCCAAGGGAAGAAAGCCTCCTGTAATCCCTTTAGATACACAAATAATATCCGGAGGTAAGCTGAGATATTCAGAGGCAAACAGCTTGCCTGTGCGGCCAAATCCGGTCATTACTTCATCAGCTATACACAAGGCTTGGTGTTGTTTAGCGAGATGTATGACTTCGTCCAATATCTCTTGAGGATATATTCGCATGCCGGATGCTCCCTGAACCAAAGGCTCATAAATACAGGCTGCCACATCTCCTTTTTCCAAGGTTTGACTCAAAAGATTAATTACCTCTTCCCGGTTATCTATAGTAGGAAAAGGCAAAAATGTAACCTCAAACAAATAGGGTTGAAATGGCATACTAAACACCGAGCGGTCACCCACCGACATACTGCCAAAGGTATCGCCATGATAGGCTCCTTCAAATGCAATGATGCGCTTTTTCTCAATCCCCTTATTAAACCAATATTGTATGGCCATTTTTAGCGCCACCTCTACCGAAGTGCTGCCATTATCGGAATAAAATACTTTTTTTATTCCCTCTGGGAAAATACTGACCAGCTTTTTAGCCAGTTCAGTAGCGGGTTTATGCGTAAATCCGGCAAAAATCACATGCTCTAATGTGGCTGCCTGCTCGGCAATGGCTTTAACGATATTTGGATGCGCATGCCCATGAAGGTTCACCCACCACGAACTCACGGCATCCAAAATTTTCTGTCCGGATTCGGTATACAAATACGCCCCTTCCGCCTTAACAATAGGAAGGGGATCGGGCATACCTTTTAGTGGCGTAAAGGGGTGCCAAATATATTCTTTGTCATTATCAAGGATAGTACTCATGGTAGGTTTTTAAAAACTGGTGCGCATACTTATTAATACTATCCGCGGTTACGCTTTCCTCTCTTCGCACATGTAATAACACGGGCCACTGGGTATAGTTTTGAATAAATCGCTGACTGGCCTCATTGGGCTCTCCATTAAATATAATTCCTTTTACAGGAACGCCTTTGCGCTTAAGGGCATCGGCACTCAGCAAGGTATGATTGATACTGCCCAAATACAAATTAGCCACCAATACCACGGGCAAACCCAAATGATGAATTAAATCCAAAATAACCTGTGACTCATTGATGGGAACCATCAGTCCGCCTGCTCCTTCTACAATGAGCGGACGCGTATGCGCGGGCAAACTGAAATCTTCCAAACGGATTTCTATGCCTTCTTCGGCTGCAGCATCGTGAGGGGAAGCGGGTTTTTGCAATACATAGCGTTCTGGATGAAACACATGCTTCTCCTCTCCTACTAAATTTCGGACACTATCGGTATCTGTGGGTTTTCCGGCTTGTATGGGCTTCCAATATTCTCCTTCAAAAGCAGTGAGGAGAATGGAGGAAACGAGGGTTTTGCCACTATCGGTGCCTATGGCGCTTACAAACAGATCGTGCATAAATGGTTTTTGGCGCAATTTTGGGATGAAATGGCGAAAGAACAAGCTTTTCAACTAAATCCTGAATTGCAAATAAGCCGGACGAAGGGATATGCGAAAGTCTGTTCCGAAATGGTATTCGCCATCCAGATGAGCATGCAAGGGTTCGGTTGATTCAATACGGATTTCCTTAGCCTGTTCATAACGCACGAAAGGGAGCGAAAGGTGCAGGCCTTTTTCAATTTTTGGCAAGTGAAAAGCGCGCTGCCATTTGGGTATACGGCCAATGGTACAAGCATCCAGTTGTCCATCTGCTAAATTTGCCTGAGGTGTGACCAAAAAACCACCCCCAAAAAAACGCCCATTACCTACGGTTAGCATTAAGGCTTTTTCTTCCCGCGTTTGTTGGTCAATGGTAATTCTCAAAGACGTTTCTTCGTAGGAGAAAAGTAAGGAAAGCACAGCCATATAATAGGAAAGATGCCCGCTAAACCATCGGTCTTTCAGCATTTTGTGCACTACAGCTCCATCAAAACCCACACCTACGCCATTAAGGAACCAATGTTCATTACAAAGTCCTACGTCTATAGGTTGTAGCTCACCATTGAGCACTCTATCCAGCTGAAAATCAAAGTCCTGTTTTAAATAAACGGAGCGTGCAAAATCATTGCCTGTTCCTGCTGCTAATAAGGATAAGGGAATATCTTTTAGCGCTTCTTTATACGCATTGATTACATGATGTAGAGTGCCATCACCCCCAATGATTACCAATTGATTGAACTCCTTGAGCCTATGGACTTCGGGTAAGACATTGGAAAATACCTCATACGTAAAACCATTCGCCTCACAGGCTTGAAATACTTTTTGAAGATACGAGGAAGCAACTCCATTGCCCGCGCTGGTATTGCTAATGATGGCCAGTCTCATTTTCTGAATGGATTACCTGATGTAAATGCTGTAATAACTGCTCGATTTCCGATTCGGAATTAAAGTTGTGCAAGCAAATCCGTAATCGTTCTTGTCCTGCCTTAACCGTAGGGGAAGTAATACCTCGCACAAAAAAGCCCTGCTCCTGCATTTTTTGCGCTATCTTTTTCACGGTTTCATTTCCCGGAATAATCAAGGATTGAATGGGCGAATCACTGTCCGTCCAGCTAAACTTACCCCAATCCAGAGCCGCTTTTTTTTCTTGAAAGAAGTGAATTCTGTCAAATAAATCTTTTGCCAAATTGGGATGTTCTTGCAGAAAACGGAAGGCTTGCTGCACGGCCGCCACGCTGTGATCGTCAGGCGCTGTGGTATAAATAAAAGGTCGCGAAAAGTTAATGAGGAATTGCTTGAGCACCTCCGAACCCACCACACAGGCTCCATGAATACCCATGGCTTTGCCAAAGGTATAAACGCGGGCGGTAAATGCGGAATGTAGTCCTTTTTCCACAGTCAAACCGGCTCCCTTCGCACCATAAATACCCGTGGAATGTGCCTCATCTATTAGTAAACATACCTTGAGGAACCGTTTTTTCAAATCTATCAAATCCTCCAAAAACGCCTGATCCCCATCCATAGAATACACCGATTCTACTACAATGTAAATGAACTCCGCTTGCTGATTGGACTCAATCTTTCTGGTCAAATCAGACAAATCATTATGCCTAAACGGATAGCGAGTGGCCAAACTCAATCGTGCCCCATCTTTGATACAAGCATGGGCTAACTCATCATACAGAATCACATCATTTTTCCCTGGAAGCGCACTTAACACGGCTTGGTTGGCCATATAACCTGAGGAGAACAGTAAAGCGCTCTCTCCCTGAAAAATAGTAGCTAAGTCCTTCTCCACAGATTCTACATAGGTGGAGTTTCCGGAAATCAAGCGGGAGCCTGTTGCCCCATTTTTAGCCGGACTCAAGTTTTTATAAGCAAAATCAATGGCTTGGGTGAGTTCTCGGTTAGTAGCTAGTCCCAAGTAGTCATTGGAGCTAAAATCTACCATATTGGGTGAAAAAAGGGGCAATTTTCGCAAGTTTTGCTGCTTTTGGCGCTGAGCGAGTTGGTCTTGCAAATGCTCGTGTAAGAAATCCGGCAAATTAAGTTTCACTAAAAATGGGTTTACTAGAGTTAAAAATGCGAGAAATACCGTTAATTAGTAATCACAAACTATACTTTTTTTAACTAAACACTCTATTGAAATGAAAAAAATCATTCTAAGTATGTTGGCGGTAATGGCTTTTGGATATAGCTATTCCCAATCTTTTTCCCTTGGTCTTAAGGCTGGGGTGAGCTCTACCAAATTAAAAGTGGAAGACAATCAGGCGGCTTTGAAAGAAGGAGATTTGAGCCTCGGCTACCATGTGGGGGCATTTGCCCGAATTGGCGCAGCCGGACTTTTTCTTCAGCCCGAAGTATACTTCAACAATACCAGCAACAAAACCCTTCAAAATGTCAGCACCACTTCTACACCTGATTATCAGGAGGTAAAATTCAACCTAAGCAAGGTAGATGTACCCGTATTGGTTGGCTTTAAGTTTTTAATTGCACGGGTATATGTAGGCCCTGTAGCAAGTTTTTTAACTTCTGCTAAACTGGATAAAGATGATATTAAAGATGATTTTAAGAGCAACATCTTCGGTTATCAGGCCGGAGCGGGCTTGGATATCACCAAACTCACCTTGGACATCCGTTATGAAGGCCAGTTTGGTAGCATTTCTGATGTGGCCAATGGTACTAAAAACATCAATCAAGTCATGTTTAGCATTGGCTACAAACTACTTTGATAAGACCTCATGACATAAAAAAAGGAGCTGCTTGCTCCTTTTTTTATGTCTTTCAATCAATGATTAATGCTGAGGTATCTGCTCAAATACTACCGCTGGTTTAGAAGCATCTTTAAACGCCTTACGCGGTTTCAAATTCAATGTTTGGAACATCTCCTGATCGGCATTCACTTCTGGGTTAGGTGTAGTCAACAATTTATCCCCTGCAAAGATAGAATTGGCTCCCGCCATAAAGCACAAAGCTTGCTCCTCCACGCTCATACGCACACGACCAGCCGATAGGCGTACCATGGCTTTAGGCATAATAATACGAGCCGTGGCAATCATACGCACCATTTCCCATACCGATACACGCTCTTGATCTTCCAAAGGCGTTCCTTCCACAGGCACCAAGGCATTTACTGGTACCGATTCTGGATGTTCCGGCAAATTGGCTAAGGTCAACAACATCCCGATACGGTCAGCATGTGCCTCGCCCAAGCCGATAATTCCACCTGAGCAAACCGATATCTTGGCTTTGCGCACATTTTCTAGGGTATTCAGGCGATCATCATAGGTACGCGTGGTAATAATTTCCTCATAATGCTCTTCGCTGGTATCGAGATTGTGGTTATAGGCATACAAACCAGCATCTTTCAACTTGTTGGCTTGTTCTTCGGTAAGCATACCCAGCGTACAGCAAACCTCCATACCCATGGCATTAACTCCTTTCACCATTTCCAAAACTTGATCGAAATCGCGGTTATCGCGCACTTCGCGCCAAGCAGCACCCATACAAAAACGCGTACTTCCGCTGGCTTTGGCCATTTGAGCCGACTCTATCACCTCTTTTACAGGCAATAGTTTATGCACTTTCACATCGGTATGGTAGCGTGCTGCCTGAGGACAGTAGGCACAGTCCTCAGGGCATCCGCCCGTTTTAACAGATAATAGAGTACAAACCTGTACTTCTTGCGGATCATGGTGTGCACGGTGAACAGTGGCCGCACGGTACATCAAATCCATTACAGGTGTATTATAAATTTCGGTTATTTCTTCTCTTGTCCAGTTGTTTTTAATTTCCATACTAGGTCTTTATCAATATCTTTTCAAAACACTTATTGAATCACAAACTCGTAAGGCATAAGTGCCTGTACGCCTTGTAGTTTCTGTACTTCTTTTACTTGTTGGTAGATAGGGAAATATTCTCCCAGTTGCCATTCCATGATTTTCATTTGCGCTTCTTCGCTCATGCCTGAAAGCAATTGCTCGGCAAAATTTTTCTGCTTAGGAAAATAGCGCGTGCTGTATTCTGTAAGTCCGGCTTTTGCCGCTGCTATGGCGATGGCATCATCCAAACCGCCCATTACATCTACCAAACCTCTTTCTTTCGCTTCTCTTCCTGACCACACACGGCCAGAGGCTATCGCTAAAAGCGCCTCATGACTCATACTTCTTCCTTCTGCAGCTTTGGTGGTAAAGGTATTGTATCCACTTTCGATTTCCGTTTGGATAATGGCTTTTTCAGCATCGGTAAGCGGGCGGCTAATAGTCATCATATCCGACCACTCCCCCGTTTTGATGGATTCGGTGGTAATTCCCAGCTTGTTGTTCAATAAATTCTTGGCATTGAATAACATTCCAAAGATGCCTATCGACCCCGTGATGGTATTAGGTTGAGCCACTATGGTATCAGCAGCCATGGCAATATAATATCCTCCTGAAGCCGCTACATCACCCATAGAGGCAATAACAGGTTTTTCCTGAGTACAAAGGCTAACCTCTCTCCAAATTACATCGCTGGCCACGAGGCTACCGCCCGGAGAATTGATACGCAATACCACGGCCTTCACTTTTTTATCTTTGCGTGCTTTACGGATTTCTTCCGCTACTGTGGCTGAACCTATGGCATCGTTGGTACTTTCACCACTACCGATTGCTCCATTGGCCATAATCACCGCTATGCGATCTTTACTACCGTAGTTTTCATCCGAATACGACTTGCGGTATTTCTTATAGCTGATGGTCTGGATTTTATCAGAATCTTCCAAGCCCAATTGCGAACGAAGACTGGCATGTACCTCATCTTCATAACTGATATGCGTGGCTAATTTCTTATCCACCGCATCTTGCGCTTTGCGCACTTGCATTTGGTTAGCAATAGCACTTAGAGCATCAAAATCTATAGCACGGCTTGCCGCAACATCTTTCAAATAGGTAGTATATAAAGAACCAAGGAAAGACCGGGTTTGAACGCGGTTGGCCTCGCTCATGTCGGTGCGCATAAAGGGCTCCACAGCACTTTTAAATTCCCCTACTCGAAAGATTTGAGGCTCAATTTCAAGCTTTTCAAACAGACCTTTGAAGAAGATTACCTCGGTGCTTAGTCCGTTTAGCTCGATTACACCCAAGGGATTAAGGTGGATTTCATCGGCCACGGAAGCCAAATAATAACCCGCTTCACTGTAGTATTCAGAATAGGCTATAATGAACTTACCGCTTTCTTTAAATTCAAGTAGGCTTTCGCGAATCTCACGCAGGGTAGCAAAACCCGTAGTGGGAAATCCGGCATCCAAATAAATTCCTTTGATATTTTCATCCGTAGCCGCTTGTTTGATGGCTGATTTCAGTTCCAACAAACCCACAGTACTGACAGCGCCTGAATAGGTGCCCATCAATTCCTCAAAGGGGTCTTCCACTTCACGCTCCACAATGGGGCGGTTAAGCGAAAGGTGTAATACAGAGTTCTTTTTTACGGTTACTTCTTTATCACTGGAAAGGCTTCCAGCTAAACCAATGAGTATCCAAAATGCCAGAAACCAAGCCAGAAAAATTCCGACTAGCGTTCCAAAAACAATCTTAAAAAATCCACGCATAGAGTAAAACGGTTATATTTCGTCAAAAATAGGAAGTTTAGCCCGATTAATAAATAAAATAATGATTCAGAGAGGAAATTGTTCAGCACTAATAGGATTAGGTAGCAATGTAGGTGATAAACGGTATACCCTACACCTAGCCTGCGAACGAATTCAAGAACAGTTGGGTACGATTAAGAAAATGTCGGGGTATTATGCTACGAGTGCTTGGGGGAAGGTAGATCAAGAGGATTTTATTAATCAATGTATCTACATAGAAACCAAGCTAACAGCAATAGAGCTGATGCAAGGGCTATTAGCTATTGAAAAAGAATTGGGAAGGATACGAAAAGAGAAATGGGGCCCTCGAATCATTGATTTAGACCTTTTGTATTTCGATGACCAGATAATCCATGTAGATACATTGACTCTCCCCCACCCCTATGTGCAAGACAGGCGCTTTGTGCTGGTTCCTCTTTGTGAAATAGCACCTGATTGGGTGCATCCCATTTTCCGGAAAACACAAAGGCAGCTTTTAGAAAGCTGCCCTGATAATTTGTCTGTGTTTTTGTTGGATGAGGGAGAATGAACCTATTCTAATGGGTTATTGAAATATTAATTTGGCCACCAAGTCCATCTCTAATAATTCTAAGAAGGGTTGATAGCCTAATATCGCTAGCATCATTCTCAATTCTAGAAATATAAGTTTTGGTGGTTCCGCATTTTGCTGCCAACTGCTCTTGCGTTAGATTTTTCTGCTTTCTCAATTCTTTCAGCATGACTCCAATCTTAAAGGCTTCAAAACCTTGCTCATACGTTTCACGCTTAGTCGAACCGCGTTTTCCGTATTCCTTATCCAAATGGTCCTCAAAGGACACCAACTTATTTCCCTTGCTCTTCATAGTATTTCCTTTTTAGATTCAAAGCTTTTTCTATTTCGCCCTTGGGTGTTTTTTGCGTTTTCTTTTGAAATGCGTTTAATAAAACAACAAGTCTTCCCTTATCGAAGAAGCAGAATATCCTGAAGATATTATTACCCAGCATTACACGGATTTCATACAAATCCGTTCCTTCAATATGTTTTAAACACTGTTCTGGAACCCTTTCTAAGTCTCTTATGACTCCAATAGTCCAGTTAATTTTGCGCTTAACTTTTGGAGCTTGCTGATTGTAAAACTCCCAAAAATCATCTCCATAAATGAGTACTTCCCGAAATGATTCTGGCTTGTAATCCATGTCACTAAGTTACCCAACTAGGTAACTTAGTGTAAGAATTCAACTTCTTTTTTTGTAAATAGGTTCAGCACTATGATAGATTTTAAAAATTGGAGACAGTACAAAAACAAAGAGTAAGCAACCACAGCTTAACTATGCGTTTGCTTACTCTATAATCCTTAATTTTAATATCAATCAGACTCTACACACTCGCCACTTCCGCGCTAGGTGCTATTTTCTTTACCAAGCCTTGCAATACTTTTCCGGGGCCGCATTCTACAAAATGCGTAGCGCCATCGGCTACCATATTTTGCACGGATTGTGTCCAGCGCACCGGAGCGGTCAATTGCGCCACTAGGTTTTGGCGAATTACTTCTACCGCGGTGGTAGGCTTCGCATCCACATTTTGATACACCGGACAGATGGGCGTATGGAATGTGGTAGCTAAAATGGCTGCTTCTAGTTCTTTACGTGCCGGCTCCATCAAAGGAGAATGGAAAGCACCACCTACCGGAAGAGGCAATGCACGTTTGGCGCCCGCTTCTTTCATTTTTTCACATGCTAGGGCAATGCCTGCATTAGAACCAGAAATCACCAATTGACCCGGACAGTTATAGTTAGCTGCTACCACGATTTCTCCTGAGATGCTGGCACAAATCTCCTCTACTTTGGCATCGTCAAGACCCAAGATAGCCGCCATAGTAGACGGATTGATTTCGCAGGCCTTTTGCATGGCCAAGGCACGTTTGTATACCAATTGAAGCGCATCTTCAAAAGCCAAGGTTTTATTAGCTACCAGGGCAGAAAATTCCCCTAGACTGTGACCCGCTACCATATCGGGAGTAAAATCGTTGGTAACAGACGCCAATACTACTGAATGGAGAAAGATGGCGGGTTGGGTTACTTTGGTTTGCTTAAGTTCCTCATCGGCACCGGAAAACATGGTATCGGTAATGCGGAATCCTAAAATATCGTTGGCCTTTTCAAATAGTTCTTTGGCCTGATTACTAGACTCATACAAGTCTTTTCCCATTCCGGAAAACTGAGAGCCTTGCCCCGGAAAAATATATGCCTTCATAGTGAATAATTTGATTACTATTTTTCAGGCTGCCAAAGTAGTAAATTTTTACAAGAATTTGCTCCTCTCAGCTTCGGTGGGTAGTCGACAAGTAGCCGATTTCCCAAACCAACGGTAGCGGTTGCGCGCTATAAAATCATATACCGCATCACGTATCACACGAGGAAAAAGTATTCCTATGTAATATAAAATAGGCCATGCGCCCGGTAAAGATTTCGCAATACGCAAAGCTGCTAAACTTTTGGTATACAATACATTATTCTCCCAAAGAAGGATACTATCCGGAACAGTTGTGTGCGAAAAATGAGGCGCTATGATTCCTTTTGCGTGTTCAGATTGCAATGAGGCAAAAAGAAAATAATCCTTTTTATCGCGGGAAATAATAAAATCTACTGCCCCATTGCACAGATTGCATACCCCATCAAACAATACCACCGCCTTTTTGCCTTCTAGCGAAGCACGTGTATCCATCCTTTGTAGGTTTTTACGGCATCAGCAGGGTTCAGGCGGATAAATTCTACCTCAGCCGAGTAATAATACACACCTGCACTTAACTCTTTACCATTCATGTCGGTACCATCCCAGTCTACCAATAAGGAATTTTCTCCTCCCGATTCATAACTGAATACAGTTCCTCCCCAGCGATTGACAATAGTTACCTTTATACTTTTAACAAAGCGAGGACAATTGGCAAAGTCAAAATTGGCAATGCTGCCATCTATGCTATTGTCGGTATAGAAAGGTCGGAAGGTATCGTTAAAGCCATCTCCATTAGGTGTAATGGCATTAGGAAACTGAATGCTAGGGCAGTTATCATTACAAATCGGTTCGCTAAAGGCACTTTCGTTTCCGGAGCGATCTACCGCAGTTATGCGATAGCAACGCGCCAAGGATGGCAAATTGATATCCACATAAAAGGTATCTCTTACATTTTGTACCAAAAGCTCATAGGTTCCATTGATCGATTCGGTGTAGTAAATATTGTAGCTGCGCACATCCGTATCGCAGGTATCTGTCTCGGCTTTGGCCCAAGTAATGGTATTGCTGAAATCTGCAAAATCGCAGGGTTTATTTCCTAAGAACACTTCACAGTCTAATGGATTAGCTATGGCCATGCGCAAAGGTGGACAAGGCGCAATGTTATCGTTGGGCTGCGCACAGATAATCTGAGAATCATTGAGTAATTGGCTAATAGGTAGTGCGTCATTGCCATAGCTTCCCGAGGTGGTTACATAATAGCAATATTCAGTTTCGTTGGAAAGTTCCTCTCCCGTTGCGCGGCCATCATCGAGATAGAATAAACCATCTACCACTACATTGACACTGTCAATCAACCGGATTTCACTAGGGTCAGCCGTAACATGATCGCGGTAAATATAATGATAGGGATAATCTTGTACCTGATTCGACCAAGGCACCGCGGCTTCCCAGGTCAGTTCAATTTGTTTGAAAAGCTCGTTGGCTTCCAATCGAACGGCTGAAGCCGTGGCAGATTTAATGGCCGGAGGATCGGTAGAAGGATTCTGGGTGCCCGTATATAATGAAACTTGATAGCGATAAATGGTATTCAGGGTATTAAGTCCTTGGTCCAAGAAAGTAGTATCGGTAGTGGTTGTAACAGGCGTAAATCCATCATTTCCACTAAATCCTTCTGCCCGCGACAGGATATAGGTATAAGGAGGAGGAAGTAAGGTTACATCGGCATCCACAGGTGGCAACCAAGATATTCTGATTTCACCATTGGTTTCAGAAGTGGTGAAGGGATTGATACTTACATGAGTAATTACCGGGCCTTCCGCTTCAATTATCGTGCACGATTCATCCGAAGCATAACTTACGCCACCCGTAGGCTGAGGGAAGATAGCCACCAATCGGTAACAATAGTTGGCACCGAAGGCCAGAAACTCACCTGCATTATCGTCCAAATACGAGGTAGTACCAATGGGTAGAGTTTGGATGAGTTGGTACCCTGAATTCAAAGGAATACCCACTTCGCAGCCTGCTGGAGTAAATTCATACGAATCCACTTTTCGCCATACCTGCATTTCTATTGCATTGGGGCAACTGTAGGGATCCCAATTGAGCTGTATGGTGCGATTAGCGGCTACTTGGCTTTGCAATCCAGTTGGCGCAGGCCCCACTACGGTAATATTCCATGTATCAAAGGTGGAAAGAAGAGGGCCTGTAGTTGAATGTTGAGGCCCCAAAACGCGTTGTTCTCCAGGCAAAATCACCCCACCAGTATGATCATCCGGGAAGGTACCATCGTCTGTAGCCCGAACCGTAACCTCATAAGGTCTTTCGCGCACATGGCCACAAATGGTGTTCCACTCAAATTCAATTTCGGCCACCACAGGTTGGTAGATATCCGGAGAAGGACTATAAGTAGCCCTAGATTGCTCTACTTGAAATGGACCACCGAAGGCATCTATTTTTACCGTACCGCCATCTGGATCATCCGCTGAGAAAATCGCTTGTATGAGAGAAGGATTAGCAGCAGTACCCGCCACCACACACGTATCGGGTGGTAAAATAAGCTCAGGGGGATTATTGTCAGTCTCCTCCACCAATATCTGCATATCGCGGGTTACATAGCCAATCTCACGCCATTGCCCAAATATTTTTCTCCATTCTACTACCTGAAAAGCCACATTATACTCTCCTACTCCCGCTGGAGCATCCCAAATGAGATCGCCATTTTGTTGGTTTAGGGTAAAAGTGCTTGGGCCGTCTCCGGCTTGAGTTCTGGCAAGGGAGCCGAAAACGCGTTGGTCGTATACTTGAGGAAACTCATAATTTGCAACGGGACGGCCAACATCTTGCTTACATACCACCAAGCGATAGCTCAAACTATCACCATCAGGATCGTAAGCACCCGGATTATGATAAAAAGTAAGAAATTGAGCCGCATTATCAACCGGGGGTACCGTGAGTATGGGCGAGTTATTGCATCCAATATTGGGATCAATCTTAATTTGTGTCTCGATGTAAAAAGGTGTTTCTACAGAGTTGCTCATATTTAACACCCCATCATTTCTATTAAACTCCCTGAAACTGATGGTAAACGTACCCGAACCGAAGGTAACAGGTTCAGTAGTGAAAATAGTTACTTCTACCCCATCTCCCAAAGGCCGCCTAATGGGGAAATTGGTATCTACCGGAATAGGATCTTCCCCATTTCCAAAATCTATCAATCCACCACCAAATTCAACAGTTGATCCGGTATCGGTATAGCCAATGATATCAAACACATAGGTATTGGTATTACAGTCTGAGGAAATGCGTCTGGCGATGATTTCACCCGCCCTAATATGGGTAGCCTTCAGCTCAAGGGTGAGAAAAGGAAAAAAAAGGAGAAAAAATAGAAGCTTTCGCATAGTTGAATAGCTGATGTACCTTGTGGCAACGCAAAGTATTTCAAAAGTTAGCCATTTTTCAAAATGTTTTTGCATCACAATGAAGGAAACTGAAGAATCTAATAAAAAGTTACAGAATTTTTCAAACAATCCTTTTCCACAGGCCGTTCGGAATTTTGTTTTTGCAAACGTTTATTTAGAATGTATTTAAACTATATAGGTTCGTTGTTTGGTAATACTTCCGGATTTAATTTTGGCGGAATTGAACTAAAAATAGCCTAATTATACTATGAGTTGGATCACAGATACTCTTACTAGTACTATCGGAAGAAAAGTACTTATGGCCCTTACGGGCTTGTTCCTCATTCTGTTCTTGGCCGTTCACCTTGCCGGTAACTTACAGCTATTAATGAATGACGGTGGAGAAGCATTTAATAAGTATGCTTACAATATGGGGCATAATCCGCTTATCCGCGTAGTATCTATCGGAAACTTTGTATTTATATTATTACATATTGTGGTTTCCATTTTGCTAACACGCAGAAACAAAGCGGCTCGCCCTGTTGGATACAAAGAATCAGCTGGAGCAAGTAACTCTACTTGGGCAAGTCGCAATATGGGTGTTTTAGGAACCATCATTCTTATCTTCTTGGTGGTACACTTGAAAGGTTTCTGGTTCGAGTTTAAATTCGGAGCAGTACCTACTGTAGATTACGATGGTGTAAGCTTCAAAAATGTGTACTTGATAGTTCAAGAAGCGTATAAAGAATTATGGTACGCTTTGTTCTACGTGGTGAGTATGGGCTTTTTGGCTTTCCACTTAAGTCACGGCTTCGCTAGTGCGTTCCAAACACTAGGCTTGAATCATAAGAAATATTCCCCTATAATTTCCGGATTAGGAAAGGGCTTTGCGATACTAGTTCCCCTGCTTTTCGCTTTAATACCCGTTATTATTTACATTAAAAGTTTAGGATAAAACCCACGAAATCATATGAAATTGGATTCCAAAATACCTGAAGGACCTTTAGCCGAGAAGTGGACTAAACATAAATTCAATCAGAAATTGGTCAACCCGGCCAATAAAAGAAAGTATGACATCATTATAGTTGGTACCGGATTGGCCGGAGCCTCAGCAGCTGCTTCCTTGGCAGAGTTGGGCTACAATGTAAAGGCGTTCTGCTTTCAAGACAGTCCTCGCAGAGCGCACTCTATTGCGGCTCAGGGAGGTATAAACGCTGCTAAAAACTATCGCAACGATGGTGATAGTGTGTATCGTCTTTTCTATGATACAATCAAAGGGGGCGATTACCGTGCCCGCGAAGCCAACGTGTATCGCTTGGCGGAAGTATCTGTAAATATTATTGACCAATGCGTGGCGCAAGGTGTACCTTTCGCCCGTGAATATGGCGGACTTTTAGATAACCGCTCATTTGGTGGCGCTCAAGTATCGCGCACATTTTATGCGCGTGGTCAAACTGGTCAGCAATTATTGTTAGGAGCCTATTCAGCCCTTAGCCGTCAGGTTTCTACCGGAAAAGTAAAGCTATATACCCGTTCTGAAATGCTGGATGTGGTAATAGTTGATGGCAAAGCAAGAGGTATCGTTACCCGCAACCTGATTACCGGAAAAATTGAATCGCATTCGGCTCATGCCGTGGTATTAGCCTCAGGCGGATACGGAAACGTATTCTTCCTTTCTACCAATGCCATGGGTTCGAACGTTACAGCTGCTTGGAGAGCGCACAAAAAAGGTGCTTTGTTTGCCAACCCTTGCTACACACAAATCCACCCTACTTGTATCCCGGTATCTGGCGATCACCAATCGAAACTGACTTTGATGTCGGAATCGCTCCGTAATGATGGTCGCGTATGGGTACCAGCCACTAAAGAGATGGCCGAAAAGCTTCGCAAAGGCGAAATCAAAGCCAATGACATCGCTGAAGCCGATAGAGATTATTACCTAGAAAGAAGATATCCTTCGTTTGGTAACTTGGTGCCACGCGATGTGGCCTCACGTAATGCCAAATATGTGTGCGATGAAGGCCGTGGAGTAAATGAAACGGGCGAAGCCGTATTCTTGGATTTCCGCGATGCCATCAAACGCGATAGCGAAGATGTAATTAGAGCGCGCTATGGCAACTTGTTTGACATGTATCAGCAGATTACAGGTGAAAACCCTTACAAGGTGCCTATGAAGATTTATCCGGCTGTTCACTACACCATGGGTGGGCTTTGGGTAGATTATAATCTTATGACCAATGTACCGGGCTTGTATGCTACAGGCGAGTCGAACTTCTCCGACCACGGTGCTAACCGCTTGGGAGCTTCTGCCCTTATGCAAGGCTTGGCCGATGGCTATTTTGTATTGCCTTACACTATTGGTGATTACTTAGCCGGAGTGCCTGCTACTAAGGTAGAAACTACCGCTCCTGAATTCCAGGAAGCAGAGAAAGCCGTAAAGGAGCGCATCAATACGCTTTTAAATATTAAAGGAAGCAAAACGGTTGATCACTTCCACAAGCGCTTAGGTAAAATCATGTGGGATTACTGCGGTATGGCCCGTACAGCCGAAGGCTTAACCAAAGCCAAAGCCATGATTAAAGAGCTTAGAGAAGAGTTCTGGAAAGATGTGAAAGTGGTAGGTACCAATGAAGAACTTAATATGAGTTTGGAAAAAGCCAACCGCGTAGCCGATTTCTTGGAACTGGGTGAGCTTATGGTAGATGATGCCTTAAACCGCAACGAATCATGTGGTGGTCATTTCCGCGAAGAATATCAAACGCCTGAAGGTGAAGCTCTTCGCGATGATGACAACTTTGCTTATGTAGCCGCTTGGCAATACACGGGCGATAATCAGCCTGAAGTATTGCACAAAGAACCATTGGCGTTCGAGAATGTGAAGTTGACCCAAAGAAGCTACAAATAATTTATTTACAGACTTTAAAACTTATTTATATGAATCTTACACTGAACGTTTGGAGACAAAAAAATACCCAGGATAAGGGAGGTTTTAAGTCCTATCAGGTAAGTGATGTATCAGCCGATATGTCTTTCCTTGAGATGATGGACGTGCTGAACGAGAAATTGGAAGTACAGGGTGAAGATCCTATCCATTTCGACCACGATTGCCGCGAAGGGATTTGCGGGATGTGCAGCATGTACATCAACGGAAAACCACATGGCCCTCAGCAAACCACCACTTGCCAGCTACACATGCGTAGTTTTAAAGATGGTGAAACCATTACTATTGAACCTTGGAGAGCTGCGGCTTTCCCTGTAGTAAAGGATTTGGTGGTGGATCGTTCGGCATTTGATAGAATCATTCAATCGGGCGGTTATGTATCAGTAAATACGGGTGGTACGCCTGATGCTAACGAAATACCTATTCCTAAAAAGATTGCCGATGAGGCATTTGAATCTGCGGAATGTATTGGTTGTGGTGCTTGTGTGGCCGCTTGTAAAAATGCTTCCGCCATGCTATTTGTATCGGCTAAAGTATCGCAACTGGCACTTCTTCCGCAAGGCCAGGTAGAAAGAAAAGAAAGAGCAGAAAAGATGGTGGCGCAAATGGATGCGGAAGGATTTGGTTCTTGTACCAATACAGGTGCTTGTGAGGCTGAATGCCCTAAAGGAATCAGTCTTACCAATATAGCCCGATTGAATAGAGAATATCTATCGGCTAAGCTGACTTCGGAAAATGTATAAATAGAAAGGCTTCGAGAATATCGAAGCCTTTTGTATTTTTATGCCGTGAGAACAGCCATTGCCATTCTTCTATTTGTAAGTCTCACCGTGCACAATGCAGGGAGATTGGGTATTTTTGTTTATTTCAAATTCAATCAAGAAGAAATCACCCGCCTGTTTTGTGTAAACAAAAATCGTCCGGAATTGGCGTGTAATGGTCAATGTTATTTTATGAAAACCTTGGCCGAGTATGAAAGTAACAAAGCTGCTAAAGAGGCCAAATTTCTGATTAGTTCAGAGATAAACATCTACCCTCCTACTCCATATCTTCGAATTGCTCTCCCTTATTTCAAAGTAAGCCCTGAGCACTCAGAGGCATATTTGTGTAAGCCATACACCTATTTTATGGAAGTGGACGAACGCCCTCCAATTGTATAATTCTGTATCTTTTCATTTTCACTGCGTTATTGATTCCTCAATACGCAAAGTTTTTTATTCACTGAATTAGTAAATTTTCATTATGTATACTTTATATAAAAGGGTAAGCCCATATTTAGTGGCTTTATCCATGGCTTTCTTTTTTCTCTCTTGTACCAATACTGATAACCTTGAACCCGAACCCAATGAAGTCGGAAGTCTTAGTATAGAATTCGAACATCTGGTAGGAGGTTCACCTTTTGATTTGGATAACGAATACCAGCGTGCTAACGGAGAAACCTTTAGCGTAAGTACGTTAAATTATTATGTGAGTAATATTATCCTTAGTAAAGAAGATGGAAGCACCTTTGTTGTCCCACAAGAAAAGTCCTACTTCTTGATTCGAAACCATACACCCGAAACATGCCTTATCACCCTCGACAGCATCCCAGCGGATACGTATACCGGTATTGCCTTCACCATAGGTGTAGATAGCTTAAGAAGCGTTTCTGACATCTCAAAACGGACGGGTGTATTGGATCCGGCTCAAAATGAGGGCATGTATTGGACATGGAATAGCGGATACATATTTTTCATGATGGAAGGAATCAGTTCTGAGGCTCCCGAAGATCCAACCGGAACGCGGGCCTTCCGTTTCCATATCGGAGGCTTTGGTGGCTATGAGTCTGCTACGCTCAATAATCTTAAGGATATCAACTTAAGCATCCACCATGGAGAGGGTGCTATTGTAAGGAAGGAAAAACAACCCAAGATTCACCTCATTGTAGATGTACTCAAGGTGCTCGATGGTTTGGAAGATGTATCGCTGGAGGAAAATGCTACCGTTATGTTTAATCCCTATAGTAGCGTAATTGCGGAGAATTATACACAACTATTTACCTTGGATCATATCCACAATTAAAGGAACTGACATGCGCAGTATCTATTCTTTACTATTTGTTGTCTGGATATTCATCACTGCCTGTAACAAGCCAGAGGTAGCGCCTGTAGAAATGGTTAAGGGACTCGATTTGCCTGATCACTTCCCTTCCCCAGTATATGATTTCTCCGCAAATCCGTACAAAGAAGAAATTTTCCTCTTAGGTCGTGATTTGTTTTATGAACCGAAATTATCGGCCAATAATACCATAGCCTGTGGAAGCTGCCATCTTCAGTCCAATGCATTTACCCATCATGGGCACAATGTAAGTCATGGAATCAATGACCAGCTCGGAAAAAGAAATGCGCTACCGCTATTTAATCTGGCTTGGCAACCCATCTTTTTCTGGGATGGCGGAGTTCCTAATTTGGATCTTACATCACTCAATGCCCTTCATAGTCCGGTGGAAATGGATGAGAGGATTGAGAATGTTTTGATCAAATTAGCGGAGGATGAGAAATATCCTACTCGGTTTGAGGAAGCCTTCGGAAACGCTGAGATTACCTCTCAGCGTTTCCTACAAGCTCTATCACAGTTTATGTACAGTATGATTTCCTCTCAATCAAAATTTGATAAGGTACAATTGGGAGAGGCGAGTTTCTGGGATGATGAGTTAAAAGGACAAGCCCTATTTGAACAAAAATGTTCCCCCTGCCATGCGGGAGTGCTTTTGACTGATTTTTCATTTCGAAACAATGGCTTACCCATTAACCATGATTTTGAACGGGGAAGAGAAGAAATCACCCTTTCGGAAGCAGATAGGGGCAAGTTCAAAGTTCCTAGCTTAAGGAATATTGCCGTAACAGGCCCTTATATGCACGATGGACGGTTCAGAACCCTTAGGCAAGTGCTTGATTTCTATTCTACTGGTGTTCAGTCATCAGAAACCTTAGACCCTTTGTTGCAGGCTGAAGACACACCGGGGATTGCACTCAGTGAAATAGAAAAAACGCAACTCATCGCTTTCTTAGAAACGCTCACAGACTATGAGTTTATTCGCGATAAGCGCTTTAGTGAAACCAATGACGACTTCACCAAATGATACGATATATCCTTTTGGCTCTTCTGAGCCTTTCAGTTTATAACACATACGGATGCAATGCCTGTGGTTGTGGTGTAAGTGCAGGATATGTGGGCGGTGGCCATCAAAGTGGAACATATGCCGGAATAGCCTATGCTTACCGAGCTTTTCATACTCGGCCTTCATCAGGCGCTTCTAGCCAAGAAAGTTTTCAAAGAATGGACTTAAAGGTTGGCTGGCAGTGGAATAAGTGGTCGCAAGTACGGGTTAACATTCCCTACATGTACACCCAGCAATCTACAGGCGAAGAACAAATAATGAATTCAGGCCTAGGAGATGTTTCCACTATGCTATTCTTTTCACTTACTTCACTGCTGAACAGTGAACTCCCCTATTCAATTTATTTAGGAGGTGGAGTTAAAATGCCTACAGGTGAGTACCTCGCCATTCAAAATGGACTCTGGCTCAATCCAAACTTACAGGTAGGTCGTGGGTCATGGGATTTCCCCCTTTATGCAAGCCTAGAGCGGAATTGGGATGCTATAAACCTTGCCCTAGATCTTGGTTATACTATTAATGGAGAAAATAGGCTCAATTATAGATTTGGAAATCAATTGCAAAGTACCCTGAGGGTCTATAAAAATCTATCTCAAAACTCCTTATCTAAGATTATTGATGTGGGGGGATTTGTAGAACATTATGGATACAACCGAGAGAAAGGCACTGAGATTTTCGAAACCCAAGGTAGTCTGATGGGTGGACAAGGAGGATTTTCTCTTGAGAGTGAGCGATTCAGATTAGGAGCTTTTGCTAAGTTTCCGATTTGGCAATCTCTTTTTCAAGGACAAGTACAGTCAAAACCGGCTGTTCAGATTAATCTTTCTGTACGATTGCTTAAATAGGCACAAATAAAAAAGACGAGATTGCTATAATCTCGTCTTTTTCCTATTCCTCTATTTCTTTTTCTTGCAATTCACTCAAAGGAGTAAATCCTTTCGGCACAGCCGCTTCGCGTTCATCGCTACCGATAAACTCAAAAACCTCTACAATGGGGCTTTTCACCACATCAGGCACCTCAAAGCTAACCAGCATATTATTAAGACTTTCATAAATGCGTTCGTAGGCTTGCTTTACATCGTGGGCCGATACTAAAAAGTAATTGGTTACCTTTTTTTCCATAGCGCTATCGCCATCGGTAATTACATAGGTAATCTTGCATTTGAACCACGTATCGCTGTCCTCATACCGAAAAACCTCTGAAATATTGGCTTTAGACATACTGCTAACCTGCATTTCCCCACGAATAAGGGTGCCAAGTTCTTCATACATGCGGGCTTCTGCCTCCGTAAAACTCATTGCATCAACCAAATAGGGTTCGTTTACATTTTTCAAACGACCATATTCATCTTCTTTTGCGTATTTAATTTTGCAAACAAACCAGTTATTCATCGCCATGCTGGGTCTTTATTTTTAAAAGTGGTACAAGTGTTGCGGTTGCAAATGTAAGGATTTATCCTCCTTTTTCTTAGTTTTGATTTCAGGTTACCATAAGTTAACAATCAATGAAGTTTTCCTACATTTTTAAATGCCTTTGTCTACTTAGTATCTTTTGGATGAGTAGTGGGTTTATCCAAGGGCCACACCAATTGGTGCAGATGCACATGCTTAAGCGCACGGCCACCAATGGTTATACCACTTCTATGGAGGCCGACTTATATTATTCTTCAGAAGGTAAGATGGTGACGCTTATGCAAGCGCCCTACAAAACCCTGGTAAGCAATACGAGCAAAGGCGAACTTACGATATATAACTTTGACCAAAATTCGGTAATCTCTGAGAACAATTACCTCTACAGCACCGAATCGAATCAGCTCTACTATTTCTTAAGCAATAAAAAGGCTGATATGGGCCTGAGCAGCTCTGGTTTTGTTTTGAAAGAAACCGTTTTTGAAGATGGGGTGAAAATCACGCGTTGGACCCCACCCATGCAAATAGCCAAGCAGCTGGGTACGGTAGAACTCGTACACGATAAGGCCAACCCAATATTTATGAGCTATTCCCTACCGAGCGGGCAAATCATCAAAAAAGTGTATTTCTACAGCTATATCGACTTGAAAGGAGTTGACTTCCCCACAGCCGTAACAGAAATCTCCTATCGCAGTGAGAAAGATTCAGTTCTTACCAAAACCACCTATAACAACTTCACTTTCAATGAAGAAGTAGATCAGCAATACCTCAATTTCAAAATCCCAGCTAATGCTAAAGTGCTTACCAACCCCGTTAAATAAGCTCTTTTGGTTCATCGGATTGGTGTTATTGCCCTTTTTGAGTCAGGCACAGCTTTCCGCATGGGAAATCAATCAGCTTCAACCAAAGGAAGAAGGCCTGGTACGTGCACAAAAAGTGCACATCAAACCCATACAGGCTGTCAATCCTTTTTATTGGTTGTACAGAGGGAGTTTGGGATTTTACCAAGGCCTTATTTCACCTCAAATTGCCAGCAACTGCATCTATGAAGTATCCTGCTCCCGCTTTAGTTCGGTGCTGGTTCAAGAATTTGGTGTGCTTAAAGGAGGATTGCTAAGCCTAGACCGAATCACCCGATGTAACCGCGTGCATCATGCTGAATCGAGCCCATTGCGCTATTCTGCTGAGGGAAGAATACGAGAAACCATTAGCGATTATCATTGATGAAGCACTGCTTGCGGATTGCCGCATTATTATATTTTGTTACTTTCTCATTTCAAGGATTGGCCCAATGGCAATCGGAAGAACCCGCCAAACAATTTGCGTTCGCCAATTACCTTATTGCCCAAAAACAAAGTACCGAGGCGATTTATCTGCTCAAAAGTGTACTGGAACAGCAATCGGAATTGACGATTCAAGACAGTGCCTCATGGCTTTTGGGACGTTTGTATTACGATAAGCAACAGCTTGATTTATCATCACACTACTACCAGCAGGTAAGTATTCACAGCTCGGGCTATTCCGAAGCTGTATTCTTCCATTACTTCAATACCCAATTTGCCCGACCCGATTCAGCCCTGTATCCCCTACTAGAAAAGCAGGTATTTTCGAATGACCTTTTGCAGGAATTGCAACAATTTGAACTAAGTGGCACCGATTTATTGCAAAGAAACCTTTCGGCATTTGAAAAGCGCGCTAATTCATTTACCCAGAACTACTATGCCTTAAGCCCGTATCAGGCCGATTTGAATAGTATTTATCTGGATTTGAAAACTCAGAAAAACAAAAAACCTTGGGTGGCAGGCATGCTGTCAGCCGTAGTGCCTGGGGCAGGCCGTGTTTACAATGGCCGCTGGGGACAAGGAATTATGAGTTTGATGATAATAGGCATAATGGGCGCACAAACCTATGAAGCTTATCAAAAATCCGGTCCCGAGTCGGTACGATTTATTGCATATGGCACTTTACTGAGCAGCCTATATGTAGCCAATATTGCCGGAAGCATGGTGAATGTTAGAATTACCCGAAATGAAAAAAATGAAGCAATTGACCAGAAGATTCTTTTTAGTATGCATATGCCTCTCAGGGCTATTTTTAGGCAATAAGGCACTGGCCAGTTCGGAAAGCGACTCAGTAGATTTTCACTTACTGAGTTTAGAATACCGCCTATACACCGAAGAACTTTCTGTGGATGAAAGAAATACGCTTCTGATGCAAAAAGCTACACTTTTTCACCAGAGTAATCGCCTGTCCGAAGCAATTGAGACTTTGCTGAGAGGTAATCTGTACGGAGGAAATGATTCGATACGGAGCGCTGTCTATACACGTTTGGCCTATTACAATTACTTACTAAAGGATTACAAAAAGACCCAAAGCTATTTACTAGAAAATGCTTATTATTTCGAGGGAACATACTTAGCTAATCAAAATCTTTACTTGGAAATCCTTACTCATTTGCAGTTACAGGAATGGGAGGAGGCCAAAGAAAAGTTCAATCGCTTCGCTGCTTTATATACGCTTAATTATGAAGATGCCCGCTATTTTGAAACCCATCCACTCCCCCGCTTGAAGGATTCTGAAAAAGCCGTTTCCATTTCGCATTACTTACCCGGTATTGGTCAGTGGTATGCTGGTTATCCGGGTAAAGCATTGGTATCGGGCGGTATTCAGGCGGCATTTGTAGGCTTTGGTCTTTATAATTTCTATACCGGCTATTTCTTTTCCGGGGCTTTTACCGGAATTGGCTTATTCTATACCTTTTATACCGGAGGGGCACGGCATGCAGGCTATCTGGCGGAACAAACCAATGCGAAGCGCCTAACTGAATTTAATGAGCCCTTGTCCCGAATTATAGTGGAATCGGTTCAGCAAAAGTCAATAAAAAAGGGGAAGTAAACTTCCCCTTTTTTATTGATTGATGGTATTTATTACCACATAAAGAATTTGTCGTTGTCCACGTACTTGCTGATGTCGTTGTTGATTGCACCCACCAAAAGAACGATCCAGTCAATCAAAGGAACAATACCGAAGATACCACCGCAGGTTAAGATATAAATAGCAATTAAGCTACCTTTACCACCTAGGTATACTCTGTGAATTCCAAGACTACCTACTACCCAAGCTAGAGCAAAAGCTACCCAAGGATTAGGATCGGCTGAAAGAGAAGCGCCTCCGTTAAGACCCAATACATCGGCATTCATCATGTCGAAAGCATTAACTTGTACGCCAGCTTCGAAAGCCGTTTCAACAGCTGCATCGTTTACACGGTACTTGTTTGAATCAGAAGCAAATGATACTGATGAAACGAAAAGCATCATCAAGAAGGAAAGTAAAAGTGTTCTTTTCATGTTGTAAAAAAGTTTAGATTTAACTTGAATGTAAGTTAAGAGAATTATTTTCGATAAAACAAATCCCCTGCATGAATTTTTACCTACATTTTCCTCAAATTAGCAGTTGAATCCTGCTAACTGATAGAACAGGATGTCTTTCACTTTTTAGTATTTAGCTCTCTTGAGAACACGTTTCACTCTGTTATTTCTTTTTTTATCTTCTTGGGCTTTTTCCCAATCGGTTTTTGACCCCATTACCAATAATGTGGTGATAAAAACCCTAGACCGTATCTATGCCTATCAGTTTGAGGATGCTTATGAATGGATAGATTCATTGCCCGCCAATGAGCATAAAAAATTTATTGCCCCTCTTTTGGAAGCTTATATCGTTCGCTGGGATAATATCCCGATTTACCATAGCGAAAAAGGCCCAAAATATGCCGAATTACTGTATAAGGTGATTGCGCAGAGCAAGCAGGCTTATTTACAAAAAAAGGAACCCCAATCGCTGTATTGTCTGCTAACGGCTCATCTGTTTCTGGCCGAGTACTACGCCAGCACCGATAATTTGTTATCGGCTGTATCGCATGGAAATTCTCTCTACCCTTTCTTACTGGAAAGCTTCGAAAGGTATAAAGGCTATCATGAAATCGATTTTATTCAAGGGCTCTATCTCTATTATATAGAAGTATACCGCAACAAAAGTTTTTGGTACCGAAGTATGCTATGGGCTTTTAAAAGCGGAAATGCGGGCGAGGGATTGGCTCTTTTGAAAAAATCCGCACAATATCCGCACATAGCTCAGGCCGAAGCGCTTATGTTCTTGGTGCATTTAAACCTCCGTTATACCGGAAAATTCGATGAGGCCATTGCCTTTGCGCACACGCTGCACAAGGCGCATCCGGATAACACCAAATACACCGAAATGTATGTGGAAGCATTACTTGCACAAGAAAGATGGACAGAAGCATCACGACTCAATCAAACACTGCTTTTGCAAAATCGGCCTTATTTCAGGGCGGGACCCGAGTTGTTTCAAGCCATATTGAGCTATCAAAAAGGCAATCCTGCTGAGTCCATGAAATGGATTAAAGTATTTGAAACAAGCACTAAGGCCATTGGGCATAAAAACAAACACTTTGAAGCCATAGCCTTTCTTGTGCAAGCGCAAGTACAGCTCGACTTAGGCGAAATCGAACGATGTGAGCAATATATCGAACAAAGTAAGCAGATTGCTCCCTATACTACTATCTTTGCTTTTCCAATATTCCAGAGTCTTGAAAAATACTATTAGCACGATTGTGATTACGAGCTTGCCTCGCCTCACGGAAATCACCAAAAAAGAAATTGAAGCCTTAGGGTTTAAAGTAGTGGCCACCGCTACACTTTCTAATGAAATTAAAGGCACTTTTGATGACTGCATGTTCCTCAACCTGCACCTCAGAACCGCCAATAAAGTATTGTTCAAGATTGCCGATTTTGAAGCGGCCACACCCAAAGAGGTGTATAATCAACTGATTCGAATCAAGTGGGATACCTTTTTTACGCCTGAGGATTACTTCACGGTAACCAGTTACGCAGAAAACGATTATATAAACGACACCATGTATCCCAACCTTTTGGTGAAGGATGCAGTAGCTGATTATTTTACACGCAAGTTCGACAAACGGCCCAATTCGGGTTCAGAAAAAGATAAAAATGCGCTTTTCCTTCACTGGATTAAAAATAAGGTAAACGTTTATTTCGATACCTCTGGTGAAAGTATTTCCAAGCACGGGTATCGCTTGCATCCGCACAGCGCACCCATGATTGAGGCCTTAGCAGCCGCTACCGTCCTCACCACCCAATGGGATAAAAATGCACCCTTCATCAACCCTATGTGTGGTAGTGGAACCTTGGGAATAGAAGCCGCCTTATTGGCCATTAACAAAGCGCCCGGGCTGCTGCGAACCAATTATGCCTTTATGCATTCCTTGCTGTTTGATAAGAAAAAGTGGGGAGAAATGCGTGCCGAGGCCAAGGCGCAAGTCAATTCGGAATGGAAGGGAACGATAATTATGAGCGATTTAGACCCCAAAGCCTTAAAAGCTGCTCGCTTAAATGCCCAAGAGGCTGGAGTAGAACACCTGATTACTTTTGAACAGTGTGATTTTTCTCGCACCAGCATTCCGCAGGAAGCAGGTGTAATAATGCTCAATCCAGAATATGGTGAACGCTTGGGTGACGAAAGCCATCTGGAAGAGATTTATAAGCGCATTGGCGATTTCTTCAAGCATGAGTGCTCAGGCTATATGGGCTATATCTTTACCGGAAACATGGCCTTGGGAAAGCGCATAGGTCTTAAAACCAAACGAAAAGTGGAGTTTTACAATGCCAAAATTGATTGCCGACTGCTAGAATTTGAGTTGTATGCCGGAAGCAAGCGTGCACCCAAGGAAGCATAAAATTATTCACCGGATCTCTGCTGAAATACATATTATCTCAATAAATTAGGTGAAAACCTTACGGTATGTGGCAAAAGCTTTTGTACTCCTTCCCTATTCAGCTGGTAATTAACCACTTGAAAAAAAACCAAGTATTACTAGCCGTTTGGTTGCTTCTTTTTGCCATCGTAAGCGGACAGTTTGGGAAAACTCTCGGCATCCCCTACCTGTTCCTCGACCCTGAATACCTCAATGAAGTCGGTTTCCTGAGTTTCTTTTTGATTGGCCTAACCTTGGGAGGCTTTATTATGGCCTTTCACATCTCCAGCTATATTCTCGATGGGCATCGCTTTGCCTTTTTGGGGACTGTTACACGCCCCTTTTTACGCTTTGCTTTCAATAACAGTATTATTCCCCTGAGCTTTTTGCTGTATTACCTTTATGCAGTGATTGAGTTTCAGCTGGAGAACGAATTCATCACTACGGGGTTATTGATATACAAACTCGCAGGACTGATTATTGGGTGCACCCTAGTCATAATTTCGGTTTTTCTTTATTTCCGATTCACCAATAAGGATATCTTCAAGATACTGGCCAGCAATGTGGAGAAGCGGATCAAGAAAGTGAAAATCACTCGTGCCAATGTATTGAAGCGATTCGAAATTGCGAAGTCGAATAATTTCCGGATTGATTATTACTTCGATTTCAAATTCAGACTTCGAAAAGCCCAGGTGCGTAGTGGAAGTTTTTATAAAGAGGCCATTCTCAAGGTGTTTGACCAAAACCACCTCAACTCCGTTATTATTGAGCTTTTCATCTTCGTCATCCTTCTTTTGCTGGGTATTTTCCGCGATAGCCCTTACTTCCAAATTCCCGCAGCGGCCAGTGGCATACTCTTGCTTACCATCTTTGTAATGTTCACAGGAGCAGTAAGCTTTTGGTTTAGAGGTTGGGCTATGACAGTCGTGATAGTGGTTTTGCTGTTTGTGAATTTCATTGTAAAATATGAACTCATCGATCAGAAATACTACGCCTTCGGACTAAACTACACCGTACCTCCTGCAGAATACAGTTCACAGCGCTTGCATGAGTTGGTACGTCCTGAGCACTACAAAGCAGATATGGAAAACACACTCCATATTTTAGAAAACTGGAAGGCTAAGTTTGCCGATCGAAAAGACAAACCCAAAATGGTGTTGATATGTACCAGCGGTGGTGGACAAAGAGCCGCCTTATGGACGCTCAATGCCTTGCAAAAAGCCGATAGCGCCAGTCAGGGTGCACTTATGAAGCATGCCATGCTAATATCGGGGGCTTCGGGTGGTTTAGTAGGTGCAGCCTATTTCCGTGAATTATACTATCGACAAAAACTAGGTGAAATCAGCTCCTTATACGATCCTCGCTATTTGGCCAAAATTTCATCCGACAACCTGAATACCATTATTTTCAATCTACTCATAGGAGATATTTTCATTCGCTTTCAAGAATTTGAATACAATGGTCATCGCTATTTGGAAGACCGTGGCCATGCCTTTGAAAACCAACTCAATAAGAATACCGACTATGTGATGGACCGAATGCTATATGAGTATCGCGAACCAGAGAGAAAGAGTGTAATTCCTATGCTTTTGCTATCGCCAACCTCTATTAATGATGGGCGAAAGCTTTATATTTCTCCGCACAATGTTACGTACTTATGTACCCAAAATCCCTTTCAGCGGAATTTTCCCAATCACAAGCTAAAAGGCATAGACTTTGGACGTTTTATGGCCAAGCAAGGTGGTGATAGCCTAAGTTTCCTAACGGCATTACGGATGTCGGCTACTTTCCCATTTATCACGCCCAATGCTGAATTGCCCAGCAATCCGCCTTTACAAATGATGGATGCCGGCTTGGCCGATAATTTTGGTATTACCGATGCCATTCGTTTTCTCTATGTATTCAAAGACTGGATAAGCATAAATACCAGCGGGGTAATTCTGGTATCGATTCGCGATTCAGATAAAAACCGTCCGGTAGAACGACAAATTTCGCAATCATTGGCACAGAAAATCTTTAACCCCATCCGTACCCTTTCTTCCAACTGGGATGAGGTGCAAGACAGCAACAACGATACCTTTGTGGAATTTGCCAAAGGCTGGTTCAAAGGTGATATTGAGCGCATTGATTTAGAATACAATACCAGTTCTATTTTTGTAAACCAGCCCGAAATCATTGAAGGCGAGAACGTGGAAAGTCTGGAGAAAAAGGCTACTGAAAGAGCATCATTGAGCTGGCGACTCACTACCAAAGAAAAGCAAACTATCATTCAAAGTATTTACCTGGAAAGTAACCAACGGAATATCAGAAAGCTACAAAGCTTACTGGCCGAATAGTGCTTTAGTTCCCAAACGGCTGTTAGCAACCTTCCGAAAAAATGCTTAATTTTGCCCCGCAAAAACGTTTGAATTATGCATCAGGAAGTAGAAATATACAAGCCAAAGAATCACATTCGAATTGTCACCGCAGCCAGCCTATTTGATGGGCACGATGCCGCTATCAACATCATGCGCAGGATTATCCAAAGCACAGGTTGTGAGGTGATACACTTGGGCCATAATCGCTCCGTACAAGAAATTGTAGATTGCGCCATTCAAGAAGACGCCAACGCCATTGCCATTACCTCCTACCAAGGAGGGCATGTGGAGTTTTTCAAATATATGTATGATTTGCTGCGCGAGCGCGGAGCAGGAAGCATCAAAATCTTTGGTGGCGGGGGTGGCACCATCCTTCCTACCGAGATAGACGAGTTGCATGCCTACGGCATCAATAAAATCTATTCGCCTGACGATGGCCGCGCTATGGGGCTTCAAGGCATGATCAACGACTTGGTAAAACAATGCGATTATGCCATTGGTGAGCATCTGAATGGAGAAATAAAAGATTTCAAAACCAAAGAACCTAAAGCAGTTGGCCGGATAATATCAGCTGCTGAAAACTTCCCTGAGCAAACCAAGGCGGTACTTGATAAAATCAAAGACGATGCTAAAGCCTTAGCTACACCCGTTTTGGGAATCACGGGCACAGGTGGTGCTGGTAAATCTTCGCTGGTAGATGAATTGGTTAGACGCTTCCTCATCGATTTCAAGGAAAAAACCATTGCCATTATATCGGTGGATCCTTCTAAACGCAAAACCGGAGGTGCGCTTTTGGGAGATAGAATCCGCATGAATGCCATCAATAACCCAAGAGTGTATATGCGTTCGTTGGCTACCCGTCAGAGTAATTTAGCCTTATCTAAATATGTTCAGGATGCCGTTAATGTCGTAAAAGCAGCTGGTTATGATTTAATTATCTTGGAAACCTCCGGAATTGGTCAGTCGGATACGGAAATCACCGAACACTCCGATGTGGCTCTGTACGTGATGACGCCCGAATACGGTGCGGCCACCCAGCTGGAGAAGATCGATATGTTGGATTTTGCCGATGTAATCGCCCTCAATAAGTTCGATAAGCGTGGCGCCATGGATGCCATTCGAGATGTGAAAAAGCAATACAAGCGCAATCACCAGCTTTGGGATGTGGACGATGAAAAATTGCCTGTTTTTGGCACCATCGCTTCGCAATTCAACGACCCCGGCATGAACCGCCTGTATGCTGCTTTGATGAACAAAATCGCGGAAAAAACTGGGGCTAATTTGAAATCGGACTTTGCCACCAGCAATGAGATGTCGGAGAAGATATACATCATTCCGCCTAACAGAACCCGCTATTTATCAGAGATTACCGAAACCGTAAGAAACTACAGCAAATGGGCTGAGGAGCAGGCTGATGTGGCCCAAAATCTGTATTCGGTTTATAACACCATACTATCACTAAGCGGCTATTCAGCAAAAGCAGAAATTAGCCCGCTGGAGAATATCGAAAAAGCCATTCAATCGGCTGAAAGTAAGCAAGATGTATTGAAAATCCTTTTGGCGGAATTCGACCGATTGAAACTACATCTGGATCCTAAAAACTGGAAAATTATTGAAGATTGGCCTGCAAAAGTGGCCATGTACTCCGGAGATACTTATACCTACAAAGTGCGCGATAAGGACATTACGGTAGAAGCCTCTACCAAATCACTGTCGCACACGCGTATTCCTAAAGTAGCCACACCACGCTACAAAGGTTGGGGCGATATTTTAAAATGGAATTTGAAAGAAAACGTGCCGGGTGAATTCCCTTATGCGGCCGGAGTTTTCCCTTTCAAGCGTGAAGGCGAGGATCCTACCCGTATGTTTGCTGGAGAAGGCGGTCCAGAGCGTACCAATAAGCGTTTCCATTATGTATCGATGGGCTTGCCCGCTAAGCGACTTTCTACAGCCTTCGATTCGGTGACTTTATATGGAGAAGACCCTGATTACCGTCCGGATATTTATGGTAAAATTGGAAACTCGGGTGTAAGTGTTTGCTGCTTAGATGATGCCAAAAAGCTATACAGCGGCTTCAATCTGGCCGATCCAAGAACATCGGTTTCTATGACCATCAATGGCCCAGCAGCTACCATTGCAGCCTTTTTTATGAATGCCGCCATCGACCAGCAATGTGAGATTTATATCAAGCAGAACGGACTTGAGAAAGAAGTAGAAAAGAAAATCGAGGAAATTTATAAGAAAAAAGGCGTAGCAAGACCCAAATACAATGGGGAACTTCCGCAAGGAAATGATGGCCTGGGCTTGATGCTCTTGGGCGTTACAGGCGACCAAGTTTTGCCGAAAGACGTTTACGAAAAAATCAAAAAGGATACCCTAGCGGCTGTTCGCGGAACCGTTCAGGCGGATATCTTAAAAGAAGACCAAGCGCAAAATACCTGCATTTTCTCTACGGAGTTTTCGCTTCGCTTGATGGGCGATGTGCAGCAGTATTTTATTGAGCACAATGTGCGCAACTTCTATTCGGTATCTATTTCGGGCTATCATATTGCCGAAGCGGGTGCTAATCCTATTACCCAGTTGGCCTTCACCTTGGCCAATGGATTTACCTTTGTGGAATACTATGTGAGCCGCGGTATGGACATCAACAAGTTCGCACCTAACTTATCGTTCTTCTTCTCCAATGGAACAGACCCTGAATATAGTGTAATTGGCCGCGTAGCCCGACTCATTTGGGCCAAAGCCATGAAGAATAAATATGGTGCCGATGCCCGCTCGCAGATGTTGAAATACCATATCCAAACTTCTGGACGCTCTTTGCACGCGCAGGAGATTGATTTCAACGATATCCGTACCACTTTGCAGGCATTGTATGCCATTTACGATAACTGTAACTCCCTGCATACCAATGCCTACGATGAGGCCATCACCACTCCTACAGAAGAATCAGTACGTAGGGCTATGGCCATACAGTTAATCATAAACAAAGAATTGGGCTTGGCCAAAAATGAAAACCCGCTACAAGGTTCGTTTATAATTGAGGAGCTTACCGACTTGGTAGAAGAAGCCGTAATGGCCGAATTCGACCGAATTACTGAACGTGGCGGTGTGCTTGGAGCCATGGAAACCATGTATCAGCGCAGTAAGATTCAAGAGGAAAGCTTGTATTATGAGACGCTCAAACATACTGGTGAACTTCCGATTATCGGGGTAAACACCTTTTTATCGTCAAAAGGCTCGCCTACTATTATTCCTCATGAGGTTATTCGAGCTACACAAGAAGAAAAAGAAGCGCAAATTCAAACCCTGAAAAACCTGCACGAGCGTAACGCGGAAGTAGGACAAAAGCAGATTGCCGAATTGCAAAATGCCGCGATAGAAAATCGTAATATGTTCAACGTATTGATGGAAGCAGCCAAATACTGTTCGCTCGGTCAAATCACCTCTGCGCTTTATGAAGTGGGTGGTCAATACCGAAGAAATATGTAGGAAAAATTGACCCTATTAGAAAGAGATATCCCATGGGTATCTCTTTTTTTGTTTAATCGGAAAAACATTTCAAAATGTAGGAAAGAGTAATTATCTTAAGACAAGATTTTGCATCACTCTTTTTATTCACCTACTTTTTCAGATGACCATTAATCGATTATTTAAGGCGGTTGCGGATGCCTCTTTTGAACTATTATCAGAAAGTAGGCTTGAATACTCTTTACCAAAGGCCCTTCAGTGTGTGGCGGATGCAGCTCAAATCGATAGAATTCAGATTTTTCAATATACTAACCCTACTCTAAAGTTTCCTTATACGCTTTTGAATGATTGGTGCACCCATGCGAGTGACATTGAGTGGCAAAAGAGCGGTTTTAATTGGCTAGTACAGGAATTCTGGCATAAAGCGCTGCAAGACAGGGAAACCATACGCTGGCAAGCGCCCAACGAAGAACACTTGCTAAAATCGGTGATGCTCATTCCTCTGTTTTTCCAAAATCACTACTGGGGCTTTATGAGCTTTGAAACGGTGCGCTTAGCCAAAGAGTGGAGTGAAGAAGAAGTACAAATCATCAATACCTTTTCTGCCAATATTGCGGTACAGATCAATAACAACCATTCGGAACGGGTACTGAAGGAAAGCGAAGAAAGGTATAAAAACCTAATAGAACATGCCCCAGTGGCTATTATTGTTCATATCAAGGGTGAAATTGTATACGCCAACCCAGAAGCCGCACGCTTTATTCATGCTTCTTCCGTGAGCGAGATTATCGGGAAAAATGTACTCCACTTTGTGCCCAAAGAGGACCATCCTATGATTATCGAACGGATGACCCAGATTGCCACCTCTAATCAGGCTGGAGAAAAAATCCACGAACGCTTTTTGAAACCCAATGGGGAAATTATCGAAGCGGAAGTTACGGCTATCCCTTTTGTATTTGAAGGGAAGCGTGCGATTCAGGTAATAGCCAACAACATAACCAAACAAAAAAAGGCGCTCAAAACCATAGAAGAAAATGAGGAGCGATTCCGGATGGTGTTGGAAAAAACAGGACAGGTAGTGTATGATTATGATGTACAGAGTCGTGCCATCAAGTGGTCGGGGGCAATAGAAGAAGTAACCGGTTACACACCTGAGGAATTCAATACATTTACAGTGGCGGAATGGGCGGAAATGATTCATCCTTCCGACCGACAAAAAACCATGGAACTGCTGCAGGCTGCGGAAGATAACTGTGTTAGCTTCAGTGCGGTATATCGTTTCATGCGGAAAGATGGCTCCTATATAGTAATAGATGATGAAGGAATATTTGTAAAGCATCCGCTTTTGCCCAAATCGGAACGCTTGCTAGGTGTAATGAAAAACATTACGGCCATTAAGCAATCGGAGGAGGAATTGCAGCGCATCAATAAGCATTTGAAAAAAGTGAACGATGAGTTGGAGCAGTTTGCCTACATCACTTCGCACAACTTAAGGGCTCCTATCGTGAACCTGAGTAGTTTGGTGGCTTTGTTTGACCGCCAAAATATGAGCGAGCCTCATAATTTACAGTATCTGGATAAGATAGACCAATCGGTAAAGCGATTGGAAAGTACCCTGAACGATTTAGTACAGATTGTGAGTGAACGAAAACCCAACCCTCAGGCCAATAGTACAAAGCTTAGTTTCAATCAACTGGTAGATGAGATTTGCCAAAGTATTGAAAACCAATTCAAGGATACCAGTATATCGCTCCGTTGCGATTTTGCCTCCGTGCCCAGCATCCATCAAATAGATGTACACCTGCGTAGTGTTTTGCTCAATTTATTGACCAATGCCATCAAATACCGTAAGCGTGATCAAAACCTACACATTGATATCAAAACCCAAAAAACTGATGAATATGTGTGCCTATCAGTAAGTGACAATGGTATAGGAATGGATTTGGAGAAAATGGGGCATAAACTCTTTGGCCTTTACCAGCGCTTTAGCGAAGAAAGTGAAGGCAAAGGTATGGGATTATACATTATTAAAAATCAAATTGAATCAACGGGAGGTTATATTACCGTAGACAGCCAGCCGGGACAAGGAAGTACCTTTACCGTGTACATGAAAGATTTAAAAGAAAGTTATGAAACAGTATGACAAGGTGATGATTGTTGATGATGATGAAATCAACAATTTCATTTGCAGCAAACTCATTAAAGAAGCTGCTTTATCGAATCAGGTGGTATCCTTCACACAGGCGCAAAAGGCCCTCGAATATTTGAAAGGACAACTTGAAATGGGGCATGAGCTACCGGCCGTTATTTTTTTGGATATTAGTATGCCAATTATGGATGGATGGGATTTTCTTAAAGAATATGCTCAGCTTAACGAGCAAAAAACTAAGAATACCCGCCTATTTATGCTTTCAAGCTCAGTACATGAAGAGGATATTCGCAAAGCGGAGAGTTTTAAGCAAGTAGAAAAATACTTAACCAAGCCCATGACTTTCAATACCATTTTGCAAATTTTTAAATAATTGGCCCTAAGCATTTGTGATTTTGCGTCTATTTTATAGTATTGTGTTACCATCATTTTTTTGGAACGTACCTTTTAACAGACAGGCACTATGCGCATAATTGGGGATATCCCGCATCCGGATTGCAAGATTACGATCTACGCATGGAATACGAAATACTTAATTAAGATAGAGAAGAACAATATCGAACAGACCTTTAAGATTCCGGAAGTGGAACTTTCTTCGGAGTCGGAACTGTATGAAATCGTGAAAGGAGAGTTTTTAGACGATGCCTTGGCCCGATTTAAAGGAATGCAAGATTCGTTGAAAACTGCCCTTAACCGACTGGATTAACAAAAAAGCCGATTCAAACGAATCGGCTTTTTTGCTTTATCGCTGTATCATCAGCTTGTGAATGAGTGCACTACCTTGCTCATTTCGAATAATCAACTGATACATCCCCTGACGAAGTTCGCCTAGACCTAAAGTAGATTCTTTTTGGCCTTTATGTATCACGCCCTTCTTCACTTCCATCCCTAAATTATTGACAAGTACGTAGCTATAATCGCTGGCCAATACCTCAGCAAACTGGATATTCACCTCTTTGTCGGTAGGGTTCGGGAACAAAGAGCTTGTGGCAAGAACCGAATCATATACACCCAAAATTGGGTTTTGCCCCTTATTAGGACTTTCCTCTTTGGTACGCATAGCCGTTTGTAAGATACGCTTAGTACCATCACGCTCCTGAATGAATACCACCACAAAACGCTGATCGGCTCTATTCTCCTCACCTATTTCTTCCACTTCCCATTCAAAAGCATTCGTCACAGTTTCATTAGCGGCCCATGTTTTCTTCAAGAGAGTACCCGAAGAGGATGGCAACATTTTACGAACCACATTGCGAATCACTTTATCCCCTATTTCTAAACTATCTTCCACCACCACAGCCTGAAGAATCAAATCTTCGGTACTGTTATAGGCTGTAAGGGAGGTTACATCTACATTGAAGGCCAAAGTGAAATCATCGCTTTCTACAAAATTGATAGCAATAGCAAAATCGGTAGCCTGTAGAGACTGAATACGCACATCGCGTTTCAATAATTCATCAGACTCTTTAGCCGCGCTTACATTTCCATCGATTACCACCAATCCCGACTCATCGATACCGTAATACAATACGCGTCCGGCCGGATCACTTGGATTGGCTTTATTGATAGGATCATTAGACGTACTGGTAAAGGCCGCATGATAGTTAATAGAAATCCCATCGAGTGGCACAATGTCTGCAACAGCCTCTACCCCACGGTACTCTTGACGAGCCGCTTCATCGGTGGTAGTGAAGTTTTCCAGTAAGACAAAGCGCTGTCTTTCTTTAATCTCAAAATTATCGAAGGCAAAGCCGTCCAACTGATTTTGGTCTGGATTACTGGTAGTAGCGGTACCTAAGGCAATGCGGAAAAGAACAGATGGTTGACCAATAAGATTATCCAATGTATGGCGCGAGGTTTCCCATCCGGCATCTTGTCCGGTAAAGCCATATTGACCCAAGCTTTGGATATCGGAAAGCCCACTAATAGCGGAAGCATTGTACCAGTTATCTCCTTCAGAGCGGTTTTCTATAGGCAAGAAATCGCCTAAAGTAGACCATGTACTTCCCTCGTTTACTGAGTATTGTATCGCCACACCGTCCAAACCAAATTGATCTTGTCCAGTAAGGCTCACCCATCTTTCAAACTCCATCATAGGTCGCTGAGCGTTTGAGAAATCAAAGCATGGAGAATATACCCATGAATAATCTACCAAATCAGGGTAATTCAGATTGTCATCGGCCTGCTTGTTGGGGCGCTGGGTAAACCAAGCTCCTGCATTTCCGGAAGGTAAAGAGATAATAGCTCCGTTTGGCACACCTTGCCTCCATGAACTAGTAAGCTGATCACCTACTTGAAGGCCATCCTCTACAATCCAGCCTTCTGCATTGGTATCGAAGGTAGCAAGGTAACTGTCGCTATTATTTGAGGATGGTACAATAGGTACTCGCTTGGTGATGCTTGCCTCGCAACCTCCTTCCACTACTGTGGTGAGTGCTACTTCGTATATACCTTCGGAGGCAAACACATGTTGCTCACTTGCTACTACACCATTTACTTCCCACACCACTGATTGAGTGGCTAAGCCCAAAGTGTTAGATTCATTAATAAAGGTAACAGCGTCTCCAGCACAAATGCCATTCCAGCTAAAATCAGGAATTGGATTCACGTTTACTCCAACCGATTTAGTAAGTTCCACTTCACATCCCTGATCGGTGGTGGTGGTAAGTGTTACTGGAAAGGTTCGTGGTGTCATTAAGCCTTTGAAAGCTTCCGGACTATAAGTTTCACCGGAACCTACTTCATCATCAGCTCCTTCAACATCTATGGTCCAGGTCCAAGACTGTATGCTGCCTCCTGTAAAGGTGGAGTTGTCTTCTAGTAGAATATCATCACCCGTACAAGCTCCTGATGAAGTAAAATCTACCACCGGAACCGGATTTAGTAAAATCGGTAAGGTTTGGCTCGCAGTACAAGCGTTGGCATCAGTAAATGTATAAGTGATTACATCATTTCCGAAGTTGCTGGCTTCATCTAAGCGGTATCTTCTATCCAAAATAGGAACACCTAGCTGAGAAGAGAACGAACCACCAGTAGGGAACGCATTAATAGTAGGGTTTGGCTCATTTAAACAATATACTATACGGTCTTCCGGCATACTCAATTCAATACTTGGAAGGGTATTGATAATTACACTTCTCACATCAGAATCGCTACAAGTACCCACGGTGTAGGTATACACTACTTCAATAGATGTACCTTTGGGTAAAGCGCTAGGGTCGAATACATTACCATTCACTCCATTGACAGTAAAGCTTCCACCTGCAGGAGTCGCCTCCAAGGTGAATGCGCTGGCATCTTCACAGTATTGATTTTGTAGATTGGTAATCGCTATTGTTTGGTTAATGTCTTCCACCACCACATCTACTTCTCCGGATGCCAACACACTTTCGCAACCATTTACCACTTGCGTAGCGAAGAGTACATAAGTACCGGGCGCGGTATTATTTACGTAAGTAGAAGTCAAACTCAATGTAGAGGTCTTATTCACGCTTACATCTACCGTGGAAATCAACTCCTGTTGCTGATTGCCCAAATTCGTCCCATACCATTTAATTTGAGTAGCCGTAGCAGATGCCGTAGCTACCAAAGGTTCTAAGGCTTGTCCCACACAATATTTAACCTCCGTTGCTGCTAAGCTAGGGGCCGATGTTTGCGGTTTCACTACCACAGTAATCTCAGTGGTTTCACTTTCACAACCATCAATTACATGCGCCACATAATAGGTGCGCGTGGTTTCTGTATTGGAATTGGCAATGCCACTGCTACGCGTAGCTCCCGTACTCAATTGACTAGTTTTTAGAGCATCCGAATACCAGATAATATCACTGGCACTGGCCAATGCCGCATCTTGAATTACTTCAATTTCCTCAATCACTTCACCCGCACAGTATTCAATGGTGTAAACAGAGTTGAGAGGAACTGGAGGGCTAGGTAAAGCTTTCACTTCAACGGGAATGGAAAGAACCTGACCTTCACAGCCATTGCGGGTTTGTGTCACTTTATACGTATACACTCCGGCAGTCAATCCATCTAGCAGAGGATTTCCTGCATCGCCAAGCGTGGTGCCTGAGCTTAGGAATACATCATTTTCATCATACCAGTTATACACTGACCCTGCCTGAGGAGTTACCGAAAGACTCGTCACTTCTTCATTCAGACAGTATAAGGTTTGTTCTCCAAAGGCCAAACTTGGGGCAACAGGAATGCGGTTAATTGTAATACTTACTGCTAGAGGATCGCTTTCGCAACCATCTAATATTTGAGTGACATAATAGGTATTTACTAAAGATTCTTGCCCGTTTGGCACTGCCGTACTTGCATTCAAACCGTGCCCGAAGAAATTGGCTCCTTCGGTAGGCAAATCACTCAAATCACTATTCAAATACCAGCGGAATATTACTCCCGAAGTGGCTGAACTGGCTTGCAAAGCTGATGCGATAGCAATATCCCCTTCGCAGTACACGCGGTTGGAGGAAGTTGGAGGTGCTAATTTTTCCTTGATGGTTACGGTAGCGATGGTAGGTAAACTGTTACAACCGTTTATAGTGCTTGTAACATAGAAAGAGTACACTCCTGGTGCGCTGGTATTGGTTAGGCTACCATAATCGCTGAAGTTAAGACCTGAACTTGGCGTTGGGTCTGACAAATCAGCTTGTTTGTACCACGTATAGGTGGCACCACCTATAGGTGAATTAATGCTTAATGGAGGCAAGACATCTTCCTGACAAATTAGCACATTGTTCACCGTTGGTGCGGTAGGTTTGTTTTTAACCGTTACCGTTACGGTTAGCGCATCGCTTAGGCATCCATCTACCTCTTGTGTAAGATAAAACAAATAGACCCCATCAGCTGTGGTGGCATCAAAGCCATGTGCAGTAAAAGCAGAACCTGTAGTGGGTGTATCAGATAAATCAGAAAGTGTATGCCAGTTGAATGTGGCTCCGCCTGCCCCATTGGCTGTTAACACAATAGTAGTAAGGTCATCACCCTCGCAAACGGAAAGATTTTGAGTCGGACTTGTCGGTACAGCAGGTTTGGGTTTTACCACCACATCCAACTGTGTGGCCGGGCTCTCGCAGCCATTGAGTGTTTGGGTAACCCAATAGGTAGTAGTTCCGGCACTAGCAGTACTGATATTGGGGCGAGAAGGAAGTACATTCGTTAAATTCTCATCGGTATAATACCTTACCGTGGCACCAGAAACCGTAGTTTCAGTAATAGTTTCTGGAAACTCATCCTGACAACTAGGATTTACCGTAACCAGCGGAGCTTCCGGTTGGCGATATACTTTAACCGTAAATTCAATATTATCCCTACAGCCATTGGCATCTTGGTAGCTATAGCGAATAGGAACATATACGGGTCCGTATCCTGTTCCGAACAAAGTAGGATTTAATGCGCCCGGATCAAATTCAAAACCTACTACGGGCCCACCAGTAATAGTTCCATACCCATCTACATCTTCAAAAAGATAGGTATTTCCGGGATTTCTGGAATTATTTTTGGTTAAGGCAATAGGAGCATCCGAATCGCAAAAGGTGCTTGAAATAGCATTGGGCGCTAAATCAGGAAGTGGATTAATGATGGTGCCTTGACTTCCGTTAAATTTAACTCCATCTATATCTTCGTAACTGTATTCGAGTACAATATTATCCACCACCAATTCGGTATCAAAAAATAATTCACCATCAATATCTACAATAATGGTTGGATAAGTAACTGACTGCAAGCTAATCCAAGGACCAAGAGCATCAGGATCATTTGGAGTTAAAGGTCCAACAAGCCCATCATTATTACAATATTCAATTCCTAATCCATTTATAGCTGTATTGGGGTCAAATACGCTAAAAGGCTGAATGATTTCATTGTAGCATCCCTGAGCTGTGGTAGCATAGAATGTCACATCATAATCAGCTGAATTGTCCTCATTAAATCCGGGGAAGAATTTAAATTGTCCGGCTGTCACCTCAATTACCCCAGGCCCTGAGAATTCTCCTTGATTATCAACCCCATCCACACTTCCGGATAGATCTACCGGAGCTCCATTGCTACTAAAATTGTAGGATAAAGGATTGGTAAAGGCTAAAACGGGTAAGGGATAGGTAGTAATTTGGGTAGTGCTTACATCAGATTCGCAACCATTTCCGTCAGTCACTACTAAATCATAATTTATAATAGCGGGTGAAGCGCCTAAATTGCTAGCGGTAAAGCTTGGATTGGCCGAAGCGCTAGAGAAGCCATCTGTATTTGACCAAGCATAAGTATATGTACCCGGCACAGTAACGCCCGAGGCGGAACCACTTAGCTGAACAAGATCATCATGGCAAACCGTTTGATTACTACCTACACTAGCTACCGGTTTGTCGAATACATTAATACTGACTTCCTTCACCGAACTAAAACATTGTGTGGTAGGATTTTGCTGCACCACATAATAGGTAAAGTTCCCCGGACTGGCAGTAGAAAAGCCCAACTCGGCCGAAGTGGGATTGGCTGCATCCGCAAAACCTACAATTTCTCCACTCAAATCGCTAGCCGTAAACCAACGAACCGTGTGCCCACCCGTAATACCCGTGATCTGAACCAATGGTTCTGATACGGTGGAAGCTTCGCAAACAAAACTTGCATGAGTAGCCGCTAAGGTAGCGGGTAGAGTTCTTGCAAATAAGCTGGCCACTACCCTATTATCCGCTGTTGAAAGTCCATAGGCTGTTGCCGTGCCACCTGTGCGCGTAATAGCAGCATTGGAAATGGCTGCCAAAGAAGTAGTAGTTATCTCAATATTTTGAATGGTGAGCTGATCAATACTTGCTTGGGCACCTACCGTAAAGCTGATTTCAAACTGGTTGGCACTCAACACAGTAATTCCCACTCCCGACAAGTCGGTACCTGCACTCACGCTTATGGACTGACCTGCATCTACTAATTCAAATCCACTCGGCAAGGTGAAAATCATAGTTTGGGCACCGTTAACCGAGAAGTCATCCGCATTAGTTTCACTTAAGATGATGTTGCCTAATGTGAAGGTACCCGAATTAATACATACATCTAATAAGGGGTTATTAAGCGTAATTCCTCCTTTTGTAGTGAAATTCAAAGTAGTATTATCAGCAATTGCTACCCCATTGTTCGATGAAGCATCGGTAATAAAGTTGGCGTCCATATTCAGATAATAGGCCGTACCTGGTAACAGATTAAATGGCCAGTCGATGCTTAGGCTGCTAGTACCCCAGCCCGTAATATTTCCCGAACCGGCAGGCAATGAACCTACCAATACGCCACCTGATGTATAAAGAGAAACCGAACCGGAGCCTGCAAAAACAGCCTCATTGAAATTCAGGATAAAATTAGAATAGATATCAACCGAAGCCGCCCCATCACTTGGAATTGAACTCCCCGCTTGTACTACAGGATTAATGGCCTCAGAAGCGGTAGTAAAAACCCAAGCCGTTGGACTCGTTAGTCCGGCAAAGTCATTGATACCATCCGTAATAGCTGTATTATCGATTAACACATAATAGGTAGAATTACCAGAAAGGTCACTACTTGGATTGATAGTCAGTTGACTTCCGGCAGCCGTAATTTGGGCACTACCAATAGCCAAGGTTTCTACTAGGGTACCATTCTGATAATAGATAGAGATATTGCCTGTACCTTTACTAATGGTTTGGTCGAAATCAATCACCAAATGACTTCCTACCGATACTCCCGTAGCTTTGTCGGAAGGATTAAAGCTTACCACTGTTGGGGCCTCATCATCGGCTTTGGTAGTGAAACCAATAGATGTTCCCGAAAACACATTACCGGATAAATCTTCAAACACATTTCCTCCAATGGTGAGCGTATAAGCAGTATTATACGCCAAGGATCCTAAATCGATACTCACCTCTGCACCTGTAATTGTGATAGCTGTACTCAGAATAGGACTTCCGTTTAGCTGCAAGGTAAAGCCATCCAGTAAGGCTACCGGTTCATTGAAAGTCAACACCATATCGGCATCTACCAATACATCTGTATCATTATCCGCTGGTAATGAACTCACAAGACTAGGTGCTACAGCATCCGCTTCTGTCCTGAAATTATAGGTACTGGAAGAATTGATTCCTGCAAAAGCATTCCCCGAATTATCATCAATAGCACCTGCTGAAATCTTGATATGATAATCAGAGAATCCGATTAGGTTACCGGCATTGATGGGCATAACTACTGTTCGCGTACCCAAACCGCTATTGGCATTGGCAAAAGGAACGGTCTCCACCAAAGTGGCTCCTTTGTATAATAACATATTGCCTCCATTGTCAAATACAGGCTCGCTGAAGGTAAGTCTTAATTCATTGGTACTTAAGGGTACATCTACCGCATTATCAGCCGGAAAGCCGGATACAAAACTTGGCGCAATAGCCTCAGGATTGGTAGAGAAATTGTACGTAGTAGTGTTAGAAATGGCAGCAGAGAGGTTGCCATTGGCATCCGTAAAGGCCCCCGCATCCATTTGTACATAATAATCAATATCCCCACTAAGCGGACTACTCAAATTCAGTGTAACATTGGGTGAAGAAACCACCACACTAGCTGAGCTTACATCAAAGCTTTGATATACATAATCTCCACCCAATGGATTTAACGCATATAAGTAAATCATCTTCCCGGCCTCACCTTTTGAAACGGTGCCTGTTTCAGTGAAATTCAACACAATACTGCTAGGGGCTGCTACCGTAGCACCGTCTGCTGGTGTGCTAGCTGCCGCATTTAAAACAGGAGGATTACCATCACTAACTGTCGTGAAATTCCAAAAAGTGGCATTGTCATAAATGTCCGTCCTATTATCCTGCTCATCCCTAAATGATTGGTCAGAGAAAAAAATATGATAATTAGTACTGTTCCCAAGCAAGGTGGCATCAAAATCAATAGTAACTGTCCTACCATTTACGGTAACTTTTCCATCAGTTGGACTGAACTCTTCAATCAGTGTGCTAGGCGAACGATAAAGCTTAACTCCATTGCTTACATTTCGTGCCGTTACGGGTTCGTCAAACTCCACAACAAAAACAGAATTTATCCCCACCTCTGTTGCCCCATCGGCAGGGCTTAATGAAAGTATTGCTGGGTCTGTATTATCCCCTCCAGCGGTAAAATTATAAGTAGTTCCTGCCAATCCGGCAAAATAGTTATTGGATGCATCACGAATCAGGCTATTGGGAATAAGCACTCGTATATTTGCATCCTCTCCAATTTGAAGTTGTTTATTTATGGTTAATTGATTCCCCGTCACAGAAACATATGGTGATGGAATGGAAAAGGTCTCATTATTGACAAGGTTAGTCGCATCATAAATGGTAATAGTACCTGTTTCTAAAAAGATATTCTCAGAGAAGGTGAGCACAATATCTGTGGTTTCACTAACGCTTGTTGCTGCTACTGTGGGGGAAAAAGTAGTAACAGTCGGTGCAATACCATCGGCAATATCCCCTTGATAGCTACTTTGTACAGGAGTACCCGCTAATGAACCAGAGGTTTGTACGGGAGTAACCTCAAACACAATGTATTTACCTTCATCATTGGTTTGCAATTGATAAGTGGAACTGGTTGCTCCGCCTATGGCTACTAAAGCACCTCCATCTGAATCGGCACGCAACCACCGGAAAGTACTGGTACCTTCTGCATTTCCTTCCACATCAAAATAATCATAGCTTCCTGTCAGCGTTGAACCACTCGACAAAGTACCTGAAAAACTCACATTAGAGGCCACAGGAGCATCATTTACCGCATTTACTGTAATGGTGAAAGTCTGGTCAGCAGAAGTATCATCCGCCCCCCCTCCATCATCGCTCAAACTGATGGTGACCGTGGCGGAACCATTGGCATTGGCTGCGGGAGTATAAGTAAGATCACCCGTAGCTACATCTACCGTAGGCTGTACGCTGAAAAGGGAATTGTTATCGTTACTGATATTGAAGGTGAGTGTTTGGCCATTTTCATCTGCTCCGCCTCCTGCACTTATCGCAGTAGCCCAACCAGCAACGGTCTGTGCTCCTGCATCTTCATCTACCGTTTCATCCGCTCCCTTGGTAAAACTAGGAACATCATTTACCGCATTTACCGTAATGGTGAACGTCTGGTCAGCAGAAGTATCATCCGTACCCCCTCCATCATCGCTCAAACTGATGGTGACGGTGGCGGAACCATTGGCATTGGCTGCGGGAGTATAGGTAAGATCGCCCGTGGCTTCGTCTACCGAAGGCTGCGCGCTGAAAAGGGAATTGTTATCGTTACTGATATTGAAGGTGAGTGTTTGGCCGTTTTCATCTGCTCCGCCTCCTGCGCTTATCGCAGTAGCCCAGTTGGAAACCGTTTGTGCTCCTGCATCTTCATCTACCGTTTCATCCGCTCCTTTTGTAAAACTAGGAATATCATTTACCGAATTTACCGTAATAGTGAAAGTTTGGTCAGCAGAAGTATCATCAGTACCCCCTCCATCATCACTAAGACTGATGGTTACCGTGGCCGAACCATTGGCATTGGCTGCGGGCGTATAAGTAAGATCACCCGTGGCTTCGTCTATCGAAGGTTGCGCGCTGAAAAGGGAATTGTTATCATTGCTAATATTGAAAGTAAGCACTTGACCGTTTTCATCGCTTCCGCCTCCTGCACTTATCGCAGTAGCCCAGTTGGAAACCGTTTGTGCTCCTGCATCTTCATCCACGGTTTCATCCGCACCTTTGGTAAAACTAGGAACATCATTTACCGCATTTACCGTAATGGTGAACGTCTGTTCAGCAGAAGTATCATCCGTACCCCCTCCATCATCGCTCAGACTGATAGTCACCGTGGCTGAACCATTCGCATTGGCGGCAGGTGTATAAGTAAGCTCGCCCGTGGCTTCATCTACCGTAGGCTGTACGCTGAAAAGGGAATTGTTATCATTGCTAATATTGAAGGTGAGCACTTGACCATTTTCATCTGTACCACCTCCTTCACTTATCGCAGTAGCCCAGCCAGCAACGGTCTGTGCACCAGCATCTTCATCCACGGTTTCATCCGCTCCTTTGGTAAAACTAGGAACATCATTTACCGCATTTACCGTAATAACAATATCGGCCTCTAAACTGGTTTGAGGTGTTCCTTCTGTATCAGTAGCGGTAAAAGTAATGGTAAACAAATCGCTTCCGTTGGCATCGGCTGGCGGAGAGTAAAACAAGTCTCCCGCGTCTAATTGAGCTTTCGTAACCGTTCCGGCTAAACTCAAGGTTCCTGAACCTGTGGTACCTGAAATAGTAATTGAGCCAAGTATTTCATCATCGGTATAACCTAGCATGGCTTCTGTGATCACCAAATCCACATCTTCATCAGTCGATTGAGTGCTCCCTGTAACAGTGGGTACCGTTTGCGCCCAAGAGGCCCATGAAATCAATCCCAATAAACCAACCAATAGTATTTTTCGACACATATTCGTATCTGTTAATTAATTCTTAAATTCTCCGTTGGCGTCTAGCTTCACTAGGCCAATCATGGTATTTCTTTCAAAAAGCGTATTGCTCAATAGAGCCACGCCTCCATCTTGAGTAGCAATTACATCTACCCCTACTTCTTTCGTCTCAACCTCGTTAGCAAGCACTTCCTGTACACCTCCAAATTCCTTTTCCCAAATAATCGCACCACTACTTGCATTGAGTTTGATCAATAGAATAGTTTGATCATTGCCGTTTCTTCGTCTTCCTGTTACATATAAACTTGAGCCATCGGCACTAAGAGTAATACTTTTTATACGTTCAATAGAAGTGGTAGAAAGTTGGTATTCCGCTTGAAGGGTGCGCTGCAATGGTCGTGTATTAGCCAAGTATATATCATCTTGTGTATGTCCTCCCAGATACAAGCCCTGATTTTGACTTGTTCCACAGCTTACCGTAGGCTCCAAGTCACTGGACAATTCCATTTGAAAATCAAATAGACCGGTAGAAAGATTAGGAATATTAAAGGAAATAGAGGATACGTTTGAAGTCGACACTTGAAATACGGACACCAAGGTGCCATTCAGCTCAAAAGTGCGAATACCGCTTCTAACTATATTAGGCAAGGGAGAAACGGAACCAAACTCAAAATCTTGGACCAATTCCAGGTTGGCATTCAACTGATAGACAAATACATTTGAATTTAATGAGCCTGTTATAAAATAACCGCTACTGCTAGTGTGTACATGGTTAGGTTCATGACCATCGCTTGAGATATCAGTAAACTCCGCTCTCTTTTCACCATTTGTATCCACTTCAAATACAATTAGTTTTCCTGGTTCATTCATTCCCACAATCACAAAACCATCTTGCGCTTGATTCCAATCAAAAAAACGCGCTTCTTCCTGACCTCCGAAGTCATAGTTCCACTGCTCGGTAACCACGCCCGTTTTGTTGGTTTTAATCAACAAAATATCTTGACTGGGTATGTCTTCATTGATAAAAGACCCATATCCTAAAATATAAAATCCACCATCCTCAGCTTCCAATACCCTTACACCATACTGGTTATTGATATTGCCATATAAGCGAGAAAAGGTTTCATACTCGGCAGGATTTACCACTTCGGTAGTAGTGCAGGATATGAAAAAAAAACCTCCTAAAATATATCCTATTAGCTTCTTCATCAGTTCACTTTTTTAGGTTTATAAATAGGATATAAGAGCCCCACGGTAAATGAAAGGCTATTGATACTGATGTCAGAAGGCACATAGCCATATCGGTAGCGTATTTCGTTGGAACTGGCATCGGCATCATTATACACATTGGCCGATTCAGTAATATTGTTTAAACCGTGCATATAGCGCGCTTCCAGCATAAAGATTCCTAGCCAAGGGGTTTTGTATTTAACACCTATCCCTCCCAGTAACGATTGGTTACCGCGTCTTCTAAGAGTATTTCCGGAGAAAGACGATCCGGTAACACTACTTTCCTGTCCGTTAAGGCGTTCTGCCGAAATGCTACTGTTCAATAAAATTCCATACGAATACCCTGCATAGGCATAGGGGCTGTATCGACCCAATGTAAAACCGTAGTCTACATGCACCGGAATGTTGGCGTAATTTAAGTTCTCACTGTAATTTACCTCCGCAAAAGACCACAATTGGCTAGTGGTAGATTGAATTCTATTTCCCGAATACTGTATCTCACCTCCTATTTCCAAATTTTTCAACAAAGGTACATACACAGCAAAAGCCGCATTTACTCCCGGTGTCAAAAACCAATTTTCGGTATTGGTCAGGTCATTGTCCATACTCCGGTAATTAATGGTATTCACCATGGTTACAGAGGAACCTACTTTGAATCCTCCCGACAAAATGGGACGGGTCCGAAAGCTTTTGGCAAGGTTGACCAGTCGCCTAGGGTCAAATTCTTCATTGGGTTGGTATTCTTTGTTCACCCCAAGCAAGCTTATATAAGCTTCTTCTGCTTTAGGCCGATCATCTTCATACAAATAGACCAAAGTAAGCAAGCGGTAGGCCTGCGCCAATTCTTCTTTGGATAAGCCTCCCCCGCGCAAACAAGGAGAAACCTTATCGGGTATTTCTTGTAAGCGTCCACTTTCATACAATCTGACTGCATCTGAAAGCTGCTGCGAACAGTTCGATTGCGCCATAGCCCAGTTACTAATCCATACCAAAAAGAGGGCTAGGCTTATGTATCTCATTAATATCCTACGCTTCATCCCTTATTTCTTATTAATATGCTCACAAGTAACCCTATATTCTATATCCGTACCGATGTACTGATCCCACTCAGTTTGCGTCATATTTTTACTAATAAAATGACACAACTCTTGCTCTAATAGCTCAGAGGACAAAGGCCAATAGCGAAGAATTGCTTTATTCTGACCTATGGCTTGAGTTGACGTGTAAATGAAATCAGATGTATTGCTTATACCCACCGTAAACACCCATGAGGGGTGATCGCGCAGTACAATAGGTTGTTCATCAGCTTGGGTTAGGTTCCAGATTCGGGCCGAACCATCATAACTGGCACTCACCAAAATCTTGTTGTCATTAGAAAACGCGAAGTCGCTAATTCGGGCGGTATGGCCTGTAAGTGTCATCACGATATCCTTGGTTACGTTATTCCACACTTTAATGTCGCCACGCTTATTCCCTATGGCCAGTAAGCGCCCATTCGGACTGAAGCGCAATTTGGAAACCCCAGCATTGTCTTCATGCACCTCCGTAGGCGCTTGATTGAGTGCTTTCAAGGAATAGCCCATAATCTTTCCATTCTCAAGCCCTACAGCCACCATATTGTCGGCCTCATTGATTACAATACTTCGAGGAGTTGATTTCAGGATGCTTATTGCTTTGATTTCGGAGCCGTCAAAATGAAATACCTTATTATCAGAGCTAATACCCATAAACTGGTTGCCAAAAGGAAGAAAATCGGCATCGATAATTTCAGCTGTGGCCCCTATTATTAGGCGTGGTTTTGATTTGGTATTGGTTAAATCATACAACTGAAGGTTTTTATTTTCCGCTACGCATAGAAGCCATTTGCCATCAGCAGAGACTTTTAATACTTTGTTTACCCACTCGTTTTGTGCAATAATCTCCACCAAGGCGTTTGTGCGGGTAGAATATTTGATAATCATTCCATCAGCACCAGCCGAATACATGAATTCACCTTTCGGATGCATCGCCATAGATTGTACTGGTGCCTGATGTCCATACATTCGGTGCAGACTATCGCCTCGGAAATTCTTCAAGGCAGCATACAAGGCATTATATACATCATTATTAAAGACGTTTCCTTTGAATTCTTTATTGAACTCATAGGCTTGACTGGCCAATAATGCTTTAAGATTATCATTATCCCGCATTTGTTGCGATTTTACGGCAATAGATTGAGAGATAGATAGCATACGCAAATTATTGGCGCGCTCTTCATTTTCTTGAGCAATGCGAGCTTGTTCTTGAGCATATTCATTTGCTGCCAAAGCTTCTTGAGTAGCTCCCTCGGCTATGAGCTTTTGCTTTTCCGCGGCCAATCGCTGAAGTTCGGCTTCTGCAGCACTCCTACGGGCACGTTCCGCTTGTTCCTTGGCCGCTTGCTCACTTTGTAAAGCTTGCTGTTGCGCCACTAGCGCTCTCTCTTCTTGTTCTTTGGCATTATCTCGTTCAATATCAGCCTGTTTACGCTGCTGCTCTGCTTTCTCGGCATTCTGACGCGCTTCCAAACTTGCTTTCTCGGCAATTTCCGCTTGTGTTTTGGCATTGGTCATTTGCATGAAAGCAAAGAGGAGCATAACCAAACAAATAACAGCTGCTGTACCCAGAACAAGATTAGTAACCCTGGCTCTGCGTATAGCACGTTTTTGCTCAAGCTCTTTGGCTCTCTGCTCCGTTTCAAATTCCTGCTTACTATACTCCAAAAACACCATGGTGCGCTCGTAGGCCAAGTCATAGCGTTGGCCCCACACAAGGGTTGGTTTTTGTTTTTGTTGCCAGTTAAGCGCTAGTGTCAAATCGGGTGGCCTCCATAAGCCAGCCTTTCCGATTTGGTACATGCTGCCCGCTTCCGCCAAGCGCATATACATACTCACGGCTTCCGCCTCATCTTCCACCCAGCCTTTCAGGCGTACCCAAATACGCATTAAGGATTCGTGCGAAATATCAATCACTGAATTGGCCTGCAAAGCAATATTAGGCGGAGGCGTTAACAAAGAACGCCCTGGCTCACGGAATTTCTCTACGATGGTAATTACTTCTTCAATAGAAGTATTGGCAATGGCGGCCAGTTCGCTAACGCGTGTAGGCCTACGAATACCGTCCGAATCGCCACGCTTGAGCGTGAGTGATTTAAATATACTTTCGCAAACTCGCTTTTGCTCTTCATTCAACTCATCATAGGCCTCATTGGCATGCTGCGAAAGTGCTTCTGACATGCTACCAATGGCCTCATAATGCATGATGTCCATGGGTTCATCTCCTTCCCGGGTTTTGGCCCAGAAATCCCATGTACGCATGAGCGCGTGCTGAAGAATCGGTAATTGATCAGACTTATCGCCCAAATCATTTAATAGCTGCTGTACCAATCGGGGGGCAATAATACCATCACCAACCGCTACCGGTCCCACCACCGCGGAGCGCTTCTGCTCGCGCGTCATTTGCGGAATCAGGTAGTGACTATCGTTAATAAGACTGGTCAAATCAGGGAATTGGGCACAATCTCCGATAAAATCGGAGCGCATGGTAATGGCCACATAAATAGGTGCCTCTTCCTGACGAACCGTTTCGGTCAGCAAATTCACGAAAGCCAAGGCTTCGTTCACACTTTGACTATTGTTCAAATCGGCCTTTTGAAAGCGGAATAGCTCTTCAAACTGATCGACCAACAATAGATAATTTTTTCCTTTGGTACGCTTATTCTGGCTCAATGCTTCTACCAAACCCAGAGAGCTACTGCGCAGCAAAGTAGAAGTAATGGTCTTGCGGATGGTCTTTTCCTCCTGATCGGAAACGATAAAGTTGGGGTCATCCCGCAAAATCGCATCCGCTAGGTTTTCGATAGGGCCACCACCCGGGCGCATCACTATTACGTTCCAATCCGCTCCTTTATGTGCCAAAAAGCCCCCATACAGAATTGGAAGAATACCACAATAAATAAAGGATGATTTCCCGCTACCGGAAGGCCCTATAACGCCTACAAAACGGTTGCGCGCCAGTTTTAGCAGCACCTCATCGCTTTGCCCCTCACGGCCAAAGAACAAATGGCTCTCATCAATGCTAAAAGGACGCAAACCCGGAAAGGGATTCTGCAGAATGGTCTGCTTAGTCTTATTGGTGTTTTTAGTAGATGTTGCCATGCTTACACTGTTGCGTTAATCGATTGAAAAAATGCATTCAGTACATCTGACTGTACATCTTTATTCACAGAAAATAATTGAATGTCGTAAGTGGTAAAAAAGCTTTGATCAAGCTCTACAGGTTCATAATGCAGCAAAGCCCTACCCAGTATCGGTTTGGAGCGCCCAAATCCCGGGGATTTTAACAAATCGAACAATTTCATTCTTACCCAAGTACTATTTACTTTCTCTTTAATCACCAATGCGATATCGAAATTACGCAGGCATTCAATATGATGCCCACGGATATCCATGAGTTCTCCTTCAAATTTTGGTACCAGTACCTCAAAGCCCTTGGATTTACAATAGTTTACCACTTCTTCCGCTTGGGCTTTGTCTTCTTGGTCATACAATACATACACCCACTTTTTGGAAGCATCTTTACCCTTGGTAAAAGAACTATTTTGGTTTTGTTCCATAGTGGTATGGCTTAGTTTTTTACGAATGATATTCTTGAAGTCCTCCAAAGGCGTTTGGAGAATCTCGGCCCCATTGAGGTTTTCCGCACTGCGTTTGAGGGATTCAATAAAAATCCGTTGTTTCTCACTACGGATAGTCAAATTAGGTGCTAACCAAATCAGGCGATTGAATTTCAATTTTCCATTGGCGTGATTGATATATTCAGAGGCAATTCGGTTTTGAACATCCAATACCGAGGCGTAGGTATCGTCCAATACATCACCCATCGAATTGCCAATCATATGGATAGACAATTTACTTTTAATCAAATCTTGTTTTACCCGTTCTTCTAATGAAGTGGACATATTGGGCAGAGCGTGATCGGGCAATACTTTAAAACCATAGCGGAGGAGTTCTCTTTTGATGAGGTTTCTGTGCATCTCCAAATCGGTGCCTGTTTCAGCCAAATACACCGCATCGTCCATAAAGGCGGTTTTCTTAGTCTCATCGCCCGAGGCAATATCAGTACGTACTACGGTAGAGAAAACATCATAGGCTAAATCTACCAAGCGCATCCAAAAATCCTTCTCAGCCTCAGGGCCAAAAAACACGGAAACCTCAGTGGTATTATCGGTAATAGGATCGGTATGAAATAAATCGTAGTCTAATAGGTTCTGTAAAACGGGGCTTTGCTTAGAACGCTCCACAGGAGATTTTACCACTTTGAAAAGCCTATCCACCAACAAGTGATTACCTTGTTGGCTATCAAAAAAATCGCTCCACTCTTTGCTATCAAAAAAATCAGGAGAAATCACTACCAGCACCGCATTACTCTGAAGCAGACCGTTCTTAGGTTCTTTTTCGTTTACAATGTTTACCGCAAAATTTTCCCCTGAGATTTGATGAAGCATCATATCCATAAAGCGCTGGAAATTGGAAATCCAGCCTTTATTATTATTGATAATCTCCTGATTATCGTCAGAGACGTAGGCTATAGAAATGGAATATTGGGGATTCACGTTTCTTTGGGGTTTGGTTGGCAACTATGAAGTAAACTCCACAGTTTCACTAATTTAATAATCAATTATACAATTGCGATATTTTCGCCTTGGTATTTTATTTAAAAACTTAACTATCAATTCATTAAGCCCATACTATTCTTGAGTAATCTTCTCAACCTGAATAGGATTTAAGATAGATTTCACATGATGAATGTATTCATTGGCAATTTCATGATGCTGGGTCAATATTTGGAAAAATTTATCTTTATTAAACTTAAACAGAAGGCTGTCTTCCAATCCGGTAATGGTGGCGGATTCGGAAGAAAAATACAACATAGGATCGCTGATAATCTGGCCTTTGCTCAAAATCAAAGGCGATTGAACCTCTAAACGCAAAGAACCATACACCACTACATAAAGTGGACTGTATTGCTCATCGTTCAGCTGCTTTTCTTGGCCTTCAAGTACCTCCAGTTCTTCAATAATTTCCACTAAATCACATAGTACTTTTCCGGGAATAGCCGCAAACTCAGGAATGGTCTTCAGGAAAAGAATTTTTTTCATGCGAAGCTCATACAAAAATCCTTTTTGGGAGAAATTAAGTACATCCTCAAGCTGACGTCTTACCTCATAAGGTAAGCGCAATATGGTACGCTGGAATAAGGTTCTGTCTTTGGAATAAATTACCCAAGCGGCAGTTTCTCTGATTAATGGATCAGGATTAAATAAATGGGCCAATATATCGTCCGTGATCTGATATTCAGTCTGATACGATAAGCCATAAATTGCGCAGGCTTTGGTCCAACGATTGATGTAATTGAAATCCCGATTAATGATTTGTTGTACTATCTTATCTTCCTCAAAACGTTCACGCGGATATACGATTTGCAACTGCTTATGCTTATCCAAAACCGGAATATCATCGAGAATAGGAAAGAGCTTAGGCTTGAGTTTAGGATCCACAAACACATCGAGCAATTCAATCGCAAAGGCGATACTTTCGCTTGTCCCTAGCTCAATATTATCCTGTACTAATTGAATAGAGTGAGGCTCGTAGATAAAGGAAAGTATAGAATAGACGTTCTTAAAATTCGTATCAATTTCTTCATGCATGGCTTCGCGAAGCATAGTAAATTCCTCTTCATGAGGAATTTCTGTAAGCGAAACCAAATTCCAAAGCACGCAGCTCAGCTCTTTATCAAGCAAATTGTACAATATCTGGGTTTGATATTCATCATTTGCACGTATTCCCCACTGTTTGAATGCTTCCAATACTTGACTAACAATGGTTTTGTCGGGGTATTCAATCTTATCCCATAGCAATTTTATAGCCTTTGGTGACCCTATGCGGCCGTAGATGGACACAATTTTGCGCATCACCTCTTCCGACTGACCCGATTTATGGAAGCCCGATTCCAAACTAATCAGTACTCTATCGCCTAAGCTTACTAGGGCAGAGCTAGCGGCATGGCTAAATACAGGAGAACCCAGTAACTCGATCAATAAAGACCAAGCCTCGGGCCTTTGTGTTTTTCTAGCCGTATGTATTGCCTGAAGGCGAACTTCCTTATCAGCATCGCGAATCAACTCCATCAAAATGAACACATTGTCATCATTGATAATCTTACGGAGGAGTTTGGCGGCTAGAATTCGAATGGAGGTATCGCGCGATTTTGCCAGGGTGTTAAGGCGAGAGGTGGACATCGATAAAATCTCCGAACTTTTTGCTTCTTGGATAGAATCCATCGCCAATTGCCGAATTTCATCCTGCACCTGATCGCGGGCACCATTAGATTGAATAGCAAAGGCATCTATTTCAATCTGGGCCAGTTTATTTTTAATAAAACCTATTAACTCCTCCCCTTTGTCTTTCCACTCTTCTTCTGCCAATATCTTTTCGAACAATACCGGCTCTAGCTGCTCAATGAGTTGCAAAGAATACAAGACCTCTCGGGTATCCTCCTGATGCAAATTCTTGGTCAGCATATCATAAATTGGTAAGGAGTCCTGACGAGGCTTTAAGTTTCCTTGTAAGGTATTTTCAGCCAAGGTTTCCTTGAGCGTCAGCCGATAGCGGTTATGCATTTTGGTGGTAATCCAATACCAAGCAAACAGAATAGGGAACATAAAGAAGGTGACTTCCAATACCCCGAAAGACTCAGAATAGGTAATCAATAGAATCAGTCCCCCAGAGATAATGCCCGAAAATACGGTTACCACCCCTTCTACTTTCGATTGGATATCCAGCCGGATATTGGAACGAATAGGAAGAAAATACAACTTGAATGAAGGGCCATCCAGTGAGTCTTTCAGCGAGTTAATGAAAAGCTTACTCATCGCCACTACTATGAAGAAGATGATGATATTCTCTGCTCCTTTTTCAACACCTATGAAATAGCCCGCTACAGATGCTATAGCCGTAAATATGGTGAGCAACACAGGGTTAATCAACAAGGCTACTTTAAGACCGTAATCGGAAATAATTTTGTCGGTAATAAAGGTTTGGAAAAGGAAACTGAAGATTACGATGGTTCCATTAAAGTAACTTAAGAAGTTACTCATGTCATTCTCACTTAGGAAATATCGATCGGCAACGGTAAAGAAAGAGTAATCGAGAAAATCTACCGCAACCATACTTACCGTAACGAATAGCACCATCAACTGCAGGTAGCGCTTCTTGAAAAATTCGCCAAAACCCAAGCTACTAATGCTTCGTCCCCCGCTCATGCGTTCTTCTTTATGATCTACCGTAAGTGGAAAAAGCCTATTGATAATAAAGAAAACAACCACTAATGAAAAGATGGAAATCACACTTCCAATCAATAAATCATACTGATTCGATAAGTAATCGGTAAAAACGGGTATGGAAAAGAAAGCAATAATGGCCGCTATCAACATACCTGTATCTATACTACCAATGATGCGCTTTGACTGACGCAGGGTAAATAAGCGATTGAATGTTCCCCAGAAAATCAGAAGCAGTAAAATACCAAAAGGCAAAATCAGGGTAAAAGCGATAAAGTATAGCGGTTCTTTTTCGGACAGATAATTAAGTCCTAAAAATAAAAAGGTCACCACTACGGCCATTCCCAGCAGGTAAAAACCTACCAGTTTGGCATAATTCATACGATTCTGATAGAATGAAAAAAGGTAGGTGAGTAAAAGACCCGTAATCCCTTGCGCAATAAAAGCCTTGGGTAATTCCGTTTCCTGATTTAGGTTTTTGACGAAAAGCGTTTCTGCTACTACCGTGAATGTGGCGGTAAATACCCCCAATAAAAAGCCTAATAATAGAAGTAAGTATACTTTAGGACCCTCTTCGAGCTCAGCGCCTAAAAAACGGAGTATACTTTTATTCATTGGATAATTGGGGTGAACGGATTAGTAAAAGTAAGATAAATATTGAAATAATGTAACTTTCTTACACTAAGATTACACTTGAAGTAAAAATCAGACAAAAAAAAGTGGCCTTAGCCACCTTTCATCAAAATTTTACGAATTATTTCAAACTACTGAGCGCATTTGCCCCAGGTACACGCTCCACGGTAAAACCTTCTCCGTATTTAACCTCAATAGCCTGGCCCATTTCTTTGGCCCTCGCCTCTATAAACTGCATAAATTGTGGGGAGGAAATATAGGTGTCAGGTTCCTTACTATTGGGATCATAAAACTGACTCGAGAAGGCACGGATAGCCTCCATTTTATTTTCCCAATAGGGAGTTATATCCACCACCACATCGGGTTTGATATAGCGGCTTTGGATGTAGTGGTATACTACCTTTGGCCTCCAAGCCCCTTGCTTAATCCCCTCATCTATAGTCTCCACTTTGGCTAATCCTGCAATAAAACAAGCATCAGTACACAACTGAGCTCCTTTACCGTGGTCGATATGACGATCATGAATGGCATTACCTATCACTATCTCTGGTTGGTACTTACGAATCACCCTAACCAGTTCCAGTTGATGTGCCTTATCATTTTGAAAAAACACATCCTTAAATCCCAAATTTTCACGCACACTCAGCCCAAGTATTTTAGCAGCCTTGTCCGCTTCCTTTTGGCGTAGTTCGGGCGTACCCCGTGTCCCCATTTCCCCACGGGTAAGGTCCACTATACCTACTTTTTTCCCTTTAGCCACCTCGGCTAAAATTGTACCACTGCAACTCAACTCCGCATCATCAGGGTGAGCAGCAAAAACCAGTATATCTAACTTCATCGATAGTAAATAAAAAAGCCCTTTACATACATAAAGGGCGTAGTGTCTATTTGAATTAATTTAATTCAGAACTTCTGCTTCTTTAGCCACTAGGAAGCGTTCAGCATCCAGAGCGGCCATACAACCTGTTCCGGCTGCGGTAACTGCCTGACGGTACACATGATCTTGCGCATCGCCACAGGCAAATACTCCTTCCACATTGGTTTTAGAAGTACCCGGAATGGTTTTAATGTATCCGTTATCATCCATGGTGATGATATTCTTGAAAATATCCGTATTTGGTTTGTGACCAATGGCTACAAAAAATCCGGTTACGTTCAGCACGGTTTTCTCACCCGTTACGGTATTGACTACACGCACTCCTTCCACTCCCTCTTCCCCTAATATTTCATCGGTTTCAGTATTCCAAAGGATTTCAATATTCGGATTGTTTTTCACACGCTCCTGCATAATAGTAGAGGCGCGCATGGTGTCTTTTCTTACAATCATATACACCTTCTTGGCCAATTTGCTTAAATAGCTGGCTTCCTCACAGGCTGTGTCTCCGGCACCAACTATAGCTACTTCTTGATTTCTAAAGAAGAATCCATCACAAACGGCACAAGCAGAAACGCCCTTACCATTCAACTTCTCTTCTGAAGGAATACCCAACCACTTGGCGGAAGCTCCTGTGGCAATAATCACAGCATTAGCGGTAATCTCATGGTTTTCATCAATTACCACTTTGTGGGGGTAAGAGGAAAAATCAACGGATGTAGCCAAGCCAAAACGAACCTGCGTACCAAAGCGCTCAGCTTGCTTTTGAAAATCCATCATCATCTGAGGGCCATTAATGCCATCAGGATAACCCGGATAGTTTTCTACATCATTGGTGATGGTCAATTGCCCACCGGGTTGTGCTCCGGTATACATTACCGGCTCTAATCCGGCTCTGCTGGCATAAATGGCTGCGGTGTATCCGGCTGGTCCGGATCCTATAATTAATACATTAACTTTTTCAGTTGTCATTCTATTCCAATTTTATTGTCATTAACGAACAAAGTAGCCAATCGGTTCAACAAAAAAGGTCTCCTAAGAGACCTTTGTAACCTTCGTCACTAAGTTTAGCCTAGGTACGGTTTTAAGGCTTTGCTACGTGAGGTATGTCTTAATCTGCGAATAGCTTTTTCTTTAATTTGGCGTACACGCTCGCGTGTTAGGTTGAACTTCTCCCCGATCTCTTCCAAGGTCATAGAGTGCTCTCCGTTCAATCCAAAATACAAAGTAATCACATCGGCTTCGCGTTGCGTAAGGGTAGACAAGGCACGCTGTACTTCTTTGCGAAGTGAATCGTTCATAAGGCCACTATCAGGCGTTTCCTCTGTATCGTTTTCCAATACATCCAATAGCGAGTTTTCTTCTCCCTGCACGAAAGGCGCATCCATAGAAACGTGACGACCTGAAATCTTAAGCGTATCTACTACCTCAGCAGTAGAAACCTCCAATACTTCCGCCAACTCATCGGGTGATGGCTCGCGCTCATATTTTTGCTCAAGCTCAGAGAAGGTTTTGGAGATTTTGTTCAAAGAACCTACGCGGTTCAAAGGCAAACGTACAATTCTAGACTGCTCGGCCAAAGCCTGAAGAATAGACTGGCGAATCCACCAAACGGCATAAGAGATGAATTTAAAACCACGGGTTTCATCAAAGCGCTGAGCGGCCTTGATAAGGCCAAGATTTCCTTCATTGATTAAATCGCCCAAAGAAAGACCTTGATTTTGATATTGCTTAGCAACAGAAACGACAAATCGAAGGTTGGCTTTTGTTAAACGCTCCAAGGCAATTTGATCGCCCTCGCGGATACGTTTGGCCAAATCTACCTCTTCATCGGGTGTTAACAAATCCACCTTGCCAATTTCCTGAAGGTATTTATCCAAGGACTGGCTTTCGCGATTGGTAATCTGTTTGCTAATTTTTAGTTGTCTCATTCAAAAGAATTTTTACTCTAAATACAACGCTTACTTTAAATTACAGAGTTCCTGAATAACTTAAATATTCAAAACTATTTGCAGAGTTCCAAAAAAATTAATTCTTGGCTTCTGTCTTAGGTTCCTCTTTTTTCTCCGGCTTAGGAAGAAGTACTTTGCGAGAAAGACGAAGTTTATTCGTTTTCTTATCGATTTCGATAAGTTTTACCTTCACTTCTTCTCCTACTTCTAGCACACCGTCCATACTTTCGAGGCGTTCCCACTTAATTTCTGAAATATGAAGTAAGCCGTCTTTACCCGGCATAATTTCCACAAAGGCACCAAATGGCATAATCGACTTCACTTTACCTTCGTATACCTCTCCTACTTCAGGAATGGCTACAATAGCTTTAATGCGCCCTTTGGCTTTTTCTACAGAGTCCTTATTCAGACCGAACACCGTTACAACACCGCCTTCAGCTACCTCTTCGATAATTACCGTAGCTCCGGTTTCGCGTTGGATTTCCTGAACGATTTTACCACCAGGCCCGATAACGGCACCAATCATATCGCGCTCTATGCGGATAACCTCAAAACGAGGAGCGGTTGGCTTGAACTCAGGTCTTGGCTCAGAAAGGGTTTTCTTAATTTCGTTCAAAATATGTAAGCGTCCTTCTTTGGCTTGGTATAAGGCTTCTTTCAATACATCATAGGAAAGACCATCTACCTTAATATCCATTTGGCAAGCGGTGATACCTGTTTCGGTACCCGTCACTTTAAAGTCCATATCACCCAAGTGATCTTCATCACCTAAGATATCAGACAATACCGCATATTTACCCGTTTTGGCATCAGAAATCATACCCATGGCAATACCTGTTACGGGAGCTTTGATTTTCACCCCTGCATCCATCAAAGCCAAAGTTCCGGCACATACAGTAGCCATAGAAGATGAACCGTTAGACTCGAGAATATCGGATACCACACGAATGGTATATGGGTTTTCAGCCTCAGGAGGTAATACCTTTTTCAAAGCGCGCATGGCCAAGTTACCATGTCCTACTTCTCTTCTACCTGGGCCTCTGTTAGGCTTTACTTCACCAGTAGAAAAGCCGGGGAAATTGTAATGCAAGATAAACTTATTATAGCCTTGCGTCATGGCGCTATCAATCATTTGCTCATCTAACTTACTACCCAAGGTAACGGTAGTCAACGATTGGGTTTCACCACGGGTGAAAATAGCCGAACCGTGTGCGGATGGCAAATAATCTACTTCTGACCAAATAGGGCGAATTTGACGCGTAGAACGTCCATCCAAACGCTTGCCTTCTTGCAATACCAAATTACGGGCAGCGTCTTTTTCAATGTCGTGGTAGTATTTCTTAACCAAATCCAAATCTACTTCGTGGCCTTCGGGAAGTGCCTCGATGTACTCATTGATAATGGCTTTGAAAGCCTCACCTCTTTGGTTCTTATTGGCATTGCCTGTGGCAGCAACGGCATATACTTTATCGTAAAGCTCTTTATACAAAGCAGCTTTTAGTTCCGGATCGTGTTTTTCGTGACTGTAGGTTCTTTTCTCAGTTTTACCCACAGCTTCCATCAATTCAATTTGTACTTTACACTGATCTTTGATGGCTTCGTGTGCTAAAGCAATCGCTTCTAGCATTTCTTCTTCGCCTACCTCGTTCATTTCACCTTCTACCATCAGAATGTCTTTCATGGTAGCGGCTACAATCATATCAAGGGTAGCTCTTTTTACATCTTCGGCTCTTGGGTTGATCACCAATTTGCCATCTATCTTAGCCACGCGCACTTCTGAAATAGGCCCATTGAAAGGGATATCAGAAACAGCAAGGGCAGATGAAGCCGCCAAGGCCGCTAAGGCATCGGGCATGGCATCGGTATCAGCTGAAATCAAAGTGATGCTTACTTGTACATCGGCATGGAAATCGTCAGGGAATACCGGACGAATAGCGCGATCCACCAAGCGGCTAATCAAAATTTCGTAGTCAGAAAGTCTTCCTTCTCTTTTCAAAAATCCACCGGGAATTCGTCCGGCAGAGGCAAATTTTTCTTGATAATCGACAGATAATGGCAGGAAATCCACCCCTTCTTTTGCTTCTTTGCTACACACTACTGTGGCAAGTAGCATGGTGTTGCCCATTCTCACTACTACCGATCCGTCCGCCAATTTGGCTAGTTTTCCGGTTTCGATAGTGATTTTCCGGCCGTCTTTTAAAATGATTTCTTTTGTAATTACGTTAGGTTGCATATTTTCTCTTCTTATTTATAAACCGCTTTCTGTCAATTATTTGTCAATGGATGGGCTGCTTTAATTCACTGCTTTATATAAAACAGCAAAGAGGGAATTCTGTTCGAATCCCCTCTTTTGATTTTTACTTTCTTAAATCAAGTTCTGCGATGATAGCTCTGTATCGCTCGATTTCATTGCGATGCAGATAATCGAGCAAACTTCTTCTTTTACCTACTAGCTTAAGAAGACCTAAACGAGTGGAGTGATCCTTCTTGTTTCTTTTAAGGTGTTCTGTGAGGTGATTGATTCTGTAGGTAAAAAGTGCAATTTGAGACTCAGGTGAACCTGTATCTGTAGTTGACTTTAACCGACCATGATTCTTGAAAAGCTCTTGCTTTTTCTCTACGTTTAAATACATGCTTAGTTAAGTTAAATTAAAATGAGTACAAAAGTAGCACTCTCTATCTAGAATTCAAAATCTCTTGAGGCTTTAGCTATTTTTTTCTCCCAAGCGCTTGCGGAAGCGCTCGATGAGTACGGCATAGAAATCAGACTCAAACAAGCGGGCATCTCTACGGGCTTGGCGTAAGAAGAGCAATCCTAAAGGAAGCAGCAATACATTGGCCGCCCACACTCCGGTATCTACATCAATGGCTCCACTTTTGGCCCACTTCTCTCCTATCATACTAAAGACATAGTATACAATGAAGAAAATGATGGAAAGTAATACCGGTACGCCCAATCCACCACGCTTGATGATGGCACCCAAAGGAGCACCAATCAAGAACATAATGATACAAGCCACAGCCTGGGAGTACTTTTTCTTGGCTTCTATTTCGTAAACACGCATTTCACTTTGTCTGTCGCGAATGCGAGTGGCCTGCGATTTCACATTGTTCATTACATAGCGGGCACGGTCGGTGGCAGTTTTTAGCACCTTTTTCTTTTCGGCCTCTGTATCGTTTTTAGCTTCTACCAAAGCAATGATTTCCGTATCACTTAATGGCTCCTTTCTCTTCAGAGTATCTACATCGAGCATAATAGCACCTACCTTATCGGCAATTTGCTTCTTCTTAAATTCTTTGATTTGTTTTATTGGTTCCTCTTTAGTTTTCGGTGTTTCCACCCCATCAGCGGGTATTTCCGTCCTCAATGCTTCGGGATTAGGATTAGCCAAATGCTCATAACTAGCCAAAAGAGCCGAATCTTGCTTCACAAACTCAAATAAATCTGCTGGAAGTGCAGGCTGTCCCGACATGTGATAATTATAATAGCGTCCCAGACCGAGGAATAAATCGTAGCGGGTTTTGTTGACATCGCGGCCCATGGAGTCGATATCACTTTGCAACTGATTGATGTTTTTCATCATTCGGTTGTGTGCAAAGAGCTCTTCTTTGGTGCGTTGCATTTCAAAAGAAGAAAGACTGAATACGATTTTACTCTTATCGAACTCACTACGCACGAAGTCGTTGATATCATCGCCCGCTCTTCGGCCGGCATTTTCATTTTTCGATTCATTGAAGCTCTTACCATCAAACAACTCCAACATCATGTATCGGTCGTTGAGTATGGTATACATCTTGCCCGAATCGGCCAAAATCACATCCGAGTTACCTCCACCATCTTTGGTATGGTTATAAATGATGATGTCTTTGAGAGTTTCGCCATCATTGAATTTCTTGTTTACCTTAATGCTGTAGCCCGGAATCCCATTGTAAAAGGCCCCTTCTTTTAAATCCAGCGAGGGCTTGGTTTGGCGGATATCGTACAATAAGGCATAGGCTTTGATATTGGCACGAGGCACGATTTGGTCGTTATTGACAAAAGCCAATACAGACAAAAACACCACGAAAATGAAAATGGGTAACAACACCCTTGTCAAGGAAATACCCGCACTTTTGATGGCCGTAAGTTCAAAGTGCTCACCCAGATTTCCGAAGGTGATAAGGCTGGAAAGCAATACGGCCAAAGGAAAGGCCACGGGTGTCATATTAATACTGAAGTAGCCCAGCAACTCAGCAAAAACCCCTGCACCAAGGTCTTTTCCCACAAAGTCTTCGAAGTACTTCATCATATACTGCGTAAGCAAGATGAATACAACTACTAAAAAGGTAAGAATGAAGGGGCCTAAAAATGAGTTGAGAATTAACTTGTCGAGTTTCTTCATGAAAGGGTAAAAATTGTTCAATCTGATTTCACAAAAACTGAACCAATACGAGTTGGAAAGGCAAAATAAGGAAGTTTTTTAATAGAAACCGGAATTACCCCCCAACTATTTCTTTCAGATTATTTACAAGATTACTCCAAAGGTGATGCAGTTCTTCCTCATCTTCTTCGTTGGTATAATCAGTAATGCGCAGAAAAACAGCCTCAGTGAGTTCGTTCTGATCCAATTTGAACTCTATGTAAGCCGGATCTTCTTCGTCTTCGGGCGATTCGGGCAGAAACTCAAAACGGATGGAATGATTAGTCCGGTGGCTGATTACACGCGCCTTGTGGTCATCACCTTCCCATAAAAAATTATATACTTTATCTTCATTTACGGTTACGTCATCGGCAAACCATTGTGCCAAGCCTCCGGGGGTATCCAGGTAGGGATAAAGCATTTTTTTTGAGGCCTTTATTTCAAACTCTTCTACATATTTATGCTTAGTCATAAGCTCTCGATTGAAGGTGATGTGACAATATATGACTATTTGATATCAAGTACAACTGATAATTTCTTGGAATGTGTATTGACTTTAATAAAATATTATATGTATGTTTGCACTCCCAAAATCGAGGCGAGGTAGCTCAGTTGGTTAGAGCGCAGGATTCATAACCCTGAGGTCACGGGTTCAACTCCCGTCCTCGCTACTTATAAAGCAGTCTGTCCGACTGCTTTTTTTATTTCTATTCTTTATTAATATACTCTCTTCCATTTGGCCTAAAAATGAAACGAGGCTGACCGTTTCCGATCAACCTCGTTTTCTGTGCTAATAGAATTAATGCTTTTACCCCCAATAGCTTCATTCTCAATTAGCGTGTGCAATTTATCGCTACTTAAGGGGGCTCACATAGTAGGGATGCGACAATTATTGACCTTGAGCCAATGAATAACCTGCTTTTCCGTTGAAATTGCGCAACATTTCAGTACTTGATACAAATAATTGCTCACTCAGCTGGCTTACACAGCTATACACCTCTTGCGAGCTTATGATTTGGTTGGGTTTACGTTCTACCCGAACCCGCCATTGGTTTACACATTCGGTGAATAAAGAACCTTCCGGCCATACCTGTGTTCCTCTGTTTGAAATCATGACCAATTGCATATTATCCTTTAAAAAGCTTTTTACCGTGCCGGCTATGACGGCCGGCTGAGCCTCCGATTCAAGGAAAATATCTACCCCAATAAGTTCATCTTTTGCTTCTTTGCCAGAAGCCATCACATGAAATTCCGAAGGGCTTTTAGGTAATTTGTAGGCCTGAACATCTTCCGGTGCAATGTGGGATGGATGCTTTTTGGGCTTCTTGCCAAGGTTTCCGATAATGATTTCGGCAAACTCAGAGGTAGAAGAAGAAGGAATTAATTTATCGCCAAAATCGCCCGTATGTTCGCCTTGCTCTAGGGTATAGAATAAGGCATTAGAGATAGTTTCAGCATAAGAATACAAGCCCAAATGGCGAAGCATCATCACCCCACTCAACAATAAAGAGGTAGGGTTGGCAATGTTTTTCCCGGCAATGTCAGGAGCGGTGCCATGAACAGCCTCAAAAATGGAGATATTATCGCCAATATTGGCCGAAGGAGCAAAACCAAGCCCTCCCACTAGGCCTGCGCACAAATCGGAAACGATATCGCCTTGTAAGTTGGGCAGTACTACTACTTGAAACTCATTGGGGCGTGTGGTCAATTTCATACACAAGTCATCTACGATTACATCATAGGCTTGAATTTCGGGGTAGTCCTTGGCTACTTCATAAAAACACTCTAAGAATAGGCCATCGGTCAGCTTCATGATATTGGCCTTATGACCGCATGCTACCTTCTTAAACCCTTCCCTACGCGCCATTTCAAAAGCAAATCGACACACTTGCAAGCTTCCTGTACGGGTAATAAACCTACGGCATAGCGCTACATCGTTGGTAAGCATATGCTCGATTCCTCCGTAGGTATCTTCAATGTTCTCGCGCACGATAGTAAGGTCGATAGGAATACCTGCTTTGGAATAAATGGTATCTACGCCTTGCAGAGTACGGAAATGCCTGCGGTTGGCATAAGTACTCCACACTTTGCGCGCGGTTACGTTGATACTCTTCACCCCTTTGCCTTTAGGTGTTTCCATGGGGCCTTTGAACAAAATACCCAAGCGTTCTACGGTCTCTTTCGCTTCCGGACTCATGCCCGTACTGAACCCTTTATCGTAAAAAGCTTTTCCCATTTCTATGGTGTGATAGGCAAGCGGCACCTTGGCGGCTTTAAAAATTCCTAACACGGCATCCATGATTTCAGGACCTATACCGTCCCCTTTGGCTACTGCTATTTCAATATTGCTCATGATAAATCGTTGATTACTATATCCAATCTCAAGCGCAATATTACTACCAAACGGCTCACCACGCAATGAATAAATGCTTGATGGCAATAATAATTAGGAAAGGGTTTTTAGGGATTTTAGAAGGAAGAAGACTATTTTTGGAAATACTGATTTTTGGCACCTGCACCTATGCGTTTAAAACCGCTCCTTCTGTATTCTCTGATGCTTCTGTTGCTAGTTTCGGCTGGTGCATGCCGGGCACGTACCGCATACAAAGGTACCAGTGTAAAGCCCAAAACCCACAAGCGATACTTTAATCCCAAGCGCGATAAAAAGAAAAAAAAGGTACGAACGGTAAGGGTGTGGGTGTAAAGATGCTGTTGGTTCGTAATTGAACTTGGCCAAAAAAATATTTGTATCTTTAATAAACAATATAACCATGGAGACTATAAAAATCGATATATTAAATCCTAAGGCGAAAGCATTGTTGGATGATTTGGCTAGTTTAGACCTGATACGGATTCGACAAGAGCCCAGCAGCAATTTCTCAAACTTACTACAAAAGCTTCGTAGTAAAGCTGATTCCGCACCTAGTCTTGAAGATATTACTAAAGAAGTAGAAGCCATTCGAAAGGCTCGCTATGAAAAGTAAGCGGGTAATTTTAGATACCAATCTTTGGATAAGTTTCTTGATTTCGAAGCGATTACAAGAACTGGATTCTTTTTTACATACAGGAGATATAACTCTATTGTTTTCAATTGAATTGATTGAGGAGTTTTTAGAGGTTTCCCAAAGACCTAAGCTCAAAAAATATTTTACCAATTCCGACATCAAAGCACTACTCAAACAAATCGATAACTTTTCAGAGTTAGTACAAGTAAGATCGACTATTTCTGTTTGTAGGGACGAAAAAGACAACTTCTTACTTTCTTTAGCTATTGATGGTAAAGCTGATTTCTTGATTACTGGAGATTTGGACTTATTAACGATGGAATCGTTCAAAAAAACTAAAATAGTTTCGTGGGCAAATTTTGTGAAACTGTGTTTGAAATAATCAAAAACCACAAACAATCAAACAGGTAACACTACCGTAAATATTGAGCCTCTTCCCGCTTCACTTTCTACCGACACGCTACCTTTCAATCGTTCCACGGCACTATTAAGGATAAATAGCCCCAGTCCTGAGCCTTGACTCTTTTCATTTCCCCTAAAAAACATAGAGAAAATCTTCTTCTCAAAACCTTTGGGAATCCCTTGTCCGTTATCATGCACCCTAAGGGTAAGTGTCTTTTCATTTTGCGCTACCGAAATCTTCACCCAAGGTCGCTCCAGAGAAGTATTCCGATACTTGATGGCGTTTTCTACTAGGTTTTGGAAATGGTGCGTACCACCCCTGCATCGGCCACATACTGTAAGGATGGGCTAATGTCTTTTTCAAATTGCATGATACTAAATTCAGGCAGGTAGCTGAAAGAGGCTATACTTTCCTCAATAATCTCTTCAAAATTGACAACCTGTCCTTCGTTGGAGAAGTTCTTCAAATGGGTGAGATTACTCAAACTGATAACAATCTTGTTCAAGCGCTGCACCTGGTCGTAATACATATCCATGTATTTGATGGCCAGTTCATCTTCGATTTCATAACGGGCCACCGAATGCAGTCCGAGCAAGGAGGCAATAGGCCCTCGCAAATCATGGGATGCACGGTACACAAAGGTATCGAGCTGTAGGTTTTTTGTCAGCAAATCGTTCTCAATGGCTTTTTGTCCGCTCATATCACGTAGCACCGTGGAGAAATACTCTACTTGTCCGCTGGAATCTAGATGAGGCAACACTACTTGCGAAACCGGAATCAGTCGACCATCAGGGGTTTGGATGGTATTTTCACCCGACCATATCTCTTTATCTTTCAGCATTTTAGAAATCACTACAATCATCTTCCGGTACGAAAGCCATGGGTGGATGGCTTGTATGGTAAGATGACGCAAAGAGCCTTCTGTGGGCAGCTTGAAAAGTCTCCGTCCCGAATGGTTAAGGTAGACAATCTCTCCTTTCACATTGGATATGCCTACCACATCGGGTGTAGCTTCTATAATGGCATTGAGTCGGCTTTTCTCTTCCTCCATCTGCTTGAGGGCCGTAATATCCTGCGCGGTACCATAATGCTTCGTATGTTTCCCATTGGCATCAAGCGCCACTTTTAAGCTAATAAGAAGGTGGCGGATTTCACCATTTGGGCGTACAATCCGAAATTGGGAATAGTCTACATAACGGGGGCTATCTGTCTCCAAGGCTCTTCTGCCGGCTTCTCGGTAAATCGAAGCATCTTCGGGGTGAATAAGCCCCAGTAAGGTTTTTAAAGGCACCACATTAGGCCCATTAGGCTGCACCTGCAAGCCCATCATACGTACCACTTGATTACCTAAGTAGAAGCATTGTGACTGAAAATCAAACTCCCAAGAGCCTAAATTGGCCAATTTGATGGCATCGCTTAAGCTCGCCTGACTTTTTCGTAGTGCCTCGGTACGCTCTTGTATAAGTTGCTCAAGATTTTGCTTGTATTCTTGCAGTTCTTTTTCAGCTACCTTCTTTTGGGTAATATCTTGCGCTGTGCCATAGGCTTTTATCAGCTGCTTATCTTCATCCCAAAACATGCGGATACTACCCAGCAGGTATACCACCTCTCCTTCTTTAACTATGCGATACTCTAAATACGTTTGAAACGTACTGTCCTTGGCATCAATGGTTTTTTGGAGCGCATCTTTAAATAATTGTTTATCCTCTGGATGAATGATATCACGCACATATACTGCTCCCGGAAGTCGGTTGGAATGCTCGGGCATTTCTATGCCTATGAGAGCACAAAATCCTGGGTTCACAATGATATCCAGATTGGCTGGATCGAGCTCATAAGTAGCCAACTTGGCCATACTTAAGGCATCGATAAGATTATTCACACTGTCTTCTCCCTCAAAAAAGGAAGATGGATAAATTGATTCCGGCAAAGGCTTCAAAACCAAGCGTAAATGGGAGCCGTCATAATCGAGGGCCAGCATGTTCAGCTGATAACTTTTTTCCTTCCACCTAATGTATTGCTGAGCATGCCCCTCACGGAGCAAATGCTCTTTGCTACTTTGACAAGCTCCTTCTATGCGCTGAACCAAGGAATGTTTGCGGGCTAAATCAAGGTTTTCGGAAGGAATAGCCAACAATTCGGCTAGTGGTGGCGGGCACCCTGCTAGCTTACCATCTTCGATTTGTAAGAGTACGATATTGGCTACTGTTATTGGCAAGGGAGATAAAGGTTCTTATCAAAGTGAAATTTAACAAATAAGTACCATATACTGTTGCTGATATGTATCAATATTCGATTATATTTTTTGGGCAATTATTTTAACTTTGGGCAAACTCTCAAGCACTTGAATCAAAAGCGCCCCCTTTACCAGCGAGTACTGATTATCTCTATTCTCTTCATTGCCTTTTTTTGGGTTTTGATTAATTGGTTATTGTGGGCCGAATCAGATGCCTCTAATGCCAATATTTTAAGTCTGGGCGATGCCATCTGGTTTTCGGTGGTTACGCTCACCACCGTAGGCTATGGCGATTTGTATCCGGTAACATTTACCGGAAGAGTCATAGGGGTAAGTTTTTTGATTTTCAGCTTAGGGATTTACGGATATCTGATCAGTCACATTTCAAGCATAATTACCATGATTAAGGAGCACGACAAGTATGGATTTAATGGAACGGATTTCCGCAACCATGCAGTGATTATTGGCTGGAATACCTTTGGCCGTGGGGTGGTAGACCAACTTATCGGGGTAAACAAGCAGGTGGCCATAGTGGTGGACGATAAAAATCAGGTGGATTTAATCCGTGAGCTGTACGATAAAGAAAAAGTATTTATCCTCTATTCCGACTTACAGCACTTTGACCTAATTGCTAAAACCAATATCAAAGAATCTGCGATGGTATTCGTCAATTTGAATGACGATACCGAGAAGCTGGTGTATTTGCTTAATATTCGCAAGCATTTCCAAAAGGCTAGCTTTATTGTGATGCTCGATAATGCCAACCTGAAGCAAACCTTTATCAATGCAGGGGTGACCTATGCTATTTCGAAAAACGAAATCTCCTCCAAATTACTGGCCAGCTATATGTACGAGCCCGATGTGGCTACCTATAGTGAAGATATCCTTTCTTTTGCCCATGCTGAAGAAGATTTCGATATTAAGCAATACAAAGTACTGGAGAGCAACCCATTGATTGGAAAGACCTATGAAGAAGCTTTCTACGTCTTAAAAAAGCAGCACAATACCATTTTGATTGGCCTTAGTAGACAAACCGAAACCGGCCGCCTTCTTTACAAAAACCCTACAGAGCCTCTTACTATAGAACTAGCTGATTATATGATTATGATTACCAACGGTAAAAGCTTTAATCATATCCGTGAAATCTTCGGCACCGAGGAAGGTTATATGGCCTAAATGAACTTATTGATGCAAGGGAATTCCGTGGGCCTCCATCTTTTTGATGCCCAATCTCTTCATTTGCTGGTCATATAAGTATTCAGCTAAGGCATCATCGGTAATATGGTAGCGGGCGCCAATGTATTTTTCCAATTCACCCGATTCTTTAAAAATAGGAACAATGGCTGCATCTACCCAATAATGGCTACCATCCTTGGCCCTGTTTTTTACTATGCCTTTAAATACTTTTCCGGCCTTTATGGTCGACCACATGAGAGCAAATAGCTCGCGGGGCATATCTGGGTGACGCACAATATTTTGCGGTTTGCCCAGCAACTCTTCTCTATCGTATTTGGCTACTTCGCAAAATTTATCATTAATGAAAGTAATGGTACCAAACTTATCCGTTTCGGAAAGGATGGTGGTAACGTTGAACACCTTTTCGCGGGTACTTACCTCATGAGCCAAACGTGAGGTTTCTTCCAGATTACGATTCAAATCCTCTTGAATGGCACTCATTTCTTCCATATTCTGGCGCAGTTCTTCTTCTTGTGCACGCATAGATTCGGCCTGCATCTGACTGATTTCCAGCAACTCTCTCGTCTTTCTATTGCTCTGCGTAGCGGAAATCACTGAAGCAATGTTTTCGCTTAGTTTTTTCAGAAACTCCATTACATGCGGTGCCAAGGGAGTAAAGGAAGCCAATTCCAGTATACCAAATACTTTTTCATTGAGCATAATGGGGATAATCACCACACAACGAGGCGTTGCATGACCTAGGCCCGAGGTGATGGCTGTATAGCGATCGGGAACATCCGTCAGATAAATCACATCCTGCTCCAAATAGGCTTGTCCGGCCAGCCCTTCTCCTATTTCTACCCTTTTTTGTAAATATTTCCGTTTATCGTAGGCATAGCAGGCCACTGACTCCAAATACGGTTTCTCTCCCACCTCATCCTGAACCAGAAAAAGTAAACCTTGATTCGCCTCTACGTATTTCACCAACTGTGCAAGCAGTTCGTTGTAAAATGCTGTCAGATCCTGAGCATCGTTTCTTAAGATATTGGCAAACTTGGCCAAACCTACGTTGATCCAATTACGCTGCCCTTCTTCTTTTTCAATTTTTTGTAAATGGGATTGAAAATCTTGCAAGGACTTGATTAATGCACTATCGGCCAATTGCGCATTAGCGATTTGTTCAATTTTTTCGCCCCGCAAGAGGGCTTGGATGTATTGCGTGGCAAAAAGCACTTCGGCAGAAAGCTGCTGAGTGGTCTCTTCACACTGTTGTAGTTTTTTCTTGTTTTTGAATAAAGTCATCATTGTATCATCGGTTTATTGCGATAATGCAAATAACGCTTTGATTAGGAGGCAAATTCCTTACTTGACTCAGTTGCCTGTCTGATGAAAATCATGTTTTTTAAAATGCCATGTAGGATTATGCATACTTGCATAAGTTTCCGGATACGATATTGCCCAAAAACACAAAAAGCAGGCCTTTGAACCTGCTTTTACACTCGTATGATTACAGTATTTATTGATCTAAAACGATAGCAAAAATGAGTGGTGCTACAATAGTAGCATCCGATTCCACAATAAACTTAGGAGTAGTGATATCCAGTTTACCCCAAGTAATCTTTTCATTAGGTACCGCTCCTGAATACGAACCGTAGCTAGTGGTAGAATCACTGATCTGACAGAAATAGCTCCAGAAAGGAACATCAGTTTGCTCCATATCCTGATACAACATAGGTACTACACAGATGGGGAAATCTCCGGCAATACCACCTCCGATTTGGAAGAATCCAATACCCTCGGTACCGGCATTTTTAGTATACCAGTCGGCCAAGAACATCATGTATTCAATCCCCGATTTCATTGTAGACGCTTTCAATTCGCCTTTGATGCAGTAGCTGGCGAAGATATTGCCCATAGTGCTATCTTCCCATCCGGGTACTACCATCGGCAAGTTTTTCTTAGCGGCTTCAATCATCCAGCTATTCTTAGGATCGATTTCGTAACCTTCTTTCTCCAATACACCCGAAAGGATGAGTTTGTACATAAACTCATGAGGGAAATAGCGTTCACCTTTGTCATCAGCATCTTTCCAGATTTTATAAATATGCTTTTGCAATTTACGGAAGGCTTCTTCTTCAGGAATACAGGTATCGGTAACGCGGTTTAAGCCTTTTTCCAACAAATCCCACTCATCTTGAGGGGTAAGATCACGGTAATTTGGAATGCGTCTGTAATGGCTATGCGCCACCAAGTTCATCAAATCTTCTTCCAGATTGGCACCAGTACAGCTGATAATGTGCAATTTATCCTGACGAATCATCTCAGCAAGGGAAACACCCAACTCAGCCGTAGACATGGCACCTGCCAAACTGATCAACATTTTTTTACCAGAAGCCAAATGGGTTTTATAGCCTTCGGCTGCATCGATAAGTGCCGCGGCATTGAAATGGCGATAGTTATGCTTTAAAAATTCGGTAATCTTCATGGGTATGCTTGTATTGGTACAATTCTATTTTAATCTGCCAAATACCTTCTTATTGAATAAGAAAAGCAATTCGGCTAGGCCGCAAAATTATGTATTAATCCTAAGAATCGGGCATGGCCGTATAAAAATTTAACCGTTGGTAAAGGCTTTCCCCTGCATACGAACAGAAATGGGTACTTTGTGATATCAAAATACTGGTTTATGAAAAAAGTATCACTTCTTTTTGTGTGGCTCAGCCTTGCCATAGGCGCTTGGGCGCAACAATCGCCATTGAGCGTAGATTACATCATGCGCGACCCCAAATGGATGGGCACGCAGCCTTCTGAAATTGCCTGGTCGGAAGATAGCAAGCGCATATATTTTCAGTGGAACCCCGAGCAAGCCGAAGCGGATAGTTTGTACAGCATCACCACTACGGATTTCAGTCCTAAAAAACTTGATAAAGCACAGCGTATGGCTTTACCTTCCCGCTGGGGCACGTATAATGCCAGCAAAAGGACTAAGCTGATTATAGAAAACAATACCTTGTTCGCGCTTGATTGCGCCAGCGGTAAGAGAACCTTATTGGTAAAATCAGCTGAACCGATTAGTAATCCGCAGTTTGGAAAGAACGAGCAGCGTATTGTTTTCCAGCGTAGCAATAACCTCTTTGTACTTGACCGAAAAACAGGGGTATTAGAGCAAATTACCCAATTCAAAAGCGGGCAAGACAAGCCCGAAAAGAAGGAAGAACTCAGTGCCCAAGACCAATGGCTGGTAGAGCAGCAGCAATTTTTGCTGGAAACCATCAAAGAAGCGAATCGGAAAGAGGCTTTGGAGGAAATTACCAAAAACCCTAGTCCGGAACCCTACCCACTGCCTATTTTTATTGGCAACAAACGCATCACCAGTATCCAAATCAGTCCGGATGAACGCTTTGTTTCTTACCTACTGATACAATCGCCTAACAGCAAAAACACCATCGTGCCCAACTATGTAACCGAAAGTGGTTACACGGAAGACATCAATGCGCGCAGTAAGGTGGGTGGTCCACAATGGACTACCGAATTATTCCTGTTCGATACCCAAACTCAGAAAAATTTTACCATAAAAGCCGATGGCTTGAGTGGATTAAAGGATATCCCTTCCTATTACAAAGAGTATCCGAATAGAAAGATTGACTCTACTCAAACCCGCGGCTTGATTTACGGGAGCCCGATTTGGGATGAAAAAGGACAGCGCGCTATTGTGGAATTGAAAGCCATGGACAATAAAGACCGCTGGATAGCCCTTTTGAATACGGCCGATGGTAGTTTGCGCCAGCTCGACCGCCAGCATGATGAAGCCTGGATAGGCGGCCCCGGCATTAGTTCTTGGGGCGTGGGTGGCGATTTGGGCTGGATGCCCGATCAACAGCATATCTGGTTTCAGTCCGAGGAAAGCGGATATAGCCATTTATACACACTGAATGTGGCCTCAGGAAAGAAAAACGCCCTTACCAGTGGCCAATACGAAGTATTTGATCCACAAATTAGTAAGGATAAAAAATTCTGGTATTTCACTTCCAGCGAAGACCACCCAGGCATACGCCATTTCTACAAAATGCCCATCAATGGAGGCAAGTCTGTAAAAATCACTAGTATGAAGGGCAATAACGAGGTCAGCCTTTCGCCTGATGAAAAATGGTTGGCTATACGCTACTCCTACTCCAATGTACCATGGGAGCTGTATGTGCAAGAAAATAAAGCCGGTGCCACGGCCAGAAAGATTACGGATGGACAAAGTGAAGCTTTCAAAGCGTATCCGTGGCGCGACCCGGAAATGGTAACTTTCAAAGCTCAGGACGGCACTACGGTACATGCCCGCTTATATAAGCCTAAAGAAGCTGCCGAAAGTCGTCCGGCTGTGATTTTTGTGCACGGTGCAGGCTATTTGCAGAATGTACACTACTGGTGGAGTAGCTATTTCCGTGAGTATATGTTCCATAACCTATTAGCCGATATGGGCTATACGGTATTGGATATAGACTATCGGGCTAGTTCGGGTTATGGACGCGATTTCCGTACGGGCATTTACCGCCACATGGGAGGTAAAGACCTTAGCGATCAAGTAGATGGCGCCAAGTATCTAATTGCAAACCATGGCGTAAATGCAGAGAATATCGGGATTTATGGTGGCTCTTATGGAGGTTTTATTACTTTGATGGCCTTATTTACTCAGCCGGATGTATTTGCTTCCGGTGCTGCGCTACGCTCCGTTACCGATTGGGCGCATTACAACCACGGCTATACTTCCAACATTTTGAATACGCCTGTGGAAGATAGCATTGCCTACGCCAAGAGTTCCCCAATCTATTTTGCGGAAGGCTTACAAGGCGATTTATTGATTTGCCATGGCATGGTAGATACCAATGTGCACTTTTCGGATGTGGTACGCTTGGCTCAACGTTTGATTGAGCTTAAGAAAGACAATTGGGAGATGGCTGTGTACCCGGTAGAAAACCATGGATTTGTGGAGCCCGCCAGCTGGACGGATGAATACAAGCGGATATTGAAGCTATTTGAAGAAACATTAAAATAGGTTGAAAATTAAAAAGCCTTTGAGGGACACTCAAAGGCTTTTTTCATACGCTTTATAGCATTAGTTCTTTACAATCGTAAGCTCTACCCTGCGGTTTTGCTTGCGGCTTTCTTCATTGGCATTGCTGGCAATGGGTTTCGTACCCCCGTAACCTTTGCCGCTTATTCGGCCTTCGTCTACCCCCATTTTAACCAAATAGGCCTTTACGGCATCTACCCGCTGCTGCGATAGCCTTAGGTTGAGCTTGGCACTTCCTTGGTTATCGGTATGGCCAGATAAGGCGATTTCCACCGTGGGATTGGCCTGCATCAGCTTCACCACCTTTTCTAATTCCTTGTAAGAGATGTCAATCATTACCTCGCTACCTTTTTCAAAAAGTACATCTTTCAAAGCTACCGTAGTACCCACCGCCAGAGGTTTCAGGTAAAGGCTATCATTGTTTCCGGTAAATACCACCGATTTGCTCAAAGGAAAATAGCCCTTAGCCTCTACTTCCAGCCAATACGTTTTTTCTTTATCCAGTTCGCACGAAATGGGATTAGCCGGATTGATTACTTGCAGCAGGGTATCGCCCGTATGCGAAACCCGAATCGAAGAAAGTGCAATCATCTGCTTATCTTCTGCCGAAACCACCACCGCTGTAAAATTATAGGTAGATTTCATAAGGGGCGGTGAAGCCACTTGGCTGCTGTCCTCCGCAGGAAGTGTAAGGGCTAATGGCAAAACAGGTACAATAGAAAGGCTATCCGCGGAATCTGTAGGTAGCTTAGGCATTTGCCAAATATCGCCAAAACCCTCACTATTTTGTGTACTTACAAAATAGGCATATTCTTTCCCTTCCGGCTCGGAATACGACCATTCGCTGCCTTCGGAATTAATGGTAAAGCCTTGATTGATAGGAACGCTCCATTTCTTCCAGGAATCGTCCAGCCTTTCACTCATAAAAATATCTTTACTGCCCATGCCGGGAAATCCATTGGAGGAAAAGTACAAGCGCTTGGCATCCGCTGAAAGGAAAGGATACATTTCTTGAAACTTGGTGTTCACATCCCAGCCTAAATGCACAGGCTCGGAGAAATTGCCATCTTCTTTTCGGAAACTCACATACAAATCTTCGGCTCCTACCCGACCGTACGATTCAAGGCTCATCAGGAGCACCTTCCCATCGGCACTCAGTTGCATGGAATAATCGCTTGATTCATTGAAAAAGTAGTCGATGCTAACCGATACGGGTATGGTCCAATTGGCATTTACCTTATGACTGACCGATAAACCTTGCCGCACTTTGTAACTTGAACCTTCCGGAATCCATTCATTGAGTAATAACACCGATTGCCCTTGGTTGAAAAAGCCCACAATCTGGTTTCTTTGTCGGTCGTTCCAAGGAAAAGATACCGGACGTGGAATGCCCCAGGCGTTGTCCTTTTTGGTGACCATCCAAATATCCCCTTCATCCTTTACCCCGGCTACATTGGTAGGATGCTTGGCTACGGAATAAAACAAGGTTTCTCCATCGGGCGATTCCATGGGAGCAAATTCATGATAGGCACTGCCAATAATCCTTTGAGGGGAAACCGATTGGGAAAAAAGTAATCTTTCAGAGAAAAAAAGTAAAAAAAACAGCCAATATCTCATAAAAATCCGATAAACGGTGGGGTATTATTACACGTCAACAAAGGCATGACGTGCTAAAAAAGTGTGTTTCAATACCTGCAAAGATACGCTACCTACCATTTACGACCTAAAATCCCTACGGATTTCTACAAAATCTTACTTCTTTGCAAATATTTACCAACAACTCCCCAGCAAGATATTGATTTTATCTATATTTGACTAATTAAAATTATATAGTTAGCGCATAAAATTCTACCCCACATTAGCCCATATTTACACATAATAAAGGTTTAAACGCGGGAAGGAAAAAAGGTAAAAAAAGCCAATGTAGATTCAAGCACTATCGGAAAGGCTATTACCTAAATGAACATACAAAAGAGGCGGGTTATTGCCCGCCTCTCTTAGTTTTCTCCTTTCCTAAAAATCAGAAGTGGATAATGGGTAAATCCTGAAATGTCTTTGGTGACGCTTTGATGGAATAAGTTCTCAAAAAATCCACGCTGTATAGTCATGAGGCTGAGTACCTCTCCATTTTCGGTTTTCATGTATTCATCCAGCACCAAACTCACTCGGTCTTCTCCTTGTACCTCAGCGAAGCGCAGCTTATGATAGCCCACAAAACTTTTCATTTCTTCGGAAAAGTCGTGGTGGATTTTCTTTTTCTCTACTGTGGCCTCGGCAAACACATGTACTACCTGCACAATGGAATCAAAAGGAACTGAAAGCGTTACCAATTCGGCAATGGCTTCTTTATCGTGCTTATCATAATTGGTAGCGTACACTACTTTTCTGAATCCGGCAAACTTGGCTGTATGCGGAATACACAGCACCGGAATATTGGATTTGTTCACCACTTTAATGGTATTGCTTCCCCAATACACCTTTTTCAGGTCGCTGGCACCGCCCGTACCCATCACTATGAGTTTGTAATGATCGGCTTTGGCCAAAGAAGATACTCCTTCGGTAAGCTCACCAACCTTAATCATGTAATCGGCCTTTACTAAGCCTTTTTTCTGGCTTACCGCATTTATTTCATCACAAAGCGCACATAAGCGGGCTTCTTCCTGTTCTTTCCAATCCTCAAAACTGCTTTCCTTATCCACCAATACTTTGTTAAATTCCTCTTCGGACAAAACATACAGCAAGGTGAGTGTAGCATGCAAACCCTCGCCCAACTTTACTGCATATTCCAATGCATTGAGGGCCGTAGGGCTAAAATCGATAGGACATAATATCTTTTGCATATCTCAATAAATATGAGTGAATATACACATTTCAGGAGTAATTCTTTATGACTTTGCTCACATGCATATTGTTTTTCAGATAATATCGTCTTAACAATAGGGCATCGTCCCCGGCATAGTCCACCCCTACCCGAGGGGCTTTCACTACCTCTTGTTCGGGCACCTTAATTCCACGGTCTTCTATCCATATACCCGATGCCTCTTCCAAATACAGACCGTAATCCGGTTTGCCTATCCCCAGTGCTTTACACAAAGCTCCCGGCCCTTTACCTACTTGCTGGTGGCTCAGCTTCCGCCTTACTTGCATGTGCTCCAATCCCTCCAAAGGTTCTATGGCGCGGATAAGCACCGCATCGGCCAAGCCTTCCATATTCGTAACCACATTGAATAAAATGTGCATGCCATAAATCAAATAGGTATAGATATGTCCGCCCTCGGCATACATAATTTCGGTGCGTGGCGTGCGTTTACCATTATTGGCATGGCAGGCTTTATCGTGTCGACCAGAATAGGCTTCGGTTTCTACAATCATTCCCGAGGTATATATTCCCTCTTTATGCGTAACTAAAACCTTTCCCAAAAGCGCTTGCGCTACCTCCTCCACAGAATAATGCTGATAAAAAGCAGGATTTAAGACCGTTTTTTTCATGATACCAACAAAAATGCAGTACTTACAAGGAACAATTTACCAATCGGTTCGTTCAGACCAATGAATTACCAATTAAACACATTATTTATGAAGAAAAACCTTACACTTTTGGCTTCGGCCTTCCTACTGATGATGAGTCCGGTGATGGCACAAATCAATATGCCTCAGCCTAGTCCTTTGTCGACTGTAGAACAAAAAGTGGGTCTTACGGACGTATCTGTGACCTATTCTCGTCCCAGTATGAAAGGACGTGCCATTTTTGGCGACATCGTTCCTTTCGATAAAATCTGGAGAACAGGTGCCAATGCTTCTACCAAAATCACTTTTTCCGATGAAGTAAGTCTTGAAGGCAACAAAGTACCAGCGGGTACCTATGCACTTTACACTATTCCGGGTAAAGAATCATGGACAATCATCTTGAATAAAAACACCAACCTTTGGGGTGAAGATGGCTATTCAGAAGCGGAAGATCAAGTACGCGTTACGGTAAAACCTGTGGCTCTTGCTGAGGCAGTTGAAACGTTTGCCATTCAGTTCGTAAACCTTACAAAAGACGGTGCTAGCCTAGAATTGGCTTGGGAGAAAACTGCTGTTCGCGTTGCTATCACTACTGAAGTAGATGCCAAAGTAATGGCTGATATCAAGTCTAAATTAGCGGAAAACCCTTCGGTATATTTCCAAGCGGCTACCTACTATTACGAAAACGACAAGGACTTGGCTCAGGCGCTTGCTTGGTGCACCAAAGCCTGCGATTTGCGTAAAGATGCCTTCTGGATGAGCCACGTTAAGGCCAAAATCCAATTGAAAATGAAGGATTACAAAGGCGCCTTGGCTACCGCAGAAGCTTCATTAGCTACTGCAAAAGCGGCTCCTAACGACTTCGGTTATGTGAACAACAACGAAAAATTGATTGCTGAGATTAAAGCGGCAAGTAAAAAGTAGTTGATAGGTGACGGTTGTTAGTTGATGGATTTGATGCCGTTAACTATAAACACATCCTTAATTCTAAAAGAAAAGCCACTTCGTAATGAAGTGGCTTTTTTAGTTTTTAGTTGATGGATGATCCTTGAATAGGCAATCGGCAGTAAGTAGTTGTCAATTGACAGTAGGCAGTTAGCAGTTAGCAAAATGACAAACATTTGGCAATTGTGCCGGAGGGGTCCCGTGAGAACAATAAACAGTTGGCAATGGGCAGTAGGCAGTTGATAAACATTTTAGAAGAAGTTACTATTGCCTATTTCCAAATGGTTAAACAAAACGAGGTTGTCTTAATTAAGACAACCTCGTTTACTATTATTTGATTAAATGTTACAAGTTTCCGTCAACTGATAACTGTCAACTATCCTCCCAACTATTCTTTCATCAAGCGGATCACAATATGCTCATCGGAATTGGTATTAATCACACGAATGAGGTAAATACCGTTTTTCAATCCTTGAATATCCAGACGGGTAGTAGATACCGTTTGCTCACTTTGCTGGCTAAGTACCACTTCGCCTAAGGTATTGATGATTTCCACCGCATTGAAAGCGCCATTTTCTTGTTCCAACGTGATGTATTGGGCACTTGGGTTAGGATATACTTTAAACTTGCTCACCTGCAAAAGTGGCCCTACCCCATTAATTGGGTCTACCACTTCTTCATCATCATTGGTAATAGTAATGGTATGCGTTACCGTGGCTCCCAATACAGCATTGGTTACGTTCTGAAGCGTAAGGATAATGGTTTCATCTTCTTCCACGTCTTCATCATCTAGCAAGGTAAAGCTGAGGGTAGCTTCTGTTTCGCCAGCTCCTAGTTCTACCAATACCGGATTGATAAACTCGTAATCTTCATCCAATACAGCTGTTCCACTTACTACCACTTCTACTAATGAGGTAGTAGCGGCAGGGTTAGTCAATTGAATGGTTACGTTCACCACACCACCTGCTTCAGCAATAGTAGTAGAAGCGGTTGCGAAGGCAAATTCAGGAACCACTATTTCAGCAGCGGTTGTAAATTCTACCAAGGTAACTGCCGCCTGAATATTTGGCGTAGCTTGGTTGTCTTCAGCTACTACATATACATCATAGGCGGTTTCAGCAGTTAAACCTGTCAAGATAGCAGTAAAATCAGCATTGGCAGCCGTAAGGGTAATTTGTCCGCTGATAGTGGCTGCTGTACCTCCGGCTTGTTGTCCGGCTTTAACTTCTGCTACGCTTGGTGCTGTGGCGCCATTGGCCAAGACTACATAGTAGGCTTTACCCGGTTCATCCATATTTACACGCAAATCAGCGGTAACATCTACAATATTGGCCATTTGCGGATAGCCTGTGATAAATACCGGAGCTGTAAGATCCTCAGCTGCTACGATATCGCTGGCTAGGTAAGGCAATAACTGATAACCTGAATCCCTTGGATCGGCATTATCAAACTGGCCACCCAAACCTGTAATGGAAATGCCACTAGTAGCGGTTCCGAATACTTCGGCATAGGTCAACTTAGCCAACTCGGTATTTCTATCGATTCGTAGGGTCATATCTACTCCACCTACACTAATAGTCACATTGAAGCTGGCCGTATTGGCCGCAGCGCCCGTCCAGGTGCTTGGGTCGGCAATGCTTACATTTTCTAAAGTAACTAAGGCAGATTCTGAATCTTCATTAAGTACAGTAACTACCGTAGGCGTTACGCGGGCATTTCCTTGGCTAAGACGAGTAACCGAAGTGGGCTCTATCTGCATCAAGCCATTGAAGCTGCTTACATTTCCTTGCAACAACAATTCATCCCCCTCTACAATCTCAAATCCTAAAGCAGGTGTGTTGGTACCGCTGCGGATGGTGATAGCGCCTGAGGCGTCAATCAAAGAATATTGGAAGCGATCAGTACCAGGGTTGATATTGGCTCCGTGTACAATTCCTTGCACAGTAACCGGACCCGTAACCGAAGAGTTGCCATTGGCATCTACCTGTGCACGAACATCACCAATAGCCTGAACACCTGTGGTGGTAAAGTCAATTTTCACTACTGCGGCTTGAATGTTTGGCGTTGCCTCATTGTCTTGTGCTACTACATATAGATCATAGGCGGTTAATAGTGTTAATCCTGAAATAGTGGTTGTAAACTCAGTATCGGCTGTGCTCATAGCAATATTTCCTGCAAAAGCGTTGGCAGCATCAGCGGCATCCGTTCCGGCAATTACCTGAGCAACACTTGGAGCCGTAGCACCATCAGCAAGCACCACATAGTATACAGTTCCTGGTTCGTCCATTTGAGCGGCTAAAGTAGCGGCACTTGGAGTGATGTCGCGCACCAAAGGATAGGTAGCGGCAAACACCGGAGGTGTTGCATCTTCTACATCGGTAGTAAAGGTTACTGAGCTTACACTGGTCTGTACATTAGGGCTAGACTCATCGTCTTGCGCCACTACATACACCACATAATTGGTGGCAAAATCCAGTCCGGCAATAGAAGCCATAGCATCGGTAGTAGCCGTTACTGCTACGTTTCCTGAAGCAAGGGCCGCTGCATCACTGGCATCAGTTCCAGCCAATACCTGAGCTACGTTAGGCGCTGACAATGTATCAGGCAATACCACATAATACACCGTACCTGCTTCGTCCATATTGACTACTACATCGGCACCTGTGCTACTGATGTTCTGCACCAAAGGATACCCTGAAGTAAATACAGGAGCTACTTGGTCACCATCGCAAGTGAATACATGAGCACCCAGACCATCGAAGGTATCGACAGCCAAAACTTCCCATTCAGAAGCGGTATAGGTAGGATTACCCGATAACACCACTTGATTTCTGCGCAAGGTTACGTTGGCGGCAAAATCAGTAGACACGCCACGCACGCCCAAGGCATCAATGGTAACATCGTCTTTCATTAGCTCCACCACATCGTTACCATTGAAGAAAGTAACACTCGAAGTGAATTTATATGCACCGCTTGGCAAGGTAATAGCCGCTGCGGAACTATTGGCAATGATGATACTTTCGCCATCGGCCAAGGAAGCCAATGAATCAACTAAGATAAAGGTATTACCCGGAGTAGTAGCACCATTGGCAAACAATACGGCTTTGTAACCGGTAAGGTCTACCGTAGCGCCTGTACCGTTAAAGATTTCAATAAATTTGTTGTTCGAGGTTCCCTCTACATATTCCGTAAACATTAGGTCGCTGATACAGCCTGCGCCCAATTCAGAAGTAGTAAATTCCACCAAAGTAGGTTCTGCCTGCACATTGGCCGTGGTCTCATTATCGGCAGCTACTACATACACATCATAAGAAGTGGCAGCAGATAATCCGCTTAAGGAAACAGTAACCGCTTCATTGGCGGCACTTACACTTAAGCTACCGGCAGCCGATACCGTAGCATCGCTGGCATCTGTTCCGGCTACTACCTGAGCAGCTGTTGGAGCCGTGGCACCATCGGCCAATAGTACATAGTATACAGTTCCTATTTCATCAATGGTGGCACTCAAAGTAGCTGAGTTGGTGGTTACATTACTAATTGCTGGAGAACCCGTAGCAAACTCGGGAGCCGTTAGATCTTCTGCATCGGTAGTAAATTCCACCAAAACAGGACTTGTTTGTATATTTGGAGTTGCTTCATCATCTTCCGCTACGACATATACATCATAAGCCGTGGCATTGGTAAGACCAGTAAGATTGAATACAAAATCGGTATTCAAGGCCACAGCACTATTAGCCGATAAAGTGGAAGCGGCATCAGCGGCATCTGTTCCTGCTTTCACTTGGGCAGAAGAAGGAGCCGTAGCACCATCAGCTACTACTACGTAATACACCTTTCCGGCCTCATTGATATTTACCGTAAGGTCAGCACCAGTACTATTAATATTGGAAATAGTAGGATACGTAGCGGTAAACTCAGGTGCGGTTACATCTCCGGTACATACAAAGGTATGTGCTCCTAAATCATCGAAGGTATCGATAGCCACGCTATCCCACTCAGCTGCTACATAGCTAGAGTTAGGATTAATTATTTCGGCTTTTCTACGCAAACCAATATTGGTAGCAAAATCAGTACTTACTCCTATGATTCCTATTTGGTCAATGGTTATTTCATCTTTTATTAGTCCTACCACATCATTACCATTATAGAAGGTAACACTGGAAGTGAACTTATAAGATCCACTGGGTATGGTAATGGCTGTTGCCGCACTGTTGGCAACTATAATAGACTCACCATCAGCCAAAGTGGCTAAGGAATCTACCAGGATAAAAGTATTGGTGGGTGTAGTAGCCCCATTAGAGTACAACACTAGTTTGTATCCGGTAAGGTCGATAGTTGCACCTGTACCATTGTATACTTCAAGGAATTTATTTTGTGAAGAACCTTCTATGTATTCCGTAATCATTAAGTCACTGATACATCCTTCGCCTGCTTCGAGGGTGGTGAATTCCACCAAGGTAGCGGTAGCTTGCACATTGGCATTAGCCTCATTGTCTTCTGCTACTACGTATAGGTCATATGCAGTTAATTCTGATAGGCCACTTATAGCGGCTGTAAATTCTGTATCAGCTGCAGACACATTGATACTACCAGCCGCAAGCGCACTTGCATCGGCCGCATCCGTTCCCGATTGGATTTGCGCCACACTTGGAGCCGCAGCACCATCAGCCACTACTACATAATAAGCCGTACCGATTTCATCCAAGGAAACGGCCAAAGTAGCCGCAGCGGTGGTAATACCCGATACCGAAGGATAGTTTGCACTAAATACCGGAGCGACATTGTCCACAGCATCAGTGGCAAATTCTACCAAAGTAGCAGTCGACTGTAGGTTAGGCGAAGTTTCATCGTCCTGCGCAACTACATACACATCATAGGCGGTGCCATTGGATAAGCCCGTAAGCGCAAATACAAAATCCGTGGTAGCTTCTACAGCATTGTTCCCAGCTAGGGTAGCAGCAGCATCGGCCGCATCGGTTCCGGCTTTCACTTGCTCAGCAGAAGGAGCGCTGGCTCCATCGGCTACTACTACATAGTATACCGTTCCGGCTTCATTGATATTTACCGTAAGATCTGCCCCTGTACTATTGATATTGGAGATAGCGGGCGTGCTGCTAAATACTGGTGCCGTTAAGTCGGCTGCATTTTGTGCATTATTAATTACGATATTGTCTAGTGTATAGCGAGCAGCACCGTCTGTAGGATTGCTGGTATATTTGAAAGCCAAATAAACGGTTTCTCCTTCGTAAGCAGCCAAATCAACATTTACCGTTTCATAATCAGTATCTGATGAAGTAGAAGCTGGCATGGTAGGAGCTAAATCGGTCCAAGTTGCATCGTTCGGGTTACCTGTACCGATATAATCGGTAGAAACAAATACCTGAAGGGCCGGCCCTGTGAAATCAGTCTCGATGGCAAAGGCTAAAGAAGCAGCGGCCAATACGTTCACTTGTGGAGAAATCAGCCAATCTTCATTATCCAATGCGCTTCCAGAAAATCCATTCATACGATAGGCACCTGTTCCGCTTACTCCTAAAGTAGCTTCGCAAGTCCATACCTGATCTCCAATTACAGAATTGGCTATCCAGCTTACGGCATTACAATCGTTGAAATCTTCACTTACAGTGATAGGCGCTGCTTCGGTAGTGAATTCTACCAAAGTGGCGGTAGCTTGTGTATTCGGAACGGTTTCATCATCGGCTGCAGCCACATATACATCATAAGCGGTTTCGGTTGAAAGGCCACTAAGCGCAAAAGAGAAAGTAGTATTTGCAGCAATAGCTGTGTTGCCCGCTAATAATGCTGCGGCATCATCGGCATTATTACCCACCAAGACTTGCGCCACGGAAGGTGCAGCTGCCCCATCGGCTACCAGCACATAGTAGACAGTTCCTGTCTCATCGATTTGGCCTGTGATATCAGCTGATTCAAAGGTGATATTGCTCGCAACCGGAGCTACACTAAAAGTAGGGGCAGTCACATCCGAAGCGGTTGTGGTGAAATCTACTTCGGCCACTGAAGCCTGCAAATTGGCATCATCGTCTTCGGCTACTATATATAAGGTATAAGCAGTAGCGGCTGTAAGGCCAGTTACGCCAAATAATTCTTCGGCTGTAGTGAAGGCAGTAGAACCTGATAAAGCGACAGCACCTGAACTAGCATCCTGACCTGCTTTAACTTGTGCAGCACTAGGAGCGGCATCGGCTTGAGGCAAGACTACATAATAGGCAGTTCCAACCTCATCGGCTGTAAAGCTAAAGTTGGCGGTAGTCCCTCCTACTTCTTCCAAAGCCAGAGCTACAGTAAATACCGGAGCGTTGATATCCTCATAAGAAGTCCAAGAAATGTTATCAATCCCCACTTGACCAGCTCCTGATGGCTGGCGAAATGAAAGAATAAAGTCACCACCAACATTTATATTAATAGTTCCTGAATTTTTAACAACTCCAACTTCAGATGAGGTAGTGACGGTAGTAATTAAAACATCATTTACGTAAACCTCTAAATTTACATTAGTGGAGAATGCTTGTCTATAATCGAATTCAAGTGTACCAATTCCGCCCGATATAGATTGAGAAGTTAAACTTGATAATGGACTTCTATTTCTTCCCAACATTAAGGATTTATCAGTAATGACGGCTTCATTAGCCCCATTTGCTTGAATATAGTTCCACGTTATTCCATTATTCCCAGCAAAAGAACCGTTAGAATATGCAGTTGTACCTGTACTTACCGGATAGTTAGTAAAGTCTTCAAAATTAGGAACTACAACAGACTCCTCACTTACACTTACCGTCCAGTCTTGGGTAGTGGTGCCATCTTCGGCTGTAATGGTATATACTACATCGCCTGTGAAATCATTAGCGGTTACACCACTGGTTTGAGCAGCCCCTCCTACTTGCGCACTTGCTCCATCACTCAAAGTAAACGTAGCTACCAAGCCTGATACATCTGTACCATTTGCTACTTCGATGGTGATAGTTTGTGTACCTGCATCGATGGTAGCCGCTCCGGTTTGTTCGGCAAAAGAGAAAGCCGTAATGGCAGTCTGATTGCTTGGCGCTTCGGTAACAGTAACCGCCCATATTTGTTGGGTACTGCCATCTTGTGCAGTTACGGTATAATCTACACTTCCACCTGAGAAATCAACGGTAGCGCCACTGGCGATATCGGCCGTTGCACCACTCGATAAAGTATAAGTAGGTGCAAGGTTAGTTAAATCATTAGGATACTCAACTTCCACGCTAATAGTGTGGTTCACCGCATCGATGGTAGCAGCTCCGGTTTCTTCGGTAATAGCAAAAGTCAAGAAATCTGTTTCGGTATTGGCAGCGGCTTCATTTACCGTTACGGTCCATACCTTCACAGTAGTTCCATCTTGGGCCGTTACGGTATAATCTACACTTCCACCTGAGAAATCAACGGTAGCGCCACTGGCGATATCGGCCGTTGCACCACTCGATAAAGTATAAGTAGGTGCAAGGTTAGTTAAATCATTAGGATACGCCACTTCCACACTAATGGTGTGGTTCACCGCATCGATGGTGGCAGCTCCGGTTTGTTCATCTAATACAAAGGTAAGAATATCCGCTTCATCATTTATAAAAGCTGCTTCGGTTACGGTCACTGTCCAGTCTTGGGTGGTGACACCGTCATCAGCCGTGATAGTATAGGTAACATCGCCTGAGAAATCATTGGCAGTAGTAGCACTTACTTGAGGAGTTGCTCCTACAGCCGCGTTTGCGCCATCACTTAAAGTGAAAGTGGCAACTAAAGTAGTGAGGTCTGTTCCGTTTAACACTTCTATGGCCACGGTGTGGTCGGTAGTATTGATAGTAGCAGCTCCCGTTTGTTCGGCTAAGCTAAAGCTTACAAAATCGGTAGCGGTATTAGGTGAATACAAGGCCGTTACCGTCCATACTTGTTCGCTTAAGTCTTGGGCAGTTATAGTATAAACTTTAGGATTGGTTAGGTCCGTTACTCCAGCAGCTACATCCGAAGAAGCATCACCCGAAAGCGTATAGGCTACGTCTAAAGCAGACTTATCTGCATTGTAAGGTAAATAAATACTTACGGTATGGTCTAGATCATCAATTTCAACACTATCGGCACCCGTAACTGTGTAAGTCAGGATGTCGTTTTCAGTATTGAGGGCATTGGTGACCGTCACCGCCCAAACTTGAGATGTTACCCCATCTTGTGCCGTAACTGTATAGTTTACCGGATTCGTAAAATTTTGCTGCACATCCGTATCTGGGCTAGCCGTAGCACCCGTTGACATGGTAAAATTTGGCGTAAGGGCCGAGCGGTCCGTGTTATACGGCATGGTAACCGCCACCGTGTGGTCGGTAGTATTAATGGTGCTTGTTCCCTCTTGCGAAGGAATAGTGAAAGTTAAGAAATCGGTACTGTCGTTTTGCGCAACGGAAACCGAAACCGCCCACACTTGTGAGCTGGCATCCTCGGCTGTTATGGTATATTCAAAAGGAGTTACATCTGAATCCGTGAAATTTTGCGCTACACCTGATAGCGGACTTACACTTGCCCCTATAGAAATTGTAAAGTTTGGTACTAAAGCTGTTAAATCACTTGTACCATAGGGCATCACAACAGACACTGTATGGTTGGTAGTGTTAATAGTTGTACTTTTTTTAGAAGGAATGGAGAAGGTAAGGAAATCAGAACCAGTGTATTCGGCAAAAGTACCCGGGTTGAATTTATCATCGGTAGTATTTACCAAAGTAGGGAAATCAAAGAACCAATCGGCCGCATCAAAAGACGCCTTAGGCGCAATGGCATTAAACTTACGATAGGCCCTGGAATCGGTGTATTCCCAAGCTTGTCCTAAACCATCTTGATCCAAAACGCCATAAGAATCAACCAAGACCCCTGTGGTATGGTCTCCAGACCGGTATAAGAAATAACCATCATTACCATTGCCGGAAATTGTTGATGATGAAATATACGGAGCAAAATAAGCATCTGTAAATGCTGAAGATGTATTATTCGCTACTATTAGGGCCTGACCCGGATCAATGCTCCCAGTTAAGGTTATAGAAACTGTACTTCCTGCGTTTGCTTGACGTGCCAAAAACCATTGCCCCGTTTCTAAATCAATAGAGGAAGCTCCACCATTGTATAATTCAATAAATTTGGCATTGGCAAAATCTTTAGGGTCAGCTACCTCTGTGATAAATAAAATCGCAGGTTCATTAACCGTAAATGTTCCTGAATTCCCAGCAAGTGACCCATCAGTTACATCCAAAGAAATATCCTCGGCTACATCATATAATAGGTCCGTCCATTCGAAAACGCCATCTGTCATGGCTTTGGTAGCCAAACCAGTAGCAGACTCTAAAGTGCCTGTGGCTCCCGCAGCAGCACTCAAGGTAATACTTCTGGCTGCTAAATCGGTATTACCATTGGCGTCAACGGCTGTAACTTCTGCTGAGAAAGCCGTATTGGCTTCAATAATAGAGGAAAGAACAAAATCATAGTCGGTAGCAATAACCTCAATCGCCACCGCCCCACTTTCAATAGTAGCAGCTGCGCTATTGATTTGAGAACTATTGGTGGCTGCATCTACGGTAATATCGGCTGCTGTTAAGGCAAAGTCAAAGGCTTGCCCATCGGTAACGGTAGTATTAAGCGAAATCAAAAGTGATACGGCTGTGCTACCGTTATCGGCTACACTTTCGGCAACATCTAGTGTGAAGGCAATACCATCAGCAGAAATTACGCCCGAGGCGATTTTATCGGTTCCTTTAAATAAAGCAGCTTGCTGAATTGTGGCCGACCAATCTGTTACCGTATTGGCGACTCCTTTGGTCAAGCTAAGTGCTTCATAAATGGTAGGCTTGCCATCCGCATCATCGGTACCATCGCCATCGCGTAAGTTGATGCTCCACACCAAAGCCCCATCGGCATCGGTAGTAATGGTGGCATCGTTTTCTATAGAACTTATTGAGGCTGCCGCTGCCGCTGCCGAAGGCATGGAAGATGTACTTGTGAGTGAAGCGGTTGTCACTTCCAATAAAGTAGCTGTAGAAGCATTATTATTTCCATCTCTTGCCACTACATAAATATCATAGGCAGTACTGGCGGCAAGACCAGTTACAGAAGCCGTTCCGGCTACTGCCTCATCAGCAATAACAAAGTTTCCATTGGTGGCGGCTGCATCTGCCGCATCCGTTCCGGCAATTACCTGAATGGTACTAGGAACCCCTGCCCCATCGGCCAAAACTACATAATAAATGGTAGCAGGCTCATCAGTATCTGCGCTTAGCGTAAATTGAGTATCTAAAATATCGCTGGCAGAAGGAGTAGTATTTTCAAATACAGGAGCGGTAGCATCTAGAGTGCTATTGCTACCTGTGACTGCGGTAGTATTGTAACAAACATCAGCCGTATTGAAATTGTAAACCGCAAAATAATAAGTAGTATTTTCAGCCAAGCCCGTTAGGCTTAAAGGCGTTGTAGGAAAATCTATATCTGCACGAAGCAATTTAGCCACGATGGTATTGCCACTAATTTCTTGGCCTACGGTGTAGGAAGTACCGCTGGTTGGCGTAAAGTCTACTGCACTTCCTGTCTTCTGTGCCACCAATACGCTATCCCCATCACCTAATGTCCATGTTAAATCCATGGAACTAACTGTTTCATTTGAGAAAGCTAGGACACTTGGTGAAGTGGCTGGAGGGGTGCAAGGAAGAGTTGGAGCAACTCCAAATCCAGTAAGATCGGTACCAACTGCTACAAACTCGAAACGCTCACTAGGATCAGTCCATCCATTAGTATCACCTGTTAAAATTCCTGTTTTAACTTGAATATTCTGATTTGCAGTTGAAACGCCATTTCCTGACCAAGAAGAGCCGGGGTCACTTCCCGGATTCCCTATTACGTCTTCTGTAACACCATTCAAAACAATCGCCAGAGCATCGTCCCCATTAAACTGAAATGCAAATTCAGTATAATTAACTTCACTAAGGAACGTCCCAATATCTGTTGTTCCAATTGACCAAACCTCATTTGAAGCAAGTATACCATTTGAAATGGTAACAACATTAGCTAGCACACCTCCATTTGAACCTTGTTGTACCACAAGATTAGTAACTGAAAAATCAATGTCACTTCCTGAAACATTCCAAATCTCTATTCCTTTCGGTGTGGATCCTGAATTTGTTTCAATGTATTGACTAATGACCAAATTGTTCTGAGCATAAACTGTTGCTATACTGATAAATAAACCAACAAGTAATAAGTAAAACTTCCTCATAATAAAGGGATTAGTTTGGTATAATTGATTTTGCTTAAAAAAGCCATCAAAAGTACAAACATTCCCTAAATGTGCTACTATCACCAAGTTATGAGTTTGTTAAGAAGCGGTTGAGGGAAGATAAAGGCTTGATTTTTAGGGGTAAAGAATTTGGTTGATAGAGGTTTCGAGTTTACAGTTTTTAGTTTCTGGTTAGGCGCTAGTAAGTAAGTTGTCCGTGGATGGGGTTTGTAGCTAAAAGCCAAAAGCCAAAGGCTAAGAGCCAAGAGTACGTGAGGATAGTAAAAGTCAGCTATTCCTCGTAAATTAGCTAAGTGATAAATTAGCTAAGTGATAAAAAAGAAAGATTCTGGGCTTGATTTCCTTATTGATAGGCTGACCAACTCGATAGAGAATGTGGTAACCGGAGACAGTTTTCCAACGGAAATATCTGTATTGACTAAAGCCGAATTACCTTTGGTAAGTAAAAAGAAAGGGTGGCTATTCAATTGGAGACAAGAGTTCAAAGAGCCAGCAAGGGATATCTATAAACTCACCATAGTCAATAATCCAACCATCATTCAAGGTTTGGTAAGTTTGGAGGTGAAGCAAGACCATGTGTATATGCATTTGGTGGAAAGTGCCCCATTTAATAAGGGAAATACAAAAATGTATTCAGGAGTTCCGGGCAATTTGGTAGCATTCTGTTGTAAAGTTTCCTTCCAAAGAGGTCATGAGGGGAATATTTCATTCCTCTCCAAAACCCAACTTATCGAACATTATGAAGAGACCTTAGGGGCGAAGCATATAGGTGGAAGACTGATGGTTATAGAAACCAAAGCTGCTTTAAAACTAATTGATAGGTATTTTAAAGATTGATGTCATGAAAACAAAACATTTGAACGTTGACTCTATAGGAAGCCAAGAACCCTTGACCAAGGAGGAAGAAACTCTTCTAAAAGAGTTTTTTTCTAGAAAGAAAGAAGATCCCAATAAATTATCAAAAGTTAAAACCCTTTCTAGCCCTTTAAAGAAGCGTAGCACTATTAAAAAGTAGCTCGGGTTCGGGATTCGGGTTTACAGTTTTTAGTTTTGGGTTGGTGCTAAAGGCCATAAGCCAAGAGCTAATGTCTAATAGCTTAGGTGATGTCTAAATCAAAAATTACCGATTCTTCCTTCTGAGTTTTTCTTGAAGCTCTTTTTTCAAGAAAAGTTGGTAAAGCTCTTCTGTGCTTAGTGTTTTATTATATCCCTTCTCTTTGAGGCCTTTTATGAGTTTTTTGTCGCCCGTCCATAGTTTGGATTTCAGGTGATTCGCCAGTGCCACAAACAAGGCATCTTCTTCATCAATGTCATTGACTAAGTGGAGTGCTTTTTGGATATCCTTGTCGGAAAGTAATATCTCGTCAACAAAAGTGATTCGCTCAGTAATTATTTGAAAGGTTCTTTCAAACTGGGCTTCGGACAATCCTGAGATTTTAATTATTTTTCCTTAATGTTCAAATATCTCTGATTGCAAAAGGTTCACCGAGTAAAAGTCAAAATACTTAGACCCGTTGATATTAAGATTACCGATTTTTCCTTGGGAATTGAGAATAGTGCTGAATACGATATTGGAATCAACAACAAGCTTCATTTCATTCCTCTTTGGGCTTTAAATTTTGCCCAGATGCTTTTCTTGGTATTCTTTGCTAATTCATCTACTTCCTTCTGACTGATTTTAGAAGTCATGGTTTGCTCCTTATAGTCAAGATAGTCTATCATATTTTGGAGTTCGGTTAAGTCTACACCAGCCGGTAGCCTAACTACTATCTCATTTTTTGTTCTCTCTAGTATCATAGCATCAAAATTTATCCCAATATACAAAATTGCAAGGATATTAGTCTTGAATTTCGAGTTGGAAGAGAGTTTCGAGTTTATGGTTTTTAGTTTCGGATTAGGCGCTTGTGAGTAAGTTGTCCGTGGATAGAGCTTGTAGCCAAGAGATAAAAGCCAATGACCAAAGGCCAAGAGCTAAAATCTATCCACGGAACAACTGTCAACCGAAAACCGTCAACAATTCACTATTATAGTCCGCTTTCGAGCATAAAGTAGTCTATGTATTCGCGGAGGGCTTTTTTGGTTTCTTGCTTATACAGTTCCACATCGCAGTGAACCTTTAGCGCCTTTACCTTATCGCTTCGAGAGTAAAACAATCCGGTAAAGGTGGATTCACCAGAAACTTCAGAAGGTTTTACAGATTCACCATCAAAAATAGCCGGGTTAAGTTCATATTCTTTGGTCATGTTGGCACTAAAGCCCGCCTTGCCCGCGGAGAGGTTTTTGCCATAGGTAAGCGACATGGTAGGCTGCTTGATAATCTGCTTCATACCATCTTGCACCAATACGGTGGTCATACGTGGATTGGTTTTCACTTCTACTTTGGCGGTATTTCTGTACACGCCCCCTTTGGAGTCCATATCAAAAGCCTTGAAAATATAGCTGGCCTGAAGCACAAGGGCATCGCCCAAATCCTGACTGATGATGTGCGACTTGTCCACAAAGGTTTCCTTTTCGCGTCCTGATTTGGTTTCGCCCGGCACAAAGTATTTCATAGAAGGCGGCACGGCATTTACATAACCGGGCATATTGCCTGTATTGAGCTGGCCACCGCTTTTCATGGTCCAGTCGCTAAAGAAAGGAGCTTTTTGGGCTTCTTCGGCTGTCACAATTTCGTAGCCTTTATCGGTAAGTTGCTTGACCAGATACTGATAGCTTTCTTCCGAAATCTCCATCAGCACTTCGGGCGTGAGATCCTCCAAGGCAATGGAAAGCTTGGCAGAAGCACCTGATACAGTGGCAGTAGCCGATTCAAACACATGGTGATACACCGAAAAATCATGGATAAAAACACGCTTGGGCGCTTTGGCAAACTCTTTGGTTTTGAAGCCCTTGGCCATGATTTGCTTTTTGCCCAGCTGAGCCGAAGCCGGAAGATAAATCAATACACCCAAAGCGATGAGTAAGGCTAAATAGATAGGTTTTCTTTTCATAAATAATCAATTTAGGGTTAGTTAATTGTAAACTTTAAAGAGTATTTAATTAACAAGATAAGCCACGCATTTCAAAAATTCCATACCTCTTTTTAGGTAGATTGGGGTTTTGGTTGATGGTTGACAGTTGTCGGTTGATGGGGATTTCGAGTTTTTAGTTTACCGTTTCGGGTTGGTGCTAATAGCCAAAAGCCAATAGCCAAAAGCCAAGCACTAAATGCATGCCCATAGCAAAAACCAAGAACTCGAAACTAAAAACTCGAAACTACCTCCTAAACACCGTCACTTGCAATACACTGCTTAGTACAATTACGCCTAGGCAGCCGATGACATTGTACCAAAGAAAACCGATATCGGTCATAAAGAAAAAGTACACCACTACGGCTTCGGCCACTAAGGCGGCATAGAATACGGAATTCCCTCCTATTTTCTTAAAATAGAAAGCCACTAGGAAAATCCCCAACATGGTTCCGTAAAAGATGGAGCCCAAGATATTTACCGCCTGGATAAGGTTATCGAGCATGCTGGCATATACCGCGAAGGTAAGGGCGATAAATCCCCATAGGGCCGTAAAGGCACGAGAGGCTTTAAGGTAATGCCCATCGCTAGCTGATGGGCGAATATTACGCTTGTACATATCCACCAAGGTGGTACTTCCCAAGGCGCTAAGCTCTGAACTGGTGCTGCTCATGGCGGCACTGAATATCACCGCTAAAAGCAAACCTACTAAGCCTTGCGGCAAGTGGTTCATAATAAAGGTGATAAACACATAGTCGGTATCCTTGGGCTCGGCATCCGGATTGGCTTTTTTCACCAAACTTACCACCTCAGCCTTCACGGCCTTGCTTTGGCTTTCTATGCCTTTGATATCCGCTCTCAGGCTCTCGGCTTCCGCCTCTTGGCCTTGTTCGCGGGCTAATAATAAAGCTTGAATTTTATCCTGCTTCTGTTCGAAAAGCTGAGTATGCTTTTGCTCTAAGTCCTCAAAATCCGTTTTCCATTCCGATGACCTCACGATTTCGGTAGCGGCCTGGTTAAAGAATACAGGCGGTTGGTAAAACTGGTAAAACACAAATACCATGGCACCGATAAATAATATCAGCAGCTGCATGGGGATTTTCAAGAGGCCATTGAACAACAGACCCAAGCGGCTTTCGGTGAGGGATTTTCCTCCGAGGTAGCGCGCCACCTGCGATTGGTCGGTTCCGAAATAAGCCAGAGCCACAAAGAGGCCGCCTATCAGTCCACTCCAGATGTTGTAGCGGTCGTTGGGATTGAAGCTGAAATCTACCATGTTCAGTTTGCCCATATCGCCTGCCACTTGTATGGCCTTCCCGAAGGTGATGGAATCGGGCAGGTAATTCACCACCATAATACCTGCGATAATCATCCCGCCCATCATCACCATCATTTGTTGTTTTTGGGTCACACTTACAGCCTTCGACCCACCCGATACGGTATAGATAATTACCAAAACACCAATCAGGAAACAGGTATTGCTCAAAGGCCATCCTAAAATGGTGCTCAGAATAATAGCAGGCGCATAAATGGTAATGCCTGCGGCTAAGCCCCTCTGTATCAGAAACAAAAGCGCGGTAAGCGAACGGGTTTTGAGGTCGAAACGGCCTTCTAGGTATTCGTAGGCGGTGTAGACTTTAAGGCGGTAATAAATAGGAATAACGGTGACAGATAAAATCACCATAGCAATGGGCAGCCCGAAATAAAACTGGATAAAGCGCATGCCATCTTCATAGGCTTGGCCGGGCGTGCTCAGGAAGGTAATGGCACTGGCTTGGGTCGCCATAATACTGAGGCCAATGGTCCACCATTTCAGGCTTTTATCGCCCATCAGGTAAGACTCCATGCTCTGACTACCCCGCGTTTTGTACACCCCATACAAAGTGATGAACAGAAGTGTTCCTATCAATACGGACCAGTCGAGTAGGCTCATGAAAACTTAAGGGTAAGCAAGTACATTAAAAGAATAAGCAGCACCAAGGTGCCAATCACTACAAAATACCAGCCCTTCCAACTAGGGAAAACAGGCGGTTTGGAATCGTTATGAGAATCGTTCGCTTCAACCATACCCCGAAGATTAAGGAAAATTCTGAAAGCAACAAAGGAAATTTAGTGGTTGGTTGTTAGTTCATGGTTGATGGTAGGATAAGGGTTTTTAGTTGGCAGTTTTTAGTTTGGAGTTTCGGGTTGGGGCTAATTGCAGTTGGTAGTTGACGGTATTTAATTAGAGCATTTCGAGTTTACGGTTTTTAGTTTCGAGTTTGCGCTAAAGGCAAGTTCCGCAAGCAAAAACGGTCAACTTTCAACTAACAAGCATCAAACATCCTTCAATCTTCTGTGGATATCTCTGGCTCCATGATGGACAAAAAGTACATCTACCCGCTTATCATTCACAATACGATATATGATTCGATAATGCCCATGTACAATCTCACGAATATCTTCCCTGCTTACTTCTTCGACTATTTTACCTATTAGAATACGGGTTTTTAAGATTTGAACTTTATCAGTAAGCTGAACCACCTGTCTTCTTGCGTAGCTTTTAGAATCGCGGGCTATGTAACCATGAATATCTTTCATGTCGTCCAAGGCCTCTTTAAGCCACCTTATTTCGACCATGAGTCTATTTTGGCTTTTACCTCTTCCTCACTTAGTGTTTCCCCTTTTTCTTCTGAAATTTTAATTCTGGCCTCCAACTTTTCAATAAAAATCAGGCGGTCTACCAACTCATCAATAGAAATCTCATTTTCTGGAAATTTATCAATCTCCTGTTTTAGTTTCTCTTTTGAAATCATCGTATTCGTTTTCTTAAAAATACAAAACAACTAAGAGTTTGGCAAGGCTATATGGTTAATGGTTGTAGGTTTTTAGTTGACAATATTAATTGGAGCATTTCGAGTTTACGGTTTTTAGTTTGGAGTTTCGAGTTGGTGCCAAAAGCCAATGGCCAAAAGCTGAAGGCAGGTTCCGCAAGCAAAAACTATCAACCATCAACTGACAACCATCAACCAACCTCAACTCGCTCTTTTGCCCCGATACGAAAAATGAAAAGAAACATATTCGATCGCTTTGTACATGGCCATATTGATAGGGTACATTTTCTCGGATAAGTGATAATCTATTGCGTAGAGCTTCATGTAGAAATTCTTGATAATAGGCACGGGTGCTCCAGATTTTATTGACTCCACTGCTCGCAAGTAGGCTTCTTGTTGATTGGTTTTAATCAGTTTGCAGGTGGCCAATTGGGGCAAGCCGTTTTTATCAGTAGAGGCTGAAAAACCAAACACGCGACAAATCAATCCGCGGTCGCGGTAGCTAGTACAGCCCCCTTGCATTTCGGATGTGATGAAGGGTTGAAAGTTCAGGCAAATGGAATCGCTGGGATTAGCCTCTAGCTTCTCCATAAAAGCGTCTACCTTACCCTCCTTAAACAGGTGATAAGCAAAGGGCAAAAACTCAATAATGGTGGCTTCGATGTCAGGCTTTTTGCAGCATTCGCCACAGCCTTTGAGGCAGTGCAAACCCGAATCTTGTTGGAATTGGGTAATCTCTTGTTCGAGTTCCAGGAAAACTTTTTCCACCTGGCGGACTTTACCAAGCAAAGTCATAGTAGGCTACACCTCGGGTATATGAGTGGCTACACTCTGTCCGAAAGCTTGCAAAATTACCAAAAGGATTGATGCCTTGTATACGCTGTGAAATAATTAATTTATAAGGAAAATGGATAGAAATATCGGCTATTCTTCCTTGAAGAGGCGTCCATTAAAGCATTGATTTAAAATCAATTAAAATTCAAAATAAAAAGTAACACTTTATCTCCGTGGAACACTTCAAAATCAACCCACCTATAATGAATAATTATTCATCCACGATTTTGTATCGATAGGACACCTATTCAAGATGGCATCAAGCAAGAGACTTCATTTTGGCTTGAATATCGACCAATAGTGATTCCAAATGTTTGGCATGTTCAGCCAGTAAGGGAGCCAATGTCTCCCCTTCTATACTGGATTGAAGAGTATGTAATTGCTGATAAAAATCTTCCTGCTTTAAGTACGCCAGCAAGGGTTTGATTTTATGGCATTCGGCTTTGGCCACTACCGAGTTTTTCTCTAAGAGTCCGCGTTGGTAAGCCCCAAAATACTCGGGTAAAGTTTGGTGTATACTCTCCAACATTTCTTTCATAAATGCCATGTCGTTATCGCACACGGTTTGAATCAAGCTGTAGTCAATGGCACTTTGCATAAGCCTAAAAGTTTTACTGATTGAGACATTAAGTTAAAAAAGATAATGGCGCATATCAAGGCTTACAGAAGGTTTAGTAAATTACCATCGGGATAGATGAATGCCTAAACCATCTTCTTTAAAAAATTCAATTCAACTCGGAATAAATTTGCGATGCACAGTCTAAAAATAATTACAAAAAATACGGTCAAAAATTTAACGCCTGTGCGAGCAGGTGAGCGAAAAATTGGGGAAGCCATTCGCCTGTATAATGGAGAAAATTTTGGAAAACTTTATTCGGAAGGAATCCGCTATGTACTGCTTGGCATTCCGGAAAGTATAGGCCCTCGCGCCAACAAAGGAAAGGGCGGTTCGGAACAGGCTTGGGAAAGTTTCCTTGCCTCTTTTCTAGCAGTGCAGGACAATGGCTTTTTCCCTCTTGACAAAACATGCCTATTGGGCGAAGTACGTGTAGCGGCATTGCAAGAGAAATCGTTAGCCTATGACACAGGCTCTCCTGCCGATATCAATACGCTCCGCAAATTGGTTGAGCGGGTAGATGAACGGGTGGAAGAAGCGCTTACGCCTATTTTCGCAGCCGGGCTTATACCCATCGTAATTGGTGGTGGTCATAATAATGTATATCCGCTTTGCAAAGCTTTTGCTCAAGGCCTGAAGAAAGAGCTACAAATTATTAATTGCGACCCGCATGCCGATTTCCGTGCCTTGGAAGGGCGCCACAGTGGCAATGGTTTCCGTTATGCCATGGAGGAAAAACTTCTCTCCTATTATCATCCTTTTGGCTTGCATCAAAACTACAATTCCGCCTCCTTACTTGCTGCTATGCAGGCTCATACAGGGGTGTCCCCACATTGGCTGGATGAATGCACCGATTTTGAGAAAGAACTGGCCGATAAAGCCAAAACCCTAGGTCAGCGTAAGTTGCCTATAGGTATTGAACTGGATATGGACGCCATTGAATATATGCCCAGCAGTGCCATTAGCCCTGTTGGAATTACCACCGCCCAAGCGAGGCATTACGTAAAGCAAATGGCCAAGGGAAAAGCCGCTTGGCTGCACTTGCCCGAGGCAGCACCCTCTACCGAGTGGGAACAAAAAATGGTGGGAAAAACTTTAAGCTATTTAGTGACCGATTTTATCAAACACCATGCACAAACACATCCATAAGCTATACACCAAAACCCAAAAACAGGCCGACTACTACTGGTGCCTTTTCAATACCCTTTCGGCTGAGCAATTACTCTTCAAACCCTCACTCGATAGCTGGAGCATCGCGCAGGTGGTGGACCATTTGTACAAAGTAGACAAACAGACCTACCAGTTTTTGGTCAATTTTGACTTCGACCGAAAGAATCAGGTTCTGGGCGTGAAAGAGCGCATCAATTCCCTTTTGCTGAAAATCAGTCTGCGCAGCCGCAGGCGTTTTCGCGTACCGAAAAATGCCGAAATCAACCCCTTTATAGCAGAAGAGAAAATATACCCTGAAACCATTAAAGCTGAGTGGCTTAACTTGCGCGACAAGATGAAACGTTTTCTGGAGAGCTTTCCCGAAGACAAACACCAACACTTTGTTTTTGTACACCCCGTGGTGGGCAAGCTCAATATTTTGCAAACCCTGGGTTTTCTGGACGATCACCTTTACCACCACCGCAGGCAAGTAAAAAGAATAAAAAATCATCCGGCTTTCCCAAAAAGGTTTTAGGCAAATACACAAGTTTTAGTATATTCAAGCCTTAAATCCTACGAACATGATTAGTGCACTTAGCAAACTTACCCAAGAAGAAATCGACCTTATGAAAAGAACCCCCGCTTTGGTCACCATACTGGTAGCGGGTGCAGATAAAAAAATCGAACAGTCAGAACTGAGAGAAGCTGTGGCCTTGGCTAAATTAAAGCAAAGCCGCTCCAGAGAGATTTTGAAAGAATACTATGGCGAGGTATCGGTAGAATTTGAAGGGGTGCTCAACGACCTGATTGGCAGCATGCCTTCCGACCCTGAAAAAAGAGCCAAGGTGGTGGTAGAAGAACTGGAGAAGTTGAATGCCATTTTGCCTAAATTGGAGAAACCCTTTGCATCACAGTTTTATGCCAGCATGAAAGACTTCAGCCGCAAAGTGGCCGAGGCATCGGGTGGTGTCTTTGGCTACCTGTCTGTAAGCTACGAAGAAGCCAAGCTGATGGACTTAAAAATGATCAAAGACCCTAGTTAAACGCTAACAAATATCAGTAAGTCGTAGGGGAAACCTTACGACTTTTTTGTTTACCCCCATGCGCCAAGCCACCTTTTTAGAAAGCATTATTGTACCTGCCCGATTTGTAATGATTATGTGGCTGGTCTTTTTTGTGGAAGTCAATTTCTATCTGGACTTCAACCACTGGGGCATTTATCCACGCAATTGGTCCGGTATGTGGGGCGTATTGTTTGGCCCATTTATCCATGGTGATATTATTCACCTCATTTCAAACACCTTCCCAATCCTCTTTCTAGGTACTACGTTATTTTGGTTTTACGACCGCATCGCCAAAACGGTATTTATCCAGTGCTTCCTATTCACCAACCTCCTGGTATGGATATTTGCCCGTCCTTCCTATCACATAGGGGCGAGTGGTTTAGTGTACGCCTTGGCCTTTTTTCTGATTTTCTTAGGAATATTTCGGAAAGATGGCCGTTCCCTCTTCATTACCATCGTAATCACCCTTATGTATGGAGGGATTATCTACGGAGTCGTTCCTCAAGAGAATGGCGTGTCGTGGGAATCGCACTTGCTAGGAGCCATTGTGGGCATTTACTTTGCCTTTCATTTTAGTAGATTAAAACGCATTACCAATTGAAAACGAAACAGATACCTCGCTGGCTTCGCTTAGGTTTACTAACCTTTCTTGGCACATGCCTCTTGGGCTATTTGGCTTTCCGTTTTATTCTATTGGAACCTATGTTGTTTTACGTATTGGAGAAATACGAGAACCGTTACAACATCCGCATTGCCATGCAATCGGCTGAATACCGAGGCGCTAATACCTTTCAAATCAACCAACTGGCCTTTATTCCACCCAAAGGCGATACCCTGTTTCGGGTGGACACCTTGGTGATGGATGTGAAAATACTGCCCCTTTTTGTAGGCAAAATTCGCTTTTCGCAGCTTATTACCCACGGACTGAAAGTAGCTTTTCATCAAACAGATAGTTCCGACAACTATTCCTTTCTATTAAGGAAAAATCAGGTAGCCCCTACCGAATTCAAAACGGCCACCAGCTACCGCCAAGTGGCCAGCCGTATGCTGGGTTTGTTTTTTGAACTTATACCCGACAAAGCCCAGCTGCAAAACAGTGAACTTTTTTTGCTTAGTCCATCCATAGAGCAGCGCATTCTTATGCCTCATTTTCAATTGAAGGAGGAAGAATGGAAGGCCACCCTGCAAGATGCTGCTGCCACTACCACTTGGTCGCTTTCTGGTCGTATAGCGAGTGATTTATGGCTTGTTAGCCTTGAGGCCATTCCGGAACATCCTGAGCGCAACATTCCTTTATTAAAAAATGTATTCGAATTAGGCCTTGCTTTTGACACCTTACAAATTGCTATCCAACCCATGGATATGGAAGAAGACCAGCTTCCGCTGCAAGGGGAAATTAAAGTGAAGGGATTCTCCATAGAACATTGGCGCATTGCCCCTCACCCCATTGTGGTTCCCGAAGGTTCCTTTACCTGGGATATGTTTATTGGCGATAGGGAAATTAAATTGGACAGCAGTTCTATGGCCAAAATAGGCGGTATTCAGATGCACCACTTTGTTTATTACACAGCTTTCAGCTCAGGCAAAGCATTGGGCCTACAGCTACGCATTCCCGAGATGCCTTTCAGCGATTTCTTATCCTCTTTGCCGCAGGGACTTTTCCCCTCCTTGGAAGGAATGAAGGCCGAAGGAGAACTCCGGTATTCCTTACAGGCACACATCCCATTTCAGTATTTGGATAGTTTGCGATTCGATTCGGATTTGGATATCAAAAAAGCCAACATACAGCGCTTTGGACAAGAAGTTTTGACCAAAATCAATGCACCCTTTGGTTATAGAGCCTATCAGTCCGACCGCTATATGCGCAGCCTATGGATAGGCGATAGCAATCGCTACTTTACCCCACTGGACAGCATCTCGCCTTGGCTAATAGAAGCCATACAGATTGCCGAAGATGGGAGATTTATGACCCACCACGGTTTTCATGAGGAGGCTTTCCGGCAATCTATCATTCAGAATCTGAAAGAAAAGCGTTTTGCCCGCGGAGGAAGCACCATCACCATGCAATTGGTAAAGAATGTGTTCCTGAGTCAAAACAAGAACATCACGCGCAAGGTAGAGGAAGCCTTTTTGGTATGGTTGATAGAAAACTACCGCTTGGTAAGCAAAGAGCGTTTGCTGGAAGTCTATCTGAACTGCATTGAGTGGGGACCCAATGTGTATGGTATTGGAGAAGCCGCTGAATTCTATTTTCAGAAAAAGCCTTCGGCACTCAACAAAGAAGAGGCCATTTTTCTGGCCATGATTGTACCGAGGCCGCGCCAGTTTATGTATTATTTCGATAAGCAGGCTAAGCTAAAATCCTTCACGCAGGATTTCTATGAGCTAGAACTTCGGATGATGGGCAAAAGGCAATTTCCCTTACTCGATAGTTTAATTCAAGTAGACACCTTCCGCATAGAGTTGCCCGGTTCCGCCAGACAATTTCTCATTCAGCCGACAATGGTAGATTCTACCCAAGCCGTAGAAAGCGCTATCGAACTGCTTGAGCTTATTTAATTAGCAAAAGGGAACATAATCACCTGCCAGGTAGTACCACCGTCTACCGTACTTTGCAGCACATTATTACTTACGGCAATCCCATAGGTAAGGGAATGAAAGCGTACGTAATCTGCATAAAAATCATGGCTATTTACCTTTACCCAAGATTGGCCGAGGTCATCGCTGCGGTACAAATCGCTGATGGTACCGTAGTCGTCCGTATCCTTATTTTTTACCGCAAAAAGATGAATTCCTTCATTGGCATAGGTGATATCATCTACCGTTTCGCCTGAGGCCAAAAACGAATAGCCCGATGCATTCCATGTTTGTCCGCCATTATCGCTTCGGTAAATATGGGAAGCTCCGTAGGCAATCATTCGCTCAGCACTTAGGCCCACTATCTGTATCAATTCACCACCACCATTGCTTACCGCAATCGGCTCAGTCCATGTAAATCCTTCATCTTCTGAAATAAACACATACATATCAGCCGGATTGCCCTCGCTGTGCGCCAAAAGCCAGGTGACGTTCGAATTATTGGTAAACATATCCACCGCCACATAGCCCGGTGTAAGGCTGGTAATTCGGCTACTAGCACCATCTACCATGGCATAAATATCAATCTGATTAGGTCGGGCACCACTTTCGCCCACGTAGTTGCCCGCTACCAGTCCATTGAGCAAAGAAAAACTCACATATTCCCATCCCTCATATCTTCCTGAAAAATCGAGTCCTGTAAATTGGTCATCTATGGTATTAATAAGCAATCGATTAATAAAGAAATCGCGGGATACGAAAAAACGAAATCCAGAATCGTCTCCGGTCCAAGCTACCATACTGTCGAGGTCAGAAGCTATAAATGGGATGGAATAGTTTTCTCCCGGAAACTGCCCTTGGTAGTCGGTCACAAAATCGAAATTATCGAAGGTGAAAAAGAAGTGGTTTCCGCCAAAGCCAATAGCGGTGCGCGGCCCTCCGGTGGTAGCGATAATGCCATTTCCGGTAGTATATTTATCGTAATTGCGGTTACCCAAAGAAGTAAAGCCACTTCTGAGCAGAAGATCTTCATTTTTAGCCGAACACGACCAAAGCGAAACGATTAGTAAAAAAAATGCCAGCTGTCTCATATCAAAAAAGTTCAAACAAATAGCCCAAAGTAAAATTCACGTAATTCATATTCAGGTCATTCACCGCTCCGGAATATACCGGCCCGTAGGGTTTGCTAGGCGGCATAGGCCCCGAAGGCGGATTTAAAAAATCGGGATTGAGTTCGTAGGAATTGAGGTACCACTCATAGCTCACCCGTAAGAAAATATCTCGATACGAAAAACGTGCCCCCAGCGACACATCCACACCATTGAACTTCATAAGGCGTATACTTTCAGCGGAATTGTATGGAAACGAGATCACATTGCGACCGCCCATATAGCCTACGCCCACCAAGGGACTGATGCTAAACGAGGACTCATTAAGGGGAATCTGATAAGCCACTAAAGCACCAAAGTTCCAAAACCAAAGGTTGTCGTTATAATTATACTCGGTGGGATAATTGGCAAAGTAATGGATATAGCCGCGCGGCTCAATGGTCAACTGATCAAATAGGCCAATCAAAAGCCCCATTTCCAGCCCAGCCCCTACGGTGTAGATACTGCCGATGTCGAGGCCTTGCGCATACATCACCGAGCCACCCGCATAGCCGTACTGAGTTCCCAGCCCTTTTTCGCCTGCATCTTCTTTAAATACAAACTGTGCATGGCCAGGCACCTGAATAAGCCAGCAAAAGCCCAATATCCCAACTAAAATTCGATAATTCATACTTCAAAAATACAAAGTTTAGTGCTTTTTAATGTGCTGAGTATCATTATATAATTCCACTTGCCACAAACTCCCTGTATAGACCAATGTATATAGGCAAAGGTTGGAATGCTCAAATAAATCCATAGCGCGCAAGTCATAATTGAGCAAAATGGTCATTAATACACGAATGGCACGTCCATGCATGCAAATCAGTACGGCTTTCTCCTCTTCCTTGCTCATGATATAGGTCATGGCCTCGCGTAGGCGCATGGCAACCTGCTCAGGGCTTTCTCCGCCTTCTATGGCCATGTGGGTATCACCCTGCTGCCAGCGGCTAATCATATTCCAGTAGTAGGCGTTTTCTTCCGGAGTAAAGGCTTGTCCTTCTTTATTTCCCCAACTGATTTCGTTCAGCATGGCTAACTTTTCCGTAGGAATTCCCTTATCGATAAAACCCTGCACACTTTGGTAGGTACGCTGCAAAGCCGATACATATACCTTATCGAAAGCAATATGCTGATAGGCTTCAAAGAATTGGCGCGCCTGCTCTTTTCCCGTTTCGTTCAAGGGTGCATCAATTCCACTCCCCTGCACCATGCCCAGTCGGTTAAACTCCGTTTGGCCGTGCCGTACCAAATATATTTTTTTAGTAAACAATTTTATCCCTATTTTGCGTCAAAAGGCCAAATATACCAATATCATTTCAATCCCAAACCAGAACTATTCATACGGCACAATAGTTTACCCAACAATGATTCCAGCACACATTACACCCGAATCGCTCAACGCCCTCAGTAAGAATACCATGATGGAGCACCTGGGCATTGAATGCATTGAAGTAGGAACTCGGCATATTAAGGCCAAAATGCCTGTTGACCATCGTACGCATCAGCCGTATGGACTGCTGCACGGTGGGGCTTCGGTGGTATTGGCCGAAACCTTGGGAAGCATGGCGGCCGCTTGCCTTATTGACCACAGCAAACAGATTTGTGTAGGATTGGAAATCAATGCCAACCATATCAAAGGGGTGCGCTCAGGCTATGTATATGGCACTACCACGCCTATCCATGTAGGGAAAAGTACCCATTTATGGGAGATAAAAATCACGAACGAAAAAGACGAACTGGTATGTGTAAGTAAAATTACCATGGCCATTTTAGATAAAAAATGAGTACCCGGACTTCCCCTGCTACCCATACGCTCAGCCTTTCGGCTACCGACCTCTTTCGCCATATTGTGGCGCTAGGTGGAAGCTATGCCTGCTATCGCCTACCCAATACCCAGCAGTTTACCGTGCTAATTCAATGGCAAGAAGGACTTCAGCGAGGTAAAATAGAAATCGAGAATGCTGCTAGTGGCTTTTACATGAGTCCATTCTTAAATGAAGGATTGGAAGCCAGCTATTTCCTGAAAGCCGATGTGATTCTCCATGCCACCACAGAAGCGGAAGCGCTTACCTTTTCTCTGAGTGAAGAACAGCAAGAAGCCTTGGGCCGCATAGATCCAGCCAAGCAAACGGGCTCCACCCATTATGCGGCCTCTGGAAAAATTGAGAAAGACACCACGCAGGAAGCTTATCAACACTTAGTGGAAGAGGGCATTGCGGCCATTAAGGCGGGTCGCATGCAGAAAATAGTGCCTTCACGCACCAAAAAAGTGGCATTAGCGCAGCCTTTTGCTCTAGCCGAAAACCTGTTGCGCTTAGCCAAGGCCTATCCCAATGCGATGATTACCTGTTTCTCCTCACCAGAAACGGGCACTTGGGTGGCTGCCACGCCTGAAACTTTGGTAGAAACCTATCAGGATACTTTTAAAACCGTAGCCCTTGCTGGTACACAGGCCAAAAAAGAAGGGCAAGACCTTTCCGATACCCAATGGACGCAAAAAGAAATCGAGGAACAGGCCCTTGTGAGCCGATACATCATCAATTCGTTTAAGAAAATCCGCCTGCGGGAGTTTGATGAATATGGACCTAAGACTGTAGTTGCGGGGAACCTCCTCCATTTGAAAACTTTCTTTTCGGTCAATATGCGAGAAACCAATTTCCCCAACTTAGGTAGTACCATGCTTGAACTCCTCCACCCTACCTCGGCTGTATGCGGTATGCCGCGTCAAGAAGCCCTCGACTTTATTCGCACCCACGAAACCCATAACCGTGCCTTTTACAGCGGCTTTGCCGGACCGGTACAGGTCAATAGGTTGAGTCACCTATTCGTACTGCTGCGCTGCATGCAAGTAAGCTCCGATGGCCTAATCCTCTATGCCGGAGCCGGAGTTACGGAAAACTCTCACCCCCAAAAGGAATGGCTGGAAACCGAACTCAAGTGCGACACCTTGCTCCGAATTATTAAATACTAATTTATTTAGTTAATACTTGCTAATAATATTAGCTATTGGTACATTTCTGAAAATTAGAAATGTATGGATGCGGATGCCTTACTATTTGATGAGCGCCTGGGCCAATTGAGAATCCAAAGTAAAAAACTAAGCTCAGGGAAATGCCAAATTAAGTTTTACCTCCTGCGCGAGCATAAGCCCGAGCTGTATGGCTACACCTTGGCCGAGGCCAACGAAACCGTGCGCGAGGTGGTGATACGCATACGAAAGCGCTTGCTACGCATGCGGGGTGCCGATGGGTATTTTCACCGCCACCTCTTCGAACTCGGTAGAAGCAAACAATATGGGAAAGATATACTTATCTTTGATTTGTGATGAATTACTTAAGTCAAAACTTCAAATACCTCCGAAAACTCAAGGGCTATACGCAAGAGCAAATGGCCGAAATGTTAGGCATTAAACGCCCGTCCATTGGCGCGTATGAAGAAGGCCGTGCCGATCCGCCTCTTGCTTTACTCTCTAAGCTGGCCGGAATTTTCCGTATTACAGTCGATCAGCTTTTGCACAAAAACCTGGAGCGAACCGGACTCAAAAGTGGGACGGATACCAAGGTATTGGCCATAACGGTGGATAAAGAGGAAAGGGAAAACATTGAACTGATCCCCCAAAAGGCCTCAGCCGGATACCTTAATGGCTATGCCGACCCTGAATACATTCAGGAAATGCCCAAATTCAATTTGCCACACTTGCCAACGGGCACCTACCGGGCATTTGAAATCAAAGGAGACTCCATGCTGCCTTTGGTTTCGGGAACCATCATTGTGGGGCAATACGTGGAGCAGCTGCGCGATATTAAGAATGGACGCACCTATGTATTGGTCACTTCCGATGAAGGAGTGGTGTATAAGCGGGTGTTTAATTACTTAGATGAAAAGGGAAAACTGTTTTTGGTATCTGATAACTCCTTATTCAGTCCTTACGAGATTGAACCCCACCAAATTTTAGAAATATGGGAAGCCAAGGCCTTTATCAGTATGGAGTTCCCTAATCCTACGGAAAGCAATATTACACTGGAAAGCCTATCAGAAATGCTTAAATCCATACACAAATATGTGATTCGGATAGCGGAAAGGTGATAAATCTAGCGCGCGCTTGCAACGCGTGCTTTTATTTTATATTAGGAGTTACAAACCCTAGGATACGGATTCGACATTGCAAATGTCGAATAGCGAGGTCGAATAGTAAAATTCTAATCAATTTCCCTCTCGAACTTTATACTCTTCTACAATAACATTGTCTATGCTATTCAATGAATTACTATGCAAAACAAATGAAGTTCCTCCATAAAGAATAACAGGAAGAAACACCCAACTGATGTTCCTACCTAGCGCGCGTTTGCAACGCGTGCTAATTCATCTCAAATTACTCAATAAAATCAATTCTTAATAGCCCCTTTTGTCCAGCATAATCCACAGCTGAACTGAATGTATAATGATAGGATTCCATCACCATTCCAGCCTCTACCGGATTGTTATGAATATAGTTTACACGCTGCTCCATCATAAAATTATTGTCGAGCAAAATGGGGTGATTGCCATCCATCCACACCTTAAAACCATTGATTCTTTTTAACGGTAAAGCCGCTTTGGAAAATGCATTTAGCAACCATTCCCTGCGACTTTCATTGATAAATTGTGTGCTTTCGATGATTTTCTTGTTTGTATACTTCTTAAAATCACGCATGATATCAGACAATGGCACTTCTCTACTGCTTACTATCATATGCAAATGACTAGGCATAATTACCCAAGCATGGATTTTTAGTCCATTGTTTGCTTGACAGAACATCAACGACCCCCAACTAGCGCAAGTCTTCCGAACTGGGTATAGTGCGAGGGCGAGACTCTATCTAGCGCGCGTTTGCAACGCGTGCTTTTGTTTACAAATCGGGTTACAAACCCTACGATACGGATTCGACATTACAAATGCCGAATAGCTAAGTGAAGGTCAAAAAGCCAATCCTATCTAGCGCGCGTTTGCAACGCGTGCTAATTCTTCCCAAATTACTCAATAAAATCAATTCCTAATAGCCCCTTTTGTCCAGCATAATCCACAGCTGAACTGAATGTATAATGATAGGATTCCATCACCATTCCAGCCTCTACCGGATTGTTATGAATATAGTTTACACGCTGCTCCATCATAAAATTATTGTCGAGCAAAATGGGGTGATTGCCATCCATCCACACCTTGAAGCCATTGATTCTTTTCAGTGGTAAAGCCGCTTTGGAAAATGCATTTAACAACCATTTTTTGCGACTTTCATTGGTAGATTGTATGCTTTCGATGATTTTCTTGTTTGTATACTTCTTAAAATCCCGCATGATATCAGACAATGGCACGTCTCTACTGCTTACTATCATATGCAAATGACTGGGCATAATTACCCAAGCATGTATTTTTAGTCCTTTGTTTGCTTGACAGAACCTCAACGATTCTAAAACATCAAATACATATTCCTTCCTAGTGAATAAATCTATCCAATGTACTATGGTTAAAGTAACATGGTAAATCCCCTCGCCATCCACAAATTTATATTTCTCTGACATGGTGGAATATAGAAGAAAAACGAATAATATCCATATAGCTTAGCACGCGTTGCAAACGCGCGCTAGTGGTAGTTACAAACCCTAGGATACGGATTCGACATTGCAAATGTCGAATAGTCCCTACATCAATTCCTTCATCACAATTACTACGGGTGGGGCATTATTTTTCACGGTAAGTTTGGCTTCGTAAAAGCTAGGCTTGCGCCAAGGTGAGGGATTATTGCTGGTGCCATAGGGTTCTTGCGGTACACCTAGCATATTGGTATCCAGTTTGCCGTTTTTATTCTCATCCTGCAAAAGGGAAATGGCAATGGTTTCTCCCAAAGTCAATGAATCGAGGGTAAAACTCAGGCTACCTTTTTGGGCCGGAAAGGAAAGTATGCGGTAGGCTTTTTTATTCTCATCGGGAAATCCATCGGCTTGATTGAACACGGCCACGCGAATCACCCCTTTGGAAGAAGGAATATCCGTGATGGTAACCGTTAAAGAAACATTATCAGCAGGAAAAATGCTGGGCAAGACCCAAAGAAGTGCTAAAACAAGTGCTTTCATACATTGCGTTTTACGGTTTCTAAGCGATTGACCTTTCCGGTAGGTGTCAGAATCCACTCTGTGCAATAAACGATGGTTTTGGCTTGTTGTTTTCGTTCCCCGGTAGAAGCGGCTATTTCTTCTATGCGCTGTTTCGTCTCCTCTCCTAGCCCTTCATTGCGTACAAAAAGTGCTAACTTTTGCCCCCAAGTGGCATCTTGCAGTCCATAGAAAAAGAAATCAAGCGCTAAACCATGGGCTAGCAATTGCTGCGCCAAGGCGGCTTCCAACTGCTCGGGGTGCAGTTTTAGTCCCCCAGAATTAATCACAAAATCGGCACGGCCGAGCCACTGAAAACGATGGCTATCGATCAGCTCCACCACATCGTTTGTTTGTATCCATTCATTTTCGGTAACAGCCGCCTTTATGGCCAAGCAACTCCTTTCATCCACCCTAAGGCCTACCTCTTCAAAGGCCGTAAAATAGGGGCTTTTCTCTGCACCATTCACTCTCCGCAGCGCGATATGCGAAACGGTTTCGGTCATGCCATAAGTGGCATATACAGGCGCTTGAAGGGTTTCGGCTAATTCGATTTGCTCTGCACTCATGGCACCTCCCCCAATCAAAATCGCGCGGCAAGTAGCCAAGTGGCTTCCTTTGTTTTGGGTAATAATTTGCTGCAATTGAGCCGGAATAAGCGCAATAAAATCGAAAGGTACTAGGCTATCATTCAGCGGCTGAAGAGACGGCTCCACCAGCCTCATGGTATGCCCGCCCATTAAACCCCGAACCATCATCATCTTACCGCCAATAAAATCGGTAGGTAAGGCAATAAGAGAGCGGGTGCCCTCTCCCAAGCCCAAAAAGCTGTTGGTGGCCTGTGCACTAGCCTCCATTTGGCTGCGCTTTATAGTGAAAGGCTTAGGCGCTCCGGTTGAGCCTGAGGTGTGCACCACAAAAGATGCAGCTCCGCTCAGCCATTGGTGCAAAAACTCTTTGAGTCCCGCAGGAATAGGAATGGCAAGTACCTGTTCGGGCTTTTGCAGGGCCCAGATTTGCCCTTGGACTTGCAGTGTAGCGGAGGGATGTGAATAGAGCGCCATAAAACGAAAAACCCCGCTAAGCGGGGTTTAGTTTCTTATTTTTCAGTGCTTGCCGGTGTGGTAGCGAAGCTTTCATTGAGTCCTTTTAATACCTCATTGGTAATATTTAGGCTATCGTTAGCGAAAATCACTCCGCTGCCTTTGCTGTAGGTTAATACCAATTGAAGATTATTGGCTTTACCATACTCGGCTAGATACTCAGCTACTTTGTCATACAATTCATTTTGCAATTTGGCTTCTTCGGCCATCAACTCCTGACCCAAAGATTCTTGGTAACGCATCAGGTTTTGTTGCTTTTTCATCAAATCTTCTTCTACGGCTTTTGCCTGACCGATGGTCATGGTATTGGCATTGCGCTGAAAGTTCTCAATTTCAGTCTGTAAACCTTGCGCACGGTTGGTATATTCAGCCTCTAATTTGGTTCTTTTCGCCTCTAGTTGCTCGCTGATTTGCTTAAAGAAATCATACTTGCTCAATAAAGAATCAGAGTTGATATAGGCAATAGCAAGATCAGAAGCTTTCGCGCTGGCGTTGGTTTCTACCTCGCTAGGTTTTGCGCTTGAAAAATGTAAATAATACAAAACGGCCACGGCCACTAGTAATACGGCATTGAGTACGGTTGAGATGTTTTTCACAGTATTTGTCGTTAAAAATTCTGGGCAAATATAAAGAAAGAAATGAATTAGGCGGGTTCCGTCATCATTTTCTTAGAAGAAAATTGCTTGCGCCAAGCGGAAGGTATTGGCGTGGGCTTCGATAATATCGCTTATCTTGGGCGAATACCCGCCTCCCATGGAGGCCACCACGGGCAAACCATGCTGCTTGCACCAGCGCAAGACTAGCTCATCGCGTTTCTTGCAACCTTCCAGACTCAAGCCCAAACGGCCCAATTTATCGCTGGCCAGCACATCTACCCCCGATTGGTAAAATACAAAATCAGGCTGCACCTTATCGTACAATTGAGGAAGGGCACTTGCCAACAAACTCAAATAGGCTTCATCGCCAATACCATCTGGCAAGGGGATATCCCAATCGCTACTTTCTTTGTGCAAGGGATAATTGTGCGCCCCGTGCATGCTAAAGGTGAATACGGCCTCATTATACTGAAAGATGGAAGCCGTGCCATTGCCTTGATGTACGTCTAAATCAATCACCAGTACTTTCTGTGCTTTGCCTTTGGCTAACAGATACTGAGCCGCGATGGCAATGTCATTGAGTAAGCAAAATCCTTCGCCCCTATCGGCATAGGCATGGTGCGTACCTCCGGCTATATTCATGGCCACCCCATATTGCAGAGCATAATCGGCACATTGTAAAGTGCCTTGCATAATGGTGCACTCGCGGTGTACCAACTCCGGACTCAGTGGAAAACCAATCTTACGAATAGCGGCTTTGGCTAATGTACCTTCTTTCAAATCCTTCCAATAGGCTTCATTATGCACGCGCAAGATATGAGGCAAGGCAATGGGCTGAGGTTCAAACAGATTATCGGCACCAATGGTACCTTCATACAAAAGCTGCTCGGGGAGCAGCTCGTATTTTATCATTGGAAAGCGATGGTCAGGGGGCAAAAGGGCATGCTTATAGCAAGGTGCCCAGGCGATTTTCAACATAGAGTTATAACTCCATTTCCTCGTCTTCGTTTTGAAAAGAATACAAAGTAGTATCGAGCACTAAGGTGTCGGCATTGTATTCTTTGATAAACTTGTTGATTACGCCCTCTGTAATTTCGTCTACATTCAAGGCAGCATTCAGGCTTACCCCAAACTCCACCCTATCGTCAAGCTCTAGGTACTCTTGTACTTTCACCGCCTCTTCTTCTTCCAAATCCATCATTACCTCGGTCATGAACAGGCCAATTTCCTCATCCAAATCGTCCAAAGCCTTAATATCGCCATTCTCGTCTTCTTCATACCGTATCTTGTGGAATTCAGGGAAACGCTGCGCGGCTTTGTGCTCGGCAATTTCATAAATCTCGCTTTCATGATGCAGACGAAGGGTGTAGAGTACGGCATCATAAATCACCTCTTTTCCTTCATACATGCCTATGAAGTGAAAGTTCACATATTCGGGTCCATTATCTTCCGAATCGACAAGACTATACGGTTTGCCTGATTTGGCTAATTGTGCCTTTAGCTTGGCTATATGGGTGGGATCAAAGCCCGGATTGGAGTGAGGCATAGGTTTTAAGAAATTAAAAGTATTACGATTGATTTAGGCGGCCTCCTTCGTACGAATGAGCGAGGAAATGAATATACAAGCTTAGCACAAGAGATGCAACAAAAAAATCATTCTTCTCGCTTACGGCTGATGCTTTCAAAGATATTGGTAACTATACTGAGAATCAAGCTAAAAGCTAGTGCCCACCAGAAGTCACGCACCATGAAACCATCGAGTAGCGAATCGGCCAGTAAAATTAAAAAAGCATTAATAGCTAACAAAAATAAACCTAATGTTACAAACGTGATAGGAATGGTCAATAGTATAAGGATGGGCTTTAAGGTAACATTAAACAAAGCCAAAAGGGCCGCCAGCATAAGAGCGGCTGTAAAATCTTTCACTTCCACGCCCGGTAGCAAATACGAAGTAAGCATTACGGCCAAGGTGGATAAAAGCAAGCGGACAAGAAAATTCATTATTTACAGATGTTCTTTAATTTGCTTGATTCTATGCATAATATCTATCTTTTCAAAATCGTGCAGCGGATACTTGGTAGCATGCAAAAAATCCAGCACTTCGCCTTCGTGCTCGGTCGAGCGGCCACTTTCGATGTCTATGTAGCGCATCGTACTCCATAGCAGGGTTTTAAGTTGGCTTTCATCCTTGTCATACATGGCGTATTCCACCACGATGGTATTGTGGTTGAACCACACCAAGCGCGATTTGATTTTCACCCATTCGCCCATATCGGCTGGCTTGAGATAGGAAATATTGTGGTTATAGATTACCCAGGCGGCATGGTAAGTTTTGTAAAAATCGGTTACTTGCAGCCCATAAAGTTTGGGGACTTGGTCTTCGCGGGCATTGAAGAAATAGTCAAAATACTTAGCATTGTTCAGGTGGCGCAACGGATCGCAATCCTGAAAACGGATAACCACCAATGATTCGGTTTCTTTAGGATAGTCCTTATTTTTATCGAATACAAACATATAAGCAAAAGAGACGGTTATGGGAAATATAAGGCAAATCGGTAAAAAATCTCAGCGTATGTACAAAATATTGTTGATGCTGGCTTTCTGGGGCATTTCGCTCCCTTCTATTGCCCAAGTAGAAATTGCGAAGCTGAAATACAATGGCGGTGGCGACTGGTATGCCAATAAAACGGCCTTGCCCAACCTCATTTCCTTTTGCAATACCCATTTAAATACGCGCCTCGCCAAAGAAGAAGCCATAGTGGAAGTAGGTAGCGTGGAGCTATTTCAATACCCGTATGTGTACATGACAGGCCACGGCAATGTGGTTTTTACCCGCAATGAAGCCGATAACCTACGCCAGTACCTGTTGGCGGGTGGTTTTTTACACATTGATGACAATTACGGATTGGATGCCTTTATCCGATTAGAGATGAAAAAGGTATTTCCCGAGCTGGATTTTGTAGAACTACCTTGGGATCATCCCATCTATCGCCAGAAATATACTTTTCCACAAGGCCTACCAAAAATCCACGAACACGATGGCAAGCCCGCCCAAGGTTTGGCTTTGCTGTATGAAGGCCGCGTGGTATGTTTTTATTCCTATGAATCCGACTTGGGCAATGGATGGGAAGACCCGCGCATACACAACGACCCCGAAGAAAAACGCTTAGAGGCACTCCAAATGGGTGCCAACATCATTGCTTACGTGTTCTCCGATAATTAATACTTGCGATTAAGTATTTCAGATAGGATAATGGCCTTCTTCAAATCTTCCGGCCCTCCTACTAGCATTTCCTTCACTTTACTGGCTGTTTCGTTGCTAGCCGCTTTCTCATGATAAGGGTCATCATGTAGATTTTTTCGCTCGCTGATGGGCTGGCTCTTGTAGCTGGTTTCAAGCGAGATATCCTTCTTTTCCTTGTATTTGTTGAAACGAGAAGTTTTGTCCTCAGAAAAAGTAGAAATAGAATAATCCGGTTCGGGGCGTCTTACCTCCTGACTTTTTTTCTTAGAAAAGGGATGCTCATAGGGCTCATCTTGCACTTCCGCACGTCTCTGCACCGGCTTGGGCGCAGGCTCGGGAACTTCTCCAGTCAGCTCTTTCAGCAAATCTTCAAAAGTTACCGGCTGAGTTTTAGGACGAGCGGGTCGAGATGAACCAGTATCTACCTGTTCCGCAGGCTTTTTAGTTTTCAGCACGCGCGAAATCATATAGATAATCCCTACAATGACGTATATCCAATTTCCTATTTCATCCATACCACCAAATATAGCAATTGCCACCAGTAGTTTGCTAGTGCGCGCTACCTTTTATCGTGAAATAAACGGCCTCTGGTAAAAATTCCCGATGAAAACCGTAAATATTTTCTTACTTCGCAAGATTATTCTACAAATTTTATGAAACATCTATTCCTAATCACGCTATTAGCCTCTTCTCTATTCGCTCAAGCGCAAGATGCCGTTCGCACAGCCGACAGCCTTGATGTGGCGTATTTCAACTGGCAAAACAAAGACCTCAAAACTGATAAAATCATGGGCATGTCGGTAGAAAAAACCTACCAGACCCTAATTAAAGATAAAAAGCCCGCCAAAACCATCATCGTAGCCGTAATTGACGGGGGCGTGGATATTAAACACGAAGACTTGGCCGGGAAAATTTGGGTAAACGAAAAAGAAATCGCTCAAAATGGAAAAGATGACGATGGCAATGGCTATATCGATGACATCCACGGATGGAACTTTATGGGCAATGCCCAAGGCGAGAACTACTCAAAAGAAGTGTATGAATACGTGCGCATTTACCGCGACCTATTGCCTACTTATGGTGAGCTTAACAGCACCGATGGCTTGAATGAAAAGCAAAAGGCCGAATATGCCCGCTTTAAGGATAGCGAGCAGAAGCTGAACAAAGAGCGCGAAGAATACAGCCAAGCGGGAAAAGACATTGCCCAGTTTGAGATGCAATACAAGCAAATCATTGCATTCTTGGCAAATGAAACTAAGGTGGAAGTGAATACCAAAGCAGACCTCGCTAAGGTTACCTCCTCGGATAAAACCATACAAGAGATGGTAAAATACCTCGAAATGCTATTTGACAACGGTTTTTCAGCAGCCGCTCTGGAAGAATACAAGAAAGACATTGACGAGAAGCTCAACTTCAACCTCAATCCTGACTTCAACCCAAGAGCCGAGGTAGTGGGCGATGATGTGCATGATATTAGCCAGACCAATTATGGCAATGCCGATGTAAAAGGACCTACTTCTGAGCATGGTACTATGGTGGCCGGAATGATTACCGCCAACCGCACCAATCAAATCGGTACTTTGGGCGTAGCCGAAGGCGTAAAAATAATGGCTTTACGTGCTGTGCCCAATGGCGATGAGTATGATAAAGACATTGCCTTAGCCATTCGCTATGCCACAGACAATGGCGCGCACATTATCAACATGAGTTTTGGGAAAGGCGAATCGCCTGACCAGTGGATGGTACAAGAGGCCCTTCAATATGCTTCGGATAAGGGCGTGCTGTTGGTACATGCAGCGGGAAATGACTCCAAGAATTTGGATGTGGAGCCTAATTTCCCGAGTCCCTACAATACCAGCGGTAATAAGATTCCATTGATGCTCACCATTGGTGCTTCGGCCAAAGAAAAAGGAAAAGAAATGGCGGCATCATTCAGCAACTATGGTAAGAAAACCGTGGATATCTTCGCTCCGGGAGAGCAAATCTCTACTACCTATCCTGAAAACAAATACAAATTGGTAGATGGCACCAGTTTTGCCGCTCCGGCCGTAAGTGGCGTAGCAGCTTTGGTATGGTCATACTATCCTGAGTTAACTGTGCAGCAACTGAAAGAAATCCTTTTGAGAAGTGGTTATAAAGCAGGAAAGCAGAAGGTGATTGTGCCGGGAGGAGATAAAAAAGATATTGTAAAATTTGCCAGCCTATCCGAAACGGGTAATTTGGTGAATGCCTACCAGGCTTTCATAATGGCCGAAAAAATGAATACCAAAAAATAACAAATCAGCAATACGCGTGTTTCAAACCATACATTAAAAACATACCTATGATACGTAAAATTACATCATTAGCCTTGGCATCAGCCCTATTTGTGGCTTGCCAGCCTTCTGAAAAGAAACAAGAAGAAAGTACTGAAAAGAAAGCCGTGAGCTTTACCAAACTTTGGGAAACTGATACGCTGCTCACTACCTGCGAGTCGGTATTGGTAGATGCCAACACAGGTGCTATTTATGTGTCTAACATCAATGGCATGCCTTTGGAAAAAGATGGCAATGGCTTTATTGCTAAAATCAAAAACGATGGTAGCATTGAAACCCTACAGTGGGCTACCGGACTAAGTGCACCGAAAGGAATGGCCATCCGCGATTCCATTTTGTATGTTACAGACATCGATCGCTTAGTGGGTATTTCTTTGGCTAGCGGAAGCATCGTGCAAGAATACGCTATTGAAGGCGCTCAATTCTTGAATGATGTTACTACCGATGGCACTTCTGTGTATTTCTCTGATATGGCTACTGGCAAAATCTATCAGTTGAAAGATGAGGCACCTAGCCTATTCCAAGAAAATGTAGCCAGCATCAATGGTTTGTTGTTTGACAATGGCAACCTATTGGGTCTTTCCGGTGCGGGATTCCAGAACCTAAGTCAGTCGCTGATGCTAAACGATTCCGTAACAGGTGGCGATGGCTTGGTAAAAGTAGCTGACAATGCCTATGTAGCCAGCCGCTGGCAAGGTGAGGTGTATTTGATAGAGGGTGAAATTACTACCCTATTATTAGATACGAAAGCTGCTGAGTCGCAAACGGCTGATATTGGTCTTATTGCTGACCAAAACATTGTTTTGATTCCTACTTTCTTTAAGAATAAGGTAGTTGCCTATCAATTAGAGAAATAATCTAATAAGACATCAAACAAATAGGGAGGCCATTTGACCTCCCTATTTTACTTACACACCTGTTAATTCCTTTTGTTGAAGCTTCCGAGTAAGCCTTTCTATTTCAAGGTCTTTGTACTCAATAATTTCTTCAAACTCTTTCGCTTTTCGCTGCATTTCCTCTTGGGTAGCTTGCAGCTCTTCCATATTCTGCCTCATCTCTTCTTCCTGAGCGCGCATTTGCTCTGTAGCCATATTACTTTCATCAAGCAGCTGACGGGTTTGGGCATTCATTCGCACCGAAAGCATTGAAGAAGCCAAGGTTTCCGCAACTGTTTCTAGGTAATTCTTTTGTTTTTCGTCCATCACATAGAAAGTAGCTAATTCTAGTACACCCACCACTTCTTCATTGGCCATCAGCGGAACAATCACAATGTTTCTTGGTAAAGCTTCACCCAAACCGCTGGTGATGCGTACGTAGGATTCCGGTATTTCAGTTAGGTAAATCAAATCCTTCTCCAAATAACATTGACCTACTAGTCCTTCACCAATCTCCACACGCTTTTGTACATACTTTTTGCGGGCATAGGCATAAGTGGCTACTTGATTGAGGAATACCTCATTGTTTTCTTCTTCTACCATAAACATGGCTCCTTGATTGGCCTGCAAATACTGTACTATCTCCTTTAAGATATGATCTGCCATTACCGCTACCTCTTCACTTTGGTATTTGCGCAATAGATCGCTTACGCGCGTGTAACCTTGGTTTATATATTTGTCCGCCTGCTCTTTTTGATTAGCAAAAAGTAAACTCTCCTGCATTTTTATCAAAGCCTTTCCTAGGGCATTTTCACTTTGATCCGCTTCGTATTGTACTGTGAGATTACCTTTACTAATTTCCTCGGCAAACTGTATCCCCTTTTCCATTGTCTCCACTTGTTCTTCTAAGCGAAGGGTGTTGATAGCTTCTTTCACGGTTTCTTGCTCCAAGGAATAGCCCCAATACCCACAAATTCCTACAATAAGTGCGGCCAAAGCACCATGAAACAGAAATGTTTGTAGAGACATATAATCCATTTGGGTAAAATAAATCTCTTTCATGCCGGTATACTGCAAATAGGCAAAAAGAGCATGGTGTACCACCACTACCACAATATTGGGCAACTGTAGGCGCCAGTTGCGATAAGAAATTACCAAAGCCGCACCAACGAAGGCAAAGAAGTGCATTTCAAACATGCCATGCATTTGGTAGATAAATTGAGCCATAAATAGCGCAAAAACTCCGCTACCCACATAGCGATGTAGACTTTTGGTGGGCAATAGCCATTTTGTTACAAAATATAAGGAAACGTTGATAGACCCTACCAGAAGGGCGAAGGTGTAGGTTTGATAAAAATAACCGAGAAACAGGCCAAAAAGGAACATCAGTCCCATGGCATAGTTCATCATGTTATCGCCCTTGCGGTTGATTTCGGCAAAAAAACGAGCATACTCGGCTTTCGTCAAAGTGTGTGTGGTTGACATAATTATAGTTGTAAAGAAGGTAATACACATCCGTACGCTACAGTAGCGTAGGCATCAAAACTAGGTATAGGTTTGCGCTGAGTAAGTGCCTCAGCGGCTTGGAGAGCATAATTGCTTTCTGGCAAAGTGCAATACCGCGACTTATTGTAATTGCCACGGTAAAACAAACGCTGATCAGAATCAATCAAAACCGCCTGAGGGGTACTGTACACGCCTACTGTGCTACTCAGCAAAGTGGTTTCATCCTGAATAATTTGAATTCCTTCCGGCAAAAACTCAGCAGCTTCCTCCTTATCTGAATAGTTGGGGATTATCACATAAAAATCAAATGCATCGCTGTATCGATTATGGATTTGTGCGAAGTTTTGGGCATTGAACTTGGAACAAGGACATTCCGGACTAAAGAAATGGAGGAAAACCGGCTTCCCGCTAGGTGAAATCCAGGGACTCACATCTATTTTTTCCTCAAAAGCCACTTGTACCAAACCTGCTGGCTTAGGAGTGGGCTGGGTATACTGCAACTCTTGTTGCCAATACACATAGCCAAGGGCGCTTAAAGCGAAAGTGATAAACAGAACAAGTACTACATAACGCATGCTTGAATAATTTTGAAACTATGTACGTAACAGCGATGCTAATCAGATTGTTTAACATTTAAATAAATTTATTAAACAAAATGTTATTATTTTTCCTCGAAAGAAAGGTTATCCACAGAAACAGGCACTTCTCCACAATTTATCCCCAACCGTACGCAAGCGTTTGAATCCTATACCAATCCTCTTAAATTTGTCTCCCTTATTTACGGAGTAGCGGCATGCAGTTAAGCAGATTAGAGATCAAAGGATTTAAAAGTTTTGGCGACAAAGTCACCATCAACTTTGACAAAGGCATTACGGGCATTGTAGGGCCCAATGGTTGTGGAAAATCCAATGTGGTAGACTCTATCCGCTGGGTGCTGGGCGAACAAAAAACCCGTGCCCTGCGCTCCGATAAAATGGAGAACGTGATCTTCAACGGTACCAAAAACCGTAAACCAACCCAGCTGGCTGAAGTATCGCTTACCTTTAACAACACCAAAAATCTTCTCCCCACCGAATACAGCCAGGTAACCATCACCCGCAGGTATTATCGCTCGGGCGAAAGCGAATACTTGCTCAATGGAGTAACGTGCCGATTAAAGGATATTACCGGACTGTTTCTGGATACGGGAATTGCTTCCAACAGCTACGCAATCATCGAGCTGAAAATGGTGGACGATATCCTGAACGATAAAGATGGTTCGCGCAGGACCTTATTTGAAGAAGCGGCCGGAATCTCCAAATTCAAAACCCGCAAAAAGGAAACCCTTAAAAAGCTGGAGGATACCGATGCCGATTTGAATCGGGTAGATGACCTTTTATTTGAAATCGAAAAAAACCTTAAATCGCTGGAGCGCCAAGCCAAACAAACCGAGCGCTACATGAAGCTAAAAGAGGAATATAAGGTATTGAGTATTGAATTGGCTATCAAAAGTGTGAGCCAGTTTACCGAAGCCTTCTTATCCCTTACCAAACAGCTAGAAGGCGAATCGGATAAAAAGATTAGCGTAAACAAGCAGGTGGCTGAGGTGGAAGCCCACCTGGAAAAGCTCAAGACCGAGCTCATAACCAAGGAGAAAAACCTGGCCTCACGCCAAAAAACGCTCAACGACCATATCAATAAAATCAGGCATTACGAGAGCGAGAAAAAAATCAAAAACGAACGCTTACGTTACCTGACCGACCGCGTGGCGGCCTTGCGCGAGCAGATTGAAGCCGATAAGCAAAGTAATGACCGCGCCTCTTCCAGCATCAAAGGCTTGATGGAGGAAAAAATGGTGGCCGAAAAGCTTTATCTGGAAACCGAAGCCAAAGTAAGCCAGCTTCAACAGGAGTTTGAAAGCCAAAAGCAGGAAACCAATTCCCTCCAACAGCAAACTGCCGAAATCACCCAAACGCAGCGAAGCGCACAGGAGCAGGTATACTCTATCAATAAATCACTGGAAATCAAACAAATTCAGCTTTCGTCATTAAAGCAAGAAATTGAACGCACCGCCAGCGATACCCAAGAGCAATCGGCCAGTCTAGCCCGTTTCGATGAAATGGTAAAAGAGCTTTCGGGCATTCTAAACGAGCGCAACACCGAAGTAGAGCGCCTGCAACAAGCCGAACTTAGCTTGCAGCAGCGCATTGAGCAAACGGAAAAAACCTTGGAGTCTATCCGTGAGGAAGCCAGTCAAACCGCCCGTAAACTCGATGCCCGCCAAAACGAATTCAACCTCACCAAATCCTTGGTGGAGAACCTGGAAGGTTTCCCTGAGGCAATCAAGTTCTTACGAAAAAATGCCGATTGGGGTAAAGATGCCCCTCTCCTTTCCGATATTCTTACCTGCGATGAATCCTACCGGGTAACGATAGAGAACTACCTGGAGCCTTTCATGAACTACTACATTGTAGACACGGAAGCCCAAGCCTATCAGGCGGTAAACCTCTTGAGCAATGCCGCCAAAGGTAAGGCGCACTTCTTTGTGCTCGATAGTTTTGAGAAATTCAGCAGTACTCCGGCTAAGTTGTTTAGCAATGCCATTCCGGCTACCGAAATTGTGGAGTTTGATCCCAAGTACCGCAAGCTGATTGGCTACATATTGGATAAAGTGTACATCGCGGCCAGCGATAACGATATTCCTAAAGAAGACGATTGCATTTTTATCACCAAAAGTGGAAAAGTAACCAAACGGAAATTCAGCATTTCGGGTGGTTCTGTAGGGCTATTTGAAGGAAAACGTATCGGTAGGGCCAAAAACTTGGAAAAGCTGGAAGTGGAAATCAAACAGCTGAGCAAGAAGATTACCGAAATCAAAGATTCGCAAGAAAGCAAGCAGCGTGAATTGCAGCAACTGAAAGCCTCTACTCAGAAAACCTTAATAGAAGGCATACAAAAGGAAATTAACCAGATTAACCAAGAGTATATTTCCATCAAAACCAAGCAGGAGCAGTTTATGCATATGCTCACTAGCGCTTCCAACAAGCGTGAGGACATGCAGGCGCAAATTGCTACCCTTAGTAGCGAAATCGATAACTTACGCCCTCAGGCAGAGCAGGTAAAAGAGCGACTAAGTAATTCCGAAAGCCAATTAGCTGAGCTCAATCAGCTACTATACGTAGCCAATGAAAAACTGAGCCAAAAATCAACCGCCTACAACCAACAGAATATCCTCTATCACCAGCATCAAAATAAGGTTAATAGCCTGGAACAGGAGCTGGCCTATAAACAAAATGCTTTCGATATGGCGCTGGAACGTATCCAGAAAAACCAAACGGAGCTCAAGCTTACGGATGAAGAAGTGCGCGTACTGATTGAGCGCAACGAAAGCAGCGATGATGAACTTATCGCGATGTATGCTGAGAAAGATGCCATTGAAATAGGTGTAAACGAGGCCGAAAAAGAATATTATCAGTCGCGGGGCGATATCGACACGGCTGAAAAACAGCTTCGAGAGATCCAAAGAAGCAAAGAAAGCAGCGATACCATTATTATGGAGCTGCAAAACAAAATCAACGAGACCAAGCTTCAGATGTCTTCGGTGAAAGAGCGCCTCAATGTGGAGTTCAACTTGGATATGGAAGAGCTGATGGCCGAGGAAAATCCGGAGCTGCGCCTTATTAGCGGATTGGCCGAACCCGAATTGCGCCAAAAGGTAAGTGAAATCAGGGCCAGTATGGACCGCATTGGGCCTATCAACCCGATGGCCATGGAGGCCTATCAGGAAATTAAGGAGCGAAACGATTTTATCACCGCCCAAAAAGAAGACCTAGTAAAGGCTAAAGAATCGCTCATGACCACCATCAGCGAGATTGATAGCGTGGCTCGCACTACCTTCTTGGAGGCTTTTGCACTTATAAAAGAGAATTTCATCAAGGTATTCCGTAGCTTATTTACCGATGAAGATGACTGCGATTTGCGTCTGGCCGATCCTGATAATCCTTTGGAAACCGATATTGAGATTATGGCGAAGCCTAAAGGCAAGAGACCCCTTACTATCAATCAGCTGTCGGGAGGAGAGAAAACCCTTACCGCGATTTCGCTATTATTCTCCATTTACCTCTTAAAACCAGCGCCTTTCTGTATTTTCGATGAGGTGGATGCCCCATTGGACGATGCCAACATTGATAAGTTCAACAACATTATCAAGAAGTTCTCTAATGACTCGCAGTTTATCATCGTTACGCACAACAAGCGCACCATGGCCAGCACCGATATCATTTACGGAATCACCATGATCGAGCAAGGCGTATCACGCGTAGTGCCTGTAGATTTAAGGGAATTGGCGGAGTAGGTTTTGTAAATATTTAGTATTCATTAATATATTTTCCATTTTGTTCAGCCATATTTAACATCGTTAAATAAAAGAAATGAGAATCGAAAGTATCAAACTTAAGAACTTTAAAGCATTTCAGGATTTAGAACTTAACAATTTACCTGAGTTAGCAATTTTTACTGGTGCCAATGGATCTGGTAAAACAACATTATTTGATGCCTTTGGTTTTCTAAGCGATGCATTAAAGAATAACATACGACAAGCATTAATGAAAAGAGGTGGCTTCAAAGAAGTCATCAGCAGAGGGCAAACTGGTTTGATTGTAATTGAATTGCAGTTCAGAATAGTTGTTGCTAAAAAGAACAGACTTGTCACTTATCGGCTGGAAATCGGAGAAGAAAATGGAAAGCCTATTATCGAAAGAGAAATTCTAAGATATAAGAGAGGCCCATATGGTTCACCGTTTCATTTTTTAGATTTTTCTAGAGGTTCTGGTTATGCAATTACCAATGAAGAAGATTTTGATAAGAAAGATGAGCAACTTGACAGAGAGCCTCAAAAACTAGGTTCGCCAGATATTTTAGCAATAAAAGGACTTGGGCAATTTGACCGTTTTAAAGCCGCAAATGCCTTTAGAAACTTTATTGAAAATTGGCATGTTTCTGACTTTCATATATCAGAGGCGAGACAAAGTCGAGAAGCTGCATATTCTGAACATCTCTCCCCCACTGGTGAAAATCTTCCCTTGGTAGCTCAATATATATTTGAAAACCATAAAAATTTATTTCAAATAATATTGGATAAAATGAAAAAACGAGTGCCGGGAATAGATGATGTAAAAGCAGAATCTACGGTAGATGGTCGTATTGTTCTGAGGTTTAGGGATGGTTCATTTAAAGACCCATTTATTGCAAATTATGTCTCTGATGGCACAATAAAGATGTTTGCATATTTATTGCTTCTTCATGACCCCAACCCTCATCCTTTACTCTGTATAGAGGAACCTGAAAACCAACTTTATCCAAGTCTTTTAATTGAGCTTCTTGAAGAATTTAGACTATATGCTAAAAAAGGAGGGCAAGTCTTCGTGTCTTCCCACTCACCCGATTTATTGAATGGAGCTAAGCCTGAAGAAACATATTGGTTAGTTAAACAAAGTGGTTATACAACTATCAAGAGGGCTTCTGAGGACGAATTAATAGTTAATTTGTATAAAGAAGGGGACAAGTTGGGCTATTTATGGAAAGAAAACTACTTTATAGGTAGCAACCCGTCATAACCACATGAGCAACAATGTCTTAGAGATTTTAACAGAGGAGCCTTCAATGGAGAACTTTTTGAAAGTAATACTTCCAAAAATTCTTCCAAATGGGTATGTGTTAGGAGTTAACTGCTTCATTAGACCGCATGAAGGTAAAAGCAATCTTAGAAAATCTATCCCAATTAAACTAAAAGCCTTAGCCTATTATAAACAGAAAGTAAAGGTCTTAATAATACATGATCAAGATTCTAACGATTGCTTAAAATTAAAAATGGATTTAATAAACCTTTGTGGAAAGGATTGTCCATTGCCCATATTAATACGAATTGCATGCAAGGAATTGGAAAATTGGTATTTAGGTGACTTAAATGCATTAGAGTCCGTTTATCCTGAGACTAAAGCAACCAAATATTCAGGGTCTTCAAAATTCCGTAATCCAGACAAGGTATTTGGTAGCTTTGAAATTGAGAAAATGTCTAAAAATTTCTCAAAAAGTTATGCTTCTAGGGAAATCCCCAAGTATATGGACTTAAGCAATAATAAATCTCAAAGCTTTAACCACTTAATTAAGGGGTTGAAAAGCTTTTTAGCAACTAGTTCAAATTAATCAAGAGTTTCCAGTAAATTAGGTTCTCACCCTAAACCCCTTCCCTCATGGGCTTTACCAAAGAATTTAAAGATTTCGCCATCAAGGGCAATATGCTCGATATGGCCATTGGTATTATCATTGGTTCCGCCTTTACTAAGGTGGTAAACTCGCTAGTCGCGGAAATCATAATGCCCCCACTGGGCTTGCTTATTGGCAAGGTAGATTTCAAAGATTTCAAATGGGTACTGCAAGATGCCCAACTCGATGCAAGCGGAGTAGAAATAGCTAAGCAGGTTAGTCTGAACTACGGCTTGTTTATTCAAGGTTTGATTGATTTCCTTATTGTTGCGTTTGCTGTGTTCCTAATGGTTCGTGCCATCAATCGCCTCAAGAAGAAAGAAGCAGCCAAACCAGCGGCTCCGGCTGCTCCTCCGGCTGATATCCAATTACTAACCGAAATCAGGGATTTGCTGAAAAAATAATCATACGTGGCCATCGGCCTTCATTTTTTCAAAAGCAATAATGCCGCCTAGCACCGTGCCGGGAATCCCCTGACCGGGATAGGCGGTATCGCCACACAAATAAGCACCTTTACCATCAAGCCTTGCGCCCTTCATTTGCCAAGGCTTGATGTTCATGTATTGCGGATACCCACCTACAAAACCGTATTTTCTTCCCGTCCATTTTTCCCAGGCATGCTGACTGCTGGAATGATAATACACTACCTCATCTTCTTGAAAGAAACCTTTGGACACGAGCAAGCGGATAATGGCTTGCTCAATGGCTTGTTTGGGCAATTGACTCGTTTCCGGATGTCGGATATGTGTGCTTACCGACATCACCCTTGTTCCCGCTTTATCGCAGCGCGCGGTATCCATGTCATTATTCAAGCTTACAAATACCGATTCCGCCTCAAAACCCTCCAGCGGTTCCATTAAATGCAACTGATGATGAATACAGGCAAAGGATCGACTGCTCTTAAACCCTATGCCCATTTGAAAAGCACTGTACAGTTTATCGCTGGATAAAAGCTTACTTTGTTGAGATTTCTTTAAAGAAGGCATAAGTTCTACCACATTATTTAGCGGAATGCCAAATACCACTGCATCGCTTTCCCACACGCCTTTATTGGTATGAATAGTATACCCTTCACCTTTTGGTTCCACCCCTTCTACTTTTGTACGTAGGTGCAACTCCCCATTCATTTTTTGGATAAAATCCAGCAAGGGATTTACCAGATTAATCAAGCCGCCCGGCATATAGTAATTACCATAATTGGTGTAGCAGAGAGCCGTGGCTCCAAAAAGTGCATTCACTTCATCGCGGTAGTTTTGTGCAGAAATAAGTAATTGCTGATCTACAAAAGCGCAAAACAATTCATTGGTATCTAAGCCAAATTTCTTTAACAGCCAGGTAGTATTTCGGAAAGCCAAGGTGGCAAACCTAATTTGTTTGAGTTCGGCTTGAGAAATAGTGGCCAACAAATCCCCCATCGTTTCGGGAGGAAAGCGCAGCTGTTTTAAGGAAGTATCCCATACAAATTGACTAATAGCATAGCAATATTCCCAAAAAGCGCGCTGACCCGCTTTTCCAAATACCCGTTCGGCCTCCGCTATCCATTGATCCAATGCGCGGTAGCGGGTAACAAGCTCGCCCGTAGGCAAGTGTACCTGCATAGGAATATCCAGCGGCCAAGCATCCAGTTTTACAGGTATTTGCTTGAGCAAATACGCCAAAGGCATGCCTTGGTCAAGCCCAACCAAGGTGGTAGCACCCGCCTCAAACACAAATCCTTTGCGCCAATACGAACTCGTACAGCCACCCGGCAAGTAATTCTGTTCGAAAAGACGTACTTTTGCCCCTCTTTTGGCAAGCAAGGCCGCTGCACTAAGTGCACCCATGCCTGTTCCTATTACTGAAATGGTTTTCAATCCGAAAGATTGTTTAATTTATTTTCAAAAATATTGAACATAAAATTCTACTTATTGTTAAGGAGAGGTGTTAAAAAATCAATAAATTCTTAGGCAAGGCTTTTATCCGCCTGTTTTTTGAACTATCTAGTACATTATGAAAGTTGCAGTATTACGTAAAGAACATTTTAATGCGGCCCACCGCTTGCACAATCCAGCTTGGTCAGAGGAAATGAACCAAAAGGTATTTGGCAAGTGTAACAATCCGCATTACCATGGCCACAACTATGAACTGATAGTAAAATTAATAGGTGAGGTAAACCCTGATACAGGTTATGTATACGATACCAAGCTGTTGAGCGACCTGATTAAGGAAAAGGTGCTTAATAAGTTTGATCACAAAAATTTAAACCTAGACACCGAAGAATTTAGAAATTTAAACCCCACAGCAGAAAATATTGCGCAAGTGATATACCATCTTCTCAGGGAGCACATCGAAAGTAAGTATGAACTTAAAGTAACTCTGTATGAAACAGAAAGAAACATTGTTGAATTCCCTGCCTGAAGACCCTATGGCTGAATTGGAAGACTTGGGAGATGACCATGGATTAGCCTCTTTGGAGACTCCCATGCGTGAAGATGCTTTCGTGATGGAAGAAGAACTTAAGGTGGAACTCATCGCCAAACATTTCAAAGAAATCATGCACATATTAGGCCTCGATTTATCAGACGACAGCCTAAAAGGAACTCCGCGAAGAGTAGCCAAAATGTACGTGCAAGAAGTTTTCAGTGGATTGAATCCGGCCAACAAGCCCGTGGCTCGTCTCTTTGAAAACAAATACAAATACGATCAAATGTTGGTTGAAAAGGACATAACCTTTTACTCCTACTGCGAGCATCACTTTGTACCCATTTATGGCAAAGCACATGTAGCCTATTTCTCTAGTGGTAAGGTGATTGGTCTATCTAAAATCAACCGCATCGTGCAGTATTATGCCAAGCGCCCACAGGTACAAGAGCGTCTAACGGTACAGATAGCCAACGAGTTAAAGAAAATACTCCAAACAGAAGACGTGGCCGTAGTGATGGATGCCACCCACTTGTGCGTATCTTCTCGCGGTGTAGGCGACACCAATAGCAAAACCGGAACAGCCTCTTTCTCAGGAAAATTCAATGACGAAAACATCCGCAAGGAGTTCCTAAACTACATCAACAGTAAATAAGTATTCCCGAACCCTATCTTTTCCAAACAATTAGCTAGGGTTCGGGTTTTCTTTTTATTTACTGATATGGTATCAAACAATTACTTAATAATTGGCGGAAGCTCAGGCATAGGCTATGAAATCGCTCAACTTCTGCTCAAAGAAAATCACAAGGTGTGGATTACCGGAAACACCTCTGAAAGCACTCCCTTAGGAGCCATTCGCTTGCAGCTTGATATACAAAACTACAACCCGCAAGTTTTCGATTCCCTCCCCGATACCCTTCATGGAATTGCCTATTGCCCCGGCACCATACAATTGAAACCTTTTCGTGCCCTAAAAGAAGAAGATTTCAAAAAAGACATGGAAATCAATGTGTGGGGAGCAGTAAAAACACTTCAGGACAACCTCAAACGCCTCAAACAAGCTACTTCCGCCTCGGTGGTTCTTTTTAGTACCGTGGCCGTGCAAACGGGTATGAGCTTTCACTCTTCCGTAGCCGCCAGCAAAGGAGCCATTGAAGGACTTACGCGTTCTTTAGCGGCAGAATTAGCCCCGTCCATTCGGGTAAATGCAGTGGCACCTTCTCTAACAGATACGGCTTTAGCTTCTGCCCTACTCAGTACACCCGAAAAGCGAGAAGCCTCTGCCAAGCGGCATCCTTTACAACGCGTAGCCAGTGCTGAGGAAATCGCTCAAGTAGCACACTTTCTGTTGTCAGAAAAAAGCAATTGGGTGACCGGGCAAATATGGAAAGCCGATGGCGGTATGGGAAATTTAAAATAAAATAAACCTTTTTACTAGATACATGTTATAACATCAAAATCAGTTACACATGGAAACAGACACTAAAATTCAACTAGAAAACTTCGCTACCTTCAAACACGCTACTATAACTTTCAACAAGGAACTAGCAGTAGCCGTAATTACCGCCACCAATACCTACATCCCCATGGATGAGTTCAAAAACATCTTCCTTGAGGCGGAAAAGCTAATTTTGAAAGAAAAAATCACCAAGTTGGTTTTTGACAAAAGAGCCTTAAAGATATTCCACCAGCCTTCTATGGAATGGTATTTTATTGAGTGGAAAGATAAAATGTACAATTTCGGCCTTACTAAGCACCGCAAACTTCTTCCTAACGATAAAATATTTAGAGAAAGTGTGAAAATCGGCCGTGAGAAAATCATGCGTGAGCATCCTAACCTGAACATTCAGCGCTTGGATATTCAGTACTTTGAGCATTTTGAGGACGCCCTAACCAAATAAGGTATGGAGGTTTCACCCGAACAATATCTTAAGTTAGAAGAAGAGCTACATGAAGCTCGGGAAGAAATCGACAGACTTAAGCTGAATTACAAGGAAAGTCTAGCTTGCCTAAAAGAGGAAATCAATTATTTGAAAGAACAACTTTTAGCACAGCGAAATATGCTTGGTGACACACTAGACTACGCTTTACGTTTGCAAAAAGAGCTAGGAGAGATAAAAAAAGAAATCACAACCCGTGCCATACGATAAGCCCTTACCCAAGGGCTTATTTTTTTTCAAACATTCCCAATTAAACAAAAGTTTACTCAGTGTAAATGTGCAAGAGGGAATGAGAAACATACCAGAATCATTCATGATATTTAGGGAGGAGCTTCAAAAAGTGAAGCAAGAGAAACGTCTCCTCCAAATGAAATACGAGAAGCAAGTACAAGAAATGCAAGAAGAGCTTAGCTACCTTAAAGAACAAATTGCTTCGCAGCATACCATGATAGAAAATGCCATAGAATATGCCAATCAACTTGAGCAGCAACTGAACCAGCATAGGTGAATAAACATACAATTGTTTAAACATTTAATGTAATTGCGTATATTTACCTTTGGTGAAAATGACCCTCACCAAACTAGAACATGAAAGATATCGGGGAAGAAATAGTGCAACCGCATTTTACCAGCGAGTACCAAAAACTACTCATAAATTTATTATATACCCATAATCAGCTGGTAGACAAACTATCACTTTCTTTAAAGGATTATGACATTACCCGCCAGCAAATCAATGTACTGCGGATATTAAGAGGTCAGCACCCCAAGCCGGCCGCCATGACGCTCATCAAAGAACGCATGCTCGATAAGATGTCCGACACCTCACGTTTGGTAGAGCGCCTGCGCCTGAAAAACCTTGTACAGCGAAGCACTAATACTCACGACAGGCGAGCCGTTGAAATACGAATTACCGAAGAAGGCCTAAAGCTTTTGAAAGAAACTGACCCTATTATTCATGAATTTGAAAAGCATCTTCACAATCTTAACGGTGAGGAAGCCAAGCAGCTCAACTTTCTCTTAAATAAATTAAGGAGTGCTTAACGGCATAATCATTACAAATACGCTACTTATCCTATCCATTCTGACAATTGCTGGATGCGCTTACTCAAGAGACTTAAGATAGTGTTCAGCAGTTAGAACACTTATCTCTGCTTTACGAAAGTCCTTCAGGTTTCGGGTCAACAAAGTCTCAATCTTACTCTCTATTGCCGTGTAATATTGTATCGCATCCTCAAAGTCTTTAAACTCTGAAGATAAAGCCAACTCAATAGTTTTATCATTCACGGGAAGAATAGAAACGAGGGTTTTGAACTTGAGAAGCATTTTACGTGCTTGATCACCATTGTATTGACGCGATAGAATGTAATTCACATTAGAAAACGACAAGGAAGAAACAAATATCTTTACAAACCCTTCATCCGCCAAAGAAAAAAGCTCCGCTGCTGGGCTATAATGCGGTTGTCTGGCACTTAGTAAGTCAAGGATAATATCGGAATCCACAAAAACCCTGTCCATACTATTTGTACTTATTAATTAAATAGTCGGCATAGTCTTCTTTATGGTCATAATCCTTAGGCAAATCAACAATTCCAGAAAGACTTTTCACAAGTGGTGTTACCTTTCTTTTGCCTTTATTGTCTTCCGTGATTTTCTGCAAATAATTCTCAATCAAAGAAGACAAACTTGTTTTTTTTGACTTTGCATATTCTTTGGCCTTCTCAATAACCTCATGATCCAGCTTTAGCGTAAGTTTGGTGTCCATATGCCTGGCATATCTACTTTATACGTACAAATATACATAATTAATACGGCCTATCAAAGTTTCTGAAGAGATTCGCTCACAGCCATTCCAGTAGCGCGAGCATAAACCCTAAGTAATGCTTTTAATCCACCTCAACCGATTGCGAATGCCTATAAAGAGACTTCACCTAAGCATTGTGTAAGAAGCCGTAATCGCCAAACATAAAATCAAGCTAACAGCCTAAAAAATCAGAAAAAAATGGGCGAAAGTTTTATTTCCAAAATATACTGTGTTCATATATCTTTGTCGGAATTTTTTTTGAAACTAAACATTTGATATGGAAAAAATTATCTACTTAGTGCCATTACTCGGGATACTCGGGTTGATAGTAATGGCCGTTCAGTCCGCTTGGGTAAGCAAGCAGGATGCCGGTGATGAAAACATGCAAACGCTAGCCGGATACATAGCCGATGGCGCTATGGCATTCTTAAAGGCTGAATGGAAAGTACTTTCTTATTTTGTTGTGGTTGCTGCCATCCTATTGGGTTGGTCTGGCACCTTAGTGGAAGAGTCAAGTCCTTTAATTGCAATATCATTTATTATTGGTGCGGTGCTTTCGGCTTTTGCCGGATATATCGGGATGAAAATCGCCACCAAAGCCAACGTAAGAACTACGCAAGCCGCTCGTACCAGCTTAGCACAAGCCCTTAAAGTGTCCTTCACAGGTGGTACCGTAATGGGTCTGGGTGTAGCCGGATTGGCCGTTTTGGGTCTTGGCGGATTGTTCATTGTGTTTTATCAATTGTTCGTTCCCGAAGGTGCTGCTATCACAGGCATCGAAATGAGAAAAGCCATTGAAGTATTGGCCGGATTCTCTTTAGGAGCCGAATCTATTGCTCTTTTTGCCCGTGTGGGTGGTGGTATTTATACCAAAGCAGCCGATGTGGGTGCCGACCTTGTGGGTAAAGTAGAAGCCGGCATTCCTGAAGACGATGTGCGTAACCCGGCTACTATTGCCGATAACGTAGGTGATAACGTAGGTGACGTGGCCGGAATGGGTGCCGATTTGTTTGGTTCCTATGTAGCTACCATCCTTGCTACCATGGTGTTGGGACAAGAGATTAGCTCAAACGATAATTTTGGAGGTTTATCGCCTATTTTACTCCCTATGTTGATTGCCGGCCTTGGCTTGGTGTTCTCTATTGTAGGCACTTGGTTTGTTCGTATTAAAAACGAAACCGATAGTGTACAGAAAGCCCTTAACATTGGTAACTGGTCTTCCATCATCCTTACGGCCATTGCTTCTTATTTTGCAGTTATCTATTTATTGCCTGAGACGCTTACACACCGTGGTGTTACTTTCACCGCTTTAGATGTATTCTGGGCGATTGTAGTAGGTTTGGTTGTAGGTGCTTTGATGTCCATCATCACAGAATACTACACGGCTATGGGTAAACGCCCGGTATTATCTATCATTAAGCAATCGGCTACAGGTCATGCGACTAACATTATTGGTGGACTTTCTGTAGGTATGGAATCTACCGTATTGCCTACTATCGTTTTAGCAGGTGGTATTATGGCTTCTTATGCTTTTGCAGGATTGTATGGTGTGGCAATTGCCGCTGCCGGTATGATGGCCACTACGGCTATGCAATTGGCTATTGATGCTTTCGGTCCTATTGCTGATAACGCGGGTGGTATAGCAGAAATGAGCCAATTACCAGAAGAAGTTCGTCACCGTACCGATAATTTGGATGCCGTTGGTAACACGACTGCCGCCACCGGAAAAGGCTTTGCCATTGCTTCTGCTGCTCTTACTTCCTTGGCATTATTTGCCGCTTTCGTAGGAGTTTCAGGTATTACTGCTATCGATATTTACAAAGCCCCTGTTTTGGCTGGTTTGTTTATCGGTGGTATGATTCCATTTATCTTCTCATCATTGGCTATTGCAGCCGTAGGCCGTGCTGCTATGGACATGGTGAACGAAGTGAGACGCCAGTTCCGCGAGATTCCAGGTATTATGGAGTACAAAGCCAAGCCTGAGTATGAAAAATGCGTTGCCATTTCTACAAAAGCTTCTATCCGTGAGATGATGGCTCCGGGTGCTATTGCCCTAATCGTTCCTGTTATCGTAGGTTTCGTATTCGGCCCTGAAGTATTGGGTGGTTTACTAGCGGGTGTTACCGTATCGGGTGTATTGATGGGTATGTTCCAGTCAAATGCAGGTGGTGCGTGGGATAACGCTAAGAAATCTTTTGAAAAAGGGGTTGAGATTAATGGAGAAATGTTCTACAAGAAATCTGAACCACACAAAGCCTCTGTTACAGGTGATACAGTAGGTGATCCTTTCAAGGATACTTCTGGTCCTTCTATGAACATCTTGATCAAATTGATGTCTATCGTAGCACTAGTTATTGCCCCTCACATTTCTGTGAAGTCACATACTACTGCGCAAATGGATCAGGAAATCCAGAAAGCCCAAACCGAACAAGTGGTGGTAATCACCGAAGAAAAATAAGAAGGAGCCCCGCAAGGGGCTTTTTCATTTTAAAGCCTCTCCCCTGTTCGCTTTTTATCGTCTTTTAGTATATTAAGGAAAATTTTCAAAAGCATAATGGCCAAGCGCAAACGAGGAATCACCTATTACTTACGCATCGATTTTCACACCCTTCAAGGGAAAATCACGGGAGCTTTTCTTTCTATCGCACTTATTGCTACTATCATGTTGGTTTTCAACTCCTATGAGTGGAAGAAACTGGTAGAACTCAATACCCACATTGCCGCATCGGTAAGCAGGGCCAAGTTTTATGCCCTTGATATACGGGCAAATGCGGAAAAGGTGCACCGCCTTAGCCTGCAATACTTTGCTACGGACGATGCTGGACTAGCCAAAGAAATTACCACACACCTTGAGCAAGCACAAGCCCTATCCGACAGTTTGTTTGTAATAGGCGAATTGCTGAAAGAACGGGAGCAAAACCAATATGTTCGCGAATTTTTGAAAGAAGCCCAAGCTGTACAGCTTACCCAGCACGATGCTATTCAAAGAAAGGATGCCGCCCCTTTGGAAGAGGCTATCTATCAAAAGGCCCTTATTGATTTAGCTAGCATGCAGCATCTATTGGCACAACATCTGGATACCATTGAAAAGGATGCCTTGCAATACATTGAAAGACGCATGGAGATTATCCCCTACTTACTTTGGGGACAATATCTCATCGCCTTTTTAGTTTCAGGCATAATTTCCTCTTTTCTTATCATCAATATATTGAAGCGGATAAAAATCTTGAAAACCTATATCCGCGAATTGGCTGCTGGTGCTTTGCCCAAGCGACTCAATCCTACAAAAGATGAACTCAATACCATTGTAACGGCTCTGAATGAGCTCACCGACAATCTGGAAACCATTACCGAGTTTTCTAAAGAGGTAGGAAAAGGGAATTTCAATACGGAAATTACAGTATTCAATAATGAAAACACCCTAGGAGAATCCTTGGCCAATATGCGCGAAAGTCTTAAGCGTGTAGGCGAGAAAGAACGCAACCGTACCAAGATCAACGAAGGTCTGGCCAAGTTTGCAGAACTCCAGCGTGTGCATAACGACAATATAGAAGAGCTTACCGATGCCGTAGTAAGCGAATTGGTAAAATACCTGAATGTAAACCAAGGCGGCATATTTGTGGTAGAACAGGAAGATGGGCAAGCCCCCTACCTACAACTCTCTTCTAGCTATGCTTTCGAGCGTAAGAAATTTATTACGAAAAGACTCGAAATCGGCCAAGGATTAGTGGGTCAAGCTTTTTTGGAGAAAGAACAAATCTATTTAAAAGAGATTCCGGAAGACTATGTAAAAATCACCTCCGGTTTGGGTACTTCCACTCCCAATTTCCTTCTTATCGTGCCCATGATTTACAACGACATGGTGGTAGGGGTAATAGAATTGGCCTCCTTCCAAGAGTTTGATCATTCGCAAATTGAGTTTGTAAACAAAATTGCTAGTAGTATTGCCGCCTCGGTATCGAGTGTGAAAATCAATCAAGAGACCCGCAAATTGCTGCGCGAATCGCAACTGGCTACCGAGCAGCTGCGCGCCCAAGAAGAAGAAATGCGCCAGAATGCCGAAGAACTGGAGGCTACGCAAGAAGAAATCCATAGGCAAATGCGTGAGTCCAATCAGCAAAAGGAGATGTTTAGTTCCTTACTGGACAACGTTGAGGCTATCATTTACCGCTCGGATTATAACCAAAACTGGCGTAAAATTTACGTGAATCAAACGGTGGAGAAGCTAACCGGATTGCGTGTAAGTGATTTATTGGAGGGCCGTTCCTCTTTGATGCAGGCGGTACATCCGGAAGATCTCGCTAATCTAAATGCAGAAACAGCCAACGCGGTAAAACAGAAAAAGAATTTTGAAGTAAGCTATCGCTTAAAAATGGCAAACGGAGACTATGCCTCCGTTCGCGATTATGGAAAAATTGTATTTGACGGCAAAGGTCAGGTAGCCTTTATAGATGGCGTGATACAAGTAATCAAAGGGTGAGGCTTATTTCACCCGTGTCCAAATTACCGTTTTACCTATTAATGAAAACCCTACATAGCCACGTACCTCAAGCTCCCCGTTTGGTTTTAGGGTAAGCATACAGCTATAGGTTTTACCTTCTTTGGGATCATAGATTTCACCATCTTCCCATACATTATCTTCATCATACTCAAATCCGGTCAGCAGATTTAGGCCCATAAGGGCGCGGCTACGCAACTTCTCCTCCGGATTGTTTTTGTCAATTTTGGCCGTGCCGTCCTCGTAAGTTGGCTCTTTAAGCCACACAATCTTACCACAGTAGCGATCGCCACAGGCATAGATTTCCACTTGGGCACTTTTTTCGGTATTGTACCATTTCCCTAAAATTTGGTCGGCTTCTTTCTGAGCCCAAAGAGGCATAGAAAGCAAGCAAAACAGAAGTAATGACAAAATTTGCTTCATAGAATAATAGAATTGATGAATAATGGTTAAAAATAAAGATTTACAACAATAAACAAAGCAGAAATCGAGCCGAAAGCCTAAGCGCCATATATTTGCTTCTTCAAACTTCTCTCTGGCACCTAATCAACCCCCAACCCCCCTTTTCGGTTTTCTCCCAACAAAAGTATTCCTTTGTATGCATAGGAAAATCAGGATTAAACACTATTTTTAATATTAAACCATCCAGCCATAGATTTTTTTGAGCCCATTGGTTACATTTTTTTAGGTATGAGTATTAACAGGCAATAACGAATGAAAGACAGTGAAATTCTGGACAGAATTCGTAAAGGAGATGAGCAAGCTCTCGATTTTCTGTATAAGAAACATTACAGGATGATGCAGCGCTTGGTTACTTCCAACAATGGTTCTGAAGAGGAAGCCAAGGATATTTTCCAAGATGCACTCATCGCGTTTTGGCAAAAGGTAATTGGCGGAGAGTTTGTCCTTACTTCACGAATCAGTACGTATTTATACAGCATCTGTCAAAATCTTTGGAGAAAGGAACTGGACAGAAAAAGTAGACTGAGCCATGAGGAAAAAGATGGGGAGGTGTTTATGCAAGGCGATCAGCAAGAAAAAGCCCGCATTATTCACCAGTGCATCGAAGACTTAGGCGATACGTGCAAAAAGATATTGACGTATTATTACTTTGACGGTAGGTCTATGGACGAAATAGCCGAATTAATGGGCTTTGCCAATAGCGATACCGCCAAAACTAAAAAGTATAAATGTAAACAAAAGCTTGATTCTCTCGTGAAATCGAAGTATTCGGCTAATGACTTTCTTGATTAAGATAAAAAATGAGCAATATTCCCGATCATTCCTTATTAATTGAGCAGTACATTGATGGCACCATCAGTGCCCATGATAAGAGCCAATTATTGAAAGCCATGGAGAGTGACCCGGCTATCAAAAGCGAAGTAGCCCAACAAATGGAATTGAAAAACGGTATTATCAATTACCGAAAGGCCGAATTGAAAAATCGCCTTAATTCCATTCAGGTAGGTTCGGGCTCTACCAGTATGTTTGGCGTACGGATTGCCTCGGGAGTAGCAATCGTGGCCGTATTATTAACAGGTTCTATCCTTTATTTTAACAATGCGGAAGATAATACGCTAGCCATTGGTCCTATTCAAATAGAAAATCAAGAATTACCCAATGCCTATGTGCCCGAATTGCCTACGGTGAATTCACCTACTGAAAACAAGGTCATTGAAAGTAAAGCAGATACAAAACGGGAAGAACCTAAGCCAAGCCAAGCCAAGATAAAAGCTAAAAAATCAGCTCCTGTTGCCCCTAGTGTTCTTGAACCCGAAGTAATCGAATCGTTTGAAGATACCGAACTGCAAATCGGCAACGAATCCATAGATACCAATACCAAGCATTTAGGCACGGTATCAAGCAAAGAGAGCATCAAAATAGAGGTAACCGTAAGCGAGGAGAAATCAAGCACCAATCAGTACAAGTTTTATAACAATAAACTGTATTTGTATGGCGATTTCGGACAAACCCCTTATGAGATTATTGAGGTAAACAGCCTGAAAAACAAAAGCTTATTCTTATTCTTCAATAATGAATATTACCACATAAGGCCTAATCAAACCGAAAAAGTACCTTTCGAGCAGGTGGCTAACGAAACGCTCATCCAAGAGTTAAAAATTCTTAAAGAAAATAAATAAAAATTCTTTTCTGTTGTAATAGGAGGCTTTCTCACAAGGAAAGCCTCCTTATTTTTTTATACAGTTCGAGGGGTTTCATAATAATTAGTAACTTTGGACAGTTGATATCAATTGTGAGCACTGAGAGCGTAAAATATCGTAAGAAAAAGAAGCTGGGGAGTTATCCTTACGTGAGTGTAATCTTCAGCGTAAGCATGGCTTTATTTGTAAGTGGCTTGTTTGGGCTAATTGTGCTTTATGCCAATAACCTATCCCAACTTATCAAAGAAAACATTGAGGTGCAGGTATACCTGAATAAATTCCTTCCGGAAAATGAACGCATACGCATCCATAAAATGCTTTCTACCAAACCTTATGTGCTGAAAAAAGAAGGCTTGGCTCAGATTGAATTTATCTCAAAAGAGGATGCCGCCAAACAGTTTATTGACAACACTGGCGAGGATTTCATGAGCTTTTTGGGCGACAACCCCTTGCGCGATGCTTTTACGGTTAAGGTGCACCCCGATTATATTGATGAAGCCCAGCTGAAAGAAGTACAAGTCGACATTCAAAACATTTCAGGGGTATTTGAGGCTACCTACAGCCAAAATATGATTAGCACCATCAATCAGAATATCAAAAGGATTAGCCTGTTTCTGATGGGTGTGGCCGCGATATTAATCATCACAGTAATTGTACTAATTAACAACACCATCAAGCTGGCTCTTTTCAGCCAGCGCTTCCTTATCAGAAGTATGCAACTGGTAGGTGCTACCACAGGCTTTATTCGAAAACCTTTTCTAATTAGAGCTTTTTTCTACGGCATTCTGGGCGGAGTTTTGGCTTCCGGTCTGCTGTGGGGCATGATACACTACGGAGAAACCAAAATTGAAGAATTGGCACTTATTCGTAACAACGAGCAAATTTACCTCCTGATGGGAGGCCTATTGATACTGGGCAGTCTGCTGAGTTTGATAAGCACCTATCAGGCTATGAAAAAATACATGAGACTTTCACTTGACGAACTATATTAAGTATGAGCAATAAAGCGAAAATGGCCTTTGGCAGAAAGAATTATCAATTAATGATTGCAGGCATTGTCTTGTTAATTGTGGGTTTTGCCATTATGAGTTTGGATAAGGCCGACTATGGCTTTGGATTTATGGGCTTGACATTAGGCCCCATTGTAGTAATGCTTGGCTTTGCTACCCAATTTTTTGCCATTCTGTACAAACCTAAGCAGTAAATATGTCGTTTTGGGAAGCCTTCGTGCTAGCCGTAGTAGAAGGATTGACTGAATTTTTACCCGTTTCATCCACTGGCCATATGATTATTGCCAGTTATTTCATGGGAATCAACCAATCCGATTTTGTCAAAATTTTCAATGTGAATATTCAGTTTGGCGCCATACTTTCGGTAGTGGTACTGTACTGGAAGCGCTTTTTTCAATCGCTCACTTTCTATTACAAACTCTTCATTGCCTTTATCCCAGCAGCAGTTTTTGGTCTGCTTCTCAACGACTACATCGATGCCCTGCTCGAAAATGTGGTGGTTGTAGCCATATCACTTATTCTTGGTGGCATTGTGCTTCTTTTTATCGATCGCTATTTCAATAAAAACACCTTGGAAGTGGACGAAATGAGCTACAAAAAAGCCTTTTATATTGGCTTCTTTCAGTGCATTGCCATGATTCCCGGGGTTTCCCGTTCCGCTGCTACCATTATTGGAGGCATGAGTACCCAGCTTAGCCGAAAGGCAGCAGCCGAATTTTCTTTCTTTTTGGCGGTACCGACCATGTTTGCAGCTGCTTCTTACAAACTGCTCAAAGGCTACGACACAATTACAGCAGACCATATCTCCACACTGCTTATCGGAAATCTGATTGCTTTCTTGGTTGCACTGGCGGCTATCAAGTTTTTCATTTCCTATGTGACCAAATATGGCTTTAAGGTATTTGGCATTTACCGTATCATTGTAGGCATCATTATCTTACTAATAGTCCTTTCAGGAGGTCAACTAAGCCTATGAGTTTCGATTTTGCAGCGGGCGAGGTTTTGTTAGTCGATAAACCCTTAACTTGGACTTCTTTTGATGCCGTAAAAAAAATCAGGGGAGCGGTTAAGATAAAAAAAGTAGGCCATGCAGGCACTCTTGACCCTTTGGCTACAGGCTTACTCATTATCTGTACGGGCAAAATGACCAAGCAGATAGATACTTTCCAAGGTCAGGAAAAGGAATATACGGGCACCATCTGCTTAGGCAAAACCACCCCTTCTTTTGATTTGGAAACTGAGGTAAGCGAGGAAAGTCCTATCGACCATATTACCGAAGAGGCACTGGGTGAGGCTGCTAAAGAACTGACAGGAAACCTGATGCAGGTTCCTCCCCTATTCAGTGCCGTAAAAATTGATGGCAAACGCGCTTACAAGCATGCCCGCAAAGGCGATGACATCGAACTCAAGTCGCGCCCTGTTGAGGTGAAAGTATTTGAGATTACCCAAGTGGCCCTACCCTACGTTTCTTTCCGAATCGTGTGTTCCAAAGGAACGTATATTCGTAGCTTGGCGAGGGATTTCGGCTTTGCTTTGCAAACGGGTGCACATCTTACTGAATTAAGACGTACGCGCATTGGCGACTTCACCATTGAACAAGCCTTGCCGCTTCCCGAACTTATCCAACAAATAAAGGAGTATCATGAAAATCTACAAAACCCTTGATACTTTCACCCCTCCCCGCTATGCGGTAGTTACAAGTGGCACCTTCGATGGTGTACATTTGGGTCATCAAAAGATATTAGAGCGTATCCGACAGCTAGCTGATTTGCATGGTGGCGAAACTGTGCTTATCACCTATTGGCCGCACCCGCGCTTGGTGCTATATCCAGAAGATACCAGCCTCAAACTACTTTCTTCTTTTCAAGAAAAGGCAGCACTTCTTGAGAAAGCGGGAATCGACCACCTGATTAGCATTCCCTTCGATGAAAAATTTGCCTCCCAAAGTTCGGAGGAATTTATACGCAATGTGTTGGTCAAAACCATTGGAACAAAGAAACTGGTCATAGGCTATGACCACCGATTTGGAAAAAATCGCGAAGGAAGCTTTGAACACCTGGCCGCCAATGCGCCTACCTACGGTTTTGAGGTGGAAGAAATTTCACGTCAAGACATTGATGAAGTGGGCATTAGTTCCACCAAAATCCGCAATGCCTTAAACCAAGGCGACATTGCTTTAGCCAACTCCTTTCTGGGCTATCCTTATATGCTAAATGGCACTGTGGTAAGTGGCGATAAAATTGGTCGCACCCTAGGCTACCCTACAGCCAATGTGGAAATTGGCTTTCGAAACAAGCTGATACCAGCCGATGGTATTTATGCCGTAAAAATCACCGTGGACAAGCAGGAGTATAAGGGCATGCTCTATATTGGCAATAGACCCACCTTGGAAGATAATCGGAAGAAAATCGAAGTCAACCTATTCGATTTCAGTGGCAGCTTGTACGAAAAAGAAATTCAGTTGCACATTATAGAATGGATACGGGCCGACCAAAAATTTGAGAGCCTTGAGCAACTGAAAGAACGCTTACAGGAAGACGAAAAAATAGCAAAACAAATCTTGTTTCATTAACTTGAAAAAAATCCTAAGCAGGTATGATTAATAAGGTAGTAAAAAATGCCCAAGAGGCCGTTCACGATATTCCCGACAATGCTGTACTGATGCTGGGCGGCTTTGGTTTGTGTGGCATTCCGGAGAACTGTATCTCGGCATTATTAAAAAAAGGCGTAAAAGGCTTAACCTGTATTTCCAACAATGCCGGAGTAGATGATTTTGGTATTGGATTGATGCTCAAAACACGTCAGGTGCGTAAGATGATATCCTCATACGTAGGGGAAAATGCCGAATTTGAAAGACAATTATTATCAGGAGAACTAGAGGTGGAGCTTATCCCGCAAGGGACTTTGGCCGAACGTATTCGTGCCGGAGGAGCTGGTATTCCAGCATTCTTTACACCTGCTGGAGTGGGCACTGAGGTGGCTGAGGGAAAAGAAACCCGCGTATTTGATGGAAAAACCTATTTGATGGAATCGTGGTTGAAGGCCGACTTTGCCATCGTAAAAGCATGGAAAGGTGATACTGCTGGTAACCTTATCTACAAGGGTACTGCACGTAATTTTAACCCTATGATGGCCACAGCCGGAAAGATTACCATTGCCGAAGTGGAGGAATTGGTTCCCCTGGGAAGCCTCGACCCCAACGAAATCCATACACCCGGCATTTATGTGCAGCGGATTTTCCAAGGCAATGCTTATGAGAAGCGGATTGAACAAAGGACTGTTACTAGAATTTGAAAATTCAATGATTTGAAAATTTAACAATTGAGAAACGATGGAGAATAATCTATCAAAAATCATAAGTTCAAGCAAAAGCAAACAGCTTCATTAACCCATTTTCAAATCAATCCATTTTCAAATTATCCAATTAACCCATCTTCAAATTGACTATATGCTAGATAAAAACGGAATTGCAAAACGAATCGCTCAGGAAGTGCGAGATGGCATGTATATCAACTTAGGAATAGGTATTCCTACCTTGGTAGCCAATTATATCCCCGAAGGTATCAATGTGGTATTGCAATCGGAAAACGGTTTGTTGGGCATTGGCCCCTTTCCGAAGGAAGAAGAAGTGGATGCCGACCTGATTAATGCGGGTAAACAAACCGTAACCATGCGCCCCGGTTCGGCTTTATTTAGCTCAGCCGAAAGCTTTGCCATGATTCGTGGCGGGCATGTGCACCTCACCATTTTGGGAGCGATGGAAGTTTCTGAACAAGGTGATATTGCCAACTGGAAAATCCCGGGCAAAATGGTAAAAGGCATGGGTGGCGCCATGGATTTAGTGGCCTCAGCTGAAAATATCATCGTGGCTATGCAGCATAGCAGTAAAGATGGGCAATCAAAGTTGTTGAAAAAATGCTCCTTGCCCATAACTGGCATAAAATGTGTCAAGAAGATTGTCAGTGATTTGGCCGTACTGGAAGTAATGCCCCAAGGCGGCTTTAAATTGCTCGAACGTGCCCCCGGAGTAAGCGTGGATCAAATCAAAAACGCTACTGAAGGCAGCCTGTTGGTGGAAGGCGAAATCCCCGAAATGAAATTGTAATACATAAAACAATACTCTATGAAAAAGATTGCATTTTTTGCGTTATTGGGCACTTTAGCCTTAGGCGCTTGCGACAAAAACAACAACATTGTTTTGTTTTCCGTCCAAAATGATAAAGATTTAGGCGCTCAAGTAGCGGCTGAAATAGAAGCTAACCCTACGGAATATCCGATTTTATCTGAATCGGAATACCCCGAAGCCTATCAATACATTCGCAACATGACTAACACCATATTGAATTCGGGTCAGGTGCAGTACAAGGATGAGTTTGCCTGGGAAGTAAAAATCATCAATGACGATGAGGTATTGAATGCCTTCTGTACCCCCGGTGGTTATATTTATGTCTATACTGGCTTAATCAAATACCTCGATAAGGCCGATGACCTAGCAGGCGTAATGGGCCATGAAATTGCCCATGCTGACTTGCGCCATACCAGCAGAAACCTACAAAAGCAATATGGTGTAAATGTGCTCCTAAGCATTATTTTAGGCGAAAACAGCTCTCAACTAGCCACAATTGCCGGACAAATAGCTGGAACAGGAGCTGCATTAGCCTTTACCAGAGATTTTGAGCGTGAGGCCGATGACAATTCAGTAGTATATCTTGCCGGAACCAATTATGCCTGCAATGGAGCAGCTTATTTCTTCCAGAAATTGATTGATAGTGGTCAGGCTGGAGGAACACCTCAGTTCTTAAGTACGCACCCCAACCCCGACAATCGCGTAGAAGATATCAATGCCAAGGCGGATGAAGAAGGATGTGATAAAACCCCAATTACCCCGGACACTTACCAAGATTTTAAAAATATGCTTCCTCAATAAATAAGGGAATCATCCTAAAAAACAAGGGCGATACGGTTAACCGTATCGCCCTTGTTTTTTGACTAAACCTAGCTTATTTTACCAAATCGATATAAACAGGAAAGTGATCGCTATAGCCGCCCAAGTACCGTGGCCCGGCATAGGTGCGGTCGGGATAGCCTTTATAATTCCCTTCTTGTTGTTTCATCCATTCGGCTTGAAGAATACCCGAAGAAGATACCACGGCTTGTAAGCCTTTGCCTTTTACCAATGACTGGCTCAGAATGATTTGGTCGAGCATATTCCAGTCGCCACGGTAATTGTAAGTACCCAAGCCACTTCTGTGCATAGGCCCGAAAGGATTTAAAAGATTAGTAGCATTCAGAGAATCAATACTTCCTGTGGTATTCAGCACTTGTTTTATGCTTTTATTATGCGGCATATCATTAAAATCACCCATTATGACAAACTTAGCCTGTGCATCGGCCGCTAGCAAGGAATCAACTTTCGCCCGTACCAGTTGAGCCACCATTACCCGATATTTTTCAGAAGCCTCTTGTCCGCCTGAGCGGCTGGGAAAATGATTAATAAACAGGTGCAAACGCTCCCCTCCTACTTTTCCGTACACCATTAGGGCATCGCGAGTTAAGAATTCCGGTTCATCGGGTACTACCAAACGGTAAGCCTCCTGACCTTCATAAGTAAAAGACTTTTCCTTATAAATCATAGCCACGTCAATTCCCCTTTCGTCAGGTGAAGAATGGTGAGCTATGGCATAACCTTGTGCTTGTAATGCTTTGGTTTTTACTAAATCCTCCAGCACGGCTTTATTCTCTATTTCACAGAGGCCTAACATATCTGGGCCGCCTGAGGCAGAATCTAAAGCCACAATTACACGGCTGAGTTTGTCGAGCTTGATTTGATAACGCTCGGCTGTCCACACATTTTTGCCTGTAGGAAGAAATTCTTCGTCTTGGATATCAGGATCATCAATGGTATCAAACAGGTTTTCAACATTATAAAAAGCCACCCGATAGGTAGCACTTTGCGAAGCTGAAGGCCGGCTAGGCTGACAGCTTACCCAAGTAAGTGCCAGTAGTGAGGTGAAAATGATAAAGCTACGATTCATGCTACAAAACTAGCACAATCCTTTTTTCGCGCGAGGGTTTATGCCTACTTTTGCCCATATTTTACACAAGCGTAACATGTCTTAAACATTTACCCATGAAGAAATCAGAAATAAGCTTCGAAATAGCCTTAGATAAGGACAATATCCCTGAAAAAATTACTTGGAATGCTACCGATAAAGATGGCAACGACCTTTCGGAAACCAAGGCCATCAGCATAGCCCTTTGGGATGAACAGAGTAAAAATACCCTCCGTATCGATTTGTGGACGAAAGAAATGCGCGTGGATGAAATGAAACGATTTTACATTGATTGCCTAGGCGGACTTGGGCAAAGCTTGCTCAATAGCACCGGAGACGAGTACATGGCAAATGAAATGAGTCAGCTCTGCGAACGACTGGTGAAACACGTAGAAAAAGAATTAAGAGGTTAATCGAAAGATTAACCTCTTTTATTTCTGTTTCATCCTAAAAATCAACTACTCACATCGTTGTTTTTTTTATAAAACTTGAGGAGTTAACCTTTTGCTCCCATTTCCATCGTTTGAAATCACAATTAATTTCCCCCCTCCTACTGTTTTTAATACAAAATAGTGTATTTTTAAGTTATCAGGATACATAATTCTGCACATTAACCATTATACACTAGTACTATTTTTAGCTAACTGAAAAAGGATATGAAAAGAAAATCTATTTTTCTTGCATCGCTTCTCCTATGTGTCATTCTCGGCTTTACTTCGTCCGCTTGGGCGCAAAGCACTTCTATCTCCGGCAATATTGTAGATGCCAAGAGTAATGAAGGCTTAGTAGGGGTAAATATCATAGTGAAAGGAAAGGTGATAGGTACCATCACCGATTTTGATGGCAACTTCGCCCTCAAAGTAAACCAAGCACCACCTCTAACTTTACAAGTTTCTATAATTGGCTACAAAACACAAGAAATAGAAATCACCACTGAAATGACCACAGGGCTTTCTATCAAGTTGGAGGAAGAGGTAATCTTAGGTCAAGAGGTGGTAGTTTCTGCCTCAAGAGTAGAAGAAAGTATACTAAAATCGCCTGTTACCATTGAAAAAATGGATCGACTGGCAATTGAATCTACTCCCTCTGATAATTACTATAAGGCTATCGCCAACCTAAAAGGAGTAGATGTAGCCTCTAGCTCTATCAACTTCCAAATTATCAATACGCGTGGTTTTGGATCAACCGGAAATACTCGCTTTGTGCAATTGACTGACGGAATGGATACCCAAGCACCTGCGCTTAACTTCCCTATTGGTAACCTTAATGGCCCTTCAGAACTGGATGTGGAAAGTTTGGAATTGATTCCCGGTGCTGCATCGGCCTTGTATGGCCCAAGTGCATTTAATGGCGTGTTGTTGGTAAATAGTAAAAACGCCTTTGAATATCAAGGACTTAGCGCTTTTGTAAAACAAGGCGTAAACCATGTAGATGGTAAAGACCATCCTATTAGCCCCATGTATGAGGCCTCCTTACGCTATGCAAAAGCTTTCAATAACAAATTTGCCTTTAAAGTAAACGGTTCGTTTATGCGTGCCACAGATTGGCATGGAACTGATGCTACCGATAGGGAAATTGGCCGTACACCAAATGGCTTTAGTTTCAACCCAGGTGCTGATAGACTGCATTTTCAAGGGGATGAGGCCTCTATCAACCTAGCGATTTTACGTTTAAGTAGTGCCTACGCTACCTTTGCAGGTAATAACAACCCTTATCAGCAAAATATTTTCTTTGAAAACCCTAATGATCCAAATGCCCGAGTTACAGCTTTGGATTATGCCAGCGATCTTCCTAATCATGTAGTTTCTATAACACCCTACGAAGAGCGTGATTTGATTAATTACAATGCCCAAAACGTTAAAGCCAATGCCGGATTGTACTATCGTGTAAACGATAAAATGGAACTGAGCTATTTATTCAATGGTGGCTGGGGAACCAGTATTTATACCGGAGCGCAGCGTTATTCCTTATCCAACTTTAGTATCATGCAGCATCGCTTGCAATTGCGCAGCGATAACTTTTATGTAAGGGCCTACACTACCCAGGAGAACTCTGGTGATTCGTACATTACTGAGTTCTTGGCAAAGCGTGTGAACGACCTTGCAGTGCAAGCAGCCAACCCATTGTTCAGTGATGTGACCGGCTACCTAGTAACCTATGCCGCAGAATATTCGCGCTATCTGTATGATAATGGTTTAAATCCGGGAGATATACAAGGTTTGAATGCAGACCAGCGATTACAAGTAGAACAAGCAGCACATCAATATGCTAGAGGAATCACTGATGGGAAATTCCATCTCGATCCCAATTCGGAAAACTTTAAAAACATTAAAGAAAGAGCCCAAAACGGGGTGGTTCCTGTTGGGCCTAAATTCAATGACCGTTCCGCTCTTTATCATGGAGAAGCGCAATATGATTTCAAAAATGAAATTGATTTCATGAGCCTACAAATGGGTGGTAGCTATCGCGTATTCGTTCTCAACTCTAACGGAACCATATTTGCCGATACTCCAGGCAATCCTATTACCATCAGCGAGTACGGGATCTATGCACAAGCAGCAAAAGACATTACCGACAACCTGAAATTGAGTGGATCACTTCGTTATGATAAAAACCAAAACTTCAAAGGACAGATTAACCCACGTTTGTCTGCAGTGTACGAATTGTTTGACAATCACAACGTAAGAATTTCTTACCAAACCGGTTTCCGTTTCCCTACCACGCAAGGACAGCACATTGACTTGAACATCTTAACAGCTCGCTTGCTTGGCGGCTTGCCAGAATATGCTATCAAGTACAATTTGACAGAGCGTTCGGCTACGGGTGAGCCATTGGCCTTTGACGGAGCCACAGTAAATGCCTATTCGGCTGCGGTATTTGAACAAGGTGCTTCTACACCGGTATTATTCGATCCAGCCAATACAGGTTTGCTAACCCCTATCACCGAACTAGATCCCGTAAAACCTGAGCGTGTCCGTTCTTTAGAGCTTGGTTATAAAAGTCTAATTAATAATAAGTTCCTAATAGACTTTGCGTATTACTATAATATCTATACCGATTTCATCACGCAAATACGTGTAAGAAAGGCCACCGCTTTACCTGATGGAAGCCCTAACTATGCTTCATTGCTCAACGGTACAGCTGATAACACTTTCCAAGTGTATACCAACTTCAACAAACCTGTAAGTTCTCAAGGTTCGGCCATAGGTCTTACCTATTCCCTTCCTAAAAACTATTCCTTGTCTTCTAACTACAGCTGGAACGTATTAATTGATGACCCTAGCAAGGATGGTTTTCTTGCGGAGTTCAACACGCCTGAACACAAGGTAAACGTAACCTTTGCCAATAGAAAACTGACCAATAACTTGGGCTTTGGTGTAACTTGGAGATGGCAATCAGCCTTTGAATGGCAATCATCTTTCACCGTTCCTGCCAATGGCACGGTAGATGCCTTCCAGACGCTTGATGCCCAGCTATCGTATCGCTTAAAAGAACTTAAGTCGGTAGTGAAAGTGGGCGGTTCTAACATCTTCAATAAATACTACCTACAAAGTGTGGGTGGCCCTAATATTGGCGCCATTTACTACATCTCACTTACTTTTGATCAGCAGATGAACTAAACATAAGTCATCCTTAATTCCATACAACAAAGGGTAGGTTCTTTACTAGAGCCTACCCTTTGTTTTGTAATGGCTAGCTGGCCTAAACCTTTACTTCATCTCTTCTTTGCTTTCATTGAAATATAGGAGGAGTTTAAATCTATGATATCTCCTTAAATAGCCCTATTCCCTTCCATGCATCTCCTTATAACGGCTTTCATACTCGATTTAGACATTATCACATAGGTAGACTTTACACTGTATTAGGCTACAATTTAGGATAGGTAATTTCAAATGATCCTGTATCAAACTCCTCACCTCGTTTTTAATTTACAGACTTAGCTTGTGTTAACAATTCCCAGAACAAGTTACCTGAAACAAAAAGGGGCTTCCTCGTTTGAGGAAGCCCCTTTTTAATCTTACTAAATATGATTAGCTACCTGGAGCCAAAACACCAGCAATAACGTGAACACGACCATTTGAATTGATAGCTGCATTTGGCAAAGCTACCTCTGCATCAAAATTGGTATAAGTGGTTTGATCAGCCAAATTAACGTCACCATCACCATCGATGTAAATACCTACACCGTTTTGGGCAGGAATAGCAGCAGTATTGTTGAAGATTAACAATTGGCCACCAGCAGCAGTATCGAAAGTTGCACCTGTTGTCAAATCATCAGGCAATACGGTAGAAAGTACTGCGTGGTTAGCAATAATACCATACCACTGCTGACCAGTGAAAGTAGCAGCAGTAATGCTACCAGCCTCAAACGTAGCATTGGTAGGAGCAAAAACAGTGTGTGCATTGGCTCCGGCCAAGATGCTTGTCAAAGTAGCCAAACCATTTTCAGCAGCAAAAACATCTGCTTTGGCAATACCTTGAGCAAGAATAGAGAATGGAGCACCTAGCAATAAAGTTCCGGCATTGGTTCCCAAGATTGGCGTTAAAGTAGCCCCTACTGATGGTGGAATCATTACAGATTCTACAATGTGGACCACACCATTGGTTGCTCTCAAATCAGCCTCCAATACATCGATATTGGCATTGCTACTGCCGGTTTGAAGTGTTACTACACCGGCACTTACAGTTACTCCGATTGCTTCACCTTGAGCAGAAGTAAGTGAAGAACCTGAAGTAAGGTCTCCAGACAAGGTAGTACCTGATACCGCGTGGTAAGTAAGTACTCCTTTAACGATATCAGGATTGATATCGCGGATATCTGAAGGGAATCCCGGGGTAGCCAACAATCCTGCAAAAGCGGTATTATTAGGTGCGAAAACCGTATATTCGGCAGACCCTTCGAAAAGAGCTACTAAATCAGGATACGTATTGAGGTATTTCTCTAGTGAATCAAGACCGGCAGTTTCTTCAATAATCTCCATAACGGTCATTGTGGGAGCTGGATCCTCATCCTCCTTATCGCAAGAAGCGAAGAAAAGCGATGAACCTGCAATCGTTAGCAGGGCAAATGCACGAGAGGCATTTGAAAAATAGTTCGTGTGTTTCATACTAATTAATTTGAAATTGGTTTAAGATTAAGATTGAATAAAAAAATAACGTTTGCAAAGGGCTTTTGTTTTATTCTTACTCAATCGCAAGCTTAAATTAGCAGAAGCTTTTGTGAGTTAAAAATTTCTTAACATAAATATTCTGCATGCAGACTAAAATCAATCAAATATTTGGCAAAAAGCTAAGAACACGTATCGTAGGCTTGCTTTTCAGGGACGATGGTCTTCTACTTATCAACCACCAAGGCCTTCACCCCAGCAATGTGTATTGGGCACCTCCGGGCGGTTCACAGCATTTTGGAGAAAGTGCCATAGAATGCTTACAGCGGGAATTCAAGGAAGAAACACATTTGGAGGTAGCGGTGAAGGAATTCTTATTCGTACACGAATACCGTTCCGAACACTTGCACGCTATGGAGCTCTTCTTTCGGGTAGAAGAAACCGGAGGTAGCCTGCAACTCGGCAGTGACCCGGAACTTCCCGCTCATGAACAGATGCTTAGCGAGCTACGGTTATTCTCTGCAGACGAACTCAATTCCATCCCTAATGAGCAAAAACATCAGATGTTTCGTGCTATCCATTCATATCCGGATCTACTCGCACGAAAAGGATATTTTGCCTACTAAAAAATATTCAAGAAATTAGAGGGTCTTTATTACGATTTAGGCTCAAATTCTTTATTATTGCGTTAAATTCGCAAAAACTTCTTAGTCAAATAGGGTTGTTTGACTAGGTATGCTGAACAAATTCGATAGAAAATCTATAACAATGAGCAAAACCAAAATTTTTTCGTACGTTACCCTTGTAGTGGCTCTTATACTAGGCTATTATTTGTACCACAGTATTTCTTCTAAAATAGAAGAAGATAACCGTATTAAAACGGTTGAGGCCAATGTAATCGATAAATTGAAAATGATCAGAGAAGCTCAGCTGGCTTATAAATCAGTGAACGGACAGTTTACCTCTGATTGGAACAAATTGGTTAATTTCGTGAAGGACGGGAAAATCTACCTGGTAGAGAAAAAGGAAATCATTATTCCTCGTCAGTACGGTGGTGACAGTATTTATGTACAAGTAGATACCCTTGGTTTTGTACCAGTAAGGGATTCTTTGTTCAACGAAACCATCTATCCTAATTTCGTAGCCGATAACTTACCTATCATTCCGGGTAGTGGTGGTAAGAAATTTGAAATGTTTGCCGATAAAATCGAAAAAGGTGGCAACATGGTAGATGTAGTTGAAGTGAAAGACATAGCCCCAGTAAACCCTAAGCGTAAGGAAACCAATGAGATTTTGATCTTGAAGCCTCTTCGCTTTGGTTCACGTACAGAAATCACCACATCAGGTAACTGGGAGTAATCGTGTCGCCAAGCACCGAGCTATATAGAAATATCAAATACATTAAAGACGACAGGTTCGATATTGATTCATTACATCATTACGACCTGTCGTTGATAATTGGTGATCGCGATTTTCAATTATGCGTAATTGATCAACGTGAGAACCGTTGTCTTTTGATTGAAGATTACATTTTATCTGCGTATTCTTCAGAAGACGAAAAAATCAATATGCTGGCTCAATTATTTGAGTCGCATACCTTATTGATGGCGGGCTTTTGGAACTCCGTAAAACTGGCCATTAAAGGGAATCATTTCAGCATGGTGCCTTGCCATTTGTTTGACGAGGAATATGCCCCCGAATACCTTCAACATTTGAGTCCGGTTAGCCCTGATAGGGATTTATACTTTGCCTACAGGTTCAACTATGCCGAAACCACCTGTGTGTTCTCGGCCAACCGCAAAACTATACACTGGATACGCTCGCATTATCCCAATTTGCATATACAGATTGTACATCAATCTGCAGCCTTGCTGGAAGGAGTATTGCACCACAATCAGGAAGAAAAGCTTCAGGTGCATTTGATGATAGATCGCTTCAAGCTGCATGTAATGGTGCATAAAGGCACACACCTGAAATACTACAATCAGTTTTTGATCAAGAACTTTGACGATTATATTCGGTATAGCCTGATTGTCTTTCATGAATTTAGCCTGAACCCAAAAGAAAGTGAAGTAAAAGTATCGGGCTTTATCAAAGAAGGAAGCGCGCATTTGAATGAGCTTCGTAAGCATTTCCCAAACATTGTCTTGACAGAAAAGCCGCGCCATATTAAGTTCTCTTTCCATTTTGATGAGGTAGAAGATCATCAATATGTAGATTTGCTTCACCTTTCACTTTGTGAATAATCGGTTGAAAAAACGCATCGCCATATTCCCGGGTTCTTTCGATCCTTTTACCAAAGGGCATGAGGATATCGTGCTGAGAGGCTTGCACTTATTTGATGAAATCGTGATTGCGATTGGCTACAACTCAAAGAAGAGCCGCTATTTCGATATCGAGATGATGATTGAAAAAATCAAGGCCTGCTTTGCCCATTACCCGCAAGTGAGTGTGATTACCTACAATGAGCTTACCGCTGAACTGGCCAAAAAGCATGGTGCTAACTATCTATTAAGAGGCCTTCGAAATACTACCGATTTTGAATACGAAAACAGTATTTCGCAGCTCAATAGGCATTTGAATAGTGATTTGGAGTCTATCTTCTTAATTACCTCCCCTCAATATGCAGCCATTAGCTCCACCATTATTCGCGAGGTACACCGCTTTGGTGCTGATGTAAGCCGCTTTCTTCCTTATAAGCTCTGATCGAGCTTTTTCCGTAGTTTATTGTATTTCTGAAAGACCGAACGTATGGTTCCATACGAATCGTAGAGCGAATAGCGTAGCTCACGTGTGTCCATCCAACGAATGTCTTCAATATCTTCTTCCAGCTGAGGAGCCATGCGGCTATCATTGGTACACACCATGCTATACCAATGCGTTTTTTTGAGAATGCGCTTCCCATTTTGGGTATACGTATGCCAAGTGCTCCCGATTTTATCGCCCAGCTGTACACTAATGTTGCACTCTTCTTCTACTTCGCGTACAGCGGCTTGCGAGGGAGTTTCGCCTTTATCGAGCTTCCCTTTGGGAAGATCCCATTTCTTAAGTCGGTAAATGAGTAAAATTTTATCGTCTTTGCGCACGATACCGCCTGCGGCTTCTATAATCTTAAAACGGGATTTTAAATAATGCTTAACGGAGGTATTATCGTCAACGGTGACGGTAATGGAATCGAGCTTTTTGAGTTTATTGCCTTGCATAAGCAGAAAGAGGCTTTCAAAGAGGCTCTTCTCTGCTTTCTTAATCAAAACATCTCCTTTGAACACTCTGGCGCTCAAAGTAGTAATCCGCCCATCTAACACACAATCGAACTCGGTGGGGTCAAGTACCTTACTTGATTTTACAATATGTATGGGTTTGTTGTCAACAAACAGCTTCATATGTGAAAAGATTTATTGCAATAAAAGTAAATTAATCCGCTAACCAAAAAGGCACTGTCTTAATTATTGAAAAAAATATGTCGTAGTTTTGCGCCATGAAAACCATACTGGCACCTACCCACGTGGCGAAGGAAGTAGCTTCGCAATTACTTTCCATAGGAGCAATCCGCTTGAGTCCTCAGCAACCATTTACCTGGAGTTCGGGCTGGAAATCGCCCATATATTGCGATAATCGCTTGGCGCTCTCCTACCCTGCTATCCGAACCTATATCAAGCAAGAGCTTGCCAACATCATCACAAGCAATATTCCTCAGTTCGACCTAATAGCCGGAGTAGCTACCGCGGGTATCGCACAGGGTGCCTTGGTAGCCGATGCTTTACATACTTCCTTTGCCTATGTACGCCCAAAGCCGAAAGAGCATGGAATGGCCAACCAAATAGAAGGCCGGATAGAAGCCGGACAAAAAGTGGTGGTGATAGAAGACCTGGTATCCACCGGAGGTAGTTCATTGAAGGCCGTGGAGGCTATCCGAGCAGCCGGAGCAGAGGTGGTAGGCATGGCGGCCATTTTCACTTACGGTTTTCCCGTGGCCGACCAAAACTTCAAGGCGCATGGGGTGCAACTCTATTGCTTAAGCGACTATAGCAGTTTGCTTCAGCAAGCACAAGACAATCAAGTAATTGCCCAAGAGCAAATGCAGGTATTGGAGCAATGGAGAACGGCTCCCGAACTGTGGACAGGTCACTGATACATAGTGGGGGAATCGGCTAAATATAAAAGCTAAATCCATGAGGGATTGAACATGGATTCAAGCCAACAGATCAGTGGTCTTGCGAGATACCCATCATAAACAAAGCATAATCATACTTGACAGGGTCTTGTGCGTCAAACTTTTTCAGGTTGCGCGTAAGCTCCATAGCGGTGTTCCAATTGAGTTGATGCGATTGGATTAGTCCCAGCTGACGGGCTATCCGCTCCACGTGCACATCACAAGGACAAACCAGTTGATGAGGCTGAATGCTTTTCCACAGTCCAAAATCAACTCCAATGGTATCCTTTCTAACCATCCAGCGTAGAAACATATTGATGCGCTTACAAGCTGACTTACGAGCAGGGCTAGCCAAATGCTTTTTGAATCGAGGTAAGCTGTAGGGCAATTGCATCCAGAAATCATAAAAGCGGTTAATTCCTGCCTCTACACTCTCATGCGTGGGAGGCACCGCAAACAAGGCTTCCATCCCTCCTTTTTGGCTATACATTTCTTTTAGACCGGCTACTAAAAAGAGCGCATCGGCCTCTGTGAAAGTTCGATGCTTAAAACCCAGCAAGTTCTTTAGGTCGTCTTCAGAATGATGCATTACAAACTGATGGGGTGCATAGTCCATGCGTTGAAGAAAATCCTTGCTCTTGGCTATGATAGTCGGCCGCTGTCCCCAAGAAAAAAGGGCGGCAATGAGTCCGCTGATTTCGATATCTTCCTTTTTCTGAAACAAATGGGGAATAGAAACGGGATCTAGCGGGATAAAATCTTTGGTATGATAGAGCTTCAGTTTTTCGTCCAGCAATTGATGTAAGTCCATACTGCTAGTTACAAACTCTCGATAAATAAAAGAAGAGGCCTTTATGTAAGACCTCTTCCTAGCTGTAGAGGGAGGAATCGAACCTCCACGGAGCAGTTAGTCACACACCTGTTCAATATGTGATTTATTCCTTACCTCCACCCCCGAGACAGGAGGGCATGTCTGCCGGTTTCATCACCCTACAGTGTAGCATTGATACAAACATAACGGAGCGATTAGTTTAATACAAATATGTTAAGTATTTAGCCAATTATTTAAATTTTTATTAATATTGACAAGCATTAATTATCCATACAGTAAAATTTACTATTCAGAATGGCGGAAAATTTAGAAATTGATAATGTAGACATGAAGATATTGGCACTTTTGACTGAAGATGCCCAAATGCCTTACACCGAAATAGCGAAAAGAGTCTACGTATCGAGCGGAACGGTGCATGTACGCATGAAAAAGATGGAGAAGATGGGCGTGGTACGGGGCTCAGCCCTAAAGGTAGATTTCACCAAGCTAGGCTTTGACATTACGGCCTTTTTGGGCCTATATCTGGAGAAAAGTTCACTTTATCATCCAGTAGCAGCCGAGCTTAAGAAAATACCCGAGATAGTGAGTATTCACTACACTACAGGGCAGTATAGCTTGTTTCTGAAAATTGTATGTAAAAACACGGTTCACCTACGAGAAGTACTCTCCGAAAAGGTGCAAAAAATAAAAGGGATAGAACGTACAGAAACGTTCATATCCCTTGAAGAAAGTTTGGAGCGACAGATTAGCTTACGCTAATACAAGCTTTTGGTCGCTTACCCGACCTAGGTCTTTCAACATACGAATATGCGAACCTAGCGCGGTGAAAAGGTTTTTATTAACAATGTAATTGATACCATATTCTTTAGCCGTATTTTCCACCACCTTAGAAATCAATGGATAATGAATGTGGCAAATATTGGGGAACAAATGGTGCTCGATTTGGTAGTTCAATCCACCGATATACCATGCCATGATTCTGCTTTTTCTGCTAAAGTTGGCTGTGGTTTTAATCTGATGAATGGCCCAGGTGTTTTCTAAATTACCTTCATCATTTGCTTCCGGAAAATCAGCCCCTTCTACTACGTGCGCCAATTGGAAAATGGTAGACATGATGAGTCCGGCTGTAAGCTGAACCGTAAAAAAGCCTAAAAACCACTGACCTAAGGTGATATCCATAAAATAGTAAGGCAAACCAATGATAATACCAAAATATAGGATTTTACCAATCATAAGGGTGGTAAACTCCTTAATGAAGGCTTTTCTTTCGGTATTAAACTGAAACACTTGCTTAAAATCCTTAGCGAAGAAGGCGAGCGTCATGAAGCTGTACAGGAAAAAAGCATACAAATGTTGATACTTATGATACTTCTTCAGTGTATCGGCATAGGACAGGCGTAGCCAAGGTTTTCCGGTGATGTCTTGATCGACATGTAGGATATTGGTGTAGGTATGGTGCAAGGTATTATGTTGCACTTTCCATCCAAACACATTTCCACCCAACAAATACAAAGTACCACCAAAGAGCTTATTTACCCAGCTTGATTTGGAGAAAGCACCATGGTTGGCATCATGCATTACGGACATGCCGATTCCGGCTAGGCCAAAGCCCATCATAACACATAAAACTAACATAAGATAGCCCGGCATGGCTACCGTTAATAACAAAGCAAACGGTACAAGGTACATAGCCAGCATCACTATAGCTTTTCCTATAATTCTGCTTCCGCCTGTTTTTGATACTTGATTTTCTTTGAGGGTTTGGTCGACACGTTTTCTTAATTCTTGAAAGAAACCCGCATCGTCATTTCTTGCGAAGCGCACTGAGGCAACTGATGACATAAGGTATTGTAATAAATAAAATAGATAAATGAGGTAGGAAAGGTTAATTAAAGCCTACCGTCTAATCTCTAAATTACGCTCTTAAAATCGACAAGCGCAACAATGTTGCAGTAAATAAATTACAAAGCTTCCAAAATAATGTGCGTTTACTGGGCATAATTGCTGTGTTTTGGAAAAATCTTTTTACTTTTCGCCCCCATAAATCAACCTATAACCCAAACCCATGAATACAAGAGAAGGATTCTCTAATCGCCTTGGCTTTATTTTGGCCGCTGCAGGCTCTGCGGTAGGCCTCGGAAATATTTGGAAGTTCCCCTACGAAACCGGACAAAACGGAGGCGCTGCATTCTTACTAATTTACATAGCATGTACCTTTTTGATCTGTTATCCACTCATGGTAGGTGAAATTGCCATTGGTAGAAAGGCCCAAAGTGATGCCTATGGTTCGTACAAAACTTTGGGAAATAAAAAATGGGGATTGATTGGTCTGTTTGGGATTATTTGCGGGGTGATGATTTTATCCTTCTACAATGTGGTGGCCGGATGGGCATTTGGATATTTCTTGGAAATCTCCTTTGGCAGCCTGTTGCAAGAAGAAAACTTTGGAAACTTCTTTGGCAGCTATGTAGCCGATGTGAGCGACAATCTATTGTTCAGCTTAGGCTTTATGGTGATTACGGCTTTTATCGTGGTACGTGGTGTTAAAGGCGGAATTGAAACGGCTTCGCGTATTATGATGCCCCTACTCTTTTTTATCCTTATTGCTCTTATTGCGTATAGCCTAAGCTTGCCCAATGCTATGGCTGGGGTGAGGTTTTACTTAATGCCTGATTTTTCAGAGATTACTTTTGAAACCATTTATTCTGCTGTGGGTCAAGCCTTTTTTTCCCTTTCACTTGGTTTGGGCGGATTGATTACTTACGGTAGCTATATCAGCAAGAAAGAGAATATCATTCGTTCGGCTAGCATGATTACCATCATGGATATGTCAGTAGCTTTTTTGGCCGGATTGATGATTTTCCCCTTGGTATTTAGCCAAGGACAAGAGCCTGCGCAAGGCCCAGGATTGGTATTTGTGGTGCTCCCGGGGATTTTCCAAAGTATGGGCCCTATTTTGGGCAAGATTGTGGGCGGAGGTTTCTTCTTATTGCTATGCTTTGCCGCTCTAACCTCTACTATTTCTTTATTGGAAATACCCGTGGCCTATTTGGTGGACCAAAAGAAAAAGTCGCGCAAGCTGGTGGTATGGGTAATGGCCATGGTCATTTTCTTGGTAGGTCTTCCGAGCATGCTTTCGCAAGGAGCAGTACGTATCTTCTCCTCACTCCCCTTCTATGGCAATAAGTCCACATTGGATTTTGTAGCAGAAGTATTCTCTGATATTAGCCTTCCACTAGGGGGCTTATTGATGTCTATTTTCATTGCCCGTAGGTGGACTTTCTCCGCCTTTAGTGATGAAGTGGCCGAAGGAAACCCCAAGTATAAAGGAAGCTTTGTAGAAAAATACATACATATCGTAATCAAGTATATAGCCCCTGTAGCCTTAGGGATATTCTTTGTGCTCATTGTACTCGAAAAAATATTTGGCATGCAGTTCTAAAGTGATCAGGAGGCTCCGGCCTCTTTTTTTTATGACCATTTAAAATATACCCGTATTGAGGTATATGTTTTTTGCCTATGCCTGAGTAATTTAGATATTCGAATAACCACCTTTAGGCTATGAAAATATCTTTACGATTACTCTTATTCATTTCCTCCCTCTTTATTACAACTTCCTTATTTGCTCAAAACACCTATTATTGGGTAGGCGGTAGTGGAAATTGGTCTGACTTTGCCAATCACTGGGCTACCACCTCAGGCGGTACAAGTTTCCATGCACAAGTTCCTTCTGCACTTGATTCGGTGGTGTTTGACACCAACTCCTTTTTGAGTGGTACCGATACGGTATTTATTGATGTACCTACCGCTTTTGCGGCTAATTTAGACATGACTGATGCCGCTAATAGTACTCCTACTTTGCTGGCAAGCCCCAGTAATGGTTCGTTTACGCTTTCGGGCAGCCTTATTTTACCCAATGGGGTGAGCTGGCGCTTCAACAGCCTCATTTTCAACTCTGGTTTAGTGGGTAATCGCTTAAACTTCGGTTCTGAGGCTGCAGGCTTTGCCAACTATATACAGTTCAACAATCCCAACGGGGAATGGACCTTGGAAAGCAATATCGGCTTTGGTAATATGGAGCTATTTGCCGGAAACCTCAATATAAGTGGGCGAATACTAGCCGGAAACAGTTTCAATTTTAGAAGTACCGATACCAAAACCTTCAATGCCGACAATGCCTCTATCTCTGTGACAAACTGGAATAGTATATCTGACTTCACAGGGCTCAGCTTTAGTGCGGCCAACTCCTTCATTCGTACATCCAATTTTATTGGAGGAGGCCTCACATACAATACCGTTCAAATATTCGGCTTTTCTAAGATTATTTACCAAAACGTAATCGATACCTTATTCATAGAACCTGGTTCTTCGGTTTCGTTTATTGCCAATGAAACCACCACCGTGAATCAGTTAATTGCATTTGGTACACAAGATCAGCCCATCCGCTTGCAAAGTAATACGCCCGATGTGGCGGCTACTCTCTTACAAGCAGCCAATGCCATTACAGCTGATTATTTATTGGTTCGAGATATCAATGCCACAGGAGGCGCCACCTTTGCCGTTATCAACGGTACCAATTTTGGAAATTCGCCCGGTTGGTCATTCTCTATTGCCTATACCCCTCGAAATTTTTATTGGGTCAATAACAGCGGCAATTGGAGCGATTTTGCTAATCATTGGGCCACCAGCTCAGGCGGAACCACCTTCCATAATAGCCCTCCGGGAATAAACGACAATGTATTTTTCGATGCTAATTCCTTCACCTTAGCCGACCCGATTGTTACACTCGATAGAGCGCAAGTGTCTTGTTTGAACATGGATTGGACAGGTAGCATCAATTCTCCCACCCTCTTTGCTGCCGATACAGTTACCATGGTCATGGGAGGAAGTCTCACCTTTGCCCCGGGCATGATATCGGATATCAGACGCATTAATTTTAATGGTTTGGGAACAGGCCTTACCGTTACCTCCAATGGCGTGCCTTTTGGTAGTCGTGCTATTTTAAATTTCTATTCAGGAGAATATAGTTTAACAGACCCGATTGAAACCTTTGTGCTCAACTCACAAGGAGGTGTTTTCAATTCTAATGGACAGACCATCAACACCAGCCAACAGGTAGGACTGAACTTTGGAGGAGGAACGGTGATGAACCTCAGCAATTCCTCGGTAACTACACGCGCTTTTTTTGTAAGTGCGTTTAGCGCCTCTCTGATAGCACAAAACGCTTCCATCAATACCGTGCAGTGGAATAATACCGGAGGCAATCTTACTTTCCATTTACAAAACAGCCTTATTGAAGTACGTCCCGATTCGGCAATTACTTCTCTATTCTACGGAAATGGTACTACCTATAATAATGTGCGTTTGCTTGACTCTACTTTTGTATATGGTAGCGCCACCTATGATTCGCTATTCATTAGTCCGGGAACCGAAATTACTATGGAAGGAGGCGCTACTCATGCCTTCAATTACATAGAAGCCCAAGGAAATGCTTCGGAAACCATTACCCTACGTTCGGGCAACCCAGGAGTACAAGCCAATATTTCGCAAAGCACGGGTACAGCATCTTTTGCTTACACACGTTTTCAAGATATCAATGCTACAGGAGGAGCCAATTTCCAAACGAGCAATGCGGTAAACTTGGGGAATACCAGCGGTTTTGATTTCAATGCATCTCCCATCTATCTTGATTCCTTGGCACTAGTTGATTTATATCAAGCTACTGGTGGGGCTAACTGGACACGCCAAGCCAATTGGCTTACGGGTCCTATTGTCACATGGGAAGGTATTTTGGTGGAGAATGATCGGGTGGTTCAGATTGATTTGCCCAACAATAACCTACAAGGCGTACTCCCTAGCTCGATAAGTTCCCTTAGTGCGCTTCGCAATTTCTATGTTTATTTCAATCCCAGTCTTTCAGGTGATCTTTTTACTTTGCTACAGAACATCAGTACGCTTGAGCGCATCTCTGCCCACGATTGTCAGTTTACAGGAAGCATTTCTCCACAGATATTCACCTCTAACTTGCGCGAAATTAGAGTCTTCAATAATCAGTTTACCGGAACTATCCCTCCCGAAATAGGAAATTCGCCTCTTTTAGATCAATTCCACGTGGCGCTAAATCAGCTAACAGGTGAACTACCCGCTGAAATCGGAGCACTTAGCGAACTGCTTATCCTAGAAGTGAACAATAACCAATTGAGCGGACCACTTCCTAGTGGGATTTATAATCTTCGGAAAATGTATAGCCTGCATCTTGGAGAGAACAACTTTGAAGGAGGTTTGGATGTCGCTGTGGCCAATTGGGATAGCCTAAGCCATTTCAACATTGCGAATAATCCTTTGATGACTGGTCCCATTCCTGATGAAATCGCTAGCCTCGAAAAATTGCAATACCTCATTTTAGTAGGCTGTAATTTTACCGGCACCCTCACACCTGAGGTATGGAATATGCCAAGCTTGCTGGGTATTAATGTTGGTGGCAACCGCAACTTAGCATTTGCGCTCCCTACTGATTGGAGCAACCTCACCGATATGACCGAAATATCACTTTGGAATATTAAGCCCATCAAAGGAGAATTCCCTAGTGAGGTATATAATCTTACCCAATTGCAGTTTTTGGATTTTGGTGGCCAAGCGATGACGGGTGGACTAAGTGCCGAAATTGGCAATCTGACGCAATTGCGTGCAATCTATCTGTATGGTAATAACCTGAGTGGAGCGGTACCTCAAGAGCTTACCAATCTCACTAATCTGGAGATCTTCTCGATTGCCGGGAATAGATTCACTGATATCCCCGACCTTACGAGTTTACCTAATCTAACACAACTGAACATCCAGAATAACTTCTTCGATTTTTCAGATATCGTGCCTAATGCAGGCATAGCAGGTATCAATTACACCCCGCAAAGAAGACCCGGTCAAGAAAGCGACCAGCAAATTGCTTTAAATAGCGACATTACGCTTACCGCTCCAGTAGAGGATTTGGCCGGAAACGTATATCAGTGGATTCACAATCGGGATACCCTGCAAGGGGCAACAGACCGACAACTGACGCTCACAGGTATCACCCTAAGTCAATTGGGTGAATATGGTGTGTATATCCAAAACCCAGCCGCTCCAGCTCTTACACTATTTGGCAATTACACCTATATTACCCAAAACAATGGCCCCAGAAGCTATGTGGTAAGTAACCGTCCGGGAGATTTTGCAGACTTTACCCATTTTGGCAATGCTATATCTTCTATCAATGCAGGCGACACCCTCTATGTAATGGGTTCCGATTCGGTATATAGTGGCGCTCGTGTTCGCAAAGGAATTACGATTTTGGGCCCTGGCTATTTCTTAAAAGAAAACCCCAAAACCCAGTACGATACCCTTTCCGCTCAAGCTACTTTGGGTACTATTAACATTACCAGCACTGCGAGTGGCTTCCGCATGTATGGCATGGAGGCTTTACAGGTGATTATGAATAATGGATTCTTTCTGGAGTCGGATACACTACGCGATGTAGTGATAGCTCGGAACAAAGTCAATTCGGGTATTTTCTTGGTGAGCCACGGAGAGAATATTGAAATCGCCCAGAACTATGGTAGCATTTACTTATATGGTGCTGATGCCGAAGGTATCCGAAGAGGAGAATATGCCTGGTATGAAAATGTAGCCATCCGAAACAATATCAGTCGCTTTATTTCTTCCTATTTCCCCACAATCCCAATAACGGCTGAACGAAACCATTTGGTGGATGTCTCACTTTCGCAGAACGTAATCGATACCCTGCGCGGTATTAATGAGGTGCGCATAAGCAACTCCATCGTCCGATTGGCTCAAGGAGATAATGTAAACTGGGTACACAATGTAGTGGCCGGAGATATCAGCGGATTAGGAGGCACTTTTACTAATAATCAAACTAACATCGACCTGAGCTCGGTGCTAGTCAGCAATTTATTTGACAATCCTGTGGATAGTGCTTTCGTATTAGCTGCTAGTTCTCCTGCTCTTGGTGCCGGTGAAAACGGTTTTGATGCAGGCGCTTTCAGCGGAAATGACCCCTATGTATTATCCGGCTTACCTCCTATTCCGGCTATTTATAGTATTTCAAATACCGATGAGCTCGTCTTTAGGGTACAATCTAAGGTCAACGATCCGAGCTTCTCTCATGTAAACCGTTTGGAATATTTTGTGGATATAGACGGCACAGCTTCTGCAAGGCGCAATTACACCAATTTCACCGTAGCCAACGATGTGGATATTGAGTTCAGACCGCGTTTGGAAGGATTGGCTCCAAATCAAGAGTATGATATAATTTTCCAAAGTGTGGACGAAAACGGTCGCAGAAGCCATCCTACCCGCTACCGCTTCTTCAATACACGCTTTAGCTTACAAGGAACTGCCCGTACAGCCGATAACAATCCGGTAACCCAAGGTACCGCTTATATGCTGGGGATACGCCTAAGCGGACAAAGCTATGATACCGTGGGTGTGGCTACCTTGGGTAACAATGGCGTGTATCAATTCGATAACCTCATCAAGCGTTCGCATACTTTGGCGGTAGTGCCAGACACCAATGCTAATCCCGATCTCTTGCTTACCTATTTGGGTAATGTGCAGTACTGGGAAGAAGCGGAATCTATTTTCATTGATAAAGACACCACAGGAATCGATGTAACCGTAGGTAGCATTCCTCCCCCACCAACGGGTACAGGTGCAGTATTGGGTTATTTGGAAGAAGAAACAGAAGACGAGGCCGGAAGACTACTAGCCCGCAGAAGAATCTCGGGAGCAGGGGTTTCCCTTCGAAAAGATGCAGGTCAGAACCGTGGACAAAACGAATTTGAACTGGTGGCCTTCACCTATACCAATGAGAATGGTGAATTCGATTTTAAGCAGTTGAATACGGCCATATATCGAATTGACGTTCAATATCCCGGTGTTCCTATGGATCAAAGCTCGTTCATCGATATTGAGGTGGATGAAAATAATGAAAGCCAGATTGAGGTTGAAGCTATTGTAACCGAAACGGGTATTGTAGTAAACAAACTGCGTGCGCTGGGTATTCCTGCGGATGCATTCCGTGCTTTGGTGATTTACCCCAATCCGGCCAAGGAAACCCTGCACTTCCGATTGGAAGAAAGCAGTATTTCTGCTATAAATATCGATATCATTGACCTACATGGCCGAACCGTGATGCATGTACAAAATTGGAATCCTTCCGAGCGTCTCCAATTGGATGTTTCAGCCTTACAAAATGGTTTGTATATCGTAAGAGTTCAGGTGCCGGAGGCTGGTAATACCGTTCAGCAAGCTTACCGCTTACAAATACAACACTGATAGCAAGCACTTTCCGAAAAATAAGCCCGAATTAGCCTTCGGGCTTATTTTTTTTCTCTGAATTTATTTGGAATGATTCTAAACGAGTAGTTGATTTGCATACTATTTAAAACCAGTCTAAATAAATATACCATGTTTAAGTCACCTATTTCATATTTACTTATTGCCGCCACCCTATTCGTAGCCTCTTGCACACCCGAAGAGGAAAGCCCTAAAAACGAATACGAAATTCCTACTACCTATAACTTCGAAAACGTGGATTATTCCGGCCAGAGTGCCCGTATCCAAATGCTGGACTCATTGGGCAAGCTGATGCGTACTTCACGCGAGGGAAATGCCGTAAGCTTTAGCGATTTGGAGGCCATCTATAAAAATACCAGTGGCACTTTGTTTGGTTCTGACAAGCAGCTATTTGACAAGACCTTTGAAGGCGACCGTCAGATGTTTTTGGATTGGATGCAGGATTTGGCCACTATCAGTGCCACAGGCGTTGCCGGAGAGCCGGGTGTAGCCGGTGTAGATGGTTCCTACTTATTTGATTCTAACGGAGTAGAATTGGAGCAAGTGATTATGAAAGGCCTCATGGGAGCCGTTTTGTATTACCAAGCCACTACCATATACCTAGGTTTAGATAAGATGAACGTAGATAATGAAACAGTAGAACCCGGTAAAGGTACAGCTATGGAGCATCATTGGGACGAATCGTTTGGATACTGGGGCGTTCCTACCGACTTCCCCAGCAATACCGAAGGCATTAAGTTTTTCGGAAGCTATTCTAACCAGCGCAATGAGCAAATTGGTACCAACCAAGCCCTGATGGACGCTTACCTTAAAGGAAGAGCCGCTATCTCGAATAAAGATATGGCCGCACGTGATGAGGCTATTGATGCCGTAAGAGCCAACTGGGAACTGATTGTAGCCGCCAACGTGATTCACTATATCAATGGCACTTTAGCCAACATAGGAGATCGTCCTACCCGCAATCACCAGTGGTCAGAAGGATATGGATTCCTACTTTCATTAAAATACAATGACGAGAGAAAAATCAGCCTTGCCGATTGGCAAACAGCCATGGAAAATATGGGCACCAGTCCGGATGCATTGGAAGTAAACGACCCTAATTTGTTGGCTGTAAAGAATACGCTTAGCACCATTTATGGTCTTGATGCAGTAAAAGATATCCTTTAATATCATGAAAAAAATTAGCGCTATAAGCCTTGCTTGTATTTTCCTTCTTGGGGTTTCATGTACGCCCCAAGAAGAGAATGATAGCAATACATTCGATAGAAAAGCTTTGTTGGACAACATAGCCACGGAATTAATTATTCCTAACTATGAACAATTGGCAAGCACCTCGGCCGAATTAACAGTACAAGCCGAGCTTTTAGCCTCTACTCCATCGGCTGAAAATTTAGCGGCTACCAAACAGGCATTTACCAATGCGTATACCGCTTGGCAAGCTTGTTCTTCTTTTGAGTTTGGCCCTGCGGCCACGGCTATTATGAAAAGCCTGCTAAATACTTACCCTACCGATGTGGCGCAAATTCAGGCCAACATCGAGTCGGGAAGTTTCAACCTCAATCAGGTAAGCAATATTGATGCTTCAGGATTCCCTGCGCTAGATTACTTGCTCTACCATGCCGATGAAGCCACAGTGCTTACTGAAATGCAAAATACCAACACAAATGCTTATCTATTAGCCATTTGCGAACAAATAGAAAGTATTAGTGCCGCTACCCTACAAGCGTGGAAAAGTGGCTATTATGATACCTTTGTAAATGCTACCGGCACCGATGTGGGAAGTGGTTTAGGCATGTTGGTAAATGAACTTAATCGTGATTTTGAGCTAATCAAAAACTTCAAAGTAGGTGTACCACTGGGCAAACGTTCTTTGGGCGAGATTTTTCCTGAAAAAGTAGAAGCGTATTACAGCAAAAAATCCTTGGATATGGCCTTGAGCAATCTGCAAACCATTCGCTTGATCATTACAGGTGATATTGCTGATGGTAATCAGATTGGCCTTGCCGAACACCTTGATGCGGTAAATGCCCGCTACAATGAACAATTGCTTTCGGAAGCGATTTTGCAACAACTCGACAAAGGAATAGAGGCTATGGAAGCGCTCAACAGCCCTATTGATGAAGCCATTGTGGAGCAGTTTGCCGCTACCGAAACCGCCTATAATGAATTACAAAGTACCGTTACCTTGCTGAAAGTAGATATGCCTTCGCAATTGGCTGTACTTATCACCTATCAAGACAATGACGGGGACTAAATGATAATAAAACGCGTACAAGACCTTTTCAACCAGGTTGTAAACAAGCCTGTCAAAATCTACCCCCTCGTGGTGTTCAGGATACTCTTTGGGGCGATGATGGCATTAAGTGTAGTACGTTTTTTAAGTAAAGGCTGGGTGCAGGATGTATATCTTGCACCACGCTTTTTTTTCAGCTATTGGGGTATGGATTTTATTCAGCCCTACCATCCTATCTTCATCTACACTTTGTTTGGACTGATGCTCATCGCCAGCTTGGGCATTATACTAGGCGCGTATTATCGCCTCAGCGCCAGTCTCTTTTTTTTGGCTTTTACCTACATCGAACTAATTGATAAAAGCACTTATCTCAATCATTATTACTTTGTTAGCCTCATTGCGTTTTTATTGATTTTCCTTCCCGCCCATCGGTATTTTTCATGGGACGTAAAGCGAGGAGCAGTGGAGGGAACCAATCAAATCAGCGCTTGGCCCATACGTCTGATACAATTCCAATTGGCCATGGTATACATCTTTGCCGGAATCGCCAAGCTCAATCCCGATTGGTTGTTAGAAGCTCAGCCCCTACGCATTTGGCTGCAAGCCCATCAGGATATGCCACTTTTAGGCCCACTATTGGCACAAAAAGCCACCGCCTATTTTTTCAGCTGGGCGGGTGCACTCTATGATCTTTTCATTGTATTTTTCTTGCTGAACAATCGCTGGCGATCATTTGCCTATGTGGCCGTGGTGGTCTTTCATGGTTTTACAGCCCTTCTGTTTCCCATCGGGATGTTCCCCTACATCATGGTACTTAGTACGCTGATATTTTTCTCCGAGGATTTTCACCAAAAAGTAATCCAACGTTTGGCTAAATTAATCCGCTATCAAGCACCGGAAACTTACACCCAAAACTGGGCACAGAAGCTTCCAAAAGCATTTATTTTATACATTCTTATCCAAATAATTGTACCTTTGCGCTTCCTTGTCCTTCCGGGAAATTTGTACTGGAACGAGCTGGGGTACCGATACAGCTGGCGGGTAATGCTGATGGAAAAGGCCGGATATGCAACCTTCTGGATTACAGACTCTTCCACCGGAAAAACCGCTGAGATAGCTCCTTCGGATTACCTCACGCCTCTGCAAGTGAAAATGATGGCTACACAACCGGATATGATTTTACAATTTGCCCATTTCCTAAAAAAGGAATTTCAAGCCCAAGGGATTGCCAATCCGGAGGTGAGGGCACAATCGTACGTTACGTTTAATGGCCGCGGAAGTCGTCCTTTTTTGGATTCCTCTGTAGATCTTACCCAGTTTAGTATCTATTCCACTGACTTATCGTGGGTACTCCCTTTCCAAGATCAATGAAATCACTCCATCGACATATTCTCCTAGTACTTTTTTGGGCAATAACCTGCTTTCCTGTGCTGGCACAAACTACCCTGCTCAAAGGAAAGGTACTTGATGCCAACAACAAGCCCGTAGCAGAGGCAGATGTATTTATTGAAAACACCGCTTTTATTACCCAGACCAATGCCCAAGGAGAGTTCCAACTGAGCTTCAACCTACAAGGCGATTTTGTATTGGCCGTATTCAAAGAAGGACTTAAAAGTGAACGCATACCCATCCAAACTTCTGCTCTACCTCAATCTTTGATCATTCGTTTAGAAGCACTGGAACAAATGCTGGAACAAGTCACCATAGAGTCGGAAAGAGGGGAAAATGGACTCAGACGCTTGAATTCTATTGAAGGAACCAGTATTTACGAGGCAAAAAAAACGGAAGTAATTATCCTGAAAGATATCGATGCCAATTTGGCTACCAATAATGCCCGTCAGGTATATGCAAAAGTATCAGGCCTCAACATCTGGGAAAGCGATGGAGCGGGCATTCAATTGGGCATTGGTGGACGAGGATTGAGCCCGAACCGTACCTCCAATTTCAATACGCGCCAAAATGGCTACGACATCAGTGCCGATGCTTTGGGATACCCGGAAAGTTATTACACCCCTCCTGCCGAAGCCCTGGAAAGCATTGAAGTGGTTCGTGGAGCGGCCTCTTTGCAATATGGTACGCAGTTTGGCGGCATGCTCAATTTTGTAATGAAGCGTGGTCCGGAAGACAAAAAAATCGAAGTAACTACCCGCCAAAGTGTAGGCTCATGGGGCTTGTTTAACTCCTTCAACAGTGTGGGTGGCAAACTTGGCGGCCTCGACTACTACGTGTACTATCAGCGCAAACAGGGCAATGGATGGAGACCCAATAGTGGCTTTGAAGTAGACAACCTTTTTGCAGACTTCAATTGGCAACTTACCGATAAACTTTTTGTGTGCGTGGAATACACCCACATGAACTACCTAGCCCAGCAGCCCGGTGGATTAAGCGATGCATTTTATGCGGAAGATCCACGCCAAAGCATACGTGAGCGCAACTGGTTTAAGGTAGACTGGAACCTCTTTGCCAATATCATCGAATACAAATTCAACGATAAAACCAAGCTGAACATTCGCACCTTTGGCCTGATAGCCGGGCGCGATGCCTTGGGCAACCTTGGCCTGATTACCCGAGGGGATGACCTTACTGCTCCACGGAACTTGCTGACGGATGATTACCGAAACTGGGGCTCAGAAGCACGCTTGGCACACTATTTTTCTTTGGGTAGTCAGTTGGGAGCTTTTGTAGTGGGCGGACGCTATTATGAGGGCCATTCTACCAAACAGCAAGGCTTTGCCAATGCCAGTAAAAATCCTGATTTCTTTTACCTGAATCCGGAAAATCCGGGAGAAAGTGATTACCGATTCCCTAGCCAAAATGTCGCAGGGTTTATCGAAACCATTCTACCGCTAAGCGAAAAAATTACGGTAACACCCGGTATACGCTTCGAGCATATCGTTACCCGTGCCGATGGGTATTATAACCTCATCAACCGCGATAATGCCGGAAATATTATCTTCCAAGATACCATTTTTGAAAACCGTACCCGCGAAAGAAGCTTCGTATTGGGCGGAATTGGCTTAAGCTATAAGCCAAACGACCGCATGGAGGTGTATGCCAATTTCTCACAGAACTACCGTGCTATCAACTTTAATGATATCCGAGTAGTTAACCCCAATATTTCGGTAGATCCCAATATTCAGGATGAAGAAGGTTACAATGCCGATTTGGGTATTAGAGGAAAGCTAAAACCTTGGTTTCAGGTAGATTACACCGTCTTTTACCTACGCTACAACGACCGCATTGGTGCTATTCTAACCCGCGAACTTGACCCTAATACGGGTGTAAATCGCATTGTACGCAGACGTAGCAATATTGCCGATGCCGAAATTGTGGGTATTGAGAGCTTTATGGAAGTACAAATGGGTCAGTGGCTTTTCAAAAAGCCCGTTCATCGACTAAGTGTATTTACCAATATTGCCCTTTTGAGCGGTCGCTACCTCAATAGTCAAGAAGCCGCGGCCGAAGGAAAAAAGGTGGAACTTATCCCCGGATACAACCTTAAAACGGGAGCCAATTACAAGTGGAGAGGGCTTTCGGTTTCGGGTCAGTTTACCGCCATGGGCGAACAATATACCGATGCTACCAATGCTATCGCCAGTCCCGATGCCGTGAGTGGTATTATCCCAAGCTACTATGTAGCCGACCTATCGGCCAGTTATGCTTGGAAAAACTGGAAGTTGGAATCGGGCATTAATAACCTTACCGACAACCGCTATTTTACCCGCAGAGCAGAGGGCTATCCAGGGCCGGGCATCATTCCCGCAGATGGCAGAAACTATTATATTGCCTTGCAATTCAAGTTAGGGTATTAAAAATAACCTCTTTCAAAATACTGAAAATCAATAATTTAAAATATTTATAAAAATATTTCCGCAGAAATAGTTGGAGGAAAATAAAGCACACCATAGCTTTGTTCCCATCAAGTCTTTTACCCTTTTGGTAATTGATTTATAAAGAAGTGCTGAGAGACAGGCTCTATGACGCACTAGCAACCTCTCTACAAAAGACAAGGTGCTAATTCCTGATCCAAAACCAATATTGGTTTTGGGAATATAAATTGATAATAAAATGAAGGGAATTACAACACATCATCTTTCTTCCGATTCGCCATCTTTCGATAGCGCAATTATCCCATTTACTTCTATTTCGTATTCGGCACCTCAGTACAGCCTATGCTGTATGTGTTGCTGCTGTTAAGCGCTGTTCTCTTTAGCGCTTGAGCACAAGGAGGCATTACCCTTGCGGTAATTTCACGCCCATTCCTGTGCCTTATCCATTCCAAGTAAAAATTTTAACCACTTAATAATCAATAATTTATGTCAAATTCAATCAAGTTTTCGGTAGTATCCGAAAGCAACTCACCCGCAAAAACAACCATCAGCACACGTGGCTTTCAGCTGGTGGTAGACGAGCCAGAAAGCCTTGGAGGTACCAATACCGCCCCTAATCCGGTGGAGTATATCTTGGCCGGATACGCAGGCTGCATCAATGTGGTAGCTCATGTAATCGCCAAGGAATTAGCCTTCACCCCCACGGATTTATCCATCGCTATTGAAGGTGAAATCAACCCGAATCGCCTGCTAGGCAGAGACTTCACCGAACGGGCCGGATACAAAGGGCTACAAGTGAAAGTACAAACCTCTGCTCCGCTAAGCGAAGCTCTTAAAAACCAATGGCTCAAGGAAATAGAAAACCGATGCCCTGTGAACGACAACCTGAGCAACCCTACTCCTATTGATTTTCAAATTGTTTAACCCATAATCATTTACACCATGTCAGCACAACTAAAATTCGAAACCTTACAACTTCATGCCGGACAAGAGATTGACCCAACTACTCAATCACGTGCCGTGCCCATTTATCAAACTACTTCTTACACCTTCAAGAACTCCGAACACGGAGCCAACTTATTCGCGCTGAAGGAGTTTGGCAACATTTATACCCGCATCATGAACCCTACTACCGATGTTTTTGAAAAACGGATAGCCGCTTTGGAAGGCGGTGTGGCAGCCTTGGCAGTTGGTTCGGGTCAAGCTGCTCAGTTTATCGCACTCAATAACATTCTACAGGCGGGGGATAACTTCGTATCTACCAGCTTTTTGTACGGAGGCACCTACAACCAATTCAAGGTAGCTTTCAAGCGCTTGGGCATAGAAGCTCGCTTTACCGAAAATGAAAACCCAGAGTCTTTTGAAAAGCTCATCAATGAGAAAACAAAAGCCATCTACCTCGAAACCATTGGTAATCCGGGCTTTACTGTGCACGACTTTGAAGCCATAGCCGAAGTAGCCAAGCGCCACGATATCCCTTTGATTGTGGATAATACTTTTGGGGCAGGCGGCTATCTTTTTCAACCCTTGAAACATGGCGCTAATGTAGTAGTGGCATCAGCCACCAAGTGGATAGGCGGTCACGGAACCAGCATTGGGGGCGTAATTATCGATGGTGGAAACTTCAACTGGGGCAATGGCAAGTTTGAGCAGTTTTCTGAACCTGCGGAAGGCTATCACGGGCTGAATTTCTGGGAAGTATTTGGCGATAACAATCCACTGGGTTTACCCAATATTGCGTTTGCCATTAGGGCACGTGTGGAAGGTCTTCGCGATTTCGGTCCGGCATTGAGTCCATTCAATTCCTTCCTGCTTTTGCAAGGTTTGGAAACCCTCTCCTTGCGTGTGGAACGTACCGTTCAAAATGCGCTTCAGCTAGCGCAGTGGCTAGAACAACATCCTCAGGTAGAATCGGTTAACTACATCGGCTTGCCCGATAATGAGCAACATGCACATGCCAAGAAATACTTCAAGCGTGGCTTTGGCGGTGTGCTAAGCTTCCGCCTAAAAGAAGGAAGAAAAGGGGCGGAAAAATTTGTAAACAGCCTGAAACTGGTGAGTCATTTGGCCAATGTGGGCGATGCTAAAACTCTCATCATCCATCCGGCCTCTACCACACACCAGCAATTGAGCGACCAAGAGCAATTGACAGCCGGAGTGCATCCTGCTCAGCTCCGTGTATCGGTAGGCATAGAACATATCGATGACATTAAGGCGGATTTTGAGCAAGCCTTTACTCAAGTAGCTGTAGCACATTTAGTAAACGCATAGCATGGTCAGACATCATACTTTTCAATATTCCTCAGCTTTTACACTGGAATCGGGAGGGCAGCTTCCCGGTTTCCAGTTACACTATACACTGGCTGGGCAACTCAATGAAGATGCCACCAATGTGGTGTGGGTAGTGCACGCACTAACCGGAAGCAGCGATTTCAGCCAATGGTGGGAGAACTTAATAGGAGCCGGAAAAACCTTCGACCCTAAAAACTATTTGATTATTGGGGTGAATAGCTTGGGCAGCTGCTATGGTTCCACTGGCCCTTTAAGCATCAATCCCCTTAGCGGACAGCCCTATTACCATGCATTCCCATTCATTACCCAGCGCGATATTGTGCGTAGTTTCGATATCCTACGCGAGCATTTGGGCATACAGCAAATCCATACGCTTATTGGCGGTTCATTGGGCGGCCAACAGGCTTTGGAGTGGGCCATTGAGCAGCCCAGCCTTTTTAGCAATCTTATTGTATTAGCTACCAATGCCCAACACAGTCCGTACGGTATTGCTTTCAATGAAAGCCAGCGCATGTCCATTGCCCTAGACCCAACTTGGAAGGAAAACCAACCTTTAGCGGGCATTCAGGGCATGAAAGTGGCGCGAAGCATTGGGCTACTGTCCTACCGTACGTATCAGACTTATCGCAAACAACAAAGTGAAAGCGATGAGGAAATCATAGATGGGTATCGGGCGGCCAGCTATCAGCAATATCAGGGCGAAAAACTGAGCCAGCGTTTCAATGCCTTCAGCTATTGGGTATTGTCAAAAACCATGGACGCCCACCATGTGGGTCGCGGAAGAGGAAGTATCGCACAAGCCTTGGGTAGGATTCAAGCAAATACCCTAGTGATTGGCATAGATTCCGATCTATTATTCCCCTTGCGAGAGCAGATTTTGCTCCAGCAATACATCCCACAGGCCACACTCGAAACCATTCCCTCCCTCTATGGGCACGATGGTTTCTTGATTGAGACAGAAAAAATCGGGAAAAGCATTCAACAATTTTATTCAAAACAAAAGAAAACCCTCAACACCCTTACACCATGAGCCATATCATTCAAATAGGCCTGTTCGGATACGGAGTAGTCGGACAAGGCGTATATAATATCCTGCAAAAGGAACTCTCAAACCGGGTAAAAATTCAGAAAATTGTAGTGAAAGACCTTACGAAAGACCGTGGTGAGGCCTCTCCTCTTATTTCTTTTGCCAAAGAAGATATTCTGGATAATCCGGAAATCGACCTAGTAATTGAGGTCATCAGCGATGCAGAAGAAGCGTTTTCCTTGGTAGCAGAAGCTTTACAAAAAGGAAAAAAGGTAATTACCGCTAACAAAAAAATGCTGGCCGATCACTTGCAAGAATTACTGCATACAGTAGAAAATAGCCAAGGGACTTTATTATACGAAGCTTCCACCTGCGGTAGTATTCCGGTTATTCAAACCATAGACAAACACTTTGCTTATCAACCGATTACAAGCATTCGTGGAATTTTGAATGGCTCTTCTAATTATATTTTGAGTAAGCTAAACCAAGGCGGAATTTCCTATGCTCAGGCACTAGCAGAAGCACAGCAACTAGGCTTTGCGGAAGCAGACCCGAAATTAGATGTGGGCGGATACGACTCCCTAAACAAACTGGTGATTCTGAACTACCATGCCTTTGGTGCAATCGGGAAATCGGAGGAAATTTTGCATTTCGGAATTCAACATATTTCAGAACAAGACATCGCTTGGGCGAAAAACCTCGGGTATAAAATCAAGCTAATTGCTCAATCAAGCCTACAGCCGAATGGCGAGTTGATATCTTGGGTATTGCCAAGTTTAGTCCATTCGGAAAGTGAATTGTATACCATTGAGAATGAGTACAATGCCGTACAAATAGAGGGATTGTATACCGATAGTCAGTTGCTCAAAGGAAAAGGGGCCGGAAGTTTACCCACAGCCGCTTCGATAGTGGCCGATGTGTTGGCTGTCTTGCGTCAAGAACCTTATATCAATAGTGCGTATTCAGGAAAACCAAAAACTCAGGCCGATGCTTCCTTGGCAGTGTATGTACGGGAAGAAAGCCCTTCGAGCCCATTAATTTTGAAAGACGAGCGCTTTATTGATAAGCGTTCAAGAATTGGTCGTATCCAGATAAAGGAGGTATTGAGAAGAAAAGAAGAGTTGGCAGAGCAAGGACTATTTATCGCTCAAATTCCCGAGGCATTATTGGCCAGCCAAGCCGTTCACAAGGAAGATTGCTATCAATTGGTTTAATTTACTGGCATTTTATTACTTTGCATAGATATAAACCTATCCAAGAAACCATGATTGTTTACGGCATCAAAAACTGCAACACAGTAAAATCGGCTCTTAACTGGCTCAAAGAGAACCACATCCACTTTGATTTCCATGATTATAAAACCAAGGGAATTAGTGAGGATAAGCTGAAAGAATGGAGCAAGCAAGTAGGTTGGGAAAAACTGGTAAACAAAAAAGGGACTACTTGGCGCCAATTGGAGGATGAGGTAAAAAACAGCATCACCAATGAAAAAGCAGCCATTGCCCTAATGAAGGAAAAAACCAGCGTGATAAAACGCCCGCTGCTGGAACGCGATGGCACGGTGGTATTGTTGGGTTTTGAGGTATCAGAATACGATAGCAAACTTATCTAATGACAAACGCCCTTTCTATTTTCCGTAAAATCGCCTTTGCAGAAGGTGTATCTTTCCTTTTATTATTTATCGCCATGCCATTAAAATACGGCTTTGATAGCCCCTTGATGGTGAAATACGTAGGCTGGGCGCATGGTGCACTTTTCGTGGCCTATGCTTTTTCTTTATTGGCAGTTTGGATAGCCGAAAAATGGTCTTTCGGACGGGTGGTATTGGCCGGATTAGCCTCCCTCCTTCCCTTTGGCACCTTTTGGTTTGATAAAAAATATTTGTCCCAAGCAGAAGTAAATCAATAGACAGTTTATGCGCCTTTATTTCCTTCTTTTCGCTACATTTTTTCTTCACTCGGCTGTGCAAGCACAATCAAGCAGCTACAAAATAGAAGTAGAAATCGCCAACATGCCCGATACCACTTTACTCTTGGGTAATTATTATGGCGAAAGCACCTATGCTAAGGATACCTGTGCATTTCGAGCAGGGAAAGGTGTTTTTGAAGGCGACAAGCCACTTCCCAAGGGTGTATATTTTTTGATTCTGGGAAAAACCAAACTCTTTGATTTGGTGGTAGGCACCGATCAAACCTTTCTCCTAAAAACGGATAACAAAGATTATTTAGCTTCCATGCAAGTAGAAGGCGATGAGGACAATAGCCTATTTTTCAAAAATGTAAATTATACCATTCAAAAGAACAAAGAAGCAGCTCCTCATATTGCCATCCTACAAGATAGCACCGCTAGCGAAGTAGCTGTACAAGAGGCACGCGCGGCCATGAAGCAGATTAATCAGGAAGTGGATTCGGTGCAGAAGGCCTATATTCAATCGGCACCGCAAACCCTCACTGCGCAATACATTCGGGCTTCGCAAGCACTCAGCATTCCTGAAAGTGCTAAAAAAGCCGATGGAAGTGTGGACAATGCTAAAGCGTTTGCCCATTATAAAGTCCATTTTTTTGACGCCATGGATTTGAGCAACGATGCCTTCTTGCGTTTCCCAAGACCAATTTATACCGAAAAAATCGCGGAATATTTAGATAGAATGGTGGTGCAACAGCCCGACAGTATTTTCAAGTATGCTTCATGGATTATTGAGCAGGCTAAGCCCAATACCGAAACCTATAAATATGCCACGTGGAATATCTTGCTAAAATACCAAAATCCTGATATCATGGGACTGGATGAGGTATTTGTGCGCTTATTTGACACCTATTTTGCTAGTGGTGAAATGGATTTCTGGGCCAATGCACAGCTGATCAAAAACCTTAAAGAACAGGCCGACCGCTACCGCAAAAGCCTGATTGGTCAGAAAGGGGCTAACCTAATTATGCAAGACCAAAACTTTAGTCCGAAATCGCTGTACGATATCAAAAAGAAATATACCGTACTCTATATTTTCGACCCCGACTGCGGGCATTGCAAAAAGGAAACCCCAAAATTGGTGGAGTTCTACAATCAGAATAGTAAAACGCTGAATGTGGAAGTATATGCGGTAAGTGCAGATACATCCATGGTCAAAATGAAAGACTATATCCGCGACATGAAAATGCCTTGGATTACCGTAAATGGGCCGCGTACCTATGTGGGACCTTATTCGGACCTGTACGATGCGCCCGTTACGCCCATGATTTATGTGCTGGACGAAAACAAAATCATAATCGGGAAAAAACTACCAGCCGATAAGTTGGCCGACTTCCTCACCCGCTACGAGAAAATGCTTGCTTTGAGGAAGGAAGAGGAAAAAAGTGCCCATTAATCCAGAATATTGCCCTTCACAATTATTACCTGCGTGGGTGCTTTGGGGTCATTACTAAAGACGGTAATCATCTTTTGCTGATTCCCTTTTCGGCCTTGCCCGTTGAAAGTCACCACCACACTAGTACTTTGTCTGGGCTGAATGTCCCTATCTTGCACAGCCACCTTCATGCAGTCGCAATTGGCACTCACCTGTCGGATATTGAGGGGCTTTTTGCCTGTATTAGTAATCATTACTTGGGATTGCACCTGCGTATTTTTTCGAAATGAACCTAAATCAAGCAAACTCTTTTCTAGTATCAGAGTGGGCGATTGATCCCTTTCTTCCGGGCTTATGGGAGGAAAATATTCCTCAATGGTTGCCGTGATTTGAAAGAATTTAGCCGCCTTTTTTTTCTCATTGCTCACAAGCTCAAAGGTATCCCTCACATAGCCCAGTGCTTGTCTTTTATGAGGCCAATAGCGTACTTCAATAGCCTCCTGCGTATGAGGGGGCAGTACCTTAGGAAAATCAAGGTCTATAAAGCTTGGCACATGATACTTAGTAAGGCGCAGACTATCAGCAGTGGTATTTAGCACATGTAGGGTATACAGTACTGGCTCCTCTTTAGTAAGTACATTACGCAGATAAATATGCTCTTCCGAAAACCGCATTCCGCCTACTACATATGGGAATTTATCTTCCACGGATTTCACCGAAGGCTTCACTCGGCCTTCTATCGCAAGCGTCACGGGGTTCACTTTCCCTACCCACTTTACTTCCACCGTTTTATTGAAAGGACCAGGACGATTAAATGGTTGAAAGGCCACCACCACAGATCCTGTATCAGATGGCATAATGCGCTGACGCGTCCAGCTTGGGCTGGTACATCCACATTCCGCTTGTACTTCGGCTATCAGCAATTCCTCATTGCCCACATTTTTGAATCGAAAACGGGCATGCAAGCTACCCTCATTTTCTTCTACCGTGCCAAAATCATAGGTTACTTGCTCAAATTCAGGCACTCCTTGCGCCTTACCCTTGCCCGCTAATACCAAACTCATCAAAACCAAGCCACAGCTAAATAACTTCATACGCATCCCTTCTTTCATAATCTTCGGCAATTTTACAGCATTCCCATCATTTTATTCGAATTGTGGGGAGAGTTTTATTAATTTCGGACTTCTTATTTATTTATACAATGGCCAGAATTTTAACCGGAATACAAAGTAGCGGGAAGCCCCATTTGGGCAATATTTTAGGAGCAATTAAGCCGGCTATTAAATTATCGCAGCAGTCGGGCAATCAGTCCTTATTTTTTATAGCCGACCTGCACTCGCTCACCACCATTAAAAATGCCGAAGACCGAATCTACAATGTCAATTCCGTTGCAGCCGCATGGTTAGCCTTTGGTTTTGATACTGATAAAAATATCTTCTACCGTCAGTCGCGCATTCCTGAGGTGTGTGAACTCACGTGGTATTTGAGCTGCTATACGCCTTTTCCTATGTTGGCCAATGCGCACTCATTTAAGGATAAGTCGGACCGACTGGCCGATGTAAATGCCGGATTATTTACCTATCCCGTGCTTATGGCCTGCGATATTTTGCTCTACGAGGCCAATTATGTACCTGTGGGCAAAGACCAATTGCAGCATTTGGAAATCACTCGCGACATTGCCAGCTCCTTCAATCACCAGTATGGGGAAACTTTTGTAGTACCTGAAGCACTAATCGATGAAAATGTGATGATAGTGCCGGGTATTGATGGGCAAAAGATGAGTAAATCGTACAAAAACACCATCGATATTTTTCAGTCCGACAAAGACTTGCGCAAGAATGTAATGGCTATCGTTACCGACAGCACGCCTTTGGAAGAACCAAAAAATCCAGATACCTGCCATGTTTTTGCTTTGTATAAACTCCTGGCTTCCGCTGAAGAGATTGAGCAAATGCGTAAAAACTACCTTGGAGGAAATTACGGTTATGGCCATGCCAAACAAGCTTTGTACGAATTAATTCTAAACACTTTCGCCAAAGAAAGAGAAACCTACAATTTCTACATGGAAAACCTTCCTGAACTAGAAAGAAAGCTGCAAGAAGGGGAAGCCAAAGCCCGTGTGATTGCGGCTGAGGTCTTGAAAAATGTGCGCCAAAAACTGGGCTTCAGCTCTTGATACCATGACGCTGGACGAGATAAGAGCCCAAATCGATGCCATCGACAGTTCTTTGCTGGCCTTATTGGAGCAGCGTATGGACTGGGTGAAAAAAGTGGGTGATCTTAAAAAGAGCAATCAAACCTTAATTTACCGCCCCGAAAGGGAAAAAGCGATTATTGAGCGGCTCAGCACACTTTCGGAAGGAAAACTCTCTCCAAAAGCCATAGAAGCCATTTTTCTGGAAATATTTGCCGTAAGTCGCCACCACGAAATGCCCGAGCGGGTGGCTTACCTCGGCCCCGAGGGCAGCTTCACCCATCAGGCAGCCGAAAGCCGCTTTGGTACGCTTAGCGATTATGTGGCCCTACCCGAAATTCGTAGTGTATTTGAAGCGGTGAGTACCGAAAGAGTACGTTTTGGCGTGGTTCCCATTGAAAATAATCAGGCTGGGTCAGTAGTTGAGACCATCGATTGCCTTAGCGAATTTGATTTACACATTGCTGCAGAACATATCATGCCCATACATTTTTGTCTGGCCAGCAACAGCGAGAAGATACAAGATATCAAGCGAATCTATTCCAAAGATATTGCCTTTCGCCAGTGCGGAAAATTCTTGAAAGAGATGTTTCCGCCCGATATTACGCTGGTTCCGGTGGCCTCTACCTCACAGGCTGTGTTGCAAGCTAAGGATGACAAACATTCCGCAGCACTTTGTGCTCCCGTTGCGGCTAAAATCCATCTGGTGCCTATTCTTTTTGAAAACATTGAAGATAGCGAACTCAACCAAACTCGCTTTCTCATCTTAGCCAAAGATTTTGAAAACCAATTGAGCGGGAACGATACCACCAGCATCATAGCCAAACTACCCGATACTCCCGGCAGCTTGGCGCGCTTCCTCGATGATTTCGTACAGGCGGGCATCAGTCTTTCAAAAATTGAAAGCAGACCGCTAAAAGGCCAAAGTGGCTTTTCGTACCAATTTATTATTGATTTTGAGGGACATAAGGAACAAAACCATGTAAAGGCCTTGTTAAAAAAACATGAAAATCATGTAAAATGGCTTGGGAGCTTTGTAAAAAGTAATTAAAAACCTTATTCTTGCCATTATTAGCTGCGGAGCAATTCGCCAAAATCCAACCAACCACCCACGAATGAAGCTTTACACAAGTAAAATGCTCGACATTTCCATTGAGGATATGCAAGGCCAACCTTTCATCAAGGAAGTGTGGAGTGGCGTACTTACCGAAAAAATATTCAAGCGACTTATCTACGATTCCATAGAGGTATATGAAAAATACCTACCCAATATTTTGAATCGGCAAGAAACCTTGCTTATGTATGCCAATGTAAGCGGCATAACCATGATTCGAAATGAGGAAATTGAATGGCTGGAAAAAGAAATCAATCCTATTTACGAACGCCTAGGCTTTACGCACCAAGCGGTAGTAATGCCCTCCTCATTTTTTGCGAGTCAGGCGGTATTAAACTATGAGGGCGTATCGGAAAGCGGAAAGTTCATTACCAATGTATTCAAAGATGAACTATCGGCCATACGCTGGTATTTCAAGAAAATCAATAAAGCGCTACAGTAAAAAGACATAAAAAAAGGAGGCAAATCACCTCCTTTCGTTTTTATTACTTATCGGCCGTCCAAACGACTTCTTTTTTATCAGCACCAATCTGCAAGATAATGCGTGGAGGACTAGGCAAAATCACTAAGCGAGTTGATTTACCCGGAAAATCATCAGCTTCCACAATTACCCCTTGGCTTGGATCCACATCATACGAAACCGAACCATCGCTATTTTTTCCACTTACTTTATACTCATTGGCAATGTAAGCGATAGGTAATAGCACATCGTTGTCAGAGCAAAACTCATCATGCACAAAATGCAAGGCTTCTTCTAAGTAGTTACCAAATTCCTCCATGAAATCGTCTTCCATGTCATGCAATTCTTCCTCTACCTGATCGTAGTTTTTATGATCGTAGCTAAGCTTGCTCAGCTCATTTTTCTTTTCTGCTATCGCAACAAGTGCTTTATTGAGCGCTTTAATATCCATTGAGTACGAGTATTTTTTTACAAAACTGCTACTTAGTGGGCAATCTTCCAAAAAAGATGGAAAATTATGCCCCGAAAACGATTGAAGTTTTTAAAAAACTGCGAAAAAACTAACTTTGTCCCTCATTACTCGACAACACAACTATGACAAATACAGCCACCGATTTTCTTCCTATCAACGGAACCGACTATATCGAACTTTATGTGGGCAATGCCAAGCAATCGGCCCTCTACTACCAATACGCCTTTGGCTATGAACTGGTAGCCTACTGCGGCCCCGAAACGGGCGTGAGAGACCGCGCTTCGTATGTGCTCAAACAAGGAAAAATCCGCTTGGTACTTACCTCCGCTTTGCAGCAAGATTCGCCCATCACTCAACACGTATCCAAACATGGCGATGGCGTGAAAGTGTTGGCGCTGTGGGTGGATGATGCCGAAAAATCTTACCAAGAAACTACCAGCCGCGGTGCCCGCTCAGCTGAAGCACCCAAAGTATTGAAAGATGAGCATGGAGAAGTAAAAGTAGCTTCTATCTACACCTACGGGGAAACTATTCACACTTTTGTAGAACGTAAAAACTATAATGGCGCCTTCTTACCTGGCTATGTAACACGTAAGAGTGAAGCTAACGTTAGCCCGGTGGGTCTTCAATATGTCGACCACTGTGTAGGGAATGTGGAACTCGGCAAAATGAACGAATGGGTAGAGTTTTATGAAAAAGTTATGGGCTTTACCCTTCTGCTTACTTTTGACGATAAGGATATTTCTACCGAATATTCCGCCCTGATGTCGAAAGTGGTTTCCAATGGCAATGGCTATATCAAGTTTCCTATCAATGAGCCTGCAGATGGCAAAAAGAAATCACAGATTGAAGAATACCTCGATTTTTATAATGGTCCGGGTGTGCAGCACATTGCCATTGCCACCCATGATATCATACACACAGTGAGTGAGTTGCGTAAAAGAGGGGTTGAATTCCTGATGGTACCACAAACCTATTACGATGACCTGCTGGACCGCGTAGGCAAGATAGATGAAGACATCAAACCCCTTCGTGAGCTCAATATCTTGGTGGATCGCGATGAGGAGGGTTACCTTTTACAGATTTTCACCAAGCCTGTGCAAGATCGCCCTACTCTTTTCTTTGAAATTATTCAGCGCAAAGGAGCCAAATCCTTCGGAAAAGGAAACTTCAAGGCACTTTTTGAATCAATTGAACGCGAACAAGCTTTACGCGGAAACTTATAATCTGTATATTAGACTCATTATTTACTAAGCCAACAAAGAGATTTGTTGGCTTTTTATTCGATATCCATGGAAGAAATCGTACAACAGCGCGTTGCGCAATGGCTAAACAGCCCCATTAGCGAGGAAGCCAAACAAGAGATTTTGGTTCTGCAAAAACCCGAAAACCGCACTGAATTATTGGAGTCGTTTTATAAAACTCTTGAATTCGGAACGGGAGGTCTTCGCGGATTAATGGGCATTGGCTCTAACCGTATGAATATCTACACCGTAGGTATGGCCACGCAGGGCTTAGCCAATTACATCAATGCATGTTTTCCTAAAGAAGAAAACGCAGTGGTGGTAGCCTATGATTCGCGCAATAACAGTAAGCTGCTAGCCCAAACCACGGCTAATGTTTTTTCGGCCAATGGTATCAAAGTCTATCTATTTCAAGAACTCAGACCTACACCTGAGCTCTCTTTTGCTATTAGACATTTCGGATGCAAAAGTGGAGTGGTGATTACCGCTTCGCATAATCCTAAAGAATACAATGGCTACAAAGCCTATTGGACTGATGGGGCACAACTCACCCCACCGCATGATAAAAACGTAATCGCGGAAGTGGACCGCATTAAGGGAATTGAAGAAGTAAAATTCAATCCGGTACCTGAAAACATCATTTCACTATCGGGAGAAATCGACACGCTCTATTTAGAAGCTATCAAAGGACTAAGTGTGAATCCGGAATTGGTGAAAAAGCATAATGATATCCGGATTGTGTATTCATCCATCCACGGAACGGGCATCACCTTAGTGCCTCAGGCCTTGAAAAATCTCGGCTTTACCAATGTATCGATTGTGGAAGCCCAGGCCCAACCCGATGGCAATTTCCCTACTGTGGTATACCCTAATCCGGAAGAAAAAGAAGCCCTGAAAATGGCCCTTGATTTGGGCAAGAAGGTTGATGCTGACTTGGTGATGGCAACAGACCCCGATACCGACCGCGTAGGTATTGCCATAAAAAATCCACAAGGCCAGTTTCAATTGCTTAATGGCAACCAAACGGGCACCTTGATTATTTATTACCTATTAAAAAGCCATAAAAAAGCCCAAAGATTACTTCCTACTGATTACATGGTGAAAACCATTGTTACGACCGATTTGTGGGAGAAAATCTCTCAGGGCTTTGGAGTAGATTGCTACAATACCCTCACGGGATTCAAATACATCGCTTCCCTTATCCGTGAGTGGGAAGGCAAGCGCAGGTTTCTAGTAGGCGGAGAAGAAAGCTACGGCTATATGATTACCGATTTCGTGCGCGATAAAGATGCCGTGGCCGCCTGTGCCATTATTGCCGAAGTAATGGCTTATGCCCGTGAGGAGAAAATCACTCCTTTTGAAATGTTGTTGGATATTTATAAGCAATTTGGCTTCTATAAGGAAGATTTAATTTCTCTAACCAAGAAAGGTATGAGTGGAGTAGCCGAAATCAACCAAATGATGAAAGACCTCCGCGAAAATCCACCACAAATGCTGGCCGGATCACCGGTGGTATGGATGCACGATTACCAAAAAGGACAATCGCTTCATGTGCCGAGTAAGGAAGAAAAAGTCTTGAATTTTCCTAGCTCCAATGTGCTGCAATTCGAGACAGCCGATGGCACTAAGGTATCGGCACGACCTTCGGGCACGGAGCCAAAAATCAAATTTTACTTTAGCGTAAATGCTCCTTTGCCAGATACCAAAGCCTATGCAGCGGTAGAAAAACAATTGGATGAAAAGATTCAGCGTATCATTGCTGATATGCGTTTGAAGGCGTAATTATCCGAAGCGTACAGTTTCTGTTAAGGCTAAGCCCTACACATTCATAATTTCTAGTAACTTAGTTTTCTAAACCTGCACTATGCACATGAGAAAGCTAAGTTACTTTTTTTTACTCCTCCTTCTTGTCAGCGCTTGCGGCAAAAAAAATGAACCTTCCACCGACTGGATTGACCAGCAAGTGGCTTACCAAAGTTATGTAAGTGCCTATACCTATGGCACGGTATCATCAGGTGCGCCCATCAAGGTGCGCTTTGTAAATGCCGTATCGGATGAAGATCAAAAATCGCTCAATCTCGCCAAAATCATGAGCCTTGAGCCTTCGGCAAAGGGAACATTCAGTTGGGCGGATGCCAATACCTTGGTATTTCAAGCGGAAGAAGGACTAGCACCTGGCACGCATTATTTAGCCAAAGTACAGCTAGATGAGTTATTTAATGACATCCCAGATGATTTGCACACCTTCACCTTTGGTTTTCAAACCATCACCCAAAATTTTTCTATTGAGGTAGAACGCCTTCAAGCGGAAAACCCTTCAGATGTGAGCAAACAACAGATTGAAGGAGTACTCAAAACAGCCGATCGCATCAGCGAAGAGCAGGCCGAGAAATTGATGCAGGCCGACCAAGAGGGAAGCAAACTTTCCATAGAATGGACGCATGATAAACAAGGATTGGTACATCGCTTCTTGATCAAAGGTATCACGAGAGGCTCTTCCGCCAGCTCGGTTAGCTTAGCCTACAATGGAGAAGTATTGGGCATCGAAAAAGAAGGGGAAGAAAGCATCCGCATTCCCTCACTGAACGAATTTAGCCTGATTGCTTCCAAGGTAATTCACTATCCCGAACAGTATGTATTATTGCAATTCTCCGACCCTTTGTTTGCCAAGCAAAACTTAGAAGGACTGGTAGAAGTAGCCGATGTGTATGAATTACGCAGTGTTCAGCACAATCAGGAGATTAAAATTTATTTCAACGAGCGCATCACAGGCGACAAAGTCGTGCATGTATTATCCGGCATTAAGAACTATCAAAATGCCTCTCTCCCTCAGGAATACAGCCTTCAGCTTCGATTTGAGCAGGTTTCCCCAGCCGTTCGCTTTATAGGCAAGGGCACGATTCTTCCCTCTACCAATGGCTTGGTGCTACCTTTTGAAGCCGTAAACCTTCGGGCTGTAATGGTACAAATCATCAAAGTGTATGAATCTAACATGGTGCAGTTCTTCCAAGTAAACGACTACGAAGGCTACAGCCAATTGCGAAGGGTGGGCAAAGAAGTCACGCGTAAGATTGTGGCTTTGGATGCTTCGGGCGTAACCAACCTGAGCGAGTGGAACCGATTTACCTTAGATCTGTCCGAATTGATGAAGGCCGAACCGGGTGCACTTTATCAGGTACGACTCAGTATTCGCAAGGAATTTTCGGTATTTGGCTGCAATGGCGAAAATGCGGAAGCCGTTCCTTTGGACGAAAGCCTCATTGCCCCTAATGACAACAGATATAGCACGTTCGATGCTTGGGATTCGTACAACGAATACTACTATTCCGAGGATTACGATTGGCGCGAACGGGAAAACCCTTGCCATAGTTCCTATTATAACAATTCGCGCTCGGTACACAAAAACCTATTGGCCAGCGACATAGGCGCCATCGCCAAAAAAGGAAATAACGGAACCTTAACCATCATTGCCACTAACTTACTCACGGCCAACCCGCTGAAAGGAGCCGAAGTAAGCCTTATTAATTTCCAACAAAAGGAAATCACCCAAGCCACTACCGATGGCGATGGAGTGGCCACTTTCGCGCAACTGAATGAAACTCCATTTATCGCAAAAGTAAAACAAGGCGACCAGACCATTTATATAAAACTAGACGATGCCAATTCCTTATCGGTCAGCTCATTCAATGTGGGCGGAGAAATGGTGCAGCAAGGCCTCAAAGGCTTTATCTATGGCGAACGGGGCGTATGGCGTCCGGGCGATTCCCTGCATCTTTCCTTCATTTTGGAAGATTTGGAAAAGAAACTCCCCCTAAACCATCCGGTTACCTTGGAACTCTACACACCTATGGGTCAACTCTACCAAAAAATGGTGAAAAACACGCCTGTGGGGAATATCTACCGCTTTAGTACCCGAACCGAGGACGAGGCCATTACCGGAAACTGGCGAGCCGTAGTGAAAGTGGGTGGCACCAGCTTTAGCAAAAAGGTGAAAATAGAAAGCATAAAACCCAATCGCCTTAAAATCGACCTCGATTTCGGTAAGGAAAAGCTGAGGGCAGACGATGCCAGCCTCACCGGAAAACTCTCTGTAAAATGGCTTACGGGGGCAATCGCCAAGAACTTGAAGGCCGAATTTGAAGTTTTGTACACCGCCACCAAAACCAGCTTCAAGGGCTATGATGGTTTTGTTTTTGATGATCCCTCCAAATCTTTCAACAGCGAACGGGAAGAAATATTCAGTGGCTATACCAATGAGCAAGGCCAAGCCCAATTCAATGCTTCCTTAGCCAAAAACCAGCAAAGTCCGGGTATGCTCACTGCACACTTTAGCGGCAAAGTGTATGAAGAAGGAGGCGATTTCAGTATCGATAATTTCAGCCTTCCCTATTATCCATACAGCAGTTTTGTAGGCATAAAACTACCTGAACTGAGCTCCTATGGTATGCTGGTAACCGGAAAAGACCATGCCCTACAAATCGCCACAGTTAATTCCTCAGGCGAACCCATCAGCAAGCAGAATGTACGCGTTACCGTCTACAAGCTAGACTGGCGCTGGTGGTGGGATCAATCCGAAGGTACATTCAGTAATTACATTAGTCGTGATTATTATAAAGTAGTGTACGGAGGTACGGTAAACACCTCCAATGGAAAAGGTACCTTCAACTTACGAATCAATGAACCCGAGTGGGGCCGCTATTTCATTCACGTAGAAGACCCAAGTTCAGGCCACAGCAGTGGTGAAATCGTATACATCGATTGGCCATCCTATGCAGGCCGCGAATCCCGCCAAAACCCCGATGGTGCTTCCATCCTTACCCTCAGTACCGATAAGCAGAAGTACGAAACGGGTGACAATATGGTGATTAGCTTTGAAGGAAGCGACAAAGGAAAAGCTCTTATCAGCATTGAAAATGGCTCCAAAGTACTTTCCACTCAATGGATAGACACGGAAAAAGGGCTTAATGAAGTGAGCTTGGAGGTGAAACCAGAAATGGCACCCAATGTGTACGCGCATATTAGCCTATTGCAACCGCATGCCCAAACGGAAAACGACTTACCCATGCGCATGTATGGCATAGTACCGATAGAGGTGGAAAACAAAGCCACACACCTACTACCCGTAATCAGTGCCCCTAAAAGCACTTCGCCTGATAAGAAAACCACGATAGAGATTCAGGAGAAAGATGGCAAAGCCATGGCCTATACCCTAGCCGTGGTGGACGAAGGCTTGCTAGATATTACCGGATTTAAAACGCCCAATCCTTGGTCTAATTTTTACGCCCGCGAAGCCCTAGGTGTGAAAACATGGGATATTTATGAAGAAGTGATTGGTGCGTACGGAGGCCGACTGGAACATATCCTCACTATTGGTGGGGATGAAGAAACCACCGCTCCTAAAAATCTAAAAGCCAATCGATTTAAACCCACTGTGCATTATCTGGGACCTTTCTATCTAGACAAAGGCGGTAAGAAAACTCATACGATAAGCATCTCCGACTACGTGGGTTCGGTAAAAATCATGGCCGTGGCAGCACATCCTTCCGGAGCTTACGGTAGTGCCGAGGCGGTAATGGAAGTTAAGCAACCGCTCATGGTATTGGCTACCTTGCCCCGTGTGCTAGGTCCGGGCGAAAAGGTAAAACTTCCCGTAAACGTATTTGTCATGGAAGAGGGTATTAAATCCATTCAGGCCAGCATCACCGTGAACGATGCTTTCAAAAAGCCTATCACTACACAGCAAAGCCTTTCCTTCAGTGGCACAGGCGACCAAACCGTCTATTTTGATTTGGAAACTCAAACCAAAATTGGCGTGGGAACGGTGAAAGTGCAAGTTCAATCGGGCAACAATAAAGCCCAAACTGAAATAGAAATTCAAGTGCGCACGCCAAACCCTAGCATCACGCAAATCCAGAATGGGATAGTAGAGGCTGGAAAAAACCTCGAATTAAACTATAGTATGAGTGGCCTTGAAGGTACCAATTCAGCCTATCTGGAAGTTTCACAACTACCCGCAATTAACCTACGTCAGCGTTTGGGCTATCTGATGAACTATCCACACGGATGCATTGAGCAGACCGTTTCGGCTGTATTCCCGCAGTTGTATTTGTCCTCCTTTATCGACTTATCGGAAACAGAGCAAAGCAAAACCCAAAACAATATCAATGCTGCCATTGAGCGCCTCAAGAAGTTTCAACATCCGGAAGGCGGCTTTACCTATTGGCCCGGTGCCGACCAGCCCGATGCTTGGGGAAGTAACTATGCGGGACATTTCTTACTGGAAGCTAAGAAAAAAGGCTATTTCGTGCCAGATGATATGCTGAACCAATGGAAAGCCTATCAACGCAAAACCGCAAATAACTGGAGCCGTAATTCAGCTTTCTTCAATAGCGACCTGATCCAATCCTACCGCTTGTACACCTTAGCACTAGCTGGAGAAGCGCCTATGGGCGCGCTGAACCGCCTACGCGAAAGTAGCAACAGAAGCCTGCAAGGAAGCTGGATGCTCGCCACAGCTTATGCGGTATTAGGTCAGGATGCCGCTGTGGAAGAATTGATCAATACCCTTGACAAAACCGTGGCCAAGTATCAGGAAATGAGCTATTCCTATGGCTCTAATTTACGCGATGAGGCCATCATACTCGAATGCCTTATCCGCTTAAAGAAAACAGAAGAATATCCCTACTTACTAAAAAAACTGGCAGAGGAACTGGGTAAGAAAGATCAATGGATGAGTACACAAACTACCGCCTTCTTGCTCAGGGCTATTGCTTTATACCTTAGCGAAAACGGAGAAGATGAGAATGGTGAATTTTCAGTAAGGCTCGCTAATGAAAAAGAGGAAACGATTAGTCTGAAAAAAGCCCTTTGGACCAAAAACGTAAGCGTAAGCCCAAGCACTGGAAAGATTAGCATTCAAAACAAAGGCGGGGCTACGCTCTTCGTTCGGATTATCCAAACGGGCACACCGCTAGCTGGAGAAGAAAAAGCACAGGAAAATGACCTGAAAATGACCGTGCGTTATACCAATATGAATGGCGAAAGTATTAACCCAAGCCAGTTGGCACAAGGCACCAATTTCATGGCAGAGGTAACGGTGTACAATCCGGGCACACGTGGAAATTATGAGGAAATGGCCTTGAGCCAGATTTTCCCCAGTGGTTGGGAAATCATCAACACGCGCTTGAATGACACCCAAACCTATTACGGGCAAGAGGCCCCTGAATATCAAGACATTCGTGATGATAGGGTGTACACCTACTTTGACTTGGGAGCTGCGCAAAGAAAAACCATCAAAGTGCAGCTCAATGCCACCTACCAGGGTCGGTTCTATTTGCCAGCTGTTTCTTGCGGAGCTATGTATGATAATTCCGTGCAGGCGGTAGTACCCGGTCAGTGGGTGGAGGTGATTAAATAATGTGTGATTAGTTCTATTTATTAGATTTTTAGTACAAATAATGTCTTTTTCTTACAACCGCATTTGAAAGGGCAACCTTGGCTGATACATTTGTGTATAAGCCAAGGTCACCCATTTCATTTATACCAAAAATCAGGGTCATGTTTACCAATAAACAAGATCACTTTATTGATCAGGAGAAGTTTGTCAGCATTATTGAAAAGTCGCAGGCGAGCATTTTGTTACTTTCCGATCACTACGAAGTTATTTCTGCCAACAATCAGTTTATAGACATTTTTGAAGCCAAGTATGGTCTTCATTTATCCCCCGAAATCAATTTCATTAAGTCGCTGGAGCAGCGCTATCCGCAAATTGCCCAACAATGGGAAAAAAAACTGGATAAGGCCCTCATGGGGCATCAGTTTGTAGAGGAAGATGCGATTGACATTAAAGGTCAAACCTATTACTGGGAACTTCATTTCCATAGCTTCCCGCTCAACGAAACCGAGATGGGCATTTCGGTCTTTATCCGCGATATCACGCTGCGCAAAGGCTTTGAAAGCAAAATCCGCCATAATGCCGCCAATATGCGTTCCATTTTAAATGCAGTAGACGATAGTATTTGGCTAATCAACAAGCGCTTCGAGCTCATTGATTTCAACGAACCCTTTTATAAGAATTACCTGATTGCTTACGGAGTAAAACTGGAGCGTGGAAAAAACATCATCGACTTAATCCCCGCTCCGCTCAAGGAACTTAAGCAAACCTGGTCGAAGCGCTACGAATTGGCGCTTAAGGGGCAGCGCGGGGTCTATTTTGATGAATATCAAGTGGGAGAACGCAAAATGGTGGTGGAAATCATCACCTACCCTATTCGCGAAAACGGTCGGGTAACGGGCGTTACCATTTACTCGCGTGATGTAACCGAACAAAAACATATTGAAAACCAGCTCAAAGCACAAAATAAGGAGCTTTCCAAAGTCAATGAAGAGCTCGACCGCTTTGTATATAGTGCTTCCCACGATTTGCGCGCCCCTTTACTATCCGTAAAAGGCTTAGTAAACCTTATCCGCATTGAGCCCGACACCCAAAACCAAGAAGTATACTTGGCTAAAATAGGCGAGGCGGTGGATAAGCTCGATACCTTCATTAAAGACATCATCGATTTATCCTCCAACTCCCGTACAGCCGTAGAGGCCAGTCCTATCGATTTTGAAAAAATCCTGATGGACTCGGTAGAAACCTTGAAATACACCGATGAAGCCGAGCGCGTTCGACTGGAAAAATCTATCCACCAAACCGGGTCTTTCCATTCCGACCCCAAGCGACTGCATATTATTTTTAATAATATCATTTCCAATGCAGTACGCTATCAAGATATGCACAAGCCTGATTCCTTCTTGCGCGTGACAATCAATAGCTTTGAAGATAAAGCTGAAATACATTTTATCGACAACGGCATAGGCATAGCTCCTGAGTTTCATCAAAAGATTTTTGGGATGTTCTACCGCGCCAATACCGAGCGTACAGGCTCTGGGCTCGGACTTTATATTGTAAAAGAGGCCGTAGAAATGATTCAGGGAACAATAGAAGTGCATTCTGAGCTAGGTAAAGGCACCCATTTTATTATTCGGATAAAGAATTTGGCATAAAAGCCTCTGTATACCGCCTCTCTTCCTGATCAAAAGCCGCCATAATCTGTTGGCTCAAAGGACCTGGACGGCCATTGCCTATGCTATGCTCATCTACTTTTACTACCGGAAGCAATTTTTTGGTAGTACTGGTGATAAATACCTCATCCGCTTGTAGCAATTCAGCATAGCGCACAGGTCTTTCTTCTACAGGCAAAATATTTTGCGCCACTTTTAAGGTATACTTTCGGGTAACGCCCCACAAAATACTGGCATGTGGCGTAATCAATACTCCATTTTTAATTAAGAAGATATTGGACCGGGAGCATTCCGTAATAAAGCCCTCATGGGTGTACAAAAGCTCCTCAATAGCCGGATTGGCCAAGCCTTGCAATACATTGATGGCGAAAGCGTAGTGGGTAGTTTTGATTTCGGGAAAGCTGCGCACATAATCTCGGGAAATGATTTGTGCACCCATCTGGTATACTTCTGACGCCACAGGCGAATATACTTTTTCGATGATGGCCAAAGAGCCCCCACTTTTCACACTAAAATTATCAGGCGAAATGCCACCGCTCAGTACCAAGCGAATGCCCGCAAAGGAATAGCCGTTTCGTGCTACCAGCTCTACAATCAAGCCTTTTAAATCTTCTGCCGAATAGGCCAGCGGAAGCCGCATCAATTCAGCCGAGCGCATAAAGCGGGCGATATAGTCTTCCACAAAAAGCGGCACATGGTTTTGCACCCGTAAGAAATCAAAAATGGCATAACCCCGGATCAGGCCAATATCGGTAACGGCCACCTTGGCCTCTTGGGGCAACACAAAAGCCCCATCAAAAAAGAGAACTTCCTTCATAAATGGTACACGCTAATCGGTGAAATGAAAAAGCCTTGCATTGCTGCAAGGCTCCGGTTATTTTTTTGCCGCCTTTTTAGGCTTAGCTTCCTTAGGGGCCTTTTCCTTTGGTGCTGCTGCGGCCTTAGCCACAGGAGCAATCGATTCTTTCGACTTTCTGGGACGTAACACACCATACGAACCAGCGCTAATCTTGCCTTTTCTTGTTTTGATATCTCCTTTACCCATAATAGTTTGTTTAAGATTATTACATTACTAAAGATGAAAAAAAACAAACGATTACGCAAAGTAGATTTGGGATTTCAGAAAAAAATCTATTTTTGCGGCACGTTGAATGGCTAAAAATTATTCGCGAAAAAAAACCAATTAAATAATTGTGCAAATCCTATATTTGCCCGATTTTTACCATACCTGAACACATTAAAGCTTGAAAACATGGCAGATTTTGATGACGATCTTGATGAATTTGAAGATGATGAATTAGAGGACGAGTTCGGTGATGAATTCGAGGATGAGTTTGATGAAGAAGAGTTCGAAGAAATGGAAGACAAATTCCATGAGGAAGACTTCGATAAGGATTTTGATCTTGACGAGGATGACCTAGAGGACGACTTGGACTTTGATGATGACGATGACAATTTTGATGATGACGATTTCTAATCGTTAACCTAAGCTATATAAAAGTCCCTGAACAAGGGACTTTTTTTCTACCCCAACCGCTCCTTAATCGCTTTGACTGATTCCCCTACTACCCATGAAAAAAGACTTCATCATACACGAGTATTTCAAAAAGGTACTGGACGATATGACCATATTGGTGCAAATCGACACCAAACAATTAAAGGGCACCGAAATCATTATTTACCCCAGCGGTGAAAAGGAAATTACCGCCCGCGAGTTTGATGAAGATATCATGGATGACCTCGCCCACGATGGTTTTGAAAAGGGTAGCCCACTTGAATTCAATCTCTACCTACAAGGTTTGGTGGAATAAAATCCTCATTCACAGAATACTAGCAATTATCCGCGTAATTTCTGTTCCTATCTTTCAATATTTCCTAAAAAACACTACTTTTGCATCGGCAAATCGGCACGATCAGCTCCTGCTGAATCCCCCAGGTCCGGAAGGAAGCAAGGGTAAGTGGTTGTAGCGATGCGATGTTCGGTTTGCCATTTTTATTTTACCCACTCTTCAAAATTCCCTCCTACTCTTCTCGTTTTAGGCTTACATCTTTCGTATTTATCTTTAGCTTTGCATAGTATTTCACAAAACCATTGATCAAACTATGCAGTTTTTTATCGACACCGCAAACTTAAATGAAATCCGCGAAGCCTACGACCTAGGCGTATTGGATGGCGTTACTACCAACCCTTCGCTTATGGCAAAAGAAGGTATCAAAGGTCACGCTAATGTGTTGGCTCACTACAAAGCTATTTGCGATATCGTGGACGATAACGTAAGTGCCGAGGTAATTGCTACCGACTACGAAGGCATGATCAAAGAAGGAAAAGAATTGGCCAAAATCGATGATAAAATCGTGGTGAAAATCCCGATGATCAAAGACGGGGTAAAAGCAATTAAATACTTTAGCAACGAAGGAATCAGAACCAATTGCACCTTGATTTTCTCAGCCGGGCAAGCCCTTTTGGCTGCCAAAGCAGGCGCTTCGTATGTATCGCCATTTATTGGCCGCTTAGATGATATCAGCCACGATGGTTTGAGCCTAATTGAGCAAATTGTACAAATTTATGACAACTACGGCTTCGACACCGAGGTGTTGGCTGCTTCAGTACGCCATAGCATGCACTTAATCCAGTGTGCCGAGATTGGTGCCGATGTGGTTACCTGTCCGTTTAAAGTTATCACCGGACTCCTTAACCACCCACTTACCGACAAAGGACTGGAGCAGTTCTTGGCCGATCACAAAAAAGCCAATAGCTAAATCAAAATCTGTTTTATTGGGTTGTATCCTGAAAACATATTTCCATGTACATTATCAAAGTAAAAGGCAAAGCCAAAATCCCCGATTACATTCAGTTGAGAGACGAGAATTTTGTACTCGTAGCGTATTTCAGGGCCGATAGGCCTTTGAAAAACCTGGAAAAATACGGACTCGATGGCAAAGAAGAAGCCTTGGAAAAATTGATTTCGGAACTTCCCTTTGGCAAACTACAACCTCTAACCTTGTAATTCCGATGACCCACTTTTCTAATCAGCCAGTGGTAAGCGTACGCAATGCCTCTATTTTTCAGGAGAACCAAACCGTATTGAGCGATATCAGCTTTGATATAGAAAAGGGCGAATTTGTGTACCTGATTGGCCGCACGGGTAGTGGCAAAAGCTCCCTGCTCAAAACCCTTTATGCCGATTTGCAGCTTCGCTTAGGCGATATTGAGGTGAGCGGCTTTCAGATACGCGATATCAAACGTGCCAAAGTGCCTTTTCTGAGACGAAAGCTGGGCATCGTGTTTCAAGATTTTCAGCTTTTCCCTGACCGAACCGTTACCGAAAACCTGAGTTTTGTGATGAAGGCCACTGGCTGGAAAGATGGGGCCAAAATCAAAGCGCGCCAAGCCGAGGTGCTGATGCGTGTGGGCTTGGGTTCGGTTGGCGGAAAATTTCCTCATCAGCTCTCGGGGGGTGAACAGCAGCGTGTGGTAATTGCCCGTGCCCTGCTCAATGAGCCGAGCATTTTGCTGGCCGATGAACCCACTGGAAACCTCGACCCCGAGGTGAGTGATGGGATTTTTAAGTTGTTTCAGGAAATCAATAACAGTGGTACGGCTGTACTGATGGCTACCCACAACCATTATTTCCTCAGAACCTACCCGGCTCGTATTTTAAAATGCGAAAAAGGGAAGGTGTTAGATAGTAAGGTATCGCCCATAGACGTGAACATATAAAAAAAGAGGCTTTAAGGCCTCTTTTTTGTTGTTGTGTTACCTTGAGAATTAGTCGACCACGCTCACTTTCACTTTACCATAGTCAGCCGAAAGCTCCACTTTATTGCTGCCTCCGCTGCCTATTTTTCCTTCCATTGAGCGCTTGAAATCTTCTTTACTGAGTCTATTGAAATCAAAATCAGATTCCGAAGCATCGATATCGCCAAAGCTGGATTTGAAGGAAACTTCGGCATTCATACCTCTTTGCAAGCCTACTTTGATAGATCCGAAATTAGAGCGGATTTTTACCGAATTAACGGCTTTTGACACCCAGTCAATTTGTGCATTATCTGCATATTGTAGGTCGGCTTCTATGCTTTTGTATACTTTACTTAGCTCAAATCCGGCAAATTGCACATCGGCTTGTAGGCTTTGCACCTCTCCTAGTTTCACTTTACCATATTTGGCATCTAGGTTCACTTGGTTTCCTTTGGTAATTACCAAATCTGAAAACTCAGAATCTACCTCTACCACACCTAATTCACCAGCTTCCACTTTAGAATAACTCACTTCTAATTCTCCTTGCTTCTGATACGCCAAGGTACCTGAGCCAAAGGCAATTTCGATAGAGGCTGTACCGCTTATGCGATTAATCTTAGCAGCTCCGTAACTTACCTCCAAGTCCAATGAGCCATCAAAATCATCCAAAAACACATCACCAAAGCTGTTTTCTACCTCCAAAGGGTTTTGGCGCGGCATAGAGATGGAATAGTCAATACTAAATTCGCCTTTGTTGTTATTCGAAAACTTACCCCCAATTTTGGTTTCAAAGCTTATTTCCTTTGCCGATTTCAAATCTTCATTAATCGCAATGGTAATTTTATCCAATAGTTCCTGGGCTTTCTTTTCATCCGATTGCTTTACCCGCACCAGAATATCCACCGTGAGTGTATTAGAATTGCTGGTGTTGATATGCACCTTTCCAAATTGGTTATCCACCTTTAGGCGAACCGAGGCATCTACCGTGTAGCTTTTCTTAACCTCTTTGGTCTTTTCGATAGCATCTTTAGCAAATACGGGTAGTGTAAGGGCAAGGAGTAAAACTCCTCCGATACATTTATATACTAGTTGTTTCATGATTTTTGACGTGTTTAACTTGTTGTAGAATTTGAACCTGTTGATTGAGGATGCTGATTCTTAGCTGCAGATTCAGTATCATGGCATCTTGTATCTTAGGGTCGTTGTTGTTGTTTATGAGTGTTTCTTTGAGTTGTTCGTACACTAAATCGAGGGTTTGTAAATCAGAAGCGAAAGTTTTCTCCAGTTCGGGAGCTTGCTCGCTTAAGCTGCTCATTTCCAATTGCCTCTCAGCAATCAGCTGGGTATAATAGGTTTCCACTTCTTGCAATTTGGGATTCACACTGGCAAGGTTTACTTCCTTCTCAGCCGGATTCAAGCGGTAATTGCGCTCCACGAGCAAAGCCACTGACAAAACCAACAAAAGCATGGCCGCTACTTTCCAAATCCATACATAAGAAGGTGCAGGTTTCGCTTGCTCGTCCAATGCCTTCGCTATTTGCTGCCAATGATTGGCCCTGGGTTCCAGTGCATCCAAATCCTGCTGCTGGGCCTTTAGCCATTCTTCCCAATTATCCGTGTGCTTCATGACGTAAATGCTTGAGTTGTTCTTTTAATTTTGCTTTTGCCCTATTGTACTGGGTTTTGGAGGTCGACTCCGATATGTTCAGTATTTCGGCAATTTCTTTATGATCATAGCCTTCAAAAAGGTAGAGTGTGAGTACCGTTCTATAGCCTGCAGGCAAGGCATCAATAGCCTCTTTTACCACCTGCACCGAAGCTTGGGTATCTTCACAAGAGCCTTCCTCCTCTTCTACCCTGTCGTGTTCATTATCATTTAGGGCGATGATGAAATCTTTCTTTTTCCTTAAGAAATCAAGGGCTTTGTTTACCACAATCCGCTTAAGCCAAGAGCCTACTGAAGCATCGCCTTTGTAAGACTGAAAATTGGAAAATGCACTGATAAACGCCTCCTGACACACATCTTGTGCCGCCTCTTCATCTCGTAGCATACGGTAGCAAATATGCAGCATGGCTTTAGCATACAGCTTATAAAAGCGATACTGTGCCGCGCGGTCGCCTGCTATGCAGCCGTCTACCACTTCTTGATGAATATTTACTACGGTATTTTCCACGTTCAATTTCAGGCTAATGACTCAGGCTCCTGATTGAGAGTTGCATCAGTACTTCTACTTTTTAATGTAAACAAAAAAAGAGCCCCCTAAGAGACTCTTCTTCAAGAATTTATCTATCAGAAAATTATTTCATATTCTCTTTGGCTGCGGCAAAATCGGGGGCAATGGCTAAGGCTGCTTCAAAAGCGGATTTAGCTTGCGCGGCTTCTCCGGTTTCTTTGTAGAGCAAACCTTTTAGGTTCAAGGCTGCGGCTTTCATAGGAATACGCTGAGTTTGGTTATTGTCCAAAGGAAACTCTAGTGGATTGGTTTCGGCCTCGATATTGGCAATAATGGCATCCAAATTAATAAGGGCTTCTTTATAACGTTTACCTTGCAACTGTAAAGAGGCTACTTTATATAAGGTAAAAAGGCTGTTATTTTTCAGATACAGGCTTTCATAATTACTGATTGCCAAATCGATTGCTCCCAAGTTTTCAAAAGCAATGGCACTCATTTCTAAGGCCGGAAGGTGATTGGGATATTTGGCCAAAATCTGCTTCCCAATAAGCGCCACAGAGGCAAATTGCTGATAATCGAAATAAATGTAGGAAAGAGAATCGAGCAAAGAATAGTCTTCTTTATCGATGGCAATCATATCATACAGAGCGGCTTTTGATACCGAGATGTCATTATATTTCAAACCAAGGTGATAACGCGCTTCGGCTCTTTTATAATCGTCAGATTGCTTGGCGGGATTTTGCGCCCAAACTTGACCTACAAAGGCGATAAGGGCGATAAGTACTACACTACTTTTTTTCATCATAATTAGAATTAAAAACAAGGCCTTTTTGCTGGCCTACTTGTATCATTAATTGAAATGCTTTTTCTCTTTCGTTGGGGATAATCCCTTCAATAATGGCTTCGCGGATGGCTTCTTTGATTTCGCCCACCTCTTTTCCGGGTTTAAGTTGGAAATAGCCCATAATATCTTCGCCCGAAATAGGAGGCTGGAAATTGCGCAGCTGATCGCGCTCTTCTACCTCTTTCATTTTAGCTTCTACCCTATCAAAATTAGTCAGGTAGCGGCTCACTCGGCTATGGTCTTTACTGGTGATATCGGCACGGCAAAGCTGCATGAGGGCATCGATATCTTCTCCGGCTTCAAACAACACCCTACGGATGGCGGCATCCGTCACCACATCTTTTACCAAAGCAATAGGGCGCAAATGCATGCGTACCAGATTTTGCACAAAGCGCATGGGTTCATTCAGAGGCAACTTTAACCTGCGGAACAAAGAAGGCACCATGCGTGCGCCTTTATCCTCGTGCCCATGGAAAGTCCAACCTACTTTAGGGTCATAGCGCTTGGTGGGAGGCTTAGCGATATCATGCAGGATAGCCGCCCAGCGAAGCCACAAATCACTGGAAACCTTGGCCACATTATCCAGCACCTGAAGCGTGTGATAAAAATTATCTTTATGGGTATTTCCATTGATGGTATCTACGCCTTGAAGGGCTACCATTTCAGGAAAAAACTGATGCAGCAAATCGCTATGAAAGAGTAACTTAAACCCATAAGAGGGCGTTTGGGAAAGGATAATTTTATTCAATTCCTCTGTAGTACGCTCTTGTGAAATGATCTTTAGGCGTTCGGCATTTCGCTTAATGGCTTCAAAAGTATCAGGCTCAATATCAAAACCCAGCTGACTGGCAAAGCGGACAGCCCGCATCATACGCAGTGGATCATCTGAGAAAGTAATATCCGCGTCTAAAGGCGTGCGGATAATTTTCTTTCTCAAATCTTCAACCCCTCCAAATGGATCGATAAGTTCACCAAAATTGGCCGAATTCATTGAAATAGCCAGTGCATTGATGGTAAAATCCCTACGATTCTGGTCGTCTTCCAAAGTCCCATCCTCTACTAAAGGCTTGCGCGAATCGGAACGATAGGATTCTCTCCTTGCCCCTACAAACTCCACATCGAGGCCATCGATATGCACCATAGCGGTGCCAAAATGTTTGAAGATTGTGACCTTGCCTTTTAGTCCAGCTTTTTCGGCTACTTGCATAGCCAAGCTGATTCCACTTCCTACGCAAACAAAATCAAGGTCTTTTGAATCACGCTTTAGTAGTAAGTCGCGCACATATCCGCCTATCAGATAGGTCTCTAGCCCTAAATCTGCCGCACTTTCCTGTACTAATCGAATGATGGAATTATGACCAAGTTGAGCAGAAAAATTCATGAATCGGGAAAGCGTTTATAGAAACTTAATGTCCCCATTGAGGCCTAAACGTAGGCGTTTGGGCTGGGTGGGGTAAATTTCATTGGTCGCCAAAGGTAGTACATTATCTTCGCTAGGCCAAGCAATGCCCTCAAGCGACTTTGCAGAAATAGGAAAAGCAAAAACGGGCTTGCGAAGAGGCTTAAGTAAGTGAAAGAGTTCCCCATTCCGAAGCAGGTTAATAACTACTTCTTTATCAGGCGTAAAAGCCGAAGCAGGAAGTTCTTTGGCATGCTGCAAATACACTTCAAGCGGCTTTTCAGCGTATTCGATGATATCCCATAGGATTTCGGGAATCTTGAAAATCACTTCATATACCTGTTCTGATCGAGTGAGTAAAATCACAGGAGATATGCCCAGCTTTTCGTGCCAGTAGTTTAGTTCATTGGTATTTTTGAAAGACACTAATAACAAGGATTGTTGCTCTGCCTTCAGATGCCAAGTGGAGTTGTCATCCAAACTGGCCAGACTATGTTGCTTCATGCATTAAAAAGATGGACAAGGCATAAATTTCTCTTTTCTTTTCACCCGATGCAAATTCTCGTAGGTGAATTCATAAATAAGGGAAATCTCATGTGCTCCTCCACTATTGGCTCCCAGTCGGCTAACGGTGATATCGTAGCTATAGCCCATTTGCAAATCCTTGAAATTTAGGCCCATAATAAAGGTAACAGCATCGCGGCTGAATTGATCATCTACCGTTTGACGAATGGGAAGTCCACGATACCAAAGCCCTGCCATAATAGGATCATAGGTGAAATTCATCCCAACATCCAACTGGTCAAACTCTCCTTGGGTTTTATAAATGAAGGATGGACTAATACTGGACATACGGCTCAACTTCTGTGGTCCATAATACAAGGGGATTTTCACGCCACCATGCACGGTGAGTTTCATCGGAAGTCTATCATTTCCACCTAAAAATGAAGTGTTGGGCTGAGGAATATGATGTAAACTACCTCCAAACCATGCCGCGCGGTTATACACCAAAAGGCCTGTTCCAAAATCAAAGTATTGTACTTTCTCAATCCGATTGGCGCCACTTCCCCCCGGACTTACAGGAAGTACTCCTGAACCATCCGAACTGATTTGATCCGGGAAAAGGAGTTTGCTGTAATCAATATCTCGGTGCGTATAGCTAAAATTCAAACCGGGGGTGATTACCCATTTATTGTTCAAATGAATCTTGTAGGCATAAAGGAACCCTGCATTGGTATTGCGCAGGCTACTGCTTCCGGCTTTATCGGTGGTAAGCAAGAGACCAAAACCACTGTTCAGATGCGCCATATTGTAATCATAAGACAGCGCATAGGTGGTATAGGTTTGAGGTAGGTTGGGCCACTGCAAGCGATTATTCAAAGCCACACGGTGCATTTCGGTAGAGCCAGCAAAAGCCGGATTCAAATACAAGGGCGAGGCATAATACTGCGAAAACTGCGGATCTTGCGCTTTAAGCGCTACCGACAAGGCTAGGCTTACTAAAATGAATAAAATAAATGATTTCATACGCATAGCATTATCGAAGTAAAGTAACATCGCCCAGCTTGGTGAGTATTTCACCACTCAGCAGTTTTACCGTTAATTTATACACATATACATCTTGTTGGCATAGTGCCCCATTGTAGGTTCCGTCCCAGCCTACGTTCTTGTCTTTACTTTCAAAAAGCAATTGACCCCAACGGTTATAAATCAAGAGTTCAAACTCTACCACCCCATCGGTTACGGGAAGGAATACCGCATTGTCGCCAAATCCGGCACCACCCGAACCACCCGAACCGCTAGAAATGCCCGGAGTGAAAATATTGGGCACTTTGATTTGTCCTCCTTCTTCGGCTGTAACAGCTGCCTCTAAAGTAAGCGTATCGGTACAACCTGAATCATTGATGGCCACTAAGGTGATATTAAACACACCTGCTTCGGTATACAGGTGAGTCGGCTCATATTCCTCAGAAGTATTGCCATCTCCAAAATCCCAGCTAAAGGAAGTAGCATTTTGACTATCGTTTCGCAAATAAATAGGCTGGTCGGGCAAGAATACTTGCGTAGGTGCCACCGCAAAACCTGCGAAAGGAACATTGCTCACCGTAATGATGTCTTGCTTCACATTTACCACTATTTCGTTGGTAGGATTCGCTCCCGACAAGGTAACGGTATATACACCCGGCCTTGTGTAGATATGGCGAGGATTGATTTCTGTACTAATGGCACTACCATCCCCAAAATCCCAACGATATTTGGAAGGATCTCCAAACTGGGTGGTATTGGTAAACTGTACCTCCAGTGGCAAGCAACCGTCCTCAGGCGTGTAGGTAAAATCTACAATGGGAGAAATCGGTACCAATCGAATATCTTGGGTAAACTCCTCGCTACAGAATTCATTGTAGGCGGTGAGAGTAACTTGATAATTGCCATAGGTGGCGTATTCGTGATTCACCCTTTCGTTAGTAGCGGTTTCTCTTTGAGTACCATCGCCAAAATCCCAACGATAACTCCAATTTTCTGCACTAGGTGTTGTATTGCGGAAGAAAAAACGCCTTTCGGGTAAAATTAAAGTATTGGAAGGGATGGCATTTCCATCAATGTCTTCTACCGTAAATTCCGGCAATAGCTCCTGTGAAACTTCTACAATTGCCTCACCGCTGATATCGGAAGCATTGGATTGACACACCGGATTATTGGCATCACTAACCGATACTAATTGGTAAGTAGTGTTGATCGATGGAGAGACACGCTCTTCATGAACCGCAGCAGCATTATTGATAGTAAACTGCTGGCTACCATCGGTATACACAATCGTAAACGGCCCATTGCCTGTATTGGTAAAGGTAATTACCGCCTGATCGCCATAGCAAAGGTATTGTGAGCCACTGATTTCACTTTGTGGTCTTTGGTTTACAGGAACCGTTACTGGAGTTCCTAAGTTCGAACCTTCACAACGTGCTTCTGATGGAAAACGACTATCATGAATGGCCACTACCTCGAAAGTGGTGGTTAAATCTATTATTTGCAAATACTCATCCCCGTTTTGTATATTATTCAGGGTATATTCCTGACTTCCATCGCTCAATACTACCGTGTAGGGTGCAAGACCACCTGCTATTTCCATCACAATTCTGGCTTCGCTTCCGGCACATACGGCTCCTGTATTCACCAATTGAATAGAAGGAATATCAAACACTTCAATGCGGGCACTTCCTTGCAACACAGCCGTACAGCCAATGGATTGATCTATTACTTGCACCAAGAAATAATTGGTAACGCCCTCGGCTGGGAACACCTCCCAGCGAATGGTATATAGGTCTGTAGATGCATTGAAACTTGCATCTTCCCTTGCCACGGTAAAGGTGTTGGGCGTAATGCCATCGGTATAGGTAATATCCCATGGCCCTGAGCTCGCGTTGCCATTGATGCTCATAACTAATTCCACACTTTCGCCTTGGCAATACAAATCACTTCCCTGCAAGAGTGCGGTAGGCAAATTATTAATATTTACATCACGACTAATGGTAGGAAAGATCGTACATCCGTTGTTATCACTTACTTCCGTAAGAGTGAAGGTAGTAGCAGCGTTGAGTTGCACTACCTCGTCAAAGGTAGTATTGAACGAAACACGACTGAAAGTGCTTATGCCATCGGTATAGCTAAACATCCACGGGCCGTTTCCTCCAAAAGTAAAACGCAAGGTCGTTTGTCCACCTTCACAAATCGTTGGTGTGAGAACGGTGAAATCTGCCGTTGGCAATGGATTTACCGTAATGTTCACTTCTTCCCCTAGCTCTTGCGCCACACATTGGGTGGTAGAGTTATCCACCACTTCCAATAAGGTGTAGGTAGTATTATCTAGTGGCGATACGGTAATAAAATCACCATTATCGAACACATCGCTAAAGGTAGAAAAACCATCGGTATAGCTTACTGAGAATGGCCCTGCTCCGGTAAGTGTAAAATAAAGCGGAATTTCATCGCCCACACAAATGGTAGCAGAAGTAGCGATACTGTTTTCTTCCGTGCTCAAAGCAGCCGTAGGCAATTCATTTACCTGCACCAAAGCCGAACCAGTGAGCAATCCGGAAGGAATATCGGCAAAGCAATTCGGATTATTGGCGTCCCTGATATCTACCAAAGTATAGGTAACTGTGCTGATTGGCGCATTGGGGCTGAAAAAGAAAGTATTGGTAATAGGATCGGGATTGACATCTACCAAGGTATAAATCAAGCTTCCATCGGTGTATCGAATCCTAAACGGAGCTTCTCCGGCAAGGAACTCAATTTGTAGCTCGGGGCTCTCTCCTTTACAAATAGCCTGATTCCCCGAAAGAACCGCCTGAGGCAAATCATTTACTTGCACCACCACCGAGCCATTTAAAGAGGTATTGCTACACGTATTGGCATCGGTAATGGATACCAAGGAATAGGTGGTAGTAGCAGTAGGACTAACCGAAACCACGTGAGATGAACTGTTCACCCCAATGACATCAAATGTGCTCGTTCCATCCGAATAGGTAAAATCCCAAGGCCCTGCACCGCCCAAATTAAAGACCAGATTAGCACTTTCTCCTCTACAAATGGTGGCATTGCCACTAACCGATAAGCTAGGCGGATTAAACACATTGACAAAAGCACTGCTGTTCACTGTGTTTTGGCATCCGGTGCCTAAATCTTCAATCAATACCAAGGTGTAATTTCTTGAACTATTGGGCGATACGCTCAGCACATGCCCATCGGAAATGCCCGTGAGTGAGCGTGGAGTGGTTCCTTCATTATATATTACGTTGAAAGGACCGGTTCCTTGTAGGTCGAATACCAAATCGGTAATCTCTCCTCTACAAATATTGGTAGTACCATTCAGTGTTCCCAGCGGAAGCGGATTGACCGTAATCGGTAAAGTAGCCGGAACGCCCGAACAGCCATTATCGTCCATTTCTACTACTTGCAATAGTAAATCGCCCGCATTGGCCAAATAATTGATTTGTATACTATTCGTTCCTTGGCCACTGCTGATAAAGGCATTGGCCGAAGAGCCCACTACTGGACTAATGGACCATGTATAGGTTGAATTTGCCTGAACGTCAGTAGGCTCAATTTGGTAGGCAACATTTCCCTCAGAGGCGCATACCTCGGTATTGTTATTTACGATGGCACCCGAAGCAAAACTACTAAATACCGTAATGGTATTCCCTGAAATGAATTCATCCGTACAACCCTGAAGACTAGTGACTTGCAAGCGAACTTCAAATTCCTTGGTAGCTCCTGAAGTATTGACAAAGGTATGTTGGGCATTGTTCAAGCCACTACTAAAATTTGTCCAAGCTACCGTACCTACTTCGCGGAAAGACCAAGAAGCTGATTGCAATAAATTGGAAGCGGGCAAACTGATATTAGTAAAATTCACTTGTAAAGGCGCACATCCTTCCGATTTATCCGATACCAAATTGGCATCAAGCTGAGGCCGTAATGTGACGGTACGGTTGCGCGTAACGGTACAGCCATCGGGGGTGGTGGCCGTAAGTCGCACCGTATAGGAATCTGTGCCGTTGTAGCCCAGACGGTTGACAAAAGTATGGGTTTGGTTCGCCAAAGACGTGGTAGGCGTAGTTATGGTACCATCTCCAAAATTAAAGCTGTAGGTAGTATTGGCCGGATTTTGTTCCGGATCAATGGAAAACTCCACTATATAACCCTCTTGGCAGAAAGATGTACCTCCTAAGATGCTAAAATCCACTTCAGGCTCGCGGAATACGCGCACTACCCTACTTACCACAGGCGATACGCAGCCTTTGGTATTGCTTACCTCTAAATCTATCCGATAATCAATAAAGGCCAATCCGGAATTATTCGGGTTTTCTAGGGTGCGGTTAAGGGTAGCTCCCCCATTTGGAATATCTTCAATAAGCACATTATTACTTATATCGGTAATGGTCCAATGGCGATAGTTAACGGCTCCTGTAGGATTTATTCCCGTTACAGACGGCACTGTAGACTGATCTTGAAACTGCACATCCAGCGGCCCGCAACCTTCCGTGAAGTTAGTTGAAAAGGCCGGAACAGGTAGCGGATTAACTTCCACCTCAATAGGGGGCGTACTCACGCTGATACAGGTAGAAGGGAGATTGGCAATTAAATCTACCCGATAAAAACCGCGTGTAGGGAAAGTATAGGTAAAGTCTGTTACTAGGGTTAAATCTCCACTTAGATTGGCCGCATCAAACACTTCCTGATTGGCTGCATTGCGTACACTCAAACTGAAAGTAGTAGCCGGAGGCAAATTGCCTAAATTGGTATCATTAGAAAAATTAACTGCAAAATTGGGTTCGCATCCTTCAGTAGCTGAAGTGGCGGTAAGTACTATAGTTTCATCATCATCACGCTTAGCAATAGGTACTGTGGGTTGCTGAGTAATAGTTTGGCTAAAGCAGCCCAATACGTTTTCGGCTTCCAAGATAAAATCCGGCAATAAATTACTTCCGGCAGCAGGTGGACGATTGTATGTAACACGAATGATATTATTATCACCACTTAAGGTAAAATCTAAATCATCTGGTGCAGGGTTAAAATCCCAATCGTAAGTAACCAAGCCTTTCTGAGTAGCTTCCAGCTCATATACCACTTCATCGCAATTCTCACTGACTAGCGTGATGTCAAAATCGGCACTGGGCTGAGGATTGATTTTTACAATTTTGGTAGAAGTACCAATACAAATGCCTCCTTTGATAGGGCGAAGCTCTACTGTAAAGTTTTTCGCACTGATAGTGGGAAATTCATTTTCAAACTCAAAATCATAAGAATTTCCGGCTTGGGTAACTCCCCCTCCATTAATGATAGTTGCTCCATCGCGTATTACCCATGTATACGTATCAGGATTGAGAGTAGTAGTGGCTGCATCGGCAGTAAAGCGCAGTTCCAGAGGACTACAATTATTGGCAAACCCATCATAAGGATTGTTATCACTTACATAGGTAATTCCAAAATTAGAAGGTGCGCCCGGACTCACATTTACTGTAATGGGTGCACTGTAAATCGGACAGCCATTATTCCCTAAAGCTTGCAAACGCACTGTATATACCAGCGCTCCGGCTGAAACATTCGGAAATGCATAAGAAGCAGTGGCGTTTTCTCCTCCAATCGCTACTATAGTGGTACTTGCGCCTTGTTGAATTTCTAACTGATAACTAACCGGACTCAGGCTGACATCATTCAAACTTTCGTCTGAGGTATTGGTAAAAGTCAGAGTTTCCGAAGGACAAAGCGCTTCACCCGCGTAAGGATTGCCATTGTACTCGGCAGAAAAGCTGCTTACCGGATTGGGCAATACCGTTACTTGAGTTACAGTGATATCTTCACAACCTTCGGAGGTGCGGACACGCAAGGCCACATCGTAGGTGCCTGCTTCGGAAGGAGCCACTCCATTGCCTGCACTGTTAAGATATCGTCTGAATGAGGTATTGTTATTGGCGGTTCTTTCAACATTGAAAGTTATCCCATCATAGCTAAAATCCCATTCCCAGGTGGTGATGGTTTCCCCATTCAACTGAGGACTTATCCCCTGCATAGTACCGCTGATATTCTGGAATAAGGTATTGTTTGTATTATTAGTGCTACCAGCACACTCCGTAGAGGCTGTAAAAGTGGCCTCCGGAAGATCGTAGACAAAAATATCAAACACATCGGTGGTGGCACAGGTAGTAATATTATCGAAATTGGTAAGCTCTACTTGGTAATGGCCTACATCCGTTACTGAAAAGGTATTTCCCGCTTCAGGAAAATCAAAGGGAGTAGCATTGTTATTTTGAGAAACAGGGCCGTAGATCACGGAATTGTTTCTATCCAGCACCCGCCAAGTAGTTTGGGTCGATCCATTTTTTAAAGTAGATTCATCGGTCAAGATGAAATCATAGGTACTACCATCATAGCATACTTCAAAAGGTGTATTGGCAGCAGCCACATTGCCATTGATACCAATCTGAGCTGCGGGAGCCTGAATAATTTCCAAACTTCCCTCTATAAGGTTATAGCAGAACCCATCGGGACCAGTGTTCCTCACATACAAACGTACCAATTTCATTCCCGGAGTGGTGGAGGAGGGAAACCCATCGTCTACATTAATAAAATTCTGGTTTTCATAAGCCCCAAAGCTACTGGTAGGGTTGTTCCCATTATCAGGCTTGCGCATGCGTTGGCCACCATCGCTATCAATAGCAATACCGGAGGCTGCGGTAGGGCCATTGTAGATTTCCCAACGATAGCGATCGGCACCATTTATTCCCGTGGCCGTTAACCGAATGCCCTGCTCGGGACAATATTGGGCTGTTGGGTTATTGGAGTTATCTGAAAAACGGTAATTGATAGTCGCACTCGGTAAATCCACCACATTGATACGTACAGTTTCAGATATGGCATCGGCATAGTTAGGATTGGCCGTACTTCCATTCCATGGATTACAGGTGTTCCAATTGTACATGGTAAGTTCTACATAATTGCCCACCACATTGGCCGCATTGGCCACCGCACTAACGGGAAAAGACTGGCGCGTAGGCCCATTGGCAGGAAAGGGCACTTCTTCTATCGGCCCAAAATGCGCAGCTGTAACTCCCGAGCGTGTGACATTAGCAGCCCGAGCACCTGTACCATCGGTAATATTCACAATCCCTCCGACTCCTGTATTGATACGTACATTTTTTATCCCGTTAGCATTGGTATGATTGGTTCCATACACAAACTGCACATAGCGAGGTAATTGGTTAGGGGCATCTGGTTCAACAGCTATTCTACAATTAAACTCACTGGCATCATTGAATATAGTAGCAGGAATACCTTCTCCCTCACAAATGCTATATTCATCCGGATTGATATCGAGTGCAGCACCAAATTGATTATCGCGCCCCCAACTGCTTACGAATTGAGGCTGTTCAGACGATGGACATTCTACACCATTGATAACAATAAAGGCCTGTGCTTCATACGAACAATCTTGATTATCCACATAAACAAAGGAACCTGTAGCCGAAAAAGTAGTATTTCCACCACCTACTACAAAACCGGGGTCACCGACCGAAAATTCAGAAACATTATTAGCTGGATCATTCCAACGGAAACGAATGGTGATATTGTTAGGATTTTGGGCAGAGAAAAAACTATAGGTAATTTCATAACTCACCGCAGTAGGTCCACAGCCATTGCCCGCATCAAAATCTACCTGAATGGCAGGCTTCAAGGAACTACATTGCGCATGTACTTGCTGTGAAATGCCCGTCAGAAAAAGAAAGGCGCCTAAATAGAAAATAATCTTCCGATACATAGGATTAAAAAATAGCCGCATACGTGGAAGCTCGTTTAGTACTATCCATCACTGAATCAGTTAGTAGGCTTCAAAAAATGCATTACTCACAAAAATACAGAATAGATTGCCTTTTAATAAACATTAGCCCCTTCAAGTAACTAAAAAATAAGCACAAATTAACAATTTATTGTTTATCAAGCACTTATAAAAGAGAAAAATCGTCAGAAAATATCATTTTGATAGCCAGATTCTCAAAATGAAAATAGCAGAGCCTCGTTTGTTCCTTTTTTCATTCCAAAAACACCCCGATTGCAATCTACCGCTAGGCAATGGTACTTGTCGTAGAAGTGGAATTAAATCTGCCTAGCCGCTCCCTTTTTCTTGGATTTAGATTACCTTTGCATCCCATAGGCACTAAAACGACTTATGGCTTCTGCAAAATTTATTTTCGTAACCGGTGGGGTTACTTCTTCTCTTGGTAAAGGTATTATCGCGGCCTCTTTAGGCAAATTGCTTCAGGCACGCGGCCTCTCCGTCACCATCCAAAAATTTGATCCATATATCAACATCGACCCGGGAACGCTCAACCCCTACGAGCATGGCGAATGCTATGTGACCGATGACGGTGCCGAAACCGATTTGGATTTGGGTCACTATGAGCGCTTTCTCAACATCCCAACATCGCAAGATAACAATGTGACCACCGGAAGGATTTACAATAACGTAATCACCAAGGAGCGTAAGGGCGAATATTTGGGAAAAACCGTACAGGTAATCCCGCACATTACCGATGAAATCAAACACAACTTCTACAAGCTGGCCGATACCGGAAAGTATGATATCGTAATCACCGAAATCGGTGGCTGCGTGGGCGATATTGAATCGCTTCCTTTTATTGAAGCCGTGCGTCAAGCCAAGTGGGACTTAGGTTCTAATAACTTTTTGGTCATCCACCTTACCTTAGTGCCTTACCTAAAAGCAGCCGGAGAACTCAAAACCAAGCCCACCCAGCACTCGGTGAAACAACTGCTGGAGGCAGGTATCCAGCCTGACATTTTAGTGTGTCGTTCCGAGCGCCATATCCCTATGGATATCCGTAAGAAACTGGCCCTTTTCTGCAACGTAAACATCAATTCGGTAATAGAAGCCCTCGATGCCGAAACCATATACGATGTGCCTCTTTTGATGAAGAAAGAGAAGCTGGATGAGCGCGTATTGGCCAAGTTGAAAATCCCGCACAAAAACGAACCCAACATTGAAGAATGGAAGGAGTTTTTGGGTCGATTGAAAAACCCTACCAGTGAGGTGAAAATCGGCTTGGTGGGTAAATACGTGCAGCTGCCAGATGCCTATAAGTCCATCGTGGAAGGCTTTATCCATGCCGGAGCTGAAAATGAATGCAAGGTGCACCTCAAGTGGATTTCTTCGGAAGAAATAACAGAAGCCAACGTACACGATTACATTAATAGCCTCGATGGTGTGCTGGTAGCGCCCGGCTTTGGCGAAAGGGGAATAGAAGGCAAGATACAGGCTATCAAATACTTAAGAGAGAACAAAATCCCATTCTTCGGCATTTGCCTAGGTATGCAATGCGCGGCCATTGAATTTGCCCGCAACGTACTGGGTTTGAAAGAGGCTGCCAGTACGGAGGTAAAACCCAAAACCAAGCATCCGGTAATCGACATGATGGCCGAGCAAAAGAAAATCAAAAACATGGGCGGCACCATGCGCTTAGGTGCATTCCCATGCGATATCAAGAAAAATAGCAAGGCGTTTTCGGTGTACGGCAAAGCCCACATTATGGAGCGCCACCGCCACCGCTACGAGTTCAACAACAAGTATTTGGATCAGTTCCAAGATGCGGGTATGCTGGCCTCGGGGGTAAATCCTGATACCAAATTGGTAGAAATCATCGAATTGAAAGATCACCCGTGGTTTGTGGGTGTGCAGTTCCATCCTGAATTGAAAAGCACTGTGCTCAATCCACATCCTTTGTTTGTAAAATTCGTTAAGGCTGCCATTGAACACAAGTCGGCTCGCGAACAAGTGGTAATTTAAATTATTTGCGTAATTTCGAGCCCTTTTTAAAATATTTACCAATCATTCGTTTCAAAAAGATACAATGGATAGAAACCAAACCATAGGTCTCGTACTTATGTCGATGCTGGTACTCATTTACTTCCAGTTTTTTGCACCCAAGCCCGAGATTCCCCTTGAAGAGAATCCTCCAATCGAACAAAGTATAAGTACTGAAGCCAGCCCTGCTCTTAGTCCGGTCATTACGGCCATAGACTCTGCAGCTCGTCAAGAAAAACTTGCCCAAATGGGTACATTAGCTACAGCTGCAGAAGGCGAAGAGAAAGAAGTAGTATTGGAAAACCAATTGGTACAATTCACTTTCTCTACCAAAGGAGGTATGGTGAAAAAAGTGGTTTTGAAAGATTTTCAAACCTATACCAAAGAGCCTTTGGTCTTGATAGACGAGTTGAACAATACCCAATCATTGACCTTACCTTTGGCAAACCCAATTGCTATCAACGACCTCTATTTTACTGCTAGTGCATCTGAAACACGCGTAGAGAACGATACGCTTACCTTGCGTTTTAGTGTGGCCACCGAAACAGGCACCTTGGTACAAGAATATACCTTAGCACCGAATTCGTATGAGCTAGGTTATAAACTGATTACCAGTCAGTCAGGACAAAACTTCACCAGCAACTCTGCGCTTTTTGCCTGGAGCGAAAACATGAAGAAGCTGGAGAATGATTTGCAAGACAGCCGCAATAAATCCTCCGTAAATTATTACACCAACACCGGAAACTTCGAAACCGTGGGTGCCAATGGTATCGACCTTACAGAGGAAAGTCCGGAAGAAAGTGTACGCTGGATTGCCCTAAAACAGAAATTCTTCACTGCGGCACTTATCTCTAAGGACAATTTTAAGGTGAACTTTATCCGTACTGAAGGGAAAGAAAGCGATACTACCTATGTGAAAAATACTTCGTTCGAATCGGTAGTAAGCTTAGAAGATCTTGAAAAAGGAAATCTGAGTTTCTATTATGGCCCCAACAACTACAAAATCCTGAAGAAAGTAACCGAAGGATTTAGCGAAAACATCGACTTGGGCTGGGCACTTTTCAGCTGGATCAATAAGTTCGTTATCATCCAAGTATTCCAATTTCTAGAAAAATATATCAGCAATTACGGTATCATCATCATTTTGCTGGTATTGTTTATTAAGCTGATTCTTTCTCCTCTCTCCTATTCTTCTTACCTCAGCATGGCTAAGATGAAAATCTTGAAGCCTGAGCTAGACGAATTGAAAGAGAAATATGGGGACGACATGCAGAAAATACAGTCGGAGCAAATGCAACTCTACAGCAAGGCGGGAGTAAATCCGCTAAGTGGTTGTATCCCTCTGCTTTTGCAAATGCCTATCCTTTTGGCCATGTTCAATTTCTTCCCCAACTCCATCGAGCTGCGCCAAGAAGCTTTCCTTTGGGCTGATGACCTTTCTACTTACGACAACATCTTGAACCTACCGTTCAGCATTCCATTTTATGGAAGCCACGTAAGTTTGTTTACCATATTGATGACGGCCTCTACTATTTTGTATACATGGAGCAATAACCAAGTAAGCACGGTAACAGGCCCCATGAAGCAGCTTTCGTACATCATGCCTGTTATGTTCATGTTTGTTTTGAACTCCTTCCCGGCTAGTTTGAGCTTCTACTACTTCGTATCAAACATGGTTACCTTCGGTCAGCAATACATCATCCGCCAGTTTGTAGATGAAGAAAAACTGAAGAAGATTATGGAAGAGAACAAGAAGAAGAATCAGAACAAAACCAAGTCATCTTTCCAACAACGAATAGAAGAAGCCATGAAGGCCAGTAAAGAGGCCAAAGGCAAAAAATAAAGAATAGGGCTAAGAGAAATCTTAGCCTTTTTCATGTCCAAAACTCCGCATATGATTGAGAATCGAGGGGTTAAGATGGTAGAAAAAAATCCACCGCAATAACAGGGAGGAATTCCGAATGGATTTTGCTATTTTGCGTTCCCAAAATATTTCCGGGCTGTGTCATCAACCAAGCTTGTCCGGTGTTTTTAAGGGGAATAGAAAGACTAAAAATGCCTTAGGCATTCAAAAAAACAGATAATAACACACATTCATGGGTAAAATTATTGCTATTGCCAACCAAAAAGGAGGAGTAGGAAAAACTACAACCGCTATTAACCTCGCGGCCAGTTTAGCGGCCTTGGAATACAAAACCCTCATCGTGGATGCCGACCCTCAGGCCAACTCCACTTCCGGTGTGGGCTTGAATCCCAAAGACGTGGAAGCGGGTATTTATGAATGTATGGTAGATGGAGTAAAAAGCTCTGATGCCATTTTGACAACTGATATCAATTATCTGGATATACTTCCCTCACACATCGACTTGGTAGGTGCCGAGGTAGAAATGGTGAGCATTGAGCAGCGCGAACTTAAAATGCGCGAAGCCTTGAAAGAAGTAAAAGACCAATACGATTTCATCATAATCGACTGTTCGCCTTCTTTGGGTCTTATCACCATCAACTCGCTAGTTGCAGCCGACTCAGTAGTGATTCCGGTACAATGTGAATATTTCGCCCTTGAAGGCTTGGGCAAGCTTTTGAATACCATAAAAATTATTCAAAGCCGCCTGAATCCTGAACTACAAATTGAGGGAATCCTGTTGACCATGTACGATGCCCGCCTGCGCTTGTCGAATCAGGTGGTAGATGAAGTGAACACCCACTTCAAGCAAATGGTATTTGAAACGCTTATCCCGCGTAACATCAAGCTGAGCGAATCGCCTAGCTTCGGTATGCCGGCCATAGCCCACGATGGGGAAAGCAAAGGAGCCCTTAGCTACCTTTCACTTGCCAAAGAAATTTTAGAGAAAAACGGATTAGCGCATAAGTAATAATGAGTAACAAAAAACCGATAAAGAGAAACGCATTAGGCAGAGGGTTAGGAGCTCTTTTAGAGGATTCAAATACTACCTCTGCGGGTGGCAAAGATGAATTAGGCGTGGTTGCAGCCCTTCCGGCCAGCTCCATCAATGAAATCCCGGTGGAAGAGATTGAAACCAACCCCTTCCAGCCTCGTACTTTTTTTGACCAAGAGGCCCTTCGTGAGCTTTCTGAATCCATTAAGGTACAAGGGATTATTCAGCCTATTACGGTTAGGCGACTTAGTAAAAACAAATACCAACTGATTTCCGGTGAGCGGAGGTTGCAGGCTACTAAGCTGGCTGGCTTGAGCACCATCACCGCGTACATCCGCACGGCCGATGACCAGCAAATGCTGGAAATGGCCTTGATTGAAAACATTCAGCGTGAAAACCTCAACGCCATAGAAATTGCCTTGAGCTATCAGCGCCTTTTATCGGAATGTAATTTAAAACAAGAAGAACTGGGCGACCGCGTAGGGAAAAACCGTACCACGGTGAACAACTACCTGCGTTTGCTAAAACTTCCACCTGATATCCAAGCCGCCCTGCGCGACCAAAAAATCAGCATGGGCCATGCCCGAGCCATCATCAATATCGAAAATGCAGACCAGCAGCTGGCCATCTTCAAAAAGATAGTAGCTGAGGAACTATCGGTACGTAAGGTAGAAGAACTGGTACGCGAACTGCTCAACGGTAGCAGCAAAAAAGAAGAAAAAGCGACTCCAGTCAACAAAGAAAAGGAAGTAGAGCTACAGCAATTGCAAGCCAAACTCTCCTCACACTTTGGCACCAAAGTTTTCGTTAAGAGTGATGAAAAGGACAAAGGAGAAATCAAAATCCCTTTTGTTTCCGTATCAGACCTTAATAGAATTTTGGATATCCTAGAAGTTTCGCTTTGATGAAAGCCACCACCTTTACTTTGCTTGCCACATGTCTGCTCCTTTTGGCCTCTGCGGCACAGGCGCAAGATACCACCCTTGTAATCGCTAAGGATACTCTTATCGACCCCAGCAGCGGTGTAGTGCTACGCGAAGTAGAGCCCTCTTCCATTGAAACCTACAATACGGAACGTTCAAAGGCCGAGCACAAAAGTCGCACGATGAAAGCCACCATGCTTTCTGCGGCCATCCCCGGCTTAGGACAGGCGTACAATGGGAAATACTGGAAAATACCTGTATTGTATGGCGGCTATTTTGCTTTGGGCTATTACCTAAAATTCAATCACGATTTTTACATAGAGCTGAGGCGCGACCTTATCAATGAACTAGAAGGAAAGCCAAGAATTTACCCTCAGTTGGATGAAGCACGGCTTCGCAATCGTATTGATTATTTCCGAAGAAATCGGGATTACCTGATTATTCTTACCGGATTGGCCTATGCACTCAATATCGTAGACGCCAATGTGGATGCACACCTCAAGGAATTTGACGTAAGCGATGATTTGTCCATGAAAGTGGGACCGAGTTTTGCTCCAAGCAATTTCAACACGTTGCAAGCAGGCGTTTCTGTTAAATTTTACTTCCGATAATGAAAATACTTTTGGTAGGATACGGCAAAATGGGCAAAGCCATAGAGGCCATTGCCTTGCAAAGAGGTCATGAGATTGTGGGGAAAATCGGTTCAAAGAATGCCCAGGACATCCACCTATACAATGCGTCCAATACGGATGTTTGTATTGAGTTTTCTTTACCCGAATTGGCATTTTCGCATATCCAAACCTTGCTAAAAGCGGGCATCCCTACCCTATCGGGTACCACGGGATGGCTGCAGCATTTACCAGAGGTGGAGCGCCTTTGCCAAGAGCATAAGGGAACATTTTTCTACGCCTCCAACTACAGTATTGGAGTTAATTTATTTTTCAAGGTAAACCAGTTTCTGGCGCAGCGCATGAAGCTTTATCCTGAATACAAGGTGCATTTGGAAGAGATTCATCATACTCAAAAGAAGGATGCCCCCAGCGGAACGGCCATTACGCTAGCGCAAGATATCATCAAGGAATTACCCGATTATGACATGTGGGTAAATTCTGAAACCAATAACCCGAAGGAATTACCCATAATTAGTCTTCGTACCGATGAGGTGCCCGGCACACATTATGTGCGTTACCAATCGGCTATTGATACCATTGAAATCAGTCACACCGCCCATAGCCGCACCGGATTTGCCCAAGGCGCAGTGCTAGTAGCCGAATGGCTGCCTGCACAAAAAGGCATGTGCACCATGAACGACTTTTTACCCTTATAATACTGTCCTATGAATTTTGGATTTAAGAAAAAAGACTCCGAAAAAGAGAAAGTGAAGAAATCGGCTGCCCGTGAGTGGTGGGACGCCATCGTGTTTGCGGTGATTGCAGCCACACTTATCCGCTGGGCTCTTTTGGAAGCCTTTACCATTCCCACTCCCTCTATGGAGAAATCTCTTTTAGTAGGCGACTTTCTATTTGTGAGCAAAATCCACTATGGTTCGCGTACGCCCCAAACGCCTCTGCAACTTCCTCTCACCCATCAGAAAATATGGGGAACCAATATTCCTTCTTATATCGATGCACTCCAGTTGCCCTCTTATCGCCTTCCGGGATTTACCTCGGTGAAGCGCAATGATGTGGTGGTATTTAACTATCCGGTAGAACATGAATATCCTACCGACCTAAAAACGCATTACATTAAGCGCTGCATAGGCATGCCGGGCGATACACTTCAGGTTCGCGGTATGGAAGTACTTATCAACGGCACCGTGATGGAAAGTCCTGATCACATGCAGTTTAAGTATTATGTAGAAACTGACGAAACCCTGAGCGAGCGCATTCTTGAACGCTATGATATTTCCAGCTACGACATATACCGCATCCAAGGTGGATATTTAATAGACATGGAACCTGCTACGGCTGCACAAATGGCCAGTTTGGAGTTTATCAAAAGTGTGCGCCCTGCGGAAAATCGCCCCGGCCAGCGTGAGCCGGATGTGTATCCGTCTTATGATTCATTAGACTGGAACAGAGATTATTACGGCCCTTTGGTAATACCGGGTGAAGGCCAGACCATTGTGCTTACCGAAGAAAACGTAGCTAAATACAGCTATGTATTGGAGTACTATGAAGGAATTGAAAACCTTGAAATTAAGGACAATAAAGTATTCATCAACGGAGCCGAACAAAGCAGCTATACCTTCACTCAAGACTATTATTTCATGATGGGTGATAACCGCCACAACTCACTCGATAGCCGCTATTGGGGGTTTGTGCCACAAAGCCACGTGGTGGGCAAGGCTTTGTTCATTTGGATGTCGATAGATGCTGAAGCCGGACTACTAAACAAAATACGTTGGAACCGCTTATTCCGCGGAATAGAATAAAACATCAAGGCTCTTCACACGAAGGGCCTTTTTTCTTACCATTCAATGGATGTTTTATCGGCTGCTTTCAAATAGGCATTGGCTTTGCTGAAATGCTGATTACCAAAAAAACCATTGTATGCTGATAAGGGCGAAGGATGGACAGATTGCAATACCAAATGCTTCTGTTTATCAATCATCTGCCCCTTCTTTTGGGCATAGGCGCCCCAAAGCAAAAAGACAACTTTTTCTTTTTGTTCATTTACCGCCTTTATCACGGCATCGGTGAAATTTTCCCAGCCCTTCTTTTGGTGAGAACCCGCTTGATGGGCGCGTACGGTTAGGGTAGCATTGAGCAATAACACGCCTTGTGTAGCCCAGCGCATTAAATCGCCATCGGGAGGAAGTTCTTTTCCCAAATCGTTTTTGATTTCTTTAAAGATATTCACCAAAGAGGGCGGCATGGGAACACCTTTGTTCACCGAAAAACACAAACCATTAGCTTGACCGGGACCATGATAGGGATCTTGCCCAATGATTACGACCTTCACCGCTTCAAAAGGACAAGCCTCAAATGCTTGAAAGATGTGCTTACCCGGAGGATAAACGGTATGCTGCTGATACTCACTTTTCACAAAAGCGACCAAATCTTTGAAATACGGTTTTTCAAATTCCTGCTGCAAATGGGCCTTCCAGCTATCCTGTATTTTTACGTCCATACAGCGAAAATACTAGGATTGATGAAATTTTCTTGCGCAAGAAGCAGGTCAATAAAAAACTTATCACTAAATTGAGTTGTTTATAATCAGGCAAAGCTGATTCACAGATGGTTACAGAGATTACAGAAGGCGTTAAAGTTACCGTAGAAACGGAATACCAACCGGAATATTCCAGCCCCAGCCAATACCATTTTGTTTTTACCTATCGGATTACCATAGAAAATACTAGCGACAACACCATACAGTTGCAACGCAGGCATTGGTATATTCACGATTTGAATTATCCTTTGCGCGAGGTAGAAGGTGAAGGCGTGGTAGGTCAACAACCTGTGTTGGAACCCGGTGAAAGCCATCAATACGTATCGGGCTGTAACCTCAAAGCCGGAATCGGCAAGATGTATGGCACCTACCTGATGGAACGTGTGGTAGATGGCAAACTTTTCCATGTAAAAATCCCCGCCTTTACCATGGTGGCTCCTTTCCGTCTTAATTAACGTGCACATTCTTTTTCGTATCCAATCGTGGCTTCGCTATCAGCTGAAAGCGGTCAACGAGCATGCCATCCATCCTCCTTTTGCTTTTGATTTTTATACCCGTATTGTCAAAGCCAAGAAATACCCACCCCATGCCAAGGCTATTGAAAACTTGCGTAAATCGCTCAGAAAGTCGAAGGAAGTAATAAAAATAGAAGATTTTGGGGCTGGCTCTTCATTGGGTTCTTCACATAATCGTAGTATTGCCTCTATTGCCCGCTACAGCGCTTCCGAAGCAGAGGTTTCTGCCTTACTTTGGCGTATCGCCCAGAACTTTGAATCCCCTCACATTATTGAATTAGGTACAAGTCTTGGTATCAATACCTTATACCTCAGCCAACACCCTAAGGCGCGTATTGCCACCTTTGAGGGAAGCTCGGCTTTGGTTGACCAAGCGCAGACACATTTTCAAGAATTCAAGGCACATGGCATTACCACGGTATCGGGAAATATCGATGATACCCTAGGTGTCTATCTGGAAAAATCGGCACCCGTAGATGTAGTATTTTTTGATGCCAACCATCGCTTAGAGCCAACACTTCGGTATTTCCATCAATGCTTGGCCCAAAGTTCCGAAAACAGCATTTTTGTATTTGACGATATCTATTGGTCGCCTGAAATGCAGGAAGCATGGCAACAAATCTGTGCGCACCCGGCTGTCAGCCTAAGCATGGATTTATACAAAATAGGTATAGTCCACCTAAGGCCTTTGCTTAAAAAGCAACATTATGTATTGCGCTTTTAAGCTTGCAATACCATAAACCACTCCTTCCCCGCCCTTGGAGGAATGGAATTATAGCAAGCTGACCAATGCTTGAATTGAAAATACGGACTAAACAAAGCTTTATACTCTTCCTGCTTACCACCAAAAGGCGGTTGGTCACTATTCATAGGTGCATCGAATAACACTCCTACCAATTTCCCACCCGGTTTTAGCAATTGCTTCATGTGTTTGGCATAGCGCGCACGCAATGAAGGATCCAAGGCACAAAAAAAGGTCTGCTCTACAATGAGGTCGTACTGACCTTGCCATGCAAAAAAATCAGATTGGATCAAGCGCTCAACAGGCCAGTCCGGATTACGCTGCTTGAAACTTTGAAGCGGCAAAGCCGAAAAATCCAGCACATCTACCTTTGAAAACCCTAAGGAGTGTAAATATTCCGCCTCGTAGGCATTTCCCGCCCCGGGAATCAGTATAGAAAGTGCACGATTCTCGAGCTGGTCAAAATATTCCTTTAGGGGAGTCGTTATTCTGCCAACGTCCCAGCCTGTGGACTTTTGCTCGTAGCGCTGGCTCCAGTAATTTTCATTGAGTGCTAACACGGCAATTAATTTTAAATAAGAAACATTCTAATTACTTTTATGTCGCTGAAAGAGCGAACGATTTATTTTATTAAATCCATTTTTTAACCACATCCCATGAGCGAAACAGTACGTCCGGAAGAGACAAAAAAGAAATCAAATAATGTGTTATTGGCACTATTAGGCGTTTTGTCAATTGCCTTGCTAGTAACGGCCTATCTATTTTATCAGCGTGAAAATGAACTTCAAACCGAAATTAGCCAAAAAAATGTAGAGTTGGAGGAAACCTACAATAAGCTGGAGTCTATCAGCAATGAGCTGGATATGAAGATTCAGGAAATCAGCAAACTAGGTGGTGATATTGAGGAACTGAAATTGGCCAAAGAACAAGTAGAAAAGGAAAAAGAGCAACTTAGACGAGCCAAGAACTTTACTGAAAAACAACTCAATGACTTCAAAAGCAGGGCTACAGGCTATGAGGAACTGCTGAAAATGAAGGATGAGGAAATCGTGAAGCTCAAAACCATGACCGAAGAGCTATTGAGCGAAAATACCGGACTTAAAACTGAGACCAACCGTCTGACTGACTCTCTCAAATCGGCCAAGCAAACCAAGCAACAAATGGCTGAGAAATTAGCCATAGCAGCCACCTTGAAAGCTGAAAATGTAAAAATCTATGCCGTGAGTGACAAAGGGCGGGAGCGCGAGGACGAGTTTAAAAACCGTCATATCGATAAAATCAAGGTGGAGTTTAACCTAGCCGAAAACAAGGTGGCTCCCATTGAGGGGAAAGATATCATCATCCGAATTATAGACCCCGCGGATGAAGTACTGTTTGATGTAGCTACCGGCTCGGGCAGCTTTATGATTGATGGCAAAGAGCAATTCTATACTTCCAAGCAAGAAATTTTATTCGACAATAGCCGCCAAAAGCTCACCTTCTTCTACAAAAAAGGAAGCGAGTACAAAACCGGAAAACATAAATTGGAAATCTACGAGGGCACTACCCTTATCGGAAGCAGCTCATTTACTGTGAAGTAAAATCTGTACAAAGTAAAACAAAAACACAATCAAAGGGCTAGAAGGTCAACACACGCCTCTAGCTCTTTTTCATTTCACTCCAAAATACATTTCATTCATCAGGTAATTCTGACCATTCAGGGTGTAAGGTGTAATCAAAAATCCATTGTTTAGTTTATTAACAAAAATCCTAAACAAACTTTTACACCTATGTCAAAATTATTTAAAACACTTTCAGCTCAAGCTCTCGTATCGCGCTTGATGCTACTTTTTGTAATGAGTATCACTCTTGTTTTGAGCGCTTGCGACAAGGAAGAGGATGAGCCTACTGCAGAGCAGCCCAAGACCATAGCAGAAATTGCTCAAGAAACTTCCGAGCTATCTACCTTGGTGGCTGCCCTAGAAGAAGCCAATCTCTTAGGCACGCTGCAAGGCGAAGGCTCTTTCACGGTTTTTGCCCCTACTAACAATGCATTCAATGCGTTTTTGGAGGCCAATGGATTGACAGCAGAAGAATTGCTTGCCAATCCTGATTTGGGAGACATCCTGCTCTACCACGTATTGGGTGTAGAAGTAAATGCAGCCGGATTAGTAACCGGAACGCGCGCTACCTTGCTGGAGGACGCCTCTATCGCTATTACCCGTGACGGGGCGGCTGTTATTTTGAATGGTAGCATCCGTGTTTCACAAGCCGATATCGAGGCCAGCAATGGTATCATTCACATTATCGATGGCGTGCTTGATCCATCAGTAGATGTCGAAGAGCCTGAACTTCCTAATCTGGTAGATGCAGCCACTCAAGCTGGATTAACCACGCTACTTGCTGCGGTAGAAGCCGCTGATTTAGGTAGTACGCTCTTAGAAGCAGAAGCACTAACTGTATTTGCCCCAACCAACGATGCTTTTGCCGCTTTGCTGGAGGCCTATAATGTAGATGATTTGACCAAATTGGTTACTGAGCTTGGTGGTTTAGAGCAATTAAGCACAGTTTTAGGATTTCATGTGGTGCCTGCGGTAGCCTTTAGCACCGATTTGGCAGACGGAGCACAAACCTTCAACACACTGGCTGGACAGGAAATTACCGTAACCAAAACAAATAGTGGTGTAACCGTAACAGACGCGCAAGGAACCGTATATTCGGTAAGCGCAGCGGATGTTGCCATCAGCAATGGAGTTGTACACGTAATCGATGGCGTATTAGTTCCTAGTTTATCCTACCCTACTGTAGTAGAAGCAGCCGAAGCAGCCGGACTTAGTGTATTGCTTGAAGCTGTAACAGCCGCAGATTTAGGGGCCACCTTGCTTGATGCGGAAGCCATTACCGTATTTGCTCCTACCAATGAGGCTTTCACCACTTTGCTAGAAGATTTTGGAGCTGCTAACTTAAACGAGTTGGTAGAAGCACTTGGTGGTCTTGACAAATTAAGTACCGTATTGAGTTACCACGTGGTGCCTACAGTAGCTTTCTCTCATGATTTAACAGATGGTATGACCGTAGAAACACTAGCCGGTCAAATCCTTACCATCAATCTAAGTGGTGATAATGTAACACTTACCGATGTATCGGGTAATACCTTCTCTGTAACTACCGCCAATGTGGTAATCGGTAACGGAGTAGTGCACGTGATTGATGGTGTCTTGATTCCTGAACTGGAGGAACCAGCTCCTAACTTGGTAGATGCGGCCACTGCAGCCGGACTAACTACTTTACTGGATGCCGTTACTGCAGCTGATTTGGGTTCCACCTTATTGGAAGCCGAAGCCATCACGGTATTTGCTCCCACCAACGAAGCGTTTGGCAACTTACTAACGGCTCTTAACGCTTCTACGCTTGACGAATTGGTAATTCGTATCGGAGGATTAGAGAAACTGGTTTCTGTCCTTGGATTCCATGTTGTGCCCGCAGTGGCCTTCAGCACGGATTTGGCAGAAGGAGCGCAAGAATTTACGACACTTAACGGTCAAGTACTCACTGTAACCAAAACAGGTAGTGCAGTAACAGTAACCGATGCCGCAGGTAGCGTATACAATGTAAGCACTGCCGATGTGGAAATTGCCAATGGTGTAGTGCATGTGATTGATGGCGTGGTAGTACCTGACTTAGAGTTACCTACTGTAGTGGAAGCTGCAGAAAGTGCCGGACTTACCACTCTTTTAGCAGCTGTAACAGAGGCTAACTTGGGAAGCACATTATTAGATGCCGAAGCAATTACCGTATTCGCTCCTTCTAATGCCGCATTTGATGAGTTACTAGCGCGCTTTGAAGCCACCAATCTTGATGAATTAGTAACCGCCATTGGAGGAGTTGCAAACCTTGAAAAGGTGTTAGGTTTCCATGTAGTTCCTTCAGTAGCCTTCTCTTTCAATCTAACCGATGACATGACAGTAGAAACCCTTGCGGGAGAAACACTTACTATAAATGTTTCCGGTGATGCAGTAACGGTAACCGATAGTGAAGGTACTGTACACACCGTTACCACCGCCAATGTGGCCATAGCCAATGGTGTGGTGCACGTGATAGACGGGGTATTGGTGCCCAGTTTATAAAAACACCCAAACGATAGAAGCAAAAAGCGCCCTGTGAAAGGGCGCTTTTTTTATGAACGGTAGCCAATAGGTGAACATTTGGCAACTGTAAGGGTTTTACAAGTGCTATGAAACAAAGCCAACCACTTTTTCAACTTACTCCTATTAATTCAGGTCTTGCTCCTGAAAGCAAAAACTACAAGAAAAGATTCCTCATTCGCTATGGAGACAAATTGCAGGTAAAAGCTGCACAAGAGGTGAGTTTCATATATGCCGAGGGCAAAACGGTGTATTTGGTTACCCAGTCTTCGCCTTTACGCTATATCATCGACCACAGCCTCGAGGAACTTGACACCGACCTACTCGACCCTGAGTGCTTTTTTCGCATTAGTCGCAAGGCTATTATTCATATCAATGCGCTTGTACAAATGAAGCAGCATAGTAGTAATAGACTGAAACTAGAAATGCTGCAGGCCAGCGATCAAGAACTCATCGTAAGTAGAGAACGTGTAGCCGATTTTAAGGCTTGGCTTAACCAATAAATCAATCCGGTATAGAATAGCTACCAAGCTCAGAATAACCCATGAGCTTGCCATTCTTAGCATTATAGCTTTCCGACTTCACTACGCCCAGCTCCTTGGAGAAATATTCTACCGCCTTTACTTCCATAGGAATGTTCATGCCCATCATTTTGGTATTCATTACCAAAGTGTATGATATCTTGAACACCTCAAAAGTGCCCGCCTTTACTTGTAGGGATTCTTGCCCTTCTACTTTGCGGTCTTTCATGCTCATCTCGATATCGGCAAACGCTACCCCGCTGTTTTTTATCCCAATATTCATAGTGCCTTCATCCAGTGTTTGTCCGGCTGCCATATTTTGCGGATAGGCCACCTGACTCGATTCCATGCTAACTTCCATATTTTGATAGGCTTTGAGGGCCTCTTGATTGAGGAAGTTTTCCATGTCGATTTTCAGCACATCGCCTTCACAGGCATAGGCCACTTCAGCTTGATTAAGTTCTTTCCCTTTGGCATCTAGCACTGTAAATTGCACTTGTGCAGTTTTTTCATTGCCCGATTGGCTCACCGAGAGCACCTTTCCGCGCGAGCTTCCCTCCTGCTTGCCTTTGGCATTAAAAGAGAGCATTTCATAAGTAGCACCTTCGCGCAGATACAAACTTTCGCAGGCACTTTGCGCCATCAAGGGCGACTGACCGAGTAAAAATCCTCCAAGAAGGAGGCGTAAAAAATGTTTTTTCATGGGTTAATAATTGTTTTTAATGGTCTCATGGAATTCGCAAAAGAGAATCACTCCCTTGGATAGGGGTATTTTTTTGCTCATTTCATAGGGTGATTGGGTTTATTAGGCTTGAAAATACAAAAATTAGCTAATTTTACGCTACTCGCTGATAGCCATTACCTAAAGGCTGCACAAACACCATAAAAGAGCCAAGCAACTCTTGGAAAATATCAGCAAAGCCTCTATCTTTGCAGCCCAAAGTATAATTACTTAACATTAACATTATTTATGGTACGTAGAAATTACGAGACAGTATTCATTTTGAATCCCGTTTTGTCTGAGTCACAGATGAAGGATACTGTCGAAAAGTTCAAAAAAGTCCTTACTGACAATAAGGCCGAAATCATCAATGAAGAAAACTGGGGGCTTAAGAAATTGGCTTACACCATCCAGCACAAAACTACTGGTTTTTACATCTTCCTTGAATTTACTGCTACTAGCGAAGTGGTTGCCGCTTTAGAAACCGAGTACAGAAGAGATGAGCGCATCATGCGTTTCTTAACTACTGTGTTGGACAAGCATGCTACTGCTTACAATGAGAAGAGAAGAAGTGGAAAATTCAACAAAAAAACTGAAGCTAAGGAGGAGCAAGCCGCATGACATTAATGAACGAGCCTGTTAACAGAACAGAAAACAAAAAGAAATACTGCCGTTTCAAGAAAAACGGAATCAAGTACATCGATTACAAAGACGCCAACTTCCTATTGAAGTTTGTGAATGAGCAAGGTAAAATCCTTCCTCGCAGATTGACCGGCACCAGCTTGAAATTCCAAAAGAAAATCGCTACTGCCGTGAAGAAAGCGAGACACATGGCCTTACTTCCATACGTAACCGATTCTTTGAAATAATGGGTATTCCCCGTTTTTTGTTAAACCTATTACACGCGTAAAAAAATGGAAGTTATATTAAAACAAGATATCAACGGACTTGGCTATAAAAACGATGTGGTGAACGTAAAACCTGGTTATGGTAGAAACTACCTTATCCCTCAGGGCTTTGCTATCATCGCCAATGTATCCAACAAGAAAATGATTGCCGAGAACATCCGTCAGGCAGCCCACAAAGCCGAAAAAATTAAGCAAGATGCCGCTAACCTAGCTGCTGCTATTGGTGATATCACCTTGGAAATCTCTGCTAAAGTAGGTGAAAGTGGTAAAATCTTTGGTGCGGTTACTACCCTTCAAATCTCTGATGCCCTTAAGGCCAAAGGTTTTGATGTGGATAGGAAGAAAATAGCTTTCAATTCTGAAGTGAAAATGGCTGGTCAGTTTACTGCCACCCTAGATCTTCACAAAGAAGTGAAACACCAAGTGAAATTTGAAGTGGTAGGTCACTAATACCCACCCAATTGTACAGAAAGGCGCTTATCGGAAACGGTAAGCGCTTTTTTTATACATATTATTTCAAATGTATTATTTTGCATTCAGTCAGACTAAAGAAAGAACTTATTTACTAGCTTATTTCAAATGAATACTAAATCACTCACATCAATTTTGTTTACAGTATTGTTGATTATAACAAGCTCATGCCAGAAGGAAGAATATTTCACTTCGGGGGAGTTAATAGCCAAAGAACTCCAATCTGTAATTCAAAACAATAATGCTTACGTATTTGATGTTAGGGATACTGAGTTTAACACCCCAGATGGAGGAACAATCTATGTAGGAACAAAAGATAATCCTGTTCATCAATTTAAAGGAGATTTACTTAGCTTTCGGTATGGTGGATATAATCTTAATAGGTTAACCCAATATTATGTAACTACCTACCAAGCACCTGATGACAGCGATCCCCCTATGTTGGTATTGGTCTTTGATCTATAATAACTTACTTCTCTCTACAGAAAAGCGCGTATCGGAAACGGTTAGCGCTTTTTTTATTTCACCTAATGGATTAAGCGCTCATTATTTTAGAGAGTTTTCAAAATCAGCCATCAAATTTTCCGTTCTTTGTACCATGTTCCGTACCGAGATTCCTATTATTCCCAGCCCCTATAAAATAGGCCTTGAATCGCCCTTGATTAGCGTGGGAAGCTGCTTTGCCGACCGAATGGGTAGCAGATTGGCTTCCGCCAAGTTCCTTTCGCTGACCAATCCTTTTGGAATTCTTTTCAATCCCCTGAGCATTTGCTCCATTTTGGAAGAATCCATCAAGCAAACCCCTACTGACCCTTCGCAAGTAGTGGAAAACCAAGGCGTATACTATCATTACAATGTACATTCAGAGATTTTCGGGCAAAGTAAACAGGAGTTGATGGGCAAAATTGACCTGCTCAAGCAGGAAACTTCCGAATTCCTGCAAATAGCTGATTGGCTTATTATTACCCTTGGAACGGCCTGGATATACGAAAGAAAAGATACGGGTCAGCTAGTGGCCAATTGCCATAAAATCCCGCAGACGGTATTCAACAAACGCCTGCTGAACCTGCAAGAAATAGAAAGTGGTTTTGAGAGCCTTCTCACTTCACTACGCAAGGTAAATCCCTATGCTAAAATCCTCTTAACGGTAAGTCCGGTGCGCCATACCAAGGAAACCTTTGAGGGCAATTCGGTAAGTAAAGCCTTACTGCGCGTAGCCTGCGAGAACTTGAAGCAGCGTTTTCCGGAAGTGCATTATTTCCCGAGCTACGAAATCATGATGGACGATCTGCGCGACTATCGTTTTTATGAAGCCGACATGATACACCCTTCGGCCGTAGCAGAGGACTATATCTGGGATAAATTTGTGGAAACCTTTTTTGAGGACAGCACTATAGAGTTTATTCAGGAATGGGACAAGGTGCGCAAATCGCTCTTGCACAAGCCTTTTCATCCCAATTCTACCAATCATAAATCCTTCTTGGAGAAGACTTTGGAAAAGCTCCAAACCTTGCATGCTATAGCCGATATGACTCCGGAAATCGCTTTTGTGCAACAGCAACTAAAAAATTATAAATCCTCTACCGAGAAAACATAATCGGTGGTGGCGGTTTCGTGGCAAGAGAAACAGAAATTGCTCGCACCCAGATTAGCCCCTGCTTTCAGATCCCAATACTCCCATCCGGTATCGCCTTTTTTTGTTTTGCGCATGCCTACAATCTGCACAACTCCTCCCCCAATTTCCTTCACCAACATACTGCCAATCGGCAATTCCCCATCGGTTTCTACCTCAAGCGCGCCATTTTTACTAAAAATTTCGCGCGGATCAGTATCGTGAGCTGCCCCCGATAACCTAGGCCCTGAATAACTATGAATGACCGTCCACGTTTCATAGCCTTCAAAAGGACCTAGCGGACTTCCGTCTTCCACATCTTCCGAACAAGCATTAAGAAGTGCACTTAGCATAAAAAGTACAGCGCTAAGCTTTAATATCCCTTTTTTCATATCATTCCTATTTAGTGGGTTATTCATAAATATAGCAGAAGAATGCCTTTAATCGCATTATTTCAAGGGAAAAAGTGTTTACTTTGTTAGCTTCACGACCTATGAAAACAACCCATACCAACGCCCTCATCCATAGCAGCAGCCCCTATTTGCTTCAGCATGCCCACAACCCGGTCAACTGGTTTCCGTGGTCGGCTGAAATCCTGCAAAAAGCCCAAGCCGAAGACAAACCCATATTGGTGAGCATTGGCTATTCGGCTTGTCATTGGTGCCATGTAATGGAGCGTGAAAGCTTTGAAAATGAAGCCATTGCTACTTTAATGAATGAGTATTTTATTTGCATTAAGGTAGATAGGGAAGAACGCCCCGATGTAGACCAGATTTACATGGATGCGGTGCAAGCTATGGGCCTGCAAGGAGGTTGGCCGCTCAACGTATTTCTCTTGCCCGATCAGCGCCCATTTTACGGAGGCACTTATTTCCCTGCGGCTGCTTTTGAAAACATTCTGAATCAAGTACATAAGGCTTTTGTAGAACATAGAACTGAGCTCAGCGAAAGTGCCAATAACTTTTTGGCTACCCTATCGCGTAGCGACAGTGAAAAATATAACCTACGCCCCAGCGAGCATGATTTCCATTTGGATGAATTGCAAGTGGCCGTGCAAAAGCTCAACCTAAAGTTTGACAGGCAATGGGGAGGTCAGAAAAAAGCACCTAAGTTCCCTATGCCTAGCATTTGGGCATTTCTATTACGCTATGGCGTGATGCAGAAAGATCAGGAAGCACTCAATCAGGTCTACCTTACGCTGGACCGCATGGCCTTAGGAGGCATTTATGATACTTTGGGTGGTGGATTTTGCCGCTATTCGGTAGATGGTGAATGGTTTGCTCCCCATTTCGAGAAAATGCTGTATGACAATGCCCAGCTGATGAGTCTGTATGCAGAAGCCTATGCCGTTTCCAAAAATCCATTTTACCAAAAAGTAGTAGCGCAAACTTTTGCATGGCTGATTCGGGAAATGAAAGCGCCTCAAGGAGGCTTCTATTCCGCCCTTGATGCTGATACGGAAGGTATGGAAGGAAAATTCTATACCTGGCCTTATGAAGAAATGGAGGATTTGCTAGGTTTGAAAGCCGGAAATATCCTCGATTATTATGGCTGTACCGAAGAAGGTAATTGGGAGGAAGGCCACGGACGCAACATTCTATATGCCAAGGAAAGCCCCGCTGACTATGCACAGCGCCATCAATTGCGTCCCGAAAATTTTGTCCAAGAACTGGCCGAAGCCAAGCACATACTTTTTCAGCACCGCCAGCAGCGTGTAGCTCCCGGACTGGATAATAAAATCATCACCGGATGGAATGGACTTTTGCTTAAAGGCTTATGCGATGCCTATGCCTATTTACAAGAGGAAGCTTATCTGCAAGAAGCACTGCATCTGGCTGAATTTATCGATACACAATTAGTTCAAGAGGACTATTTGGTACGCATTTTTAGTCAGCAATCGCCACCTCTGCGGGGCTATTTGGAAGATTATGCCGCAGTGATTCAAGGATATTTGGCCTTGTATCAAGTCAGTTTTGATAAAAAATGGCTTCTAAAAGCCGACAAACTGAGCCGCTATGTACTGGCCCATTTTCCTGATGAAAAAGAAGCCTTGTTTTTCTATACCGATAACCAAGGAGAAAACTTGATTACCCGTAAAAAGGAGACTTTTGACAATGTAATTCCTGCTTCCAACAGCCTGATGGCGGGAAATCTACTCACCCTAGGACGCCTACTCGATAATCGGGAGTACGTACAGCAAGCAGAAAATATGCTGCGCCTGGTGCGCAAACTTTGGCTCAGCGATCCTTCTTATTTGTGCCAATGGGGCATCTTGCTTCAGACTTTCCTATCCAATCAAGCTGAGGTAGCCATAGTAGGGAAAAACTACCGAGATAAAGCCCTATCGCTGGCGAGCCATTTTCTCCCGCATGTACTAAAAGTAGCAGGAGAACAGGCTGATGAGGAAATTCCACTGATGCAACACCGCGAGGGCAAAGGCGATGAAGCCTTACTGTATGTTTGTTTCCATAAAACCTGTCAGCTTCCTGTGCTGCAAGTAGAAGAGGCCATTCAACAAATTCTGGGCAAATGATGGAAAGCAGCGAATCCCTCTTTGATCTGGAGCAAGATGAGCTTCCCTTTGCCGAGGTATTGGTTCCTTTGCCGCTAGAGCAATATTTTACCTATCGGGTGCCACGCCAATTTACAGATTTGGCACAAGTGGGATGTCGTGTGCTGGTGCCTTTTGGTAGACAAAAAGTGCAAACAGGAATAGTGATTCAGCGCCACAGCAAAAACCCTTCGGTATATGAAGCCAAGGCCATAATGGATGTGCTGGAAGAAAGACCCAGCATCAATGCGCATCAGCTTTCCTTGTTTTCCTGGATTGCCAATTATTACCTCTGTACCGAAGGCGAAGTGCTGCAAGCGGCTCTTCCTTCCGGATTAAAAATCCATAGTGAAATCAATGTGCAGCTTCACCCCTATTATGATGCCGATAAAGAACCGGAATATCCCTTAACGGCTCATGAACAATTGCTGCTCGATCATTTGCAACAGCATGATTTTATCCCTTTCAGTGAAATCAGCAAACTAATCCCCCTAAAAGACCCTTCGGCCTTGGTGCGTAGCTTGGTCAAAAAGGAGGCGATTCTACTATTTGAAAAACTTAAGGATAAGTTCAGCCCGAAAACCGTTCGGAAAATCAGCCTACATCCCGACTACCAGCAAAAAGAGAAGCTTCAAGCGCTATTCGCTCAACTGGAAAGTAAGGGAAATTCGCAGAAGCAGGTGGAAGTCCTGTTGCTTCTGCTCCAACTCCAATCGCTTGATAACGATGACATTGGCCTGGCAAAAGCTGTTCATAAATCGGAGCTAATCAATAAAGGAGCCAGCGCCAGTGCCCTTAAAACCTTAGTCAAAAATGGGATTTTGCACGATTTCCAAGAAACCATAGCCCGCTTTCAGTTCCGTGGTGAAACTAAATCACTCCCCCCTTTGAGCAAGGAGCAGGAACAAGCCAAAGAAGCTATTATTACTGCTTTAAGTGAGAAAGAGGTCTGTCTGCTGCAAGGCGTGACAGGAAGTGGCAAGACGGAAATCTACATGCACCTGATTGAGGAAACCATTTACAATGGTCATCAGGCATTGCTTTTGGTACCGGAAATCGCACTTACCACGCAAATTGTGAGTCGTTTGCAGCAAGTTTTTGGAGACAAACTGGGTGTATACCATTCTAGGTTTTCGGATAATGAGCGGGTAGAAGTTTGGCAAAAAGTACAGAACGATGCCCTGCAAGTAGTGGTAGGCGTTCGTTCTTCTGTATTTCTTCCCTTTGAAAACCTTGGCCTCGTCATAGTAGATGAGGAGCATGAAAGTTCGTACAAGCAATTTGACCCATCGCCTCGGTATCATGCCCGTGATGTAGCGGTAGTTTTGGCACATCTGCACCAAGCCAAAACCCTAGTAGCCTCGGCTACGCCTTCTCTTGAAAGTTTTTACTTGGCGCAGGAAGGCAAATGGGGCTATGTGCTGCTCGAAAAGCGCTTTGCCGATGCTCAAATGCCTGATATTTTGTTGGCCGATATGAAAAAGGCCAAGAAAAGACGGGAAATGGTGCAAGACTTTACGCCCGAACTGCTTACCCAGCTGCGCTATGTAGTAGAGCAGAAAGAACAGGCCATTTTGTTCCAAAACCGTAGAGGTTATGCCCCTTTTCTGCAATGTGATATCTGCGCGCATGTGCCGCGTTGCAAAAACTGCGATGTGAGCCTCACCTATCATCAGTTTTCAGAGGAAGTACGCTGTCATTACTGTGGCTATAAAGAACCTGTACCTGCTAGCTGCGAAGCCTGTGGGAATTCACAATTAATAACCGTTGGCCTCGGTACCGAAAAAATTGAAGAAGAGGTGGTGCAGCTTTTCCCTGCTACAAAAGTGCAGCGCATGGATTTGGACACTACCCGAAGCAAACACAGCTATCAGGAGATTATTGATGATTTCTCCCAACAAAAGACTCAGATACTGATTGGCACCCAAATGGTTACCAAGGGATTAGACTTCGACCAAGTTACGCTAGTGGGTGTACTTGATGCCGATGGATTGCTACGTTTTCCCGATTTTCGGGCTTCGGAAAGGAGCTTCCAAACGCTCACCCAAGTGAGTGGCCGTGCCGGAAGAAAAGAGAAAAAAGGGGTGGTGATTATCCAAACCCGCGATGTGCAACATCCTATTCTTCAAATGGTTATTCATTACCAATGGCGGGAGTTTTATCAGTATGAACTCAATGAAAGGCGCCTGTTCCGCTTCCCTCCTTTTGTGCGTTTGATTACCATTACCTTGCGCCACCGCGACAAATCCAGTGTAAAACAAGCAGCGTCCCAACTAGCCCGTCATTTGCGTAGTAATCTGGGCGAAAACCGTGTGAGTGAAGCGCATGAGCCTTTGATATCCCGTATAAAAAATCGGTTTTTAATGGAAATCACCGTAAAATTTGAACGGACAGGCTTCAATGTCCAACAAGGAAAAGCCTTCATCAAGCAAAGCGGAAAAAGCCTTATGGAAAACAAAAACTTCACCGGACTTGAAATACTCTATGATGTTGACCCGTATTAAGAGTAAAACCACAAGATTGATTATCTTTGCCGCTGTATGAAAAAAGCCCTTTCTCTTTTGTCCTCGTCTTTTTTGCTATTCAGCCTCCTGTTGGCGATGGGTAGCTGCGAAGAAAAAGAATGCCTCGAATGTACCGATGGCCAACTTGCGCCCTATATCCGGGTAAAGTTCATTAATCAGGATAGCCTTACCAAAGTGGATGCCTTATACACTACCACCAATTCTTCCATTACCACAACCAATAATCTCAGAACCGCCTATAACCAAGAAATAGCCGAAGGCGATGATTCGTTTATTGCCAAAAGAGATAGCGTAGAAGATGTATTGGTCGTGTTGCGTAGCAATTTGGCATATTTTGATGAAATCCGTAAGCGTATTAGAAGAGGCGCAATCAAACTGGGGCCGGTATATCCAGGCTCTAAAAGCAATCCTCCGTATCAGTTTACCAATGAACTCACCGGAGATTCTCTGGATGTTTTTCCTTTCACGCTTGATGTAACCACCGATTCCTCCGTATTCTATATTTCTATTCAAGACACCAGCTATATGCTTCAGTTGTCGTACCAACGAAAGGAAATTGTGGATATCAACAAACTGCTTATAAAGGCCATTAACCCTGTTATTGATACCACCACCTTTGAAAGTAGCACCCTTGACTGTAAGTTTAACCGACCAGAATGCCTAAGCAATGAGACAGATATTGTTGTATATTTTTAGTGCTGTATTGCTAGCGTATAGCTCAATGGCATGGGCGCAGAAAGCCCCACTGTTGAGTGGAGTGGAGCTTAGTGCCAATGTGCTTGCCCCCATTTCTTACCTGACTACCGATGGAGGGCAATACGAATTAGGTGCAGGAGTTTTCTTCAAAAAACGCATTATGCTTGCTGGCGAATACGGTTTTGCCTCGCTGTACCCACGCAATGCCTACGAAAATGCGGACTACCAGTCAGAAGGCAATTACTTTAAACTAGGGGCTGACTTTTATGGGAACGTAACACCCAAAGATTTTATTTATTTCGGGATGCGCTATGCCCAAGCCTCTTTCTTTGACCAATACCAATATACCATTGAAGGCAATATCTGGCCGGATTATACCGGGCCTTTGGTAAAGCGGGAAAACCAAACCGCTAACTGGTACGAGGTGATTTTGGGTAGCGAAAGAGGATTTAAAAACCTGATTTACACGGGACTAACCATACGCGCTAAGGTAATGGGTAACTTCAACCAGTTTGACGAGATTCCTGTAAATGTGATACCCGGCTTTGGCAAAGCGGCCTATCGGGTGTATCCGGGGGTAACGGTTTACGTGAAAATCCGTCTGGCCTTCGACTAACCTTTCCCATTCGCCTGCGTTTGTTCCCCCAAACAATACGCAGAATTATGAAACGAGTACTATTCCTAAGCTTTTTACTAGGCTCGGCCTTTATCGGCTTGACTCAAAATGCACCACTTCCTGTAAAAGAAAAATACCAAGCCGGCCCTTGGGAAGATAATGCCGGATATACTCAAGCCGTGAAAGTAGGAAACACCCTCTATCTTTCCGGGCATGTGGCAGGCGGCACTTTTGAAGAACAAGTGAAAGGCGTATACACTAGTCTGGAAAAAACGCTTGCCCAATACGGAGCTACCTTTGCCCATGTAGTGAAAGAAAATCTCTACACCACCGATATCGAGGAGATGAAAAAGCACAATGAAATCAGAAAAGCCTTTTACGGAAAGGACTATCCTGCGGCCACATGGGTACAAATCAGCCGATTATATATGGCAGAAGCAATGCTTGAAGTAGAAGTGATTGCCGTACTAGGAGAAGAATAAAAAAGGCCGCATAAAGCGGCCTTCTCTTTTGTCTTAAATCGACCATTCATCATTCATCTGAGTGATGGCATGATGGGCCGTCATATCAAACTGGCAAGGAACAATAGAAACGTAATTGTTCTCAATAGCCCATTCATCGTTATCTTCTCCTTTATCAAAATTGACAAACTCTCCGGCCATCCAATAATATTCGCGGCCATTAGGATCTACGCGCTGATCAAACTTCTCCAGCCACATGGCCCTTGCCTGACGGCAGATTTTAATGCCTTTTATTGCCTCTCCTCTCTTTTTAGGAAAGTTCACATTCAAGGCAACGCCCTTGGAAATTCCTTTGGCTAGTGCCTCGCTGGCAATTTTTTCTACATAATTGAGCGTATGGGTAAAATCCGCCTTGGAACCGTAATCGCAAAGGGAAAACCCTATGGCAGGCATACCTTCGATAGCCGCTTCGATAGCAGCCGACATAGTGCCACTGTACAATACACTAATACTGGTATTGCTACCATGATTGATACCGCTCACTACTAGGTCGGGTTTTCTTTCTTTCAATACATGATGCTTGGCCAGCTTCACACAATCGGCCGGAGTACCGGAACATTTGTACGAATCAATACCCGGAAACAAATCCGTGGGCGTGAGACGGAGCGTATTGCCAATGGTAATGGCATGCCCCATGCCTGATTGTGGACTATCCGGTGCTACCACCACTACCTCGCCCAGGCCACTCATTACTTCAACCAAATGACGGATGCCTCGCGAATCGATGCCATCATCATTGGAAACTAATATCAAAGGTTTCTGCATGTCTATTCTTCAAAAGTATTTTCCTTGAACTGACCCGAAAGCAGCTCATTATAATATTCTACTATTTTAATCAAATCAGATTTGGAGTCGTACCGCAAGCGATTGCTTTTTATATACTGTTTGATTTCATATTGATATTTGCGCAATCGGTACAGTAAATCCTTTTTCTTTTCGCTGTAGCGCTCTATGGTGCCGCTTTCGCCCAAAAAGAAGTATTCATACACCATACGATACCGCGAATAGTAGCCACTGGAACGATAGGCATAGGTATAAGCTGGAACCGTTTCTTGAATTAGTTCCTCCCTGCAAAGTAAGCTCAATTCGCCCTCATACAATACCTCAAATAAAATGGAGGTTTTATAATTTTCATTCACATAATAGGGTAGCGAATAAAAATAACGATAGCGATTGGCGGTGCGGTCAAATATCTCAAAAAAGAGGATTTTGCGCGAACTATAGGTTTGAATGGTATTGCCAATATTGATTTGTACTATGTCTCCCTTAATATCGTACTTGATGTTGCCCCGCAAGGTATCCTGCGATTCCAACACCAGCATACCCTCATGCCAAATCTCGGTCGGAAACTCTTGAGAATAGCCTTTGGAAAAGAAAAAAAGGAAGAACAGTAAAAAAAATACAGGACGCATACTTATTTCTTTTTGAGGATGCTGTGCCCCATTTTGTCACGCTTGGTTTCTAAATACTTTTCATTGTGCGGATTGGGCGCTATTTCAATGGCTACCGACTCTACAATTTCTAAGCCATAGCCCATCATTCCGGCTCTCTTTTTAGGGTTATTGGAAATCAGGCGCATCTTACCCACTCCTAAATCGCGAAGGATTTGTGCCCCTACACCATAATCGCGCTGGTCCATTTTAAAGCCTAAATGTAAATTAGCCTCCACAGTATCCATGCCTTGCTCTTGCAGCTTATAGGCTTTCAATTTATTGGTAAGACCAATCCCACGGCCTTCTTGATTCATATACAGTACTACTCCTTTACCTTCCTTCTCTACCATTTGCATAGCATGGTGCAGCTGGTCGCCACAATCGCAGCGGAAAGAACCAAAAATATCGCCCGTTACGCAGCTGGAGTGCACACGTACCAATATGGGTTCGTCTTTTTCCCAAGTCCCTTTAATTAAGGCCAAATGCGATTCACCTGTAAGCACTTGCTTGTAGGAGGCTAACCTAAAATTGCCATATTCTGTAGGCATATTTACCTCGATTTCCTTTTCTACCAGCGATTCACTCTTAAGACGATACTCAATCAAATCTTTGATGGTCACCAATTTCAGATTGAAGCGGTCGGCTACTTTGCGCAAATCGGGCAGGCGAGCCATGGTGCCATCTTCGTTCATAATTTCTACCAACACCCCAGCCGGACGAAAACCTGCAATGCGGGCTAAATCGACTGAAGCTTCGGTATGGCCTGTTCTGCGGAGAACGCCTTCTTTCTTAGCTTTTAAAGGAAAAATATGTCCCGGACGCGCTAATTCTTCCGGCTTGGTTTCCGGATCCACCAAAGCCTTGATAGTTTTGGCTCTATCGCTGGCCGAAATACCCGTGGTGCATCCGTGGCCCGTCAAATCTACCGATATGGTAAAAGGTGTATCGTAAAGTGAATTGTTTTTCCCTACCATTAGCTCCAAGTCCAACTCATTGCAGCGCTCCTCGGTAATGGCACAGCAAATCAGTCCACGGCCGTGGGTGGCCATAAAGTTGATTATCTGGGGTGTGATGCACTCGGCAGCGCAGATAAAATCGCCTTCGTTTTCGCGATCCTCATCGTCTACCACGATAATAACTTCCCCATTTTTGATAGCCTCAATGGCCTCTTCTATTTTATCGAGCTTGATTGGTTCTTCCATAATGCAATTGATAATTCAAAATTACCATAAAAACGGAATTTTCCGTTTTTATCGGCTATACATATTAACCAATAAGGAAAGGAATTGATTTCAAAGATGATAAGATTCAAGATTCCTCATTAGTGGCATTAAGCTTTCTATCTCCTAAAAACCATGACGATAAGAAACCAGACAATGTACCAAAGAGACTTACTCCTCCTAGCATTAAGACCGAGGCGATAAGCCTACCTTCTGTTGTGGTGGGGTAAAAATCACCGTATCCGACTGTTGTAATTGTAACAAAAGACCACCACAAGGCATCCTCAGCAGTTTTAATATTAGAGTTTAATCCAGATTCAACCTGTAAAATGGCTATTGAAGAAAATACCAATAATAACACAGCCATTATTCCGACCGTAGAGAAAGTCCCCCTCGCGCGATTAGCAAACCAAACGTTATAAAATTGATTTAGGGTTCGAAAAGCTTTAATTATCCTAAAGATTCTAACTAATCTAAGAATCCTACCAGCACGGAGTATATCAATACTCGGTATACAGGCTATTAAATCAATCCAACCCCATTTCATAAAATGCCATTTGTTTTCAGCCCTGATAAATAACCTTAAAAAATCAATAAAAAAGACAAAGCAGATTAGCGTATCAATCATCATCAATAGTCTACTCATTTCGGGCTCTAGTTTTACAAAAAACTCAATTAATAATGCTCCAAACACATAAAATGAAAGTAGGAGTATGAGCAAATCCAAGAAACCAATCCGATTTGTCGCCATAGAGGTATAGTCTATAATGAATGTGAAAACAATGTGTTTAATATTAGTTTAATTATAAGAAAAAGCCACACCCCTCTTAGATTTTTCAAAATATTTCTATCTTGCTTCAAACCGCTATGTAAATGAAAAAGACCTTTTTATCTCTAGTATTGTGCCTATTACTGGCGCAAGTGGCTTATAGCCAAAGCCAAGTAATTGTGAAGTTAAGCCCCTTTTCGCTTCTTCATTTAAACCATCCTTCTCTTAATGCCGGGGTAGAATTCAAACCCATTCCTCGTATGGGATTGAGTGCCGACTACGGCCTAAGTGCTCCCATGTTTTTCCCCAACCGATTTGCGGGTAAAGGAAATTTCAGAAGCCATATGCTTATCTCTGATGTGCGTTTTTATGTAGATAGAGACCAAAGTTTTTTTGTGGGCAGTGAGTTTTTCACCTATCTAATGCTGTACTCTAAAAACAACGAATACTATTATGAAGATAATACACGCATAGAGTACGCTCAATCAGACATTACTATTGACCAATATGGCTTTCGATTGATGGCAGGCTATCAAAAGGAATATGCCAATCGATTTGTTTTTGAAATGTTTACCGCCTTGGGCCCCAGAAGGGTACATATCCAGCATAATGCAGAAATCACTCAGGTTGAATCAAATGTCGTACCTGATTATGGTCATTATCCCGGCATTTCAGACCAATTCCCCGGGAAAGAAAATCGGCTTAGTTTCCGTATTGGAATAAAACTAGGCATTAGGATGAATTCAATCTAAAATTGAATTGAGCTCTTTACTCAAAATATTTAAGTCTCTTACTCTTACTGTTTTAATTAGTTTTGATTTTGAACCTATATAACTAAATAAAAACTTCGACTTTAAGTAACAATTATTGTCATTGGTAATAAAAACATCAGATTGAGACCCATATGCTGAATGTCGAGCATCATTGAATAAGTTTTCAAACTTATTCCTTTCACTAAGTTTATCAGGATAAAATGATATAAAATCTAATGTGTTATATGCCGTGATGTAATAATCAAATATGGTATCATTCTGATAAGCCTTCCCTTTTAATTGCAATTGTGACACAATCCATTCATCCAAAGAATCATAAATGCCAATTTTAGCCACAAGTTGGTCTATTTGGGATATAGAATAGTTTGAGATTAAACGAATATCAATTTGGTGAGCTTTCGGAACCTGAGTATTACGAGCCCATGGCCATGAATTATTAAGCCCTAAAAAATTAAGCCATTTAATAAAGCCAATACAGCCCGAATTTTGCTCCAGTTTATGAAGTCTAAATGATTCATTGATATCGGTGTATTGCAGTTGCAATTTACTTTCCCCCCAGTACTTACATATACTCAGATTATTAGTTAATCTGGAAATATTTTTCAAGTCCTCTTCAATCAATTCAGGAACATTCCCTTTGGATAGATCTTCCAAATGAGCATCAGAATAAACCAATTGAATTTTATCAACATTGGCTTTAATAAAATCTAACAATAGGATATGTTCAGGGTTTCGAGGATTTTTTAAAATTGAAAAAAGATTATAATCTAAATAAACAAGTTTCTTAAAAACTTCTTCCTCCATAATTTAACAACAAATTTTTATACACAATATGACATTTTTTTACTGTATTTGTGATTTTCCCGAACATCCTAATGTAGCAATAGACGGTTAAATAATTTTGTTACACTTTTTGACCCAATATAAAAAAGGGCTTTCGCCCTTTTTCTATTTCTTCTCCATATTTATGGTTCCTTGCAGTGGCGGATTTTTACCTACCTCTATCACCGAGGAACCCATCAGGGTAATGGTAGCTTTGATAAAATCCTCCTCATTGGCTTTGTAGATGTTGTCCACGTACTTCTGTGGGTTTCTGTCAATATAAGGAAACCAGGTACTGTGGATTTGTATCATCACCTTGTGGCCTTTTTTGAAAGTATGCAGGATATCTTGCAAGGCGAAATCTACCTCTGTCACTTCGTTAGGAGTAAAAGGCTCAGGTTTAGCAAAGCTATTGCGGAAACGTCCACGGAATACTTCATGACGCACCAGTTGCTGATATCCACCCATTTGTACATTGGCTGGATTGTGTGCATAAGCTGGATGATCCTCCGGATATACATCAATCACTTTCACAATAAAATCCGCATCGGTGCTGGAAAGCACTACCTTAAGCTTAGCCATGATTTCTCCGGCCAGCACAAAATCTTCTTCCATTGCCTCACTCACAAAGGTGAGCACATCGGGTCTTTTGGAAGCATGACGCTGGTCGTCTGTCATAAACCTACGAGGCGTAAAGGTAAGCCCTTCCGTTTCGGAGGTGTAAGGAACCGGTTTATTGGGGTCGCTTAGGTAATCGAAGCGGGCATTGGCATCGGTAGGTTCATTGATAGAAAGCGTACCATTTTGCCCAAAGTAAAATTTGGTGGCAGGAATATCCTTTGGCGGCCAGGTATCGAAAGTATGCCATTTTTTAGTACCCGTATCAAACATATAGGCTTCGGGCAAAGTATTCTCACCTTCTGATTTCAGATAATAGTTGAAAAAGGTCTTTTCGATATTCTTCTGATAAAAAGTAGAAATGCTATCGCCAAAATAGATGTGGTTGATGGCTTGAAAACCACGCTCCCGTGCCCAATCACCATGGCTCCAAGGGCCCATCACTAGGGTATTTTTAGCCGCGGGACTTCCTTTTTCAATGGTTTTATAAATATTCAATGGGCCGTATAAATCCTCGGCATCAAACCATCCGCCTACGGTCATCACGGCTGTATTCACATTTTTCAGGTGAGGAAGGAGGTCTCTTTTTTGCCAGAACTCATCATAATTAGGATGTTCCACTACTTGTTGCCAGAAAAAATTATCGTAATGGTATTTTTCGGTAATATTCTTCAAAGGCCCTTGATTCAAATGCCAGGTATAGCCATCAGCAATTTTTTGTCCGTACAAGCGGCTGATTTCCTCGCGGTACCATGCTTCCGTTTGCGGCCCTTCTTTTTGATAACCAAAGACAGCAAAAGCAGCAGTATAGCTTTGCAAATAGGCACCATTGTGGTGGAAATCATCGAAAAAGAAATCGGCAATGGGTGCCTGAGGCGAGGAAGCCTTAAGGGCTGGATGCGCTTCTACCAAAGCAGCCGCGGCATAGTGTCCGGGATAGGAAATCCCCCAAACGCCCACACGTCCATTATTTCCTTTAATGTTTTTGAGCAACCACTCTATGGTATCAAAAGTATCGGAGCTTTCGTCAATGTCTGTTTTGTTTTTAGGATTATTACCCGGAATCTGCGGGCGCATGTTGTCGAAAGTACCTTCCGACATATACCTTCCCCTCACATCCTGATATACAAAAATATAGCCTTCGCGCATCAAATAAGGCGATGGACCAAGGCTACGTCTGTAATTTTCCGGTCCATAAGGCGCCACACTATAGCACGTGCGCTGCATCAGAAAAGGATATTTTTTGGATTGATCCTTAGGCATATAAACGATGGTAAAGAGCTTTACCCCATCGCGCATAGGAATTTGGTATTCCATTTTGGTAAAATTCTCGCGCACATAAGCGGAATCTTGCTGAGGTGTGAAAGAAGCACTTACGCCAAAAGGAAGGAGCAGGAGTGCTAAAAAATAGGAAAATTGTTTCATGGCTTGTACGTTTTCAAGAACAGAAAACTACACAATCGACCGACCGCTTGCCACGGATATTTGATAAGTGGAAGAAAACTACCCCACTACGATGCCCAACTCATTGCCAAGTTGTTTTTTATGTTTAATAATCTCCTGCACCACCTCCAAAGCCTGCATTTCTTCCGCTGCACTACCCGCCTGCTTTAATTCTTGCTTGGCTTGATCGAGTAGGATGACCAATACCTGATATTTCACACTGGCAATTAGTTTATGGGCGATATAGGCCAATAGTTCCACATCGGTAGGGATATGGATTTTGAACTTACTGAACCAGAAATCACTGATTTCATAGCGGTTGATAAAGAGCTCTGCCACAAAGCTTTTCAGTTGTGCATCAGGAGATTCAAGGAAAAAATGATGATTGGGAGGCGATTTATGGGTATTAAGATAGTCACGATAACTTTCAAACACTTGGCGCGACACCGTGTCCATAAACTGGAAATCTGAAAGTTCATTTAGCAGGTAATCACATAAAAGGCACTCTTCCTCCAACACATGGTCGCCATATACCAAGAGGTATTTGAGTACTGATTTTTCAAAACCCTTCAACTTGGCGGTATGCACGTCTTTGTGACTGAGAATTTCTTTCTCGGGCAAGGTACTGGGTGTCTCATCCAGCTGAGGAATATCCTCTTTGGCCGTGTGGTTTTTATCGCGGCTCGCTTTGATTAATATCTTATTCTGCTCCGAAATCAGCACTTGCTCATCCATTTTGAGCAAATCAGCTGCTTCTTTCACATACACCGAGCGCTTAATGGCATCCGGGATTTTGCTGATGCTTTCTACAATCTCGCGTATGGTTTCGGCCCGTTTGATAGGGTCATTGCCCGCTTCTTTGGCAAAAAGACCTACTTTGAACGCAATGAAATCCTGACTGCTGTGCTTGAGGTATTTCTTAAACTCGGCCTCTCCTACTTTACGCGAAAAGCTGTCGGGGTCTTCCCCATCGGGAAACACCACGGCACGCACGTTCAGGCCGCCTTCCAAAATCATATCTATCCCGCGCAAACTGGCCTTGATGCCGGCATTATCGCCATCATACAGCACGGTAATATTATTCGTATAGCGACTGATTAATCGGATTTGGTCTTCGGTAAGGCTGGTTCCTGAAGAAGCCACCACGTTTTTCACCCCGGCCTGATGCATGGAAATTACATCAGTATAGCCTTCTACCAAATAGCAGGTATCTTGTAAGCGGATGTCTTGCTTAGCCTGAAAAATCCCATACAGCACGTGGCTTTTATGGTACACCTCGGTTTCGGGCGAGTTGATGTACTTGGGCTGCTTTTTATCTTCTTTCAGGATACGCGCCCCAAAGGCAATTACCCGTCCACTAATGTTGTGAATAGGGAAAATCACCCGCCCACGAAAGCGATCGTATTTTTTTTCTTCGTTCTTTATAAGGAGACCAGCTTTTTCCAGCTGTTCATCGGTATAGCCTTTTTTGATAGCATCCTGATAGAAAGCATCCCACACATCCAGACTATAGCCCAAATCGAAATTCTGGATAGTTTCTTCGCTAAAACCGCGCTCTTTGAAATAGCTCAGGCCTATGGCTTTACCCTCTTCATCATTCCAGAGTTTATCTTTATAAAATTCTTTGGCTTGATTGAGCAAGATGTACAAGCTTTCGCGGGCATTGAATTCCGCAGCTTGATTGTCGGTAAATTCTCTTTCCTGAATCTCTATGCCGTATTTATTGGCCATCCAGCGGAGTGCCTCCGGATAGCTCACGCCTTCCACTTCCATAATGAAAGTGAGGGCATCGCCTCCTTTGCCCGTACTGAAGCATTTAAAAATCTGCTTGGAGGGCACCACAAAGAAGGAAGGCGTTTTCTCTTGGGTGAAAGGACTTTTGGCTTTGTAATTCTGACCAGAGCGCTTAAGCGAAACGAAATCACTCACCACCTCATAGATGTCCATTTTACTTTTAATGAGCTCGGTGGTTTGTGCGTCTATCATGGGCAGATACAAAATTAGCCTACAAAGGTAACCGAATAAGCCAAGCTCGACAAGGCATCCAAATTTTATTGAGAGCAGCCTAACTTAATTTGCGCTTTCATTGTTACTAAAATCAATCGGCTTGGCGTAACTTGCAGCCTGAAGTAGAAATAGGAAGAACGGAATGAGTTTTACAACGGAACAAATCATCAATGCCCTCAGGACAGTCAATGATCCTGACCTCAAAAAAGACCTGGTAACGCTGAATATGATTCGCGATGTGCGGATTGAAGGCATGCGCGTACATTTCACTGTAGTGCTTACCACACCGGCCTGCCCTTTGAAAGAGGTGATTCGCCAAATGTGCGTGGAAGCCATTCACAAATTGGTGGATAAGGATTTGCAGCTGTTCATCAATATGACTTCGGAGGTTACTTCCGTGCGCGATACCAGCCCCTTATTAGCAGGTGTGAAAAATATTATTGCAGTAGGTTCCGGTAAAGGTGGCGTTGGGAAATCAACTGTTACTTCCAATCTGGCCGTAGCCTTGGCTAAGCAAGGAGCACGAGTAGGTCTTATCGATGCCGATATCAGCGGCCCATCGGTACCTACTATGTTCAATTGCGAGCACGAGCAACCCGCCATGATTGCCAAGGATGGCAAAAACCTTATCGTTCCTATCGAGCAATATGGCGTAAAATTGATTTCTATTGGTTTCCTCACTCCGGCCGACAGTGCGGTAGTGTGGAGAGGCCCTATGGCCAGCTCGGCTCTTCGCCAGTTTATTGGAGATACCGACTGGGGCGATTTAGATTATTTGCTAATCGATTTACCGCCAGGAACTTCCGACATTCACCTTACCTTGGTGCAGACCATTCCTGTAACAGGAGCCGTGATTGTAACCACGCCTCAAAAAGTAGCCGTGGCTGATGCCAAAAAGGCTGTATCTATGTTCAAGCAGGCGCAAATCAATGTGCCTATCTTGGGAATAGTGGAAAATATGGCGTACTTTACTCCGGAGGAACTTCCTGATAACAAGTATTATATCTTTGGTCAGGATGGTGGCAAAAAACTAGCAGCCGACAATGGGGTAGAATTCTTAGGCGAAATTCCTTTGGTACAATCGGTACGCGAAAGCGGTGACAGCGGCTTGCCAGTAGTAATGAAAGAGGGTAAAACCTCCGAGGCTTTCCATGAGTTGGCACAAGCGGTAGCTCGCCAAGTGGCCATTAGAAATGCCCAGCAAGAGAAAACCAAAAAAGTAGAGATAACGACTTAATTCATAAGCATGTCAGATATTGTAGAACGCATAGAAGTAGCCCTCAACAGCATACGCCCCTACTTGGAGGCGGATGGAGGCAATGTACGCCTGATAGACGTAAGCGAAGATATGATAGTACAGTTGGAGCTATTGGGTGCCTGCGGTTCTTGCCCCATGTCGTCCATGACGTTACGGGCTGGCGTTGAAGAATCCATTAAAAAGGCCGTACCGGAAATCAAAGGCGTGAGAGCGATTAACCTTACCGCCCCTGACGACCCACACGCGAAAATGCCTGCAGGATTCTAAGAAAATGCAAGCAAGCATGTGGGTGAGCGCACACATACCAAAATTTATACAAAAGGTCATTTTCCTAATGGCCTTTTGTTGTTTTAGCCCAATGCTGTGGGCGCAGGAAAAGTGTGCAACTCATACTTTATACCAACAGCAAGCAGAGAAAAATCCCCTAATTGAATCCATCCCTCAATTTGAGAACTGGTTACAAAAAAGGGCCGAAGAAAAAGCCTTACGCCAAGGGGCTTACTCTTCTCAGCAAGCAGTGCTTACCGTACCCGTAGTAGTGCATATCATCCATAATGGCGAAGCTTTGGGAGAAGGAAGTAATATCCCTACCGAACAAATCCTGAATCAAATCATTACGCTAAACGAAGACTTCAGACGCAGTAATGCCGACCGTTCAGAGACTTTATCTGAATTTCAAGCCGTAGCGGCTGATAGCGAAATCGAATTTGTGTTGGCGAAATCTGACCCGGAAGGAATCGCTACCGATGGCATTGTTAGGGTGAAAGGCTATAAAACCACGTATTCAGATAATGACAACATCAATCTGAAAGCCCTGAGCTACTGGCCTGCAGAAGACTACCTCAATATCTGGGTAGCGCCTTTGAGCGGCAACTTACTAGGATATGCCCAGTTTCCGGTTTCAGAATTGCAAGGCTTGGAAGATTCTAACAATAACCGCTTTACCGATGGCGTGGTGGTGAACTACCTGTATTTCGGAACAGGATTTAATGCAGATGATTTTAGTCGCGGTCGCACGGCCACGCACGAAATCGGGCATTTCTTTGGCCTGCGCCATATCTGGGGCGATGGTGGCTGCTCGGCAGATGATTTCTGCAATGACACCCCATTGGCGAGTACATCTACCCTTGGTTGCAACCTCCGAAAAAGTACCTGCAACTCACTAGATATGATTCAAAACTACATGGATTATACCGATGATGTGTGCATGAACCTCTTCACCTTCGACCAAAAGAACCGTATGCGCTTGGTGCTAGAAAGCAGCCCAAGGCGAAAAAGCCTCTTGACCTCAAAAGGTAAAAACCCACCCATTCAATACCAAAGCGATGTAGGCTTGCGCGAAGTGTTGGCACCTACTCAGGGGATTTGCAATGGATTTGTAGCGCCCAAAGTAAGCGTACGGAATTATGCCGTTCAAATCTCCGGCAACTTCACTGTCAGTTTATTGGTAAATGGTGAACCGAAAGAGAGTATTCCCATCACTACTTCTTTAGCGCCTTTAGAAATCCTAGAGGTAAGCTTTGGAGGATTTACCTTAGCACAAACGGGTGGTTATGATTTTGAATTCCGATTGAGTGATGTGAATAATAATACTGACCAAAATGGGGCTAACAATGTGCTGATTCAGGAGGTATTTCTCCCCGAAACGGTACTACCCGGCTATGCTACTAATTGGGCAGATGTGGAGGATAAATGGCGCATTGTCAACCCCGACCAATCCGCCACTTGGGAGCTGGTAAACTTGGCCAATAATGCTACAGCCGTAAAAATGCCCAATCTCGGTTATGAAAACGGTTATGGTGAATTCGACTACCTTATTAGCCCCATTTTCGACCTCAGCGACTACCAGCAAGCCACCCTCCGTTTTCAGGTGGCCTATAGTGCCAATCCAGACAAGCAGCGTGATGGCCTGATTATTTCTCTCTCCGAAGATTGTGGAAGTACCTTTAGTTTAGTAAGCCCTGTCTATCAAAAATTTGGCGTTCAAATAGCAACCGTAGCCCAACAAAATACTAGTTTTACCCCCACGCTCCGCCTGCAATGGCGCGAGGAAACTATAGACCTGAGTGCTTTCAGTGGGCGTGAAATCCAATTGGCTTTTATTAGCCAAAGCGGGGAAGGAAACCATCTATACTTAAAAAATTTCCGCCTTGAGGGAAAGAAATCCACTACATACGATGCAGCAATTGCCTTTAGTGCTACAGATGGTGTTTGGTGCGAGGGCCAAGCCGTGCGCTACATAATTAGCAATCAGGGTAGTGAAGCTTTACAATCTGTGACCCTCCGAAAAGAACTGAACAATCAAGTATTAGAAGAGCGAGAGATAGTTTTTGATGCACCCCTTCTTTCCAAGAGTTTTATAGAACTTGAAGAAGTCTTTGCGGTAGAAAGCACGGAAGAAAATACCATCACCCTAAGTTTGCTGTCGCCAAATCAACGTACTGAGGAAGACCCTAGCGACAATGTGGCTATACGCAGTTTGGTAGTACAAAGCGAACCAGAACAAGCGCCTTTGCGCCAACATTTTACAGCCTCCAACCCGTGGACAAGCTGGCGGGTAGTTTCTCCGAATCATGAACTGGCTTTTGATCAAGTATATCAAAACAACAATACATTCCTGGAATTCCCTTTCCACAGAAATCCTGAAAAAGGAGCCGAAACATGGATTATTAGTCCGCCTATTTCCCCTTCCAAGCTCGACTACCTGAAGCTTGGCTTTGATATAAATTATGCCTACAACCCCAACTTTGCGGATTCGGTGAAAGTACTCGTTGCCACCAACTGCGATGAAGGTTTTTCTGATTTAGCTTGGAAGGCCTATGGAAGCGAACTTTCTAGCACGATTTCCTATATTCCATGGTTGCATCAGCAAGGAGAATGGAAACGCCTAACGGTTGATTTATCCCAATACATCGGTCAGGATGAAATACAAATCGCCTTGGTATTGGTCAATGGTTATGGTAATACCCTCTACCTCGACAACATCGATATTTATACCAGTGAGCTGAATTATCTTTTTGCCAATCAGTCACTTACTCTTTTCCCGAACCCCAGCAGTGGTACTTTTACCTTGAGTATGAATCTATCCGAAAAAGAGGATATTCTATTGCAAATAACTGATATACAGGGCCATGTTTATCAAGAACAGTATATATCTCAAGCCTTAAACCAAAGCTACCCGGTAGATATGCGATCGGCACCCAATGGGTTGTATTTTGTGCGCTTGCGTGGAGAAAAAACGAATGTAACGCGCAAGATTATCGTACGGCAATAGGTTTTATATATATTTGTGGGTGGGCTATGCCCCATGCCATACCTTAACTTGAACAAATCGTGAGAATAGGAATATTTTTTGGAGGACAATCTCGAGAAAGAGAGATTTCATTTGCCGGAGGCCGTACCGTTTTCGATAACCTCAACAAATCACTTTTTGAGGCAGTGCCCATCTTTATCGATAGTTTGGGAAACTTCATTTTGTTGAATTGGGAATATCTCTACAAAGGCACCATTCGCGATTTCTATCCACCCGCTCAGTTTAGTCCGGAATCGGCTCATTATTTTCAGATATATATTGAATCGCTACAGGCGAGTGAAGAAGAATTGGATGCCATCATGCGCAGTGTGGGCACTCCCCTTCAGCCCAAAGATTTTGCTACCCATTTCGATTTTGCCTTTTTGGCCCTGCATGGCCCTTACGGGGAAGATGGCAATATTCAAGGTCTATTGGAATGGTACCAAATCCCCTACTCAGGTTCGGGGGTATTGCCTAGCGCCATTGGCATTAGCAAAACCATTCAAAAAGACTTGATGGTTGCCGCTGGATTTAAGAGTCCAAGTAAAACGACTATAAGCAGAAACAACTGGCTGAATACCAGCATTAAAGAGACTATTTACCAAGAAATAAAGCAGCAGATTGGCTTGCCGATGGTAATCAAATCGCCCCATCAGGGAAGTTCCATTGGCGTATCGGTGCTCAAAGAAGATAATTTCTCCCTTTTCGAGGACGCCATCAACCGTAGCTTGTTTATCAAAAGCATAGACCTCACACATTGGAAAAGCCTTAGCGATTCTCAAAAAAGAAGCGCGCTGATTACCCTTACGGACATCCGTGAGGGAATTGGACTTCCGGCTTTCCATGAAAAGACTTTAATTCATACTCCAGATGCCCTTTGGCATTACCTCGACCAAGCTGCATCGGCCGGAGAAAAACATATTCAGCTTACCAGTCGCGATTCGGAAGAGCAAGTGCTGATTGAATCGTTTATCAAAGGCAAAGAATTTAGCTGTATTGTAATCCAGCAAGCAGACGACAGCCCTATGGCCCTACCGCCAACTGAAATTATTAAAGGTAGCCAGCTGTTCGACTATCGTTCTAAATACTTGCCCGGCATGAGCCGAAAGATCACGCCCATTCAGGTGGATGATGCCTCTATTGATGCCATACGACATGAATGTGAGCGCCTTTTTTCCGCCTTGCATTGCCAAGTATATGCCCGTATTGATGGATTTATTACTGATAAAGGAGATATATTCCTGAACGACCCCAATACCACTTCGGGGATGTTGCCTTCATCCTTTTTCTTCCATCAGGCTGCTGAAATCGGGCTTACGCCTTCTCAATTTCTAACCTATATTATTCGTACCTCTTTGGTGGAGCGTATCAAATCGGGTAAAAACAACACCCTGCTGCGCCAGCAGCTTGAAAAACTGGATAGCCAAATCGGGCAAATGCATCTGGCCAATAAGGAAAAGAACCGTGTGGCGGTGATTATGGGCGGATTCTCTTCCGAGCGCCACATCTCGGTAGAAAGCGGTCGCAATATTTTTGAAAAACTTTCTTCTTCCAGCAAATATGCTCCTATTCCGATTTTCCTGACGGGCAATGAGGCCAAGCACGAATTATATGTGCTTCCGGTCAATATCATGCTGAAAGACAATGCCGATGACATCAAAGAAAAGGTGCATGCCCAGCTGAATGGACAACATAAGCATCCCAAACTGCAAGAAATTATTCAACAGGCCCAGCCGCTCACCGAAAAATATACAGGTGGTAGCCGTACCGATTTTCAAGCAATCGATTATGCCCAATTGGCGCAGATGTGCGATGCCTGCTTTATCGCCCTACACGGACGCCCGGGAGAAGATGGAGCCGTGCAAGCTGAACTGGAAAAGCATGCTATCCCCTACAACGGCTCAGGCATAGCCAGCAGTCAATTGACTATCAATAAGTTTGATACCAATGAATTGCTTCGCCAAAATGGCCTATTGGTAGCCGACCACTTCTTGGTATGGGAAGACCAATGGCGCGCCAATTCGCAAAACCTTATTGCGAACGTAGAAGCACAATTCCGCTATCCCTTTATCGTTAAGCCTGCGGATGATGGATGTAGCTCGGCCGTAAAAAAAATCAAAACAAGGGAAGAGTTTGTTGCCTTTACCGAACTGATGTTCCGCCCACTAGAAGGAGAGCTAAGCGCCAAGGAGGTGGCCATTTTACAGCTAAAAGCTAATGAGGAATTCCCCAAGAAGAATTTCTTTGTGGTAGAAACCCTGATAGAAAAAGGCAATGCCCAGCACTTCATGGAAATCACAGGCGGGCTATTGACACGCTATGCAGCCGATGGTTCTTTGGTATATGAGGTTTTTGAACCGTCTGAGGCCTTGGCCACAGGCGAGGTATTATCGCTGGAAGAGAAATTCTTGGCGGGCGAAGGTCAGAACATTACTCCGGCCCGCTTTTCGCGCAATGAAGCCCAAAGAGCCAATATTTCTGCTCAGGTAAGAGCCGAATTAGAAAAAGCCGCTCGCGTATTGAATGTGGAAGGCTACGCACGGATTGATGCCTTTGTGAAGATTTACGAATCGGGCAAGGTAGAAACCTATATTATTGAGGTGAACTCACTACCGGGCATGACCCCCGCTACCTGTATTTTTCACCAAACGGCCATTAATGGCTACAAACCTTACGACTTTATTGATGCCATCCTCGATTTTGGCATGAAACGCTTACATAAAACTGCTCACGTATGAAACTTTTTCAAATCAACAGCCTGAAAGATTTGCTCATCCATTTATCCGTGATGATAGGGAGCTTGCTCATTGTGCTGCTTTTTTTCTTTTACCTCTATCTCCCCTCGGCTACCAATCATGGTGAAACGCTGACCGTACCCAACCTTATCGGCATGCCTTTAGATGAGCTCGATGAGTTTTTGACGGAGCGCGATATGCGTTTTGAGGTAAATCCCGACTCTAGTTACTCAGCAGAATATCCTCCACTGGCTGTGCTTAAGCAGTTTCCGAAAGCAGGGTCAAAAGTAAAGGAAAATCGCAAAATCTACCTGAGCCTGAATGCCACCACGCCACCTAAGGTAAAAATGCCGAAACTGATAGATGGTTCACTAAAAAATGCCCAATTGGTGCTCCAAAGTTATGGCTTGATTCTAGGTGATATACGCTATGTACCTCACCAATTCCAAAACGCGGTATTAGAACAAAAATATTCCGGTAAAGATATTGCAGAGGGCGATTTCATTCCCAAGGGTTCTAAAATCGACCTTATTGTGGGCGATGGTTTGGGTAAATCTTTTGCCATTCCGAATGTAATAGGTATGGACCAAGAAGATGCTTCCTTTATTTTGGCGGGCTCAGGACTCAAAATCAAGAAAACCTCTACTGAAATCAGTTCACAAATGGAGCCGGGCTTAGTCCTAAGACAATTTCCTCCGGCCGGACAATCGGTGAAAGTGGGTGACTACATTGAACTGGTCATTGCCGAAGCCGATGCCTCAGCAGAAGATGTAATTGTTGGCGATTTGGATGCGGAAGATGATTAAGCAAAGTTATTGCATATTCCTTTTTCTCGTTTTCGGTTTCCAAGCGGCATGGGCGCAGTGGGAAATTAAAGGTTTGGACAGAAGCCAAAACCAAATTATCCGCCATGCGCAACAAGCCTTAAGTGATACCCTCTCTTTGCCTTTTCGGGACGATTTCACCGAATCGGCTACACTTTCTTCTGCTCGCTGGACCGAAAGCCCCAATGTATTTATCGATCCTAGCATAGCCCTCAATCCGCCTAGCTACCACGTAGCGAGCCTCGATGGACTAAAAATTGATGGAAGCCCTTATCAAACTAACAGTGGCGATGGTACAGCCGATATACTTAGCTCAAAGGCCATAAATTTGGATGGATTGACCAATGCGGATTCCGTATATCTCAGTTTCTTTTGGCAACTAGCCGGTTTAGGTGCTGAGCCAGAAACCACCGACCGACTGATTGTGCAATTTTTCACAACCGACAATGGGGGAAGTTGGCAAGATGTGGCCGTTTACTCCTCCTCCGATGGCCTCAGCAATCGCTTTAAGCAAGAATTTATTCCTGTACAGAACACCACGTTACATGCCGGATTCCGATTCCGATTTGTCTCATTCTGCGATCTTTCCGGCCGATTTGATGTCTGGAATATCGATTATGTGCTAGTGGATAAAAACCGAAGTAAAAGAAATACCCGCATCCCCGATGCCGCCCTTACCCGCTATACCCATGCACCTTTTGGCGAATATTATGCAGTACCCCTTAGGCAATTAATGCAGCCAAGAATCACTTCCAGTCCGCTTATTTCAGGATATTTTTCCCAAAAAGAAGGAACCCAAAGCGAAAGCTATTCCTACACCTCTCAACTTTGGAACTTAGGGGAAGATACGCTTATCCAAACCTTGGCAAATTCGGCAGCTTTTTCAGCTGCACCGCTTACAGCCGTTCCCTTAAACCTTGGCGTAATAAGTCCGCAAGCCCTGCAAGACTATGCCGATGTCGCGGGAAAGGATTCTGTGGAAGTCTTGTTAAAAACTTATTTAGAAGACCCGGAGCAAGAATATTTTGATAACGATACACTTAGGCAAATAATTACGCTTAAAGATTTCTATGCCTATGATGACGGTACAGCGGAATATGCCGGAGGTGCGAGCAGCCGAAATACACAAGTGGCTTTGAAGTTTGGACAAATACAAGGCGAGCGGCTTTCCGCCATCGATATCTGCTTTGTCAACTATGAAGGAGCCTCTAGTCTGTCGACCATAGATTTAGTGATATGGCAAAGCGAAAACGGAAGACCGGGCGCAGAGATTTATCGCTATCCGGCTGTAGTAAGCAAAGCCCCAGGAATGAACAACTTCACTTCGTATCCCTTACCCGCACCGCAGTATATTGCCGCAGATACGTTTTTTGTGGGTTATCAGCATTTGGAAGATGGTAAAATCTATGTGGGACTCGATAACAATACCCAGTTTGGTAAACGCCTGTACTCGAAAAGCAATGAAATCTGGGAACAGAATCCCGGCACCTCTACTCCTATGATTCGGGTGCGTTTCACTCCCACCGATATCAATGGGATAGACGAAAAAGCCGAGCAAATAGCCGTATACCCCAACCCCAGCAAAGGCCAAATCACCCTTTCGGCTCAAATCAACGATATTCGTATTTTTGACCTTTCTGGGAAAGAAATGCCTTGGAAAAGCTACCATCGCGATCATCAAAACCATACCTTAGTAATAGAAAATACCTCGCAGGGACTCTATATCCTAAGAGGCACAAAACAACATACACCTGTTTACACAAAAATCTATATTGAATAATGGAAGATATTACACCCGTAGAATTGAAAAAACGTATTAGCGCTAATGAAAACCTTCACATTGTAGACGTACGCGAAGTGTGGGAATATGAAGAAAAAAACATAGGCGCTCTCAATATTCCTTTGAATACCCTTCCTGAGCGTTTGGAGGAAATTGAGCATTGGAAAAACGAGGAACTGATTGTGCATTGTCGCTCGGGCGCCCGCTCGGCCAATGCCAAGAAATACCTAGAGCAACAAGGATTTACCAAAGTCCGCAACCTGCTTCAGGGAATTGAAGGATATATTGTATTGTAAATCTAAGCCGCTTATTGCGGCTTTTTTATTGAAAGGCCAATGGCGTTGGGCTAAAGCACAAGACAAAAATCAACAAAGCCAAATAGCCGAGAATGATACGCTTGGTATCCAGCGGTTTGTCGATGTACACCGGAGGATGTTGCACACCCAAAAATCGGCCAATCACAAAGGCGAAGAGTAACCATCCATCAAAGCCCTGCACCGTGGGATTGATCCAGGCAATAACAAATTGAAGGGTAAACAAGGCCACCGCTAGCAAGAGTTTATCCATAGCCCGCGACAAAGGCATGGTATGAAACACCAAATACAAAAAGCCGATATAGAGAGGAATATTGAACAATAAGCTTTCCGTTTCGTCAAATGGTGTGATTACACCCAGCCCCGCCATAAACACAAAGACCACAAACAATCCAGAAGCCACATATTTATGTCCTTTTGGCCCGATTAAGCCATAGAGGACATGGCCGCCATCGAGTTGACCAACAGGAATAAGATTAAGAGCCGTGAAGAAAAGTGCCAAAAAGCCCGCAAAAATATAAGGGTAATGCATGAGCTCATTATCATTGGGCAAAAGCTCCGGATCGGCCACTTGCTGTTTGAAAAACTCAAAAATCAAGTTGGTACCCAATATCAGATTTTCTGTGGTATCACTGTATACATGCTGGGCATAATCTGCTCCATATTGCTCATATTCAGGATGTATACTATAAATGTGCTCTTGCGGAGGCAAGTGGGTAAAGCCATAAAACAGTACGGCCAGAGCCGCCACAAAACCCGCTAAAGGGCCGGCAATACCAATATCAAAATACTGTTGACGCGTGCGGGTAAAGCCTTGGATTTTGATTACCGCGCCAAGCGTACCAATGGAAGGTAAACCAATAAATCCAAACCAAGCCGGAAGGTAATACGGCAAGGTGGTTTTGATTTTATACCAACGAGAGGTCAAATAATGCCCCATCTCATGTATAGTCAAAATGCCCAAGAAAGGAATGCTGAAATGAAAACCTTGCGCAAAATCGACCCAAGAATAGCCGGGCGTGAAGAAAATGAATTTGCCACTGATCCACTCACTACCCGCCAAAGTGGTGGTAATGAGGGTGATGATAAATAAGGTAACCTGCAACAGAACGGGTCTGCTTTCTTTATTTTTTATGTTCATAGAAAAAATCCATAAGTCGGTGCGGACTGTCTATCCAGAGCGTTTGAATACCCAAAGCCTTTGCTCCTTCAATGTTGGCTATACTATCATCAATAAACAAACATTGCGAGGGATTCAGCTGATTTTCTTCCAAAACTTGCTGAAAATATTCGGCATCAGGTTTACGCTTTCCCATTTCATACGACAGGTACAGTTTATCAAACACATCGGCCAGCCTTTCTATTCCCGTATCGCGCAATAAAATTTGTTCTACCTCCGGAATGTGGAGTGCATTGGTATTACTCAGTAGAAATAAAGGGAAATTCTGACGTAAACGCTGTAGCAAGAGTACACGCTCTGAAGGAATATCCAACAGCAGACTGTGCCAGTGAATTTCCACCTCATCAGGACTAAGTGCACAAAGCTCCGCTACCTGAGCTAAAAACTCTTGCGAAGAAATAAGCCCCTTTTCATACTGCAAATGCACGGGATGCGCCATGTCAGAAAATGAGATTACGCGGGTACCTCCTCCCGAAAGTCCTGAAAGTGTGCGCGAAGGGTCGATATTGATGATAACACCGCCTAAATCGAAAAGGAGGTGGGTAATATTTTTTAGCTGCAAGCGAATAAAATGTTTGTGAAAAAGAATGCAAATATCTAATATTGCAGTCCGATTTTCAAGCTATCACTGATAGTTATTGAAAAGGGCCAATAGCTCATTCGGTTAGAGCAACTGACTCATAATCAGTAGGTGCCTGGTTCGATTCCAGGTTGGCCCACCAAAAGCCTTGCAGATGCGAGGCTTTTTTCTATAACAATTGTCAAATTGTCCATCAGAGTTTCCCCACCTCTTAATTTTATTTAAAAACCACATCGCTTAAAACTGGATTTGCAACCTTTTATGGTATTGATGGGTTTTCTTAGTATTATTGAATCTATTAATTGGTCTCTAGACTTCTTTTCCTTATGAATGACCAGATACTTATTGATGGTAACAAATACCTGTTTGATTTAAATCTCCAGCAGATAGTGGAGAACGGCAAGGTTGTTTTATATAGTCCCACCCTTGACCTAGCAGGAATCGGTAATACGGAAGCTCAGGCCTCTGATGATTTAAAGGCTATTATCGAAATCACTTTTGAATATGCTATTCAAAAAGGAACCCTTGAAAAATTACTTTTTTCGCAAGGTTGGCAAAAGTTAGAAGGGAAAATACAAAGTCGCCCGTTGGAACTTAGTGCTGCAAACTATCACAAAAGCATTGCTATTTCTGCCTAATGGGTTCTCAGTTAACGCCTTTAAAACTCAATATCTGGAGAAAATATCTCACACTTCTTGGATGTAAATTTGATAGAATAAAAGGAGATCATGAAATATGGGTGCGAGATGGTTTAGTCAGACCGATTGTGTTTCAATGCAAATCAAAAGAAATTGAGGGTTATCATATACGTACCAACCTAAATACTCTTGGGGTTGACGTTAAAAGTTATTTATCAACCATCAAAACACTAAAATAACAATAGCTACTACAGAAAAGGTCAAGTATCTTGAAAAACGCTCTCCTCCTGGGGTAATAAGTGCCAGATAATCAACCCTTAACTTTCAAATAAATCTCCTTACTTTGTGGCACAGCCGTACAAGTAAGTATCCACCCGGCAGCTAACTCTTTATCGGTAAGTACCTCATTGGCACTGTGCCATACCTTGCCTTTTACACAGCGCATAGAACACGCAGCACATACGCCCGCGCGGCAATTGTATGGAATGAAAATTCCTTGATTTTTGGCTGCCTCCCAAATCGATTGATTAGGAGTCACACTCCATTCTTGCTTCTCCCCATTTGTCTTTTCCATAGTCACTTTCGCATTGAGCTGAAGCGGTGCTCTTTGCACCTGTACTTCAGGAAAAGTAAACTGCTCCTTTATGATGGCCTCTTTTTCCACGCCCAGAAAACGCAAGGTCATTTGCACCATACGCATAAAATCTAAGGGGCCACAGAGGTAAAACAGGGCTTGTGCTTTGCTACGAATGTTCCACTCGGTAAGCAGAAGATTCTCCAAACGAAGATTACTTAAGCGTAAGGGAAGGGAACCATCCGAAGGCTGTGATGGGAATAAAAATAAGGAAAACCGTTGCCCATATTGTTGCTTCAACGCTTTCAACTCTTCAAGAAAAACCGCTTTCGACTGGGTGGTGAAGCTATACAGCAGTGCCACTTCTGTCTCTTTATGGGCCAAAGCCTTTTGTACAAGTGGAAAAACTGGACTTATACCACTTCCGGCCGCAATAAAACAAAGGGAAGAAGGCAAAAGATCAGGAAGCACAAATTGCCCCCTAGGTACCTGAGCCATGAGTTTCGCCCCGAGGGGCAAATCAAATAATAGGCGAGAAAAGTAGCCATTGGGTGTACGCTTAACCGTTATCCGCCAATAGGCTTCTTCGGGCTGACTGCTCAATGAGTACGAGCGCCTTATCTCCTCCTGATCTGGCAAAAATAAAGTGATAAACTGTCCGGCTTGGTAGGTAGAACCATTAGGTTTTTCAAAATATAGATGCACATAATCTTTCCCAAAATACACTTTTTCGGAAAGAGTGAGCGAATAGATAAAGTCAGGACTAAGCACCTTCTAAAATAAGAAAGACAATGGAAGAAAGAGAATATTGGAGTAGATTTGAATGGATTTAATCAGGATATCGACTCTCACAATTGCCATGTTTTTCATCTTATCCAAGATTCTCTACTACCTTGTGATGCCCGCCAGCATCCTAACTATCTGCTTTTTGGGATATTTCCTTTTCCGTTCTCAAATCTGGAAAAAGCGGAGCCTCTATACCGGACTGGTGCTTTTTTATCTCTTCACCAATGTATTTATCAGCAATGAACTCTTGCTATGGTGGGAAGAAGCACCAAAAGCCTATACGGAACTGGCTCCGGAATATGAAGTGGCCTTGGTCTTTACGGGAATGACCAATATGTACAAAAGCCCGAAAGATAGGGTGCATTTCAATAAGGGTGCCGACCGACTGATGCAGGCGGTGCATTTATACCAACAAGGACGCGTGAAGAAGATTATGCTCTCGGGAGGTTCGGGTCAATTACTTGACGATGAGGTAAAAGAGGCGGATTTACTCTATTCCGTACTGATGGATTGTGCGGTAAATCCTGACGATATAATCCTGGAAAATCGTGCCATGAATACCTATCAGAATGCCCTTTACAGTGCCGAATTGCTTAGGGAGAAGAATATCAAGGGAAAAGTATTGCTCATTAGTTCGGCTTTTCACATGAGGCGCTCAGCAGCTTGTTTGGAAAAGCAACAAATAGATTTTGACACCTTTAGTGTGGACTTCTATAGCGTGGATCGCTCCTTTACTCCCGATGCGTTATTCATCCCCGATGAGGAAGCCTTTATGCGCTGGGGCTTGCTGATTCATGAAATCTGCGGCTATGTAGTATACAAATTGATAGGCTATGCCTAAGCCACCCAAATGGATTTGGCATTGGTAAACTCCCACAAGCCACTCTCGCTGAGCTCTTTGCCATAACCGGAATGCTTCACCCCTCCAAATGGAATAGCGGGATGAGAGGCCATCATTTGATTGACGTATACCGCACCCGAATGGATTTGTCGCGCCACGGATTCAGCCTTTTCAACTTGTCCCCATACGGAGCCACCTAAGCCAAAGCGACTATCATTGGCCAAATGTATGGCTTCTTCTACGGTGGAGAAACTGCGCACGCTCGCCACCGGACCAAACAACTCTTCCTCCCAAGCGGGCATTCCTTCTTTCACACCAAGCAAAATACTAGGCTGAAAAATGGCCTCACCTAGGTATCCAACTCCTATTTGCTCCGCCCCCATTTGCACCGACTGCTTCACCTGCTGATTGAGTTCTTCCGCTAAATGTGCCTGTGCCATCGGGCCATACGTACTTCCCTCCTGCAACGGGTCTTGAATGCGCACCGATTTAAAAATACCCTTTAGTTGCGATACAAAATTTTCATAAACTGATTCATGCACGATAAAACGTTTAGCAGCAATACAGCTTTGTCCCATATTGACCAAGCGCGATTTAGCGGCCATTTGTACCACATGGCCCAGGTTAGTAGCATCAAGGACCACAAAGGCATCGCTTCCCCCCAGCTCTAGCACCGATTTTTTCAAATTGCGAGCGGCCTCAGCTGCTACGGACTTCCCAGCCTCCTCGCTGCCTGTGAGGCTTACCCCACGCACACGTTCATCAGCCAAAATAGCAGGCACGGATGAAGAAGGAATCAAAAGCGTTTGAAAAACACCGGATGGAAAGCCTGCCTTGGTAAAACAATCGGCTATGGCCAAAGCGCACTGAGGCACATTGGAAGCATGCTTTAGCAAGGCCGTATTTCCGGAAACAATATGCGGAGCCGCAAAGCGAAATACCTGCCAAAAAGGGAAATTCCAAGGCATTACGGCCAGAATAACACCCAAAGGTTCGTATTGTACATAGGCTTTGCCATGAGGAGCCGCCAAAGCCTTATCTTTCAAAAAATCGGCTGCATGCTGGGCATAGTAGCGGCAACAGGCCGCACATTTTTCTATTTCAGCTCGACCATCGGCTAGTACTTTCCCCATTTCCAAAGCCATAAGACGCGCCAGCGCTTCCGTATCTTTCTCTAACACCTCGGCCAGACGAAGCAGTAGATTTACCCGATACTCCAGCGGCTTAGCTTTCCACGTTTGAAAAGTGAAATGGGCTTTTTCTATAGCATTTTCTACCAATTGAGAACTGGCTTCGGAGTACGTGGTGAGGACTTCTCCGGTATAGGGGTTTTTACTTTGAATCGGCATAGGTCACAGATTTTCGGTTCAATGTATATACTATTTGCTCCTTTCCTTGAACAAACCAAGCAAAAACGGTATCAGAATGGATAACCGATACCGATATTCAGGGTAGGACCAAAATTGGATTTGGTATCTAGGCGCATTTTATCAATTACCCAGCGCTTGCCTTCATCTTGAGCAGGATCATACATTTTGAAGGCCAAATCGAGACGAAGGATTAGGAAAGAAAAATCGAATCGTAAGGCAAAACCTGTCCCCAAGGCTATTTCTTTGTAAAAACGATCTACTGCAAAATCAGCTCCGGGCTTGGTCTCTATTTTACGGGAGCTCCATACGTTTCCGGCATCCAAAAACAAGGCACCATCAATAAAGCCTATAAGCTTTCTTCTAAATTCTACACTACTTTCAATCAAAATCTCGCCCGGCTGTTCTATCCGATAGCTAAATTCTCCCCTATCATTCAAGGTCGGCTGATACGAACCCGGTCCCAATCTTCGTGGATTCCAAGCACGCACACTACTACTACCTCCGGCAAAAAAGTATTTTTCGTAGGGCAGAACAAAAAGGTTTCCGTAGGGTTGGGCAATACCTCCATTGACACGAAATGCGATTGTATTGTATTGATTAATAGGATAATAACGCCTGAAATCAGCACTTACTTTATAAAAGCGATAGTGGATAAGATTACGTTCTTCAAAATACCGCGTATCGGAAAAATCGCTAAAAGTGCCACCACTTTCTAGGAAAATACGCAGATAAGAAGATTTGTTCTGATCGGTACCGTACTTACCAAAGTTAAACACACCATAGCCGTTAATACTACTGACAAAAGAAGGACGGAACGATTGGATAAGGTTATTCCCATTCGCCTCTAGTTCATTTAATTGCTCTTGAAAAACGGTGGATTGAATCCGTGAATCAATGTAGCTGATATCGCCCGGTGAAAAGCCAAACTGATGATTTCTCTTACTCTGCCAATTATAAGTAAAACTCGCCTTTGAAGTTCTACGGATATATTCCGGACGGTTGGTGTAATTATACCCTATTTGTAGACGGGTTTTGGGGTTTACTTCTCCCAGTTTGAGTTTCAAAGTATTGCTCAAAGGAAACAAGAACTGCGGAAAGGTAAGCGAAAGGTTAGTGCCCAATTCCTGACTTTGATATAACTGCCCTTCACTGGCAGCAGAGGCCACCCCTTCGATACCCGCACGGAAGTTGAGTTCCAAGATTTCCAATCCGCCTAAAATATTCCGGTTTTTAAACGACAGATTATAAAAAGGCCCCGGAAAACCTTGGTTCACATTCACCCCTACTTCGTTACTGGTCTGAAACTTTGGGAGCGGACTCGTGAAAATATTGGCAATAAAACGCCCGCCCGTGGTATCGTAATTGATATTTACAAATCGGAATACATCGAGGTTGGCAATTTGCTTTTGGGTATTAAAGGTATTTTCCAAACTATACACACTATCAGGTCGCAAAAACACCCTTGCCCCTAGAATCTTCTTCGAGTATTGTTCTTGAAAAAACTGGTAGGTGATATTATCAATTACCCGAAAAGAACGCTTACTTCCTTTGGGAGCTGTCACATTTGCATCTGTCACAAAAATCACCGAATCGAGCGTAAATACCTTGTGGTATCCCCGCTTGCCCGGATTGGCGATATTCATGATCACACGCACCTTTTGATTGGAAAGTGAAGTATCTACCTGAAAAGAAATGTATTGCTTACTGAAATCGTAATATCCGTTGTTTTTCAGATAGCTCTCCACCCGATTGCGCTCCTCTATTATTCTATCCTGATTATAATTCTGTCCTCTCTTAATCAAGGATTTCTCACGAGTAGGCAATAGAGTTTGTGCCAGTACGCTATCCGCAATATTCCAGATAAGGCTATCTACCTTTTGCGCCTTGCCCTCTGTAACATTGTAAATAATACGAGCCCTTTTGTGCCGTAATTTCTCCGTATAACTCACTTCCGCATTGAAGTAGCCTTTGTTGAACAAGGCAATATTCAATTGCTCTACGGATTTTTGCGTTAGGGAAGAATCATACACACTTACGGGCTCTCCCCATCGCATACGGATATTCCCTTCCTCAATTTGCTTATCGAGCTTAGCAAGTTTTCGGTTACGCTTACGCATCAGTTTCTTAGCTTCTTTCCCTTTTTTATCGGGCAAGGCCTGAATTTTAGCATCAAATTCTTGCTGGAGGGTGTCTCGCTTGGCTATCAGCGCCACTTTATCGTAGCGCTTTTTACCGGTTTCATAAAAAAACACATACGGGCTGAAAGGGAACACCAATATCTTTCTGTTTGGCTTTTGTGCCAAAAAATTCGCTAATTCGTCCGAACTAACCTTTTTAGTGGTTTTCACCTTTTGTTTGAACAGGACATACTCCCCCTCTTCAATAAAACGCGTGCCTAAGCAGGCCGAAAGCGACATGCTGGTGATGACAATGGCTAGAAGGGAGATAAGTCTTTTCAAAATAGAAGCGTATGCTGTCAAAAAATCAGGGGAAATATATCAAGTCACTGCAAATAAAGAAATACCGAAAACAAGAACAAAAGTTTTTGGTAGAAGGGGCCAAAAGTATTCAAGAGCTCCTTGCTTCTTCCTTTGAAGTCGACTGGCTATTAATGACCGAAGAATTCGCCCAAAGCCTAGATGCTAAAGCCATAAATCGTGCCAATTCGCACTTCATACTTTCCGAAAAAGACCTCAGCGCACTTAGCAGTTTTGAAAATAACAATTCAGGCCTAGCGGTGGTTCGTTGTAAGCCCAATCAGCCTCTGAAAATACAGAATGAATATGCCCTAGTACTGGACGATGTGAAAGACCCTGGTAACTTGGGCACGATTATCCGCATTGCCGATTGGTACGGGATTTCCAAAATCATTTGCTCTGAAAACAGTGCCGAATTTTATAATCCCAAGGTGATTTCAGCCACTATGGGCTCCTTTACACGGGTTCAGCTTTTCTATACCGATTTGATTCCTTTTCTTTCTTCTGCCCAACTACCTATAATGGGTGCTTTATTGGAAGGAGAAGTACTTCATACCTTTAACTTCCCCAAGGCTGGCCTATTGGTAATGGGAAATGAGTCGAATGGGATTTCTGCCGAAGTGCGACCTTTCATTCAGCATGCCTTGCATATTCCTGGTTATGGACATGCCGAATCCTTAAATGTAGGTGTAGCCACGGCCATTTTTTGCGATAATATCCGAAGGAGTTTGGCTTAGAAGAAGCCTTGCTGTTCGGTGGCTTCCTGCATCATGTTTTCTGAAAGCTCTTTTCCCAAATAGCGGTCGATGCCGTAATGGGCAATATACAAGAGGGGCGTTAATACCAAGGCTACCACAAATTTGTAAAGGTAATTGATAATGCCAACGGCCAATACCTGCTCGAAAGACCAATTGCCCAGAAAGTAAAAGGCGATAAAAAGCACCACAAAACTATCTACCCCTTGCGAAACCAAGGTAGAACCTGTCGCCCTAAGCCAAATCATGCGTGAACCTGTGATGCGTCTTAACTTCTGAAAAATGAATACATCCAGCAGCTGCCCGAGTAAAAAGGCCAGTAGTGAACCCACAATAATGCCCAAGCCTTGGGTAAAAATGGTGTTGAACGCATGATTGATATTGGTGGGCTGCCCATCGGCATCGGTGGCGTTTACATCCAACCAAAACTGCGCTGGGCTTAACAGCGTGACCAAATAAATGGTTAAAAACATATAGGCAATAAAACCTGCCGTAAGAAAACTAATGCGTTTCACGCCCGATTTCCCGAAATACTCATTAATGATGTCGGTAGTGATAAACACAAAAGGCCATAGAATAACTCCTGCTGTGAGGTTAAAATCAAGAATCCAGTCGCCCCAAAGCTGTATTTGCGCAGGTAAGAGTCCGAGTGTAGCTTCTAAGGAGAATATCTTGGTGCCGATGATTTCCGCAATAAGGGCATTGGTCAGGAAAAATCCGGCCAGAAAAATGAAAAGGGTTTTGCGCTTATCCTGAAAAAATTCTTTCATACTTGGGGTTTAAGAAAAAACAATACTTTCGCCTTCGATGGCTAAACGCGTATTGGGGAAAACTGTTTGCGCCTCGGCCAGTAAGGGGGTTAAGTCTTTGTACCGGATAGAATAATGCCCAATGATTAATTGATGAACCTTAGCTTTTTGCGCTAAAGTAGCCGCTTGAATGGTGGTAGAATGAAAGGTTTCTTTGGCCCTTGCGGCCATATCTTGCATAAAAGTAGCCTCGTGGTATAAGCCATGCGCCCCTTCTATCCAAGGGATAATTTCTTCGTGATAAGCAGTATCGGCACAGTAGGCGTATTTTACTGGAACGGGCGGTTCTTTGGTAAGATCAGAAGCACGATAAGCCAGTTGGCCTTCTGTATCATAGATATCCTTTCCTTGCACCAAAAGGGCGATTTCTTGTAGGGAAAGCCCCGCAGGGAGTTTCTCTTTTCTTAGAGAATAACGCTTAGGTTTTTCTTGAAACATAAATCCATAGCAGGCAATTCGGTGGTTCATTTTGAGCTGATATACTTCCACTTGCTTGTCTTCAAAAATCAGCTTACCCGATTCGCCTTCGAGTGGATGGAAGATAATATCGAAATTGAGTAAAGTTTGAGAAATACGCAGATTGACTAAAATCAATTCGCGCAAATCGGGTGGACCGAATAAATGCAAGGCTTTAGTACGCCCCAGCAAATGCTGACTGCTCAAGATACCCATTAGCCCGAGGTAATGGTCGCCATGCAAATGGCTAATAAAGATATGATGAATGCTGGCCAGCTTTTCTTTGTAGCGTGTAAGCTGCATTTGCGTACCTTCTCCGCAGTCTATCAGGTACTTGCTTCCATTGGCGGTAAGCAACTGGGCCGTTTGGTGGCGGTGGTGAGCGGGCGCGGCTGCGCTCGCTCCTAATATTTTAACTGAAAGAGCCAATTACTCGTTCATCCCGCTTTTTAAGTCATTTTCGATTTCGTTCATAAAAACGGCATCCTTTGCTTCCTCCAAACTAGGGGCTATGGTAAGGACGCTTTCTAATTGCGAAATCTTAATCAACTTAAGGGTATGCTCTGTGGGAGAAGTGATTACAAATAGACCACCTTCTTCGGAGAAGATTCTATTGCCTACTAGTAAGGCACTCAAACCAGATGAATCGGTATATTTCACTTCGGACAAATCCAAAATCACATTCTTCACACCTTCGGCATGGAAGGTTACAAGCTCACTTTTCAGCGCGGGGGCAATAGTGCTATCCAACTTCTCATTGTGAAGGGTAACGGTACAATATTTCTCCTGCTTATCAACGGTAAATTTCATAATACTTTAGTTTATGCCACGGTGGCGTATTCCTTATAACGAATGTAGGATATTTTGTTCAATTCTTTTCTCAATTTCTGAGGCATTTGCCCTTACAAAGCTTTCTCCGGTCACTTTTTCGTATAGTTCGATGTAGCGATCAGTGATGCCTTTCACGATTTCGGGGGTCATTTCAGGCACTTTTTGTCCGTCTTTTCCCTGAAAACCATTTTCTATTAGCCACTGGCGCACAAACTCTTTGCTAAGCTGCTTTTGGGCTTCGCCTCTTTGCTGACGCTCGGCATAGCCATCGGCATAAAAATAACGTGAGCTATCAGGCGTGTGGATCTCATCAATCAAATAAATTTCATCCTTGTATTTCCCAAACTCATATTTGGTATCCACCAAAATCAATCCTTGAGCAGCCGCCATTTCAGTACCACGGGCAAATAAGGCTAGGGCATATTTTTCCAATTGTACGTACTCGGCTTCTTTTACTATGCCTTTAGCGATGATTTCCTCACGAGAAATATCCTCATCGTGCCCTTCATGTGCTTTGGTGGTAGGTGTGATGATAGGCTGAGGTAATTTGTCGTTTTCCCTCAAACCTTCGGGAAGGCTTACTCCACATACGCTTCGCTTGCCCGCCTTGTACTCGCGCCAGGCATGTCCGGCCAAATAGCCACGAACCACCATTTCCACGGCATAGGCTTCGCAGGATAGTCCAATACTTACGTTAGGATCGGGTACGGATTGCAACCAGTTGGGTACAATATCTTTGGTAGCCAACAAAAATTTGGCTGCTATCGTATTGAGCACCTGCCCTTTGTAAGGAATCGGTTCCGGCAAAACCACATCGAAGGCGGATATTCTGTCGGTAGCTACAATCACTAGCTTATCGGGGAAATAATACACATCGCGTACTTTTCCTTTGTAGAATCCGGTTTGTCCCGGAAACGTAAAATTGGTTTGTTTTATACCCTGGCTCATACAGGGGCAAAAATAGAACTAATCCTTGGAAAAAAGAACCGAGGATTTCAGATGCTAATACTTTATTTCATTGATGAGCTTACCCTCAGCATCAAACTCCTTCCAAATGCCCACTTTCTTGTTTCCCGCATAGCTTCCCTCCTCTTTCAAAGCTCCGTTTTCATAAAAGGCTTTAAAAAGCCCATGCTTTTTATTGAAGCTGTAGCTACACTCATACAAAGGTTTTCCGTTGGGGTAAAAAGCCTTTTCGGCTGCTACTTTCAAATCGTTTTGGAATTCGCTTTTTAGCACCAATACGCCTTCAGATGAATACTCGGTACGTGGCCCATTTAAGCGTCCATTGGTGAAGTTTTCCACCAGTTTCAATTGCCCGTTATTATGATAAGTTTTCCAAGTGCCATGGGCTACCCCATTCAAATAGTTTTTTTCGGTCATCAATCGACCTAAAGAATCGTAGGTTTCGGTAAAGTAGTCTTTTTCGGAATTGCTGTATTTGCTGATTTCCTTGGGCTTTCCATTGGGATAAAAACTGGTATTTTTTCCTTCTTTAAATCCTTTAGCATAGCTGAAATCGCTTTTCAGGTTTCCCTCAGGGTAATATATTTTCACTGCACCATCCAATACGCCTTCACTCAGGCTACCTTCCATCAGCAATTGCCCTTTCTCACTATAATTCCTGAATTTACCGTTTTTCTTCCCTTTGCTAAACTGCGCTTCGGTTTCTACTTGTCCGTTGAGGAAATAGGTGGTGAAATCGCCTTGCAGCATACCGTCTACATATTCGGCCTGCAGTTTGATCTTGCCGCCTTCATAATAGCTTTTATAGACTCCGTTTTGCTTACCATTGGCATAGGGGATTTCTTCTTTGATGGCGCCATCGGGATAGTATTCTTTCACGAGGCCATCGGGTTTGCCCCCTTGGAATAGCGACTCGCTGCGGATTTTACCGGGTTCATAATAGGTTACTAATGCCCCTGAGAGGGTATCGTTTCGGAAAAAACCGGTTTGAACCAATTGTCCGGCCTCATCAAACACCTTGAGTTCTCCTTCTTTTCGGTTGTTTTGGTACTGAATGAGGCGTTGCACCACTCCACTGGGATAATACTCCGTGAAAACACCTTCTTTACTTCCTTGCACAAACTGCCCTTTCATTTGCACCTCGCCCTGTGGATAAAAACGCACATAAACACCATCGATAAGGCTGCTATCTTGCTGAAGAATGAAATATTCCTCTTTGGGTATTTCGCGGAGGCTATCGTAATAGGTATTTACTTTTTGTTGCGCCAAGGCGCTTAGGCCCATCAAGCAAAAGGCAATAAAAAGAAAGGTATTTTTCATAACAATAAGGCTTTGGATAGAAACTGATTTTCCGCTGCATTTATTGCAAAAATAGAAAAAAAAGCCGCCCTTTTGAGGCGGCCTTTAAGGTAAACCAAGAGTATGGGCGGTTATTCAATCACCACCCTTTTCACCACACGTCCATTTAGGTAGGTTATTTTTAGTAAATACACGCCTTTCGTTAAATCTTGCACATCAATTTGGCTAGGTTTGGCACGGAAGCGTCTTACCACTTTACCGCTTGCTTCCATCAGTTCCACAGCTTGGATTTCTGCACCAGCGGCTTCTTTGATGAATAGTACACCCTGTGCTGGATTAGGATACACCACAGTTTCGCGGCTCAGCTCATCGGAGATACCCAAAACATTAAAAGTATAGGGTTCGGAAGTTCCACCGCATCCTCTTTCAAAATACAGTTGTACACTGTAATCGCCAGTTTCTGATGGGCTATAGTTTTGTCCGTTGGCATTAGGAATGGCTTGGCCGTTTTGATACCATTGATATCCATCCGCCTGAAGAGAGGAAGAAAGCACACCCGATGATTCTATAACCGTTGGGATTTGGTTGGCCATTACCTCCACATATTGATAGTACACACCCGTTCCGGAACAATTGCTTGCCTCACATGAATAGTTTCCTGTATTATCTGGACTAAGGTTTTCGATAACTAATACTTGACCAGTAGCTCCTTCTATCGGGGTGTTTTCAAAATACCATTGGTAGGTATCAGCTTCCACATTCGGATAAGCTCCTATCTCTAAGGTTTGCCCTTCGCAATACATATAGGGGGCACTTTCACCGGTAAAATAGGGCGCATCGATAGCGAATACTGCCTGACTAGCTGAATACGCGCCTGTGCAGGTATTGTACACATAGCAGTAATAGCTTCCTTCTGTTTCGGTACTTAGGCTGAACGAATAGCTGGCAGTAGTGGCATTGCCTATGGCTAGTCCATTGAAATACCACTGATAATTCAAGGCATCGCCTGTAGCTTCAGTGCTTAGCGTAACACTCGCACCCAAGCAATACAAGCCATCGCCTGTGGTACTGCTCACGCTTGGTGTCTGATACACATTCACCACCATATTATCGGTGCTTAGGGTTCCCTCGCAACCGGTAAGTTCGCAACGGTATACGCCTTCATCGGCATTGAGTGCGCTGGTTACTACATATTCGGCTTGAGTAGCATTTTCTATGGCCACATCATCTTTATACCATTGATAGGTAATAGCACCTGTAGCGCTTACGCCAAGGGTGAAATTAGCCCCTTCGCAATAGGCAGCTGCTCCGTAGGTATTTGTTATACTTAATGCTGCTGCTTCGCTAAGAACAATGGCCGTGGAAGAAGTACTACCGCAATCGCTGCTTACTTCTACCATGTAACTACCTGCATCGCTGGAAGAAAAACTGGCTATTACTAAACTTGCAGAGGTAGCATTGTCAATTAGCACTCCATCTTTCAACCATTGATAGCTTAGGTTAGTACCGCTGGCATTTACCGAGAGGTTGATTTCAGAGCCAAGACAGGCTTCTTGGCCTTCTGATACAGAATTAATAACCAAGGGATCTAAGGCTCCTACGGCAACCGTTTCGCTGGTTACGTTTTCTGTACAACCTGTTACGATACAATAATAGTTACCCGTAGTGGCCTCAGATACGTTTAGTGTTAAGGTAGATTCGGTAGCACCTGCCACTTCAATATTATTTCTGAACCACTGATAGCCAGTGGCCCCGTTTGCCAAAATACTCAAGCTCACCTCTTCATTGAAACAAGCCGAAACGGGCTGAGGCTGCTGTGAAATCTCAGTAGTAGAAGTCGTCCCTACACTAATTGCCTCTGAGATGAGCGTGCCGCAAGTTCCAATTAAGCGAACCGAATAATCACCTGAAGTATTGGCATCTACTTGGGCAATAGAATACTTAGTGGATGTAGCTCCATCGATAGCCGAACCATTAAAGAACCACTGGTATTCCAAATTGGCACCTTGGGCTTCCACATTCAAATCAAGTGCGCTGTTTTCACAAACTGCGGTAGAAGGCGTTATGGAAAGGATTTCGGTAGTGGGGTTAATCGTAACTGTGGCTCCTCCTGTACTTAATGTATTACATTGATTACTTACTGTGGCGTAATAGGTGGCCGATTGTTCTGCCAAGGCAGGATTAAGAATTAGTAAAGTATCAGTTCCAAACACCTCATTTGAGCCATATTTCTTCCATTCAATAGCAGTAAAATCACCCGAAATATTTACCTCCAAAGCCACGGAATCAGATTGGCAAAATGTACCTCCTCCAACTATGGCTACACTTTGAAGCGGAAACAACTTACTACCTAAGACTTCAATCGCCCCTCTATCAATGGTTCCGGCTTGGCGCGGATTACCTAAAAGATCAGTATTCGGAAGTTTATTGGCCACATCTGTCAATGTACCTTCATCCATAGAACGGCTACAGTTGGTAGGCGTTTTCAATTCCTCACCGCCAAAGGTGGTAGACTCAAATGTTTGTGTATGATTATAAATATCGGAAGCGAAGTAGGTAAAATTAGCACTTTGAGGAGTAGGTACATTGCCCCACATATCGGTAGCATAGAAACCTAAATTATGCGCTCCTCCATCGTTTCTGAACAAGATTTCGGTTTGTGCACCCGCCTGCTGAATCACCGAATTGCGGAAGGTATAGCGATTGGGATTACTATTGTTGGTATAAAGACGGAAGAGCGTACCCGTGGTTTGGATAGCCGAATTATTGATAAAGGTAGAGTTAACGAACTCCACTTCTACTGTGCCCCCATTGGTGGTATTGGTGCCCATGATGGTACCCATTCCCCATCCTGCATTTCTGAAATTGGTAGAATTATTATTCTCAAAATAACAATTGACCATGGTAAGCACATTGCGCGTATTGGTGTTTGTACCAAAGTTTACGGCTGAACCGCCTGCGGCTATTTCGGCACTGTTTCTCAGGAAGATACAATTTTCGAAAGTGGAGCTTAAGTTGCTGGCACCTACATCATTTCTAACTAAGAAGCTGGCACCAAAAACCGCGGCATTATCACGGAACATTACATTTCTTACTGTCACGCTATTGTCTTGTTCATCAATAGCATATACAAACAATCCTGCTGCTTGCTGACCATTCACATCCGAGTTGGTGTAGTTGGCAAATCCACGCTGGAAGATGAAGCCGTCTACGACATTCCCCTTAGGATTTTCCAGATACATCAAGGTAAGGCTATTATCCACCATGGTAGTGTTAGATAGATTAACCAATCCGTCATCATCACCATTGATGTCACCATTCAAAATAGTGTATTGCCCTAAAGCACGTTCGCTTGGATCTGTTTCAGTACCTGCAAAGCCTCCGAAAACTTTCACCCCGGAAGGAACCGTAAATCGCACCAAACGGTCAGATGTACTGGGGCGATAGGTACCTTGGGCTACCCACACCTGATCACCACTTACCGCTACTGAAAGCGCATCGTGCAGACTCAAGAAAGGGCTTTCCCAAGAGCTTCCATCACCATTTGTAACGGCACTTAGGCGATTGACATAAAAGGTTCTACCTACCCTGTAAGCGGTAGAGGCTCCCGTGCAGTTATTTTCAGTCACTTCCACTCTATAATCACCGGGTTCGGTGGCAAAAATTTTGTAGGAGGTGCTGGCTAAGCCTAAATCGACATCATCCTTGTACCAAACATAGGCCTTTCCGGCACTATTGGCTTCTGCCTCGGTAAAAGCAGCATTTGCACTGAACACCGCATACAATGAATCGCGGTATTGCACCACATACGGATTAGGAGAATCATTGATTGTTACGCTAATATCAGTAGAAGTAATCGTACCGCAGAGTCCGGTTACCGCTAAAGAATAAGTAGCCGCATCGGTAAAGCTGGTGCTTGCAATTTCGTAGCTAGCTGAGGTAGCGCCATCAATATCTTGCCCATCTTTTCTCCACTGGTAATTTAATCCGCTTCCAGTCACTTCTGATTCTAATAAGAGAGCAGTTCCTTCACAGATTTCGATTGGCCCAGTGGTTTGACTTACCATAGCTGGTGCTTCGCAGGGCACAAACTGATTGAAGAAAATATGATATCCACCGGAATTAGGTGCAGTGAAGGTAAGCGTTCCGTTCTCCCCTTGAAAGTCAATACTATTGGTGGCGGTAGTTCCCACCACAGCAAAGCCACTGGCTGAGGGAGCGGTGAAAGCATAATCTTCTTCATTGCCTCCAAGGCGCAATTGATTTACCACGGTCCCATCGGCTGGATTATACTCCATAAGAACAATATCGCTACTGCCCAAAGCACTTAGGTTAGCGCCTCCTCCCACGATTATACTCATACTGGCCGCACTGGTAGACCAAAGGATATTTCCATTGGCTAAAATATCGAGGTCGCGGGTAAATTCATTGTTGGATGAACCCGATATTGACTTTAGCCATTCAAATTGATACTCATTACCCGAAAGAGAATACTTGACTAAGAAAGCATCCCATGAACCTATGGGTGTATACATAGCTGCAGAAGCTCCCAAATCAAAATCCACGGCACCGTTCATTAGGTGTCCGGCTACATATACATCCCCATTGGCATCTACAGCCAAGCGTGCACCGATAGTTTCAAAATTACTGGCCGTAACATTGCCCAAGGCATTTACACGGATAAACGAACCGTCTACCGTTGAGTATTCGGCTAGAAATAAGGAACGAGCACTTGGATGTGCCGCTACCAAGGCACTGCCCTCAGAGAAATCAAAATCAACCGTTCCTACCAAGGTACCAAGTACCAGTACGCGGTCGTTGAGTGTATCTACCTCAATATCATAACCAATGGCATTGGTATCGGTGAAGGTATGTAACCACTCCAAGGTTTGCCCATCTGCGGAATACTTGCCCCACCATCCACTTAACAAGTTATTGCTGGTACGACTGGTAATGGTAGGCGTTTGGATAAATTGCATAGTACCCTGATAAGCACCTGTCACATATAGGTTATCTTCTTCATCCGTATCCAAAGCATAAGGATACGTAATATGCTGTTGGGTACCTGGACCACCTTTTAAAAGGAGTATTTCCCATTGCAAGGCTCCGGCTAAGTCATATTTTCCTAAGGTACCTCTCCCTACTTCGGATCCAGTAGAGTAATATACATACCCGCTCTTCGTTCCGGCTACATCATAGGCTCGGTCATTAAATGCAGAGTTGGACATAAAGGGGTTCACCGCACTAAGAAACTCTCCGTTAGTACCATAGCGTGCTATGTACGGATCGGTGCGAAGTGTAGTATTTAAATTTGTCTGTAGCAGATATGCCACAGCAGGGTCGGGATTAAAATCGGCCGAACCGGCAAATCCACCTACTACCCATAAATTACCTAGGGAATCCACAAAGGCATTATTAGTATATTTATCGTTACTCCCTTGTATGCCTGTGGCAAACTCTGTGAAATAACTTTGGGCTAGCAGCAGGGATGACGTACAAAACATCAGCGCTAGGCTGAGCATAAGTACTTTCCACTTGCTTTTGCCCCTTAAGAAAGGTTCAAGAAAAAGAAATTGGTTTTTCATATGGCTCTTGTTGTATTGGTTTACAGAGCCAAAAATCAAAAACTGAACGCATCTTCATCGCAAACAATGAGTAAGCGTAGGAAACAAATGAGAATTCGTAGGACTATTTACAATTGGCTGAGTGCTTCCAGCAAATCTTCCTTTTTTCGGACAGCCACGGGTAGCTGGCTTCCATCTTTCATAATCACGATACCGCCCTCGCGCTTATCGAGGCGGGCAAACTGATGAAGGTTGATAAGGTGACTTTGATGAACACGGAAAAAGCCTTGGCCTTCGAGCATCCCCTCATATTCCTTCATGGTTTTAGAAACCATAATACTGCTTCCATCCAAAAGGTAAAAGGTGGTATAGTTACTGGAAGATTCACAGCGTATTATCTCCTTAATATCCACCAAATGAATACTTTCATTGTCTTTGAGTACCAGTTTGCTAGGCTTGTGTGCAGCGGTGTGCACGTTCATTTTCAGGGCTTGCCACTCCACCAACTGCGCATAATTTTCTTGCAAGGCAGTTTCGGCTTTTACTAAGGCTTGTTCTAAATCATCGGGGTCGATGGGTTTCACAATATAATCGAGCGCACTGCATTTGATCGCCTGAATGGCATAGGTATCGTGAGCAGTAATAAAAATCACTTGCGCATGCAGTTTAGGAAGCTGAGCCAGCACATCGAAGGTAGTTCCGCCTTCTATTTCCACATCGAGCAATAGCACATCGGGTTGACTGGCAGGTATTCCTTGCAGAGCAGCTGCTACACTATGTGCCTCACCTACAATATCGGCCTCAGGTACTACGAGCCCCACAAGGGATTTTACTGTAGCCCGAATCTTGGGATCATCTTCAACGATAAAAATCTTCATGGGTAACCGAAAACGTGTCTTCTAAAATAGAGCAAAAGCAACTGGCATACAATATCAGTTTTTGAACGGCACGTATACCAGTACCTGAGCTCCCTCTACATTGCCCGTGGAACTTTTTAGATTATTCACCTCTAAAGACAACTTTTGACTCAGACTTTTGCCATACAAGGCCAATCGTTCTTTGGTGATATGGCTGGCCAGCGAATTATGGGGTTTCTTTTCGTTCGCTTCAAGCACTATTCCTTTTCCGTTATCGCGTACCTCAATTTGAACAGTATTGTTCACCACACGAAAATGCACTGAAATATGACCTCCTTCTTTTTTGTCTTTAAGACCATGCTCTAACGCATTTTCAATAAAAGGTTGGGCAAACATAGGCGGAATGCGCAATTGCTCGGCATCAATCCCCTCCTCTACTTCAAGCGTGTAGGTAAAACTTCCCGCAAAACTTAAGGACTGTACTTCCAGATAATTTTCAAGTGTAGCTACTTCCTCGGCCAAACTGATATATTCCTGTCGCGAATGTTCCAAAATATTGCGCATCAGCTTGGCAAAACGTGCCAAAAAGCTAACGGCCGCTTTGGGTTCGTTTGATAAAATATTGTTTTGAATAGAGGTGAGCGCATTAAAAATAAAGTGGGGATTCATTTGAGCCCGCAAAAAGCGCTGCTCCAAATCGGCTACCTTCTTTTCCTTTTTGAGGGTATCTTGGCGATAAAATAAAATCCCCAAAATCACAATCAACACCAATACTAGGGCGATGCCGCCAATCAGGAGTTTTTGCTGATTGATTTGTAACTGCTGAATAGCTGCCTCTTGACTGAGCTGCTCAATGGCACGGTCTTTTTTCTCCGATTCATATTTGGTTTGTATCTCATTCAGGCTTTCCTTTTGGCGCAAATCACGAATGCTATCCATTATCATTTTATAGCTCTCAAAATGACTCAAGGCCAATGAAAAGTCTCCCCGTTGTTTGTACGCACGGTATTTTAACCGATGGCATTCTTCTTTCAGAGGAAAGTCAGAACCCAGCAGCTCATCGGCAATGGCAAGGGCTTGCTGGGTATTGCCTAAGGCTTCGAGGGCATAGCCTTGATTCAGATAACTCAGCTGATAATCGCGCACATATGGACTGGCTTTAAAAAATTGCGTGGCGGAAGTAGCAGCCTCCAACCCTTCATTCAGATAACTCGCATCGGAATACCCTTTTCGGATAAGTGATGAGGCCAAGGTACTCTGGGCTTTGGCCACACCAAAATCAAACTGCATCTGCTGAGCGGTGGCTACGGCTTTTCTACCAAAATAGATAGAGGAATCTAAACTAAAGTAGGGCTTATTTTCCATCCCAAAAATACTGGACAGATTCACCAACACACGTAAAGCACTTCCTTTATCTTGCAAAGAATCAAATAGATGCAAGGCTTTTAAATAGGTATTTTTCGCCTCCTCATCGCGGCCCATACGGCCTAATACAATCCCAAAATTGGCCAGGGATTTTGCATACTCTGCGGGTTTGCTCAGCCTTTCCTCAATTTCAATTGATTTCCGATACATTAGGAGGGCAGCCTCATTATTTACTTTGTAGAAATAATAATTACCATAGGCATTGTAGTTCCTAGATAAAGCCGATTGTCTATTGTAGCTCTCATTGATTTTGATTGCCTGATTGAGTACCTCTTCTACCTCATCGAGGCGATTGGCCTCCACTAATAGCGAAGCGTAATTTCCCAAAGCATCGGCCAATAAGGTATCGGGTAAAGAAAGCAAAGTAGCGTCTTTCGCATAATAAAGTGCTGTATCGGCATTGATCCTACTATACTGCTGCGATAGTTCTATTAACAAAGCGAGTTTGTCTTCTGGTACTGTCGAACTACTTAATGTGGATTTTAGGCTGTCGGTAGTGGCCTGAGCGGTCAACTCAGAGAAGGCAATCACCCCTAGGAGTACAAGGGTGAGCAAACGGTTCTTCATAGGTTAATAGGTTCTGGGGTATTAAGCGAAAATAAACAAAAAAAGCCCCACCGCAAAGGTGAGGCTTGGCAATAATTGCATCAATTCTCTATTCTTTAATATTGGTGTCGGATAGCACGCGCGTATTGCAGCGTTCTTTGATGACGTCATAGGCCTTGATATCGCCCAGTTCTCCGGCTTTGCTCAAATCCAAGCATCCTGATTCCAACTGCCCATATTCAATACGAAGTATGCCGCGCAGGAAGTACGCATCGATACTTTTAGGATTGATTTCAATAATTTTGGTAAAATCGTTGATAGCATCTTGATACGATTCTAATTGCTGACGCGCCTGACCACGTTTCAACAAAGCTTCTACATGATTTTCGTTCAGTGCCAAAGTAGAACTAAAATCGGCTATGGAGCCATAATAATCTTGCAAGATAAATTTCAGATTCCCTCTTTGATAATAGGCATCGGCCAGTTTGGGATTCAACTCTATGGCCATATTATAATCTTTCATGGCACCGTGCAAGTCTTCAAAGCGCTGCTTTACATTACCGCGCAGGTAGTAGGCCTGTACATTCTTGGAATCTTTCTCAAGCACTTGGTTGAACATCTCCTGTGCTTCTTTCAGCTGGTTTTTCTCCAGATATTGCGTACCCGACTCCAACAAACTCTGCGTTGATTGGGAAATGCCGACCAAAGACACCAATAATCCGGCTACCATTATTACTATTCGTTTCATACAATTGTGTGTTTTACTATTTTATGCGTGGCTAAATACCGTGTTACTCATTAACAAAGATTTTGCCAATTCCATTTCATTGATACCACTATCTTCTTTTAATTCTTTGGCTACTTCCAATAATTGCTCCGTGGCCAAGTTGCCCACCAACTCATCTTTCGCCATGGGGCATCCGCCAAATCCGCGCAAAGCCCCATCAAATCGTCTGCATCCGGCCTCATAGGCGGCTACCACTTTCTCGCGGGCTGTATGTGGAGTAGAGTGCAAATGCGCACCAAATTCAATATCAGGATGTAAGCGAATCAGCTCTTCAAACAAGGGCTTGATAATGGTCGGATTAGAAACCCCAATGGTATCCGCCATAGAAATAATGCTAATCCCCATGGTTTTTAATGACTCCACAAATTCCACCATCATTTCGGGACTGTAAGGGTCACCATAGGGATTTCCGAAGCCCATGCTCAGGTACACTACCTGCTGCTTTCCGAAAACGGTGCAGAGGTTTTGGATATTTTGTACGGTTTCAAAAGCTTCTTGAATTGACTTGTTGGTATTTCGTTGCTGAAAGGTTTCCGATACCGAAAGGGGAAACCCCAAGTATTGGATTTCTTCAAATTTACAGGCATCCTCAGCGCCCCTTTCATTGGCTAAAATGGCCAATAGCTTGGTTTTTGTTTGGTTAAGGTCGAGGCGATTGAGTACTTCTGCTGTGTCTTTGAGCTGGGGAATGGCCTTGGGTGAAACAAAACTCCCAAAATCAAGAGTATCGAAGTTTACTTTCAATAATTGATTCAGGTAGTCTACCTTCATATCGGTAGGGATAAACTCCTGAATCCCTTGCATGGCATCGCGGGGGCACTCGATTATCTTCATAGCTCTAAATTCTGTTACTTTTTCTCTTTAACAAAATTATCCCCCATAAATTCTCAAAACAGCTGCTTGGCAATTTGATATACCGGCTCGGCCTTTCCCATGGAATAAAAATGTAAACTTGGCACGCCATATTTTATCAGTTCCCTCGATTGCTGCACCGCCCACTCTACGCCTACTTGCTTTACGGCTTCATTGTCCTTACACTTTTCAATCGCATCTGACAAATCCTCTGGCAAGTCGATATGGAATATTCTGGGCAACACTTTGGTTTGGGAGCGTCCCGTAATGGGCTTTAGGCCGGGAATAATCGGCACATGGATGCCATTTTCCCTACATTTCTGCACAAAATCGAAGTACTTCTGATTATCGAAGAACATTTGGGTCACGATGTATTCGGCTCCCATCTCTACCTTCCTTTTAAGGTACTTCATATCCGTTTTCATATTGGGTGCCTCAAAATGCTTTTCGGGGTAGCCTGCCACTCCTATGCAAAACTCCGTGGGAGTAGCATTTAGCAATTCATCATCCAGATATTGCCCATGATTCATCTGAATAACCTGTTCGAGCAAATCGGTAGCATAATGATGGCCTCCCGGCTCAGGAGTAAACTGAGCTTCCGTCTTGATAGGGTCGCCACGAAGCACCAAAATACTATCTATCCCAAGGAAATCGAGGTCGATGAGGGCATTTTCGGTTTCTTCTTTGGTAAATCCTCCACAAATGATGTGGGGCACAGGATCTACTTCGTAGCGGTTTTTGATGGCCGCGCAAATCCCCACCGTACCGGGGCGTTTTTTCGTAGCGCGCTTTTCCAGTAATCCGTTCTCGCGTTTTTTGTACACAAACTCCTCCCTGTGGTAGGTCACATCAATAAAAGGAGGCTTGAACTCCATCAGCGGATCGATGTGGTCGAATAGGTTTTGTATATTTTCGCCTTTAAGTGGAGGCAATATTTCAAAAGAAAAAAGTGTTTCTTTCGCGTTTTTTAGATGGTCTACTACTTTCATGAGTATTTAAGTGTTTGGGTGCTGGAGTTCGTAAGTGTTTGGGTGCGCTCACCAAAGTTGAATTATTAGCTTACAATGATTTTTTAAGGTGTACAATAAGTCCGAGTATCATTCTTTTAATTTCTTCTAGTTGTTCATAAACATCTCCTCTTACACTTTCGGATAAATACCCAACATCCTTTGCCACATACAAAAGGCTTTTTGTTTCTGATAAAGAACCCAATGAAATATCTAAAAAACGAATAAATTCTTTCTTGCTTATTCGTCCAAACCCCTCGGCTATATTAGTCATGACAGAAACGGTACAGCGTCTTAACTGGCTTCGCAAATCAAAATCTCTAGAAAATGGCTCAGCGTTGGTCAATTGATAAATAAGACTAACCACTTCCCTCGATTTTTTCCAGCAGTTTAAGTCTTCAAATCGCTCCACTTTACTCATAGAAATTCAATCATTTATATTTAAAAAATACATCACATCAACACTCAAACACTTACGCACTTCTACACTCCCCTCACCTATAATTCAAATTCGGGCTTAGCCACCTCTCCAATTCTTCAAAAGGCTGATTTTTGCGTTTGGCGATATCCTCTACCTGATCCTGACCAATTTTCCCCAACCCAAAGTAGCGGGACTCGGGATGGCTATAATACAGGCCGCTTACCGAGGAAGCCGGATACATGGCCAAATTCTCTGTCAGTTGGATACCGGTTTGTTTTTCTACCTCCAATAAATCGAACAAGGTGATTTTCTCGGTATGATCGGGGCAACCCGGATAGCCCGGTGCCGGACGTATGCCTTGGTATTTTTCCTCTATGAGTTCATCATTGGTAAACGCCTCTTCTGCGGCATATCCCCAAAGTTCCCTTCTCACCACTTGATGCAGATGCTCAGCAAAAGCCTCTGCCAAGCGATCGGCCAAGGCTTTCAGCATAATAGAACTATAGTCATCATGCTCTTTTTCAAAGCGTTCCAAATGCTTTTCTATACCCAATCCGGCCGTAACGGCAAATCCTCCAATATAATCGGCCTTTCCGCTGGCTTTAGGCGCAATAAAGTCGGCAAAGGAAATATTCGGTACGCCTTTCCCTTTAAGGCCTTGTTGGCGCAGGGTATGAAAGCGTGTTTTTACCTTTTGTCGGCTTTCATCGGTATACACTTCTATGGTATCATCATATACAGAATTGGCGGGATAAAAGCCCACTACTGCGGAGGCGCTCAGCCATTTTTCTTTCACTATGCGCTGTAACATCTCCTGTGCATCGGCCAATAGTTTTTTGGCCTCAGCACCAATAATTGGGTCTTCCAAAAGCTTAGGATAGCGGCCTTTTAGCTCCCAGGTTTGGAAGAAGGGTGTCCAGTCAATGAATGGAATAATTTTCTCTAATGGGTAATCGGTAAAGACTTTGTTTCCGATAAAGCTCGGTGCCTTGGGCTGACTTTGATCCCAATCTATGGCCAATTTATTCGCCCTGGCTTCTTCTATGCTCACATAGTTTTTCTCTTTGCTTCGTCCGGCATAGTCGATGCGAAGCTGCTCATACTCCTCCTTAATTCCTTGGATATAGCTTTCGCGCTTGTCATTCAGCAAACTTCCCACTACCGTCACACTTCGTGAAGCGTCCAACACATGCACCACCGGGCCATTGTATTGTGTAGCGATTTTCACCGCTGTATGCACCCGCGAAGTAGTAGCTCCACCAATCATCAAAGGCAAGGTAAAACCCCGCTTTTGCATCTCCTGGGCAATGTATACCATTTCATCTAGAGATGGGGTAATCAAGCCGCTGAGGCCAATTACATCTACTTTTTGCTTGATGGCTTCATCCAAAATACGGTCGAGAGGAACCATCACACCCAGGTCAATCACCTCATAATTATTGCAGGCCAATACTACGCCCACAATGTTTTTACCGATGTCGTGCACATCGCCTTTCACCGTGGCCATCAATACCTTTCCGGCACCGGAAAAATCAGCAGCAGCTACTTTCTCTTGTGCCAAATACGGTTCCAAATACGCTACTGCCTTTTTCATTACGCGGGCGCTCTTCACCACTTGAGGCAAAAACATCTTCCCTTCGCCAAACAAATCGCCCACGATATTCATGCCTGCCATCAGCGGCCCTTCTATGATATGCAGCGGTTTGGTATAAACGCCCCGTGCTTCTTCTATATCTTGCTCAATGTACTCGGTGATCCCTTTTACCAAAGCATGGGCTATACGTTCTTCCAAATTGCCTTCGCGCCACGCCTCATCCCTTTCTAAACTTTTCCCCTTGGATTTGATAGATTCGGCCAGTTCAATCAAGCGTTCAGTAGCATCGGGACGTCTGTTCAAAAGTACATCTTCTACCCTTTCTAATAAATCCTTGGGGATTTCTTCATACACGGCAATCATTCCGGCATTTACAATGCCCATATCCATTCCCGCTTGAATGGCATGATAAAGAAAAGCCGAGTGCATGGCCTCACGCACGAGGTCGTTGCCACGGAAAGAAAAGGAAATGTTACTCACCCCTCCACTCACTAGAGCACCCGGAAGATGTTGTTTAATCCATTTTACTGACTTGATATAATCGACTGCATAATTATTATGCTCTTCTATTCCTGTTGCTACGGTCAGGATATTGGGGTCGAAAATGATATCTTCGGGAGCAAAATTCAATTCATTTACCAAAATTTTATAGGCTCGTTCACAAATCTGTATCCTGCGTTCGTAGGAATCGGCCTGTCCTTCTTCATCGAAAGCCATTACGATTACGGCCGCACCATATTGACGTACCTTGAGGGCGTATTCTCTAAATTTCTCCTCCCCTTCTTTGAGCGAAATGGAATTCACTATGGATTTTCCTTGCACGCATTTTAGCCCTGCTTCTATCACCGACCATTTAGAAGAATCAATCATTATCGGCAACTTAGAAATATCCGGTTCCGAGGCGATTAAATTCAAAAAAGTGGTCATGGCTTGTTCTGAATCCAGCAAACCTTCGTCCATATTCACATCTATCACCTGAGCGCCACCTTCTACCTGATGGCGGGCAATGCTGAGGGCTTCTTCATAATCCCCGTTAAGAATAAGCTTGGCGAATTTTTTAGAACCCGTAACATTGGTTCGCTCGCCCACATTTACAAAATTGGTTTCAGGAGTAATAATCAGAGGCTCCAATCCAGAAAACATAGGCCGTCTCTCCAGCTGAGGAATTTCTCTTGGCGGATATTTGGCGGCCATTTGGGCAATGGCTCGAATGTGCTCGGGCGTAGTGCCACAGCATCCCCCTATGATATTAATCAAGCCTTCTTTCAGGAAATCGCTGATATAAAGGGCAGTAAGTTCTGCCGTTTCATCATATCCCCCGAAGGCATTAGGCAATCCGGCATTGGGATGAGCCGAGGTATATACATTAGCAATGCGCGAAAGTTCTTTCACGTAGGTTTTCAGCTGGCGCGCGCCTAGTGCACAATTGAGCCCTACACTCAGGAGTGGCAAATGAGAAATAGAAATCCAGAACGCCTCAGCAGTTTGCCCCGAAAGGGTACGTCCGCTGGCATCGGTAATAGTGGCCGAAACCATAATGGGAAGCTCACGGCCAGTAGCTTTGAAATATTCTTCAATGGCAAACAAGGTAGCCTTGGCATTGAGCGTATCGAAAATTGTCTCCACCAGTAATAAATCGGCACCGCCATCTACCAATCCTCGGATCTGTTCGTAATAGGCCTTCACCAAATCATCAAAAAGAATGGCGCGAAAGCCCGGATTGTTTACATCCGGTGAAATGGAAGCGGTACGATTAGTCGGCCCGATAGATCCGGCCACAAAGCGCGGTTTATCGGGTGTGCTGTATTTTTGAGCGGCCGCCTTAGCAATGCGTGCACCTTCTACATTCAGTTCATACACCAAATGCTCCATTTCATAATCGGCCATGGCCACCGAAGTGGAGCTAAAGGTATTGGTTTCGGCAATATCGGCTCCCGCTTCAAAATAAGCTTCGTGTATGCCTTGGATAATATCCGGACGGGTAAGGTTGAGCAAATCGTTATTACCCCGTACATCGTGAGGATGGTCTTTGAAGCGTTCACCCCGAAAATCTTGTTCGGTAAGGGTGTGGCGCTGAATCATGGTACCCATGGCACCATCTAAAACCAAAATACGTTGCTTTAATAATTGTCGGATGTCTGTCATGCCTCTGTTCTTCTTGATTTAACTTATTCAGAAAGAGGCTCAGGAAAGATGCTCTAACTTATCTTCTCCAAACCGCTTGCGGTTCAGATGGGAGTTAGCACCGAACTCCAGCGTAGGAATGCTGAATGGTTGCTAAGACATCATCGGGCCCAGTCCCTCCGTCTTTCTGGATAAGTAGGTGCAAAATACGCAGGAAATATGCGTGTAAAAAATAATGGGTCAATTATTTTATCAAACTATAGCCAATGGCGCAACCGATTCGAAAACTCAGGGCATCGCGGGCAGGAGGTAAAAACTCCCTTCTACTGCCTCTGTAGACATTAGAAAATTCCTAAGGTTGATTACTGTAAGTAAGATTAATGCGCTGATAACCCATGGAATAATAGAAATCAAAATTGGCTCCGAACTTGGTCAAGAAAATGGCACCAAAGCGGAAGCTTACCCCATTAGTTCTTTCCTGAACGTTCATCTCACTGTATTGGTAATACTCACATCCTCCGGGACAGTTGATTCCGAAGGTACGAAAGCGGGAATAACTGGCCGAGCGGAAATATACTTCCGGAGCAATGTAAACCACATCAATATCACCTTCTTCCATATCGAGGTACATCTTAAGGGCGCCTTTGAGGCGATAGCCCTTCGGATTTAGGTAATCGTTAGACTCAATAAAACTTTCTTTCACCCAAGGCCCTATTCGTGCATACTCTAGTTCTGTACTGAGCATAGAAAACAAATGATATTCAGCCGCCAAATTGATATTGGGCAGGGTTTCCCACAGTCCGGAAATATTGGTACGGAGAATCAGCTTAGGCAAAGTATACTCCGAACTAGCCTGTTGGGGAGAGGTTTCTTTCTCAGATTCCACAAATTGCGCTTGAGCCGAACCCAGTGCCAAAGTAAATAAAACGATCAGTCGGTATTTCAACATGATTTCAATACGTAAGAGAAGAAACAAGCTGTAATTCGGTAGGATTGGTATAATCAAACTGATGTACCCCATCGCGCCCGGTGGCAATAAGTAAACCTCTGTGCAGGATTACGTCTACCACATGTATTTCACGGTAATGCCCTACTTGCAGAGGTTCTTCGGGATTGGAAATATTAAATACTTTGATGCCTTCATACGCCTCCGCCACAAACAACAATTGCCCCGAAATACCTAACCCATGCGGATTGCTCATCGGAATACTTTGAATAAGGAAAGGATTCTGGATATCTGTAATATCCAAAACATCTAATTGATTATTGGCAGCATTGCGGCATCCTGTTCCTCCTCTAAGCGTTACATAGGCATAATTTCCATAGGGAATCACCGGATCGCAGGCTTGGATATGCGAAAATGCCCCTACGTAATCGGGATACTCCGGAATGCTGACATCATAGATATACATGCCGTTTTGGGAGCCGATAAAGAGCTTATCATCCAATCCGTAAATGGTTTCTACCACATCATCTATATCCACCACTGAGCGAAATTCCGGCTCGGTCGGGTTTTCTAAACTAAAGGTTCTTAGCGTAGCATTATCTACCACATACAAAAACTCTCCCAAAATAGTGAAGCGAGCCGTAGAACCTCCTTGTCCGGTTCCTGAAGTAGGTAGTCCTCCGCCATCACTACTTTCGCAAGCCATCAAAAAGCCTATCAGACTCATTAAGGCACAAAGGTTTAGCAGTCTTTTCATCGGTAACAATTCGGTTGGTATAAAGTGGCACGCACCCAGCCTATCACGGTGCCACGAGAAGGGTCTACACATTCAAAATAACCACCTTCAGAGTTGGGCGGATAATTACTCACGCCTTCCCTATCGTTCAATATCCTTTCGGTAACGGAGATCTCAGGATAAGAGCGCAAATCAATGGCGATAAGATTTTCTAAATAATCAGCATACATTACCCCATTCCGAATGGCGATATCCTGATTGCCAATAATCTGAATAAAACCCAATTTACGCGGCAAATATGGGTTGGAATTATCGTACACGTGCACCCCGTAATTGAGATCGTTTATAAAAAGGTAATCTTCTAAAACATAAATTTTACCGGGGTAGCGCATGGCCTGTGGCGACATCAGCTTTACTTCGATGTCGGTTTCTTCGGCATACACAGGCTTGAATCCTTGCACCTCTTCTACCGGAAAAACCGGTACCGGATCGGTAAAGCAGGCACTTAAACCCAAGCTAGCAGCCACGAAAAGAAAATAAATGCGTTTCATAGGAGCTGGTTTATTGAACAAGTTCAATATTTCATTCAAATAATCAAAAGCTGTTTTATCTTTTTCATGGTAATATGGCTTGATTTGTTATTTTTGTTGCAATGACTGTACCCAACCAAAAACCTAATATCAAGCTTGCCGCTATCGACATAGGCTCCAATGCCATCCGGTTTCAGCTCACCCACGTGGTGCACTTTCAAGACAAAACGAATTTCAAAAAAGTAGAATACATCCGTTTTCCACTGCGGTTGGGCCATGATGTGTTTCATCTTAAAAAAATAAGTCCAGAAAAAGAGGCCAAGTTTATCAAACTCATGCATACCTACAAGCTGCTTATAGAGCTGTATGAGGTGGATGAATATATGGCCTGCGCCACCTCGGCTATGCGCGAATCGGTGAATGGGCATGACATTGCTCAAAAAGTGCATGAGCTCTGCGGACTGAAAATACAGATTATTGATGGCTCCAAAGAAGCCGAAATAACCAATCGGGCGATTTATAAATTCCTAGACGAAAAACCTTATCTCCATATTGATGTGGGCGGGGGAAGCACCGAACTCAACTTGTATATCAATCGGGTAAAAACCGCTACTAAATCCTTTAAAATTGGCTCGGTAAGGCGCATGGAGCAGTTGGATAGCCCACAAGTATGGGGCCGCATGCAGGCTTGGCTTGAAGAAAATCTTCCAGCAAAATCTAGGCCTATAGCTGTGGGTACAGGCGGTAACATCAACAAACTCTTTGATTTGGCTGGAGGTAAGAAGGGTAAAACCGTAACGCTCAACAAAATCTTGCAAGTAGCGGACTTTATCAAGGGACACAACATGGAGGAGCGTATCAACCTCTTGCAGCTCAACCCCGATCGAGCCGATGTCATTATACCAGCCAGTGAAATTTACACCTCAGTGATGCGCTGGGGAAAATGCTCCAAAATATTAGTTCCCGATGTGGGCCTCAAAGACGGCATGATGGAGATTATGTATGAGCGCCAGCTAAAGAAGAAATGGGGAAAAGTGGATTAAGAGAGATGAATAGTTTTGAATTGGTCACCTAGCAAGTGTATTCCTTTATTAAAGTCCCTACATTTACTATCCTAAAAGGAAAAGAAAAAGGGAATCATTTAAATCAAACTCCCTAATCAAAGCCTAAAACAGCTTCGCTTTATAAATATCCTCTAGCTTGAGTTTATAAAACTGCTCATGAATGCTGAAGCCATTAACACTGGTTTCAGTATTTTCCTTTTTCACATAGCTGCCATCTTCCCGCATTTCATAGGCATTGATATTATCGCGCAAATTGCAAAACAAGATATTGATAGCCTGCTGCTTAAGCGTTTCATCCACTATAGCAAATAATGACTCCAGTCTGCGTTCAAAGCTCCTCACCATAAGATCAGCACTTCCGCCATATACTTTCGGATTACCGTTGTTATGGAAATAAAATAATCGAGAGTGCTCTAGAAAATCGCCCACTATGGAGCTAACGGTTATATTATCGCTCAAGCCCGGCCTACCTGGACGCAAACAGCATATTCCACGTACAACGAGCTTGATAATCACGCCTGCCTGAGAGGCGGCATAAAATGCATCAATGATAGCCTGATCTTCCAAGCTATTCATTTTAATAACGATTCCAGCTGGCAAACCGGCTTTGGCATTCTGCGTTTCCACCTCGATAAGGCGTAGCAACTGCTGGCGCATATCTTTAGGCGCTGTAATCAGGTGCGTATATTCCGAAGGCCTTGAGTGCCCAGTAATTACATTGAAAAACTCCGAAATATCATTGGCATAGGTTTCATCTGTGGTTAGAATCCCCACATCGGTATACATGCGCGCGGTATCTTCATTATAATTCCCGCTCGAAAGGTGTACATATCGCCTTACCTTCTCCCCTTCCTTACGCACAATCAATAGCAGTTTGGTATGTGTTTTGAAACTACTAATACCATAAATCACAAAACAGCCTGCCTTTTGGAGTTTTTGTGCTTCGCGAATATTATTTTCTTCATCAAAGCGCGCCTTTACCTCAAACAATACCGAAACGTGTTTCCCGTTTTCGGCTGCTTTGAGCAAGGCATTGGTAATGCGCGATTCCTTGGCCAATCGGTAAATGGTCATCTTAATGGCCAACACATTCGGATCCTCAGCCGCCTGCTCTATCAACTCCAATACAGGCTCGATAGAGTTATAGGGACTGTGTAGCATAATATCCTTGTTTTTCAGCACTTCAAAAATGCTCTCCTCTCCTAATTCGGGATAGGTAAGAGGCGGCACTGCACGTGGAGGAGCTGGAAGTCGGTCTTTAAACTCCCGATTATTGATAATTTGCCACAGGCCAGTAAAATCCATTAGGCTATCGGCCGGAATACGGAAAATATTATCATCGTCCAATTCCCAGCGGCCTTTTAGGGTTTTCATAATCCAACGATCACAGTCTTCTTGCACTTCAATGCGCACTACCCTACCCGTTTTGCGGGTCTTCAACTTAATCTTGAGTTCTTCTACAAAATTCGCCTCGATATCGTCACTTTCTTCTAGCGTAAAGTCACCATTACGTGTTACGCGGAGCAAGTTGGTGCTGAGGATTTCTACATTGCGGAAAAGCTTATCGATGTTCTCCCTGATGATTTCTTCTATCGGCACGAAAACGATGTCATCTTCCCGCTCGATTTCATAGAAGCGCGGAAGGTTTTGAGGAATCTGGATAAAGGATAGCTTTTTATTGTCTTTTTTATCTTCTGGATTTCGCGTTGTCACCCCAAACACCAGAATCTTATTCATGAGAATAGGAAAGGTATGGTAATTATCAAATACCATGGGGGTGAGCATGGGGTAAATCGTCTTGGTGAAATAGGCATTCACCCGCTCCTTTTCGTTCTTGCGTAGTTGCTGGGGCGACTTAATTACAAACCCATTTTCCCTAAACATCGGGCGTAGCACCTCTACAAAATGCTGACATTGGGCTTGGGTAAAACGATGGGCCTCGGCAAGCAGTTTCTTACGGAAAGGGGTTTCCCTTAGTCCAGAATAATCCACCCGTTCTTTTCCATAGTCGATGTAATTGTACAAACTCCCCACCCGAATCATAAAGAACTCATCCAGATTGGACGAGGTAATGGCCAGAAACTTCAGGCGCTCGAACACGTTTCTGCGCTCCGCCTTCGACTGGTCAAGTACTCTAAAATTGAATTGCAACCAGCTCAAATCGCGGCTGATGTAATTACTGGAGCTAATCAGATGGGCTATCTTATCGGCAACTACCATATGAAAAAGGGTGGGTTTGGAACGTAAAACGGCAATGCTCACAAAGATAAGGAACACTGCCGTTTTACAAGGTTATGTTATTATTAAGCGTCTACGCGCGCATATTTAGCGTTTTTCTCAATAAAATCTCTACGAGGAGCCACTTCGTCACCCATCAGCATAGAGAATAAGTGATCGGCCTCAGCAGCCGATTCCACCGATACTTGCTTCAAGCTTCTACGAGTTGGATCCATAGTAGTGCTCCAAAGCTGCTCGGGGTTCATTTCACCCAAACCTTTGTATCGCTGAATACCTACTGAATCTTCTTTACCGTCCTTGGCCAATTCCTTCACGGCATTCATGCGGTCGGCTTCGGTCCAGCAATAGCGTTCTTCTTTTCCACGCTTCACTAAATATAAAGGCGGCAAGGCAATGTATACATATCCCTTGTCAATCAAATCACGCATGTAGCGGAAGAAGAAAGTAAGTATAAGCGTACGAATGTGGCTACCATCAATATCGGCATCGGTCATGATGATTACCTTATGATAGCGAAGCTTGGCCATGTTGAGGGCTTTTTCGTCCTCCTCGGTACCAAAACTAACGCCAAGAGCGGTAATCATATTTTTTATCTCTTCATTATCATAAATGCGGTGCTCCTGAGCTTTCTCCACATTCAAAATTTTACCTCTTAAGGGAAGAATGGCCTGAAACTTTCTATCGCGGCCTTGCTTGGCTGAGCCACCGGCCGAGTCACCCTCCACCAGGTACAACTCGCATACTGCCGGATCGGAATCCGAGCAATCGGCCAGTTTACCGGGAAGTCCTGTTCCGGAGAGCACGTTTTTACGCTGCACCATTTCGCGGGCCTTACGAGCCGCATGACGCGCCTGAGCCGCCAAAATCACCTTAGCCACAATCTGCTTGGCTTCACGCGGATGCTCTTCCAAATAGGTTTCAAGCATAGCCGCAACGCACGTATCTACCGCACCCATTACATCGGAGTTACCCAACTTGGTTTTGGTCTGACCTTCAAACTGTGGCTCAGCTACTTTTACCGAAATAATGGCGGTAAGTCCTTCGCGGAAGTCATCTCCACTAATCTCCAACTTCACTTTATCAAGCAAGCCCGATTTATCGGCATAAGATTTCAGCGTACGGGTAATGGCCCTGCGGAATCCCGCTACGTGGGTTCCTCCTTCTATGGTATTAATGTTATTGACATACGATACCACGTTTTCGCTGTAGGAGGTATTATAATTCATGGCAACCTGCACAGGAATCACGCCCTTTTCCCCATCGATGTAGATAGGCTCAGGGATAAGTTTCTCGCGGGTGCTATCGAGGTATTCCACAAATTCTTTCAAACCTCCTTCTGAGAAGAAAGTCTCGCCTATGGAGTTTCCTTTGTCATCTTTTTCGCGATGGTCGGTCAAATGGATTTTGATACCGGCATTCAAGAAGGAAAGCTCGCGCAAACGCGTGGCAATGGTTTCGTATTTATACTCCAATACCGTAAAAATCTCTCCATCGGGCTTAAATTGCACTTCGGTACCTCTGCGGTCAGTCGTGCCAATTTCTTTTACGGAATACTGAGGAATTCCTTTTTTATATTCTTGTTGATAGATTTTCCCTTGGCGGTACACCGTTACCTTTAGGTCGGTAGAAAGGGCGTTCACACAAGAAACCCCTACCCCATGCAAACCACCGGATACTTTATAGGTGTCTTTATCGAACTTACCACCGGCATGTAGCACGGTCATAACCACCTCTAGCGCAGAACGCTTTTCTTTGGGGTGAATATCGGTAGGGATACCGCGACCATTGTCGGAAACCGTCACGGAATTATCTTCATTTACCTGAACAAAAATTTCATCGCAGTGTCCGGCAAGAGCCTCATCAATAGAGTTGTCCACTACCTCCCACACCATGTGGTGCAAGCCTTTCACGCCCACATCGCCAATGTACATGGCGGGTCTTTTTCTTACGGCTTCTAAGCCTTCTAATACCTGAATATTGTCTGCTGAGTAGTTATTGGAACTGGTGTCCTTAGTCTTTTCTGTCATATCAATCGCGTAGGCTCTGTAGATTAACTCGAAATTTTAACGTGTAAAAGTAAGCAAAAAATGTCTATTTTCAGCATCCCATTCAATTATTCCGGCTCAGAAAAATAACTACTGACAATCAATTCATTACACAATTCTTTTTCCTTTCCTATGCTATGCCTTACTTTGCCGGATACGAAAAAAATTAAGTTTTATTAGTATCAAACTAAAGATTTAGTTAATTATGTCGATAAAGAAAAACTTCTTCAAAATCTTGGCACGGTGCAATAAGCTCATAGTGCCCAGCATGGCAAAAAAAGACCTAACCCGATTAAGCAAATGGCAAAAATTGATTATCGCCTACCGATACTATGTTACCACGCAGTCATTAGACGACTAAGTGCTTTTTTCTTACTCCTGTTTCTGACTCAATTCAGCACAGCTCAGGTCCGCGACATCAAAAGCGAGGAAGACTACCAAAAGTATTTGGAAGAAATCCGCCTAAAAAAGCAAGCCGAAGCTACCGAGCGTATCAAAGGTTACGAAAACCAACACAAAGACTCTATCAGGGAGCTAAACTTTGCCTATTCCCTACTTAGCGAAATCCCCGAATGGGTATATGAGTGCGATTCGGTAGAGAAAATCGACATCAGTCATACGGCTATCACCCGCATTCCGAAAAAGCTCAATCGTATGCCTAACCTTAGGGCACTCTTGGTAGAAGAAATGCAGCATCCGGAGCAGCTTCGCTTTCAGAAAATCAAGAATTTGGAGGTAATAACTCTTACTAAAAACCAGTTGACTAAAGCCCCTCGTGGACTGGCACGTGCCAAAAATATCCAGGAACTTTACCTGAATTACAATGCTTTTGAGCGCCTGCCTACACGCCTCGGAAGAATCAAACATCTTCATACCCTCAACATGGATTTCAACCCTTTGCTTATCCATGACCAAAAATTTTTCCGCTTGCGTAAGCTGCAAAAACTCACGCTGAATCGCTGCCATTTAACGGCCGTACCCACACATCTTCCGCAACTCAAGCAACTTGAAACCTTGCAAATGGCAGGCAACTCCTTAAAAGGTCTCCCAGAATGGTTCTCTGTATTGAATAAGCTGGAAAACATCATTTTATACGAAAACCAAATTCAGGAAATCCCTACTGTCCTATATGCCATGCCTCAGCTCAAAACCTTGGATTTGTATCACAATCAGATCAAAAAGGTAGGGCCGGAACTTGCTCAACTCAAAAATATTGAGACCCTGTATTTGTCTTATAACGAACTGTATTCACTTCCAGAAAACTTAGGCGAGATGCAATCGCTCAAGCATTTGTACCTGCACCACAACAAGTTGAGTTATCTTCCCGCCTCTCTCTCTCAATTATATCAGTTGGAAACCCTTCACCTGAACACCAATCGCTTCGAGAGCTTTCCGAATCAAGTACTTGACTTGCAAAACCTTGTAGATTTCGATATTTCCAACAACAGCATAGCCGACTTCCCTCAAGAAATTGCCACATTGCCCCATTTGGAGGTAATCTCCCTGCACAGCAATCCGGCCAGCAAAAAGGAACCTAATCCTTCCTACGCGGCACTTATTGAAGCTTTGGAAAAGGTACAAGGACGCACGATACTGCCCTGACAATGTGTTATCTAAATATTATGTGAAGCCTAAATATTTTTCAAAAAAAATAATGCTCAAGCGATTAATAGCCGAGGGATAAGTTTTACTTTTGCTGTCCCAAAAAAGTAAAAGCATTAGAATAACCCCGCATAAGGCACCCGCTCTATTCTGACAAAATACCAAGTGCTAGCCTTATTTATTTTGAAAACAAGCAACACATGAAAAAACTCTTACTGATTGTCTGCCTTCTTCCTCTTTTATTTGCCCATCAAGTACTTGCCCAAGGGGTAACCTCGGCTGCGCTAAATGGTATTGTTAAAGAAGAAACAGGAAGTGGACTTCCCGGAGCCACGGTATTGGCCATACACACAGGCACAGGAGCACAATATGGTACCGTTACTGATGTGGAAGGTCGCTATAATTTCCCCAACGTGCGTACGGGTGAATATATCGTAACCATCTCCTTTATTGGGTATCAAACGCAGGAGTTTCGCATTAGCCTAGCTTTGGGAAAAAACCTTCGCTTAGATGCCAGCCTTACCCCAGAAGCAACCGAGCTAGATGCCGTGGAGGTGGTGGCCAGCAGAAATCAGGCGATAGATCCATCCAAAACCGGAGCCGCAACTAACGTTTCTCAAGAGCAAGTACAGGCTCTGCCTACGATCAGCCGTAGCTTGGCCGATTACGCGCGCCTTTCCCCACAGTTTTCCTCTAAAAATGGAGGTCTTTCTTTTGCCGGACAAAACAACCGTTTTAACAATATCTCATTCGATGGCGCACTTAATAATGACGTGTTCGGTCTTACCGATGGCGGTACGCCCGGTGATAGACAAGGTGCTCAACCCATCAGTTTGGATGCCATCAAAGAAATCCAAATCGTAATTGCTCCTTTCGATGTGCGCCAAAGTGGCTTTACCGGAGGTGGTGTAAATGCCATTACCCGTAATGGGGAAAATGAAATCGAAGCCTCTGTATATTTCTTTGGTCGTAATGATAAGTTGGTTGGAAATAAAGTAGGTACCGAAAGCTTAGCTATTAATGAGTTTTACGATTACCAATCGGGCTTCCGCATTGGCGGCCCTATCATCAAAAATAAACTCTTCTACTTCTTCAACTATGACCGTGGCGACAACCGAGAACCATCTTTGTACAACTGGAACGGAAATGGCTTTTCGGGAGGTGTTAACTATAACGATGAGCTCAATTTCATTGACTCTACCCGTAGTATTATCAACCAGCGCTTTGGCTATGATGCTGGTGATTACAGGGAGGAGACCTTCCTTTTCAAAGAAAATCAGAAGTTCTTCCTTCGCTTTGACTACAACATCAACCAGAAACATAAGCTAACTTGGAGAATTAGCTATACCGATGCCAGTACCAATGAGATCTTCCGAAACCGAACAAATTTTGGTTTCAACTCCTCGGGTTATGACCTAGAAAATAGAAACTTAGGAAACGTGGTAGAACTACAAAGCATGTTTAGCAATACTATGTCGAACGAGCTTAGAGTGGCCTACAACCGTATTCGTGATATCAGTTCACCAAGAGGAGATGATTTCCCAAGCATACGTTTTATCACACCCAAAGCGAACACTATCTCCACAGGATTAGATCGCTTCCGTGGCGCCAATTCGCTTGACCAAGATTTGATCGAAATCACTGATAACTTTACTTTATTTAAAGGAAAGCACGTAATCACAGTGGGTACCCGTAATGAAATCTATGGTTTCGATAACCTATTCATTCCAAGTTTTGCCGGAGAATGGACGTTCTCTGGAAACCTGGACACCCTTCGTTCCGGATTACCCGATCGTTTTGTCAAGACCTACTCTATTACTGATGAATTGCGCCAACCTACCGTGTGGTCTGCCATATTATTAGGTGCTTATGCACAAGATGAATGGAACATCACGCCTGAGTTCCGCCTTACGCTGGGTCTGCGTGCCGATGTCCCCATTATGCTTGGCGAAGTGGCTCGTAACCGCCAGTTTGAAGAATCATTCGGCTTACGAAATGATATCACTCCTAAAACACAAGTATTGTGGTCGCCCCGTATCGGCTACAATTGGAATTTGGGAGGAAAAGACAATACGCAAATCCGTGGTGGATTGGGGATATTCACCGGAAAGGCTCCTTTCGTATGGTTAAGTAATCAATACTCGCGCGATGGGGTAAGCTTTGCCAGTACCGATTTGGACTTGAATGGCATCAGACGTTTATTCGCTGGCATGACAGAGGCCGAAGTGAATGCGGCCATCGCCAATCCTTACTTCGTGCCTGTTAATGCCAATGTAAGTCAAACGGTAGAAATCAATATTACCAACCCCAACTTCCGTATCCCTCAAATTGCCCGTGCCAATGTTGCGGTAGATCAAAAAACCATTTGGGATGTGGTAGCCACGCTTGATTTCGTGTATTCAAAAACGCTGAATGACATTTACGTACGTAATATCAACTTACAAGAACCTAGCGTGCGCTACACAGGTGAAGGCAACCGTGGTATCTATACAGGTGACTTTGTGGATTCTGAGAACTTCACGAACATTTATGTGTTGGAAAATACCAGCGAAGGATATCAATATAACCTCACCGCTCAGTTACAGAAAAATACGCGCCAATACTTTGGCTCGGTAGCCTATAACTTTGGCGAAGCAAAAGACAAAGTAAGTTTGGGTAACTCCACGGCCTCAGGTAACTTCCAAAATAACATTGCATCAGTAAGTGTAAACGACCCGGCTTTTGGTTTCTCTGATTTCGACCAGCGTCATCGCGTGATTGGTGCATTTGGGTATACCTTCAACTATTCACGCTTTGCAAGCACGCAAGTATCTTTCTTCTATACGGGGCAGTCGGGCTCACGCTATGATTTCACTGTAGCGGGTGACTTGAATGGAGATCGTATTTTCAACAATGATTTGTTTTATGTTCCAAAAAACAGAGAAGACATTACCTTAGAAAGTATCACCATTGGTGACTTTACCCTCACCTCTGACCAAGCTTATGAAATTTTAAATGACATTATTGAATCAGAGCCAGGCTTGAAAAACAACCGTGGTAAATTTGCAGACAAAAACGCAGGCATTGCCCCTTGGAATCACCAGATTGACCTTCGCGTATTGCAAGATATTTCCATGGAGTTTAGTGGTAGAAAGCACACTATACAGCTTTCTATGGATATTCTTAACGTAGGTAACCTCGCCAACTCCATTTTAGGCTTAGACAAAACTTGGGGTGCCTTCTACTTTGGCAGATCCAATATTGTGCAAGCAACAGGTTTTGATACAGAAAACAACCGTCCGATTTACCGACTTACTCCAGATTACCTCACCAAAAACTATGAACTGCCTTCCACCGGCTTAGGCTCAGTTTGGAAAATGCAGCTCGGGATTCGGTACATCTTTTAAAAATATCCTTCAAAAGCCATCCGAAAAGATGGCTTTTTTGTTATACTCGATATATCTTATCCACGCTTGCAAACACATTATCAGATATTAGGAATTCCGGAAAGTGCTACGCCTGAGCAAATTCGTCAGGCTTTTAAGCGCTTGGCCGTGCAATACCATCCCGATAAAAACCCCAACAATCCGCAAGCCGAAGAAGTATTCAAGCAGGTAAATGCGGCCTATCAGGTGTTATCTGACCCTGAACAGAAAAGCCGTTACGATTTGCAATTACTGTACAGACGTACGGCCACTCGGCCTCCAAGACCCGCTCAGGCACCCAGTACAAGCCCCAAACCCAAACGACCAAAGCCGCGCCCGCCCTATCCATTTGGCTTTCCTTACACTCGTAATCCCGAGCGTGAAAAGGAAGGCAACAAATGGGCCTTAGGCACCTTATTGGTTATTGCGCTAGTGGTTATTGCACAGGTAAACATCAAAAACTACCTCGAAGCACGCGATATGGAAGCGAGCTTAGCCCTGCGCGACACTTTGTTTCAGCAAAGCAAGTCTTTTTATGAAGTGGGCAATTATGACAGCACCTTATTCTATCTAGATAGTCTTACATCCTTGCGGAAATACGATACCATGGTGAATCGATTTAAGGAATCGGTGTTTCAAGAGCTGAATTTTAGAGCAGAATATTATTTTAAAGAAGGAGATTGCGCACAAGCATTGCCTTATTTCCGGCTTATCCGTACGTATCAAGCCGATGCAAACTCCATTGTTTTGTACAAGATGTCGCTATGTTTTAAGAACCTAGGCAAAACGGATGAAGCCTTGTCTAGCTTGTTTAAATTGGAAAAACAAGAGCCTAGCAGCGTATTGGTACAAAATGAAATCGCCCTACTCTACACCGACTACGTGGGCGATTATACCGAAGCCCTCAGCCATTATGAGAAAGCCGCTGATCTAATTGTGCAGGAATACACCGACTTCTATGGCAAAGCCTACGCACTCGTGGTAGACCCTACCAAAACACCCGAAGCACATTACGATACGCATTATGGACTGGCCATTTGCTATACCAAAGCTAAAAAATACAAAGAAGCGCTTAATGCCTGCACTTGGGCCATTTTTTTGAGGCCTAACTATGCCAAAACCTACGAAATTGAGGGTTTGGGTTATTTTGAAAGCCAAAATCTGACGGAAGCCTGTGCCAGCTGGAAGAAAGCCGAAGATTTAGCATCGGAAACAGCCGCCAACTGGCGCAAGCAATATTGCCAATAAGGCTTTACAATCTTAAAAGAAATCCCCTATTTGCCGCAAATTTACCGGTATGCGCATAGAAGAGAATTACTCGCTACGTTCACTTAACACCTTTGGCATCGAGGCCAATTGCCGATATTTTATCGAAATCAACTCGCTGGAGGATTTAAAGCAAGCCTTGACATGGCATGCCGAACATCCGCAAGCGCTTCTGATTGTGGGCGGTGGAAGCAATCTTCTTTTTACTAAAAACCATGAAGGGCTATGCCTCAAAATGAACATTCAAGGCATAGAGCAGATAGAGGAAACAGAGGAGTATGTGCATATCCGTGCCGGAGCCGGAGTGATATGGCATGAATTGGTTCAATATTGCGTACAAAAGGGTTATCATGGAATGGAAAACCTTTCCTTGATTCCCGGCACAGTGGGTGCTGCTCCCATGCAGAACATTGGTGCTTATGGTGTGGAACTCAAAGAAGTGTTTCATAGTCTGAAAGCCATCAACCGACAAAGCCTTGAGCTACATGATTTCTCTAAAGAAGATTGTGACTTTGGCTATCGACACAGCATATTCAAAACCACACACAAAGATCAATACATAATCTATTCGGTAGATTTTCTTCTGTCCAAGAAAGCACGCATCAATACCAGCTATGGCGCGATTCAAGATACGCTAAAAGCTATGGGAATTACCGAACCCAGCAGTGCCGATGTTAGTAGAGCGGTAATCCAAATTCGCCAAAGCAAGCTGCCTGACCCCAAAATAACGGGCAATGCGGGCAGCTTTTTCAAGAATCCCACTATTAAACTTTCCGAATTTGAGCGATTGCAGAAGCAATTCCCCACGGTTCCTTCTTATCCAGTATCGGCTGAGGAGATAAAAGTGCCAGCAGGCTGGTTAATCGAGCAATGTGGGTGGAAAGGTAAGCGCATAGGCGATGCGGGTGTGCATCCTTTGCAAGCTTTGGTATTGGTAAATTATGGAAAGGCGAGCGGTCAGGACATCTGGAATCTGGCCATGAGCATACAAAAATCGGTGCAAGAAAAATTTGGGATAAGGATTCAGCCCGAGGTAAATATTGTTTAGGTGCTTGTCTTAGAAATCGTCTAAGCCATCATCTTCTTGGGTTTCTTCTTCTTTCTTAGGGGCTTCAATAATGGGAGCTTCCACGCCTGTACTATCACTAGGCTGACTTTCTACCAAGTCACCATTATCGTTATATATCTCCAAGCGCATATCGATAGCCTCCACCAAATTCATATCCATTCCAGTGGTATCCTGAGCTGCAGTAGAGGGTTTGGGCTGTGGGCCTTTTTCACCTTTTTTCCGGAACACCATTTTAGGGTCTACACCATCCTCGCGGGTGATTTCTTCGATGTTCTCTTCATACCAGCGCTGATCTTGGTTATAGCCCTTCCTTCTTTCAGCACGGGCATATAAAGATGCGGAATCAAGGCTTACGCTTACACTGTCGCTTAAGGGATTATAGTCGATTTCAGCTAAAAGAGTAGAATCTACATACTCTTCTTCCCCTCCTATCGGATAGAGCGTATTCATGGGCACATAGGCCAAATCGCGCGCGCGCTTACGATAACTTACCTGTACAATTCCCCCGTATTTGTTGGTTTTGATTTTATAGCGATAGCCTTTTGGGATACTGTCTTCGCCAAACAAAGAGAAAAAAGCCTGTTGGTCTTCGGGCATCAAAAGAAAGGAACTCTGATAGGCAGGGCAAACCACTCGGTCTTTACAGGAAGACAGAAGCAGACATAACACAATGGCACAATATAATACTCCTTGTAGGTTTCGCACGGCAGGTTCAGGCCTAGCTTTTAAATAAACAACAAAAATACACCTATTTAATCTACAAATAAAAACAACTTAAGTCTAATTACTTACATTACTACACCTGAAAATCAGAGCAGTAGTGGTTTTTACTTACATTTTCTCTTTAAGTGCGGGTAAAATCCGCTCTTGTACCCAGCGCGTATACATGGCGCCCGAAGGATGCAATTCATCAGAAGCCACCAAGCTGGCATCTTCTTTTGCTTCTCTTGAAATATCGGTAATATTCACAAATAATATCCCCTTGCTTTCGCACAGCGCTTTGGCATAGGCATTATAGGCATCCAGTTCTCGGGCTATTTTATCCGTATCGCTGTTGGCCGCAAAAGGCGTAACACCATAATCGGGAATGCTCACCATAAATACTCTTTCGGCATCGCCATTGGCAAAGTTTAAGGCAGTAGCAATAAGGGCTTGCAGCTCCTGCTCATATTGCGCCATAGGATAGCCACGGTACTGATTATTTACCCCTATCAGTAAAGAAACCCAATCATAGCTTTCTTTAAGTTCGGCATCTTTAATGGCCGCCTGCAATTCATTGGTCGTCCATCCAGTACGGGCGATTATGCGTGGCGCCTCCCACGCATAACCCTCCTTATTCAAGGCATCCACCAACTGATTGGGCCAACGCAGATTTTCATCTACCGCTTCGCCAATGGTATAAGAATCGCCCAAGGCCAAATACGTTTGGCTTGCTACGGGCTGAGGCATATCGCTGGGTGTGTTGGTTGACATACAGGAAAACAATAATACGGATAAATAAAATATCAACATGGGATTTATGCGACTGTAATGAGGCCTAAAAGGCAAACTTTTCTTTAAACTCTTGTAGTTCATGTAGCAGTGATCGTGATTCAAAACGGAAAACCGAATGCAGGGCCTCTTTGTTATCCACGCTCAACTCGTTCAATCCCATATGTTGATTGATAAATATAAATTCTAAATCAAGATAGATTTCCTTCAATACCTCAACGATATCCAAGACCTGTAAATTTTTATCTACTAGGTTATATACACCTGAGCCAAGGTCGGCTCCAATTAACGACTGCAAAACCTGTGTAACATGATTGATATGAATAAAAGCCCTATGCTGGCGCCCATTACCATGTATGGAAATGCGGTTGGTAAAGTTGGCATCGAACATAAAGCGATTGATAACCGCATCGAAGCGCATGCTCTTGCTAAAGCCGTACACATTTCCGCAACGGATAATGTGGGTTTTGATTTTATCGCTCAGGCGATTCACATGCTCTTCCCCCCTAAGCTTAGAAATCCCATAAAAAGTAGTTGGATTGGGCGCGCTCTCCAAAGAAACCATTTGCTTGGTATTGCCATACACCGAGGTAGAACTCAGGTATACCAAATGCTTCACCGGACTTTCTTCTATCGCATACACCAGCTCGGCTGTGCCCCAATGATTGATTTGCTCATACATGTGGGCATCGGTATTGGCAAAAGGTGTGGTTACCTTGGCCGCCAAGTGAAATACCACATCAGTATTTTGCAGCACTTTGCGGAGCTTGCGCGAATCGAGCAATTCCCCATGAATAAATTGGAACTTCTGATGCCCCTCGCGCTTATGACCAATAAAATAATTGAAATTAGGCCTACTCAAATTATCATATACTACTACTTGTTCTACTTCAGGCAAAAGAATTAAGGCATTGACCAATTCCGTTCCCACATAACCGGCTCCTCCGGTAACAACTACTCGCATGCGTTCAAAAAATTAAGATTTCACTATTAAATCAGTGTGCAAACCACACTCAGTTTTGTTCAGGCCAAACCAGCGGGCCTCACGCTCCTGCATATTGGGGTCGAGCTTGCGGGTGCAAGGTTCGCAGCCAATACTCATATAGCCTTGGGCATCGAGCGGGTGCTTGGGCAGATTATACTTTTTCTGGTATTGAAAGATGGCCTTGCTGTCCCAATCAAGCATAGGATGAAAACGCACCGTACCATGTGGGGCAGGCTGTTCCTCTTTCATGGCTTTGCGCACCGCACTTTGATCGGCACGTACGCCATTGATCCATACATCATGGCTCATCAGGATGGCCTCTAAAGGCTGGGTTTTATTTAAAAAACAACAATAATCGGGATCGGAAGCAAAAAGCAACCGCCCTTGCGAATCGGTTTGCATATAGCGAGGCGTTTGGCTGGGCAAATTGATTACGTTCAGACCGAACTCCTTGGCAATTAAGTCTTTAAAAGCCACCGTTTCAGGAAAATGATAACCTGTGTTGATAAAGTATATCGGAATTGTTGGCTGAAAGCGACTAATCAAATGCAATAACACCAAACTATGGGATTGGAAGGAAGATGTGGTGAACATCTTTTTGCCTTCTTGGGCGTAGGAAGCAAGTTTTTCCTCTATACGTTCTTCGGTCACGGTAAATCAGGACTAGGGTGGAAAATCGCAGGGGTAAATTACTATAAAACTTTCGTTTTATTGGTCTGCGCTTGAAAAAACAGCAGATTTGTTTAATCCGTTCAGCCAAATATGTAACTTCAACTTCTTATTACTATCCTATTAACGTAACCTATATGAAAATGAAACACTTAACCTATCTTTTCCTTCTTTTCTCCTTACCCTTATTTTTTGGCTGTAGCCAAGATGTAGAAGAAGGCATAGAAGAAGATGTGCCTGATGTGACTGTCACTCTTCAAAATTTTGGGGTAAGTGCTTGGCGTATTACCGCAATCGAGGGCGCTACAGGCCTAGCCGATGTAAACACCGACAATCCGGATATTACACTAGAGGTAGGCAAACGCTATAAGTTTATCAATTTAGGTCGCCTTTCGCACCCCTTAGATTTCCGTGATACCGATGAAGGCTTCTTGCTTGCCCAAGGAGCTTCTAGTGGAAGCTTTGCCAATGATACGGAAGTAAATGCCCGTATCAACGAGGAAAGTATCACCTTTACCCTTACCCAAGAATTATACGATGCGCTGGCCACTTACAATTGCGCCATTCACGCAGTAATGCGAGGAAACTTTGTAAAAACAGAACCTCAAGTGCCTGAGCCGGATGTGGTGATTACCTTTGTTAACTCGGGAAGCAGCGCTTGGCGTATCACCTCAGTAACAGGCGCCACCGACATAGTTAGCCTAAATATGGACAACGCTACCCTTACCTTAACCAAGGGTCTCCGATATAAATTCATCAACCAAGGCGGTGCAGGGCATCCTTTGCAGCTTATCAATGCCTCTAATACCGTGCTGTTAAGTAAAAATTCAGGCTCGTTTAATGCAGCCAATGGTGTGGATTTGGTGGTAGAGGGTAATGATTTTACATTTACCCTGACCGATGGATTAGGAAATGAAACCAATAAATACCGCTGTGGAGTCCATACAGGCTCTATGGTGGGAAATATCACGGTCAACTAAAGCAAAAAAGGGAGTTTAGGCTCCCTTTTCTATTTCTTCTCTTTTGCTTTTGGGCAATGATTGGTACACCAAGTCATAACTCAAATCAATCAGTTTTATCAACAGGGCATCGGGCACATCTTGGTTCACTTTTACGGTATTCCAATGGGTTTTACTCATGTGATAACCCGCCACAATTCCCGCATATTCCGCCCGTAGTTCAATAGCATATTCGGGTTCGCATTTCAGGTTGATACTTTCAAAAAGGTCTACATCCGTGAGGGCAAACATCTTACCACCCACCTTGAATACCAGCGTTTTTTCATCGAAAGGAAAACCCTCGCTTACCCCTTTCTTAGCAAGGCAATAATCGCGATAACTTTCAATATCCATTCTTAAAACAACCTGCGGCTCAGCCATACAAGCAGGGCCATTAGGAATATCAAAATAGATATTTTATTGATTCCGTGCATCATCCGTAGGTTAAAACTGCTCGGGCGGTTGGGGTCTTTCGGGCGGAAGAAGTAGCCAAATACCTCATTCAATTCAAAAAACTCACGGAGTTTGCTTTTCTTGTTTTGCGGATTTTCCATATTATTTTTCTACCATTTCGGGTTCTATCCATTTCCCATCTTCACGGATAATGGCTATCAATTCATCCACCGCTTTTTCGGAGGATACAAATTTCTTCATCACTTCCTTGCCTTTGTACAGGGTAATTTTCCCTTTACCCGAACCTACATATCCGTAATCGGCATCGGCCATCTCACCTGGGCCATTTACTATACAACCCATAATTCCGATTTTAATTCCTTTGAGGTGATCGGTGCGTTTACGAATCATGGCGGTTGTTTCCTGCAAATCGAACAAAGTACGTCCGCACGATGGACACGAAATGTATTCCGTTTTGCTCATGCGGGTACGTGCGGCCTGCAAAATCCCGAAAGCGGTATTATTATAGAATTGTGCTAGCGACAAAAACTCCTCTTTGCTTGATGCTGGTAGCAATTCGGTAGAAAGCATAATGCCATCACCCAAGCCGTCAATCAGCAGTCCGCCCACATCGGTAGCAGCATGAATCATCAGGGTATCTTCCGAGCCCGCTTCATAACTTCTCACCACTACCACAGGCGCTTGTACGCCCGCTTCTATCAAGACAAAAAAGGCCCTGCGAAGTTCCGCCATGGCGTGAGTATTGCTAGTGTGCAGCATAAGCACTACCGAGGAACTTTCTTTGAGATTATTCAACACCTCAGCCGAGAATTCCGCCAAGGTGGCTTTTACAAAATTCAAATGGCTATGTGCTGCTTTTTTGTGCATCCATTGATTCACAGTAAACAGCGGTAGCACTTTTTCACGCTCTACCGATTGTTCCCACACGTCCACATCCTGAATTTCTTTCAAACCCATGGGCAACATAAAAGGAACCGGATTTTTTCCAGTATAGATAAAATCAGCACCCAGATCGTTCATGCGCCACTTGTCAGGTTCAGGAAGGTAGAAATGACCAATAGATTTCAGGTCTTTATAATCATTCAAGGGAATACGACTGAAATCGGCAATCACCCTAGGCACTTGCGAGCCACCCAAAGTTTCTATCTCTTGGCTAGTTCTGCGCTCGTATACAAACGGATTGATAGGTGATTCTTCAACAGGAAGAATTACCGCATGTGATTTACGCGTAGTATAGCGATTGACCATGGTTTGTGCTACGGGTGCTTCAAACTCGGGTTCTTCGGTAAGTGAAACACGCACGGTATCGCCTAGTCCATCTTCCAGCAAAGTGCCGATACCCACAGCCGATTTGATACGGCCATCTTCGGCTTCTCCTGCCTCGGTTACGCCCAAGTGTAGCGGATAAGCCTTAAAATTTCCTTCATTGAGTCGATTTACCAACAAGCGATAGGCTTGCACCATCACTTGGGTATTGCTCGACTTCATGGAAAGCACAATGTTGTAATAGTTTTCGTCCTCACAGATACGTAAAAACTCCAAAGCCGATTCCACCATGCCCAGGGGGTTATCGCCATAGCGGCTCATAATACGGTCCGACAAGGAACCGTGGTTGGTGCCAATGCGCATAGCCGTGCCATATTCTTTACAAATACGCACCAAGGGAATGAATTTCTCACGAATGCGTTCCAATTCCGCCTGATAGGCCGCGTCAGTGTAATCTATCGTTTCAAAGCGTTTTTTATCGGCATAGTTGCCGGGATTTACCCGCACCTTTTCTACAATCCGAGCCGCTACTTCGGCCGCATTGGGCGTAAAATGGATATCGGCCACTAAAGGCACTTGATAGCCTCTGGCGCGTAACTCCTTTTTGATATTTTGCAGGTTTTCAGCCTCTTTGATGCTGGGTGCCGTAATACGCACATACTCGCAGCCCGCCTCTACCATGCGTATGGTTTGCTCAACGGAACCCAAGGTATCCATGGTGTCGATGGTGGTCATAGACTGTACACGGATAGGATTGGCGCCTCCCATAGGCACATCCCCAATGTTCACTTCTATGGTTTTCCGTCTGGAGTATTGGGTCAAACTGTCGCAATAAAGCTTAGTGTTGGCAATTTTATCGGCTAAGGTGTTCATATCATTGGCTATCTGCTACAAAGCTAACTAATAAGGGCCTAAAAAGTTGTCATACTAACTAAAAATCACACAAGCCTCACTTCGATCATTTTGGCAAAGAAGTAAAGCGTCCTACTAGGATTTCCACAAATGGTCTTTCACAAACGAGGTGTTTTCAGTAAATTAAAAATTACTATTTTACCTAAACCCACAAACTATGAGTAAGAGACGCTTTTTAATGGCCTTTTGCATGGGCCTACTTGCCTTTTCCACACAAGTCCACGCCCAAAAAGTGGGCTTTTTATTGGACAGCTACATCATGGATCGCTGGTACCTCGATCACAAATTTTTTGAAGAAAAAGTAAAAAGCATGGGAGGAGAATGCCGAGTAGAAGTGCCCAATGGCGATGCGGTATTGCAAGTAAGCATGGCTAAAAAAATGATAGATGAGGGCGTGGAAGTATTGGTGGTAGTACCCATCGATGCCGATATGGCCGGAGAAATTGTGAGCTATGCCAAAAAGAAAAACGTGCCTGTAATTTCTTACGATCGGCTTATTAAAAGCCAAGACATTGCCGCTTACATTGGCTATAATTCCGAAATGGTTGGCCGAATGGAAGCCGAATACTTGGTAAAAAAAGTGCCGGAAGGCAATTATGTGTTGATAAACGGCCCAACTTCCGACAACAATGCCATCTTGCAGCGCAAAGGCCAGAAAGAAGTGCTGGCACCTTATATCCAAAGTGGCAAAATCAAACTCGTAGGTGACCTCATCCTCCGCGATTGGAGCGAGATAGAAACCCTTATGCGCTTTGATGAATTTATTTCCACTACCGATGAGCGCATTGATGCAATCATAGCCGGAAATGATGTGGTGGCCAATGGATGTATTCAAGCCTTGCCGAAAGACCAAGTAGGTAAAATTGCCGTAGCCGGTCAGGATGCCGATATTAGTGCCATCAAAAATATCATTGCAGGAAGCCAGACGGTTACTATTTACAAACCCATTAAACCTTTGGCGGAACTCGCAGCCCAAACGGCCATGGAATTGAAAAAAGGGAACAGTTCGAGTGACTTTACCGAATTTACTACCGATGGCTACACCGTGAAGGCGCTTCTGCTCAACCCCATTCAGGTGTATAAGGAAAATATCAACGATACCGTGCTGAAAGATGGGCACGTAACCAGCTCGCAGCTTTCCAAGAAGAATTAAAACAGAAACGGGGATTTAAATCCCCGTTTTTTATTTTTCTAAAATACTGATTTCCAATCAAGAATCCTCTTGTTTCTTATTGTACAGGATTCGCCCTACCCTATCTATATGCTCAATCAGTTCTTGATTTTTGATTTGATGGTGAATCGACAAATCCATCTTGTAGGGTAAAAGCAAATCATCCAATTCATTTTCAATCTTTATCAGAAGGCTTAAATCCAAGTGTTCTCCTTTCAAAGTAAGATCAATATCGGAATTAGGTCTGTAGTTCCCTTTAGCTCTTGAACCATACAAAATAGCGCACTCTATCTGAGGATATTTCTCAAAAACATCTTTAATCGCCTGTAGCGTTTGTGGTTTTCAGCCCGTATTTCTCCATCAGAATAAATCCCCTTGTTTGCCACTTCGTAATCCTTCCATCTTTTTCTTAAATGCAATAAAAGCAGGAAGGTATTGGTAGATGATTTTGGTATAAATTTCGTCAGCGGTATCTTCATCATAGGTATGCGAAGTCTTATTCCGGCTTCCAATCATCTCCATCCATACGTCCGCATTGGATAGTAAGCCCATCGCAAAACCTTCCCGTATGGCGTCTCTCGATTCTCTTATCTCCGGATTGCCTTGAAAAGCCGCATAGTCTTTAATCACATTCCAAGCCAGCTCATGCGTAAATTCAAAGCTTTGGATTAAGCCTTGTTTGATTAAGTCGCTCAAGACCTGCTCAATTTCTTCTTCTTTCAAACCCTCGCCCTCTTCATCAAGAATATTTTGGTGGATATATTCCACACCGTCCTCTAGCTTTTTAAGCGCCTTGTTATAATTACTAAAGCGTTGTTCCCAGCGAATATCTTGATTGGTCATGGCCTAAGAATTCTGAAATACTGACTTCGTAAATTAATTTGCTATGCAAACTACCAATATATTACTTAAATATCCCCCAATTGTGGGCGAATAATGATTTGCTCCACCACTGCACTGGGTGAAAGCTGATAGGCCGACCAAATGGCCGAGGCTATATCTTCGGGCTTAATAAATCGTGATTCGGGCAAGTCTACCCCCGCCCAGCTATCGGTAAGTACGGCCCCGGGCATTACAGCCGATACGCGTACCCCGCTGGTTTTGGTTTCTTCTCTTAGCACCTTGGTCATCCCCAACATGCCGTGCTTGGTAATAGCATAGCTTCCGCCATTGGCATAGGCCATGAAGCTGGCAATCGAGCAAATATTGAATACATAGCCGGATTTTCTGGTAACCATGGAAGGCACCAAACCCCGTGTGATGTAATAGGCACTGCACAGATTGGTGTGTAGCATTTTTTCAAACGCACCTTCTTCTTCACTCAAAATACCACCGGGAAGAAAAACACCCGCATTGTTCACCAGCACTTCTACCGAAATACCCAAATCCAGCACCCAGGCGCAAAACTGCTGGCACGACTCCTTAGAGGATACATCTACCGAGCGGGTAAATACCTTTACTCCAAATTCCTTACTTAAGGTATCGGCAAGACCTTTTAAATCAGCTTCGTTGCGGGCGCATAGGGCCAAATGAAAACCTTGTGCAGCAAAGGTTTCGGCCAATGCTTTCCCTATTCCTTTACTTCCTCCTGTGATTACGGCTAGTTTATCCATTACGCTATTTTTGGAATATTGACTAAATTTATCCAATATAGCATTTCAACATTTCATTGGAAATGTTTGTTATCCAAAAGCATCTTTTCTGAATAGCTATGAGGGGCATTGGCCAGTATTTTATTTTTTTGGGTTCCCTATTTGTCAACCGCGAAACTGTCTCCACCTATGTAAAGCTCATTATTGATGAGTGTATCCTGATTGGTTGGAAATCCATTTTCATCGTGGTGATTATCTCCAGTTTTATAGGGGCGGTAAGTACCGTGCAAACGGCTTATAACCTTGTGAGTCCGCTGATTGACCGCTATGTAATCAGTTTGATTGTTCGGGATATGACTTTGCTGGAACTGGCTCCCACTATCACGGCCTTAGTATTTGCCGGAAAAGTAGGTTCCAACATTGCCAGTGGACTAGGCACCATGCGTATTACCGAGCAAATAGATGCCTTGGAAGTAATGGGCATTAATGCCAGTTCGTATTTGGTGCTTCCCAAAATCATTGCTTCCATGCTAATGTATCCTTTGCTGGTAATTTTGGCCGCATTTCTTTCCATTTATGGCGGCTATTTGGCGGGTGTACTCACCGGAGTGACCACTCCTTATGAATACATTTATGGTATCCGGGCTGATTTCAATGAATATTCGGTTTCATTCGCGCTTACCAAAGCGGTAGTATTCGCTTTCCTTATTTCTTCCATTTCCGCCTACAAAGGCTATTTTACTAAAGGAGGAGCCTTGGAAGTAGGGATTGCCAGTACCAATGCCGTAACTAACAGCTGTATTGCGGTGCTTCTGGCCGACTATTTATTGGCGCAATTACTTTTGTAATCACATGATAGAATTTAGAAATATCCATAAATCCTTTGAAGAAAAAGTGGTACTCGATGGCGTAAGCGGAGTACTGGAGCGTGGCAAATGCAACCTATTGATTGGTGCCAGCGGAACCGGGAAGAGTGTATTACTTAAATGTATTGTAGGCTTAATACCCACCGACCAAGGCGAGGTGCTTTTCGATAACCGCGACTTCACCCTTGCCGATAGGGATTTGAAAACCGATATCAGACGCGAAATTGGTATGCTTTTTCAAAGTGGGGCCTTGTTCGACTCGAAAACGGTAGAGCAAAATGTGATGTTCCCTTTGGACATACTCACCAAAATGAGCAAGGAAGAAAAGCTAGAACGTGCCAATATCGTGCTCAAGCGGGTAGGTTTGGAAAACACCAATAAGAAAATGCCTTCTGAAATTAGTGGCGGGATGAAAAAGCGTGTGGGGATTGCCCGTGCCATTGTGAATGAAGATGTGAAATACCTTTTCTGCGATGAACCCAACTCAGGCCTCGATCCGCAAACCTCTATCTTGATTGATGATTTGATTAAAGAAATCACCGATGAATTGCAGATAACCACCACCGTGGTTACTCACGATATGAATTCCGTATTGGGGATTGGTGATAAAATCATGTTTTTATTCAAAGGGAAAAAGGTGTGGGAAGGCAATAAGGACGAAATAATGGACAGTGGTGTTAAGGAGTTTGACGATTTTGTGTTTGCCAATAAAGTAATGAACAAGATGCGCCACGGCTAAAACAAAGCCGTGAGCTGCATGCGCCCTACCTGAATCAAAGGACTCTCCGGTGATTTTCGGCCTTCGTACATTACCGAAAGTTGAAGTCCGGCCACTAGGCGTTGCGTCCATTGCAAATTCCATGAGAAATTATCACCCGGCCTGAGCGCTTCCAGCATCTGAAAACCTACTGCGGTATTCAATTCACCCGAATACGCAATTTGTGAATATTTGGCACTGCTTTGCAAGGTAAACCCATTCGCTTTGGCCCATCGCGATTCCACTTGCCACTCATCAAAACGAGCCTTTTCGCCATCTTCTCCCCTATTTATTTTATGCTGATTGATATACCTTCCCGTAATACGGAAGGTAGCATTGGGTTGCCACGATACTTCCGGAGCTATCTTATTCACCTCCAACTGAAAGTTTCTTCCTTTTAGGTAATCCGACTCACTCACGATTCGCTGGACAGTCCACTCAATGCGGTGATTAATGCTTGAACCGATATTCACACGAGGCACAGTGCGATACTCGGTTTGCTGTCGCCATTCATAGCCATCGGCCAGCAATTGCTGCAAGCGGCTCTGCTGATAGGTAAATTCCAAGGCATAGCGAGTGCTCGACTGATTGATAAAACTGGAACTCCGAAACAGATAGCGATCGCTTAAAAGTTGCTCTTGTTCCAATTGGGCAAAAGGATTGAATCGGTCGGAAAGCCTTTCACTACTCATTTTCCGATCTACAGTAAACACACTCACATTCGATACAAAAGAAAGCCAGTAGCGGATGTCTGAATGCGTGCGCCATTGCCGCGAAGGTTGGAAAGTCAATCGCTGATTGAACAAAAGCGTATAAGCCGTAAAATACTCATCCGTAGGCACAAAAATCTTCACATACTGACGCTGATCAAAGGTAATGGCTTCATAAAACTCATCTAGGGTAGGCTGTCCATCTCCATTATCGTCTTGCCACGTATGCGTACCTTCTCCTGTGGCCACCTGCCAGTAGATATATTCCCGCTTAAGTTCGCGACCATTGCCAATGGCGTAGGTACTTTCCCATCGTACCAGATCATTCCAAAATCCTTCGTTGTAATCCAGTCTCCCCAAAAGGCTTTCTTCGGGTGCTTGAAAAGCAGTATCGATAGCAGATTTCAAGTTTCGATAAATGGCACTAAGCTGCACCGAGCGCTTTATATGTTGATATCCCACTTGAGCCGTACTGGTATGCGATGCATCAGAAGGTAATAATTCCCCACTTTGGGGTAATTTATCGCTACGATAGCGATGCTCTAATAAAAACTGCAGCGGAGCACTTTGACCTTGCTTTAGATAGGCAATCTGTTCATCAAAATAAAAGGCATTAGCTACAGGTGTATAGCTATTAGAAATTTTATCAAGGTTTTGGTTGCGATCTATCAGGTAGGCATAACCGGGTATCACTGATTTCCCCAGCCATTCGGTGCGCCATTCCACGCGGTTCCACTGACTGGAAATATCCTCTTGCTCGGCCCATAATCCGGTATACTCCACAAAAGTGAGCCACTTCATCACACGCTGCTGAAGGCGACCGCGGTGTTGCCAACCTTGCAATTGTTGTCCTCTTTCCCTGCGACTAAGAGAGTACACAAGGTCGTTTCCTTTCCAGGGGCGGGCCTGAAGTTCCATTTGCACATAGACTTCATCAACCGGACTTTCATTCAATCCCAAATTCCAATCCCTATCAAAATCAATGCTTCGGAAGCGGTCGATAGGCTTGAAAGTCCCTTCTATGATTTCGCTACGCAGATGTACAGACCAAAATCGCGATTGAACCGTATCGCTGCTAAAGCCCCAGCCGAGCTTTAAAGCCTTACCTTGTTGCTCCCTATCGGGGTTATACAGGTTGTCCGACTGCTGACTCAAAGCCAATTCTATCGCTACCTGCTGATGCGCGCCCACTTGTCCCTTTGCGCCCATCACCCAAACATTCTTCTTATTGGGTGCCGCAATAATTCGCCCAGGCACATAGGCACCTTGCGAAAGCCCATTGATAGGCGACACCCATTCATATACGCGCCCATTGGCGGTGCTCATGGCTTGGCGGTAGTCACCATTTCCTTGGCCCACTTCGGTAAACTGCACCGAAAAATAGGCCACATCAGGACCAGTACTTTGCTGGAAAATACGCACAACGCGCCCCGAAGCATCCACCGTGTCAAGTGTTTTATAGAGGATTTCTGAAGAGGAAAAACCTATACTATCCGCTGCGGCCACCAAGAGCTGATTCTCCTCGCTGTCCGCTAGCGCCTGCTTTTCCGCATCCGAAAGTGGGTATAACAAAGGATTGTTTCGGTTGTCTCTTTCTTGATAAAACTGGGTATAGAATTGCCAATTGTCATAGGTTTGGTTATGCCCAGCTGCAATTATAGCACGGGAATAATTCTGAACGGCATACTCAAAATCTACCCTAATACGCGAATATTTGGTAATAATCAACTGATTGCTGAACGTGATTTCTGCCGTATTGTAATCGATGGTGTAGTCGAAATCAAAGCCTCTTTGCAATGGCCTACCATCAATAAACACGCGCTCCGAATTGGCAATCACAATTATAAACCGCTCGTTTTCAGCTCCGCGAAGGCGATAAGGCCCAGCTAAACCTTCTTGTACTTCCAATTGCACCGAGGCGAACTTACCCTTAGCCACGGAAGCGGTTGCATGCGTTTTTCCACTTCCTCCCCAAAGGCTATCGGAACGGTATTGGGCCTGCAAGCCTTGTATATTTTTGTAATATTTGAGAAAATGAGGAGCTTGGGTTTGAAGAATAATGTCGCCCGCGGTTAAAGAAAAGTTTTCATTATACAGTTCTATAAATACATTATCAAAATCTTGCACTTGCTGGGTATTGCCTTCGGGTTGATAGGGAATATTCTGATCGGTAATAACCGCCCGAAGGTTCAACTTATCATTAAGCTGGCCTTCCATTTGGAGGTTTAGCGAGGAGTTTACAAATACATTTTGAGTATTACCCACGGAAAAACCTCGGCTAATGCTTCCCGTCTTTTGAATATTGTCGGTGGCAAATAGTTCTTCTTTCCCAAAAGCCAACGAAGTGGGTGGACTAGAAAAAAGGGCAGCAGAATCATATAAATCAGGCGAATTGATAAACACTGATTGCCGTGTGGCCAAAGGAATCACCTGATAGCACACGCGCACCGAATCCGAGGCTAGGTTTTGGCTTTTCAATTGCAGGGTTTCGTTTGTTTGATTCCAGATAAAATCAAATCGTTTCTCTCCTGATATTTCTAAATAAATAGAACTGGGAAGCACCACCAAACTATCGAGAGAAAACGCCTGACTACTTACCGGAATCGTTTTGCAGCGAATGGCACTTTGCTGAGCCAAAAGCCCAAAACCCAGAAAAATCAATATAACTAAAGCCGCAAGACGCTTGCCCATCATTCCTTCACCAGTGGCAACTCAATATAAAAAACCGTCCCCTTACCCGCTTCTGTTTCAAACCAAATCCTACCTTGTGCATGCTCAATCCCTTTTTTGGCAATGGCTAACCCTATGCCTGAGCCCGAGAACTTGGTACTGAAATTGGGCAAAAACACTTTGTCTTGTATGGCCTCCGGAATACCTTTTCCATTATCCTGCACTTGCAAAAGAAGTGTCGACTCCAGCAGTTCTGCTTGCAGCTGTATCTTAGGCGTTTGCCCCTCGTCTACCGATTGTAAGCCATTCAGAATCAAATTAGTAATAATTCGAGACATAAGTTGGGCATCTCCCGAGACCCAAATCGCTTGCTTGGGTAGCGAACATGTTACCTCAGCCGAGGTATCCGATTGATACAAATCTACCACCTGACGGATAACCGGAACGATATCAAAAGTCGCATTCTTCGGCTCGGGCATTTGAGCGAAATTAGAAAAGGAAGTAGCGATATCGCTCAAGAGTTCTATTTGTACCAATAAGGTTTGTATAGAAGCCTGCACGCGGTCGATATCCACCTTTTGATCATCGGAAATCACCCGCTGCAAATGCTGCAAGGAGAGCTTCATGGGTGTAAGCGGATTTTTGATTTCATGCGCCACCTGCTTGGCCATTTCCTTCCAAGCCTGCTCCTTCTCTTGCTGCGCCAAGGCTTTTCGGCTGGCCTCCAAGTTGTGCAACATACGGTTATACTCAGTAACTAAAAGCCCTATTTCGTCATCCGATCGCCATGTAAGCTCCTCATTTCGCTCCGAAAGTGATGTTTTGCTCAAACGCTCAGCAATATATTTGAGCGGGGTGGTTAGGGTTTGGGAAATGAGATATCCTATCAAAATAAACAGGATAAAAATAAGTGTAAACGTAATAAGGGTATTGGTAAATACCGTAATCAGCTGCTCGGAAAGCTCCTTGCGGGCACTAAAGAAGGGTATACCGATTATCCCGATTAGCTCACCACTCTGGTAAGCCCTTATGCCCATATAAGCCGACTGATAGGATAATTGATCAATGGTTTCGTCCAGTACTTGTCTTGAAAATCCCGCTTCGCGGATGGCATACAAAGCATCTGAATTGATGTAATCGGAAAGCACATTGTTTTCATAAATAAGCGGCTGACTAGTGGCTATCAGGCGGCCGTTGGTATTATAAATATTGATATCGTCTTTGGTGTACTGGGTAGAACGCGCCAATTCATTATATAAATCCTCCCTCGACAGCAGGTTGCGGCTATACAAGTCGACACTCTCGGTTAAGCGCTGCGTGAGGGTGCGTACCCGTTCATTGTACTCTTCAATCACACGCTCCTTCGAGGAATTAGCAATAAGGTTCAGATTAGTGACAGATACAGCCAACAAAGGCACAAAAAAGGCCAGCGTGAGGTACAGTTGAATTTTGGTAGAGAAATTAATCTGTCGTTTATAATAGAAACCTCGGGCGGTTAGTATCACCAAAATAACAAACCATACCAAAAGCTGAAGGCAGAATAAAAAGGCAAAATTAGCTAAAATACTATACACCTTTCGGTAGGGCTTACTCACGATTATCACTTGATTATCGGGCAAAGAAACGCCCAAGTGGTGGTAAGCTCCCCTAAGGATTCCTTTTGTAAAAAGTACCTCATTTTTGAGATCGGAGGATGTGATATTGCGCAAATAATCAAAGCTTCCGGCATGGTAGCTTATTCCCTGTGCATTATATAGAGCATAATCGTAATCGGAATTAGCCTGCTGCTGGGTAAACTGTTTATCCACTAACAATACCGGATATACACTATTAGGAATGTTCTTTTTTAGCTTCAAATCAATGAGCACATGGCCTATTACCACATTGTAGCGCTCAATGTCTATGAAACTCAAGTAACGTGTATTTTGCATGGCATCCTCACCCGAAACCTGATACAAACCCGGATAAGCAGTAGCGAACTTCTCTAAAGCGAAAGACTCTTTGATGGTAGGATAGGGTGCCTCTTGAGGTGATGAGCCTATGGCTTGCCCCATGCTGTTGTACACGTGTACGGTTACATCATATTTATCAAAATATCGGTTAAGGTAAATGCGCTTCACCTTTTGCTCTATACTTTGTTTGGGAGCAAATGGAGTAATAAACCGATTTTTAATGAATATATCCCGTTTGATTTTTTCTTGAATCTCTGAAAGCAAAAACTCTCCCAGTACATCACTCTTACTTTGAATGTATTCCGCAAAACGAGCCTTATTCGACCGTTCCTGCTGTTGCTCAAACTCATCAATCGTATAGGCACCTAAAAAGGAAACAAGACCTATCATCAATAACAAAAGCACTACAGAGGTATAATTCAATACCCGGAGTGACACCGGAGCATTTAGAAGATACAGCAGGCATAAAAATCCTACATAGAGCACAATGAGCAGCAAAGGCAATTTGATGAAGAAAGCAATCAAGGAAGCGATAAGCAAGCCTATCATCAAAAAGCCACGATGACCACCCTCCTGCGCAAGTACGCGCAACTGCTTGTGCAGATAAAATTGAAACAGCACAAATAGCAAACTCGCCACACACAAAATCAGCAGAATGACATAATGAAATAGGGAAAATTCATAAAGCTGAAAAACATGTAAACGGTAGGGAGAGTGGATAAAAAAAGTAACAAAAAGGGCATAAAGACCACTGAAGGAAGCAAAAGCACTCAACACGTAGGCAACAATCCGAATTCCTTGGTGACGCAGACGCTCCAACCACAAACCCAACACTTGCAAAACCAGAAAGATAAGAGCCACATTGGACAATAAGTCCCAAGGGGAAGGGTTCCACCACGATACAGCATAATTCCGTGCATCAAACAAAGCCAAGGAATTAATGCTCAAGGGATAATCTATGGCCAAAGCTGAGAAACGAAAAATAACCAGCCCCACTATCGGCCACACGGCATACTTACTCTTATTAGCCCGCAACCCCATAAACATCCGCCAGCTGGCCCAAAAAGCTAAAATAAAGCTCAGGATATAAAAAACCGCAAAAAATACTTTTGCAAGGCTAGGCAATTGATAGCTATCAAAAAAGGAGATGGAAAACAGATAAGTACGTCCATAAAACACGGGATAGGAATTCGGGAATTCCGAATTATAAATTTTGATACGCTGGGTAGGGAAAATATCGGCACTATAGCCTGTATTGATATAGCCATTATTGATTCGTAGCTTTTTATAAATCGGTAGCAAGCCCACTACTTCCCAATCCCCTTTGGCTGAAGTCTTACGGTGAATAATCTCCAAATACGTCCCTTGACTCAGATTGACCAACCTCAGCCCTTCTCTCCCTCCTACTTCTTGATAATCAGGAACTAGCGAAAAATCAGACCAGAAAACAATACGTCCACCTTTGTACACATAAAAAGGTATGGGCGATTCTGCTTTTTTGTCTTGCAGATAGGACGGAGTTAAATTATCGGTAGATAGGGAGGCATAGAAAGCTTCATAGGCTTCAATCTTCTGACTGATCTCTTGCTGAATGTAGGATAAGTTTTGTTGGTCGTTTCGTTCCAATAGAAATACCAACAAATAGGAAAGTCCAAAAGAAATAATGGCGGTAATAGCCAATAGAATTGCAGGCCTAGGAATCGATCTTTCCATAATCGTCCTAAGTTAAAATAATACCACTAAACGAAACAGGGTAAAGGCCTATTTATTCGCTTCTCGCACCGATTCTGGATTATATTTAAATCCGCCAATCAGATAAAGGTAAATAATACGGGAGTAACGAAAAGTAAAAGGAAGAAAAAGGATGATTACTGTAGGCACAGAAATGAGGTAATACATCAAATCAGGATCCCCAAAAACATATTTCAAGAGAAAATACGCCACCAAAAGTGTGCCTACCGAAAAGGCATAACTGATATACATAGCCCCAAAAAAGAACCCGGGTTCTATCTCAAACTGAACCCCACATTTGGGGCAGTTATGGTTCATCTTGGTAAACTCCGTTACATGCAGCAAAGGCGCCTTAAACACATCGCCTTCATGGCATTGGGGGCACTTAGCTTTTAGTATAGCTTCTACTTTTGAGCGATTTTTGGGCATTATTCTTACTTTTTTTGTACCAAAGAAAACCTATTACCATGATGGCCAAATACGGAGCCACGAACAAATACAAAATTCCGGCATTCAAAGCAGAGGCAAATCCGGTATCAGTACCATTATTGGCATTGGTCTCCACGGCTGCACGGCACATAGCACATTGTGCCACACTATAGCTAAGATTTACACCGAGCAGAAGCAATACAAGTACTATTCTCTTCATATACAGGCAACAGGTTTGTTGAGCAATCAGTTCCTTACTTATGCGTAATATGGACTAATCATGAGGTAAACAATCACACCAGTAACGGTCACATACAACCATAGCGGGAAAGTGATTTTAGCCAATTTGCGATGCGCTTCAAATTCACCACCCCATGCACGTAAATAAGTAAACAAAACAAAGGGTATAACCACTACCGATAAGGTGATGTGGGAAATCAAAAGCACAAAATACACCGTGCGAATTGCCCCTTCCCCGCCAAAGGGGGTAGGATCGCTGGTAATGTGATAGGCTACATATAGCACTAAAAACAAAGCAGATAGAACTACACTTCCTTTCATCAGTTTTTCATGTAGGTTTCTATTCCCATTTTTGATGGCCACAAAAGCAGCTATTAGCAGCAAGGAGGTAAGGCCATTGGTACTAGCATAAATGGGCGGAAGAAAGCTTAAATCGTAGCCTTCAATCTTAATACTAAACAAGGCAGCTACCGCTAAGGGTATAATTACCGATAGGGCTATTACCAAAGGTTTATACTTTTGAACTAGTGTCTTTTCCATTATTCTTCTAACAAAATCTTAAGTTCTACAATCAAACGATCAACATCCTCTGTATCTGTACCACTATAATATCCTCTGATACGTCTTTGTTTATCAATCAATATCAATTTATCACTATGAATGAAATCCTCCGGTGAACCATCTCCATCAATCACAGGTAAAATAAAGCCACATCTTGCCAAACGATAAATATCTGGTTTACTTCCTGTCACAAATGTCCACATGTCAGGCTTGGCATCAAAGCGTTTGGCGTAGGCTTGCAGGGCTTCAATGCTATCATTTTCAGGATCTACCGAGAAAGACACTAATTGTACCCCTTTGTCTTCAAAGGCATCTTGTACCCGAGTAAGGGAAGTACTCATAATCGGACAAATGCTAGGACAAGTAGTAAAAAAGAAATCGACCACAGTGATGTTCCCATCCAAGTGACTTTCGGTAATAGACGCGCCCGTATGAGCTAGCAAGTTAAAAGGTGGAATCACGTGTTGTTCTTTTCCGAAATTGCATTCCGTGAAACTACTCTCCACCCCTTGTGTATAATACACCGGAATCTCAAATTTATTGGAACCGAAGAATTTCAGGAAAAGGAAAATGAGTACCGGAATAGCCAGTATGGTAATCAGGAAAAGACCTTTAATCGTTTTTTGCATATCCCTAAAAAGAAAAAGGATCGACAACCGATCCTTACTCCTCATTAAAATTTTGATTGATTAATAACGAAGATCCATTACAGAACCTCCTTCATAAAGCAAGGCAATGATAAGCCAAACCACAAATACCAAAGGAATAATGATACTCCAGATGAGGGTTTTTACTTCATGGCGCAAGTGCATAAACTCCGCAACAATGTAGAAGGCTTTAACGATTGTCATTCCAACGAAGATACTGATGCGCAACCACTTGTATTCATGTGGTAAAGTGAAAGCCACTACGAATTCAAGAATGGTTATCAGGGCCATAATACCGGCCACTGTCCATATCTTCTTAATTTTTTCTTTATCAACAGGTTGAACTTGAACCTGAATTTCGTGATGATGTCCCATGTCGAAAATGTATAAATAGAAAGATTAAACCAAATAGAAGAAGGTAAATACAAATACCCAAACCAAGTCTACAAAGTGCCAGTAAAGACCTACTTTTTCCACCATTTCATAGTGACCACGTTTATCGTAAGTACCCACTACGGTGTTGTAGAACACAATAAAGTTAAGAACTACCCCTGAGAATACGTGGGTTCCGTGGAATCCTGTAATAAAGAAGAACAAGGCAGCAAAAGCCGGAGGGCCATATTGGTTCACCGTAAGATTGGCACCAAACACTGTGCGGTCTACCCATCCGTCTACGGTTAAGAATTTTGCTACCACACCACCATCGGTTCCGTGGATAAAGTGTGCCCACTCCCAAGCTTGGCATCCTAAGAAGGTCAAGCCCCCAACGATAGTCCAAAGCATCCACTTCTCTACATTTTTTCTATCCATTCTATGGCCCGCTTCTACGGCAAGTACCATAGTTACCGAACTCAAAATCAAAATAAAGGTCATAATACCCACAAACACCAGCGGGGCATGCACACCATGCAAGAAAGGTACTGCATTATATACCATTTCTGGTATTGGCCAATATTCTTGAGAAGGAACAAAATCAGCAACCGCACCTTGGTAGGCAGGATGGCTGAAACGAATCATTCCGTAAGTAATAAGTAAGGCAGAAAAAGAAAATGCATCTGAAAGAAGGAAAAACCACATCATGAGTTTTCCATAACTGACTTTAAGGGGAGATTGACCACCGTTCCAGATGCTGCCCTTAGCTTCTGTTGTTACCGCTGCAGTACTTGCCATAGTGCGTTAATTAAGAATTATTGGTTTAACAGTAAAAATAAGAATAAATATACCCAAAGTACACCCAAAAAATGCCAGAAAGTCATACAGATTTCCAGTTGATTCATCTCCTTAGAGTGTACTTTGTATTGATAAGTCGAAATTAATACAATTATAAGAAATAAAACACCACTAATAATATGAAGTCCGTGTGCTCCGGTAATTATGTAGAAAAAAGAACCGGAAGTTTGGTTTCCCACCAAGTACACGCCCATATCTACCAGCTGACCCCATCCGGCCCACTGGGAATACAAAAAGCTTAAACCCAGTACAGTGGTAATACTCAAGGCTAGTTTTAATTGAGGCAAATTATCTTTCTTTGCAGCCAAATAAGCCCAATGCATGGTAGCACTACTAAGTAAAATGATGATGGTGCTATACCAGAAAATCATTGGCATATCGTACTCTAGCCAATTACCATCCGATTGCTTTACAATGTAGGCACTCGTAAGGGCCACAAAAAACATCATGATACTCACAATCAATAGCCAAAGAATAAACTTCTTTGGGTTCATAGATAAGGGTTTCTTTACCTCTTCCATCTCTATATTATTCACCATATCCATTACACTTTATCTAATAAAAATGCGATTTGCACTACCGGAAGGTAGATAAACGAACCGAACATCAACTTCATGGCCGCCTCTTTGGAGCAGTCTTTCATTAAATAGAAAGTTTGGCTCAAAAAAAGTACCCCACAAATGGTCGCTACAATGGCTGAGTTGATCCCCGTAAGACCAATTTTGGCGGGCAACAAGCCCAAAGGCAACAAAAACAAGGTGTAAATCATGATTTGAATAGCGGTATTCAAATCTTTACTACCACCTGAAGGCAACAATTTAAAACCGGCTTTCTTATAATCTTCATCCGCCACCCAAGCAATAGCCCAGAAATGAGGAAATTGCCAAATAAACTGAATTCCGAATATCAATAATGCTTGGTAATCTATAGAACCAGTAGCAGCTACCCAACCCAACAAAGGAGGCAAGGCACCCGGTATAGCCCCAACAAAAACGGCAATCGGCCCAACACGCTTAAGCGGTGTATACACGAAGCTGTACAATACTAAGCTGATAAAGGAAAGCAATACCGTAAGCGGATTAGTATACAAAAGCAAAAGGTACAATCCGGCTGCTCCAGTGAGTAGCGCGAAAACACTCGCCTCGGCTTTGGTTAGGCGCTCAGTAGGTAAAGGTCGGTTTTGCGTCCTTCCCATTAAGCGGTCATATTTTACTTCGATGATTTGGTTAATCGTAACAGAAGCTCCTGAAACTAAAAAGCCTCCAAAGCAAAGCATGGAGAACACAAACCAATCGGTATGACTAGTCTGAGCCAAGATATACCCAAAACCTGAAGAAAAGGCTACCAAAAAGGATAAGCGAAACTTCAACATTTCGAAGTAGGCTTTTGCCTTCAGCAGCAAAAATGAAATACTATTTTCTTGTTTCTCAATAATCATGTTACTCAACACTAATGGGTTGTACTTTTCGCATCAACCCTTGTGATAAAAGTCCGAAAATCAATACCCCAATAAACAAATGTAGGGGCTGTATCCAGGCAGGAATCGCGGTATAGGCCATTATTGTACCTGTAACCACTTCCAATACGATGGCGATTAGAACCCAGTACGTTAAACCCAAACCTTTCAAAGATGCCGTTTGCTTCCATAAGCGATATGTCAGCACCACTTGTATGGCCAAAATCACCCAAGAGAAGGAACGATGAATGTAAAAAACCAATCCAATCTCCTCCAACCAATTAGCTCTTTCTACCATACTTCTAGCCATCATGTCAACCCCTTCACGTACCTGAGTACCCAAAATAATCTGAATAAATAAGGCAATTAAAAGGGCTATCTGCACAAAGCCTATCGGCTGAACTTTTTCATCAGTCCTCGGCTTGGTTTTCAAATACAAATAAATGCAAATCAATAAAATCACCAACGCCAATACCATGTGTACACTAATCATCCAAGCGGTTAGATTAGTAGAAACAACAATAGAGCCTATCCAGCCCTGAAACATTACCAATACCAGATTAGCTAAAGCTACAGGCCATAAGCCCGGCAAGCTTTTACGATAATAGAAGGTGGCAATAAAAGAAGCTAGAATAAGAAACCCTACCAGCGCTCCAATTAAGCGATTCACATATTCCACCCAAGTTTTACTAGCATTGAATACTGCTTCTTCGCGAACACTGGGATCATGAAGAATTTCCTCGGCTAATTCATCAAAGCCAAAGAAAGATAGATACCTACTGAATCGAATATTCTTTGCATGACGCAAATCAGAATATTGTTGCTGATAATCTGCGGGCAACTGACTTACTTCCGTTGGTGGAACCCATGAACCAAAACATTTGGGCCAATCGGGGCATCCCATTCCTGAACCCGTGGCACGAACCACCCCTCCTACTAATATCAGAAAATAAACAGCGACTAAGGTGATAAAGCTTAGTCGCTGATAAAAGGTATTAGTGTTTGTTCTCATTGACTATCACCACATCTCCTTCGTTTTCTAACTTAATCAGCTCATTTTCATGAGGAAGGTTAGATTCTTTGGTTTGAGAATATGGAATATGTTGAGGAATGAAATCTTCAGCAGCTCCTGGTTTGCTATAATCGTACGGCCATCTGTAAACCGTAGGAATAGCACCCGGCCAGTTACCGTGACCCGGATTGATAGGCGTAGTCCATTCAAGTGTGGTTGACCTCCATGGGTTAGCAGGAGCCACTCTTCCTTTAAACATAGAATAGAAGAAGTTGAACAAGAATATAAACTGAGCACCTAAGGTGAAAATAGCAGCAATACTTACAAAGGCGTTCAAATCAGTGAATGAATTGAAGGCATCGAAATTGGTAAAGCTGTAATATCTTCTTGGGAATCCGGCAATACCGATGTAATGCATAGGGAAGAATACCATGTAAACACCCACAAATGTCAACCAAAAGTGAATATATCCTAACTTGGCGTCCATCATACGACCGAACATTTTAGGGAACCAGTGGTAAACACCAGCCATCAATCCAAAGAAAGAAGCACTACCCATTACCAAGTGAAAGTGAGCCACTACGAAGTACGTATCGTGCAATTGAATATCAATAGCAGCATTACCAAGGAAAATACCGGTAAGACCACCTGAAATAAAGAAGGATACCAGACCAATACTGAATAGCATGGCCGGAGTAAACACTAAGTTACCTTTCCAAAGTGTAGTAAGGTAGTTGAATACCTTCACCGCTGATGGAACCGCGATAATCAAGGTCAATAACATAAAGATACTACCCAAGAATGGGTTCATACCCGTTACAAACATATGGTGAGCCCATACAATGAACGAAAGTATAGTAATACCTAGCATTGAACCAATCATGGCTCTGTAACCAAAGATGGGTTTACGCGAATTGGTAGCAATAATTTCAGAGGTAATACCCAAGGCTGGCAACAATACAATGTATACCTCAGGGTGACCTAAGAACCAGAACAAGTGTTGATAAAGAATCGGGCTACCACCCATGTTAGGCAAAGCCTCACCACCGATGTAGATTTCAGATAGATAGAAGCTAGTACCAAAGCTACGGTCGAAAACCAAAAGCAAAGCAGCAGCAATCAATACAGGGAAAGAAAGCAAACCGATAATAGCAGTTAAGAAGAAAGCCCAAATGGTAAGAGGAAGCTTACTGAAAGACATTCCTTGCGTTCTCATATTGATTACCGTACTGATGTAGTTAACACCACCCAACAAGGTACTCACGATGAAGAATACCATGGCCACAAGCCACATAGTCATACCTAGCTGAGAACCAGAAATAGCTTGAGGCAAGGCACTTAATGGTGGGTATACCACCCAACCACCAGCAGCAGGACCTGTTTCGATAAATAAAGATGACAACATGATAATGCTTGAAAGGAAGAAGAACCAATACGAAAGCATGTTCATGAAGCCAGAGGCCATATCGCGGGCACCAATCTGCAAGGGAATCAAGAAGTTACTGAATGTACCACTCAAACCAGCCGTAAGTACGAAGAATACCATGATGGTACCGTGCATCGTTACTAGAGCCAAATAGAATTCAGGATCGATTTTACCTTGCTCTGTAATCCATTTGCCCAAGAACGGACGTAGCCATTCTAATTGCATATCGGGGAAACCCAATTGCAAACGGAAGATTACCGACAAAATACCACCTAAAAGAGCCCAAAAAATACCTGTAATCAGGAATTGCTTGGCAATCATTTTGTGATCGGTACTGAAGATATATTTTGTTATAAAATTATCATGATGCTCATGATCGTGGTCATGATGTACATCGTGAGCGAGATCGGGAGTTTGTATGTTAGCAGTAGCCATAATTAATACAATTAAAATTACATGGAAGCACCTGTTGTTTCTACTTCGCTAACAGGCTGTTCTACGGTATTGTTTAAACCAGAAGCCTTTTTAGCTTCCTCTTTTAAGTTAGCTGGAACTTTAGCCAAATAGGTCTCATTTTTTGATAGCCAAGATTCTTGCTCCGCCAACCATTTTTTGTAGTCTTCAGGCTCATCCACCACCACAAGCATACGCATAGAGAAGTGACCTTTACCACAAATTTCAGTACAAGCAATTTCATAGTTAAACTCCGGATTTCCTGTTTCTTCACGCATTTCTGCAGTAGACTTGGTAGGAACAAACCAGAAGTTTGTTTGCATACCCGGTACTGCATCCATTTTCAAACGGAAATGAGGGGCATATACACTGTGCAATACATCACGCGCACGGATTTTGAATAATACAGGCTGACCTTTAGGAATGTGTATTTCACGAGGAGTGAAATCATCAAAAGAAGCTTTATCGGTTAAATCCATACCGAACTGGTTTTCGGCATCAATCAAACGGAAATCGTAATTGCCCAATTGCTTATCATTACCAGGGTAGCGGGTCTTCCAAGCAAACTGGTAACCCATAATTTCCACTACTTCAGCTTCTTCAGGAGCTTTGTCTGTAATATCATTCCAAGTTTTCAAGCCAGTAAATACCAAGATGGTCAAAACAATGGCAGGAACAACTGTCCAGATAACCTCCAATTTATTGTTGTGAGGAAAGAATAGTGCTGAAGACTCTTTCTTGTATTGATACTTGTAAGAGAACCAAAATAACAAGATATGGGTGATTATAAATACTATACCAGTTACCCACATGGTAGTCCAGAACAAACCATCGGTAAGCACCCCGTGCTCTGAAGCAACAGGTGGAGTATATTCGTCATAATACACAATGGAATACCAGAAGAATAAACCAAAGGTAACCACACCAAACACAATGAAAAGAATGGCATTGAAGGAATTGCTTCCTTTATCCACTACCTCCTTATCAGTACCTTTGGCAACATTCAATAGACGGGAAATCCTGAATATGGCCATTAATATGGCAACCAAAAGTACAAGCCCTACTAGAATTACTATCTGAAGCATATTTATCAATTAATTGATTCGCAAATATTAAATGTGATGGTGAAGGCTTTCTTCTAACATTGGGTGATTTTTAGCAACCAATCCCATTTTCGATAGACCATTGAGCATTACATACATAAATGCTGAACCGTAAATCAAGAACAAGCCTACTTCCATAAATCCAAATCCACCGTTTTCTTTCAACATACCTGGTGTAAACATCAAGTAGAAATCAAACCAGTGACCCACGATTACCAGTGTACATACTATCTTCAAGAACATGGCATGACGCTTGGCATCTCTTGTCATGAGTATCAAAAATGGTAACACAAAGTTCAGGAAAAGGTTCATAAAAAATACGGGGGCGTATTTATCGCTTTTCAAACGTTCTACGAAATAGATAGTCTCTTCCGGAATGTTAGCATAGTAGATCAGCAAGAACTGAGAGAACCAGATATAGGTCCAGAAGATGCTGAATGCGAATACAAACTTACCTAAATCGTGTAGGTGATTAGAATTCACCATTTTCAAATAACCTGCATCCTTCAGGTTTACTACAATCAGGGCTATTAAAGCTAAACCTGTAACCCACCAGCTGGCAAATACATACCAACCGAACATGGTTGAGAACCAGTGTGGATCGGCAGACATTACCCAATCCCAAGCAGAAGTAGAGGAAGTAATAGCAAACAATACCAAGAACATGGCAGAATATTTTCTGATGATGTACCAGTAGCTATCACCACCATTGATGTCTTCTTGCTGTGAATACTTCTTAATTAATTGAAAGAATACAATCCAGATAACAAAGTAGGCTACCATACGAGCCAAGAAGAACACCGGAATGTTCGGGTGATCCGTCAATGGCCAGAAGAAGAAAGCCTTCTTACCATCTAAAATAGCGTCATAGTGTGCTCCTCCTACTTCATATACCGAATGATCGGCCCAATGGAATAGCTTATGACCTGACAATAGGAAAACACCCAACATCAACACACCTGCATAAGGCAACCAGTTGCTGAATGCCAAAGGGATACGAATAATAGGCGCTGACCATCCGGCTTGAGCAGCATACTGAATAGTAACAAAGAATAATCCTATGATAGCAATCCCTGTGAAATACACGTTGTTAATCCACAAGTTAGCTAATATACGAGTTGACCAATGGAAGGCACCGTGTCCTCCCTCGTGAGCACCTGCTTCGGCATGATGACCACCCGTAGAGGCTAGTACAATCCCTAGTACTAAAGCTATAATTCCGGCAACTAAAAAAGTTAGGATTCTCTTTTTTGCAGCGGACGTAAATTCAAATCTTTCCTCGATCATGATTTGTGACGATTATCTTTGTTAATTACTGCCTTTTTGAAGTTTCTGAACATAGGAAACGATTTTCCAACGGTTCTCTTCAGAGATTTGTGAACCATGCGCGCCCATACGACCTTTACCGTGTGTAATCACATGGAAAACATGTCCTTCGCTTACTGTAGCTAATCTACCTACGGAATAAGAAGGAACCCCTTTCAATATCGCTCCAACCTTAGCGGTAGGATCTTCAGAACCCTGTCCGTTTTGTCCGTGACAATGCGTACAGTAGCGTAGGTAAAGTTCTTTTCCTTGAGCCACCACATCTTCAGATGCTGTCAATGGACTTTTTACCACTGCAGCCGCATAGTCAAGACTATCCTTAGGCATGCGGTAGGGCAAATATCCTTGTTTATTACGAGGCACTGTGTTAGCCACAGGCTCACGCATGTTCATCTGATAAGGGTTATTCACGTTAGAATTGAAGAACTCTCCTTTTCCGTCTTCACGTGTACTTACAAAGGTACCCGCCTCTTCATCATCAATCTGAGTCAACGGCTCATAAGCCACCGAGTGGTACATGTTAGGAGCAAACTCCATCCCTTTATATTCTCCTTGAGCGCCACATCCCACAAGGAACAAACCGCCTAAGGATGTGATACTAACTAAAAATAGTGATTGTATTCTCATGTTTTTGTTTCAGTTAGTCAATTGATTTTTCGTTTACTTCTACTGCACCGTGGCTTTTCAGTATTTCACCGATTTGCTCTTTGCTTAAAGAATTACGTGCTATATCAATAGCCATAATATGCTTGTCATCGGTACTTCTAATATCCAAAATACGAGGAGTACCCCATGGTTTCAAATCACTCACGATAAGGAACGTACCCACCATACCCAAGGCTGATAAAAGTACTGTCAATTCGAAAGTAATAGGAATAGCAATCGGTAAGGCAATAAAGTCTTTACCACCAATGATCATAGGCCAATCAACGCCCATCATCCAGAAAATCATGGTCAAACCAAGAATAGTACCTGTAGCGCCAAACAAGAAGGCCGCAATAGGTAAACGCGAACGCTGATAACCTAATGCATCATCCAATCCGTGTACAGGGAATGGAGAGTATACTTCTTCAATTTTCACTCCAGCCTCACGGATTTTTTCGGTTCCATGTAGAAGGACATCTTCATCATTAAAAACGCCCAAAATATATTTCTTGCCGTATTCCATAGTGCTGATTAGTCTTTAGTAGAAGTAGATTTAACAATACTTTTCACTTCGGCCATGTTGATTACCGGGAAGAACTTCGCAAACAATAAGAACAAGGTAAAGAATAGACCGAATGAGAACATATAGTCACCAATATCATATAAGGTAGGTGAAAACATCGCCCAGCTCGATGGCACGAAGTCTCTGTGCAATGAGGTAACGATAATTACGAAACGCTCGAACCACATCCCGATATTTACGATGATTGAAAGGATAAAGCTGGCCGCGATGCTGGTTCTGATTTTCTTAGACCAGAAAAGCTGTGGAGAGATTACGTTACAAGTCATCATTGACCAGTAAGCCCACCAGTAAGGACCAAACATACGGTTAAGGAAGGCATATTGCTCAGCAGGAACACCTGAATACCAAGCAATAAAGAATTCAGTAATATAGGCTATACCCACTATCGACCCTGTGATGATGATAACGATGTTCATCAATTCGATGTGGAAGATAGTAATGTAGTTTTCTAATTTGAATACCTTACGTGTGATCAACAATAAGGTCTGCACCATAGCGAATCCGGAGAAAATCGCACCTGCAACGAAGTATGGAGGGAAAATGGTCGTGTGCCATCCGGGAATTACCGAAGTAGCAAAGTCCATAGATACAATGGTGTGTACCGAAAGTACGAGAGGAGTAGATAAACCGGCTAAGATAAGGGCAACCGCTTCATAACGTGACCAAGTTTTGGCACCGCCTGTCCAACCCATACTAAGAGCTCCGTAAGCGATTTTAGCAATTTTGCCTTTAGCTCTGTCGCGGATGGTAGCAAAATCAGGAATAAGACCAATGTACCAGAATACCAGAGATACGGTAAGATAAGTACTAATCGCGAACACGTCCCATACAAGGGGTGAGTTAAAGTTTACCCAAAGTGATCCGAATGTATTAGGCAATGGCAATGCCCAGTGAAATAACCAAGGACGACCCATGTGAGCCAAAATAAAAGTGGCCGCACACAATACCGCGAAAATGGTCATCGCCTCAGCTGCACGGTTAATTGACATTCTCCAACGCTGACGGAAAAGCAAAAGAATGGCAGAAATAAGTGTTCCTGCGTGACCAATACCTACCCACCATACGAAGTTGGTGATATCCCATGCCCAGCCTACGGTTTTGTTCAAGCCCCACACCCCGATACCTTCCCACCAAGTGGTAAGCAAACAGAATGTACCGAAAGCCAACACCATAAGCGATACGGTAAGAGCCGCAAACCACGATTTGGTGGGTTTACCTTCTACCTGCTTACATATATCTTGGGTAACATCCGCAACGGATTTTCCGCCTGTGATTAATGGTTCCCTTACTGAAGATACAACTTGCATATTTGAAGAATCAATTAATATTAAACGTTATTTTCTTGAAGATCTTTGTTACGAATCTTAGTGAGATAGAACACGTTAGGATTAACGTTGATCTCTTCCAACATGTGGAACGCTCTCTCCTCCTTCACTACTTTCTTGTCTTCTTTTTCTTCTAAGCGTAGGAATTTAGAAATCTTGCTATTAGCATCGTTCATATCACCAAAGATCAAGGCATCGGCCGGACAAGCACTGGCGCAAGCAGTGGTCACGTCATCATCATTGGTTCTTCTTCCTTCTTTCTTAGCAGTAAGCTTACCCGCTTGGATACGCTGAACGCAAAGCGAACATTTCTCCATAACACCTCTTGAACGTACAGTTACGTCAGGGTTAAGTACCATTTTACCTAGGTCATCGTTCATAGCAACGTTCACAGCAGCAAACTTCTCGTTGTCATGGTATTTGAACCAGTTAAAGCGTCTTACTTTATAAGGACAGTTGTTGGCACAATAACGTGTACCAATACAACGGTTATAAGTCATTTGGTTTAGACCTTCTGAGCTGTGTGTAGTAGCAGCCACCGGACACACCGTTTCGCAAGGTGCATTGTTACAGTGCTGACACATCATAGGCTGGAATACTACTTCCGGATTTTCGGCAGCAATTTCCAATCCTTTCACATCATTGGCATCTGCATCAGAGCTGTAATAGCGGTCGATGCGAATCCAGTGCATTTCGCGTCTGTTCAATACCTCTTGGCGACCTACTACAGGTACGTTGTTTTCCGCCTGACACGCAATGGTACAAGCCGAACATCCGGTACAAGAGTTAAGGTCTACCACCAATCCCCAGTGGTGATTAGAATAGGTATGTCCACTCCAAAGACTAATTTCAGAAGGTTTTTTCTCTCCGTCATAACCCATTACATGGGGATGGAAACGACCCGCTGAGGCATCTTTCACATATTCAGAAAGTACAGACTCCTGAACAATGTTCTGACGCTTCATATAAGTTTGGTGCGTTTGCGTTTGAGGCACTTGGTATTTTTCACCTGTAGCCTCAATGCTTACACCTGAAGTAATTTCAAAAGAAACAAAACCATTAGCAGACGTTAAGAACGGATAAGCGTTCACCCCTACTCCATTGGCCACTCTACCGGCCTTTTCACGACCATAGCCCATAGCCAAACCTACGGTTCCGTTGGCCTGACCCGGCTGCACCAATACAGGAAGTGTTACCGACTTGCCACCTACTTTCAGGTTGACAAGAGAAGTATTGCTTTCTACAAAGGTGATTCCCATTTCGGTAGCCATAGCTTGAGAAATAGTTAGGTAATTGTCCCAAGTAGCTTTACTGATAGGATCAGGCATTTCTTGCAACCAAGGGTTGTTCGCTTGATTACCTGTTCCGATACCTACTTTTTGGTAAATGACCAATTCAGGACCATTATCTGTTTTGGCAGATAATGAGGCAGCTGCGGCAGCTACATCTCCGGCAAAAGCCACAGAAGCAGCACTAGGTGCGCCCAGCTCAATTACGCCATCATATAAGGTTTTGTCCCAGAAGGTATTGAAATCCATCAAGCTAGTTTGCTTGCTGAATACGGTTGACTTCCAATTATTTCTTAAATAGTTATAGTAATCATCAGAACCACCCGCCCATACTAGGAAGCTGGCTTGCGCCTGACGGGTTTTGAAAATCGGAGAAATGGTAGGCTGACCAAGGCTGTAAGAACCTACTTTAGGTTCAGCATCATTCCAAGACTCTAAGAAATGGTGATCAGGCGCTACGAAATCGGCTAAAGAAGCGGTCTCGTCCATGCGATCAGAAGTAGATAGTTTGAAACCTACTTTAGCCAAAGCAGCAGCTAATTCGGTGCCTGAAGCGTGATCGTATACTGGGTTACAGTTATAGAAAATTACACCATCCACTTTGCCTGCTTTCGCATCGGCCACCAACTGCGCCATTTGCTTATCATTACCCTGACGATAATTTACCGCCTGAGCGAGGTTGATAGTAGAAGAGTAATTATCCAATAAGCTGTTGATAGCGTTAACCAAGACTTGCACGGAAACATCGTTAGTTCCGGCTACCACTAATGATTTGCCTTTGTTGTTCCACAAATCATTTGCTGCTTTGTCAAGGTTCTTAAAGCTTCCCGCTTTTACTGATACAGTCGCCAATCCAGCTTTTGCAGCCAAGGCATTGTACAGATGTGCTACGGCTAAGCCTAATTCAGAGGCCTTTACAGGCGTACGGTAATCGGCATTAGAACCGGAAAGCGATAGGTTAGACTCGAACTGATAGTGACGAGACATGGTCTTCTTGTCCTTACCCAATTTCTTGTTTACCGCATATTGTTTAGTAAACTCGATAGGCGAAATCCAAGTACCTAGGAAATCAGCTGCGAAACTTACTATGGTTTGTGCTTTGTCAAAATTGTAAGATGGAATCACAGCCTGACCAAACGATTGGCTATTGGCTTCTACCATGGCTGATACTGAATCGGCATCGTAGGTCACGTGTTCCGTTGTAGGATATTTTGCTTTGAAATCAGCAATTACCTTTTTGGTTGTAGGGCTAAGAATAGAATTGCTCACAATGCGGATTTGACCACCTTTAGCAGCAATAGCCTCTAGTTTGCTGATTACTTCTTTATCCAAAGCTACCCAATCGATATCAGCGCCTTTAGCTTTGGGGCCAGTTAAGCGCTCTTTGTCATAAAGAGAAAGCACCGATGCCTCTACTTGTGCATTGGTACCACCTTTGGTTATATTGCTAAGTTTGTTTCCTTCGATTTTGATAGGACGACCTTCGCGGGTCTTCACTACAATGCTGCAATAGTTACCACCTAGTGAATACGTTGAAGCATAGTAATTCGCTACACCCGGATCTACATCTACCGGCTTATTCAAATAAGGAATAGCTTTGCGCACAGGAGCTTCGCAGGCAGCAAGGGAAACTGCTGCAATACCGAAGCCCATTAATTTCAAGAAATCTCTTCTGGAGCTACCGCCCGACTCCCCGTTCTCATTGATAGGTAAGAACTCAGGAAATTCTCTTTCGGCATTCTTAACAACCTCATGACTATTAGTCAGTTGTTCGATTCCTTTCCAGTATTGTTTATTGCTTTGTTTCATTGGTTTCTTTAGACTTAATTGGTCATTGCATTGCCAAGGGCAACCTATATATGATTACGAAGCGTATATTAATAGTGACATTTTGAACACTCAAGACCTCCGATATTCACCACTTTCATCGGTGACTTGCTAGACTCATTGTGGAGTTCTACCAATTTATCGTAATAGCCATTGTCAGCAGTGTTGACATCTGTCTTACGGTGACAATCAATACACCAGCCCATGGTCAATAAAGCGTGCTGTTGCACTACTTCCATTGTTTGGATTTCTCCGTGACAGGTCTGGCATTCTACATTACCCACTTCTACGTGCTGAGCGTGGTTGAAATAAGCCAAATCAGGCAGGTTGTGAATACGTACCCACTCTATAGGTGTATTGGTTTCTACCGCCTTGTAAATTTTAGCGATTTCAACTTCACCGTACTGAGGACCAGTTTTCACAATACTGTGACAGTTCATACAGATATTGGCTGAAGGGATGTTGGCGCTTTTGCTGATTCTTACGCCCGTGTGGCAATAGTTACAGTCGATTTCCAACTGTCCGGCATGCAACTGGTGCGAGAAGGCAATTGGCTGTTTAGGCGCATATCCTTGCTGGATACCAACCGAGAACAAGCCATCCACAGCTGTTTTGGCCACCAAGGTAACGAAGATGAAAATAGCGAAGCCTACAAAAGCTTTGCTCTTCATGAAGGCACCTAGGTCGGTTTTGGAATTTACAATTTCTTTATCGGCTTCATCAAGATTACCTTGCTGATTTAAGAACTTAGTAAGCACACTTACGATAAGACCAAGCACAATCAGAATCAATACTAGCACCACAAATAATACCACTAAGATGATGTAGAAGTATTCGGATGACATCCCGGCACTGGCACTTCCTTCCGCGGGAGTGGCACCATCCGTAGCGGTAGCCACTGGAGCAGCCACGGTAGGATTCTCGGTTTCTTGTTTTACATAAGCAATGATAGACTTGATTTCATCATCGCTGAAATCAAAAGCGGTCATCTCAGTTTTATTGAACTTGTTGTACAGTTCAACTGCATACGGATCACCACTCTGGATTACTTTCTGTGAGTTTCTCACGAATGCAATAATCCAATCCATGTTTTGTCTTTCATACACCTTGGCCAGAGCAGGACCCACCACTTGCTCATTTACGGCATGACAAACCTTACAATTCGCTTTAAAAAGCGCCTCACCTTGCTGAATTACAGCCGGGTCAGTGGAAATTGCATTGGCATCTTGCGCATAAACCGCGGGAGAGAAAATACTGGCGGAAAGAATCAAAAGCCCCAGAAGAACTGTCTTGCAGTAGGCTACAGTATTTATGTGTTTTAGCATTGAGCGTAAACTTATTTTTTAAAACCCTACAAATGTACACTAGGAACTTTTTTTTTCAAATACGTATCATAGGCCTAAAACCAATAAATCGTGTTTTACGTAGGTTTGCGAACACACCGCTTATCAAAAGGGCTGATTTTAAAGCGATTTGATATACCAACCTTCTTATTTAGAATAAATATAAATTAAAAAAAGCCCGAAATTTCAATAATTTGGATTAAAAACGTTTGCAAAGCCTGTGTTTTTAGGGAATGGCATTACACTTTTCGGGGAATTAAGGTGGGATTGGAAATACAGCTAAACGCTATAGAGTTCCTCTCCTTCCCTAGTCTAATTTGTATCCTTTAGCGAGGCTACTCAGGCTCTTCGTTTACTCATAACCATTTAGTTTGTCTATCGTCATTCTATTGAATAAATCAAGAGGTGGATAACTACGATACCAACAAGCTGTAAACAGATTTCGTATATTGCATATATGGAAACGATAGTATTTAAGCCAAAAAGTAAAAAAGACCAAGAGCTCTTGATGGAACTTGGCAAAAAGATGAATATTCCCTACGAGGTGAAAACCGTAAAGGATAAGCCTGTAAAGAAGAAGGAGATGCTTTTGGAAGAAGAGGAAGAAGACAAAGCCCTACTTGCACACATGAAAGAAAGTCGAAAAAGTGGATTGGCTGATAAAAGTGAGGTTTTAAAGAAACTTGGCCTTAAATGAAAATTGAAACTACGGCTGTATTCAATAAGCAACCTCGGTCAATAACTGACCAATCGCTATTATTGAAGATTTCGGCTGCTGTTAAAGACATTATGAATGCCCAAGGGCCTAGCTTCGTTAAGGGCATCAAAAAAATAAAAGGTGCCAAATACGCCTACCGAATTAAGATTGGCACATATAGATTAGGCTTTTTTGTGGAGGAAGACGCTGCACTTTTGACTGTAATTATGCCAAGAAAAGACATTTATAAGAAATTCCCCTAAAATCCTGCTAAACCTAAGTAAAGTCTTTTTTGCAAGTTTTTTTTGCTATAGGATTACCCCATTGAGCAGCGAGCATTCATTATTAATTTTCACCTGATACAAGCTTATCACGCACACTTCGAACCCACTTTAAATGAAAAAAAGCTCCCGAATTCGGAGCTTTGAGGTCACGGGCGGATTATTCACCGATGTTGGTTTTCAAAGGGGGTCATATTGGCCGCACCAATAGAACCGAGCGCTTCGAACCCGCTCTAAATGAAAAAAGCTCCCGAATTGGGAGCTTTGAGGTCACGAGCGGATTCGAACCGCTGTAGGAGCTTTTGCAGAGCTCAGCCTAGCCACTCGGCCACGTGACCCTGATTGGGATGCAAATGTATACAAAGCATCGATTCAAACCAATGCCTCGTGAAAAATATTGCACAATTTTATAAGGAACTGCGCTCAACCCATTTACAATCAAAGCAATAAAAAAGGCACCTTGCGGTGCCTTTTCGGTATTATTCTTCAGACTCTTCTTCGTCTGATTTCTTCTTCTTAGCAGTTTTCTTCTTAGCGCCTTCTTCCATTTGCTCTTTCAGAGCGGAAAGGGCTTCGATATCGCCAAGGGTCGACTTCTCAGCAGGAGCTACTTTAGGAGCAGCTGCTTTTTTACCAGCGGCAGCTTTCTTAGGGGCTTTCTCTTCGATTACCTCATCAGAATGCATGGCAGTGTGAGAAAGTACAATACGCTTCTCATCTTTAGAGAACTCAAGCACTTTGAAGTCAAGGTTTTCACCTGCTTCGGCTACGCTACCATCTTCTTTCACCAATTGCTTAGCGGCTACAAAGCCTTCTACGCCATATGGCAATTCAAGAGTGGCACCTTTATCGTTCTTGCTCAAGATAGAGCATTTATGCACTGAACCTACGGTAAATACAGTCTCGAAAGTATCCCAAGGGTTTTCTTCCAATTGCTTATGACCTAGGGCCAATCTTCTGTTTTCTACATCCAGCTCAAGAACTTGTACATCTAGGGTATCACCTACTTTTACAAATTCAGATGGGTGCTTGATTTTCTTAGTCCAAGAAAGGTCAGAAACGTGAACCAAACCATCAATTCCTTCTTCAAGTTCGATGAACAAGCCGAAGTTGGTCAAGTTACGCACAATGCCCGAATGCTTGGTACCTACACCGTATTTGGTCAATACGTCTTGCTTGTTCCAAGGATCTTCAGTCAATTGCTTAATGCCCAATGACATTTTTCTTTCGTCTCTATCAAGGGTGATAACTACAGCTTCCAACTCATCCCCTACTTTGATGAAGTCTTGAGGATTGCGTAGGTGCTGAGACCAGCTCATTTCAGAAACGTGGATCAAACCTTCAACGCCTGGAAGGATTTCCAAGAAAGCGCCATAGTCAGCCACGTTAACGATTTTACCTTTTACTTTAGAACCTACTACGATATCAGCCGATAGAGAATCCCATGGATGTGAAGTCAATTGCTTCATACCCAAAGAAATACGCTTCTTCTCATCATCGAAATCAAGTACTACTACGTTCACTTTCTGATCAAGTGAAAGTACTTCTTCCGGATGATTGATACGGCCCCAAGAGATATCAGTGATGTGCAATAGACCATCTACACCACCCAAGTCGATGAATACACCGAAGTTGGTCATGTTTTTGATCACACCTTCCAATACCTGACCTTTCTCAAGGTTATTTAGGATTTCAGCTTTTTGTTTTTCGATATCTTTCTCGATCAACACCTTGTGAGATACTACTACGTTGTCGTTAGTGTAGTTGATTTTCACCACTTTCACTTCCATTTTCTTACCAACGAAGATGTCGAAATCACGGATAGGTTTCACATCGATTTGAGAACCTGGCAAGAAGGCTTCTACACCGTAGATATCTACGATCAAACCACCTTTGGTTCTTCTCTTCACCAAACCTTCGATGATAACGTCACCATCCAAAGCTTGCTGAATGTTTTGCCAAGCGTATACAATCTTAGCTTTTCTGCGAGATAGCACTAACTGTCCGTTGGTGTTTTCTTGCTCTTCGATGAAGACTTCTACCTCATCACCGATTTTAATGTCGGGCGTATCGCGGAATTCGGTAACAGGTACCAATCCGTCAGATTTGAAACCGATGTTTACGATTACGTCTCTAGAGTTAATGCCTACGATCGTACCTTTTACCACTTCTTTTTCAGTGATTTGGGTCAAGGTGTTATCGTACATTTTGGCCATCTCTTCTCTTTCTTTTTTAGAGTAGCCTTCTCCGAAACCTTTGGTTTCAAACTTTTCCCAATCGAAATCTTGATTTGTCATAAAATTGTGTCCTAAGTTACGCCACACACAGCCGGACACCCCGCGTATGGATTTTTGTTATACATAAACTATTCAAAACCAATTGAATAGCCCGTCTTTTACGAACGGAGCGCAAAGATAGGGATTTATCTATCGGAATAAAAAGAAAACACGGGGATTTAGTAGGAACAAATACGCATCTACGGGCTTAAGAGGAAGTCTATTTTTTTAGTAGTGGGGCAACTATTCACTAAATATGAGCTTATTTGATACTATAATGAATGATATACCATGCATTAAATAACAAAAAACGAAATAATGTATGATTAATCATACAAAATAAAAGAAATAATATCGTATATTGCATGAGTTACCATGCGTTAATGAATAATAACACATATTATGACTGATAAAACACACATTAGGTGGGATTCTATGAGCGACAAGGCATTAGCTGAGCATATTGGTGCCTTTGTCAAGCATAAACGTATGGAACAAAACAAAACGCAAAGTGAATTGGCCGAGGAAGCCGGAATTAGTCGTTCTACGCTAAGCTTGCTCGAACGTGGAGAAGCCGTAACGCTAAGCACCCTTATTCAAGTACTACGTATGCTGGGTCAGCTCACCATATTACAGGCATTTGATGTACAAGAGGGGCCAAGCCCACTTCAATTAGCCAAATTGCAGAAAGGAAAAAGACAAAGGACTAGACACAGGGTGTTAAGAAAAAACAATCCAGCAAAAGAAGTAGACTGGTAAAAACATGAAGGTAGCAGAAATAAAAATATGGGGAAAATTAGTGGGAGCTGTGGCTTGGGACGAACAAAGAGGTTTTGCAACTTTTGAATACGAGCCTAAATTCGCGCAACTAGGATGGGAATTATCCCCATTAAAAATGCCTACTGACTCTCCCAAACTTCAATTTTCCTTCCCAGAACTGCGCATGGACAGAAATACCCCTCATGATACGTTCAAGGGTTTACCGGGCATGTTGGCTGATGTATTGCCCGACAAATACGGGAACCAACTGATCAATATTTGGTTGGCGCAACAAGGGCGACCAGAGGGGAGCATGAATCCTATTGAAATGCTTTGCTTTATCGGAACGCGTGGCATGGGGGCATTAGAGTTTGCCCCTCCTGTTCTCAAAGAAAAGAAACAGACGTTTTCCATTGAAATAGATAGCTTGGTAGATATCGCACAAAAAATGCTTAATACACGTGAGTCTTTCTCCACTAACCTAAGGAAGGATGATGCCCAAGCGGTTTCGGAAATTTTACGGATAGGCACTTCGGCAGGTGGAGCCCGCCCTAAAGCAGTGATAGCCTATAATGAGTATACGGGGGAAGTAAAATCAGGACAAACCAAAGCGCCACGAGGTTATGAACATTGGCTGATAAAGCTGGATGGCGTGAGTGATGTACAGCTGGGAGCCAGCCATGGGTACGGGCGGGTGGAAATGGCATACTATAACATGGCCAAAGCTTGCGGAATCGTGATGATGCCTTGCAGACTGTTGGAGGAAAACGGGAGGGCGCATTTCTTAACTAAACGCTTCGACCGAGAAAAAGGGGACATAAAACACCATTGCAGACCTTCTGCGCTTTAAAGCACTTCGATTACAATCTGGTGACTAGTTTTAGTTATGAACAACTCTTTCAATGTATGAGAGAGCTCCGATTATCGTATGCGGATGCCGAGCAAATGTTCCGGAGAATGGTTTTCAATGTGATTGCCCGAAACTGTGATGACCATACCAAAAACTTCTCCTTCTTATTGAAGCAGGGAGGCAAATGGGAACTGGCTCCCGCCTACGATATTTGCCATGCTTACCGTCCTGATAGCGAATGGGTAAGTCAACATGCACTAAGCATCAACGGAAAACGGAAAGATATCCAAAAAGCCGACTTACTCATAGTAGCCGAATCTATCCGGTGCAAAAATGCTTCTCACATTATTGATGAAATAAACGAAACCGTCAATCAGTGGAAATCCTTCGCCAATGAAGTGGAGGTTAGCCCTCAAAAGCGGGATGAAATCGCAAAAACACTCTTGAATCTAGATTGAAAAACACACTATTCTAATCATTAGTTATAAAAGAAAAAAGGAGCCAAACTGGCCCCTTCTTTACCCTCTATTAACCTAAACTATTTGAATATTATTCATTTTGGATGTACCAAAGTATTTTCCAGCCCTCTTGGTGCCTATGCCAAATGGCAAGAAAACTGCCACTAAGTATCTTATCTTCCGTTTTTCGCTCATACCTTCCTAAGGAATAAGCCATGTCCCCGGCTTGGCTATGTTGAGAATACAGTATTTCGGCATGGTCTACCGCCAAGACTTCCAACAAATCATTGTCTTTCATCTGCTCCCGAAAGTGAATACCTTTGCCGGATGCGTGAATACCTGAGCCAGCTGCAAAATGGTCAAGGTTCACAGCCTGAGGTAATTTCTTGTCCCTTGCTTCGTTCAAACCATTGAGCTGGCGAGAGGCTGGAAAGGCTGCAGCCGAACAATCGCCTACATTGCCCATATCGGCCATCACGCGCCAATTACCAAGGCTATCTTTCATCCAAACGGATACAAATTGTCCTTGCGCGAGCAATTCCCGATTATCTCTTTGCAAAACCTGAAAGCAGCCCGTACTCAGTGCCATTTCCCCCGATTGGGATACCACCACCCAAGCAGGTGCCCATTCCAATAAAGGGCCGCCCTCGGGACGCTGGCTGTACACGGCATGCCCGTTTTCTGCTTTGGGCGTAAACACATATGCCTCAGGATGCAGAAAGTGCAAGAAGGCTTGCTTTACCGAGGAGTCGCTTGCCATTTGGGCAAAGCCTTGCTCGGCTTTCCACACTTCCTTTACTATAGGATTTTGTGCCTGAAGCGCTGAGTATGCCAGTAAGAAAAAAAGAAGTGGGATTAACGAACAATTCCGCATTGGTAATCCAATATTATTTGTTGGAATTTCAAGGAGAATATGGCCTGCGACAAACCTGCTTTGGCTTGTAAGTGGCTATTTACGGCTTGGGAATAATCCACAAAAGACCCTGCTCCGATATCGTAGCGTTCTTTTTGCAACTGAAGTGCTAAAGAAGCCGATTCCAAACGGTCTTTCGCTGCATAATACGAAGCTTTTGAAGCAACTACATTATTATACGCTGAGAGCACCTCTTGATATACCGAGAACTTTATGGCTTCATCTTGCAACTTCGCATTTTCGTAATCTACTTTAGCGCGCTGTATGGAAGAGGTATTTTGGAACTTATTAAAAAGTGGCACATTAATAGACAAGCCATAGAAGTGAGCTGGGAATACTTCCCTCAGCTGAACACCTATTGTGGCCGGAATTGTGGAATTGTAAAAGGTACCGTAGTTGTAAAAGGCTGATATCGTGGGCAATCCGCCTCCCTTGGTAGCCCAAAGGGATTGAGAAGATGCTTTGGTAGCAAATGACTGTTGCCTTACATCGGGGCGATTGGCCATGGCCGTTTCATAAAGTGCATCCAGATCATATTCAGCAGCCAACAGCGTTTCCAATTCACTTTCAGGAAGTTCTAATAGAAAAGGCGTGGATGGCTCCAGCTGAATGCTCTGAGCCAATGTAGCCAAATCATTCTGGTAAGTGTTCTCAGCAGTAATTAATAAGGACTTAAATCGGCTGACTTCGGCCTTTTGATTATAGAAATCTACCATGGGGCGTGCATTCACCTCTACCTGCCCTTCAATACGCTTTAGTGATTCTTCCTGATCGCGGTAGTTGTCTAAGGCAATCAGATACAGCTCTTTGCTAAGCAATACCTGCATGTACTGCTGGGTAACGGTTACTATAGCTTGCTGCTTGGCCGATTCCAGTCCAAGTTCTTGAGCCCGAAGAGCATTGGAAGAAGAACGATAGGTAAGGATACGGTTCAGTCCATTGAAAAGTACCATACTGGCATTTAGGCCCAGGCTGATATTGCGTGAAGTGACATCCACAAAGCGAACCGATTGATCATCGGGGTCGGTAATTTGCTGGCGTCCCTTTCTTTCGTAGAAATCTCCAGAGAGGGAAACCTCAGGCCCAAGTCCAAACAAAGATTGGGTGGCAGTAGCCTGAGCACGGCCCACCTCGTTTTGTTGGGTGCGGTAATCGACATTGCGCTGAAGGGCACGCTGCACGGCCTCATCAAAATTGATTTTTAGAGTATCTTGAGCACGGCCTTCCCATGCAAAGCACATGAGAACACCGGCCAAGAAAAGAGTTGCTGTTGTTTTTGAGTTCATAAAGCGGTATTGATTAATCAGGCGATAGCGCCATCTACAATTCGTACGATACGGTTGCCATAAGTGGCATTTTTTTCAGAATGGGTAACTTGTACTATCGTCATCCCTTCTTCATTCAGTTTTTTGAACAAATCCATAATCTGCTCGGCTTGTTCGGAATGCAAGTTTCCGGTAGGCTCATCGGCCAGCAAAAGTTTCGGTTGACCAATGATAGCGCGCGCTATCCCGACCAATTGCTGCTGCCCTCCGGAAAGCTGTTCGGGGAACAAATCTTTTTTAGCGACAATCTGAAATTTATCCAGTATTTCGGCCACCATGCTTTTGCGTTCCCCAGATTTCACACCACGGTATAGCAAGGGTGCTTCGATGTTTTCATACACCGTAAGTTCATCTATCAAATGATAAGCTTGAAATACAAAACCCATGTGCGACTTGTGGATTTCGGAGCGTTGCCTCTCCTTCATTTTATGTACGGGTTCGTCTAAGAAGAAAAACTCCCCTGCTGAAGGATCTTCCAAAAGGCCGATGATATTCATAAGAGTAGATTTCCCTGCCCCACTGGGACCCATAATAGTGACAAATTCGCCTTGTGCAATATCCAAATCTATGCCCTTGAGAATAAAGTGTCGCTGAAAGCGTGAGTCTATGTACTTATCTATGTTTCTGAGTTTGATCATCGGTTCACAAATTTTTACAGCCGTATTTACAATTAGTTTGCCATAAATTAAAAAAGGCCTTCACTGAACAGAAAAGGCCTTTTAGCTAGAGAAAATCAAGATTAAAGTGTTCGATACCGTACAGTATTGTCCACTTACGAACAGGTATTATTCATTCTTAAGGGCTTCTACCGGATTGCTCCGCACGGCTCTTATGGCATGGTAACTCACACTAATGGTGGAGACCAACACGGCTACCAGCAAGGCGCCCACAAATAGCTCCCAACCTAGACTAATGGAATAGGTAAAATCGGCCAGCCAGTCGCGCATGAGCCACCAACTAAGTGGCATTGCCAGCACAAAAGCGAGGGTAGCTAACAGCACATACTCTTTGTTGAGCAAATAAATTAATCGCCAGCTATTGGCACCCAGCACCTTACGTATACCAATTTCCTTGGTCCGGTTCAGTGCATTGATTCCCGACAGGCCAAATATACCCAGACAGGCTATTACAATGGCGAACACGGTGGCAATACCCATCATGCGCGACCAGCGCTCATAAGAAGCATATTGACTGGCCACATCATCATCTAAAAAAGAATAATTGAAAGGCTTATCGGGCGCCAGCTTTTTCCAAGCCGTTTCTACTGCCTCCAGTGCTTGGGGAATTTCATTTCCTTTGATTTTTACCAAGAGAGTTGTCATATAGCCGGCCTCATTGGAAATAGTAAGAAACATGGGTTTGGTCTCCTTGGTCAGGCTTTGGAAATGGTAATCTTTGGTGACGCCAATCACTTCATAGCCTACACTATCGTTTTGCCAATCGAGGCGTTCGCTCAAGGGGTCTTCCCATCCCATATCTTTCACCAAGGCTTCATTCACAATAATGCTACGAACCTCCGAAGGACGACTGGCATCAAAGCTACGCCCTTGTAGCAGTTGAATATCTAATAAGTTGAGGTAATCAGGGTCAACCCGATACACAAAAGCATGCTTCTCCACCTCATTTACTTTATAGCCATATTGGCTCCAGCCTTTGCTGAACGAAATACTCGTACCCGACACATACGCAATCCGCGCATCGCCCGAAAGGGCAACTTTACATTGTTCTACCAGCCGATTTCCCTCCTCCGACCAGCCCGAGTGCAGTGGTACCACAAGCACCTGATCATCATTAAAACCCAAATCGGCTTGTAAAACCAATTGCATTTGTCGATACATCACCAAAGAAGAGACAATCAGCAAACCTGAGATCGCAAACTGAAGTACCACCAAGGGCTTAAGCCAGACCAGATTCAGGCGGGGCGCCTTCTGTCTCAGCATCCGTAGCGGAGCAAATCCGCTCAACACCAAAGCCGGATAGATTCCCGCCATCAGCCCTACCAACACACTAAACGCCAGCGCCCAGGCAAACATCTGTGCCAACGTGGGGCCATCGAGCACAAGGGATTTTTCTGTAAACTCATTAAAGTAAGGAAGAAAATAGGTGGCCAAACCTAAAGCCAACACCATGCTGATGAAGGCCATCATAAGTGCCTCCACGCCAAACTGCACCACCAATTGCTGACGTTCGGCTCCCATTACCTTGCGCACACCCACCTCAAAACGCCTACCCGAAGCACTGGTAAGTGCCAAGGAAATATAATTAATATTGGCAATCAGCAAGATAAATACACACAAAGCGCCTAAAATATAGATATTCTTAGGTTCGCTCACTCGGTAGAACCACAGTCCTTTGTTTAGATGGATGTCCGAAAGAGGCATCGCATCCAGCTCCATCACAGCCACCTCCTCGCCCACTTGTTGTTCGCCCCGCATCCACTCTATGTTTTTGGCAAACCGCTCCTCGCAAAAAGCTGTTAATTTCTCGCGGAAGGCGTAGCTATCGGCCTGTTCATCGAGCAGCACAAAATTGGGAAAGGAGAAATTAGTCCAGGAGTCTTTGTTCTGCCCAAACCACGGGTAGCGCTCCACGGTCATTATCATTTCATACTCCAAACTTTGGTTGGAGGGAGCATCGGCAACTATACCTTTCACAATAAACTCATGGCTTTCATTGCCCAGTTGCAGCCGCATGGTTTTGCCCATCGCCCCCCCACCGGGGAAATATTTTTCTACTGTACTTTGCGTCAATATTAGGTCGCTAGGATGTTTGAGCCATTCAGCCGGATTCCCCTCGATCACTTCCACATCAAACATCGAGAAGAAATCAGCATCTACTCCAAACACCTGTTCCTGTACCAGCACTACCCCATCTACTTCTGCCAAGCCACCCGCATCGGTTATTCGGGTAAACTTCTTCACCTCGGGAAACTCCTCCTTTAGCGTAGGCCCTAATATAGCCGGAAGAAAGGCATTCTGGGTAGCAAATTTGGAATTCCTCGACCCTAAGAGCGAAGCCTCCTCCTCCGCCTGTCGGTAATCGTAGCGGGTTTCATAAAGCAAAAACAAGCGATTAGCCTTGCTATGCACCTTGTCGAAATTCAGCTCATCGGAAATAAACAGAGCCACCAGTACCGAAAACGCCAAAGCAATGCTCAGCCCGAAGGCATTGATGCCGGCATACAATTTTTTCTTTTGGATATGGCGCCAGGCCACTCCCATGTAGTTTTTAAGCATATCGAACCGTATATTTTGAGTTGTTGTTTTTCGTTTCTTAAAGGCCCAAGGCCTGAAATGCCGCCACACGTCCAGCCAAAAATGCCCCCTGGCCTTCCACGCCCGCATACGCACCACCCGCTGATTATACAGCTCGGTGATGTCCCCCTCAATCTCCTCCACAAAATCCTCGGCACAAAACCAGTGCAAAAACTGCAAAGCCCGCCTCGGTGGCATTTCCGCTTTCATACTAGCCCAGTTTGAGGTTAAATACCATATCCGGAATCTTATTCCAAAGCCTTTGCCTCACATCCAAAGCCTCCTTCAAAGCCTTTTGTCCGGCCGTAGTCACCGTGTACAGTTTCTTACGCTTTCCGCCCCGCTCGGCCGTAGCCTCCCCAAAGCGTGATTCCAAAAAGCCCTTTTCCTCCAAGCGCACCATAGCAGCATGCACCGCCCCTATGCTCACACTACGTTCCGTTTGCTTCTCTATTTCTTCCTTCACCGCCACCCCATAGGCCTCATCATACAGCACGGCCACTGTCAGTAGCACCAATTCCTCAAATTCACCCAAATACGTTCCTTTCATCGGTATCTATTTTTGTCAAAAATCTGTTTTCAATCTTGGGCGTGCCCTCATCCCGCCAAAGCCCATGCTGGGTCGGGCTGCTTCGGGGTCCGCTACGCTCCCGTGCTCGTGCCTCGCACCAAGCCCTCCACATCCCTCACGCTGGGCGGCAAAGCCATATCTTTCATAAATGTATATTTTATTAAAATTCCCTGCAAGCGCTTAAGTGATAAATTTCATATTTGTATATAAAATACAAATACTATCCCTTTCCAATAAAATTTTGTAATTAGCCGTGAAAACACACACATATGCAGCTATTAGTAACAGGCGCCACAGGTTTTTTGGGCTACCGCACCATCGAATACCTCCTCCAGCAAACCGGAGTAGATTCCATATTGGCCACAGGTCGAACCTTAAAGCCTAGCCATAGCCATCAGCATCCTAAGCTCCGCTATCAATTGGGCGACCTCTCCGATTCGGCCTTTGTGGCTTCTCTTTTCGATACACCCATCACCCATGTGGTGAATTGTGCTAGTTTGTCGAGTCCGTGGGGCGCGTATCAAGCCTTTTATCAGGCCAATTGCCTTAGTCAGCAATACCTTATTCAGCAAAGCGAACGAAATGGTGTACAAAAGTTCGTGTATATCTCAAGCCCCAGTGTGTATTTCACAGGCACTGACCGCCTTCAAATCAGCGAGGACGAAGCACTTCCCAAAAAGTTTGTGAATGTCTATGCCGCTACTAAATATGAAGCCGAGCAATTGCTGGCCACATCACGCTTGGCCTTTATCACCCTGCGCCCGCGGGCACTTATTGGCCGTGGCGATACCGTGATTATGCCCAGACTCATCCGCAGTCAGCGCGAAGGCAAATTAAAAACCATAGGCAAAGGAGATACATTGGTGGACCTTACGCATGTGGCCAATGTGGCACACGCCATTTGGCTGGCCTTGCAGGCACCCCCAGCCGCTACGCGACAGGTATATAATATCAGCAATGGCGAGCCCGTGAAGCTATGGCCCTATATCGAGAAAGTATTACAAGAGCTTTCCCTTTCCCTGCCCAAACAGAAAGTACCCGAACGGGTAGCCTATATTGCGGCACAACTTATGGAGTGGTCGGCACAGCTGCGGCCGGGCAAGCAAGAACCTGCTCTCACTACGTATTCTATTGGCACTCTTACTAAAAGTATGACACTGGATATCAGCAAAGCACAAAAACTCTTGGGCTATTCGCCCCAATTCAGCACCCAAGAGGCCCTTGACGAATTCATTACCTGGTACAAAAGCCTCCCTTCCGATGCCAGTATCCTTTAAAGTGTTTAGCTCGGGCTACTGCGTAGCCGGACAGCATCATGCTCAGCGTGGTGCTAAGGCCAAGAAAATTCGCTTTTATGCCACTTGGGCGCTTATTCAGCATCCCCAGCATGGCAATATTCTTTTTGATACCGGTTATGCGCAGCGTTTCCATACAGTTTCTGCCACTTGGCCGGAGAAAATCTATGCTTTGCTTACTCCGGTTACTTTAGCTCCCGAGGAAGAGGCGCACTTTCAACTTTCTCAGCAGGGCATTAAGCCAGAAGTTATTGATTGGATTGTCATTTCACATTTTCATGCCGACCATATAGCGGGTTTAGCAGATTTCCCGAATGCCAAATTTATTTGTTCCGATACCGCATGGAATGACGTTAAAAACACCCGAGGGATAAAAGCCCTCAAAAAAGGATTTTTACCTGCACTTCTTCCTTCCGATTTTGAGAATCGTTTACACACTTTTTCCTTTTCTGATTCAAGTGAAGTACATCCTCAACTAGGTCCTATGGTAGACGTTTTCCGTGATAAAAGTATCCAACTATGCTCGCTTAGCGGCCACGCCAAAGGAATGATTGGCGCCTTACTCGATAGTTCCCCTTCGGTACTTCTAGCCTCAGATGCGGCTTGGCTGAAAGAAAACTTGGAGGGAAAACTTCCACATCCTATTGTCAGGCTTTTCTTTGACTCTTGGACGGACTTTAAAGACAGCCTTGACAAAGTGCGCGCCTTTCATAAGGCAAATCCGGAAGCGCTCATTATCCCTTGCCACTGCGAAGCTACCTATCGACATTTACAGACCTTAGGCTATGCGATTTAAATTACACATCTTGTATTACCTTGTACTCGCCTACCTTTCGCGGGCTGTCCGTAAGAGACCTTGGGCTTTGGCTTGGCTAAAAGCCTATCGCTGGAAAAGGCTGCAAAAAGCCTTGATCAAAAGCCCTCTATATGCGCCTTATGCGCAGAAGACTTTAGCTGAATTCCCGCTTAGCAATAAGTCTTTCTTTATGCAGCATTTTGATACTATCAATACCCTCGGTATTCGTAAAGAAGAGGCCCTGCAAGTAGCACTTCGTTCCGAAGAATCCAGAGATTTTAACTCCTTGATAGGAAGCACCACCGTGGGCTTATCCTCCGGAACTAGCGGAAACAAAGGTGTTTTCTTGGTCACTCCGCGCGAAAGGGCTATATGGGTAGCTTCTATACTGGAGCGCGCCATTGGCTTTTCTTTGCAAAAGCGAAAAGTCGCTTTCTTCTTGCGGGCTAATAGCAAGCTCTACCAATCGGTAGATTCCTCCTTATTGGAGTTTCATTTTTTCGATATATTAAAAGATTCTGAAAGCTTGTTCCAGCAATGTATTTCCCTGCAACCACACATCCTGGTGGCACCACCCTCCGTACTTTGGGAGTTGAAAAAATATTGCAAAAAACACAATCAATCACTTCATCCCCAAAAGATTATCAGCGTAGCAGAAGTATTGGAGAAAGACCAAGCAATAGCCATGCAGCAGTTTTTCGGGCAGCCCATTCATCAGGTATACCAATGTACCGAAGGCTTTCTGGCACATACTTGCTCGCATGGTAAACTACATCTCAACGAAGACTGGCTTATTATTGAGCGCCACTACCTGGATGCAGAAAAGAGTCGTTTTCATCCCATAGTCACTGATTTACTGCGATGGGGGCAGCCCATTATCCGCTATGAACTCAATGATATCCTGCATGAGGGTGCCGCGTGTACTTGTGGCCTGAAAACCACCGTGATAGATACCATAGAAGGTCGCTCAGATGATGTGTTCACCTTTGCTACTGACCAAGGTGAGGTAATTATTTACCCTGACTTTTTCCGCAGAGCGATTATCAAAGCGCATGATGCGATTGAAAATTATGTGGTAAAACTCATCAACTCCTCCACTCTATCCGTTTATATCGAGGCCCCCACATTAGCACAGCCATCCGAAGCCTTTGGGGCCGTTCAAAACGCTCTTAAGAACCTTTTGCAACAGAAGGGAATCCCTTCAGTGGACATTATTTGGAGCAAAGAAATCGGATTGTTGCCCGGGCAAAAATTTAAGCGTATTATCAATGTCAGTCGCTAAACCTTTTAAAATATACGGTATGGGTAAAGCCCTACCCAAAATGGAAGTCCTTTCTACGGAGCTGGAAAAAGAGCTAGGCCTGCCTGCGGGCTATATCGAAAAATATAGTGGGGTGAGGAAAAGGTATCGGGCAGAAGATGAAAGCAATAGTAGCCTTGGGGCTGCTGCATTGCACCAAGCCTTACAGCATGCAAAGATTTCGGCCAAAGAACTAGGCTATTTGATTAGTGCCTCGGCCACTTTTGATTACCCGCTACCTAACCGTGCAAGCGCTATCAAGAAACAAATGGAAGATGGGGAGAAAACCCATTTCCCATGTTTAGACATTGACACCACCTGCTTGAGTTTTGTCAGTGCGCTGGACATTGCGGCAGGCTTTCTACATCCGGTGCATTGCAAATATGTGGCTATTGTGAGTAGCGAAATTGCCAGCAAAGGACTGAATCCCAAAGATGTAGAAACATACACACTATTTGGTGATGCGGCAGTTGCTTGTATCATTGGAGTTACCGAAAAACCAGAACAGGGTTTGATTCATTATCAGCTACAGACTTATTCCGAAGGAGCAGAACTAACCATGATCAAAGGTGGAGGAAATCGATATCATCCGAAAGAACATCCTTACCAAACTGATTTGTACAGTTTCTTTATGCAGGGCAGGCAGCTTCTGAAACTTGCCAAACGTAGCTTACCTAGCTTTATGGAACAGTTCTGGAAGGATTCCACTTGCTCCTTGCATGAGGTAGACGCTATTATTCCACATCAGGCCAGCAAAGCGGGCTTAATATTATTGCAGGATATTACGCAAGGCCACAAGCCTACTATTGGGTCTAATTTGGCAGCATACGGTAACTGTATTGCTGCTTCTATCCCACTTTTGCTAATGGAAATGCGAGAGCAAGGAAACGTGCAAGAAGGGAGTACGGTTTTATTGATAGGCACCGCAGCCGGATTTTCGATAGGGGCTGCATTAATTCGCTTGTAAAATGAATGTGTTTTACAGTACATTACTGCTCTTGCTTCTGGTTCTGATTGAATTAGTGGCTATTCGCTTGATATTGAAAGAACCCATTCCATGGAAAGAGGTTACAGCCAATCTTAACTCAGGGCATATCCTCTTGTGGATTTTCCGAGGATTGGAAATCGTGGTATATGATTACAGCTTGCGCTATCTGGGACTTGGGCTAATCGATAGTTGGCCGCTTTGGGCTATTTATATTTTTGCTTTTGTAGCCTGGGACTTTTGTTTTTATTGGCTTCACCGCCTGCACCACCAATGGCCCGCCTTGTGGGCCATTCATGAAGTACATCATCAGGGTGAATATTTCAGCCTATCGCTTGGCATTCGTAACTCTTGGTTCAGCTCGCTCACCTCTATTCCGTTCTTCACCATTCTTGCTGTGGTAGGAGTACCATTGGAGGTATTTATTGTGGTATCATCCCTTCACTACGTGGTGCAATTTTATAATCACAATCGTATCGTCAACAAATCAGGCTGGTTAGAATATGTGCTTATCACACCCTCGCATCATCGAGTACATCATGGAAAAAACAAAGAATACATCAACAAAAACCACAGCGGCACTTTAGTTATCTGGGACAAACTGTTCGGTACCTTTCAAGAAGAACGAGAAGATATCGTAATGGAATACGGCATCCGCAATCCAGTAAATTCCCATAATCCCCTATGGCAGAATGGGAAACCTATAGTACAATGGCTTGGAAAATATAAAGTATGGCCGCTGAAAAGTTCCTTCTCACCAAAGCAATTCTCTTCCCTATGGATTGGCTTGGGAGGCATACTCTTGTTTATGCTTTTACTTGTGTACATTTATTATGAAACCCAGTGGCCAGCTAGCCTCAAAGCCGTATTTTTTAGCTACTTATTTATGAACACCTTGGCCAACGGAGGACTTTCCGATGGTAAATCTTGGGCGCTGTATGCTTGGTTATTATTTTCGGTTTTGGGTGGCGCAGGCATCTTATTCTTTTATGCCGATTCCATGCATATAATAGCTCAGTTTTTACTTATATTTTTGGCCTTTCATGCCTTCATGGGCCTATTTATTCACTTTTACCGGAAACAAAGCACCTGAATTTCAAGGGATGAGTAACTAATACTTTGTTCATCACCTTATATTTTACTATGTTTAAATAGACCTAAACTAGTAAACTATGAAACGATTCCTCTTCCTTCTGTGCTTTAGCCTTTGCTTTGCCACTCTTCAAGCGCAAGACACCGCTACCCTCCTTGCTTCTAAGGCTTGGACTTCAATTGAGTCTTCTGATGTGGGAGAAAGTGTGACTACCGTCCACTTCAATAAAGACAATTCCTACAAAGAAGCCATTAAAATGAACTATCACGATGGCTCAACGGTAATATTTGAACATAAAGGGATTTGGAAAATGCAAGAGAATGGCGAATGCCTCATCACACTCACTGATTCCAAAATGGAATTTGATATGCCTGATTTAGATGAGGAAACAAAGAATGCTATTAATAAGGTAAAGAATCTAAATAAAACCGAAAACCCAAATCACTATGACGTTCGCATAGTCTCTATCTCGGAAGATGAACTCTCGATTCGAAAAAAGATGAGCCCTAACGCCTGGGACTCTAAATGGGTGTATGCTATTCAATATCAATAAACAAAGAGGGCTTCGCGATTAACGAAGCCCTCTTTGTTTACTCATTTTTCAGCTTATCTACCGGATTGACCCAAGCCGCCCGAAGCGTTTGCGAACCTACCGTAAGCAGGCCAAGTACGGCCAAGCTTAATACACCCATCACTACTACTCCCCAGCCAATATCTACCCGATAGGCCATTTTTTGCAACCATAGGTTATTCACCATATAGGCTAGAGGCACACCTAGCACAATAGCAATCCCGATCAAACTCAAAAAACCACGCGATAGCGTATACACAATCTGTCCGCCTGAGGCACCCAACACCTTACGAATAGAAATTTCCTTCATCCGGGTTTCGGTAGTATAGGTAGCCATGCCCAAAAGACCCAAACAGCTAATGGCAATTGCTAGAAAGGCCACGATGCCTACCACACGCACCAAATCACCAAAAATTAAATCATACACCCCTGTCAATTCCTCTTCTACTACACTAAAAGTGCCTTTCAAATTAGGGTTAACAGCCCGCCATGCCTCTTCCACTTTGGCAAGGGCTATCTCCTTATCTCCGCTAAAGCTCACCTGCACATTGGCATAAGTCTCAGGGTTCATTATGAAAAATACCGGACTGATTTCGCTCACCATCATCTGATGATGGAAATCTTTGAGAATTCCCACCACCTGTACTGGAATAGAATCGCGCCATAGCAAGGTTTCGCCCAAAGCATCCATAGGGTGTTCATAACCCAATTCCTCGGTACCCATAGCACTTACAAGTACTTCCGATGGTTGATCAGCAGATAGTCCTTCGGTAAAATTACTGCCTGCCAATAACGCTACTTCCATTTGGTCAAGATAATTTCTGTCCACACTGTAATAGGCAAAGTTTTGTGACCTATCCTGCAAAGGACTTTTCAGATCAGCTCCCATAGTATAGCCGGAGGCCGGTAAATGCGAAGCGCGACTTACTGAGGTAAATTCCGGATATTGCTCCAGCTGAGCCACCAATTGATCTGCCTTTGTATCACCAAGAGCGATTTGAATTTTGTTTTTGGGATTGAAACCATGATCCGTGCTAATGAACAAATCCAATTGCTTGTATACCAAACCCACACTGATAATAAAGATAAGAGAAAGGGTAAATTGACCCACCAATAGGGCTTTGCGCAAACCCATGCGTGAAAACACCTTCATGGTATGCAGGCTTTTCAACACCTGTGCAGGCTTAAACTTCGACATGGCTATGGCCGGAAGCAAACCTGCCAACACGCCTACTACTAAGCTAAAAAGCACGAAAATACCATATACCCATAAATCGGCACGTAAATCCCACTGTAAGGCTTTGGCGATTTTAAATTCGAAAAAGAACTGACTGAAAAGAGATAAAATACCTAAAGAAAGGATCAAAGCTAAAAATGAAATCACCACCGATTCGGTGATAAACTGCCAAAAAATGGACCATCCGCCTGCCCCCGATACCTTGCGAACCCCTACCTCCTTGGCGCGGGTAAGCGAGCGGGCAATGGAAAGATTGGTATAATTGAAACAAGCCGTAAGCATAATAATTAAAGCCAGCCCTCCTAAGAAATAGATAAATACCATGGGCAAGAAAGGCCCGTTGGCATTGTTGATTAAGTCGCCCGGGGTAATTTGGTGAATTGCTTGACTCTCAAAGCGAAAAACACTCTCGGAGCCTTCGGGATATTTTTGTACGGCTAGCTGATTTAGGTTGGTCATTACCTCCTCAATAGCATACCCATCAGCAAGGCGAAAGTACACCCAAGTAGTCCAAGCATTGTTCCATCCGGTTGCCAATTCATTGTATGACTCTGTATCCATACTATTAATAGAAGCGAGCGCCTCAAAAGAAATATGGGTTTTACGGCCTTTGTCTTTCAATACGCCTGTTACCTTATATTCACCAAACTTGCCCACCTTTATCATCTCCCCTACTGGATTTTCTTGGGTAAACAGCTTACGTGCAGCCGCTGAGCTTAGTACCACTGAATGAGGCTCCTTCAGCGCGGTAGCCGGATCGCCATAGGCCAGTTCATAATCCATTACAGTCAGAATCTCGGGGTCGGCATAATAACCAGCTAGGGGAATATTGGCATCTTGATGTTCCAATTTCAACCAGCCATTGCCGAAACCACGCACCAAGCGGGCGGACAGTTCCACTCCAGTGATTTCTTGATTCAAGGCATCGCGCAAAGGTGCTGGAGCGGTGCTGGTCAGACTAAACTCTCCTTCGCGTCCATCCAGACGGGTAGGCTGAGAGGTAACGCGATAGGTGCGTTCTTTATAGCGATTATGCTCATCAAAGCTCATCTGGTCGGCCACCAGCATAATGATGACTAAGCAAACACTCATACTTATGGCCAATCCGAAAATGGTAAGAAAGGAGAAAAAACGATGCCGCTTCACATTGCGAAGGGCTACTAGGAAGTAATTGCGTATCATGGTACTGTTGTTTTGAGTTGTTGACCATGAGAGCGGATAAAGAAAAATATTGTTGCAGATTGCCTGAATTTTTATTGAGCTACATTAACATGAAAAGCTTCAAGAGTATACAATAATGAGTGTATTCCAATCTGGAACTCGACAAAAAGGGCAAAAAAAAACCTGTCTGCCAAAGCAAACAGGTTTGAAAATATTTTACATGAAAATTAGTTACTTACTGCAAGCTTAGCCTTAACAGTCATCGTCACGGTATAATCGATAGGGCCATTTGTAGCACCTCTAAATCGCAGGGTAACTGAAGGCTCATCCGTCCCAGCAATATATACTTGATCAATAAAATCATACATTCCTTGATCAAGCCCGTTTACCATTTCATCAAACTGCTCTTGCAATGTACCAGGGGAAGGCTCAAAAGACAGTGAGCTTCCATCGGGGTTAAAGAGCATAAACTCTGTATTAGTAGGAATCGCACTTCCGCCAGACAAATTATCTACTACAAGAAAAGTTACCTTCTCAATGGTGGCTCCTTCAACTTTTTCTCTATTCTCTTTATACTCATCAGAAGTTAGGTCAATAAGATTTGAAAGTTCTAAGTTTCCACCAACTTCTGATTGGAATCTGATGGTTTTTACAACCTCAGAAGGAACATCTACAGTCACATCTTCAGTAATATCCTCACAAGAGATAGCAGTTAAGCTAAATGTACCTGTTAGTACTAGGGCGTAGGCGAATAGTCTTTTTAAATTTTTCATAATTTTTAATTTGAACGATATATCAAAAATACTATCTGAAATTGAAATATTCAAGTATAAAATTGGCTATGTATGTTAATTGGCTAAATTTTGTTTAAATCGAACGCATGACATTCCGTACTAGTTGGAATTTCATTTTCAAGGCACATAAGTAACCTTTGCTTGTCGACTACGTAGGATTTATCGTTCAAAGGGATTTTTTCTTAGGTAATATGAATCAGCCCAGTCTGTATTTTTTAGGAATCCGCATTGATGAACCTGTTACTACCCTTACCGATTTACTGATTTCCTTGGTATGTTTTTACGCTTATTTTCGTCTTACAAGGGGGTCGCAGTCAAGTAAGATAGGCACCTATTTCCGTTACTTTTTCATGAGTATGGGTTTGGCCACAGCATTGGGTGGTCTAGTAGGTCATGGTTTTCTTTATGCATTTCCATTCCCTTCAGGGTGGGAAGTCTCCCCTTGGAAGCTTCCTGGCTGGTTGGTTAGCATGCTTTCCATTACTTTGATAGAGCGCGCCTCTATAGAATATGCCAAGCCACTTATATCGCAGCGCACCGCACAGGTGTTCAAATGGATAAACCTTATCGAGTTTTTTCTTTTTGTAGGCATTACCTTTTCCACCCTCGATTTCTTTTATGTAGAAGTACATAGTGCCTACGGGCTTTTGGTAGTGGTGGCCAGCTTTCATTTTTATATCTGGATAAAGACCCGAAGCAAGGCCAGCCTATGGATACTGGCAGGAGTCGGTTTTTCCGCTATGGCAGCGGCTGTTTTTATGCAGAAACTCGCCTTGAGCATATGGTTTAATCACTTTGATATCAGCCACGTAGCCATGAGTATCAGCGCATGGTGCTTTTTCAAAGGAGCTTTAGTATGCCTTATCGACCACCAAACACCACTTTCGAGAAGTCAAAATACCTAGTTATCCATCAAACATTCCCTTATGGCTAGGGTTTTCGGTGGGTGCGAACCCCTATTAATCTAGTTTGGCTTAAGCGTGATTTACGCACGCAAGATCATGAACCTTTGGCACGTGCCGAGGCCAGTGGTTTGCCATACCTTATTTTCTATCTGTTTGAGCCTTCTTTGCTCGAAGCACCCGACTATAGCCCGCGTCATGGACAGTTTGTGTACCATTCCCTTCTGGAAATGCAAGCTAAACTTGCCACACACAAGCGCCAATTGTACATACAGCAAACCGAAATCCTTCCTTGGTTGGAGTACCTACACAAGGATTTTGAAATCAAGGAATTATTCAGCCATCGCGAAAGTGGTACGGCCCGTACCTGGCTTCGCGATAAGCAAGTAAAAGCTTGGTGTGATGCCCATCAGGTAATTTGGCACGAATCGCAGCGCGATGGCATATTGAGAGGAAATAAAAACCGGGAAAATTGGGACAAACATTGGTATGTCTTCATGCATCAAGCGCTCATTGAAAACACGTTCAGTTCGGATTCGATACTAATCCATCCACCCTTTGATTTGAATCCCAGTTTTGAGAATGAGTTAAAAACCTACCCCGACACCTTTCAAAAACCCGGTGAAAGCCAAGGCTGGCGTTATTTACGGTCGTTCACCGAAGCAAGAGGCCTACAGTACATGAAGCAAATATCCAAACCCGAAGGTAGTCGCAAAGCCTGTTCGAGACTCTCTCCTTACCTCGCTTGGGGCAATCTTTCCGTTCGACAAGCGTATCGATGGGTGAAGCCTTTTACTAAGATATCCGGCAAAGCGCGTCCATTCACCGCCATGCTTACGCGGCTCAAGTGGCATTGTCATTTTATCCAAAAGTTTGAGAATGAATGCCGCTATGAAACGGAATGTATCAACCGAGGCTATGAAAAACTGGAGTATGAAAACAATCCAGAAAAGCTAAATGCATGGAAAGAGGGCCGCACCGGCTTTCCCATGGTGGATGCCAATATGCGTTGCCTAAATCAAACAGGATGGATAAATTTTAGAATGCGCGCTATGCTGGTATCCTTTCTTTGCCATCACTTGTCTATCGATTGGCGCTTGGGTGTATACCATCTGGCTCAGCTCTTTTTAGACTATGAACCCGGCATACATTATACCCAATTCCAAATGCAGGCCGGAACCACCGGTATCAATACCGTGCGTATGTACAATCCGGTGAAACAATCGCTGGATCATGATACGGAAGGCGTTTTTATAAAAAAATGGGTACCGGAACTGGCCCACTTGCCTGCACCCCTGTTTCACGAACCGTGGAAAATCTCCTCACTGGAGCAAGAATGGCATGCTTTCGTACCCGGAAAAGACTATCCACTGCCGATAGTAGATGCGGAAAGGGAAGCACAAAAAGCCAAGGTGCGTATTTGGTCGCTGCGCAAAGACCCACTCGTAGCGCGCGAAGGAGGGCGTATCCTTAGCCGCCATGTTCGACCGAAACCTAAAAACAAAAAGTAAGCGAAACGTGAAAAAACAACATCTGCCTGAGAAAATCTGTGTGCACTGTGGCCTCCCATTTACCTGGCGCAAAAAATGGGAAAAAGTATGGGAGGAAGTTAAATATTGCAGCGAACGCTGTCGCAGAAACAAGAAAAGTATATGAAAGCAGCCTATTTGATTTTTCCACACCAATTGCTGGAAAATACGGAACATATTTTACCCAATACCCTGGTTTTTCTGATAGAAGAATTCCTCTTCTTTCGGCAATACGCGTTTCACAAACAGAAGCTGGCTTTTCACCGGGCCAGCATGAAGTTTTATGCCGATTACCTGCTTCAGCAGGGATATGAAGTCCATTACCTCGATGCGCCACACGAATACTCCGACATCCGGAAATTGCTCCCTTGGCTTTCGGCTCAAGGCTTTACGCACGTGCAGTTTCTGGACCCCGTGGATAATTGGCTGGAAAAGCGCATCCGAGAGGGCGCCAAAGCCCATCAGCTTACCTATCAAATGGGTGACAACCCAAGCTTCCGGCTGAGTACCAATGCCCTGAAAACCTATTTTCACCCAAGCCGCAAGCGCTTCTTTCAAACCGACTTCTACATTCAACAGCGCAAAGAGGGTAAAATACTCATTGATGTAAAAGAGCAGCCACTGGGTGGACAATGGACCTACGATGCCGATAATCGAAAGCGCTATCCGCAGAAAGCGCATCCGCCCAGGATACCGCATTTCACCTCCTATTATTACCAAGAAGCCTGCGAGTATGTAAACCAATACTTTCCAGACACCCCGGGAATGCTGGACACACACAGTCTGTACCCTACCAGCTTTGAGGAAGCTCACAAGGCTTTGAACGATTTTTTACACAACCGATTCTTTGATTTTGGGCCTTATGAAGATGCGATTGTACAGAAGGAAAATGTATTGCACCATAGCATTCTAAGTCCCTTACTTAATACCGGACTGCTCACGCCTCAATATGTAGTGGAACGTGCCCTGCAAGTTGGGAATGAGCGAAACATACCTTTGAATTCAATAGAAGGATTTATTCGCCAAATCATTGGTTGGCGCGAATTTGTTCGAGGGATGTATGAGGCCAAAGGCAGCTATAGTCGTACACTCAATTTCTGGGGATTTTACCGAAAAATTCCACAGAGCTTTTACACGGGCAACACAGGCATTTTGCCCATTGATAATACCATCAAAAAAGTGCTAAAAACGGGCTATTGCCATCATATCGAGCGCCTTATGGTGCTGGGCAATTTTATGCTGCTCTGCGAATTCGACCCCGATGAGGTCTACCGCTGGTTTATGGAACTCTTTATCGATTCGTACGACTGGGTGATGGTGCCCAATGTGTACGGAATGAGTCAATTTGCCGATGGTGGCCTATTTGCTACCAAACCCTATATCAGCGGAAGTAACTATTTGATGAAGATGAGCGATTATCCCAAAGGCGAATGGCAAGAGGTATGGGATGCTCTCTTTTGGCGCTTTATGCACACCAAAAGGGATTTTTTCCTGCAAAACCCCAGACTCGGTATGTTGGTACGCACTTTTGATAAAATGCCGGAAGCAAAAAGAAAAGCCTTACTGGAGCGAGCCGAAAACTATCTGACTACTCTTCAATAAGGCCTTCAATTTATAATGTGGTGCGTCCATCATTTGCAAAAGCATGAATCAAGTCAATGTCTAAGCGGTCGTTGAGACCTTTGGCGTAATGCACCTTTTTCACTACCAAACCTTTATCAATTAAAAATTCTGCGGGAATGGTATTTATCGATTCGCCATCGGCCATCATGTGCATAGGCACTCCCGCTTTACGGGCTTTAAAGGCCGTTTGTACAAAGCTGCTTAGGTGACTAACCGTGGCAATACGAGCCGAAGGTTCCAAGCCATAGGCCGCATACATTTTCTTTTCAGGGTCGGAAATTAAAGGGATGGGTGAAACCTCTTGATGGAAGGTGCTTCGGAGAAGGACATTTTCTTTGGATTCGAAAAAGAAAATCATTTCCAAACCCTTGGCTTTCAACCGCTCATGTTCTTTGGTAAGGGCATGCACACGCAAATTGCAGAAAGGGCAACCTGCATGGCGGAAAAAACCGATAAACACCCGTTTGTCGGCATAGGTTTGTAAGTCAATCATTCTTCCGTAAATATCTTTCAAATGAAAGAGGGGCGCGGAAACATCGGTACTGAGCTGCATAGTTACGATTAAGGTCGATAATGTGTGAAGGTAACACCACAAATCAAGCAATAGTTACCACAACCTAAGTATTTATGGGAGAGAGTTAAATTTCACAATTTTGTAGAGGTCGCTTCTAAAATTATTTCAATAAGAGTCTGCTACCTCCCGCTAATATTTTGTAAAATAGCCCACATGAAGCGCAAAAACAAAAAGAACCTCTTTAATTGGCAAAACTTGTAATAAAGCCAATATTTGAACAAAAAGCTCGAAGCCAAAACCCAACCCTAATATGAAAAAGAAAGAATGCCCCAGCTGCGCCATGATGATAGATGAGAAAGCCAAAGTATGCCCTATTTGCAGCTTTGAGTTCCCTACCCAGCCCAAGTGGATTACCTTTACGGCCATTCTACTTTTGCTCGTTATGATCTTGTATTTAATTTTGTAACAAAGCGCCCATTTCACAGTTAGGTACTACAATGGAAGATTTTGTAAATCCGATTGATAAAGACAAAGTAGCGGAAAATCCCGGCTTATTGCCTTATGCACACCATGTGGGTGGAAGTTTGGTAAAACCCGAAGACCGTGGCAAGATAAAAAGCCGTGCCCTTACCGCCATGGAGCAGCAAACCGATATGCAGCTCCGCCAAATCCAGAAGCAAATTGAGCTCCTGGCCCAGCAAGCGCGAGCCATTCAGGAGCGGGCTGATTTTTCCTACAAAATCTACCAAGCCGATCTAGGCTTTGAACCCTTTGTGGGCCATATTTATCATCTCTACGAAAAAGATGAAGGTGGCTGGTTTGTGAGCATGATAGGCCCGCACGAATGGGGCCGCAGCCAAGGCAATCGGCATTTTGTGGCCACCGTAAAGCTTTTGGCCGACCATACCTGGGAAATCTTGGCAAAAGGAGAATAAAAAAGGGTGCGAAAGCACCCTGAATTCTATTTGTTAATTACTGAATCGGTACCGTTACACGGGTTTGATCCCAATCAAAATGCATATAGGTTTGCACGCTATCTTGACTGAACAAAATCTCAAACTGTTCTTTTTCAGGAATTTGTTCTACAGGTACTTTTACACGCACTACATCTAGGTCTTCCTTAGGTTCGTAATAGCCCCACTGCCCGAGTTCGCTGTTCAATACCACCTCAAAATTATTGGCTCCGGGTACGGCATACATGCGGTAAGTACCAGCTGCCACTGCTTCACCCGCGAAACTTACCGCCTTAGGAAAGGTAATTTCCGTAGCTTCATTGGCACCCAATCGCCAATATTTGCCATACGGCTGTAAGGCTTCGGAAGCTTCGTCTCCAAAAATCACACGTCCTTTTTTGAAAGGGCGGCAATAGCTCACTTTAATGGTATCGGCTCCCATCATCTGAGTAGCCACAGCAGCCGGACTGTGGTTGCGGGTGGTCATCATAATGTATCCCACATAGGCGAGCATAGCCACAACTATGATAGCTACACCCCAAAGTATTTTCTTCATCATATTCCGAAAGGTTTAATACATGGCTAAGTTATTGATTTTTACCATCAGTTGTTCCTATTCATTTTACAAATAAGGTTTGTTGCCCAAAGGCACATTGTGTACCTTAGAAAAAAGATTTCAGCATGTCGAACACAGGACTTATCATTGAAGAGCGAAGCCGTGATATTGGCGATTTCTTAGTGGGCCGCCTACTCCCCTTTCGGGAGAAACGCATGGTAGGGCCATTCATTTTTATCGACCACATGGGGCCTTCGGAAATCCGCGATGGACATTATCTGGATATCGACCCGCATCCGCATATTGGCTTGAGTACTCTTACCTATTTGTTTGAAGGGGCAGTGGAGCATCGCGATAGCGTAGGGACTGTGCAACGCATTGAGGCAGGTTCGGTTAACTGGATGACAGCCGGAAAAGGTGTAACCCATACGGAACGTACACCACAAGATATGCGCAAGGGCAACACCCATCGCATGCATGGTTTTCAGATTTGGGTGGCGTTACCTAAGCATAAAGAACATATTGAACCTTCCTTTCATCATGTGGGAGCGGCTGAACTGCCTCAATGGCGCAAAAACGGACTGCACTTCACCTTGGTAGCGGGTACTGCTTTCGAGCATCAATCACCCGTGCCCGTACATTCGCCCTTGTATATGCTGGAAGTAAAGGCGGATGCAGCCGGAGAGTTTTCAGCCGATGGCCTCTTTGGCGAAGTGGGGATTTGTGTAATCGAAGGAAGTATCACCGCTTGCGAGGACACCGTAGGAAAAGGCAATATGCTGATTGCTAAAAGTAAGGAAGCTTGCCAGATACAAGTGGCGGCAGGAAGCCATTTGCTCATTTTCGGAGGCGAACCCTTTCCTGAGAAGCGCCACATTTTCTGGAACTTCGTCAGCACCGAAATGGCCCTCATTGAAAAAGCAGTAGACGATTGGCAAAATCATCGCTTCCCCGAAGTACCGAATGAAACGGGCTATATTCCCAGCCCTGATATTCCCAAAGGATTCAAATCATAAACCCATACCATGAGAACACTTTTACTTGCTTTTTTCTTGCTGCTTTCAGCAAGCCTTGGGGCTTTGGCTCAGTCTTCACCCAATGACTTTGTGACCATTTACCTGACCCGACATGCCGAAAAGAAGCTGGAATCCACTCCTGACCCCAACCTCTCCGATTTGGGCGTGCAAAGGGCGGAGCGACTAGCCAAGATGCTGAAAAAAGTGGCGATTGATAGCTTGTACAGCACCGACCTAAAGCGTACCCGCCAGACCTTGGCCTTTTTGGCCGAGCAGAAAAGCTTAGGACTTAACTTATACACCTTTCCGGAGCAAGAGTCCTTAGCCAGACGCCTGCGTACCGAATTTGGCAAATGCTATGTGGTATCGGGGCACTCCAATACCATTCCGGCTTTTGTCAATGCCTTGCTGGGCGAAGAGCGTGTACAAGAAATCTATGATACCGAGTACGACAACCTTTTTGTTGTGAAAATCCACCGAAGTGGAAGCATCAGTTTAGATATCTTACAATACTAAAAAAGGGCTTTTTAAGCCCTTTTCGTTGTTATTTTACCAAATAGTAAATATTCGTGAGCCATTTGGCTGTATCGGGTTCGGCACCCGGGTCAGTCACGTATTCTTCAATCACTAAGGTAGATTCTGCCCCACGGCTTACCAAGTAATCGTCCATGGCATAGTGAGCCTCGGCACTTCCTGCATAATCGCCATAATAGGCAATGTGCAAAGCCTTGCCTTCTACAGGCACACTTTCATATCCGGGCAAGCTGCCACCAGATGCTACTGGAGCACCTATTGCCACTACGGTACGCATATTGGCTTCATCCCACATATAATAGATAGCAGAAGGAGCTCCGATGGCCTCTATCTTTTTCTTTCCCAAAGCGCCAAAGATGGCACCAAAATGTTCACCCATAAAGGCCTGCATGGCATCAAACCCTACAGTATCTTTCTTTACAATATAACTGCGGGGTGACATGGTCATTTCCTTCACCTCGAAGCCGCGGAAATTGGTTTGCTTCGAAGCAGCTTCTGCCCGTTCTTTTACACGGTTGAGACCTGTTTCATATTTCTCGCCTATCATGCCTTCCATCATAGCACCCATTAGGTTCATTGGACGCGCCATGGTGGTGCCCATACCCCAAGTAAGCACTACGCCCTCAGGGGTTTTCTCCCATTTGTACCAGTTTTTATCATTGGCTTCCCAAGGGGTAACAAAATTCAAATCCATATCGATGCGCGAATCGGTGATGGCGGTGATGGTCATGGAGCCAACGCCCACATCATCATTGCCTACCCAGGAATATTTGGCGCCTACAGTACCATCAGTTCCTTCAATGGTATTGACCATTGCCGTATCAGCATCTGCCCAAGGGTTCCACTGGATGAAATTAGAGAAATACTGCACGTCTTTCTTCACCTGTGCCTCTGGTGCTTGAATCGTTACCGAACGCTCGATGGTGTATTCGGTAGGTAAAATAAAACTGGCCACAGCGCCAATAAGCACAATAGCCACGACAATCATGAGGATAATTTTGAGTGTTTTCATTGGATAATTTGGTTGGTTTATAGCAAGTTATCAAAATTTAAGGTTTTATTTACAACTCATCTTGACACTTTATATTCAACCGCTACTAATTTGAATCCGAAAATCTCCCCCTGTCCCCCTATCCATTTCCTGCAATCCCCGTACAAGCCCCTATGAATTTACTTTTCCGCCTTATCTGGACAGCCATCATCTCACGCTTCCGAAAAACAGTGCCTATTTTGGGCCCTTGCCAAACGCCTTTCACGGTATTGCCTACTGATCTTGATGTGCTGATGCATCTCAACAATGGCGTATACTTTTCGCTGATGGATTTGGCACGCGTAGACCTTATGATACGTACCGGACTGTGGAAAAAACTCAATAAAGGAGGATACTATCCGGTGATTGCCTTGGAGACGATACAGTTTCAGCGTTCGCTTGAACCCTTTCAGCGCTTTCATATCGAAACCACCGTGTTGGGCTGGGATGCTAAAGCCATTTACCTACAACAACGCTTTGTCCGAAAAGGGAAACTCCACGCTACGGCCATTGTGAGTTCGCGCTTTCTGCAAAAGAAAAAGGGTGTAGTAACACCCGATGAAATCCTTCATTTATTCGACCCCACGCTTCAATCGCCTACGCTTCCCGCTTGGGTGGAAGAATGGAACAAAAACATGCGGGATTTGCGAGAGAAATGAGCTTAGTCTTTAAGCTCTAGTCGAAAAGGAATACTTTTTAAACCTACTTGAGGGGGAAAATTTTCTCGGGCAAGTAAATACCAATCCCCTTTTGAATATACTAGTGTATTTTGCTGATGGCTATCAGATGTGCCTATGTAAGGGTTAATGTGTTTCCTTTTTATTTTCTCGGGCTTTCCGGGGCCTCTTGCATCTGTTACAGTAATTTCAATTGTATTTTCCTCAATACATAAAAGCTCAATAGCCACGATAAGACCATTTGAAGGAAAACTCAAATTCATTTGTTCAACATCTACCGTGGTAATATGTTTCCCCCTTTTGCATTCAACTAGAATAGGGGTTGTGTGCAAACTATTTCCCGGCAATCCGTCCGTTCCCTTTTCATAAAGTCTGATTAAAACGGTAGAAGGCACTTTCTCACTTTTTGTTACAAAAGAAACACTTTTAATCCCCATTCCTGCCATAAGCACTTCTTCCTGTTCGATAACAAAGCCGTACATAATCGGAACTCCGCCCGTCCCAATAAAACTTCTAATTTTCCATTTATCAATTTTATCAATCGTATATCTCCTTCCTTTTGCGTTTCGGTTACCCATCACAGCCACCTCATCCAATACCACGGCTTGTTTTTTCATCAAGAGATTTACCGTATCACTTACCAAAGTCCCTACTACAAACTCCAACTTTTCAAATCCCACTGAAGAGAGTACAAGCGTATCGCCTGTATGCACAGGCAAAGAAAAGTAGCCTTGCTGATTAGCAGAGGTTCCTTTATATTCTCCTTTTATCCAAATATTGACAAAAGGAACAGGAGCCTGATCATCCGCAGCTTTTATCTGCCCTTTGAACTGTCCCGAAACAAGAAGTGGGAAATAGATACAAATACTAAGTAGTACAATTCTTACCATTAGGTTCCCAAGGTTTTACACCCCTTTTTAATCTGAAAATCAACAATTTTTCCTTGTTTATCTTGTTCAATAATGCAGCATTCATGAAACTGTGCTTTCAGTTTTTCCCTGCCCCGCTGTATCCGTGATTTGACAGCCGATAAACCTAAGCCCATCTCCTCCGCAATCTGCTGCTGCGGTATGCCTTCCAAATCACTTTTAATCAAAGGCAAGGCATAGCCTTCGGGCAATAATTGTATCAAGGGGCGCACACAAGCGGCAATTTGCTGCTCCAACTCCTGTTCCCATTCGGCCATAGGCTCAGGGGCACTCTCCAGAGAAGAAAAACGCTGGGATTTTCTGAAATAATCGTTGACCGCATTGCGCGTAATTTGAAACAACCAAGCCCGTGCATTGCGCACCTGAGGCACCTGCTCACAGTGATCGTAGACTTTCATCAGCACCTCGTTGAGCACTTCCTTGCTGGTATCGCTATCTTTCAGCCTTTTCTGAATAAAGGCCAATAATTGCTTTTGATACGTGATAAAAACCGGAGCTACTGTTTGACAAGCCATAGCATTCAAGGAAAAAGGAAAGGTAAAAGTTTACACTGTAAAGGTCAAAGAGAATTGTGCATCTTCGAGTTCAATGAATACACACACCCTCGGAAAGAAAAGGCTCCTCCGAGGGTGTTTGAATTATTTATGCGTATGCAAATCCAAAGCGGGACTGCAACATACCGGACCGTAGGAAGTTCCCTTTCCTTTGGCCGCCTGTACCTGCTTGCCTCCATACACAGTGGCTTCTCCATAGGTATAAAAAGTTTCCCATTCTACTCCTTGTGGGTCGGCAATCCATGATTTTTCGGACTTAGCATAGCAACAGGTGGTGTGTCCTTCTTCTCTGATTTCGCCTTCGGCCTTTTCCAAGCGCGCAAATACTTCTTGCAATTCTGCCTCCGTTTCGGCTTGTATACCGAGATGTTCAATACCCGGATTAGCAGGATTGAGCCCAATGGCAAAATTCACCCGTGGATCTTCCAACATCCATTTGGCATAATCAGGTTTTCTTACACTGGGTTCCGCTTGAAAAAGGGCGGTATAAAAACGAATAGACTGTTCTAAATCGTTTACACTGATGTTTACATGGAATCGTTTCATAGGTTTTGAATTTTGTTTTACATCAGGAAGACATCGGCCTGCACCAAAAGACGCAGCCTTTCTGAAAAAAATTTAAATTAATTTTGATGATGAATTTTTATTCACTTAAATTTGTCTCGATAAATTACCAAGATGCCCAAAGCCAAAGACGATACCAAAGTACTTGCTATCCACCAAGCCGCCATTCAGGTGGTGAACAATACGGGATTTACCGGATTGAAAATGGCGGAGGTGGCAAAAAAAGCCAATATTGCTACGGGCACCTTGTATATCTATTATCCCAATAAAGAAGCCCTGATTCAGGACACCTTTATTGCCACTAAGAAATTGATTATGGGCGTTTTACTAAATCCTGCCCATAAAGATGCCACCTTTTTCCTCACCTTCAAGAACATGTGGATGGCCTATGCTCAGTATTGTTTTGCCCATACCGAGAACATGCTCTTTGTGGAGCAATTCATTTACAGCGGCTTTATTCCTGAAACTACCATCGTACAGGTAGATGCTTGGTTTATGCCCCTTCACGATTTTTTGGATGAGGCCAAGCAAAATGGTTTGATTAAAAATATCGCCAATGATTTACTGCTAGCACAGATGCAAGGCGGCATACATGAGATTGTAAAGATTGTAAAACAAAAGAACCTTCCCTTTAGCCCGCAAACCCTTGAGCAATGCTTTAGCATGGCTTGGGACAGTCTTAAAAGTTAATTTTTTTATCTATAAAATGAATATTTATTCACTATAATATAAACAAAATGAAAAAGACAGCCCTCATCACCGGAGCCTCTTTGGGTTTCGGATTGGAATTCGCCCACATTTTTGCCCGCGAAGGTCATCAGGTGGTATTAGTAGCCCGCAATGCAGAAAAGCTAGAGAAACTAGCCCAAGAAATCCGCGACAAATACCAAGTAAAGGCATGGGTATTTGCCAAAGATTTAAGCAAAATGGAAGAAATTGACAGTCTCTACCAAAGCCTGCAACAAGAAATGATTACCATTGACTTTTTGGTAAACAATGCAGGATTTGGGGATTTCTCCCTCTTCCATGAATCAGAGTATGGAAAAATTGAAACTATGATTGACCTCAATATCAAAGCCCTCACCAAGCTCAGCCATTTGTTTGTGAAAGACATGGTGGCCCGTGGCGAAGGGAAGATATTGAACGTAGCCTCTACGGCTGCTTTCCAGCCCGGCCCTACTATGGCCGTGTATTATGCCACCAAAGCCTATGTGCTTTTCTTGGGTGAGGCCATGAGCAATGAATTGGAAGGAACAGGCGTAACAGTAACCACGCTATGCCCCGGTGCTTCGGAAACGGGCTTTCAGCAAGCAGCCAACCTACAAGAATCTAAACTGGTGAAAGGGAAAAAACTACCTACCGCCCGTGAGGTGAGTGAGTTTGGCTACAAACACCTAATGAAAGGGAGCATGACCGTAATTCCCGGATTTATGAACTGGCTCAATGCCCAAGCTTCCCGCTTTGTACCCCGCAAAATGGTACTTAAAATCGTACGTATGGTGCAAGACAAGGCCTAAGGCAATCATTGCTGCAAAATATCCGTCTTGTTTTCTAGTTTATGCCTATTTTTGGACACACAATTTGATTTAGTAAGCAAACCATATGAGTAGCATTAACTGGAAAATAGCCAAACAATACGAGGATATAACGTATAAAAAATGTGATGGCGTAGCCCGCATTGCCTTTAATCGACCCAATGTGCGCAATGCCTTTCGCCCGAAAACCGTAGGGGAATTGTTCGATGCCTTTTTGGATGCCCGCGAAGATCCTTCCGTAGGGGTAGTCTTGCTTTCAGCCGAAGGCCCTTCTACTAAGGATGGCGTGTATTCTTTTTGCAGCGGAGGTGATCAAAATGCCCGTGGTTCGCAGGGTTATGTAGATGACGATGGCGTTCCGCGTCTGAACATCCTGGAAGTACAGCGCCTGATTCGCTTTATGCCCAAGGCCGTGATTGCTGTGGTGCCGGGCTGGGCCGTAGGCGGTGGCCATAGCTTGCATGTAGTGTGCGACCTTACTTTGGCCAGTGCCGAACATGCCATTTTCAAGCAAACCGATGCCGATGTCACCAGTTTTGATGGCGGCTATGGCTCGGCTTACCTTGCTAAAATGGTAGGCCAGAAGCGCGCCCGCGAAATATTCTTCTTGGGACGCAACTACTCTGCACAGGAAGCTTATGAAATGGGAATGGTGAATGCCGTTATTCCGCATGCCGAACTGGAAGACACTGCTTTCCAATGGGCACAAGAAATTTTAGCCAAATCTCCTACTTCTATTCGCATGCTGAAGTTTGCTTTCAATGCCACAGACGATGGCATGGTAGGCCAACAGGTATTTGCCGGAGAGGCTACCCGCCTCGCCTATATGACGGAAGAAGCCAAAGAAGGCCGCGATGCGTTTTTGGAAAAGCGCAAGCCCGATTTCACCAAATTCAGAAGGATTTCTAATTAAGAAACTGAGTCCGCAGGGAGACTACCCGTGCGGACTTTTTTATATTCTTATGCCACAAGAAGGAAATTTAGGAAGGAAAGTGGGGCGCTTGCACTATTTGCTTACCCGCAACCTGACCAAAAATCAGCAAGCCCACAATACCGGCATCACGGCCGACCAGTTCCGCTTGCTTACTAACTTGTGGCGTACAGATGGCCTTACCCAACAACAATTGGCCGATGTACTGGGCCGCGACCGCGCCAGCATTACCCGCATGGTAGATATTCTGGAAAAATGCGGACTACTCCTTCGCCAAACCGATGCCTCCGACCGCAGGGTGAATCGGGTATTCTTGACCGAAAAAGGGAAGGAACTGGAACAAACCGCCACTCAGGTGGCTAAGCAATGCCTCGAAAAAATGACCTGCAACTTTAGCGAAGAGGAAAGGATTCAATTTCGAAGTTTATTGGATAAAGCTATTGAGAATTTAGTTGACGGGGTTTAGTTTCGAGTTTATAGTTTTCAGTTCCAACAACTATAAACTAAGAACTAAGAACTATAAACTCATCTTCACAGAATGCAATTCCAGTCCATGGCCGGGTGCGGTGTAAGCTTTGAATACAGGTTTTCCGCTGAGCAGGCTTTCGCGTATGGCCTCTTCCGAAATCTCCCCTTGCCCCAGCAGCACCAAGGCGCCCATCATCAGGCGGATTTGATGGCGCAAAAAGCCTTTTCCTTTCACTTGTAGATAATAACTATTCTTTCCCCAAATCTCTGCCTCAAAGCGGCTACCCGTTTGTATTTCCATGGAATCAACTGCGCGCACCCATTGGGTTTCTTCTTTGGGCTTATTACAGAAAGCAGCAAAATTGTGCGTGCCTACAAAAAGCGCACAAGCGGCCTGCATGCGGGGCAAATCCAAATTTCCCGACCAATGTTGGCAAAAAGGTGCCGTAAACGGATGGGCTTTCTCCCCAAAAGAAAAATAATAGCGGTATTCTTTGGACTCTACCTGCTTGATGATGTTAAAAGTCGCATCTACTTCGCGCACAAAATGTAGGCGGATATCCTGCGCTACTTTTTCATTAAGCAAGAGGGTAAGCTGCTGAAAATCGGCTGGGGCGCGGGTAAACACCTCGATGTAGGACTGACGTGCCGAAACGCCCGCATCGGTGCGGCCACAAGCCAGAAGTTTAAACTCATCGGTGCCGAGGGCATAGCGAAACACCTTTTCCAGGGCCTTTTGGATAGACTTCACTCCGGGCTGTTTTTGCCAACCATGGTAACGAAAGCCCAAGTACTGGATTTCGAAAAGATAATAATATTCCTTGCGAAGCATCGCTGAGGCCGATTAGCTATTGCGTCTTTTGCTCACCTTTCCGGCCATCTTGCGCTTATCCTTGTACTTATAGTTATGCTCCTTCACATTGCTGGCCTTTTTGGGCGTAAAAGCCCCTCCTTGGGTAGGGTCTTCTTTAGGTTCTTCCTTTTTTACGGCTTTAGCACCTGTAGTTTTTTCGATTTTCACCTCTGCCGGAATCTCCAGTTCCTCCATTTTCTGTCCCATGGCACTTTCCAGTTCCTTCACATGGATTAGCTCCAAATCCGTGGAAAGCACAAACGCCAAGCGGCTGCTTTCTTCCTCTTCTTCCACAAAGCGCTGCAACCATAGGTCGATATCGGCCGGAGGATCGAGGTGGATATGTACAGGTGCTTCAAAGGCCGTTTCCTCCCCATTTCTTTCATTATCTACCAAAGCAATGCGGTAGGTGGAGTGGAAGGCAAAAGCCTCCATATTCATTAGCGAGGGGATTTCCATATCGGCTGATTGGTACCAGGCCATTTCATCGCCAAACTTGGCATGCAAAAACTGGTATAGCTTGCCCACCGTCTGGCGGGTATTGGCAAATATCACCACTTTGTCGAACACCTCGCGGTCTTCCAGCAAGTGGCCAATCAGATTAAGTTTAGTTTTAAAATTGGGCACCAAATAGCAAAAACTCTGGCGCACAGGTATCTGCTTTTCTATGGCTTCCTCTATCTCTACCACATATGGATAATTCAAGAAGGGCGTCATTTCCACCTCTAGCTTAGGCGGATACACGGTGGTAAACACCATGCGCTGGCACTTGGGTAGCGAGCGGCTGATTTCGCGCAAGGGCAGCAAATGACCTTGTTTCAATACCAATTCGGCATTGTCTACCACATAAGAAATCACGCGGTTTACATTCAAGCCCAGCTTAAGGTACAAAGCACGGATGCGGTCGGGTGTACCAATAATCACATCGGTGCCATCGGCCAATTCGTTCATTTGGGCTTCCATCCCACCCCCGCTCAGGGCTTCCATAAAGCGCAAATCGGTATGAATAGCCAGTGCGCGCGCTTGCGTAGCAATGGCCTGCACCTCTTCATTGCTATGGGCCAAAATGATGGCGCGAGGCGCTTCTTCCACCGCATATTTCAGGCGCATGATAATTCCGGCCAAGTAGCCCGTAGTACGGCCACTGTCTTTGGGGGCAATCACCACCAAATCCTGTCCGCCAATAAGGCGCGACATAATAGCCGATTGAACCTCACGGGGCTGTTCCATCCCCATTTCTTTCATGGCCGAAATAATTTGTTTGTTAAGCTTGAGCGATTCTAATGACACGAGATGCAGATTTTGAAGCACAAAAGTAGTCAAAAATATTGAGTATGAAGGAAATTGAGCTAGTAGCTTTTGGCCTTTGGCTCTTAGCCATTGTATTTGGTGAGGAAGTAAGGAAACCTTGCCTGCGGCTAGATGTGGAGATGAATAGAATATAGACTGTTAGAGCAGGGACATAGCCTTGAGTTAGGAGTTGGTTGCAAACCCTATCGTAAGGATTCAATAGAAAGCTCGAAATTCTCACCTAGCTGCGATTGGCTAATTTACGATATCCAAAAAGTTTTTACCGAAAAACCAAAATTAGTCCACAAATGAAGCACACTATTCCCGTTATCTTGAGTTGGATGTTAGCAGACTTTCCAAATACATTTTCGTCTTTATCAGGTTGATTCGAAAAAGCATAAATAGTTAAAAGAATTCCAAAAACAGAAATTAGCAGTCCAATTATCAGATTAAAAGTTTCTCCCTTCATTTATATAAATCTCTAACGTGTTCGCAACGCCTGTTAATTCATGTCAACTCACTGATTGGCACGCGTTGAAAATGCGCCCTAGTTGGAATTGTGAATTTTTACCGTAACTAGAATAATAGATAATACGGAATAAACTATTCCCAACTACTAGCTAATCTTCCTTCAATACCTTTGCAGGATTTGATATGGCTGCCCTATAGGATAGGTAACCAACACACGTTACAGCTAATACTATTTCAATGATAGTTGCCAAAACAAACAACAAAGGGTTAACAGTAATACGATACACAAATGATTCCAACCAATGGCTTAATGGCCACCAACTTATGCCCATGGCTAATAGCAAAGCCATTACAATCAATATCAGATACTGTTTGTTGATAAGGTAAAAGATTCTACCTGTAGAGGCACCAAACACCTTCCTAACGCCAATTTCACGCTTTCGTTGTTCCACAGAATAGGCAACCAAGCCCACCAAACCAATCATAGCCACTAAAATTGAAATACCTGTAAATAAGGAAAATAATCCCCCCATCCTTTCATCCTCCCTATATTGGCTTTCTAATGCCTCATTTAAAAACGAATATTGAAAGGGCACATCAGGCGACAATGAATGCCATCTATTCTCAATACTTTCCAGCAAAACTTTAGGGCTAGTTGAATTGAATCTTATAGCCAACACTCTTTGATCGCCCCACATAGGAGAATTGATGTCTAAGAAAACCAATGGTGAAATATTGAGATACAACGATTGAAAATGAAAATCTTTCACTACGCCAATGACCTCGAGTTTTCCTATTTCGGGATAAATTAGATTCTCACCTAAAGCAGTTTCTGGGGTCCAGCCAAGAAGTTTTACCGCAGTTTCATTTAGTATTATCGCTTCTTTATCCGAAAGCCTGTTCTTGTCAAAAGTTCTACCCGCTACCAAGCTAAGGCCAAATGTTTTGAAATAATGTTCGTCAATTTTCACTTGACCAATCGGCAGCTTAGTATCGTCCTTCTCTTTCATGAAAATATCTTCAAACGCACCACCACCCGGAACTGTCATGGCTCGGGTCACTGTGGTAACTCCTGGCATATTTTGCAGCTCTTGCTGAAAAGACTCTAATTGATTCCCCATTTTCTCGGCAGCATTCAACACCAAAATATTACCCTTATCAAAACCTAAATTTTTAGTTTTTAAATAATTAAGCTGCTGATACACCACCAAGGACCCTGTCATTAAAGTAATGGAAATCGTAAACTGAATTAATACCAAAGTATGCCTCATGGTCTTATTTTTTAACCCACTGGCAATTCTTCCCTTTAATACTTGAGCCGGGTTAAAATTAGTTAAGTAAAAGGAAGGATATAAACCCGCTAAAAACCCTATTAGCAGGGTAGTAAGTGGCAATACCCAAAACACTTTCCCATCTTTCCACAGAGTAAACGGAATATGTACATCCGACAAGGGGCCAATCAGCCAGCGCATGAGCTCTGCCAATCCCAAAGCAATAATCAATGCCAGAAATGCGATAGTGATGGACTCTACCTGAAACTGACCGATTAAAGAAGATTTAAAGGCACCCAAACTCTTTTTCACCCCTACTTCCTTAGCTCGTGTAGAGGCTCTCGCTGTAGATAAATTCACAAAATTGATAACGGCAATCAATAGAACAAATAGACCAACAATACTAAAGATGTAAATGTATTTGATGTCGCTTACGGCACCAATTCGGTTATTAGAATTAACAGTATATAGGTGGATATTTGCCACAGGTTGTAATACAAAATTCCATCCACCCTTATCACGAATAAAGTCATGATAATCAATACCCAAGCGAGAAAAAGTAGGCTTTATATTCCGCTCACCAATTTCGGCCATTTTATATTGAAGTTCTACCGCATTGGCTTCCGGCTTTAGCTTGATATAAGTCACCATTTGAGTCCAAATAAAGCTCCAATCAAATCTTTTAATGGATGGATTAGAATACATTGAAATCAAATAATCAAAACTAAAGTGCATATTGGCAGGTAAAGATTCGGTTATCCCTGTTACTTCTAAAGGTATTTTATTTTCGCCCCATAGCAGGATTTTTCCAAGGGCAGCTCCTTCTCCAAAGTGTCTTGCAGCGGCCTTAGGTGAAATTACCACTTTATTGATTCCACTTAGTGCGCTTTTACTATTCCCCTCTTGTAGGGCGATGCCAAAAAAATTGAAGAAGTTAGAATCTGCCGCCAGTATTTTCTCTTCCATAAACACCGTTGGGACACCTCCATCTGGTTCAAATCGCATTACATCTCCACCCGGGGTATTAATTCGCATGACCTCCTGTATTTCAGGATAATTTTTTAACAAAACCTCGGCCACAGCTGGCCCCGTAGAACCCATAATCCCACCTTCGGGATTCCAGATAGAGGTTTGGTCTACACGGTAGGTTCTTTCCACATCGGGATGAAACGTATCGAAACTAGTTTCGTGCTCAACATAATTCCAGATTAACAAACAGGCTGCCATACCTATGGCTAAGCCTATAATATTGATAATGGAATAACTCGCATTTCTGTATAGGTTTCTGAAAGTGATGGTAAAATAACTACGTAGCATATCGGTATATATAATATTTCGTTTGTTGGTATGACGAAGCAAAATGGCGGGCCTAAAAAAACGGACTACATTCCATGCAAAACGCCTACGAGCCCTTCTAATTCCGAACCTTTGCAAGTCAAATTCAAATTCTTCCCAAAGGTCTCCCTCCACAGACTCATGCAGTTTAGTGGGACAAAACCATTTTAAGATTTTTAGGAAAATTTTCGGAGGATATTCGCTCTGTGGATTCATGAGAATGTGAAATTCAATTGGGGAATCAAGCTCCATAACTCTTGGCGCGACTCCTTCATGGTTTTGAGAAGCGCAATACCCGCATGGGAAATAGTAAAAATCCGTTTTCGTCTACCACCACGCTCCTTAGTTGAGCCACCCATCTCAGAGGTTACCAAGCCCTTATCTTCTAACCGATACAAGGTAACATGTACAGCACTGAGGTTAACCTCACGATCCAATCTGGACTTAATTTCTGCCACAATGGGATTGCCATAAGCCTCCTCTCCCAAGAGAGCCACCATGGTAAGCACCAGTTCTTCAAATTCACCAAGATATTCCTTATTCATTTCTATATACTTTGTAAAACAAACATACGGATTAGTATATATTTTGTTAAAGAAATAAGGATAAAAATTTCAAATATGGGTTCTAATCACTTCAGTGGCACTTTTATTCAGCCGTGTCGGTGACAATTACAGGTATTGATTTTACAAGCCTCTCCACGGATAAAAGCATCTTAAGCCAAAATCATCTCGCCCACACCAAAAAGTTGACAAAACGCCAAAGCCTTCTTCAACTAGCGCGCGTTTGCCACGCCTATTAATTCATCTCAACTCACTATTTAGCACGCGTTGAAAACGCGCGCTAGTTGGTAATTAGCGATAACACTTTGAAAAGGCGCTTTTTTATTGCCTGTAGTGATTCGCTTTACAATTTTTCTCTGCCAGCGATACTGTTTCCTCAATTCTTTTCTGACGTGTTTCTGGCCTTTTTGCGTTCATAATCCATTCTAAGATCCCCCTTTTGGATGAACGAGAGAAATTGTTCCAATTCTCAAATGCCACATTATTTTTCAAAAAGAGTTGCTCTAAGTCGGCTGGTAATGTAAGGTTCTCTACCTCGTCTAATGCCTCCCACGTTCCATTTTTTTTGGCAATTTCTATCATTTCATATCCTGAACTGTGCATAAGTCCTTGTTCGATAAGTTTGATAACTTTTGCTTTATTAATTTTACTCCAATTACTCTTAGGGTTTCGTTTGGCAAAAAATTGATAATAACTATTTTCGTCTCGTTTGTTGGGTTTACTGTCTATCCAACCAAAACAAAGTGCTTCGTCCACTGCTTCGGGATAATACACACTCTGGGTACCACTTTCTTTCTTGAAAATGATAAGCCAAACAGATTTTTCAGATTGATGATTCTCCTCTAACCATTTTCGCCATTCGGTTCTTGAGGTAGCATGAAAAGCCTGTATGCCATTGTAAATTTCCATTTACCAATTAGTTTAATACCACTATGATGTTTATCAATACCTGTCCCTTGGTAGGTCTAAGGCTCACGTATATAAGCAGCAGATATAATGCATTTGCCTTTAGAATACAAGATACCTATTTAAATGCAAAAACGGTTCAAGTATACACTCAAACCGCTTATGCTCTTATACCAAATTTTACATCATTCTTTCACCCAATTATTCTTTTATCAGTTGCCACGTATTTAGCAAATCCAAGTAAAGCACCGGCTACCATGATATTCCTAAATACATTAATCATTTCCAGTTCTTGAGTACGACCCAAATCAGATACCATCATTTCCGTAGGAAGGTTATTCCCTAATGCCATAGGAAGATGCACCAAAATAGCCATTAACAATACATATAGTGCCATTAAGGAATATGCAAGTTTGTCATATTTTTGTATGGTTGCACTCACAATAAACAAAACGATACAAACTAGTGTAAAGTAATTCCAAAAATAGGGGAACGGAAGAAAATCAGGTACAAAAGAGGCTCCTACATCTGGCTTCCCTACATGCAATCCTACATACAGTAAAAAGGACAGGGGAAACAAATATTTTCCAATGTTTAAAATCTTATCCATCTTCTTACATTTCAAAAGGTGCAACTTCCCTAATTTCTGTAAAACCTGACGGACTATCCAATATGGGGCAGTTTTTTGACCATTCTACCACTTCATTAATGTTGTCAGATTTACAAATCAAGTATCCTGTAACCATTATTTTGTCTGCAATTACAGGGGATTCTTTTCTGCTTTCATTGCCAATCTGAATTCCTTCCCATTGAATAGGCTTTGTAGAGATTAGTTTTCCTTGCATGGCAATATTTCCAATCCAAGCCTGCCAAGCATTCATTCCTTCTTTCATTTTTTCAGGGTCGATTTGATATTGACCATCGCCTGATTCATTCCAAAACAATAATAAGTACTCTTTCATTTTTTAAAAATTTTGATGTTTACCTTACAAAATTCTCAAATGATACGTACTTGACTCTTGACAAATGTCAAGAGTTAGAGCTTAGATTTCAATCGGGTGAGCGTTTCAGGGGAAATACCCAAATAGGATGCAATAAGTTTGCTTGACAGCCTGGTCATGATGAGCGGCTTAGTTTCCATTAGCCATTTAACTCGCTCAAATGCATCAAGAGAAGTCAGGGTATTTACCCTATAAACGGTGTTATTATAGGAGGCTTCAAGAATCTCTTTGTATAGTGCATCAAACTGAGGTACTTCTCTGCACAGGGCTTGAAATGGTTCAAAATGAATCCGTAATAGCTCGCAAGGCTCAATACACTTAACAAACTCCGATGAAGGTACTTGGTTTTTAAATCCAAAAATATCTGTGACCCAAGCGTTCTCGAAATAAAAAGAACGTGTTGATTCATTACCGTTTTTATCGAGCACATATACTTGCAAACAACCTTTTACAATGAAATATACATACTTGCAGACATCACCTTGAGTCAATAAGTGTATCCCCCTTTTGGTATTTAATGATTCAAATTGGGAAAGCACTTTATCAAGGTTTTCAGGTCGTTTGCCGATGCGTTCAGTGATATGTTTTTCAAGTATCTCGATCATCTTAGTAGGATGTACAATTAGTGTATAACCTTCATTATGAAGATAATACCCCCTAAATATAGAAGATATTCGCAAGTATAAAAACCTAGCCGTTTATGAATATGGCTATTCTGAAAACATCAAAATCCTCCAAGGTTTTAAAAACCTTGGAGGATTCCTATCTAAAACAAAGCACCCCGCCTTTCGGCAGGGTGCTTTCAGTAAACCACAAACAAGATTGAATTCCTTACTTCTCAATCCGTATCTTTAGTATCTGGCTTCTGCTGCCTGTTGCTATCTGTAGCAAGTAGATGCCCGCCTGCTCTTTCGATACATCCAAGCGATACTGCTGCTGTCCGCTTAGTCTATGTTCTTGTACCATTTGCCCTTGCAAACTGAGCAAGCGTAGGGTTTTCACTTCATTTCCTTCCCATTCAATGCTTAGGTACTCGCTGCATGGGTTGGGGTAAGCTTTTACTTGGAAGGCATTCTCCGCTATTCCGCTTACTACTTCAATATCTTCCGCTACCGTTATATTTTGGCTAATACTACAGCCATTGGCATCGGTAATCGTTACATTATAATCACCTGCTGTTAGTCCGCTTAGGTCTTCTTCCGTAGCTTCATTGCTCCATGCGTAGGTGTAGGGTGAGGTGCCTCCGCTTACTGTTAAGTCTATGCTGCCATTGGGCGCATCGGCATCCGTTTGGGCTTGGGTAGTGAAGCTTACAACCAGCGCGCTCGGCTCCGTAATGCTTACACTTAGGCTTACGGTACATTCATTGGCATCGGTTACCGTAAGGGTGTAATCGCCTGCGGCTAGGCTGCTCAAGTTTTGGCTTTCGCCTCCGTTGCTCCAGCTATAGGCATACGGTTCTGTACCGCCTGTAACTGTTACCGAAATAGCTCCATTGGCTTCCCCTGCACAAAGGTTGTCTGTTTGGCTTAGGAGGCTTACCGCAAAGCCTTCGCAAGGATTGGCAGGGTCAATTACCGTAAAGCTGGTTTGTGCACTGGCCGCTTCGTAGTTTTGGTTGCCCGCTTGGCTGGCTTCCAGCACTACAGTGCCCGGTGTGCCACTCAAGGTAAGTTGGTTACCTACTACCGTAGCCGGACCGCTCAGTACGGTAAAGCTTACTTCTAGTCCGCTACTGGCGGTGGCTTCTACTGTAATGGTGCCTGCGTCTATGTTTTGCTGGGCAATGGTGGTTATATTGATGGTTTGGTTGGCTTTATTGATGGTAAGTGTACCTGCCTCATAGGTGAAAGTATAATTGGCGGCTTCCGCTCCGTTGGCTGTAATTTCATAGCTTCCGGCATCGCTATTGGCTGTAGCCGTGCTGCTGATTTGAGGTATTTGCGTCAGCACGCTGGCATCTTCCCCGTTTACAAAGCCTGTAAGTTGATACGTAAACTCGGGCAAGGCTTCTCCATAAGTGATGCTTTTGTCATCTACTGTTAGGGTTAGATTTGCAGCATTTACTGTCAGGCTTTGGCTTACGGCCGAAGCGGGATTGAAGCTATCGTTTCCACTTTGAGTGGCCGTAATCAGGGCACTTCCCGCTCCTTGTATCGTAAGCGTGTTGCCTGAAATAGTCGCTACCGATTCATCGGAACTGCTATACACTACCTCCAAGCCGGAACTGGCCGTAGCGCTGAGTGTGAAGGCCGCATCGCCATAGGTTTTATCCTCCAAGGCAGCAAAGGTGATGCTTTGGTTGGTTTTGCTATCATCTAGCACGGCAAAGCTGGTTTGGGCACTGGCCGCATTATAATTGGCATTGCCTGCTTGGCTTACCTCTAGGGCTACCGTACCGCTACTGCCGTTCAGGCTTATTACATTGCCTTCGATCGTGGCAGGGCCACTGAGAATAGCGTAGCTTAGGCTCAGGCCGCTGGTGCTAGTGGCAATAATTTCAAAAGGGTCATCGCTGATGGATTTATCGGCTATGCTTTCTATGCTGATGGTTTGGTTGGCTTTGTTGACCGTCAATACTTGTTCCACAGAAGTTGCGGCTTCATAATTAGCATTGCCTGACTGACTAGCGGTGATAGTGGCGGTACCTGCTCCGATAATTGTAAGCGCAGTACCATTGATAGTCGCTACCGATTCATCCGAACTGCTATAACTCACCGCTAACCCGGAACTGGCCGTGGCACTTAAACCGAAGGCAGCATCGCCAAAAGTTTTAGTGGACAAGGCATTGAAAGTGATACTTTGCGTAGCCTTGTTGACCGTCAATACTTGTCCCACAGAAGCTGCGGCCTCATAATCGGCATCGCCTGCTTGGCTGGCGGTAATAGTGGCGGTACCTGCTCCAACAATGGTAAGCGTACTACCATTGATAGTGGCTACGGTTTCATCCGAACTGCTATAGCTTACCTCTAAGCCGGAACTGGCAGTGGCCGTTAGGTCAAAGGCGGCATCGCCAAAAGTTTTAGTAGGCAAAGCTTCAAAAGTGATGCTTTGTGCAGCTTTTGGAGCGGCTTCGGTAGTGAAGGTCCAGTAGCTGGCATCTTGGCGCCAGTGCAGCAAACGGAAGCTATTCAGTCCATACACTGAACCCCAGGTAATGTCTCCTCCAAAGGCAGAGTAAGGCCCTACGTGCTCCACAAAATAGGAAGTGCTATAGGCAAGTTCCGGCACATTGGTAATGCTTACCACCTCATTGTTTACCACAATCTCCTCCGCATCGGAAGCCCATTCTTTAATCAAGTTGCCATTGGCATCTTTTAAGCGATAGGCGCCACTTCCACTTTTCACCACAGGTTGATTGTAGGTCATTTGTAAAGTCCCTACGGAAATAGGTACCTCCACGGCTCCTCGGGCCGGACTAAAATCCGTATACACTTCATAAGCTTCTTCACGGGTTTGGATGGTAAAGGCCCAATCGCTAACACTTTGCAAACTCGCCAGCGGATTGTCATATAGATCTTTTATACCTCCTTCATCTACCAGAATATAATACGAAGTACCCAAATTAAAATATTGCTGTCCTTCATTGGCATTAAACTTCATGGTCACACTTTGACCATCCTCGCCTACTTGCAAATTGCTAGCGTTAATCAAGACTTGGTGCACCAGCTCATCATTCTGATTATATAATTTCACATACTTAGTATCGCTATTGTCCAGCGCGATTAATTCATTGAAATGCATGGTGTATACCGTATCGAAAGGCACTTTGCTAGCGCCATTGCTTGGATAAAGGCTAGTTACCAATGGTGCATCGGTATCGGGATGTGCCTCGGTGAAAAAGGTGATATTAGCATTGGCCTGATTTGGATTTCCGGCCAGGTCTTTCACCATTTGGCTGGTTACACCAAACAAATATTGGGTAGAATACTCAAGAGGGGCTGAAAAGCGCACCTTCACGAGATTCCCCTCGAAGGTGACCAATTCGGTATTTCTCAACTGAACGGTTTCGATAAGGGTGGGGAAAATATAAAGCCTTACAAAGTCAAAACCTGCATCGTTTATCACTACCTCTTCGGAAAACTCAATTATAAATTCCGGATTAATGGATACCCCAGTGGTGTTTTGTGAGGGAGTTACACTTACAATAGTAGGCGCTACATTATCGGTTTGTCCGGTAGTGAAGGTCCAGAAATCGGTAGCCCAAGGGGCTATATACGCCCCTGTATAGATATCCAAGCCTGCATCGTAGGCATACTCGTAGAGAAGCAATCCTGGATCATAATTCCCTGAATTATCGAAGGAGTTATCTATGTAATAGGTGGTATTGGGCTCCAACACAATATCAAGCGGGAATATAGCGTAGTTATCCACCGAATTGAAGGTAACATCTGTATTCAAATCCCATTCTTTTACCAAAGAATTATCCGACTGCTTTCTTAATCTAAATTTCCCTGAATCCGCATTTACTTCTTGGGTAAAATCCAAGCGGATTTCGCTCAAACTTTCACTCACTTGGGTGGCACCATGGGCAGGACTAAAGCTGCTAATCAAGCTATAGCTATCCTCAGCCGACTGCGTGCTAAAGCGCCAGGTGGTATTATCAGAAATCCCGGCAAAACTTCCTCCACCGTTTGTTCGGAACAAATCAGCACTTACGGTGATATAATACGTAGTAGAAGGTGCCAGAATGGTATTGAAGAAAAAGGAATTCTCCGTATATCCGGAACCGAGTTCAGCAGCTGTCAAAGAAGATACCAGTGTACCATCTAGTGTATATAAATCCACACTTCCTCCGGAAGCCTCATTTACATACACCGTTTCGTTCGTCACCATTTTCATCTGTTGCACACCCACAGGCACATTCGTACTGTTAGTATTCGGATATACGGCCGTTAGCGTTGGAGCCGCAGAGGCTACGGTGGTAAAGGTAATGCTGGTGGCATCGCTTACGCCTTCGTAATAATTCAGCTGATAATCGGATATAGCATTGTTAGAAACATTTAGATAAATCTGCTTTCCATTGGGCAAATTATTCGTTGGGTAGATACTTACTTCGGCACCACTTACATATACTCTATCACTGGGCAGGGTATATTGCTCGATAGGCATTTCGGCACCTATATAATTCAGGCTAATAGTGCCACCCGCATTCAATTGAACAAATTCGGAAAAATATAAATGAATAGGTGAGTTGACTGCCACACCTGTAGCATTCACGACAGGACTTACATTTACCAATATTGGATTAGTATTATCCTCCACAAAAACGGTTGTAAATGCCCAACCTGCCTCCGTAGTATAGCCGGGCGCATTATTTCCGGCCGCGTCTTCAAAGGAATTTGGTTTCAGATAGACCCAAAACTCTTCGGTAGGGAGCATATCGTCTTCCCAATTGATGGTTACTACATTGCCGCTTACTGTTACATTGGGGTGAGGAAGCGAATAATTGAATCCGGGCATTACGCCCCCACTCGCCTTGCGAATCAGTTGAATCAATCCATCAGTAACGGGAACTACAGGCTCTGAGAAAGTAATTTGAAGATTGGCATCAAGAGCCACATCCACAGCCCCATTACTTGGGGATAGTGTACTAATAGTGGGCGCTACTATGTCGGCAATGGCCGCTGTGGTGAAATTCCAAGCCGTGGTGCTAGCGATACCAGCAAAATCATTTCCAGCCGCATCTTCAAAAGTACCTGCATCTATCAATACATAGTAACCAATAGAAGAAGCCAAATCGGCACTCGGATTAATAGTCACTTGATTAGCCTCAATTGTAACAGCCGCACTGGGCAAGGTAAAATTCTCAACTACTCCATTATTGGAGGCCAAGCGTAGGCTTAAGGTTTTGCTTTCTACCCCGCTAATATTTTCATCAAAGGTAAGCGTCAAATTACTAGATGGAGCTACTTCGGTGGCATTGTCGAGTGGCGAAAGATTGCTCAGCACAGGCGCTTGCGTATCTGCCACATCGGCTGTGGTGAAAGTCCAAAAGGAAGAGCTAAGGTTACCCAGCACCCGATTATCGGCCTCATCGCGCATAGTATTGCTGGAAATCCCGAGGTAATATTGAGTACCCGCTTCCAAGTCGTTGCTAGGGTCGATTGTAACCGTATTTCCGTTGGTAACTACGCGGGCCGAAGGCAATGTAAAGGTTTCTATCAATTCACCTCCGCTGGTTTTATAAAGTCTGAAGAAGCCATCTGTTATCTCAAAAACGGGCTCAGAGAAGGTAATCTGCAAGTTCTGACTTACAGAGGCATCTACAGCGTTTTGGGCAGGAAGAAAGCTAGAAACGGTAGGTGCGGTATTATCAAAAGTCACTAAAAACTCCCAAGTGTTTTTATCTTGTATGGCATTAGAAAAATTACCGGCCGCATCTCTAAAACCCGTGTAGTTTACATAATAGCGCTGCGCGGTTTTGGTAAGAGGAAAATCAGTAGTAGGATCAATCGTTACTACATTATCGACTATACTAACCCGAGGCGAAGGCAAGGTAAAGCTTTCTATTACCTCATTAGTGGAATAGTTTTTTATAGAAATGCTAGCACTGGGCGATGCCTGAACTGCTTCATTAAATGTAATTTCTAAATTGGCATTCCGAGCCACATTACTACTGCCATCAGCCGGATTACGGTTGGTAAAGGCTGGGGCGGTACGGTCAGATTCGAAACTATAGGAAGCCAAGTATCCATTTTGATTTCCTGAATAATCATAGTGAAACGCTACGTGGTATTTATTAAATGAATCGAAAAACCCTGTAATAGAAGTATTTACACTATTGTTCCATAAGGCAGGGCTTCGCCATGAAAAGGCTAGCGAATTGGTATAACCTGCCCAAAAATATCCTCCGTTGGCATCAGAAACAGTGGTAGTACCCGCACCCGGATCGAGGTCGGAGGTACCGCGAAATCTTCCCAACACAAAGAGATTCCCATCATTATCAATCAAGAGTTTCTCTCCTTTTACGTAGGGAGAAGTGCCTGTGGCACTTAAGCTAATATTGCCTGCTTGAAGATTACCCATGCTGTTATATTTATTTATAATAGTAGTGGCTAGCCCATTTACCTGAGCCAATAAGAATACATCGCCATTGGCATTTACTGCTATACTGGTACCATACTCCGTACTAGCTTGACTCGACACCTGAAATCCCCAGGAATAGGTATAGGCTGAACTATACTTAGCCACATACACATCGCCTTGGCTTGTGGCGGTAAATTGACTTCCGCCCAAGCTGACAGTACTTTTTACACTTCCGGTAAGGTAAAATGCTCCGTTTGCATCTCTAACCATATCTCGCGGCTCAATATTTCCCGTACCGATAGGGTTGTAAGATTGTTCTGCCAAAGACGTATTCAACTTAGCAATATAAGCACGGGTATTGCCTGTTTCTTGTCCGGCAACATAAATATCAGAACCATTGAGCACCATGGCCATAGCCGAATAGCTTCCGGCTTGTCCTTCAAAATGCTTGTTCCAGATATGGCTTATTTCTCCATTGCTTGTGTATCTGAGCACATAGGCACCATTACTATATACACTATTGAAAGCCGAACCTTGTACTTGAAAACTTCCATCGGCATCATAAAAACGGGCGTAATCGCCCCGCACAGTACCGGAAACATACACATTGCCACTGGCATCTACGGCTATATCGCTCACATTGAGCAGCTCCGCACTTTCGCTCACACCAGAGCGCAACCATTGCAAAACTCCGGCTCCATCGTATTTAGCTACGTAAACATCCCAAACGCCATCGGCACTAGCTTCAGGTAATTGAGAGGTGAATGGATCTAAGGTAGGCGGATTATCACCATTGTATATGCCAGCAACGAAAATATTGCCTTGCGTGTCCACATGCATGTCCCTGATAATAGGTGCAGGACCAATACGGGCATAATTAATACTTCGGACACCACCGGGGGCAGTTTGTGCCCAGCCAGTTAAACTGCTAGCTAGTATTAGCAGAATAGACCAAATGGCGAATGATAGGTACTTTGTCATTTTCATTTAGGGTTTAGGGGTAAGGATTGTGTACTTGATGGGTTTACTGGAAAAAACAATTGGTACTTTTGGGGTCATATTTTTTCATTTTTTTGTGATTAGTATCCTTTAGTACCCGAGTTTAATTGAGGTAAACACTTCCTTTATTAATTTTTTTTTCCTTGATTTCTGTCTGAAAAACTGTTTACCCCACGGCCTTCATCGTACTAATGGAAGCAAAAGAGCTGCACCCCGAATTCCGCGCATTGGCCCAAGGGCTATTAAAAGGCCACAAAGCGGGTTTTGAGCGACTATACACCGATAAGCGAGGCGAATTTATCCGCTGGCTGTACAAAGAGTTTGGTATGGCGGAAGAAGAAGCGGTGGATATTTATCAGGCAGCTTTTGTGATTTTGTATGAGAATATTATGCAAGGAAAAACCAACACAGTAAGCAGCAGTCCGGCCACCTATGTATTTGGGATTGGGAAAAACCTAGCCTTGAAAAAATTTAAATCCAATGAGCGCCATCTCAATCATCAGCAGCGCATACAATGGTATCTGGAAGAAGAGGGAGTAGCCGATCCGGAAGTGCCTGACAATACCAAGCAAGTGGCCCAAGCCTTGGAACAACTAAAAGAACCCTGCAAAAGCCTGCTTTCTTTGTTTTATTATGATAATCTCAGCATCGAACAAATCAGCCAAAGGCTACAGTATAAAAATAAAGAAGTGGTAAAAAGCCAAAAAGTGCGCTGTTTGGCCTATCTGAAAGAAAAACTTGTGTCGATTCAAATGCCCTAAGACTATGGAAAAGTATCAGGAACGTATAGATGCCTATCTGAGAAATGAGCTGAGCGAGGCGGAGAAAAGGCAATTTGAAATAGAATGTGCTGAGAAACCTGAATTGGCTAAGGAATGGGCAGAAATGCAAAAAATACACAAAGGCATACAAGCGCATAACCGCCAGCAACTCTTATCGGAAATGGCCGCATGGGAAGCCAAAGGCAGCCAAAAAAGTTTTATCCAAACTTGGTATCGCTATGCAGCAGCAGTGGTAGTGCTGGCCGCGGTGGGTATTGCCTATTTTTTCTTACAGCAGAAAAATGCCAGCCCCATTGAGTTATATACGGCTTATTATGCGCATTACCCTAATCACCTCACCAGCCAAACCCGCGGGGAAGACATTCATCCTGAGCACACTTTGGCCCTGGCCATGCAGGCCTATGAAGCAGGCGATTACCCGCTGGCCATTGCAAAGTTAAAAGAAGAGTTAGGCAAAAACCCGCAAAACTTAGCCGTGAGAACCTATCTGGGATTAGCCTTTTTAGAGAATGATCAAGCCCCTTCGGCCATTGTATATTTGCAAGCGGCCTTTCAGGCCAAAGACCCTGAGTACGGAACCGTGGCCGGATGGTACCTGGCCTTGGCTTGGCTCAAAACCGGAGATACCGAGCGCAGCCTGCAGGTATTGGAAGAAATAAAAAAATCGTCTGACCCCTATTATGCCCAAAAGGCCACTACGCTCTACGATTCGATCGGGCAATAAAGAAGCGCCACACGCCTAAAGAAAGCACCATTAGGCCTATGATGGCCGAAATCCAGCCCAATTCATAAGTTCGATTAGGGAAAAGAGCCTCGTGGGGCTGACCGATATATTGCCAAGCCGCCCAATAATACGGCTCACGGCCTTTGGCATCACTGTTTTCTAAATAAATCAGTTTAGCTTTTTGCAAAGCTTGATCTACCGAAACCCCTCGGCTCATTTCTTGATAGAAAATCCGCATAATTTCTGCAGTAATCTCATCCGATACAGGCCAAAGGCTCAACACCACGCCACCCGCTCCGGCATAACTAAAAGCTCGCGCCAAGCTCATGGCGCCTTCCCCATCAAGCACCTGGCCGCGTCCGCTATTGCATGCGCTAAGCACAATGAGGCGATTAGCAGCGTTCAAATTATAAATTTCATAGGCATGGAGCTTTCCATCTTCCTCCCCACCGGGCTGCAAGGCCACAAAGGAAAGATCGGGGTCGCTGACATTCCAAAACGCATGACTGGCCAAATGGCTAAACTGCGCTTCTTCTACTTCGGCTTTGAACACGGCCTCGCTAGCTTCTCCATTTTGCAAAAATCGCGCTCCCACTGCCTGGCTTACGGCTTTTCCCTCCGCCCCTGTCCACGGTAAGCGACCAAAGGATTCGCCTCGCCAATCGGACAATGCAAATGCCTGGTTGACTAAAGGAGCCATCACCAAACCACTGCGGCTGTCCATGGAGGCCGCATAGGTGCTGCGATTGCGCAAAGCAAGGCTGGCCGAATAGTGATACGATAAAGCAAAACGATTAATCAGATAAGGCGAATCGGCTTGTGGCCTTAACAAATCAAAGGGCAAATTGAACAATACACCATCAGGAATGATCAAAAGGGCTTTCCCTTGCAGCCAGGGCGCAATGGGCTCGATCAAATATTCATATAAGCGGGCATTGTGCGTTTCCACTTCGGCCCAGTTCTTATCCACTATGCCTTGCTGTAAAGCCTTAATGGCTTGCTCTAAGTCTTTCTCCCCTACCGGTATTTTTTTGGCGTAAAACCCTTGCTCATTTTTTACAAAAACAAACAAAGAGGTACCAGCCGTTTTAAATTCTACCAGTGTGGTGGCTGGCAGGGATATTGTCTCAATATTTAACGATTTATTAGCATATCCGTATTCAAAAAACACCGGATAGTCCTTTTCAATTTGGCGCATGAGTGCTGCATATTCTTCCTCGCGCTGCATCAGTTTTTGGGCTAAGCTCGCTTTATCGGATTCTTCTTCACTATACTCAATTTCCTTTTTGAGCCTGAGCACCTCTTCACTTTTTTGTTTTATCTCACGTGAAATAGCCACTGGTATACCCGCCAAATCCATGGCTTGCGCCTTTTGAATTGACTGCTGCAAAGTGAACGATTTACCGGCCTCGGTCCACTGGAAAGCCAATGCCAATCGAGAAGGATTATTATCTTTTTCATACAGATTGAGTGCCACCTCTATGGCATTATCATAAATCTGTTTGGCCTCTTGGCCAATTTGTAAAATTGAACTTTCCGCCTGCAAAGAATACCGGAGTTGATCTACTATCAAAAACGCCTCCTGATACACATGGAGTGCCTCCTCTAATGCTTGAGTATCGCGGGCGGCCACTTTCCGCAAATAGGCATAATTAGCCAGGGCCTCCATCATACCCGATAAATTGAGTATGGAGTCAGTTTTTAAAGTAAAGCGGGAGGTGAAATCTAATTCTCCTTTATAGATGGATTGAACAGCCTTTTGCGCATAATCCATGGCCTTTTTGTCTTGCGAGCGCGCAGTCGCCAGTTTGGATAACTCTATCCAGCCGTACATTACCCAGTAGTCTTGCTCGCCAAAATTTTCGATGTATAGCTGCATCGACTCTTCAAACAATACCTCTGCCTTATCCCATTGCTTTTGGGCAGCACGCACCCTGCCTTCATGAAAAAGCACCCCCGCATAGATGTGCGAACGAATCCCAAGATCTTCAAAAACCTTCCGAGCTCGATTGAGGTACAGCAAGGCAGAATCATACTTTTTTAAATGATAATATGCCGAACCTAAATTATCATAATACAAGCCCATTACCGGATGGCTTTCACCTACTGCTTGCACTTTATGCGCCAGTCCTTTTCGGGTGTATTCAATAGACAAATCGTACATTTTCAGACTAGCATACACCGAACCTATATTATTATACACCGAACCCAATGCATGGTGATTGTTAGGAGACAAGCGCTGCATCATGGCCCCTCCATTTTTAAAATACTCCAGAGCCCGGTAGTTATCGTACTGCACATATCGGGTAGTACCCATATTGATATAAATGGAGACTATCCGAAGGCTATCTCCCTTTTCTTGCGCAAGGTCAAGTGCCTGCTGATAGAAATCTTCCGCCTTGGTAGCAAGACTTAATACGGAATAGCCAATGGCAATGGAATTGAGGGTTTTATAAAGAAGCCGCCAATCGGCTTGATTTCTATCTAATCGAATGGAATCATAATAAAGAAGGGAAAGAGGCGTATCACCATTGGTGTAGGCAATTTTGGCCAATACATAGCGCAGCTCATGCAATTCTTTGGGGTTTAAGTCTTTTCGGCTTTGCGTATTCAGTTGCTCAGCCAGTTCATTGGCCAAAGGATAGTTGCCTGTAACCAAACCTGTCCGGGCCATGAGCAAGTCGTAGGAAGCCTTAAAATCTCCTTTACTTAATTGTTTATTTTGCTCTAGCCACTCCAAAGCCTTTTTATTCTCCTCAGCATAAAGGTAAAAATCCGCTAAAGCCAAAGCGGCTTTTGCGTAAAGTGGCTCTTTGGGCGAAACTCCATCTAGCACTTCTTGAATTAAGGCAATGGTTTTCTCTTTATTATCGGCCTTCAAGGCCATTGTTTGTGCTGAATCCAGCTGCTTTTGCCAATCTTGCGCCATCAGCCCTGCGGGCAGTAGCAAAAGTCCTAGGTGAAAAATCGTTTTAACAAACCTCATAGGGGATACATGAAAAAGTAAGGTAGAGAATTAGTCTGGCATTTAAAATAGCTCACCTACCAAAGCAAGGGGAAAAGTGCTTGTATTGCCGATTTGGTTAATTTCAAAATTGAACTCTTAATCACCCAAATCAAGCGATATATTTCTTATGTTTGAATACCTACATATACCAATACATGCGTAAAAATTAGTCCATCTACCAATGACTCTTGGCCAACAAATTAGTTTGAAACGAAAAAGCAGAGGCTTATCACAAGAAGTGCTCGCGGAAGAGTCGGGAATATCTTTGCGCACCATTCAACGCATTGAAAACGACCTGAGCCAACCAAGGCCTCATACCCTCAAAACCTTGGCTGATACCCTTCATATAGCTCTTAGCGACTTATCCGTCAACCCTTCGCAAGAGGCTTCCGTCAAATCTGTTGTTGCCCTACAAGCCATCAACTCCTCCGCGCTACTGGGCGTGTTTATTCCTCTTTTTCAAGTGATTGGCCCGTTCTTTCTGTGGCGGAAGCATAAATCCGACCCTTTGGAGTACCAAACCGGAAAAAAGATTCTGAGCTTTCAGATTCTTTGGCTGTTGCTAACGGGGCTTATCCTTCCCATCACGCATTTCATGCATTATGCCATCACCGGACAATTTGTTTTGGGCAAAATCCCCTTTGTACTGGTGATATACCTAATTCTAGTGGCCGGAAATGCCGCTTGGGTTATCAAGAATGCTATTCTTCTGAAGAAACAAAACCTCGATATCTATCCCTTCATCCCTGTTCTTTTCTGAAACAAACAGGTGATGGCGTAGAAATGACGTCCTAATGCCGATATCAAGCAGGCTGCTACATGGGTAGTTTTGGTTCAAAAAAATTACCCAATGAAAAAAATCATCTTCCCAATCGCCCTACTTTTGGTAGGCTGCCCACTTTCTATCTTTTTGTATGCGTACGCCAACGGGCAACCCGAGTACCCTGAGTCAGATATTCAAACCCGACTGTATTCTCAAATCCTACAAGAGGAAAGAGAAGTCATTATTCATCTTCCGCAACACTACGACTCTACAAAATCCTACCCGGTGATGTATGTACTGGATGGTAGTTCACAAGACAAACATCTGGCACAAAAAAACAACATCCTGGCTGCTGCCGGATGCGCCCCCGAAACCATCATCGTGGGGCTGCCCAATGTAAGTAGCAAAGGCCGACAAAGGGATTATACACCTCCTTTCATGCGTACGGATATCGATGAAGCCGACAGCCCTATGGGCGAAGGGGATACCTTCTTAACTTTTATGGAAAAGGAGCTTTTTCCGATGATGGAAAAGAACTATGCCACTTCGGGCATACGCGCCCTTGCAGGGAATTCGCGTGGTGGACTCTTGGTGCTATATTCATTACTATATAAGCCTCATCTTTTCCAAGGTCGATTGGCTTTCAGTCCGGCTTTATGGAGAGACGAACATGCCATTTGCAAACAGGCTGCCCAACTATTACCCGCTGCAAAGGGAGAGGAAAGTAGTTTTCTTTTTATGAGCTTGGGCGATGAGGAAAATACGAAAATGAAGGCCGGGTTTATCGATATGATGGAAGTTTTAGAAAGAAATGCCTCTACTCATCTGGTTTGGCAGGCTGAATTTACGCCTAAGGCCAATCACCAAAGCAATGCCGACCTTTCAGCCGCCAAGGCCATTCGTGCTTGGGCTGATTTTCTCACTTCCGAACATTAATATAAAATATAGCTAAAGTTTAGATCAACGAGAATAATTCATAAATTTTTCGAGGTGGACTCCATCGGCATGATACATTTTGAGGAAATATACCCCTGGTAATAAATTAAACTCAATGTGTATCTTGCCTTGACTGACGGTAAAAGAACTAACCGCTTCCCGAACCGAGACACCATTAGCATTATAAATATCCCATTGTACCTCCTCATTAATAGCGGGTGCAAGTACGGTCAATTGATTATTTTGAACGGGATTAGGATATAGAAGAATTTTTTCAGTTGGTATATCCCCAACCTTAATGGATTTCAAATCAATAAAATGCTCATTTCCATATATATCCAATTCAGTAAGTTGATAGTATACCGTAGAGTAGCTAAGTGCCCTATCCACATACGAATAGCTCAATTGACTCCTAGAATCGCCATTGGCTTTTAAGCCTGCAATCCGATCAAAAGAAACACCATCTTCTGATCGATAAATTATAAAAGAATCAGCCTCAAATTCATAATAGGTGTCCCAAGTTAACATCACTCCATCAACCGAACGAGAAAGCGTAAAACAGCAAGCCTCTACGGGCAGAGGGTTATCCGCTTCATTAGTTGAAGCAAAAATAAGTGCTCTGGTGCGATTGGCAATATCAGGAACGGAAAAGCTTACATAACCTGTTTCTGAATCTAAATCATTAATATCACATTGCTCACCAAAACGGACAACTGCCGGATCAATCCATACATCATCGAGGGTAGTGAAGAGTGTATTGTTGTTATCAAGGTAAGCCCCTAGCATTAGTGTAACATCCTCAATGCCTGAAGCACAGGCATCCGACCAATGCAGGGTTACGGTACCTGAAAAATCCTCCCCAGAAGCCCAAGCTCCTCCAGAAGACCGTCCAACTTCCCAGTATTCCAATTCACTCACTTTGTCTATGCTTCCGGAAAGATTGGTATTATTGGGAATGGCCTCCCCTCGCTTATATTCAAAGAAGGCTGCAATATTGGTTGAATTAAAAAATTCCAAAGTAACCGGTGCCGAATATGGCACCCCATCAAAAACGGTACCCAGCGGAAGATTAATAGTAGAAGCTCCCCCATTCCTATCATCTACCCTTACCATGCCCCTAATGAAGCTAGCACTGCTTCCCAAATTGCTGACAGCATCTGTGTAACCTCCAAAAGAGGAAGCAAACCTAATCTGATGTGGGGGCTGTGCATCATAGGATCCACATGTCCAAAGGCTTACATTTCTGAATTCACTAGTGGATACTATTCCATTGAGCATAGTGAGTGTACCTTCAATCCGCAAAGAGCCTTCCAAGAGTACTTCATTGCCTGAAGTATTATCGATAATAAGGTTAACAATCTTAAAACAATGCGGCCATGGTATAGTTTGGGTAACCATTGGGTCGTCACCCGAAATCTTGAGGGTGGAGTTGGTATCAAACTCAAGCCTTCCTTCTGTTAAATAACTACTAGCCAAGCCGGGTCCATCGGTATCTCTATCCAGTACACCTTTCAACTCAAGCAAACTATTATCTGTACAATAAATTTTATTCTCCATGTCATCACTTCCTGCCCTCATAATTATATCGCCTTCTATCAAACACCGAGAATCATTATTAAGCTCTAATAAATTATTTATCGAAAGATTATCAATATCTGAAACAAATCTCAAATCCCCTAATATGGTTAAAGAGGCGTTTTCATAAAAAATAAGGTCGTTGTCTTGTAGGTTATTACTGCTAAGCTCGCCATTTCCATTCAAATGGTACATCTCAAGGTTACCAACTGTAACAGAGGCGTTTCCTCTTATATCAGCCCTAATATCAGGATGATCAGCATCTCCACTTGGGGTTAAAAAAGGAATTTCATAGCGTAAAGTGCCGTGCACGATAAGTTCGCAAAACGTATAGGTTAGATTGTCGGCACCGGGTACGGTTCGAGAGGTTAAATCAGCTAAGAAAAGCCAAATATTAGGATTAGCAGGAGCATCTTCTATACGGAGAGTCATATCCCCCATTACTTCTAAAGTGGAAAGTTCCCTAATATGCATATTTATATTTCCAGACCCTCCTGTGCGATTCATAAGGGCTGTAAAATTCCCATTGACAAGTAACATAGGAGCCTCATCTGTGGGGCTTCCTACATTATCATCTGCCAATCTGAACTCAACATAGGTCTCTGAAGCAACATTATCTAAATGATACAGCTCGAAATCGTTCGTTACCTCAAAATATGTATCCTCATGCATCCTGAATAACATCTCCGTTAGATTCGCACTGTTCTCACGTAAAAAAACAAAATTACCTACGAACATCTCTGTTCCACTTTCTCTCAAGTAAAAACGAACGTCATCACCTCCAGTTACTTGATTGTTACTCCACATTCTAAAGGTATTGGTAACCACAAAGTCAACAGCAGCCCCTCCCCCTACGATAAGTTCGGCATCTGCGGAAGCAATAGGACTACCTACGTTGGTAATCTCTAATGAGTTCACCGACCTAGAGGATGTTACAGCCACGCTATGATGTATAATAACATCATTGGATATTCCCGGTATACAAGCACAGTCCCAAGTGACTGGATTCTCCCAATCACCGTTAGCAACACTCGTTACCGTCTGCCCGAGGGAAGAAAAAGCAGAAAACATACAATACAATATCAAAGCACATGGCCTGATTAGATGGCGAACGCGTCCTTGAAAAATCATTGGCTTAGGGTTTATTTTGTTTGAAATTAAGCCAAACTATAGCAAAAAGGAGTATTTGTTCGGTATACAAAAGGTATACAAGGCATCCGACTGAATGTTTACAGAAAACAATGTCTTGAAGAGACTAGAAGGGCATATCCGTTTCCAAGCAATTCCCATAAAAGTCACAAAGGGAAATTTTTAGGTCAGTCAACAAATGTACACCATCAATATTATCTATGATTATATCATACATTAAAGAGGGTTCATTGTACAGGGGAGAATCATCTGCAAGTAGAGGGTATTGAGAATCTTCTCTTTTTGTACTGACTGGATACAATTCCGGAAGGCCATCCAACACACTGTTTACTCTTTCTATTAAAAGAGAATAGCCATTGAACGGATAGGCCAATACCGTTAATCCATCCACTCCCTGCGGATTATCCCTAAAGGGGAGTTCCAGCTGCTGCCTTTCTTCAAAATTGAAACGTAGATTGAAAGGAATAACACCATTTGCTACCCTAATCTCTGACAATGAGAGTATGTTTCCACGCATGGCAATCCTGACAAAAGCCTGTTTAGTGCTCTCATCATACCCTAACAGCCGAATATCAACAGCATCTTCGCTGGCCTCTTTCAAGCTTTTATAATAGGCAGATGCACTTGGATTGAATAACCGCCCCGGATGGAGATAATCGCCAGCCGCTGTCCGCAAATCAAAATGCAAATGGCAATTATTAGCCCCCTTACTTCCCATCAAACCAATGTAATCGCCTTTAGTAATAGGAATATACGTGGAGGCATCGTCTTGATCTACCTCATGGATGGCGGGTAACACTTCAGACATATGCCTATACACTACAAAAAACTCTTCCTCCGTGCCATCGGCATAACGTAACTTTTCATCACATTTGATAAACACATCGTTTTGGTATTCCCTGAATTCCATTATGGTTCCATTACAGAAACAAAGAATAGGTGCGGGATTCCCCTCATCACAATCAAAGTTTTCCGTGCCGTCAGAAAGTCTCTTATTTGAATCAAATCCGCCATGTAAATCCTGACCAAACGAAGCGGTATTCCCAGCTAAATACCTTGGCCCATAGGGGCTTACCCAAATCGTATTGGTAGAAGAAGGCTGATAAACCTCTGATTCAAACAAAGCGTGCGGAATCGGAAAAAACCAATCGTATTGAGAGGGATAAGTAGTGGGTGCCCTCTTTTCCATTGCTTCGTTTGTCACATGTTTCCATTGGTACACATGAGGGAATTCCTCTATCACTCTGTCGCTTCCCGTTTCGCAGTCATCCGTGCAGGATAAGAGTACAAGAACAGCCCAAAGGGAGTGGAGGCTATACAGCCAAAAACCTTCTTTCAAGGATTTAATTTTTAAAAGCATAAAGAGAATATATTAAAAACTAAATAAGCCAGCCAAGCCAACATTAATATCTAGTAGACAGCTTAAAGAAACAGATTTTACACCAAGAATACACATGAAAATCATATGCATTAGGTAAACAAATCCTATATAATGAGAAGAGGGTTTGTTTACCATCTGTACACCTTTTGTTAACCTTATAAAAAAGGTTTTCATATTCATAAAAAGTAAATTAGACAACTAGAGTTCAAGCCCAAACCTATGAAAAACTACCTTCTCCTTCTGCTGCTTTTTATTAGCATCCATTGTTCTGTGGCGCAAATAGAAAATGGAAAACTACTAATTAGCACCCCTTTAGCTTCCGATGAAGCTATAAAACTGAACGGTTATTGGCAATTCGTTGATTTCAATGACTCCTTAGCCACTGATACCACATTCCAATGGGTGCCGGGATCATGGGACAAGTACAATACGAGTCTTGGAAATAAATCAAAACTGGGAAAAGGACACTATATATTACAAATCCAGAACCCTAAAAGGCTAGACAGTTTGAGTATTCTGCTCTACGGAATTTATGAAGACTACTCAGTAATGGTAAATGATAGCCTGATTTACCATCAAACTACCTCCTCTCATCGCAATAATAAAAATATCCGCAAACTTATACTTCTACCCAATTCCCCGGTAATAACACTAAAAATCGAAGTCCAGAACCAAGGCTATTATTTGGGCGGAATCAACTACCCTCTTAAGCTAGCCAACTATTCAAGCCTTGAGAAGAAAGAAGCCCAAAAACAGAGTTTTGAACTTCTGGAAATGGGCTTTCTGATAGCGATATTAATTTTTGCGTTGGCCCTAGGTATATTAACTAAAAAGAAAGCCTACATAGCGCTTGCTACTATATGTTTTATTGTGTTTTACAGAAGTCTACTTGTATATGACGGCACATTGATCATGTATAGGCTGCTTCCTCATATACCATTTTCACTTCTTAAGCGTACTGAGTTTATCATTGTATTCTTATCCATCTACGCTGTACCTATGTACTTAGTAGAGTTGTATGGTGGAATCAAATGGAGCTTCTTCTCCATGGTGTTTCTAATATTATTGCTATTTTCCGTATCATTAGTAACATTTCTTCCCCCTCATATGTATGGGGAAAGCATGAAGGTTTATAATGTATCCATTATGGGCAGCTTTATATATGCCGGACTGGTAACCATAAGAGCTACCCACAAAAAAGTACAAGGAACAAGAGTGCAACTAGCCTCATTGCTGATGATTTATCTAATAGTACAATTAGAAATCTTTAAAACAGAAGGAATAATAACTTACAGTTTCATGGGTTCTAATAGTATACAAACCAGCATTGTTTTATTTCTCTTTATCCAAATCATACTAATTGCAGCTAAGTATGCGGAAGCATTCAACCGTCTAAGGATAATTACTGACCAACAAGAATACACCATTGCCAAACGTACTGAAGAAATCGAGAAATTGAGTACTATGAAAAGTAAACTGATTTCCATTTTATCACATGACCTACGAGGTACTCTGCAAAGCATCAAGGGGCTTATATATATCAAAATCAATACAGACCTAAACCCTCAAGAAGAAAAAAAACTCAATCACAACCTGCTGCAACAAACCGAATCCAATATATCTTTACTCGACAATCTATTACAATGGAACATTTACGATGATAAGCCTGCCTTAAGCTATTCAGACATCCCTATATCACATTGTGTTAGAGAAATACTAACACTATACCAAATGCAGATCGACTCAAAAAACTTGACCGTACACACTCTAGTACCTGAACACCTCATAATCCGCTCAGATAAAAACATTCTCGAAACTGCCTTCCGAAATTTACTGTCAAACGCTATAAAGTTTAGTCATCCGTATGGCCAGATTTATATTTCCATTACCTGTCAATCTGGATTATTTGTCTTAAAAGTACGCGATACCGGTATTGGAATACCCCAAGAATTTGGCAAGCAAATTTTACAATTTGGCACTAAAAAGAATCGAAAAGGAACTAATAACGAATCAGGCTCAGGCGTTGGACTATCCCTCATTTATGAATTGCTATTGAAAATAGATGGGAAATTGTTTTTTGAATCAGAAGTAGGTAAGGGAAGTGAATTTACCGTACGAATCCCCAATGTTCAAGTAAAGGTACAAGAACCGGAAACGCCACCCATCATCCTTCACACTCAGTATAGTAAGAAGGCCGGTTAAAGCCAAACCCCTAACTAAAAGTAACGGAAGGGGCTAGTGAGAGTTGGTATCGTAGATTTTACAATCAACAGGTAAATTGAACATAAAGGTAGTTCCCTTCCTGAACTTTGAGAAAAAGGTAATATTGCCGCCATTTTCCGTTAGCAATTGCTTGCACAGGTACAAGCCTATCCCTTTTCCTATCTCGCCACGGGTTCCTTTATTTGACACGCCCTTGATGCTTTTAAACAATCGGCTAATCAAATCATCGCTCATTCCTATTCCTGAATCTGCCACATCAATATATAGTCGACCTTCTCGGTTCAGCACACGGATAATGATTTTTCCGTTCTCAGTAAATTTCACAGCATTATTAAGCAAATTCCGTAACACGAAACGCACAATATCCTGCTTGTTAGAAATATAAAAATTCCCCACCACTTGCTTTTCAAAAGTTATATTTTTTTCCAAAGCAGAGTATTGGTATAGGCAAATTACACTGTCTATTAACTCATGTATAGGCAATTGCCCAGCAGACGTATCTGATGTATTAAGCAAGGAAACTTCCGCCCATGAGAGCACATCATCAATCAATATTTGAGTAGACCTTAAAGTAGTATCTATATTTTGAACTAGCCCCATAAGTTCTTTTTGGCTTATATCCTTTGCATAGAACAATTTAAATACTGCCTGAATATTTCTTATAGGCCCCTGCACATCATGCGAAAGTACCGAGATAATTCTCAGTTTTAGTTCATCAGCACGGGAAAGTTTTTCATTCACACTCTGCAACTCTTTCTTTTCATTTCTTAATGCAATGGTTTTTGAATAATTATTCCTCATCAACAGATTGAAGGCATATCTAACATATGTGCCTAAGCTACAGGCTGTACCCAAAATCAGCATCTGACCAATAAACTCTCCGTAATGATGGTAGGCTTTTTCATTATGCCCTACCAATATGGCGTAAAAAATAAGTACTATGACAAAAAGAAAAGAAGATGTAAAAAGATTTAGCCACAGAATAAGTGAACTAAAACTAACAGCCATTACCAGAGCGGCAAAATGGCGGTCGAAGTTTGGTTCATTATAATCCACAGCTATTTTCAACATTATCACAATTCCGCAAAGAGCCGCTAATCCTGCAATCATGGAAGTAATCTTATGATAATTCTCAAACAAATCCTTACGATAGGATAATGCAATGCTGATAGACATCAAAGGAATGATGAAGATATATCGTACATAGAGAGTCAGTCGTAATGCTTCAGAATTCTTAATCAGCAATGCATCTACTAGGCCAAACAATATTAATATAATGGCTGCCAGGGCCGTACCGTACCTATAGCTTATAGCCGACACATAGGAATCCCATTCAGAATGATACAACTTAGCCAGACGGAGCATGATTTGTTTTTTCATATTTTTCTAATTCCGTTAGCAAAAGGGGCTTTGTGTATTTACTTTGCAACAAATGGCGGGGAATTAACAGGTAAGAGGGGTTCAATAATCACTTTTCTATCCAGATAGGTTTCTGGGAATTTCATTTTAGCCTTACTTTCTCCATGAGAAACCACCATGAGTGTATTGGCCAATCCCAGACCTAACAAAGTCTGTTTAATAGCCTCAGCACGTCTTTGAGCCAATTTAAAATTATAATCTTCCGCCCCCTGCGAATCCGCATGGCCATGTAATATAATTATATAAGTCACTAGGTTCTCGTGGTAAGTATTATACCATATGGTAAGCTTATTGCGTTCTTCTGGCCGCAACTCGCTTGAATTAAATGCAAAATACAAAGTGAGTGGATATATCTCTATACTTGGCTCCTGCTGAAGGGTATCTATCTGTAAATAATCCACCTTGATTTGATCCAATTTGTTCACATGTGGACTATAAAATACATTTCGATTAGTTTCGGCCAGTAGGTAATACATTCCTCCTGAGGCATCGGCTTTCAAGTCACCACTAAAGAAACCTGTGCTGTCGGTGCTAGTGATAAAGACCACCTCATTGACTCTATTTGTAAGCATTATCGGCACGTGGCTTGCCAATTGATGGTCGCTCTTATCAATAATGGCACCTCGGATTTTTATGCCTTGGTGAGGTACGGAAGCAATAGTCATAGAGTCTAACAGCACCCACGCCTTATCTACCATTAAAAAAGGCTCTTCCGCAAAAACATCCGAATTCACCTTCCTATTTTGCATCAAATGAGCAATTTGCTTTTTCTGATTTTCCGACAGAGCTTCAAAAACAATCGAGGAGTTCTTCTCTACAAACTCAAAATCATCGCTCACAACTCTGCCCATTGCCCCTCTTACCATTTCTCGGTTGATAAACTGACGTTCTTGTGCTGTTAGCATAAAATAATATTGATAATTATCTTCCCTCGTAAGCCTTGTGCTATCTGCATGCACCCCATTGGCAAACATGCTTGCCCTCAACCTCTCAATAAAACGCTTCTGCTCGTTCGTCATCTGGGCGAAGAGTAATACATCTGCCTCCATAAGGCTAGGGTTACCCAAGTATTGCTCTTTCGCCAACTCTTTGGCAATATATTGGTCAATAAATCGCTTTTCCTCCGCAGAAAGCGACTCATAATAGTCGATTTCACCATCTGAAAGCACCATGTCTGTTACCGTATATTCAAACAGGTTGGCAATATTTTCTCCCTTATTAATCAATATTTTATATTTCTCATCTCTTGGCAATGAATAAAACTCAAACCTATTGGCTTCATCCAAGGTAGTGGTTTGAACAATCTCATTGTATTCGTTCATTATGGCCACCCGTATCTGAGAAACAATATCTGTTTCCTTTGCATTAAGCTTTGCAGTAAGTGTAAAATGCTGCTTAGATGGTTGCCCATTAGTAGAAAACTCCTCCACCACATACCAAAAGTCGGAGTCGTTGCTCGACAAAAGAAAATCCTCAACGATAGTTTTATTTGACTTCCGTTTTTTCTTAAGAGTTTCTATATATCCCTTTTCCAAGTCACCTAATTTTTCATAAAACTGCTGATCGGCCTGTGTCAATTGTTGGTTTTCGGTAATAAACCGATTCATCTGCTCCCTAAGCACCAAGTCCATATTTTCATACATTAGGGCATCGTCCCTTTTTAAGAAAAAATCCTCATTATCGGCTGAGGTAGCACGCAAATACTGTCGAAAACGCTCTACAAACTTTTTGCTCCCTTCGTCCAGTTTTTGAAACTCCATTTCATCCTCATACATTTGGGTAGGATTATCATGGTACATTTCTTTCAAGAGTTGACTGGCAATCACCCTATCAACACTTCTTTTCTCCTCACTTGAGAGTGTATTATAAAATGACATAGAGTCATCAGTCTCTGAACCAATCTGTATTTCAATCAATTCAAAGCGCGACTGCCCGATTAGTGAGATAGCATAATCATTAATCAGAATGGCATATCTCCTCCCAGCATCAAGCCCCTCAAAACGTACATATCCCAGTGAGTCAGTATATTTTTGTGCATACACATTGCCTCGTTCATCCGTCAAGATAAGCTTTGTGTTAGGCTGTTTGCTTTCATTACTTCTTTGAACCAGTAAGGCCTCAAAAGTTATCTTTTGATTGGCACCAAACTTAAAACGTGAGGTTTCTATTGTATATAATATCCCCCAAGCTTCGGCACTAAATGCTTTCAACTTATTTTGAGACACCTCCATACCCAAATTCCCTTGTGCCAAAAGTTCCCAAACGGCCTCTTCTTTGCGAGTGCCATCGGTTTGGCTAAGAATGGAGTCCGTTTGTATCCTATTTCGAACATTCTCCGCCAACAATCGGTCAAAGGTTAATTTCTCCTTCTTTTTGAGGTTTTTATAAAAAAGCAGATCGCTTTTCGAAAGGGTGGCCATTTCAGAAGAATCATTTTGTAGCAAATGTTGGGTAATTCTCTCCACTAGCTCTTTTTCGGCATCAGAAAGCTTACTCATGTTTTTTTCGTGCAGGGCATCGCTCGCTAGCTCCATCTCAGGGAAGGTAGTCCGCACTACCTTGCTTTTCACCTCTTTATCTAGTTTAACCATCTCAGGCTCGGGTGCAGCAGTGGGACTTTCGGAACCAATTGTATACTCTACCAACTCTCCTTCTTCCTTGTCATCTAGGTATTCATTATCCTTGAGTTGTTGTATTAGTTTTTTTCGGAACGATTCGGGCACTCTTCCTGAGGCCAGCAAGTCTTTTATTCCCGAATCTTGATAAGAAACCTTACGAATTAAAAGTATGGTAGGATTTCGCTTTGTATCTAGCAATATGCTGTCTGCCATTGAGACCGCACGTTTATCCAAAATATCACTGATTTTGACATCATAGCTCGGCACCTCCTCTAGCGGAAGGCTCATAAAGGTCTCGAAAAGATCGGCCTGATAGGGGAAATATAATTCCTGGGAAAAATACATCTTTCCTCCTACCTCTACGCTCAGTTTATAGAAGGTGTCAAACTTAAGGTCATACCGAAACTTACCTGTGTTCACATCCACTGCCAATTCCTGAATGGAAGAAATGGAGTCATTAAGTTCCTCCAACTTAATGATGGCCGGTTGCGGGTGGTGGCTTTGTGCATCATACACTTGGCCTTTAAATACAAAGTGTACAGGGGAAGAGTTGGGGCGCTTTATTTGGAAAATATCCTTTTCCCCAATGGAGCGCTCTCTAAAATTACTGTGCCTAAAAGAGGTAAAATAACCGATAGAGCCTACGTTATTGAGCTGAAAGTAGATATCATCATCCACCGTATTGATAGGAAAGCCCAAGTTCCTTAGTTGGCTCCATTTACCTTGTTCATTGATACGTGCGGAAAACACATCATACCCACCGATGGAATTGTGCCCCTTGGAACTAAAAAAGAGCGTTTTGCTGTCTTTATAGATAAATGGCGCGTCTTCATCGTATGCTGTATTGATTTCAGGGCCAAGATTCACCGGATTTACCCATTCTCCCTTAGCATTCTTGATTGCCATATAAATATCGCTGCCTCCATATCCACCAGGACGGTCGCTCGAAAAATACAGGGTGTCTTCATGGAAGGATAAGGCAATACTTCCTTCCCAATACTTACTGTTTATCCCTTTAAGTGGCTTTGAACGTCCCCATTTTTGTTGATGCTTATTGCTCACATAGATATCGCCATTTCGCTTAGAGCTATAAATAAACAGTTCTGTTTCATCCCTATTTAGTGCCACATTGGCATCATGGTACTTGCCATTGAACCCTCGGTAGGGAATCACGGATGACCATTCTCCATCGGCCTGCCTATACGAAAAATATATATTTTCATATGGCTTACCATCACTGGCCAGTTTAGTTTCTCCTTCCACCGCCCTGCGGCTTGTGAACACCAGAATACTATCATTATTATGGCTCAAAGGAACATAGTCAGGATATTCACTATTGACCAAAGGCCCCATATTTTCCACACCAATAGATAGTTTTCTGTCCACTAAGGCTTTTGCTTCTTTCAATTGATACACCAGCAAATCCACCCGCTCCAATTCTGTTTCTTGGTTATCTTCAAAGGAATCCTCCATTACCTTATCCCGATATTGTTCCAAATAAATCAAGGACTTATCAAAATCATAATTGAACTGATAGGCTTGAGCAATATATAATAACAAGGAGTTTTCGGTGCAGCCTAGTGAATAGGCCTTCAAAAAATAAAACAAACTCTTTGGCTTATCGATGGCGATAAAATAACATTTACCCAGATTAAACAAATAATCGGGGTTATCTGGCGAGAGGCTGTCCAGCTGCTGAAGGAGATGCAGGGCTTCCTTGAAATTATTATTTTCTAGATAATATGCAGCTTTACTCTCTAAAGAATACAGGTCCCCCCCCTGTGCAAAAGCGTTTGCACTCCCGAACATAACAAAAATAATCCAGCAATATTTTACAAATGCCCTCATCCTTGTAGCGAACTAAGCAATGCGGTAACCTCCTCCAATTCGCCTTTCATATTCAGGTTATAATATATAGCCTGTAAAGCACCTAAGAGTTTAACATTTGGGTTATTCGGATTATAGATAGAACGTAAAAGTGGAAGTGCCATCTCAAACAAACGGGTGCTTTTCTCCAAAATAAGAGTTAGCTCCTCAATATCAGTTTCAAGGTCATTCTTATTTACCAAATCCACTGCTTCGTTATAGTACAAAACCCCTAGGTTATAACTTGCTTCAAAATGCCCAGAGTCTAAAGCAATTATTTGTTGATATACACTTTCGGCTTTATTAAAATACTGTATACCAGAGGTTAATTTCTGCATCTTCTCGAATACAGAGCCTGCCAGCAGCAGCACATCGACATTATCGGGATGCTCCACAATGAAATCCTCTATTATGGGCGACAGTTCCTCGTATCTCTCAAACTTAGAAAGGGCGTTGAGCCTCGCCACATGCAAATCGTATACTTCAGGGTAGTATACTAGCCCACGCTCTAGGCATTCCAATGTTTCAAAAGGGCGCTCTAGTGCCATATTAAGGTATGCGTAGTCCACGTAAAATGTTGGATTCTTGTATTCACGATTCCATAGCACCGTAAAATACGATAGGGCGGAATCCAACTGCTCCGTCTCATAATAGGCCGTACCTAGGTAATAATTTGCATCCAACCAATTATCTGTAAGGTTCTTGGTGGTTTTTAAATACAAGGAGTAATATTCAATAGACTGCTGGTACTCCTGCTCATTAAAATAATTGGAGGCGTCATTATATATACTCGCTACTATATAATCGTACAACTGCTTGAGAGAGGAAGTGTAGTTCCCTTGTTGGTCTAAGGCTTTGCACTTCTCATAGCTAAGTAAAGACAGGCTTCTCCACTCATCCCTTTGTGTGCCTTCTGCTGTACTAAAAGCAAGCCTATATACATACGACTTCAGGTAATAGGTACGAGGATCGTTGGAAGTAGTGACATGCTTCTCCGCTGCCGCTATTGCCTCAGTGGCCTTTTTTAAATCATTTGCCTCAATAAAACCATATACCTTATCCAATAAGATGGTTTGAGCTTGGCTAAAAGAATAAAGCCCTACGGAGAAAAATAAAATAAAGGCACTTCGTATCATTGCTTTACTATATTTTGATTGGCCAAACTAAAAAGCTGAGAGGATACCTTAATCCCATTAGCCTCACATAACTCTTTATTCACATAAAACTGAAGCCGGTTTTCATGATACAACAATGCGATAGTCGAAAAGTCTTTGAGGAAAAAACCAGAAGTAATTACCAAACTGGGACATTTAAGTCCTGAATTCGGCATATCTCCACCGAACCCCTCCTCTACAAACAACAAGTCACAAGTGGTACACTCGCTAGGGGATTTCACCAGTTTAATGGTAATGCCTTTATTCTGTACTTTTCTGTTACCAGTTAGTTTTTCTAACTCCAAAAAAAGTTCGTCTTTCCCTAGTAAGCAAATACTTACCTCTGTGGCTGATGTACCCTCCCACTGAATATCTTTTAAAAAATTATAGAGATAAATGGATTTAACTCTATTTTGTGTCTGCTTATAGTCCTGTGAATAAACCACATAACTAAACAACAGCATGAGTATGGAAAAAGAGATAAGACCTTTCTTGCATACACTCCAATTAGTAAAAATAAATATCGACATAAACTGTAATAGCCTTGGGGTTTCTTTTGTTCTTCTTCTCTTTTTTTATCTCATAAGCTATATCGACACCATTCTGGATATTTTTTTTCAAATACCCTTCCAACAAACCCTCCTGTGAGAAATGGTGAGGACTGGCCACCTGTACTTTGGCACTCCAATTAGGATTATCGGCCAACACCTCGTTCAGGAAAGCCAAATCTTCCTCGAAAACAGGCGTACCGATATTTTTTGTAGCTATGGACTCGACCAAGCGTTTCGCTTGTCTCCTTTCCTTGAAAAACAGCATATTCTCCCGTTTTACCCCACCGAGCATCCCCGAACCAAGCCGTACACGGGCGGAATCCCCTTTCTGACAGTCCAAATAAATGTTCCGCTGCAGCTCGGCATACCCATCCTCCGCAGGAATCGTTATCCGAATCGTATCATTGGGGTGACCCTCCCGAGTGACCAACACACTAAAGATTGAATTGTCACCCACCACTGTTTGGTAGCTACCATTTCGTGGATTACTTATTGTCCTTGCCTTTGGGGCACCTTTTTGATAAAAAAGAAGGGTACTGCCCACGGGTGACAAGCCTTCTCCCTCAATGATTCTACCTTTTAGGAGAAGAACGTGCTGGCTTTCTACGTTACTATTCACATACTCCGATCTAATATTTTGCTTAAGGGATTTGAGATTAACCTCTCTGGCCGGACTAGCCATTCCCACTGTCATCGGATACGCTAATTCGTAAAAAATGGATAGAACCGTAGTATCTATCTCCCCCGTCCCACTATAAGCTTCGACAGGGAAAACAGTAGCTTCGGGCACCAATGGGACAGTAAGATTTTTTTCTCGGTACTTTTCCAGGCCATCGGTCGAGTACGTCCCTTCTAGTATATGATAGCCATCTGCCTGAACCTTAAACCAATAACTGTCATTGGCAGGCAGGGCAAACCTAGCCATTCCTGTAAGGCTATCGGTTAGGACCTCCAAATGAAAAGAAGGGGTACTAAGCGATTCTACTTGCACTCGCCCTTTTAATTGCTTGCCCGTGCCTACGTCTACAAATCGGCCTGTCACAAGTTCCACTGGCTTGGGTTTGAATAGTTTGGGAAGGTTAATTTCGTAGATATCACGCCCCTCTCCATTGCCTGAGGAAAAATAAGCTTTGTCAGCTTTGGCAGAGACCGAGAAATACAAGTTATCAAACTCATCATTTATTATGGGACCTAGGTTTGAGGGGCTTGACCAATTCATCCAAGTGTCATCGAGGCGCTTGGTAACGTACAAATCAAAGCCTCCATACCCTAGATGCCCTTCACTAGAGAAATACAGGGTCTTGCCATCGGCTGCAAGAAATGGCGAGGCCTCTCCCCAAGGGGTATTGAGCACAGTGCCCATGTTACGGGGCTTTGACCATTCATCGGCCAAAGGGTCGTAGTGTGACACGTACAAGTCCTGATCTCCCCACGACTCATCATCCTCCAACGCCAACACCATCGTCATCTGATTGGCTGATACGCAATAATCAAAATAGGGGCTTGCATTATAGAAATCCTTAATGGGCAACAATTGAGGGCTTGTCCAGCCCTCAACACCTTTGTCACTGAACGAAAGGCCATCGCGCGTGCCGTTGGAGGTATACTCATTTAGAAGGTATAGACGATTCTCACCCGCACTAATGGAAGCAATGCCATTGGATCCCTTATTGTTCAATGGATTACCCAAGTTCAAAGTTTGGATCCACTCTCCTTTATCATTCAACCTGCTCAGATAAATATCCTGTACATCACGCTTGCCACCTACGTTTCCCCCATTGTTTTGCCTATGGAAATAAATGGATCTGCCATCCAATGACACTATTGGCTTCACTTCGCTGCTAAAGGTATTGACCTCGCCAGACAGTGCTGAAGGTGTGGCCATAAAAGAAGAACTGAAACACACCGACTGAGAAATTTCATAGAAGGCCTCCGGGCTAGAGGCAAAACCCACCTTCGATATCGTCTCTTGGGAAACAAATGTAGAAATACTAATTGAATCGGGTTTGAAAGAGAGCTTGGGGAAAACAAGAACAAAAAGACTTTCATCATTGCCACAATTATTCTTGCCCAAGTAATCGTAAATAATCTGCATGCCTCCTTCATGTATAAAGGAGACGGAGTAGATTAGACGGGAAGCCTGCGGCATGGGCACAGCCAAGCTCTGATATTCACTATCCCAGTGTTCAATAGAGAAATTGACCACCCGTTCGTAAAACGGGACACCCGTACGATTAGATACTGCGGTGAGGCTATCGTACAAATGTTTACGTACCTGTTCTGTTCCAAATTTCTTTTCCACATTAGCCAGATAGGTGGAGGCATTCGTGGAAACCGACAGTTCATCACACCAATATATCTTTCCTATTTGTTCACAAAAAGCGAACGATGAACAAAAAACAAAAACCGATATAAGAACAACTATCCTCATAATAAATTGGGCAAAAAATCACACATACTAAATCTACTTTCCTCTCTTTACCTCTTTGGCCTCATACGGACAGGGTATATACAACATGACACTAGTACCTTTACCCTCTTTACTCTTAAGCGTAACATTCCCTTTCAGTACTTTAATAATTCGCATCACTAGATATAAACCCAATCCATTCCCCCCTTCATAATCATTTGCCCTATAAAACATCTCAAAAACCCTAGATTTAAGATCCTTTGGTATTCCGGGGCCATTATCACTCACACGTATCATAACCCCTTTTTCCTTCCTTCTAAGTACCACTTTGAGAGAAGGGTTCTCAGCATATTTCAGAAACTTGAAACCATTATCTATCAACTCATACAATAACCTATGGATTACCATCTTATAAGAGGCAATGGTGAAATCATAATTAGAAATAAGCTGTACGCTAATTCCTAAAGTGTACCGTTCCTTGAGAATTTTTTTAACTACTGAATTCAAAGAAAACTGTTCAATCTCCTCTCTATTCCCCTCATTGTCAAACAATAATTTAAGGGCATTCAAAAAGTGATTAACCCTATTTAACTCTTTATAAATCAATAATTTATATCTTTCATCTGACTCACAAGGTATTAGGTTTACGATCCCTTCTATGGTTGAAAGCGGCCCCTTTACCATATGTGATAGTTGATAGATTATGGAGTCGAGTTCATTGGATTTTTGTAAATATTTATACTTATAATATTCCTTCTTGGTAATGTCTTTAATTAGTATAAGGTAATAGGTATATTCAGCAATGGTTAGCGGTTTCACTTTAAAAGAAAGAATTTTAGCACTCTCATTTTCAGGACAATATGAGCATTTGAATGTGGCTTGCTGAAAAAGGTTGGTTTTGGAAACCATCTTATCATACCGTTGGATAATAGCACTTACCTTTATTTGACCAAACAAGACGCCTTCTTGCAAATCTATAGCCATATTAGGCAACACATTCCATTGATAGTGAATCTTCCCGAAACCATCACACACTAAAATCATTTCAGATGTGCACAATATAATATCATTGATAAGAGATTCGGGCCAAACCCTTTTTATCGAATCACCCATTGCAATGGAACTAACTACTTTCATGGAAACAGAATTTTTCAGGGTAAAGAATCAATAGGGCAAAACAGCACTAAATATTATTGCATGAATAGCTCTCAAAGGGTTTGGTTGAATAGTAGGATAAAGCTAAGTTTATTTATACCGTAGGCATCAGATAATACAGTATACAAAAGGTATACAAACGGTGAATTCTGGTAACATGAGGCATACAAAACCCAAACCAAATAGAAGGTAATACCTAAAAAATACGCCTTTTAATGAGGTTAAAAGGCGTATTCAAAGGCATGTTCTCCGAATACCAAGCTTTGATAGGGATTTTGTTTCAACACAACTAAAAAAATAATTTGGGCTAATTTGTGATCTTTTGAAACCATGATTTAACCCAAAAAAACATCTGGCACAAAAAAACAACATCCTGGCTGCTGCCGGATGCGCCCCCGAAACCATCATCGTGGGGCTGCCCAATGTAAGTGGCAAAGGCCGACAAAGGGATTATACACCTCCTTTCATGCGTATGGACATCGATGAAGCCGACAGCCCTATGGGCGAAGGCGATACCTTCTTAACCTTTATGGAAAAGGAGCTTTTTCCGATGATGGAAAAGAACTATGCCACTTCGGGCATCCGTACCTTGGCAGGGAATTCGCGCGGTGGACTCTTGGTACTATACTCTTTACTATATAAGCCTCATCTTTTCCAAGGTCGATTGGCTTTCAGTCCGGCTTTATGGAGAGACGAACATGCCATTTGCAAACAGGCTGCCCAACTATTACCCGCTGCAAAGGGAGAGGAAAGTAGTTTTCTTTTTATGAGCTTGGGCGATGAGGAAAATACGAAAATGAAGGCCGGGTTTATCGATATGATGAAAGTCTTAGAAAGAAATGCCTCTACTCATCTGGTTTGGCAGGCTGAATTTACACCTAAAGCCAATCATCAAAGCAATGCCGACCTTTCTGCGGCCAAGGCCATTCGTGCTTGGGCGGATTTCTCACTTCTAAACATTAATATAGACTATTGCCAAAATAAAATAGGAGAATCTATTGGGTTCTACCCTCAATCATCCCCTTGGTTCTCCTTTTTATTTTATTGACCAAAATACTACCTTGCCCTCAGCCTATAAGCTCTCCTTATGCAAACACCTTATCACATTCGTAAAGCCCAGTCACGGGAATTTGAAGCCATCGGAAACTTGATGGTGAGAGTATATTCTCAGTTAGATGGCTTTCCCAAATCTCACGAACAGCCCAATTATTATAAGATGCTGGCTCAGGTAGGTGAATTTTCGCTTAAGTCGCGTACCGAAATTTTGGTGGCTATCTCACCCGAAAATCAATTGGCTGGAGCGGTGGTATATTTTGGCGATATGCAGTTTTACGGATCAGGAGGCACTGCCACACAATAGAAAAACGCCTCCGGGTTTCGTTTGCTAGCCGTGGCGCCTGAATATAGAGGAAAAGGACTTGGCAAACTCCTTACCCAAGCCTGCATCGATAAAGCCAAAGCGCAGCATTCCACTCAGGTAATTATCCATACTACCGATGCCATGAAAACCGCCTGGGGCATGTATGAAAGCTTGGGCTTTGTTCGCTCTAAAGACCTTGACTTTTTGCAAGGGGCACTTCCCGTGTATGGATTCAGGCTACGCCTAGGATAAAAAGGAAGAATTCAGAATTGATCGGAATTTCGATGAGCTGAAAGCCCTTCATGCGTGCAAAACCTCAAACCCTATAAACGAAAAAAGCCTGCATTACTGCAGGCTATCGTACTCGGTACGGGAATCGAACCCGTGTTTCGTCCGTGAAAGGGACGCGTCCTAACCCCTAGACGAACCGAGCGTTCGTTTTTGGTGATGCAAATATAGCGGGTGTATTTTGAATTGCAAACTCGTCCCGCAAAAAAACACTCTTTTTTTTCATCAAAAACAAAACATTCTGAAAATCAGGCAGATTATTTTTATCCATCACCCCACACAAACTTAATAAGGATACTAGCTGTTGTTTGGTTTTACTTGGCAGTAGTAGTACTTTTGCCGAAAGTGATCATGTTTAACCATTAACTGTTTAATAGAATGTCAAAAATCAAGGTTGGTATTAACGGATTCGGCCGTATCGGTAGACTAGTTTTCCGCGCTGCTGTCAATAACCCTAATGTTCAGATTGTTGGTATCAACGATTTGATCGAAGTAGATTACATGGCCTATATGCTTAAATATGACTCTACCCACGGTAGATTCAATGGCGATGTAGAAGTAAAAGACGGCAAACTAGTGGTAAACGGAAACGCTATCCGCGTGACAGCCGAAAAAGACCCTGCCAATTTGAAATGGAACGAGGTAGGTGCTGAGTATGTAGTAGAATCCACCGGACTTTTCCTTACGAAAGAAACTGCCGAAAAACACATTCAGGCCGGAGCCAAGCGTGTGGTTATGTCTGCTCCTTCTAAAGACGACACCCCAATGTTCGTAATGGGTGTAAACCATAAAAAATACACCAAAGACCTTAGCATTGTATCAAACGCTAGCTGTACTACCAACTGCCTTGCCCCTGTGGCCAAGGTATTGAACGATAAATTCGGTATCCTTGAAGGTCTTATGACCACCGTGCATGCCGTTACCGCCACCCAAAAAACCGTAGATGGCCCTTCTGCCAAAGACTGGAGAGGTGGACGCGGAGCTGGACAAAACATTATTCCTTCTTCAACAGGTGCTGCTAAAGCCGTAGGAAAAGTAATCCCTGAGCTTAATGGCAAACTTACCGGTATGTCATTCCGCGTGCCTACGCCCGATGTATCAGTAGTAGACCTTACCTGCCGCTTAGAAAAAGGTGCTTCTTACGATGCCATCAAAAAGGCCATGAAAGAGGCCGCCAACGGTGAACTAAAAGGAATCCTTGGCTATACAGAAGATGCTGTAGTATCTAACGATTTCGTGGGCGATGCACACTCTTCTATCTTCGATGCCGAAGCCGGAATTTCATTGAACGACAACTTTGTGAAAATCGTAGCATGGTACGACAACGAGTGGGGGTATTCAAACCGCGTAGTTGATTTGATCGCCTACATGGACACTGTAAAATAATCAAACTCCAAAAGCCATTTGCCTCGCAAGTGGCTTTTTTTATTCCCTTGGGCGCCTTCACGGGCTGTACGCTGCAAGTCCGTCTGCCCGCCATACCAACTCACTTCGGGCTTTCCGCTCCCATCCCGGGCGCAGCTATTAAGCACACACTCCTGATCTTCCCTCCTTACTAATTTCACCAAGTGCAAACGCACAAACCACCATTTTTCATAGGGCAATGCATAAAAAAAGACATCCCACCAAAATGGCGGGATGTCTTCGAACCTAAATGAACATGAAAAAACCTACTTTTTGAGTAGTATCTTAAAAATAACTGGTTAAAAGTTAAAAAGTTTTATCGTTTAAAAAGTGCCTCGGTAACCCTCCGACACTTTACATTTTGCATACACTGTGCCAAAACCCAAAAACCCTCAAAATTCATCTAAAAAAGGGCTTTATGGGGCTTTTCGGCTGAAAGGACTTTTCATTTTGAGAAAATCACATTCATATTGAGAACCAGACCCATTCTACTTTAGTTCCGAATAAGGCGCTCTAGCATTTATTTCTTCTTTTGAATAGGCAAGCGGAAATAAAAGCGGCACCCTTTGCCGAGCTCACTACTCACGCCTATCTCGCCTCCATGCGCTTCCACCACTTCCTTGGAAATTGCCAGTCCCAAGCCCAAACCTCCTTTGTTTTTTCGGCCTTTGCCCAGATTGTCTAGTTGTACGAATTTATTGAAGACCTTATTCAAATCGGCTTCCGCAATCCCCGGGCCTTCATCGCGCACCGCAAACTCCAGGTAATTATCGTCTTGCAGCACTTCCAGCCATAAGTTTCCGTCCTTTTCTGTATAGCGAATAGCATTGGTAAAAAAGTTGGCCAACACCCACGATACCTTATCCGGATCCACCTCAATTCCACTCACCAAATGCCCTATGGTGCGGTACAGATGAATATTCTTTTCCCTAAACACTACCTCCAGAGGGCTGAGTGCAAAGTCAATAATGGTATCGGGCAATACCAGCATGGTATCTAGCTCCATATTCCCACTCTCCACTTTGGAGAAATCGAGGAGTTCGCTCACCATTTTCATCAATCGGCTGACTTCCTTTTTCATGGAATTGGCCAACTGCGATTGCTCATCGCTCAGCGTACCTATGCGCTCATCTTGCAAGAGCATCAGGCTCATGTTCATAGCCGACAGGGGTGTTTTGAGCTCATGCGACACCACTGCCAAGAAATTAGATTTAGCCTCTTCCGACTCTTTAAAGGAGGTGATATTCTTGAGGGTGACGATGTAGCCCAACGATCGTTTCTCTATCTGGCTATTTTTGGTAAAAAGATGGAGAATCTCTTTGGTATAATACTCCGATTTTCCACTAGGCTTTTTCACCTCAATGAAGTTGCGAGGAGCCTCCTTAGCCTCTTTCTTGCGTTCTGCTTGATTAAGGTCTAATGAGTTTACGATGTCAGAAATCAAGAAATTACCGGAGAGCTCTTCAATGTTTTTTCCCACCAAATCCCAATCATCCATTCCTAATATACTCTCCGCAGCTGGATTCACGCGGGTGATGATGCGGTTTTCATCCAGCAAAATCAGTCCATCGCTCAGGTGGTTTACGATATATTCTATCCTACTTTTTTGCGCTTGAATCTCGGCCAAGTTGGACGCTTCGTACTCCTGCAGCTTATCCGACATCAGGTTGAAAGCCATAGCCATCTCGCCCAACTCATTATTGGACTGCCCTACCAACTTCTCCCCGTATTTGCCCAAGGCAATATCGTTCATCTTATCGGTAATTACTTGAACGGGTTTCACTATCCGGCTAGGAATAGCTACAATCGCATAGATAGCTAACACCAAAACCAAAACCAACAATAGATAAACATATACTTTAGCCTCCTGATACAACTGCTGCACCATATTATCCTTGTTTTGAGTAAGGGCATGGTTCACATCAATTAAGGCTACGCAGGCCTCACGAATGGCATCACTGAAGCGCTGGATTTCTGAAAAATAAATTTTCTTATTTTGGTAGATTGAGGTAAGTCTACGCGTCTCAGTTTTTCGTTTCTCCCAATTATCCTTTATGCGTGCCACCAGAATTAGCTCCACCGAATCGAGGGAAGTTTCCTGTGCCACAGCTAGATATTTCTCAAACAAGACCTCCTCTTTTTGAATGATATCCCATAATATAGTATCGTTATAGCCTTGCTCTAAGGCAATGCGTGCTACCATTTGGTCCATTTTGGATAAGGAAACCAACATTTGTTCCCCCGACTTGATGGAGCGGTAGTTATCGGTGAGCACACCATTGGCTGCCTTGCCTATGCTCTCCAAATAATAGGTATACACCCCAGTAAGCAGCAAGGAAAGCAAGAGGATAAATAGGAAGCCTAATACGATTTGGGTTTTTAACTTCATCGCTTAGGCGTCTATTCCGTATTCTTTCAATTTACGATACAAGGTAGCCAAGCCTATATTGAGCTTTTTGGCCGCCTCCGACTTATTGCCATCTACCAGTTCGAGTACTTTCAAGATATGACGTTTCTCTACCGTCCATAAATCTACATCATCGGAATAAGCGCCTTGCGGCATAGTACCTTGGCCTTGGCCGAGCAATTCCTGAGGCAAGGTATCTATACTGAGTTCTTGCCCTTCAGCCAGAATCACGGCACGTTCAATCACATTTTTCAGTTCGCGGATATTGCCGGGAAAGGAATAGAACTTCAGTTTCTGAATAAATTCCGACTCAAAGCCTTTGATGGTTTTGCCCATTTTTTCGGCATTCATCCGTAAGAAATGCAAGGCCAGCAGTTCAATATCATCGCGCCTCTCGCGCAGGGGTGGAAGGTCAATAGTGAAGGTACTGAGGCGGTAGTACAAATCTTTTCGGAAATCTACATCGGTATTCCCCGTAATCAAATCGCGATTGGTAGCCGCAATAATACGCACATCAATAGGAATGGCTTGTGTTTCGCCCACGCGGTTGATCATGCGGTTTTCCAAGGCACGCAAAAGCTTGGCTTGTAAATCGCCACTCATCTCGCCCAACTCATCTAAAAAGATGGTTCCCTTATCGGCCACTTCGAAATAGCCTTTTTTATCGGCATTAGCCCCTGTAAAAGAGCCTTTCTTATGCCCAAACAATTCGGATTCCTGCAAATCTTTAGGAATGGCCGCACAGTTGATGGCAATAAATGGCCCTTTGCGCCTGCGGCTGGCCAAATGAATGGCTTCAGCCAAAAGTTCCTTTCCAGTTCCGGTTTCACCCAGTAGCAATACCGTGGTATCGGTAACTGCCACTTTTTTGGCCATCTCCATCATATTATTTACGGCCAGCGACTTGCCAATAATTTTAGAAAAGCTGGATTTGCTATCGAGGCGCATTTCCAATTCGCTAAGCTGGCGGTTCATCACGGCCTTTTCGAGGGCTTTGCCCACCACTAGCGGAAGCTTTTCATCACCATCACCCTTGGTGAGGTAATCGAAAGCGCCCAGTTTCATGGCTTTTACGCCATCTTTCACATTACCGTAAGCGGTAAGCACTATTACTTCTGTAAGGGGATATTTGGCTTTTATCTGCTTGGTAAGGTCTATGCCGTTGCCATCGGGTAGCATCACATCGGTGATTACTACATGAATATCATCATTTTCAATAAGGCTAAGGCCAGAGGCAATATCCGCAGCAGTAAGCACTTTAAATCCTTCGAGGGATAAAATACGGGCAAGCAATTCGCGTAAACTGCTTTCATCCTCTACTAATACAATTTTCTTTCCGGTCAGGTCCATGGGGATGTAGGTTAAAAAGTAATTATCAAATTAAGAAAAAATCTGACACATCGTAAATAATCTTACAAAGGTAGAACTCCTTTTGTATAAAAGCCCTTATTTCGTACTGCGAAATATTTAGCAAACTTATGCCTCTAAAAATCCATACAAAGGCCCCCGACTTTAACCTTCCCTCTACCTCTGGCGCTTCGTTCCAGTTGGAAAAGACCATGGAGGGCAAGCCTTGTATCTTATATTTTTATCCCAAAGATTTTACCCAAACCTGCACCAAAGAGGCTTGCGAGTTCCGCGACCACTTTGCCGAGCTGCGCGATTTGAACATCGATGTGTTTGGAATCAGTACCGATAGCATCGAAACACACCTTCGTTTCAAAGAAATGCACCGACTTCCTTTTGAGCTTTTGGCCGATACCGAAGGAAGGGTAGCCAAATTGTACAAAGCACAAGTTCCTTTGATTGGCATGACCCGCAGGGTGACGTATCTATTGGACGCCCAGCACACTATTGTAGCTGTTTATGAAAACATGTTTGCCTCACGCGAGCATGTGGAGCTTATGATAGCCAAATTAAAGTCCGCCTAAAATCTGACCATCTTTCATTTCTAAGGTGCGGTCGGCCAAGGCCGCCAAGGAACTGTTGTGGGTAACAATGACAAAGGTTTGTCCCAAATCGGTTTTTAATTGATGGAAAAGCTTGTGCAATTCATCCGCATTGTGCGAATCGAGATTTCCGCTGGGCTCATCGGCAAACACAATAGCAGGCTCATTAATAAGGGCACGCGCCACAGCCATGCGCTGCTGTTCCCCACCCGATAACTCGCTCGGCTTATGATGCGCCCTATCCTTCACGCCTAGCAAAGTAAGCAGCTCTATAGCACGCGCTTCTACTTGCTGCTTGGGTTTTCCGGCTATCCAGCCCGGCATGCATACATTTTCAAGTCCGGTAAACTCCGGAAGTAGGTTGTGAAACTGAAAAATAAAGCCAATCCGTGCATTGCGAAAAGCGGAAAGCTGCTGATCCGAAAGGCTATGCACAGGTGTATCGTCAATAAATACTTCTCCTTTATCGGCTTTGTCAAGGGTTCCTGAAATGTGTAGCAAGGTACTTTTCCCTGCTCCGGAAGCACCTACGATGGCCACCATCTCTCCTTTCTTCACCCAGATATCCACCCCCTTAAGCACAGGAAGCTGACCATAACTCTTTTCTATATTGCTTGCCTTTAGCATAAAAATCTTCTGTATGAAAGGCTAAAGATACAGGCTAACATCTGTTTTAGAAAACCTTCTTGAATAATCGGCACAAATGAAGTAGATTCGTGCGATTTTTAATCCAAGCAGTATACTATCAAAATAGTCAGCATATGAATATTCATGAATATCAGGCCAAAGAAATCCTGAAAAAACACGGAGTAACCGTTCAGGAGGGTATCGTAGCCGATACGCCCGAAGCAGCACTTGAGGCCGCCAAAAAGTTACATGCCGAAACAGGCACTTCTTGGTACGTGATTAAAGCACAAATCCACGCAGGTGGAAGAGGAAAAGGAAAAGTGCAAGAAACGGGATCTAACGGTGTGGTATTGGCCAAGAAATTGGAAGATGTTACGGAGAAAGCAGCCGGCATTTTGGGAGGCACTTTGGTAACGCACCAAACCGGACCTGAGGGTAAAAAAGTGAATAAGATTTTGATTGCTCAGGATGTGTACTATCCGGGCGAATCTGAACCAAAAGAGTATTATTTGAGCATTTTGCTTGATCGTGCCAAAAGCTGCAACGTAATTATGGCCTCTACCGAAGGTGGTATGGACATTGAAGAAGTGGCTGAGCATCATCCGGAAAAAATCGTAAAAGAATGGATTGACCCTACCGTTGGTCTTCAAGGATTCCAAGCCCGTAAAGTGGCATTTGCCCTAGGCTTAGAAGGTGAAGCATTCAAGCAAATGGTGAAATTCATCTATGCTTTGTACGATGCGTATGTAGCCAATGATGCTTCTATGTTTGAAATCAACCCGGTTTTGAAAACTTCTGACAACAAGATTTTGGCCGTAGACGCCAAAGTAAATATTGATGATAACGCCTTGTATCGTCATAAGGCGGTAGCCGAAATGCGCGATATTAGCGAGGAGGATCCTTTGGAAGTAGAAGCCGGAGAAAACAACCTAAACTATGTGAAGCTTGACGGTAACGTAGGCTGTATGGTGAACGGTGCCGGACTAGCCATGGCTACTATGGACATCATTAAACTATCGGGTGGCGAGCCTGCCAACTTCCTTGACGTAGGGGGTGGAGCCAATGCCAAGACGGTAGAAGCTGGTTTCCGTATTATCTTGAAAGACCCTAACGTGAAAGCCATCTTGATCAACATCTTTGGCGGTATCGTTCGTTGCGACAGAGTGGCGAATGGTGTGGTAGAAGCCTACAAAAACATTGGCAACATCGCTGTACCTATTATTGTACGCTTGCAAGGAACCAATGCCGAAGAAGGTGCACGCATCATCAACGAATCAGGCTTGAAAGTAAAATCAGCCGTAGTATTGAAAGATGCCGCTTTATTGGTAAAAGAAGCCTTGGCTTAATTGCCCTAAACACTATATAAAAGAGGACGGGTGCATTCCTGTCCTCTTTATTTCTGCACCCGTAGTTCAATTGGATAGAATGACAGATTCCGGTTCTGTTGGTTGGGGGTTCGAATCCCTTCGGGTGCACATAATTGAATTTGATAAAAGGTCGAGATGAACACTCGGCCTTTTCTTTTTAGCCAAAATGCGTTTCCGTTTGAATATGAATCTCTCCGATAAGTACTCGGTGCACGGGACATCGCTCGGCTACGGTAAGCAAGCGCTTTTGCGCCTCTTCCGGCAAAGTGCCGCTAAATGAAATCTTCCGCTGTATACTACTTTTACGAACACCACCCTCATCTTCTACTTCCATTTGCAACTCAGCCGTAATTCGGTCTACCTCCCACTTTTTCACATCGATATACGAGCGCAGCGTAATGAGGGTGCATGCCGCCAAAGACGAAAGCAAAAGTTCGTAAGGATTGGGGCCTTTGTCGCTCCCCTCTTTATCGAGCGGCTCATCGGCCAGCCATTGGTGGTTTTCCGTGTGCAAATGTGTAATGAAGTGGTCTTTCCCAATTGTTCCGTGTATATTCGCTGTTGCCATATTTTAACCGATTTTCCTATAAGTTACCATATATTGCACCATGACACAACCCGAATTTGATATTGAACTCACCCCTAAGCCCGAATCCAAGTTTTTGGAAGGCCCGCGTGGGCGTATTGCTGATTTTGGCTTTGCTTTCCGAGTGATGATAGAATTTGTGAAAGGGTTCAGAGGCTTGCACTTTGTAGGGCCCTGCATCACGGTATTTGGCTCGGCTCGATTCACAGAAGATCATGTCTATTATAAAAGCGCGTACAAAATCGGAAAACATATTGCCGAACTAGGCGCCACCGTAATGACAGGTGGAGGTCCGGGCATAATGGAGGCTGCCAACCGGGGTGCCTATGAAAATGGCGGCAAATCCGTAGGGTGCAACATTGTGCTTCCGCATGAACAAGGTAGCAATCCCTACATGCACAAGTCCGTTACCATTCGCTATTTCTTTGTGCGCAAAGTACTTTTGCTCAAATATTCGTATGGCTTTGTGGTAATGCCCGGTGGCATGGGCACTATGGACGAACTCTTTGAAACCATCACCCTTATCCAAACGGGCACTATTCATAATTTTCCGGTGGTGCTAGTGGGGAAAGAGTATTTCAGCCCACTCTTAAAAATGATTGACCGCATGGTGGAAGAAAAAACCATCTCGCCCAGCGATTTGTCCCTGCTTTTGGTGACAGACGATGAACAAGAAGCCATTGACCACATCAAAAAATACCTGCGCAGTAATTTCTATATGAAGAAAATCAAGCCAAGCCCCATCCTTTTTGAGAGGTGGTTTCGCTAGTATTGACATTAATGCCTGTGGGCTTTTAATTCGCAAAAGGAAATCATTCATTAAAAATTATACCCTATGAAACATACTTTTTTACTACTTACTACCCTATTCGCATTTGCTTGCAGTTCCAGCACTGAACCAGAAACTGGCCTAAGCAGCTCAGGTGAAGGCATTCCTGCAGGGGCATATCAAGAGGTTTTTGAAGATACTCCGGGTTTGGTACGTGTAACTGTAAAAGCCGGACAAATAGAAACCGGAATGGGCGATTACCTCAATAACAAAAAACACGGCACTTGGACTGACTATTACCCATCAGGGGCTATCAGAAGCCTAAGCACCTATATTAATGGGCAACTAGAAGGACAAATGCTGACTTTAACCGACCGAGGTGAGCTAGAAACGGTATATACTTTTCATCACAACCTAATGCATGGTCCAGCTCGTGTGTACAAAAGAGGTCAGGTAGTAGAAGACAAAACCTATGTAAATGGCCTATTAGAAGGCACGCTGCGCAAATACTATGACAATGGCACCATGATGGAGGAAAGCCCTTATAAAAATGGAAAAATCCATGGCATCTCTCGATGGTATGACCAAGAAGGCAATGTGACTATCGAATATGAATACGATAATGGCACTTTGATTAAGAAATAAACGCATAGACTGGCCACCTTGGGCATGAAGAAAATCTGGAGCTACTTTAAAGAATATCATCGCGAAGAATTTCATTGGGGATTATACCTCAGTTTGGCGGCCTTCCTTGCCGTGATGATTACCCTCAATTATCGTATCGATTTAGAAGATAGCATTATTGATTCCTATGCAGGGAAGGAAATCCGTATGCTTTGGTATTTTCTCTTATATGCCGGTGGGTATTATGCCACTTGCTTAATATATGCCTGGTGGAAAAAGGATTTTAGCTTCTTCTACCAGGCTAACTTTTGGTGGCGCAGTCTATTTATTCTAATCATCCTATCGGTGCATGCAGCTTTTTACTATCATCGCTTACTGGGTGATTTTATCCCCTACAAAACCCGCTATTTCTACATGCGCACCAGCGCGCAACTGGTAAGTATATTCACCATCCTCTTGCCCACCTACCTATTTTATTACTGGAAAGATCGGCAATCTGTCGGTAGTTATTATGGGCTTACGCGTAAGGATGTGGACATCAAGCCCTATGTTTGGCTGCTAGCCGCCATGCTCCCTCTCATAATTGGCGCATCGTTTACCGAAGGTTTTCAATCCTTCTACCCTACTTACAGGAGCAATATGTTTGCCCGCCATTTCGATATTCCCGAATATGTGCCTGCGCTTATTTATGAACTGGCCTATGGCTGGGATTTCCTATCGGTGGAATTGCTTTTCCGTGGCTTTATGGTAATAGGTATGGTGGCGGTGATAGGCCGATTCAGTGTGCTGCCTATGGTAGTGGTATATGCTTTTCTACACTTTGGAAAACCTGCCGGAGAAACCATCAGCTCCATATTTGGTGGCTATATACTGGGCATTATAGCGCTCTACAGCCGCAATATCTGGGGCGGAGTGATCATCCACATGGGTATAGCTTGGCTGATGGAACTGGCGGCTTATTTACAAAAACTCCCTCAGGATTAAAAACCTTTATTTTTCCCCTTTCAGGCGCATACTGAAATCGCTGAAGGCATTCATATAATAAATGTAGGCATCGTAAGGGCTTTCGTACGGGCTAAAATATTTGTGCACATCGCCATCACTCCAAAACTTAGTCGTCATGTAATAGAAGTGATCGCTGGTCAGCATTTTCTGCCAATCGGCAATCCATTCCGCATTTTTGCTGGCATAAACTGCTTTTTCAAGGGAATAGATTTTTTCAATGCTCTCGTCCTGCATAGGATTGCCAATCCACGCACTTAAGTCGCGCTCCATATCGGCCCAGCTGGTCATGTGGTGGGCATCATAAATCCCCTTCACCTCATAGCTTTCGAGGGTTTCGGTAGGAGTTTTAAAACCAAAATCGGGATGCTTCATCACATGCTCGGGCATATAGCGCATAAACTCGAATATCCCTGTATCGGCCCACTGGTGCTCACCAAAAGTTTCATAATCCATGAACAAATTGATGGTTTCGGCATTTCCGGCCATGCTATGTACCCAAGAGGCAAACTTTTCAGCCGTAAGCGGCCATTCTTCCCAGCCTCGGTTGCTAAAGCGAAACGCGATATCATCGCTCAGCTGATAGTTCTTCAGTAAGGATTTGATGCTGGAAACATTGGGCGCCCGATAGAGGAAATTAGGAGAGCGGCCTGCCAAATTCCTATCAACCCCTTCACAAATAATTCCTGCATAGCCTAAGTCTTCGATAAACTTGGCCAACTCATTATTATACTGCAACTCCGTATTTCTAAACACCTTAGGCTCTTGTTTGAAATACTTCTTTATCAAGGCCTTGTATTGCTCTATCTGCCGCACAAACTCCTCTTTACTAAATAGATAAGCTAAAGAATGGTGATAGGTTTCGCTAATAAACTCCACACAACCCGTAGCGGCCAAGGCTTGAAAACTTGCCAACACATCGGGTCGCCAAGTGGCAAACTGCTCCAAAGCCACCCCACTGATGGAATAGCTGATCTTAAAGTTTCCTTTATGTTTTTTTATCAACTCCAGCATCAGCGCATTGGTAGGCAAGTAACAGCGTTCGCTTACCTTATCAAGCACTTGCTTATTCTTATTATCATCAAAATAGTGATGGGAATGACCAATATCAAAAAAAGTATATTCTTTGAGCCTGTAGGGCTGATGTACTTGGAAATAAAAACAGATTGATGGCATATTTTTAGTTGATAGTTGTTGGTTGACGGTTGTTAGTTGAGAAGTTTTTAGTTTCGAGTTTTTAGTTCTTAGTTTTTAGATAAAATATAATCATCTCATAATATCATAACCGTAAACTAAAAACTATTAACTAACAGCTCTTCATATACTTTCATTACTTTTTTAGCGGTGTTTTCCCAGGTAATGCTTTTCAAATCTTCATTGGCTTGGTCGACCACTGCATGGCGTATGCCCGGATAATCGAGACAGGCAATAATGTACTGGGCCATTTTGTGGGTGTCCCAGAAATCAATCTTCAAGGCACTGTTTAGCACTTCACCCGCTCCGCTGGTTTTGCTCATTATCACCGGAATACCATATTGAACGGCCTCCACCGCACTTAGCCCGAAAGGTTCGCTTACGCTCGGCATGCAATACACATCGGCCACGGCCAACAGCTCATTGAGCATTTTCTTATTCAAAAATCCGGTAAAATAAAACTTATCGCCCATACGGTAGTCGGCAATCTTCTCAATCAAAGGCGTATACAAATCGCCACTGCCCGCCATTACAAATTTTACATCGGGATGATGCGCCAACACCACGCGTGCCGCCTCCACAAAATATTCTGGGCCTTTCTGCATGGTGATGCGCCCAAAGAAAATTACTAGTTTTTCCTTCATAGGGCTTTTCTTCACCGTTCTTTGCACAAACTCCACCCCATTGTGCACTGGCGTGATTTTGGCGGGGTCGATTCCATAGTACTTCTCACAAACAGAACCCGTATAGCGGCTCACGGGAATTACCCGATCGGCCAGCTGCATGGCCCTTCGCTCCAGTTCGTATACCCAATTGCGGCTGCCTTCACCAGCTCTATCGTATTCCAGGGAATGCACATGAAGCACCAAGGGCTTGCCTGTTTTTTGCTTTAGTATCATACCCGGCAAAAAGGTCATCCAGTCGTGCGAGTGAATCACATCAAAGTCTTGCTGCATGGCGTACTGCACCGATATGCGGGCAAACTCCATCACCTTTCGGATAACATCGCCAGCATAGAGGGCATCGAGGTCGAAGGGTTTTACCTCTTCAAAAAACACCTCGTAAAATTTTTCATTGATAAACTCATCGCTACCGATACGCATATAGGGATGCACCCCTCCGGCCACATAGTGCAAGCTACTTACGTCTACCCATTGGTCCTGACGAAACATTTCGCGCAACTGCTCGGCCGTGAAGCTGTTCAAACCCACCAATTCGATATTGGGAATGGAAAAATTTGGGACAGATTTTGGGATTACCATGCGGAGTTTTGCAAACGGTGCCAATGCCTTGCAAAGGCCCAAACAGGCCACTCCCAGCCCTCCGCTGATTACCGGAGGAAACTCCCACCCGAACATTAACACTTGCGGTTCTCTTGCCATTTGGTTAACTAGAGGATATGATTTACCTCCTTAAGTAAGTAAATTTTTATGGCTTATTTAAATCATCCTCAGCTTATTATTTTGAAATAGGTATGCAAACACAAACTAAGTACTCCATTAAGTACTATCCCGGCACAATCAACTCGGTGAGCCAAGAAGGCAACTTCTTTTATTTCTATACCGAAGACACCATACTAGAACTTAGCGTAAAAACCGACCGCATTTTGCGCTTTCGGTATGCAGCCGATGGCTTTTTTCAGAAGGATTTCAGCTATGCGGTAAGCAAGTACGCATCCATACACATGACTCAGCTCGGTTTTGAGGAACATGCCGAGCATTATGAGGTACACACAGCCGAACTTATTTGCCAAATCCGTAAAGAGAATCTAAAAATCACCCTGCTCAACAAAAAGCATGAATTAATCTTGCAAGATGAGGCGGGTTTCCACTGGCAACACTATTTGCAAAAAGGGGGGAAAATCAATTATTGCAGCAAAGAGATTCAGCCCGATGAGGCTTTTTATGGCTTGGGCGATAAGCCTACCGAACTTAATCTGAGGGGCAAATATTTAGAAAACTACGGTACCGATACCTACGGTTTTCCGAAAGATGGCGACCCACTGTACAAAAACATCCCATTCTATATGGGCTTACATAGCCAAGGTCGGCAAGGCTACGGCATATTCTTTGACAACACCTTTCGTACTATTTTTGATTTTGGCAAAGGCGATACCGATACGGCCAGCTTTTGGGCTCGTGGTGGTGAGATGAACTATTATTTCATCTATGGCCCCGACTTACTTGAGGTGGCCGAACAATATGCCACTCTTACCGGAACGCCTGAGATGCCTCCACTGTGGGCGCTGGGCTATCACCAATGCCGTTGGAGCTATTATCCCGAAAGCAAGGTGAAGGAAATCACCTCTGAATTCCGGAAACGAAAAATCCCTTGCGATGCCATCTACCTCGACATCGACTATATGGATGGCTTCCGCTGCTTCACTTGGAACAAAGAATATTTCCCCGAACCTAAGCGTATGGTGAAGGAGCTTTTAGGCGATGGTTTCAAAACAGTCGTCATCATCGATCCAGGCATTAAAATGGATAAAGATTACTGGGTGTGGCAACAAGGCATACAAAAAGACTATTTCTGCAAACGTGCCGATGGCACCTTAATGGAAGGCGATGTGTGGCCGGGCAAGTGTAATTTCCCCGACTTTACGAATCCGGAAGTGCGCGAATGGTGGAGCGGCCTATTCCGTGGACTGATGGAAACGGGTGTGCGGGGCGTATGGAATGACATGAACGAACCCGCGGTGTTTGAAATTGGTACTTTTCCGGAAGATGTGCGCCACGACTACGATGGCAACCCGTGCAGCCACCGCAAAGCACACAATGTATACGGCATGCAAATGGCTCGTGCCACTTACCATGGGGTGAAACGCTATATGATGCCCAACAGGCCCTTCATCATCACCCGCTCGGCTTACAGCGGGGTGCAACGCTACAGCAGCGTATGGACGGGCGATAATATTGCTACTTGGGAACATCTTTGGATAGCCAATGTACAATGCCAGCGCCTATCGGTGTCGGGTATTTCCTTTGCCGGAAGCGATGTGGGCGGATTTATTGGCGAACCCGATGGAGAACTTTACACCCGCTGGATACAGTTGGCTACCTTCCACCCCTTTTTTCGTACACACAGCTCGGGCAACGATACCAAAACAGAACAAGAACCCTGGAGCTTTGGTCACAAGTATGAAACCATCGTTCGGAAATTCATCAACCTGCGCTACCAGCTTTTACCGTATTTGTATACCGCCTTTTGGCAATATGTGAAGCAAGGAACTCCCATCCTTCGGCCTTTGGCTTATCTTGATCAAAATGATCCGGAAACCCATCAGCGCATGGATGAGTTTGGCTATGGCGAGCATATTCTGGTTTGCCCCGTACTGGAACCGGGCGTGAGTGAGCGCAATGTATATCTTCCCAAGGGAATTTGGTACCACTATGAAGGTGGCTATGTAGCCCGCGGAGGGCAAGAAGTGAAGGTACAATGTCCGTTAGACAAGATGCCGATTTTTGTGAAAGCCGGAGCGGTAATTCCTTCCTTCCCCAAAATGCAATATGTGGGCGAAAGTCCTATAAAAGAAATGACCCTGCATGTGTATTTCCAGCAAGATGAAGAAGTGGTAAGCACGCTGTATGAAGACGATGGCGATAATCATGGCTATAAAAACGGGCTGTATAATCTACACAAGTTTGAAACTTTTGGCAAAAAGCAGGACCTCATCGTGACGCACCATATGGAAAACGATAAATATGAATCGGATTATAGGCAGTTTAAGCTAGTGTTTCATGGAGTCCCTTTTGAAGCGAAAGAATATATTATTGATGGCAAAGTATATAGCTTACAAAAGCGCAATTCTCTGAATAACTTAGTATGGATTAAAGCCGATAAGCATTTCAAACGGATTATTTTGCGCTAAACATAACCCTTTTTGAATTGTACCTATCCGCCTCGTTTCTGGACTTGTTTTTACAAGAACGGATACGAGGCTTTTCGTTTTATTACTGATATTGGATACACTTTCAAACATATATACACAGCAATGAAAAAAATTATCTTTCTACTTCTTTTTACTCCTCTGGCAAGTATGGCTCAATCGCCTTATGCAGCCGATGTACAAAGTGAAGACGCCATCCTTAAGGCAATATACGAGGTAATTTCCGGTAGTCCGGAAGAGCCTCGGGATTGGGAACGCTTCCGTTATCTATTTGCCGAAGGTGCCACCCTCAACCCTACGCTACTTACACCCGAAGGAAAAGTAAAACACATACAATGGACACCTGATCAATATGTGGAGATGTTTACCACACAGCGGAAAAACATTGGCTTTTATGAAAAAGAAGTGAACCGCGTGAGCGAAGCGTATGGTAATATTTACCACGCTTTTTCTACCTATGCCATTAGGGAAAGCTTGGATGGCCCCGTGGTGCGCAGAGGCATCAATAGTTTTCAGTTGATAAAAACGGAAGAGCGCTGGTACATCCTTTCCATCTTATGGAGTAATGAAACCGAGAAAGACCCGATTCCTGATAAATACGCAGGAAAATAAACGATAGCATATAACTCAACAAAAAAAAGAGGCTATCCTAAAAAGGTAGCCTCTTTTTCTATTTCCTCTGAAAACGATGAACACACACTTAAGAATTTACACTGGCGCCTTTTCTATTCAGCTCTATCTTTTTACGCACCAAGCTTGATAAAGAAGATTCGCCCCAAGAGACCTCCTCAGCGCTTACCGTATTTACCTGAGTGCTTTCTGCGGGAAGTACCGACTTAAGTTTCTCCCAGTTCATGGAAGCTTCCAATTTAGAATAGCTTAGTATGGCTAGGGCGCATACTATACCTGCTATCAATAAAAAGTTTTTAGAAATACCGGAAAGAGAAAGTAATATCGTTTTCATATTTTGTTCATTTTGAGTGTTGACATTACACCCTTTACAATAGGCGTGCCAAACTACAAAAAACAGCTTAAAAGAATCAAAAAAGGGCTTTATTAGACCAAACCAAAAACAAAACTGTCCGCCTTCGTACACTTTCGTACAAGGGCGGACAGTCCAGAAAAGGTTCTATATTCTTATTCCGATTTCAGGCTTTTTACAGGATTAGCTTTGGCGGCTTTCAAAGATTGAAACAATACCGTAAGCAGGGCTAAGGATACAGCGATGCCCGCAGCCAACACAAACACGCTCGGCTGTATGCTTACCCGATAGGCAAAATCATTGAGCCAATGATTGATAGCCAAATAAGCTAATGGACTGGCTATCAATAAAGCCAGTATGACTAGTTTGGTAAAATCTTTGGTCAGCAGCAGCAGCAAATTCATTTCGGAAGCACCCAATACTTTGCGCACACCTATTTCTTTGGTTCGCTGTTCGGCTGTATAGGCGGATAAGGCAAACACCCCCAAACACGCAATAAAAATGGCAAAGGAAATGAAACCGATAAACAAGCGCCCTAATTTCTGCTCTGACTGAAATAATTTTTCAAACTCTTGATCTACAAAAGTGTAATGAAAGGGAATGCCGGGGGCGTATTCATTCCAAAGGTTTTCAATGGCGGCTATGCTTTCAGAATAATCACCCGCCTGAATACGAACCAAGGCTTGGCTGGTTACATTTCCTTTTTCTAGCACCAATGGCAAGATAGGACTATGCAAACTTTGGAAGTGATAATCTTTCATTACCCCTACCACTGTTAGGTATCGATCGCCATTAATCAGGATTTTCTTACCCACAGGGTCTTCCATGCCTAGGCGCTTTACAGCTGATTCATTTAAAATGGCACTGGCGGTATCTACAAATTGCTCCGTAAATGCACGCCCTTCCTTCATTTCAATACCCAAGGTTTGGATATAATCATTACCTACCTGCGTGAAGTTAAATATCTGTCCGTTGTCTTCATCCTCGGGCAAGGCAAAATACGTTCCGTCATAGTTCGAAAAGGCGCTGGCCTCGGCATGGGTAGCCGAAACCACCGTACGCTCGCCCTTTAGGCGCTCCAGAAAAGATGCCTTATTTTCTTTTAATTTATCCAGATTGGCTACGACCAACACGTTCTCCTTATCCATGCCTAGCTTCTTATGGCTCATATACTGCAACTGGTTATTTACCATCAGCGTACACACAATCAGGCCTATGGAAATCACAAATTGGAACACCACCAAGCCATTCCGAAAAGTAGCACTTCCCTTGCCCGCCTTAAAAGTTCCTTTCAGCACTTGTATCGGTTGAAACGAAGTAAGGTAAAAGGCTGGATAACTTCCTGCGGCCAAGCCTACTAATAAGGCAAAGCTCAAGATAAACATCAGATTAAGTGGACTATCCAATATATTCATGGTCAACAACTTACCACTCACTTCATTGAAATAACCTTTGGCCAGCTCTACCATGCCTATGGACAACACCACCGCAATGGAGCTTAGTAGAATTGCTTCGGTGAGAAACTGCCCAATCAGGGCCTGACGCATAGAGCCCATCACTTTCCTCACTCCCATTTCTTTGGCTCTATGAGCCGAACGGGCGGTAGCAAGATTCATAAAATTGATACAAGCCAATACCACAATAAACAAGGCCACACTTAGGAAAATATAGACATAGCGGATATCGCCACCGGGTTCAATTTCGCCCATATAGTGCGACTTCAGGTGAATATCGGTCATAGGCTGCATCGCCATAGACCAGCTGGCTTCCAGCTTGATGAAAGACTCGTAATCTTCAAAATATTTAGGGAAAAGCCCGTTCAGCTTTTTATCAAATTCGGCTACTTGGGTTCCCTCTTTAAGCAAGAAATAGGTATACACATTCAAGCTCCCCCAATTGGTAATGGCCTCTTTATAAGAAGAAGAAAAAGAATATAAAATCCCATAATGGAAATGGGCATTGGCCGGAGCAGCCTCTATAATTCCCGTTACTTTATATTCTTTATCATTCATGCTAAAGGTACGGTTCAGCACCTCTTCGGTACCAAACAAACGCTGGGCGCTTTCGGGTGTTAGCACAGCCGTAAAAGGTTCTGCCAAGGCCGTTTTCGGATTCCCTTGAATCAACTTATAATCGAAGATGCTAAAAAAGCCCGTATCTACGGCCACCACCTTGGGCTCGGTCACGGATTTATCACCCACTTGAATGATTTGATCCGTGCGGAAATCCAAACGCGTGGCTGCTTCGATATCGGGAAGCTCCGCCACTACATCTTTCATCAAAGCAGGGCTAGAGATTGGCCCATTAAACTCCGATTCGCCTACCTTGGCAAAAGTGAGTACCCGATGTATTCTCTCCGCCTTTTTATGAAAACGATCGTAACTCAACTCATCGGCCACATAAAAACCGATGAGCAAGCAGACCGTCATACCGGTAGCTAGGCCGAAAATATTGATGAGGGAATAAAAGCGCTGCTTCCAAAGCTGGCGCAGCGCTACTTTTATATAATTTTTTAGCATAGTCTTATTCTGATTTTAGAGAATCAACCGGATTGGCCATAGCAGCACGTACAGATTTCCAACCCACCGTGATAGCCGCCAATACCCCAATGGACACCAAAGCAGCAAGATATACCTCTGGTCCTATGGTAGTTTTATTGGCATAGTTATCCATCCATTTGCCCATAAGGAAGCCCGCCAGAGGAGCCGCTACAACAAAGGCCATGAGAATAATAACTCCGTACTCTTTGGTAAACAACATCACAATCTGCTGCACCGAAGCACCTAGCACTTTGCGTATGCCTACTTCTTTTACCTTCACATTCACCATAAAAGTGACCAAGCCGTACAAGCCCAAGCAGCCAATAAACACTACTATAGCGGCAAAAATGGAAATCATCTTGGCCATATTCTGTTCGCCACGGTAAAACTGGTTGATTTCTTCTTCCAAATACTGATGGCGGAACTCCTCTTGAGGCACATGAGCCTTTACTACATCTATAATCTTATTGGTAGTGGCTGTTAGGTTTTGGCTACTCACTCGAATGCTGAGCATACGATAATGGCCTTTGTTAGAAAAAATGGTGGTTGGTGCTATTTCATTGCGGGCAGAAGTGGTGTTAAAATCTTCTACCACGCCAACCACGGGCACTTCTCTGCTCCAAATTCGGATAGATTGTCCCACAATATCGCGTGGCTCCTCAAAGCCCAATTGCTTAGTTAGTTTTTCATTCACCAATACTTGCGTGATGGTATCAGATACATTGATATTTTCCCCTGCCAAAAGCTTTATCCCATAGGTGTTCAGAAAATCATTATCGGCCAGTTTTATTTGGGTTACAAATTGTTCATCATCCTTTCCGGCCAAGTTAAAGCCCGTGGCAGATACATTTCCGGAAGCCGGATTGGTATAGGTAAGTGTTACATTTTCCACCCCTTCTAGCTGCTTGATTTCCTCTTTCAGCACATCCAATTTTTCAATATAAGGAGAGGTTGGACTCACGTTTAGAATCCCTTCACGCACAAAGCCCATGTCCATGTTTTGCAGGTAGTTCATCTGCTTGAGCAATACCAAAGTAGCCACGATAAAGAACTGAGCAATAAGGAATTGAACAAACACTAATCCCTTTCTTACTTTGAAGCTGCCGGAGGCTTTATTGGTATAAAAATTTTGGATAGACAAAACCGGAGAAATGCGCGTAAGCACCCATGAAGGATAGGTGGCGGCTACTAATACAATGATGGCTGTTAAGCTTAATAGGAATAGGCTAAACTTACCAAGCCCCATTTGTAACAAGCCCAATTGCTGATCGAAATTGGTATTGAGAAACTCGATGAAAGCATCGGCTACTATGAGGGAAAGAAAAACCGAGATAATGGTAATCAGAGCCGTTTCGCCCCAGAAAATACTGGCAATGTGCGCTTTGCTTCCACCCATGATTTTCCGAACGCCCACTTCTTTGGTGCGCTTAAGGGCAAGTGCCGTAGTAAGATTGATAAAATTAATACACGCGGTAATAATCATAAAAATCGCAATGGCTACAAATGCATAAATCATAGCCTTGGGCGTGGTATTATAGCTATAGCCTTCAAAGCGCTCATCGGAATGGATGGTAGCCAATGGCTGCAAGAAAGGCTTATAAGTGCGAGCCGTTTCTTCATCATAATGCTTAGTAACGAAGGCAGTAAAACGCTCTTCGATAGCCGCTTGGTTTTCAGTCGGCTTATCGAGCAAGAGATAGATTTGATCTCCGCTGTACACACTGCCCCAGCCCCCATCTTCTTTTTCTTTACGGATAGTTTCGTAAGAAACAATAAGGTTGAAAGGGAAATCGGAATTGGGCTTAGGGTCATCTACCAATCCGGTGATAAGGACGTTGCGGTCATTCATGTTTACTGTTTTGCCTACGGCATCACCTCCGGCAAAGAATTTCTCTGCCCACGATTTACTAATCAAACCTGTGTTGGGTTCCATAAGGCGTGCCTCTCCTGAAAGTATGGGATGGGTAAAAACATCAAAATAATTATCAGTGACAAAGTACACCCCGGTTTCTTCATTGAAAACTTTGTTGCGGCCTTCATCTTCTAAAGAGAGGCGGTTTTGATAGCTTTCTGAAATCATTACGGCTTCTTGGTAAAGTCCCTCCATATCGGACTTGAGAGCCTCATAGTAAGGCCCTGGCACACTATAACCGAAAGTTACTTGCCCGTTGCTTTCGCCTTGGTGCACTACACGGTAAATGCCGTCATAGTTTTTTTGAAATTTATCGTAGCCTAAGGCAAACTGCACCATAGTGTAAATCACCATAGTAACGGCAATGCCTAGCGTAAGCCCAATTATATTTACTATAGTAGTGGTTTTGTTTTTAGTAAGTTTCCGCCATGCGGAAAGGAAAATATTCTTAATCATACCTGTGTATTGTTGAGTTAATGACCTATTAAAATGGATTATTATACTACATCTATTCCGATTTGATGGCTTTTACTGGATCAGCCGAAGCCGCTCGGTAGGACTGTATGCTCACGGTAAGTAAAGCGATTAGTACCATCAGCACACCCGAAGCCACAAATAGCCATGCGGAGAGCTCGGTACGATAGGCGTATTTTTCTAGAAATCCGGCTCCTGCGAAATACGCCACCGGAGCAGCTACGGCAAAAGCTACTACTACCAATAAAACAAAATCTTTGCACAGCAGAAGGATAATCTGAGCCACCGAAGCGCCCAATACTTTACGAATACCAATTTCGCGGGTCTTGCGCTCAGCCATAAAAGAGGCTAAGCCAAACAGACCGAGGCAAGAAATGAATACCGCCATTCCGGTGAACACTATGCTGAGTGTACTTAAGGTACTCTCGGATTTATATAGGCGACCAAATTCATCATCCAAAAACTGATAGCGCAAAGGCACTTCGCTTTCGTATTTCTTGTACACCTCTTCCAAACCCGCCAGCATGGCTGCAGTATTTTCCCCTTTAAAGCGTACAAAGTAAGTACCTACCCAGTTGGGCTGATTCATAATCACAATCGGATCAATACTTTCTTGCATAGAACGGCTATGAAAATCTTCAATCACGCCCACCACTGTACCTTCCTGGCCCCAAAGGGAAATCGGTTCGCCAATTACGTTTTCCTTATTCATTATTTTGGCCATAGAACGGGTAATCACAAACTGTCCCGTATCATTTTGCTGGGTATTAAATCCGCGCCCTTCAATCAGGGTAAATCCTGCGGCCTCTATAAAATCGTTATCGGCCACCACCGCACGGAAGTACATACTCTCATTGTCGGGCTTACCCTGCCACGACACCGAGCTGGTGCTATTCTCCACCGGCATCAAGTTGGTATTGGCACGAGAAATCACTTCTATCTCGGGTAGGTTTTCCAAATCATGTTTCACTTGCACATAGCTGCGATTTAGTGGGCCTGTGCCGCTAAATACCAGCACCTGATCTTTCTCATAGCCCAAATGCTTGGAATTGATATAATTCATTTGTTTGTACACGATGCCCATACCCAATAACAAAACACCGGAAAGTGCAAACTGGAATACCACCAAGGCCCTGCGCAGGTTTACCCCCTTCATATTGTTTAGCATACTACCTTTTAGTACTTCCAGAGGCTTGAATCCGGAAAGAATCATGGCCGGATAGCTTCCCGCCAGCAGGGCGGTAACAAGTACAATACTGAGCAGACCAATGACAAAAGATACGCTCGTCCAGGGAAGGCTGATTTGCTTTTGCATCACGGTATTGAATAGCGGCAAAAGATTCTGCACAGCCACTAAGGCCAAGCCCATGGCTAAGGCAGTAATGAGAAAAGATTCCCCTAAAAACTGGCCTACTAAAGAACTTCGGTTAGCACCTATACTTTTCCTCACACCCACCTCTTTGGCGCGCATAGCACTGCGGGCAGTACTTAAGTTCATAAAATTGATGCAGGCCAGCACCAAAATAAATATTCCGATAAGGATGAAAATCTGCACATACAGAATGCGACCACCATCCGGGCGGCCATTCTCAAAATGTCCGTTAAGGTAGTTTTCACTGAAAAGCTGTCCGTAAAATAAATCGGGAACTGAGCCGTCTTCTTCAGCTACTTCCGGCATTACCTTCACCAAAGCCTCATTGATTTTCTGCGCTACATTTTCACTTTTAGCAGCCGTATTTACCAAGTAATAGGTGGTAAAGTTAAAATTGCTCCAATTGAAATTATCTCCATCCTCTTTGATCTGAATGGCAAATGGCATAATAAATTCATATTGTAGGGTGGAAGCCGAAGGTATGTCTTTATAAATAGAGGTAACCATCAGGTCGTACTGACGGCTCACGCGGATCATCTTGCCCATGGCATCGCCCTCGGGAAACAAGCGCTGGGCAAAGCTCTCGCTTAAGGCCAGCCCTGTAAGTCCGGGAATAGGGTTTTGTGCATCGCCTTCTAGCAGCGGAAAGCTGAAAATCTTAAAGAAAGACGTATCAGCCAAAGCACCTTTGCCCATTAGATGCGTATCGCCCACACTGAAAAGTGTGGAGCGGTTGGTTACTCGGGTGGCTAGTTCCACCTCAGGTACCTCATCACGAATCAAATCGGCCAGCGGACCTGGCGAAGTGCCCCAAGTCATGATAGTACCACTATTGCCCATATTGGTAAAGACCTGATAAATCCGGTCTTTATTGGCATGAAACTGATTGATAGACGTTTCGTCCAAAATCCATAAGTAAATAAACAAGCTACTGGCTAGGCCTAGGCCCAAGCCCACAATGTTGATGGCCGAATAGGCCTTGTGCTTGAAGAGGTTCCTGATGGCGATTTTTAGGTAGTTCTGAAGCATGGGATACCGATTTGATTAAAGTAAAATTTTGAGTTTTTGACCATGCGGGCATAGCCAATAGACGTGCCAAAATTATAAAAATTTGATTATCAGTAATTTGCAAAATATCCAGAAAATAAAACTGTCCGCCAGCGAACAGAATTGTACACGGGCGGACAGCCATTCAAATCTCAATGAGCTTATTTATTCGTACTTGAGTGCTTTCACCGGATTGGATACAGCCGCTTTGTACGATTGCCAACTCACCGTGAGCAAGGCAACTAAAAAGGTAAATACACCCGCCCCTACAAAAATCCACACGTTCATGGAAATGCGGAAGGCAAAATCGGCAAGCCATTGATCCATTACCCACCAGGCAAAAGGTACGGAAATCACAAAAGCGATTAGCACCAAGCGGGTAAATTCCCGATTGAGCATCACCAGCACCGAGGTATTGCTGGCACCCATTACTTTACGAACGCCTATCTCTTTAGTGCGCTTTTCAGCCGTAAAAGCTGACAGCCCTACTAGGCCCAAACAGGCAATAAAAATTGCCAAGCCCGTAAATACCGTAAACACATATCCCATGCGCTGCTCGGAGCGAAAGAGGGCATCAAAACTTTGATCAAGAAATTGGTAATCAAAGGGTTGATTGGGAGCAATTTCCTTCCAAGTTTGCTCTATGGAGGCCAGCGCCTGCTGTGGCTCCCCTTGGTAGCGCACCAGCATTTGGTTGGCCGTTGTGCCCAACTGAATAATAAGCGGACGCACCTCGGTTTTCATCGACTCAAAATTGAAATCCTTAATTACCCCGATGATGCGGATGCGCCTTTCCTGTCCATTGCCATCAAAATCAATAAACTCCTCTCCTACCGCTTTGGCATAGCCAAACTCCCGTGCAGCAGCTTCATTAATAACACCTGCCAGTGAATCGGAGGCCATTTCTTTGGAAAAATACCTACCATCCACCAATTCAAATCCTAAGGCTTCCTGATGCGCATAATCTGCATAATAGCGTCCGCTTATATGGTCGGTGGTGGAACCGGGCGTGCGGAAAATGGTGGTATTATTTACCCCTGGCACCACATTGGTGGTATAACTGGCGGCCACCACGGCACTTTTTTGTTCCAATGCCTCTCGGAAGGCATCCCGATTAGCTTCCAAATACCCTGTGTTTTGCACTACGATTACTTGGTTTTTGTCAAGGCCCATGTTGCGGTTCTGAAAAAACTGCAACTGGCTATAAATTACACCGGTACAGATGATGAGAAAGATAGAAATCCCAAACTGTACCACCACCAAGGTACTGCGGATAGCGCCTCCTTTCATGCCATCGCGCACCTTGCCTTTCAGCACCTCCGATACTTGAAAAGAAGTAAGGTAAAAGGCCGGATAGCTTCCTGCCAGCACGCCTACTAATACAATCAACAAAAGACTGATAGCTAAAAAGCTGGGCTCCAGCAAGAAAGCCGCGCTGAGCTCTTTTCCCGAAATATAATTAAAGCCGGGCAAAGCCTGCCATACCATCAAGTAAGCCAACAGCGTAGCCGTAAAAGTATAAATCAAGGATTCGGTCAGGAATTGTAAAATCAAATGCGAACGGTACGAGCCAAGCGTTTTGCGAAGCCCTACTTCCTTAGCTCTTCCAGCCGATTTGGCCGTGCTTAGGTTCATGAAATTGATGCAGGCAATCAAAATTATAAATCCGGCAATAGCACCAAAAATATAGAGATAGCTAAGGTTACCACCTTCTTCAAATTGATCGCGGGTAGTACTGCTCAGGTGGATGTCTTTCATGGGGGTGAGGTAATAGCCAAATTCTCCTCCCTGCTCTTCAAACTTGGCCAAAGTAATGCCCATAAACTGCTCAACTTCAGGCCCTATATACTTACTCACAAAGCCAGCAAAGTGCGTGGGAAAAGCCTCTATTCCTGTATTAGGACGCAGCTTAAGATACGTGTACAAGTTATTGTTCAGCCAGATTCCATTGCTCATAAGCGGCAAAGAGGCACTGGAAATCAGAAAATCGAAACGAAAATGGGAATTTTTGGGCACATTGGCTACTACACCCGTTACGGTATAGCTTTCGTCCATTTGTATGGTTTTGCCTACCGCAGGTTCACTACCAAAATACTTTTGCGCCATTTCCTCCGTCATCACTAAGCTACGTGGCTCGCGCAAGGCGTTGGCGGCATCGCCCTCCAGCAAAGGAAAACTGAAAAACCGAAAGAAATTCGAATCGGCATACATGATACTATTCTCCGTAAAAGCACGCTCGCCATAGCGCATCACATAGCCATTGTCGGACAGCAGGCGCGTGGCCATTTCCACCTCCGGCACTTCATTTTCCAAGGCCTGCGCCATGGGAGAGCAGGTAGTGGCGGTAAAAATTTCCTGTCCGGCTATTTTTCCATGCAAATCCACCTGATAGATGCGGTCGATATCGGTGTGGAAGGTATCGTAGCTTAGCTCGAAACGTAGGTAGAGCACGATGAGCAAACAGGCCGCTATGCCTATGCTCAAACCCATAATATTTAGTCCTGAATAGAATTTTTGGCGCATGATGTTGCGCATGGCCACTTTAAAATAGTTACGTATCATGAGGGTGTTGTTGAGTTTTGACAATCAGTAGATGGAATCACCGCACAAAAAGTTGCAGCGAGGCACTACATTTTTTCTGAATAGTGTAAATTTGCCCCCTCAAATTCTGCTTCCTATTATGCTTACACCTATTGCTATTTTACGCCAGTCGCGGGTCAATTTTCTGAACCTTATTAAAGACTATGATACCGCTACGCTCAACCGCATCCCCCAAGGGTTTTCCAACAACCTGATTTGGAATTTTGGTCACCTGCTTGTTACCCAGCAGCTATTGGCCTACAAGCTCAGCAATTTGCCCATGCACTACCCCGATGCCTTTATCGACCGATTTCGGAAAGGAACTGCTCCGCAAGAGCCTGTAAGTGCACAGGAGGTGGAATGGATGAAAGAGTGGGCGCTGAAAAGCGTAGATCAAATGGAGAGCGACCTGGCCGCAGGTTTGTTCAAGGAATATACACCCTACCCTACTTCATTTGGTATTAGCTTAAACAGTATTGAAGATGCCTTGGCATTTATCAATACCCACGAAGGCTTGCACCTTGGCTATGCCATGGCGCTTAGAAAGAATTTATAATTTTATAAAATGGGGAAGCCAGCCTTCCCCTATACTTCTTGTGCATACAGATGCAGTACCTCCTGCGAATCGGGAAAGCTAAACTCCGACTGATATTGTAGTCCTAGTTTTTTGAGTAAGCGAACCGAGTGCTCATTTTCCGGCAAAGTGATGGCCGCCACCTGTGGTACTTTCCATTCCTTATGTGCATGCGCCAGCGTAGCCTCTGCCGCCTCATGCGCATAGCCCAGCCCCATATATTCTGGCAGAAAAGCAAAACCAATATCCGGCATGGAGAGTGCAGGGCGCTTTAATAATCCACACATACCTATGGGCTGATTATCGCTGCTGCGCAGTACCAACAATAGACCGTAGCCACGCTCCTGATAGCTTTTAAAAGGACCATTTTGCAAATAGGCCAAAGCTTGGGTCTCATCTTTCACTTGCCTATCGCCAATAAAGCGCAGCCAGCCCGGGCTGTTGAGCAGCTGAATAATAAAGGGAGCATCTTGCGGAATCAGTCTGCGTACGTACAGTCTTTCCGTTTCAAAAATCTTTTCCATAGCGGGGGCAAAATTAAATATAGTACTACTCCTTGTGAAAAAGTAAATATAGGAGATTGGTAGATGAGAGATAAAAGACGGATAGAGTAATGAAAAGTGCGCTCCGAATGAAATCTTTAGAGTAACTATCTGAAATATTTGATGAGATATAGCGGAATATAAGGTTGATTTCACTGGTAACTTCTTTAAAATAAAAAATTACCAGCAATAACTATAACTTTTCCAAAGTTCATAACCTTTAGTAAGAGGTCTTGATAATCTTTTGTAACCACTACAACTCATCCTCTCTCTGTAATCTAGGGTAGTATTGAGAATGTTTAAATATTTAAGCACAATAATTTCCAAGGTGGATATTTAACAAACTCTCATCACCCTTTTTATGACCAAATGATATCAACAGTATAGGGTTTTATTGAAGAGAAAGAACCACTTATCTAACGGAGGGATACACCTTGTATAAGCTGTCACTAGATACAGAGAAGGTACTCCTCTTTCAGATTTACGCGCAAATCAAAAGCAAAGTAGGGGTAAAGGTATCCCTATTTGGATTGAAACTATGAAGGTCTAAAACAAATGGTATTTTGATTTTTGGTACCAACGATATGTCTGACTATGACGCACAATACAGAATTATTTGGCAAAAAATATCAGCTAAAACAAAAGTGAAAACCCAAGAAATAAGGCTTTAAACGAGCTCAAAAAAGATAGCTATACCCGCTAAAACAAATTGGGTGCTTACCAACTAAAATATACGCACTGTAATTTTTCTTTTACTAAATCAACTTATCTTAAAATGAAATCAATTCTCCTTATCCTATTTCTTTTATTTCAGTCTTTCAACCTTATTGCTCAGTCCTACTCGGGTAGTACTTATCAGGAGGCAAGTTCTAAGAAATCCGGTGAAATTGTGTTTCTTCATATGCCTTCACCTTACATTTCTGAAAAGCAAAATAATATTCGAAAAGGAATATGCAGCGACATCATGAACGAATTTATCCAATACGTTGAAAAAACGAAAGGCATAAAACTTAATGTTAAGCATGTGGACGCTGAAGATAATTTTCCGAAATTCATAAAAACTGTGAGAGAGAGCAACGGTGGGGTTTTCGGTCTTGGAGACGTAACCATTACCAATGAGAGAAAAACCTTCCTAAACTTTTCCCCATCTTATTTAGACAACTTTCCAGTTTTAGTTACCAATTCTACATACGACAGATTTCAGAATGAAGCTATACTTTTTAAAAAATACGAATTTAAAACTGCTTATACTACCAAGGGAACCTTGCACGAAAGAAGGGTACTGGATTTAATAGCTAAGTATCAGTTAAAAACAACTGTTACATATGTTCCTTCAAGTATTGAGATAATTGATTTTATTGAAAAAGACCCATCCTCGTTCGGTCTGGTAGATGCTATATTCTATTTAGATGCGGTAAAAAAGAAAATGAAGATATCGCCCCAACAAATAGAAAAAAAAGAATCAGAGGAATATGGTATAATCATGCCCAAAAACTCTGACTGGGCCACTGTTATGAAGGATTTCTTTGAACATAATGGAGGTTTTAAGAACTCCAGTAATTATAGAAAGATTTTAAGTGATAATTTTGGTCCTGCAGGAGCAGGTTTATTTAAGAAGGGTAAATAATTTATCATTGCTTCTGATGAGTGGGAGCCTTAAGAAGGCTTCCACTATACCTCTTGTGCATACAGATGTAGTACCTCCTGCGAATCGGGAAAGCTAAACTCCGACTGATATCGTAGTCCTAGTTTTTTGAGTAAGCGTACCGAGTGCTCATTTTCCGGCAAAGTGATGGCCGCCACCTGTGGTACTTTCCATTCCTTTCGCGCATGCGCCAGCGTAGCCTCTGCCACCTCATGCGCATAGCCCAGCCCCATATATTCTGGCAGAAAAGCAAAACCAATATCAGGCATGGAGAGAATGGGACGCTTCAAAAGCCCACACATACCTATGGGCTGATTATCGCTGCTGCGCAGTACCAACAATAGACCGTAGCCGTGCTCCTGATAGCTTTTAAAAGGACCATTTTGCAAATAGGCCAAAGCTTGGGTCTCATCTTTCACTTGCCTATCGCCAATAAAGCGCAACCAACCGAGGCTATTGAGCAGCTGGATAATGAAGAGAACATCTTGCGAAATTAATCTTCGTACATACAATCTTTCCGTTTCAAAAATCTTTTCCATAGCGGGGGCAAAATCCAAAAATAACCAAAATCCTCTCCTTTGCCTTGTAACAATGCGACTTAAAAAAGGAATCGCTTACTCCTTCTTGGTAGGAAATATTCACCCTTGCTTCCCTCCTAGTTTCTTGGTATTTTCGTCAGGCGCCCTGCGCTTGTTTAATCGATTCTACACCTCAAAACGATTTCCCCTATGCTATCTTCAGCCGCACAGCAAGACTTACTCAATACCCTTCAAAAGCGCTTCGTGCAGCACCCGCAGAGGCATCCCAAACTAACTTGGAAGGACGTGGAAAGCCGCCTGCTAGCCGCAACCGATGCCGTGTGGGAGGCACTTTTAGGAATGGAGGAAAGCGGTGGTGAACCCGATGTAGTATGCTTAGAAGACAATAGCTCCGACCTTCTTTTTATCGACTGTGCTGCTGAAAGTCCCAAAGGACGCAGAAGTGTGTGCTACGATCCGCAGGCACTCGAAAGCCGCAAGGAAAACAAGCCTCAAGATAGCGCCCTAGGCTTGGCCGAACGCCTAGGCATACGCCTGCTCAACGAAAGCGAATATCGCCAACTCCAAGCCTTTGGCCCCTTTGATGCCAAAACCTCCAGCTGGCTGGCCACCCCGCCTGATATCCGCGCCAAAGGAGGCGCCATTTTTGGCGATTGGCGCTATGGCCATACTTTTATTTACCACAACGGAGCCGAATCGTACTATGCCGCACGTGGCTTCAGGGGCTTGCTGCGGGTGTAAAGACAGGAGGGTATATTGATAAAGAAGTACGAGCAAGATAGCAAGCGCCCAACTTGCTCATAACTATACTTTTATTTAGTCATCATCCTGTTCCGGATTATCCATAGGAACTGAAGTACCCTGGGTGATTTCGGAATGTCGAATCTGACCACCCAAATAGCCCGTTCTTGCCACCAAGCCGAAGCTAATCACTGCAAGTAGCAGGGTCAGATAAGAAACGGTCCGCAGGGCGGGTGACTTTTTCAGCATCAATACAATTCCTGCAAGAGCGGTAAGCCCCAAAATAAGTATCGAAACTAAGGCATAGAGCGCAAAATCTTCATGTCTTTCAATGGTAGCTTCAAAAACTCCGGGTAGATTTTCTACCGTTTCTTCAGCCGCCTCTCCTGTAAGGTAAGCTATGCCTGCCCCTACCGAAGAAATGATTAAAAGCCCAAAAGCAGCCATTTTTGTGTCATTACTGTCTGCCCAAAGTCCATAGGCAAGAACCAGCCCACCCAACACCGCACCAAATATCGGCAAATGGGTAATTACGAGGTGAATATGTGTAGCATCCATGATGAAATTTTTCTATAAATTTCATCATTATCTCTGATAGAAAAGCTAATGCAGGTCATTGGGGAGTATGATTCTTGCTATAAAAGATTACTCTTTTACATGAATTTTATCCATTTTCTCATACAATCTTGATTCCTCATTTCCCAATTGATGAATTCAGAATACTTGGGCTAGCTATTATAAATGAATAAACAAACCTCCACTTTGGATTAACAATTTATTTACATAACGAATGAAGGGTATTTGCTTAGGTCAGCACAAATGACTAGAAATAGGTAAACCGCTTTAATCAATAATTTTAGAACGAAAATACTGTTCGGTTTCTTTATCGGTAAAATATACATAACAACCTTTCATACCTCTTGTCATCAATGTTCTGTAAGTATTTTTAATAATCGCTTTTACCACACTCTTACAAGTTGCAGGATCTTCCTTCATCATCCTCTTCCACCCGAAAATGGATTTATCCATTCTAGACCGAGCATTTGGTTGGACTAAAACTTCACCATTTCTAACTAGTAAATCATCGCCTATAATTACCCCAACATAATCAACCTCTAAACCTTGACATGTGTGAATACAGCCCACTTCATTTACGGAATTAGGGTCAATAATCCATTTGGAACCGTATGTTTTTAAATTCCATTTCATCTGAAAGTTGTATTCATGAAAAATTATATCATATGCATTCGGATTTTTGTCGCTATTCCAATCCCAACAATAACCAGCAACCAGTCGTGCCTTATTATTTAATTTGTTCTTTTCAAAGATAAGGTCTCTAAGTTCAGATGGGGTTTTCAGTATTTTAAAATCAAACTCAAACTCTTTGGAAATAAATTCAGTATTTGCTGTTTCCCTTATCTGGAGGGTATTATCTAACCATGCCAAATATCCATCAGATCCATTACATCTGAATTGAGAAGTTAATTCCATGTGGTGAATATTGGCATTTTCCTTCTTTGCAATTTCTTGTATGGTATAGATTTCGCCATAGTCATCCATATGTACACGTTGATCTTCATCAATAAAGAATATAGAAAACATGGCGGCTTGAATAATTTCTTTTATCTGATCATCCCCCATCTTGAGAAAGCCTGTCTCCTTTGTTAACCTATGCGCTTCATCCACAATTAATGCGGAAATAGAACTTTTGGCCGCATTAATAAATGTACCGGAGCCTACAAACAAGTTTTTCAATTCGGTTATTTTCTTCTCTCCTCTCAATTTATCAAAATAAACTTCCCGCGGAGCACTTGTTTTTGTCACATACTGCGCCATCAAACCTCTTCTGTTCAATTCAACTAATAGGTTAATTGCTACTACAGATTTCCCGGTGCCCGGGCCTCCTTGAACAATTAAAACATTTTTATTTTTCTCATTCGATTGACTGGTAAGTATTAAGGCTGTTTCGTATACAACCTTTTGATCATCAATTAAAACAAATTCTTGATTCCCTTTTATTAATGATTTCAAGCTATCTGCTAAACTTTTAGTAGGCCTGATTCTTCCGTTATCAATCCTGCCAAGGATATTTGTTTTATCTCCATACTTCATAACCTTCTTTATAAAGTTTCGAAGTTTGATGGCATCAGGCCGTAAAAACACTGGAGCTTTTTCTATATAATATGCATAAAAATCATTTGTAATAACATCGTCAGGTTCATAGTTATGAAGGTATGCACAAGGATACAAGCCAATTTTCTCTTCATCAATGGTTGCGTTAAATGCTTGTAAAAGTGCCGCATAAGACCAAGCTTGATAGGATGGATGACTTGTTGCACTTATCCCACCCTGAAATCGGGTTTCTACAATTCCATCTCTATCCGTTAATCTGGCCTCTGACCATTGTTTCAACTCGATAATAATTACATTCTCATTTTTTCCATCACTTCCTGAAATAATAAAATCAATACGTTTGGCCGTTTGAGGAATGTGATATTCAATCGAAATTCCGCAATCATCAGGAATATCTTTATCATTCAAAACTCTATCTATAAAACCCAAGGAGTTTTTAAAGGAGATTATTTCATTAGGCGATGTCTCTTTACCTGTTTTGGCCTTAATCTGCTTTGCAATAATTTTGTCTATTTCATTAGTCAAAATATCCTTGCTAAACTCTTCCTTTGTTCTTTGGTAGATAATCATGGCAATACTATGGCCTTAGAGTTCATTATATTTCTTCGCTGTCCCTTTTGCTTTGTCTACAGGGTATTTTTCACCATTCTTTATAATCTTCTCCATTACAATCTCTTTGATATCAAGATTATACTTCTCTGCCAATAAAAAAGCATAAGCAAACACATCTGCTAGTTCTTCCTTAATCTTCTCCTTATTGGCTTCATCATGATTTTTCCATAAAAAAAGCTCAAGCAGTTCACCTGCCTCAACATTGATGGCAAGCGCGAGGTCTTTCGGATTATGAAATTGTTCCCAATCACGTTCATTCCTGAATTCCAAAAGCGCTTTCGTTATTTCTTCTGTTTCCTTCATGATATGTAATTCAAGTTAAATCTTATTAATTGCCTCACCCCCTTATCTTCACTCCCAACTTCCCACCCAGATAGGCCATAGGAAGGTAAGCACCCAAAATATCTAGCAAGCTAAACCACAAAGGAGAAGGCAAAAGCATTACATTGAAAATACCGCCCAGCAAAAAGCAGGCACCTACGCCCAGTGCCCATTTCAGGCGGTGGCTGCCTGCCAGCAAGGCGGCTATAAAAGCGCCCACTAAGGTGCCCAAGGCATGGGCCAGAAAAGGAAAGATAAAATGCTTGGGTTCAAACAGCGGCAAGGAGGCTTTGAGGCCTTCCATGGTGGTGACATCGGCACCATTGGGCGGAGGGATAATAGAGCCACTGACCGAGATTAACGCCATATTGACCACACTGCCCAGCACGATTCCCGCTATCAGGGCTAGTCCATTTCGTACGTAGATATTCATAGGATATAGGTTTTGGTGAATTAAGATAGTGAAAGCAAAGGAAATTATAATCAAACCCTCCGAAAACCTCAATCGGGCATATTTTCCAATACCCAGCGGCCAAAGGAAGCCGGCACATGAAAATCGGGCGTTTCGGTTTTAGGGTCCACCCAGGTGTACCATTCCAGCGTGGCCTCCTCATTTTCTAAGTGGGTACAATGCCCACGGTACACGCCCACTTGCATTTCATTTTTGTGCAATACGCCCAGCTGCTCTAAGGCCGAAAGGCGGATAACACCCTCCACGCTATAGCCCTCGGTGCCAATATGCGCATGGATGTGTAAATTATGTGGCCATTGCCACGCGCGGTTCGATTGCCTATAAAAAGCCGATTCGTAATCGAGCACACGCCCGTGCGGGTCTATCTCCAAACAAAAATAGGGCTTCATGGCTTCGTCTTTTCTAAAGAAAAGCTCTACCCGCTCTGATTTCAGCACTTCCATTTTCAGGTTTTCTTTTACCCAAACTTTAGGATTTGGCCCTTGGGCGGTAAAGCGAAAATATAACAAGATGCCATCGTGATAGGCCTGAAAAGCAGTAGCAGGAAAAGAGGTGGAAGTCCAGGGAGAAGAAAAATCGGTGATAGCGGGCACCTCGGCCCAATCGGGCCGGTTGGCGAAAAACGGCAAGTGATACTCTTTCATATAGCAGAATTAATAATCGGCAAATTAGAAAGAAATAAGTCTTAGCCCCCTTGATCGGTATTTTTTAAATAAATGGTGAAAGTAGTACCCTCGTTTACGTGGCTATCCACTTCTATCTTTCCGCCCAGCGAAGTAATGTGGCTATGCACCAAATACAGCCCTATTCCCTTGCTATCGGTATGCTGGTGGAAGCGCTGGTGCGCCCCAAAGATTTTATCTTTTACGGCCTCCATATCAAAACCTAATCCGTTATCGCTAAACACAATACGCACCATACCCGAAACTACCTCGCTACGGATACTGATTTGAGGGGAAGCATCGAGCTTGCGGTATTTGATGGCATTGGTGAGCAGGTTGAGCCATACACTTTCCATAAAAGCCTTATTGAAAAGTACGGTATCGACCTTTTCAAAATCCACGGTAAGACTAGCCTTGGCATCTTCCATCAAGGTATTGATAGATTTCAGTACCGTTTGTAAAGAATCCTTCAATGATACTACTTCCCAATTCGCTTGTTTCGTGTGGCGTTCGCTCAATACATCTACATATTTATCAAGGCTTTGCTTCAGGTTTTCGCCCGTACTTTTGAGGAAATCAATGAGTTGTAGGGTTTCCTCATCACTGATTTTGTCGGTTTCTATCAAACTAAAAATAGCCAAGAGGTTATTGACAGGCGAGCGCAAATCGTGGGAAGAGGTATAGGTAAGCTGCTTAAGGTCTTGATTGGTTTTAATCAGCTCAGCCAGTTGTACATTGCGCTGAGTCTCCATGCGCTTTTTGTGGGTGATATCTTTGGCAATGGCAAAAACAACCTTCTCGTTTTCAATGGGATAAGAAGTCCATGAAAGCCAAATAACTTCTCCTTTTTTGGTGATGTATCGGTTTTCAAAATGCACCAGGGGCTTAGCCTTGGCGAGTTGCTGGCGGGCAATGGAAGTACGGTCCCTGTCTTCTTCGTGAATAAATTCGTTGATAGGGCGCGCGTACAGTTCTTCCAAACTATAGCCTAGGGCCTTTACCACTGCAGGATTTACCTTTTTGAAATAGCCATCGAATCCGGCTATGATCAATAAATCGGGCGAAAGATCGAACAACAGTTCGTAGTTAAATGGGGTGTTGCTCATCACAGAGGGTACTTTCAGGAGCTGACTATATTCCCTTAAGCGTCAAAGGATTTTATAAACAGCCAACAAGTTACACTTTGGCCTAGCAAGAAACAACAGCTGGTATCCGTTAATCTTTGCACAAGGAGCGTTTGGCTAAAAATATACCTCTTTGGTGGTATAGATTCGGAGCCTTTGCTTACGCAAAGTCCCCGAATCCCTGTCAATTATTTCTCCCATTTCAGCTGCTTCTGCTTGCCTTGGCTGTGTATGGCTTTGAGCAAGGCCGCATCTAGGCTGGCCGCTTCTTCTTCCGGTTTTTGGGCGTCTATATATGCCTGTCGCTGGCTGTTCAACGCTTGGATCTCTTTCTGGATTTTGGCGCGTTCTTTGGATTTATCCTCCACATATTTCTTACGGGCTTCCTTATCCAAGTCCTTTAACTCAGCAGGCAATTCTTCTACCACTATTTCCTCCAATACTTCTGCATCGCTGGCCACGGCATCTACCAAATCCCAGCTTTCATTTTTGTATGCATAACTACTTTTAGAAACCGCCCGGTCTACGGCTGCCGCTTCACTCACCGCTCCGGCATTGCGGTCTTGCTCTATCTGTTTGCTCTTTTTAGAAACGCCTTCCTTGCCATAATACACATAGGTATTGTTTAACTGCTGATTCAACTGAGCGATTTTATCGTCATAAGGCGTGGAAATAAACACCGTTTTACGGTCGCTGTCTATACTCATATACGTTCCTAAGGCTAGGTCAGCACCTGCTTTCCACGCGGTATTTATGCCTTCTTGATAATCTCCACAAAAAATGGTATTGACCACCACCCCTTTTTCTTTGGCCAGCAGGCAAGCCTTTTCAAAAGCGATGGGGCCTTGGGTAAAGGGTTCGTTTCCGGCAATAAAAATCATCTTCACATCCATCTCATTATCGGCCCAGTCGAGCTCGGTCAGCGACTGATGAATCACTTGTCCACAAAATTCACTACCGCCATTGGTAGTCAGGGAAAAGAGTTTTTCGGAGATCAAATCTAAATCGGTACTCAAGTTGACTACCTGGCGGATATAGCCTTCGTAGCTGGACAGTCCATCGTTTCCGTATTCATACAGAGCGATTTTGATTTCGGGGCGAGAGCCATCGTCACACTGGGCACGTGCCAGTTCATTGACTATGCGCCAGAGCTGCGATTTGGCTTGGTCAATAAGTCCGTCCATGCTATTGCTGGTATCAAGCAGCAGGGCCAACATAATCCGTTGCTTAGGCTGAGGATCGGGCGAGGTAGGCACTTCTTCTACATGAGAGCGGGCTGGCTGACAAGCCGAAAGCCAAAGTAGGCAGGTAAACAAAAGAACGGGAATGTGAAGGAAGGTTTTCATAATGGTAGATTTAGTGGAACAAAAGCCAAACTTTCGCTGGGCATTACGATTCAAACCTCCTCCGAAAAAAGAAAAAATAAAATGCACACTTAGTGGATAACCCTTTTGACTTAGCGAAGTAAAACCCTCACTGGGTGAAGGCGGATTTTTGGCGCATTTCTTGAAAATCGAATAAAAAAACTCTTCGTATCTTTCCTTAAAATTGACAATTTGAAAACTAGCATCCTTTATATTTTTCTTTTCTTCCTCCTCTTGCCTGCGGCCACAATCGCCCAAAAAAGCAAGAAATCGGAATATTCGGCTTCCTCTTCCAGCTATTTGTTGCAACAAGCCGAGCAACAGAAAAACACCCAACCCAAAGAAGCCCTCCAGCTAATTGGGCAGGCCTTGGCACAAAGTATACGCGAAGGCGATACCGAAACCCAAGCCCAATGCCACCTGATGATTGGGCAAATCAATGCGCAAATTCAGGAGTGGAAACTCGCCCAAGGGAATTTCCAAGAGGCGCTGGCCTTAGTGGCTACCAAAAGCAGGCTGCGAATAGAGGCGCTTTGGGGATTGGCGCTAGCCCAACAACAATTGGGTAGTTTGAACGATGCGCTCAAAACATTAGAAGAGATTGCTAAAATTTCGGAAGATGAGGCAGCGCTTGCGGCCATACAAATGGCGGAAGTATATTATCAGCAAGGAAATACGGAGCGAGCCGAGGCTTTGCTAACGAAAAGTGAGCAAAAGAAGCGCCTCCCCAGTGAATGGCGCCAGCGCAAGCAAACGCTTTTGGCACAAATTTATGCAGCAAATAAAGAATACGATAAAGCTTCCAAAGCCTTACATGTAGAGTCAGCCCCCGAGGAGGCTTTAGAGGAAATAGTATATGATGCCGAAGCAGAAAGTGGCGCGCCCATGCCTCCAGCAAAGTCTAGCATGAGCAGTGCCAATACTTTGAGAAAAGGAAAAGAAGAGGTACTGCAAACCTTGCGCAGCCAGAATCGGGTGGCCGATGAGATTGCCATTCGTGAAGAGGCCATTGTGCAAAATACCAATCAGCCGGAGGAAATTTTCTTTGAGAAAGTGGAGCTGGGCAAGGCCTATGAAGTAAGCGGACAAAGGCAAAAAGCCATACAAGAGCTGGAAGAGGCCGCCACCATGGCCGATACCTTGAGTAATCCACAGCAGCAGGCGCAGGCCTTGCTTGCCTTGGCGCGATTGTATGCCGCCAATGGGCAATCTACACAAGCGGTGGAAAGTTATGAACGCTACAGCCAATCGGTGGAACAACAAGAGAAACTCAGGCAAGAGGTGCTGACGGAGAAATCTGAGCTTATCAATGAGCAAAGAAGCATAGAGGCCGTGAGCAATTATATTCGACTCAACCAAAAAGAAGAGGCTTTACAAGCGCAAGTGGTGGCTCGGCAGCAACTACTGATTTATGGCTTATTGCTCTTACTGATGGTATTAGCTATTACCAGCTATTGGATTTATAAAAATGCACAAGCCAGCAAGCGTGCCAATCAACTCTTGGCCTTGAAATCGCTGCGCAGCCAAATGAACCCACACTTTCTGTTCAATGCCCTCAACTCGGTCAATCACTTTATCGCCACCAACGATGAACGGGCGGCTAATCGTTTTCTCTCTGAATTTAGCCAGCTGATGCGCTCAGTATTAGAATATTCGCAGGAAGATTTCATCCCTTTACCCAAGGAGCTGGAAATCCTTTCCCTTTACTTGAAACTCGAACATTACCGCTTTCGCGATAAATTCACCTATACACTAACTATTAGTCCTGATATCGACAAGGAATCGGTGCTGCTGCCACCCATGCTGGTACAACCCTATATCGAAAATGCCATTTGGCATGGCTTGCGGTATAAAAAGACGCTGGGAGAGTTACAGGTACGTGTGTACCAAGAAAACAAAAATCTGATTATCAGCATTATAGACAATGGAATTGGTCGCACGCAATCGCAGGCTTTAAAAACCGCCAATCAGAAAAAACACCAGTCAACCGGACTTTCTAACATCCAAGAGCGCCTGCGTATTATCAACCAAGTGTACAAGGTACACTATACGGTGAGTATTCAAGATGCCGACCCGGCTACCGGAGAAGGCACAACAGTTACCCTTAGTATTCCATTACCCGAAAACGCATGAAACTAAAAGCCATACTTGTTGACGATGAGCAAGATAGCCGCCATATTTTGGCGAACTATTTACAAAAATACTGTCCGGATGTGGAAGTATTGGCTATGGCAGATTCCGTAGCCAGCGGACTGGAAGCCATAGCAAAGCATCAACCCGATATCGTGTTTCTCGATATTGAGATGCCCTATGGCAATGGCTTCGATTTGCTGGAACAAGTGCCTGCTATCACTTTCGAGACCATTTTCGTGACGGCTTTCGACCATTACGCCATTCAGGCGCTCAACCTTAGTGCAGCCTATTACCTGCTAAAGCCCATCGATATTGAGGAATTGATTAAAGCCGTGGACAAAATCCGCCAAGAGCGACAAGAAGAAAGCCCTATTCCTCATGCGCAATTGGTGCTGGACAATCTACGTGCTGAGAGTCCACAAAACCAACGCTTGCTTTTGCCCACACTGGAAGGCTTTGAGGTGATAGAGGTAAAAAATATTGTGTATTGCGAGGCAGAAGACAACTTTACTCGCTTTCATTTTATGCAAGGCCCAAGCCTGCTGATTTGCCGCACCCTAAAGCATTTTGAAGAAGTACTGACAGCCTTTCATTTTGTACGAATCCATCGCTCCTACCTTATCAACCCGAGCTTTGTAAAGCGCTATACCAAAGGAAAAGGAGGATTTGTAACGATGGAAAACGGAAAGGAATTGGAAGTTTCACCTACGAAAAAGCAGGAATTCTTGCAGGGATTTTACAGATAGTGATATAAAATATGCGCCAATGTGCAGGTTTTTTTAATAGATGGAAAAAGGTTTCTTCGTACAATTATTCAAAACTCATAGGTATGAAGAGGATCCTCGCACATTGGCAGCATATTTATCAAAGAACTTAATCAAACAGAGATAAACCGATTCAAGGTTTATTAAAGGTATCATCTACTTTTCACAATCCCCTCTGCCCACCTACCACCGAAATCAACCATTTATGTAAGTCGCTTTTTTACAAGCAATAAAGCGTGAAAGCCTTAAATTGTTCACATAAAGTATTTCCTAATTGCAAATTTTTCGATGTAGGATGTATTATTCTCCATCAAGTGTGGCGTAATGCGCCATGACCACCCGTATGTCGGCATAGTCAAAATCATCGCCCAATTGCCCCTTGATGGCGGAAAAACTTTTATCTTCCGAGCTTCGAATTACAGTTAGCGCTTTCTCCAGCTTTTCCTCTGTAATCAATTGACTAGCTGCAATTTCGCCCTTCTCTACATAGCTGCACAAATGCCCCATAATAGTCCCCACTACAAAACCACGCGCTTGAGCAATTTCCTCTACTGATTTACCTTCTCGAAACATCTCAAAAGACACCTCAGCCGTGGGCCTTTTGCTTGGCTTTTCTGTCTTCACCTTTCCAACCACTGTATGGGTTTGAGGCAAAAGAGCCTTAACATCTTCTTTGCTTAAGCTTCTATTTTCTTGTATCGCCCGAAAGAAGGCTCCGGCTTTTTGAATCGCCATTGCCCTAGCCTTGATTTGGGCCAAAAGTGCCTCTACCTCTTTGATATAGCCTTTGATACGCTTTTGTTCGCTTAGCTGCCTGAGGTGCTTATGAAATCCCTCTATTACTTGATCCATAAGCGGAATGAAGTAGGCTTCCGCTTTTTCGATGCGCTCACTAAGTTGGGCTTGGGAAAAGTCTTCCTGCTTATATTTTTCTAAAGAGGCTTGAAATTTCAGGGCTATATCCTGCAACTGTTGAATAGCTTTTTGTTGCTCCAAGGTCCAAGACAAATGCACTTGCTTGGCCGATCGGGTTTCTTCCTTATCAAATTCCTTGAGGTGATTCGAGAAAGCATACAGCAGCGGTTGAAACGTAAAACTTTCCTTAGCTAATCGGTATAAATAGGCTTCACGGTCATGGGTTAATTGCCGGGCAATCTCCTCGGCTTGAGGCTGCGCTTCTTCAAAGTGTATAAGTGCCTCATCATTGGCAATACTAAGCTGCGGAATGCGTGAAGAAAGCACCAAACCCTGCAAGCTGGTAAGGCGCGACAAGGCCACATACATTTGTCCGGGTGCAAAGCTTTCGCTCAAATCCAGAATGGCCTTATCGAAAGTCAAACCCTGACTTTTGTGCACGGTAATGGCCCAGGCCAACTTAAGCGGAAAATGGGTAAAGGTTCCCATCACCTCTTCTTCTATCTCATGCGTATCGGCATTGAGGCGATAGCGCTTATTTTCCCAACTGTAAGGATGAACTGTAATAGGCAAGTCGGTATCTTTTACCCGTACCTGAATTTCCTCTTCCGTCAGATGAACCACCTCACCAATTTTGCCATTGAAATAACGTCCATCGGTATCGTTTTTTACGAACATCACCTGCGCCCCTAGCTTCACCTCTAGCTGCCCCGCCAAAGGATACATATTCTCTGGAAAATCGCCCGAAATGCGCGCCTTATACGGAAACAATTTCCCCTCAAGGCGCTGTAAAGCCTGCTGATTGATGTCATCAGCTTTGCGGTTGTGCGTGGTGATATGAATATAGCCATCCAGCGCCCTTTGCTCTTCGGGGCTACGATAATGGGTATTTAAGCGCTCTATGTCTTCGGTGCTCAGGTCATTACTGCGCAGCTTATTCAGGATTTCGATAAAATCGGCATCCGACTGGCGGAAAATGGTATCCAGCGTGATAGTCACCATGGGGCTTTTTTGTAAAGCCTGCGCCTCAAAAAAGTAGCCACTAGGATAATAGCGGCTCAGCAAAGCTTTCTCCGAATTTTTAATAACGGGCGGCAACTGACTGAGGTCACCAAAAAAGAGAATTTGAAGGCCGCCAAAAGGCTCCGATTTCCTCCGAACCGAGCGCAGCACACAGTCGATGCAGTCGAGCATATCGGCCCGAAGCATACTTACCTCATCAATCACCAATAGCTCCAACTGGCGCAGCAAATCACGCTTGGTATTGCCCATTTTCAGTTGAGACAGAAAACGCTTGGGCGTATACACCATGGTATCTTCCGACCAATCGGAGGATGTGTTCTCTGGTATGAAAGTACCAAAAGGCAAGTGCAGGAGAGAATGAAGGGTAACTCCCCCCGCATTAATGGCGGCTATGCCTGTGGGCGCGGCCACGGCTACCTGCTTGTAGGTATTTTTTATAATATGATGCAGCAAGGTGGTTTTTCCGGTGCCTGCTTTTCCCGTCAGGAAAATATGGCGATGCGTGGTATTGGCATAATCAATGGCCAATTGGGCTGCTGGTGAAAATTGGTAGATCATAAGTCGGATAAAAGAACAAACAAAACACCATAAGCACAATAATATATCAGATTAATTATATTAAAAACAGATTTTATCAGGATTTAAGACGGAATTAGAAAATTTAAAGAAGGTGCAGACCATATATAGAAAATGCTTACTATATTCTGATTGAAAACTAAGCCCTTACCCTACTCATGTTGAGAAAAAACTTAAGCGACCATGGTATCGGGATGAATAACGAATTCCGAAACCGTGGTGAAGGACAAACCCGAATCGAAGCGTTTAGTGATGCCATTTTCGCCTTGGCTATCACCCTTCTTTTAATTTCATCTAAAGCCCCACAAAACTTTCAAGAGCTGAAGCAATTTACAAACGAAATCATTCCTTTTGCTATTTGTCTGGTTTTACTTACCCTTATTTGGTGGGAACATTTTGTCTTTTTTATCCGCTACGGATTTAAGAATAGGCGCATAGTGGTATACAATACCCTTTTACTTTTTATAGTCCTATTTTATGTATATCCACTAAAATTTTTGACTAAATACATTAGCTTATTGTTTGGAGGTATTTTTCATCGTCCGCTTTGGCAAAAAACAATGGAAATGGCAGGAGTACGAGATGTTCCCTACCTGATGATTATTTACGGCTTAGGTGCGGCCGCTATATTTTTGGTTTTGGCCCTTATGTATCACTATGCCTACAAGCAAAGAGAAGCCCTTGAACTTAATGCAATCGAGACATTTGATACTAAAACAAGTATCAAAACCAATATCCTTATGGCTTCTATACCATTGATCTCTTGCCTACTAGCTTTTCTTTCACGCAATACATCTTGGGCCGGCTTTACCTCGGGCTTTGTATATTTTCTTTATTTTCCTGTGATGTTCATCCATGCTTTTCAAGTAGCCAAAGCAAGACAAAAAATCCTCCATCCTCCGAAAAATGAAGAATAGATTACTGATGATTTACCAACAAAAAAAGCATGCCCAAGGACATGCTTTTCACAAACTAAAACCTATTTCGTTTAAGCCTTCATCAGCGCTTCTATATCAAATTTCTTCATTTTCATAAAAGCCTGCGCCACGCGGGGTGCCCGCTCGGGGTCGCTCATTAGTGTGGCTAGTACCTTAGGAATTATCTGCCACGATACCTGATAGGCGTCTTTCAGCCAGCCACATTGGCTTTCCTCTCCTCCATCGGTAAGCTTTTGCCAAAGCATATCTATCTCGGATTGTGTATCACATTCCACCACCAGCGAAACACCCTCACTGAAGGTAAAAGCATGCGCCAAGGAACTATCCATGGCCATAAATACATGATTGCTTAAGCGAAATTGGGCATGTTTGATGTATCCTTCCACATCACCATCTCCAGCGGCATAGGGCAAAATCCCTACTACGGATGAGTCGGGGAAAATATTCGTGTACCGATTAATGGCTTCACGGGCTTTTCCGGCCTGTTTTTGGGTAAACATCAGTGTGGGCGTAATCTTCTGCCCCACTTCCTCTAACTTGCCCAAAGCCAACTGCCAGCTCACCCCGTAGCGGTCGCTGAGCCATCCGTAGCGCGCGCTCCAAGGGTAAGCACCTAAGGCCATCATCACCTCAGCACCTTCCGAAAGGCCTTTCCATAAATAATCGACTTCCTCTTTCGATTCGCATACCACATAAAAGGAAATGGAGGGATTGGGTCGAAAAACTTCTCCCCCGTTGAGGCACATAAATCGCTGTCCCGCCAAGCGAAAGGAAACAGCAAAAGCCGATTCTTCTTGCAGAGACGAATCCGGAAAAAGTGAACAATAAAAGTCGGCCACTTCCCGTGCATTATTGTCCATCCAGAAGCAAGGGTAAATCATGGTTTGCATCCTTTGGTTTAGTCTTTAGATGAACAATTGAACATCCATTGCACGCCAAAGCGGTCGGTACAGCTGCCGAAATAATCGCCCCAGAACATGTCTTGCAGCTCCATGGTAACGGTGCCGCCCTTAGCCAAGGCATCGAACAATCGCTTGGTTTCTGCGCGGGTGTCGGGTTCCAGATTGATGTACTGATTATTGCCAAAATTCACGGTAAAACCCATAGTTTCTGGGGCATCGGTTCCCATAAGCCTATGTCCACCAAAAATTGGGAGACATATGTGCATCACCAGATTTTTATCAGCTTCGGCTAGAGGTGGCATCTCATCCGAAGGAGGAATATCGCCAAAGCGGGAAATACCGCCTTCAAATTCCCCTCCAAAGACGGATTTATAGAACAAAAACGCCTGCTCGGTTTCGCGAGCAAAATTCAAATAGGTACTTACACTTGCCATATCAGAAAATTTTACGCTTCACAAATAGACTTAAGTAATTGCAGGGCCTTAGGCCAAGTGTCTTTAAAATACGACTCAAACTCGGTATTAACATCTAACTCTACCTTCAACTCGGTTGCATTGCCTTGTTTGATAAAAGTATATTGCTCAATAGCACCCGCCCAGGCTTCTACTTCAGGGCCTGAGGTGATTTCATGTCCACCCCCATAAAGTCCCAAATGCTCAATGGTCACCAATTCGTTAGGGCTATTTTCTTTAATTCGGCTAACCATCCCTCCTTCGTTTCCATCTTTATCGGTACCGATAAAAAGGATTTTAGAACCCTTTTCCCATGAGCCACGGATATTCGAGGTCGGATTAAAAGCGGCCGTCCACTGTGGATAGGTTTTCTCCCCTAGCATGGTTTGATATACTTTCTCTACCGAAGCCTGAATGGTAATAGAAAAATGCATACGCGGCATTTTCAATTGCTTCTCGGCATGGCGTACAAAGCTATCCAATATAGCCTGCCAACCTTGGCGCTGCAATTCTACAGAGTTCATGGTTTCGGCATCAAAACGCTCCGACACATGGGTGTGCTCGCCTTTGGGCGTAAACACAATATCGACCGTACGCCCATCAGACATACAGTAAGATAAGCGTTCATTCACTTTCACATCAGTATATTCTCCTTCAAAATCAAAACCCATACTGCCGTCTTTGGCTTCCATGCGGGAGGTGAATTTTCCACCCACGCGCACATCATTGGTTGCGCGGGGTGTATGCCAATCGGGCGAAGCTTGGTTCCATTGGGTGATATGCTGAGGTTGAGTCCATATAGCCCATACATGCGCTACGGGCGCTTTTACAAGGGCTTCTACGGTGATAGAGGTTTTTGCAGAGGTATTCATAATTATGGGTTGTTGGTTTGTTTATATCAAATGTAGACAGATTATGGGGTAATCCTTATGGGCAAAAACGACAAATGAGGGGCGATTTGCGAAAAGATTTTTTATATTTATTGAATGAAAAAAGTTTCCATACTTGTACCCGAACACGCTGTTCTCCAAGCCATTGCCGACCCTCAGTATTGTTTTAGTGCCGTAAACCAGTTCTTGCAAAGTGCTGGTCAGCCACCACTCTTTGAGGTACAATTGGTAGGAATTAGCAAAGAAATCTCCTTGAATGCCGGACGATATTCTGTCCGTCCCGATGTGCTGATTTCGGAAGTAGAGCGTACCGATTTGGTCTTTATCCCTGCCCTCTTTGGCAATCTGAAAGAGGCCGTGGAAGCCAACAAAGAATTGATACCTTGGATAGTGGCGCAATATAATAAAGGAGCCGAGGTGGCCTCCCTCTGTGTGGGTGCTTTTCTGCTCGCCTCCACCGGCCTGCTCAATGGAAAAAAATGCTCGACCCACTGGGGCTTTGCCAATGAATTTCGGGCACTTTTCCCGGAAGTAGAAATACAAGATGGACACATCGTAACGGAAGAAAACCGCATCTACTCCAGCGGTGGTGCCAATTCATACTGGAATTTGCTGCTCCATTTGGTAGAAAAATATACCAACCGCGAAACGGCCATTTTGGCCTCCAAATACTTCGCTATTGATATTGATAGGAATAGCCAATCGGCCTTTGCCATGTTTAAAGGACAGAAAGCGCATAACGATAGTGCCGTAAGCCATGCCCAGCAGTACATTGAGGAGAATATCGAGGAAAAAATAACGGTAGATCAACTGGCCGACCGTGTGGCTTTGGGCCGCAGGAGTTTTGAAAGGCGATTCAAGCAGGCTACCCACAACTCGGTGCTGGAGTACATACAGCGCATAAAAGTAGAAGCCGCCAAACGCAGCTTTGAAAGCAGCCGAAAGAACATCAACGAGGTGATGTACGATGTGGGCTATACCGATACCAAGGCGTTCCGGACTACCTTCCGCAAAATCACCGGACTCACGCCTCTGGAGTACCGGAACAAATACAATAAGCAGAGTGTGGGCTGAAATATTTTAGCACTACTTTACCAAACCCTTGGTTTTTGTAAAACTCCTTTTAACTTTGCAAAACAAAGTACTTTCAATGAGTAAAAAAATAAGCTTACACGATGATATTTCTTCCATCCGCCAGATGATGGAGAAATCAACCCGATTTTTATCCCTAAGCGGATTATCGGGTGTATTGGCCGGCCTAATTGGGCTTGTAGGTTGCGCCATCGCCTATTACTGGATGTACTATCCCGCTATGCCATGGGGCGCTCCCGCAGCCGAAGTACACACCTTGATTAAACCACTGGTATTGCTGGGTTTGGCGGTGCTAGCTGCCGCTTTGCTTACCGTAGGCGGATTTACCTACCAGAAGGCTGGCAAGCAGGGAGAGAAAATCTGGAACAGCAGTTTCAAACGTCTTGTGCTCAATTTGGCCATTCCTTTAGCGGCTGGAGGCTTTTTTATTTTGGCTTGTTTGATTCAGGGTTATTGGGGGCTAATTGCTCCAGCTAGCTTGGCGTTTTATGGCTTATCCTTAATCAATGGGGCGCATTTTACCTTGGGCGATGTGCGCCAGCTTGGCTATACCCAGCTTGCTTTGGGTGTACTTTGTGCCTTTTTCCCTTCTTATGGTTTACTTTTCTGGGCAATAGGTTTTGGGCTAATGCACGTGGTGTATGGCTCTATTATGCACTTCCGTTACGATCGTTGATTATGTGGGATCAGTTCGACAAAGCTTTTGAGAATCGCCTGCGCCTTCAGATTATGTCTATCCTGATGGTGAATGAGGTGTATGATTTCAATGGACTTAAGGAAATGCTAGAGGCCACCGATGGTAATCTGGCTTCTCACCTTAAGGCGCTTGAGAAAGACCAATACATTGAAGTGATAAAAAGCTTTGTGGGACGTAAGCCCTATACCCAATACAAGGCCAGTGCCCTGGGCCGCGTAGCTTTTCAAAAACATTTGCAAGCCTTGGAAGCTCTTATCAAGAAGCAGAAAGAGTAAAAAATTTTAATCAATTACTTTGAAATACAAAGAACTTTTAAACACGTAATCATGGAAACCAAATCACCGCATGTAATCGAACGATTCAACGAATGGCTCAAGGAGTCGATTTCAGTTAAACTGGCCTCTATCGGGGTGCTTGTCCTACTTTTACTTATCCCATCCAGCTGGTTACAAAGTCTGATGGAAGAGCGGCAATACCGCAGCTATGAGGTACAGCAAGAAGTGGCTGAAAAATGGTCGGGAAGGCAAACGCTAAGTGGCCCTATACTGCGCGTACCCTATACCGATTACCAAACTTTTGTTGAAGACAAGGTTACCAAGGTGCTGCCCCGTACCGAATACGCCTATTTTTTACCCGAAAAATTAGAGATTACAGGCGAGGTAAATCCCCAAATTCTGAGCCGTGGGATATTCGATGTGGTAGTATATGAAAGCCAAATTCAATTCAAAGGCCGCTTCAATTATCCTTCCTTCGATGCTTGGGATATCTCCGAAAAAGATGTGCATTGGCACGAAGCCCAATTGATTAATGGCATCTCCGACCTACGAGGTATTTTCAATAATCTCTTGCTCACCCTCAACGGGCAAGAACTAGCCACCGAACCGGGCGAATCCTTACTTCCTGAACTTCCGAAAAGCATATTGAGTCCGGTGAATCTTACAGAAATGTCCAAAGAAGGCTTGGACTTCGCCTATACCATACGCTTAAAGGGAAGCGAGAATCTGCAATTTATCCCTATCGGAAAAACCACACAGGTGAAGGTATCGGGTACGTGGTCGGCACCTAGTTTTGATGGCGCTTTCCTACCCGCCACACGCTCACTTAGCGACTCGGTATTTGCTGCCGACTGGCAAGTTTTCCATTATAACCGCTCCTATCCACAGCAGTCCATGGGTGGCTTTTCTAATCTGAACGACTCGGCCTTTGGTCTTAGTCTTTTGATGCCGATTGATCAATACCAAAAATCAATACGCACCGCTAAGTACGGCATACTGATCATCATGCTCACCTTCATTTCCCTACTTTTGATTGAGATCATGTATAAAGTGCGCATCCATCCTTTTCAGTATATTTTGATTGGCTGCGGACTGATTATTTACTATTCACTGCTCCTTTCTTTATCTGAGCAAATAGGTTTTACCTATGCCTACTGGATAGCTTCTGTGGCCACGGTAGTTCTTATCGGTTTCTATGGACGCAGCTTTTTGCCCAAAAGTCAAACCGTTTGGGCCTTCACCGGACTGCTTTCCCTTTTTTATGGATTTATCTTTGTGATTACACGTGAAGAAGATTATGCCCTGCTATTAGGGAGTGTAGGCTTGTTCCTGATCTTGGGCGGTATCATGTTTGCCTCGCGTAAAATTCAATGGTATAAAGAAAAAGAATAAGTTTAGACCTCGGTTTCTTTATCGAAAAAAAGGATTTGGGTATCTTAGGGATACCCATTTCTTTTAGGTTTTACACTATCCCAATTGTTATGCAAGTATCTGCTTCCTCCGCTCAAGATTATATCGCCCAGCTTCCGGCCGAACGCCAAGCTGTAATGCAAAAATTGCGTGAAACCATTACTGATAACCTCCCCCCTGATTTTAGCGAAACGATAGCCTACGGGATGATTGGCTATGTGGTACCACACAGTGTGTACCCGGCCGGATACCATTGTAAACCCGCAGAACCGCTGCCTTTTATGAGCATTGCCGCTCAAAAGAATTTTTATGCGCTCTATCACATGGGAATTTATGCAAATCCTGAACTCATGGATTGGTTTTTAGCCGAATACCCTAAGCACACCTCGGCCAAACTGGATATGGGCAAAAGCTGCATCCGATTCAAAAAGCCTGAACATATCCCGCATGCGCTTATTGCGCAGCTAGTGCAGAAAATGAGCGCGCAGCAGTGGATAAACCTTTATGAGAACGCATTTAGAAAAGGTAAAAACGGTCAATAATTTTAACAATAACACATTCATTATAAAACAAAAAGGAGTAACCCGATCTACTGGCTACTCCTAATCATTATAAGCAAAACCTATTATTCGTCTTTCAGCGACTCTACCGGATTGGCCCATGCAGCTTTTAGGGATTGATACAGCACGGTAAGAATGGCAACCCCTAAGGCTAATAAAGCCGTGAAAACAAACACATCGGCACCAATGGATATGCGGTAGGCAAAATCTTCCAGCCAATACTGAATAGCCCAATAGGTCAGAGGAATAGAGATAACAAAGGCCAATAAGACTAGTACTACAAACTCACGCGACATATTGCCCACTATGCTCAGCACGGAAGCGCCCAACACTTTCCGGATGCCTATTTCCTTGGTTTTACGCTCAGCCATAAACATGCTTAAGCCATACAGACCCAAGCAGGAAATAGCCACTGCAATCACCATAAAAAGCGTAATGATTCCGGCTTCTTTGCGGGCACTGCTATAAAGAGCATCCATGCGCTGATCCAAGAAATTATATTCGAAAGGAGTGAAAGACACCTGCTCCTTCCATATTTCCTCTATCTGGGCCAGCGTAGCCGATACCTGAGTAGGGTCTACCTCCACTATGATATTGGAAATAGCCGAGCCATCCCGATTTTCAGAAGATTCGCGCAGGCGATACATCACAGGCGCAATTTCACTTTGCAGCGACATGTGATGAAAGTCTTCCAACACCCCTATAATCTCATAACTGATTTTTTGGTCTTGCCAGTCGGTGGTAAGTAACATCCCCACGGCCTCCTCTACTTTCACGCCCAGGCGCTCCAAAGCCATCCGATTCACCAACACCCGATTGGTTCCGTAGGCATCCAATTCTTGTGAAAGGCTTCTTCCGGCCAGCAGTTTTTGACCCAATATTTCTACATAATCGTAATCTACCGTATTGATGCGGGTATCAACTCCTTCATCCATAGTGGTACCGGGTTTATAAAAACTCCAATCGTTCTGAATGAAACTTCCCGGAGGATAAAGCGTACCTGCCACCTGACGTATATTCGACACCTTAGCCAAATCGGTCTTCAGGGCATCGTACTGCTGCATAGCCTCTACTGTAAGCAAAGGAATGACCACCCGTGAGTCGGTAGCAAAGCCTAAGTCCTTCTCTTTCATATAATTGAGCTGGCGCGATATAATAATCACTCCGGAAAGCAGGGCAATGGAAATGATAAATTGAAACACCACCAAGCCTTTGCGCACCAGTCCGGAAGAAGTACCTAAACTTACTTTGCTCTTAAGTACCTTGGCAGGCTGAAATGAGGATAAATAAAAGGCCGGATAACTCCCCGAAAGCAGGGCAGTAAGCAATATAATTATCAGCACACTGCCTAGCAGAAAGCCTCCGTTTACATCCCAAAGACTAATATTTTTATCGCTCAGATTATTAAACAAGGGCAAAGCCATTTCTAAAATCAAAAGGCTAAAACCCATGGAAATACTAACAATCACAAAGGTTTCGCCCAAAAACTGATAAACTAGGTTTCCGCGCTGTGCACCCATCACTTTTCTTACACCCACTTCGGCCGCCCTGCGGGTAGATTTGGCTGTAGCGAGATTCATAAAATTGATACAAGCTAGCACCAATAAGAAAATGGCAATGGTGAAAATGATTTTCACATAGGTAATACGGGCACTCTCATTAAAGTTGTTGTACAAATAAATATCGGACACGGCCTCCATTTGAAGGTTCTTCTTCATGCCCAGCATTTTGAGCTGCTCGCTACCATATTTCACTAAGAGCTGATTCATTGAAGCCTGTACATCGCTTACAACAGCTCCTTGTTTTAGGCGTACAAAAGTGGGTACAAAATTCTGTCCAGCCCATTGACGCTCACTGGCAATCCAATCGCCCCAGCCGGCACTGTTCATGCTGATGATAAACTCCGGCATCACAAAAGATTTGTAGGTATCAGATTTATATACCCCACTGATGGTGTAATCGCCTTCGCTACCACCCATATTGAGATTTATAATTTCCCCAATAGGCGATTCGTCTCCAAAAATCTTTTTGGCTACCTTATCTGACACCACCATCATATGACGACCCTGTAGGGCTGTCTCAGGATTACCTTCTACGAAATCGTAGGTAAATACTTGGAAAAGAGTACTATCGGCCAAAAATCCGCCTTCTTGATAATATAATTGCTCCTTATAGCGCAATAGACTCCTATCTACTCCGGGAGGTGATACCAAGCGGGTGCTATATTCCACTTGGGCAATTTCCTCCATAAAAGCCGGCCCCATAGGCGGACTGGAATACGCATGCATGTAGGTTTCCCCTTCTGATTCAAACTCTGTAACCACCCGGTAGAGGTTTTCTACCTCGTGGTGATGCGTATCAAATGAGAGCTCGTCATTTACATATAAGGTGAGCAACAAACAGCAGGCAATCCCCACGGAAAGCCCCGTGATATTGATAAGGGTATACACTTTGTTGCGCATCAAAAAACGCAGGGCGATTTTTAGGTAATTACTCAGCATGGGAAATTCGATTTGTTTCGACAATTCAAGACTTGCCCCAAAACAAGAAGAATGCCACACTTACAAGCAATTGACATACTGATAGTTACAAACAGCCTTTAAAAACAATTGTCCGCCTTCGGACAATGCATTGTACAAAGGCGGACAATGCAATTTTCTACAAACTCCTATTTATTTTGCAGAGCAAGAGCCACACCTACTAAAGCAGAGACATTGCTCTGAAGGTAGGGACTACCCATCTCCCATCCTTGGGTTTTTCCTCGGGCCTGTACATAGGTCGACCAGTTAGCATTCAGTCGGTAATCGACCCGAAAACGGAGACTTCCTCCTGCCTTCGTTTTATCAGCAAAGAACTCCTGAGGCTGCGACCAGCCTTGAAGCCATACACTGGCCTGCAACTTGTCGGAAATCGAGTATCTTTCCATACCCAATTTTAATCCCATGCCTTCTGCCTGATAGCCTGCATAGCGGAATACCGCTGCCGACACCCGATAACCACGATAAACCAAGGGCACGTGCAATGAAACAGCATTTCCAAAAGCGGTGGGTACATATTGGGTAAAGAAACTAAAGGCAAAGTTTTCGCTCACCCGAAAGCGTGGCATAAAGAATATCCCCGGGTTGATGAAATTGAGGAGCGATAAACGCTTCTGCTGTTCGAGGTAATCTTGCGCATTTTCGGGTAAATCGCTAAAACCTACCCTCCTATTTACTCCTTCGCCATCCGGAAAAGGTGTTCTATTGTCATAGGGCAATTCAGGCTGAAACATATCGTAGGCCCAAGCGGTAAGATCCGCTCCGGCAAAATCACGCTCCGAATCGTCAGCCGACTCATGAGGGGGCGCAATCACTTTCACCGAATCGCTGGCGGCACTGGTAGAAAAGCGGAAATAGTTGTATACATACAGGGCATTGTAAGCCAGTAAAGGTTCTTGGTACTGCGTCCGATTATAAAAGGTATTTTCTGTACTCAGCACTTCATTGAGTGCTACCTCATATTGCACCCCTGAAATATAGGAATATAATAATGCCGAAAGGTTGTTCTCTTTCAAATCCGCCAGTTGGCCATCACTTACTCCGTATACTGTGCCATCCCAGCGGCTGAAAAGCCAGTTACCATTTTCGGAATGCAGTCCGCCCACGCCCAAGGCCGAGCGATGGAATTCCTCATGCCCCCACACACCCAAAGGAATGGGCAACTCACTGCCATATTTGGCAAAAGCCAAGCCAAGCCCGTAGGTAAAAACCCGTTTGCCCCACAGGCTGCTGTTCTTATTGTCGGCTTGAGGAAACAGTTTTTCGCCTAACCCTTGTATTCCCCAAAAGGCCAAATCGTAAGCACCTTTGGAGTAACTTAAGGCTTGCTCCATGCTAGGATAGCGATAGGGTAAATCCTGCACTTGCGGATAATCAAAAACAGGAACATCGAGGCGAACCCGATACGAGGTGGAATCCTGCGCCTGAAGATGGCCGGACAATAGGCATAGAAAAACGAAAGCCGATAAATGTTTCATTGGGTAGATTTATAATTGTTGCAAGAAACGCATATCGACTTACTAAGTTGGCGTATTAAGTCACTCATTTTCAATCTAGTAAAATTGCGACAAATTACACACAGGATACGCATCAATAAACACCTACCCTTGCTGGCACTGAAATAAATCATGTAGCAAATTATACTTGCTCACCAAATTATAATCACTCATATTTCAAGGAATCTACCGGATTGGCCAAGGCCGCGCGCAAAGCCTGTGAACTTACAATCGCTAAAGCCAGCAAAAGTACGGTAATGCCCACCACAGGCACTATCCACCACATAATACTGATGCGGTAAGGATATCTTTCCAGAAAGCTATTCAAATACCACCAGGCCACAGGAGAAGAAATGAGAAAACCTAGCAGCACAAGCACGGAAAAATCACGGCTGATGAGCAACACAATATCCGCTGCTGAGGCGCCCAATACTTTTCTAATTCCCACTTCTTTGGTGCGCTGCTCCGCAGTAAAAGCGGCCAAACCCAATAGCCCCAAGCAGGAAATCAGGATAGCAATGATGGCAAATACAGCCGCTAACTTCCCGATAAAGTCGATGGTAGAGAACTTGGCGTTGAAATCGCGGTCAGCAAAACGGAATTCGAAGGGATAATTAGGATTTACTTTCTTAAATACCGCTTCAATTTTATCAATAGAGGCGCCTAAATTCTCGGTTTTGCTTAAGCGTATCGAAATCGTACTGCTCCAATCCGGAGAAAATATCATAACCAGCGGTTCCACAGGCAAGTGCGGTTGCCCCATCACCACATCTTCCATCACGCCCACAATGGTAAGCTCGTATCTGCCATTAAAAGTAATCTTCTGACCAATAGGGTCTTCCATACCCATCATCTTTATCGCTGTTTCATTCACCAGAGTAGAGGTGGTATCATTAAATTCAGGAGAAAAATCCCGTCCTTCTTTTATTTTTATCCCCATCGTTTTGGTGTAATCATATTCGGTAGCAATAGTGCTAAATGCTACTCTTTCGGGGCTTGTTTTTCCCGGCCAGGAGACTTCCCTATTTGAAAAAATGGAGGTAATAGGGCTATTGCTTTTCGCCACGGATTCCACCACTCCGGTTTGCTCCAAGGCGGTACGCAAAGTCTGAAATTCTCGCTCGATTTCGTTATTGGTCCATATAAGCATAAGGTTTTCCTTATCGTAGCCAATGTCGCGGTTTTTAAGATGGGTGATTTGTTTATAAATTACCAACGAACCGATAATCAGAAACACCGAAAAAGAAAACTGCATAATAACCAGCACTTTACGTGGAAGCAGGGCACCCACCCCCACTCTCACCTTTCCTTTCAGCACCGTGATAGGCTTAAAACCGGATAAATAAAAGGCCGGATAACTCCCCGAAAATAAGCCTACTATCAGAACGACACCAGCAGCCAAAGCCCAGTTTAGAGGGCTGGAATAATCAATACTAATCTGTTTATTCAACAAAGCATTATAATACGGAAGGGTGAGTTCAACTAAAACAAGCGACAAGCTAGTAGCTAGGAAGGTGGTAATAATGGATTCGCCCAGAAACTGATAGACAATATTTCTGCGAGACGAACCGATACTTTTGCGAATTCCGACCTCACGCGCCCGGCTCTCGCTTCGGGCGGTGGATAGATTCATGAAATTAATACAGGCTATAATAAGTACGAAAATAGCCACTGCGGTGAACAACTGCACATATTCCAGCAAACCTCCTGTATTTACGCCATTTTCAAAATTCCCTTGCAGCCTCCATTTGCTCATGGGGTGCAGGAAAAGTGTAGAGGTAGGCGCCTTTTCATTATTATCTCGTATCAAATGTTTGATTTGACTATTTACTTCTTCTTCGCTCGCACCTTCCTTGAGCGCTACATACATTTGAAAACTATTGTCGTCCCAATTGTCACGTGAATTGCGCGCCCAGCTTTGGCTAGCCTCATAATAACCAAAAGGCAATACATAGTCGAAGGAGAAACTCGACTGCCTCGGTAAATTTTTTATCACTCCCGTAACAATCAGTTCATCTTTATGATCAATCTTTATCCGCTTACCTATTGCTTCCTCATTCGGGAAAAACAATTCAGCCGTTTCTTCTGTGATTACAATCGAATAGGGTTCTTTTAGCGCAGTAGCCGAATCGCCTGCCAGCATTTGAAAAGAGAAAATCTTAAAAAAGTCTTCTGTAGCACTCAAACCAAACCTATTCAATCGCTTATCTCCTACCTCTAGCATATTCCCTTCCCCCCAGTTGGTCATGGCAACGTGCTCAATCTGGCTCGATTTTTCTTTCAAAGCATCCTTAAGCGGATACGGCATAGAGGAAGATGTGCCAATTCCCTGTACCCAAGTTTGGCTGGCATGTAAGCGGTAAATGTTATCGATATTGGAATGAAAACGATCATAGCTATACTCATCGGCCACCCAAAGAAATATTAGAATAGAACAAGCCAAGCCAACGGCTAATCCGAAAATATTTATAAAAGAATATATCCGGTTTTTCAGAAGGTTCCTGAGGGCAATTTTGAAGTAATTCTTTATCATCTGATTGGGGGTTTATGGTTAGTTGATACTGAAATCAAAAAGAACAACAATCTATTTCTGCCCTTTTCAATAAGGATGCCAATATCATAAAACACTGACTACTATCACATTATAAAACATACATAAAACAAAGCTGTCCGCCTGCGAACACTTTTGTACACAGACGGACAGCTTAACATTATATAAAGTCCCTAGGTTTCCCTACTTAAGTTTACTCGTATTTCAAGGCTTTCACCGGATTGCTCTTGGCCGTACGCATCGACTGATAGGTAACCGTAAGCCAAGCCACCAGCATAGTTACTCCTCCGGCAATAGCAAAAGCATATACACCTACAGGTATGCGGTAGGCAAAGGTGCTGAGCCATTTATCGGCAAAGTACCAGGCCAAAGGCACAGAAATTATAAAGGAGATAAGTACCAAGCGGGTAAATTCCTTATTCAGCATTACCAATACATCCAGTACCGAAGCACCTAATACTTTCCGGATTCCAATCTCTTTGGTACGCTGTTCGGCTGTGAAAGCGGCTAAGCCCAATAAGCCTAAGCAGGCAATAAAAATCGCCATACCGGTAAATACCAGAGAGATATTGCCCAAGCGCTGCTCACTGCGGAAAAGCTCATCGAATTCTTCATCGAGGAAATGGTACTGAAAAGGCTCAGCCGGAGCGATTTCCTTCCAAATATTGGCAATTTTGTCCACCGCCTCAGCTGCTTTGCCCGCCTTTATGCGCACATTCACGTAGGTATCGTTTTGCTGGCTCAAGAAGATTACCAAAGGCTTAATCTCGTTGCGCAAAGACGCCCAGTGGAAATCTTTCACCACTCCTACCACCGTAGGCGTATAGTTGCCAGTACCCACCGAAGAGAAACGCTTGCCCACGGCATCATCGCCCCAGCCCATTTCGCGCACTGCCGCTTCGTTTAGAATAATGGCATTGGTATCGGAAAGAAACTCTTTCTGGAAATACCTTCCATCTTTCATTTCTAATTTTAGGGTATTGATATAATCATGGTCGGTCCACATGGCGCTTAGCAAGTGATCGGTTTCCTCTCCTTCTCCTCTAAACACCGTATTGGTTTGAATATTGAAAGCCGTAAAGCTCGATGAGGCCACATTTTCTACAAAAGACTCTTGCTTGATACGGTCTTTCAGCACCTGGTATTTGTCATTCAGTCGATTACCATTTTCCAATACAAGAATATTATCCTTATCTAAGCCCAATTTCTTACTCCGAATAAACTCTAACTGATTATATACCAATAGAGTAGCGATAATCAAGGTAATGGAAATCACAAACTGAAATACCACCAACACGCTACGGATACCGCTGCTTTTGAATCCCGCCCGCACTTTGCCTTTCAACACCTCTACCGGTTGGAAGGAGGTAAGATAGAAGGCCGGATAACTCCCTGCTATTATGCCCACGAAAATTATAAAACCTACAAAAGCTAGTATGAAAGTGGGCGTCCAGATGCTGATAAATTCTAATGATTTACCCGCCAAGGTATTGAACGAAGGAAGGAAAGTAGAAACCAAAATCAGCGCCAGCAATCCAGCTATTATGCTGTAAATCAAAGATTCAGACAAAAACTGACCGATCAATTCCCCACGCATAGAGCCGAGGGTTTTGCGTATGCCCACCTCTTTGGCCCTATTGGCCGAACGAGCCGTAGCCAAATTCATAAAGTTTACACAGGCAATAAGCAAGATAAAAATCCCTACCGCCCCGAAAATATATAAATATTGCTCATCACCACCGGGCTTAAGTTCCGCCTCTAGGTTCGACTTTAGGTGAATATCGGTCAATGGCTGCAGCTGATAGCCATATTTTAGACCATTTTCTTCTGCTTTAGCCAATGGCATGCCCATAAACTGCTCAATCTGAGGCCCTACGTATTTCTCGATAAAGCCACGGAATTTCTTTTCTACCTCAGCAGGCGAAGCCTCAGGGTGCAATACCAAATAGGTATACTGATTATTGCTCACCCAAATGTCGGCTCCATTGATAGGCCATGTATTTTCATTGATAATGATATCGTAATCAAAATGCGAGTTGAAAGGCGTATCTTCAATCACCCCGGTAACTTTCATCGTGCGCGGATTCTGATTCCCCACGATAAAGGTCTCGCCTAAGGCGTTTTCTTTTCCATATAATTTAATGGCCGAAGAACGGCTGATAACGGCCGTATTGGGTTCTTTGATAAACTGACTTTTATCGCCATGCAAAATGGCAAAATCGAACACCTCAAAGAAAAGGGAATCGGCCAGTATGAAATCATCTTGATTAAAGGCTTGCTCTCCCACTTTTACCACCGTGCTTCCGTTGGGGGTGAAATGCGTAGCTACTTCCACTTCAGGAAGCTCGGCCATGGCTGTTTGGGCAAATGGATAGCAGGAAACGGCTGCATGAAACTCTTGTCCGCCCATGCTTCCGGCAATCCACACGCGGTGAGTGCGGTCAGCCTTAGAGTGGAAGGTATCGTAGCTTAGTTCATCCTGAATATATAGTAATATAAACAGGCAGGTTCCTAAACCTATAGTAAGCCCCATTATATTAATGAAGGCATAAAAGCGCTGCTTGCTGATATTGCGGAACGCTATTTTTAGGTAATTTCTAATCATGTTGTTGAGGGTATTGAGTTTTGATTTTTTTGACCATAGTAAAAAACAAACGAGCTATTGCAAAGCAAAACTAGTGTCTGCACTTTCCTTGATTGGGATGTCAATGGCTTTGGGTAAAGGCAAAGAGAAGGAAGAATGCACAGAGTCTACAGAAAGCAATTGCTCTTGCTCCGGATTTGACCACGAAGCTTCTTCGGGCCATCCGAAAATATACCAACAGCAGCCCATGCCCACCACCGTGCCCAGTGCATAATACACCAAATACGCGGCACGCTTGGTTTGAGGAGCCATGAGCGCCCGAATGGATTTCAGTAACATGGGGTTATTGTTGTTTGAGTTTGACCGATACGTGTTGTTGTTAAGCAAAAAGGCCCTTCCCGAAGGAAGAACCTTTTCCACCTATTTCATGTGGCATCACACATGAAATTGCTCTTTGATATTTTCAGTTACCACTTTACCATCAAACAAGTTGATGATGCGGTGGGCAAAGCCTGCATCGTGAGTAGAGTGTGTTACCATCACGATGGTCGTTCCTTGCTCGTTCAGTCCTGAAAGGATTTTCATCACCTCTTCGCGGTTGGTAGAGTCCAAGTTACCGGTAGGCTCATCGGCCAATATCACTTTAGGATTAGCCACAATGGCACGGGCAATGGCCACACGCTGCTGCTGACCACCGGATAGTTGTTGCGGGAAGTGATCTTTGCGGTGCATGATGTTCATTTTCTCCAATACCGATTCCACTTTGGCCTTACGCTCACTGCTTGGTAAGCCCAAGTAAAGCAAAGGAAGCTCCACGTTTTCGAATACCGTTAATTCATCAATCAGGTTGAAGCTCTGAAACACGAAGCCGATAGACCCTTTTCTCAGCTTGGCGCGCTCTCTTTCTGAATAGTTGGACACTTCGTGGTCGACAAAGAAATACTGACCACCATTGGGATTATCCAATAAACCCAGAATGTTCATAAGGGTAGACTTACCACAGCCCGATGGACCCATGATGGCTACGAATTCGCCTTCTTTGATATCGATGCTCACATCATTAAGGGCGGTAGTTTCTACCTCATCGGTAGTGTACAATTTCTGCAGGTTGACGGTTTTGATGACGCTCTTGCTCATAGGTGTAAATTTTTGTTGTGAATTGTTTTTGTTTGTTTTTGATGAAGACAGGATTTGCTTCCTTCGGTTACAAACCCTGTCTGTTTTTGCTGTTTATTTGAGTACTAAAACTTCATTATCTCCAAAATTGGTATAGCTGCTGGTGATTACACGCTCACCCGGGCTAAGGCCATCCAATACTTCAAAATATTCGGGATTTTTACGTCCCAGGCGGATAGATTTGCGGCTTGCGCTGCTTCCATCTTCATTGAGTACGAATACCCAGTTGCCGCCTGTTTCTTGGTAAAAGCCACCCATAGGAAGCAAAAGTGCTTGCCCCGGATTGCCCAATTCCAAGCGGATGCGAAGGGTTTGTCCTCTGCGTATGCCGCTAGGCACTTCACCCACAAACTCCATATCTACCTCAAAGCGCCCATCGGTAATGGTAGGGTACACTTTGGTGATTTGCAGTTTATAATTTCCTCCGGCAAAATCGAAAGTACCTGTTTGGCCAATATCTACCCGAGGAAGATACAGTTCATCGATACTTACTCTTGCCTTAAAGCTGTCCAAGCCATCTACTTGTCCGAGGCGTTGGCCCACATTCACCGACTGCCCAATCTCCAACTGAGGCGCACTGAGCTGTCCGGCTGATGGCGCGCGCACCACCATGTTGTCCATGATATTGCCCACCCCCTCCAAGCTGCGCATCATGCGGTTTTCCGAATCGCGCAACTGGCGAAGTTGGAACACACGGTTGATGCTGTCGTTGCGGTAGCTGGTATAGGTAAGCTTTCTACGCTTCACATTATACTCGTAATTCTCGGCTACTTCTTCAAACTCTCTCTGAGAGATGAGTTTTTTCTCAAATAGTTGCTTGAACCTTTCATATTGTGGTTTCAAAAGTCCGAGTTGGTAATCGATTTCCGCTAACTGCGCCTGCTGGGTCAAATCATTTTGATCCAATAAAAGGCGCGTTTGACGTAGGTTGTTGATTTGCTCGTACAATTGCGACTCCTGCGTAAGCACATTCAACTGAAGGTTGGAATTGCTCAATTCCATAATCACATCCCCTTTTTCTACCATGGCACCCGACTCGCGAACGATACGTTTTACAATCCCGCCTTCGATAGCATCTAAGTAGTAAGTCTGGCTAGGCAAAATGTTGCCGGTAACGGGAATAAATTCTTGAAAAGACCCATTCTTTACCGTAGCCACCGTAATTTTTTCCAACTCCACATTGAGTTTGGAGCGCTTATCGGCAAATATAAAGTTATATAGCACGAAGGAAACGAAAAGCATACCTGCACTGATTGTAGCGATACGTTTAATCGTCCATTTCTTCTTTTGTATTTTTTTGTCCATTGTTTCTGAATGCTTTTTTGACTTGTGCCCCCTATTACCAATAGTGTGCCAATCCCGAAAAAGTGGATTTAAACAAAAATTTGGCCGATTTATTTTTTTCTCATTGTCCGCAAGTGTACATTACTGTTCGATACCGTACACCTCTATGTTTTTCAATTCTCCAAAAAATGGCCTTTTTGGCCTTCCACGCACTTTCCCTATTTTCGGTACATTATTTGACTAGCTGCCCAGCAATAACCTGAAGATTATGAGCCTTACTAAATCCGGTAAAATATTAATAGTAGACGACAACGAAGATGTGCTAAGAGCCGCCAAGATGTTCTTGAAGCGCCACTTTACACAAATCGATACGGAAAAAGATCCGGAGTCTATCCCTACCCTACTCATGAATGAGCAGTACGATGTGATATTGCTCGATATGAACTTCACCAAAGACGTAAGCTCAGGCCGCGAGGGCTTTTACTGGCTCGACCGTATCTTGCAGATTGATTCCTCAGCCGTAGTGGTACTTATTACCGCCTATGGCGATGTAGACCTGGCCGTGCGTGCCATCAAAGAAGGGGCTACCGATTTTGTGATCAAGCCTTGGGAAAACGAAAAACTATTGGCCACCATCAGCTCGGCCATGCGCCTGCGCCATTCGCGCAGCGAACTGGAAACCATCAAGGTACGCCAGCAGGCCGTAAGCGAGTCGGCCGATGCCAAGTTTTTAGATATCATTGGGCAAAGCCCCGCCATGATCAAACTTTTTGAAACCATCAACCGCGTAGCCGCCACCGATGCCAATATCTTGATTTTGGGCGAAAACGGAACCGGAAAAGAGCTGGTTTCCCGTGCCATACATCGTGCCTCGCTCCGCAGCAAAGAAATTTTCATAGGTGTAGATATGGGTGCCGTAAGCGAAACCCTTTTTGAGAGTGAGCTTTTTGGCCATACCAAAGGCTCTTTCACCGATGCCAAAGAAGACCGTGCCGGAAAGTTTGAAGCCGCCTCGGGAGGCACCTTGTTTTTGGATGAGATAGGCAACCTGCCCATGACCTTGCAAGCCAAGCTACTTACCGTGTTGCAAAACCGCCAGGTAACGCGCGTAGGCTCCAATAAGGCCAAGGAAATCGATATCCGACTAATTTGCGCCACCAATATGCCCGTATACGAAATGGTGAAAACGGGCAAGTTTCGCCAGGATTTGCTCTACCGTATCAATACCATCGAAATTCAGCTTCCGCCCCTGCGCGAGCGCAAGGAGGACATTGCGCTACTGGCCGAGCATTTTATCAATAGCTATGCCCGCAAATACAATAAGGAAATCCGCGGCATGAGCCCCGCCACCATTAAGCGTATCGAAAAATACACCTGGCCGGGCAATATCCGCGAGCTTCAGCATAGCATTGAGCGGGCGGTGATTATGAGCAATAGCCACCTGCTGCAGCCCGAAGATTTCTTCCTCACCGAAAACCGCGGAGGACAAGCCGAAGCCAGCAAAGAAGATGTAAACCTTATGCTCGACCAAATGCATCTGGAAGAAGTGGAAAAACTCCTGATCCGCAAGGTGTTGAAAAAATACAATGGCAATATCACCCAAGCCGCTTCCGAGCTGGGCCTTACACGTGCCTCCCTCTACCGCAGACTGGAAAAATATGGGCTTTAAGGATTTTAGAACGCGGGTACTTCTCAAGCTGCTGGGTATTTCCATCAGCATGTTTTTGCTGATTTACCTTATTGTGGTAGAGGAAAAGTACGTCACCTCCTTACTCATACTTTTCTTTTTGGTGTATCAGCTGGTGCAGCTCTTTTTATTTGTGGAGCAAACCAACCAAAAGCTGGCCCGCTTCTTCGATTCGGTGAAATACTCCGACTTCCTGCTCGGGTTTACGGTAGATAATAAACTGGGCGAATCCTTCAAAAACCTCAACCGCAGCTTTACCGAGGTGATAGAAGCTTTCCGCAAGGCGCGTGAAGAAAAAGAAGAACACCTACTCTACCTCCAAACCGTAGTACAGCATATCAATATCGGTTTGCTTTCGTTCGACAACGAGGGTCATGTACAGCTTATCAATACCACCGCCAAGCGTTTCTTGCAAAAATCGCAAGTGAAAAACATCAGTGACATAGCCACCAGCAATCCCGATTTGTACGAAATACTCCGCGACATTGAGCCGGGCGGCAAGCACCTGATGAAAGCTGATAATGAAGTGCAACTGAACATCAATGCCACAGGCATGCGCATACGCGGGCACTACCTCAAGCTGGTGACTTTGCAAAACATACGCACCGAACTGGAAGCCAAAGAGGCCGAGGCTTGGCAAAACCTGAGCCGCGTGCTAAGGCATGAAATCATGAACTCCATCACGCCCATCGCCTCACTTTCCACCACGCTCAATAGTATTCTGAAAGAGGAAATCTATAAGGAAGATACCTATTACCGCATGGACGAATATGCGCGGGAAGACCTAACCGAAGGCCTCGAAACCATAGAAAACCGCAGCAAAGGCCTTATCCGCTTTATCGATAGCTACCGCGACTACACCAGCATTCCGCAGCCTAAGTTGCAAAGGGTACAGGTAAAATCGCTGATAGATCACTTGGCGCAGCTCCTCAACCCCGACTTGCAGGAAGCGGGCATTGCCCTGCATACGGAAGTGATTCCCACTTCGCTGGAAGTGCAACTGGATGCCGAGCTGATAGAAATGGTGCTGATTAACCTGATTAAAAATGCCAAAGAAGCCCTGCACGAGGTACGCGAACCGGAAATTAACCTTACCGCCCATCTGGACCACGAGCAGCATGTAATCATCAAAGTACACGACAATGGCGCGGGCATTATCCCCGAGGCGATTGACAAAATTTTTATCCCCTTCTACTCCACTAAAAAAACTGGCTCAGGCATAGGCCTGGCCCTTTCAAGGCAAATTATGCAGCTCCATGGCGGAAGCATCACCGTTGAATCCGAACCAGGCGTAAGCACGCAGTTTGTCTTGCGATTTTGAGAATAGATAATAGACTGTTAGACAATAGATACTAGATTTTAGAGGGAAAGGCGCCATTTCTCCCAGAGATTGCCATGGCTAAAAAACTAGCCCCTTTCCCATATACCCATACTATCCTTCGACCAAGGAAAAATACCACCCGACAATTTGGATAATTAGTAGCAAAGGAATAGATTGAACAGCAAGCCTTTGTGGAGAAGGCTATAATAATGGATAAAGAAGAAATAAATGCAGGTGCTGGGTTTATTTGGATTCTAGCTGCGATTATTTAATAAAGACATATGAAAGACTACTCTACAATAAATGAAGTATTATCTTCTACCCAAGGTATTAGAAGTATGCTAGCAACACTAATTGTTCTAGTATGTATAAACATTATATTGGAACTTATAAAGTTTGGCACGTCAATATATATATCAAAAAAAGACAAGGAAAACAAGAGACAACTTTTAATCGAAGAGAAAAGAATAAAAGTCTTAGAGGCGCTATTTAAAATGTTAGACAGCTTAACTCTTTATGAGAGGACCGAAATGGAGAAAATGCTAAATGACTTAAAAGAGATAAGTCTTTATATAACACAAAACAAACTATATATTCCAACAAAAATGAATTCAATATCTAATGAACTGCTTGACTACTTCAAAAATGTGTTAACGGATTATAGACAAAAAAGTATAGAAAGAGAGACAGAATTATTTCAAAAGTTTTGTAATGAATTTAATAAATAGAATAATCATCGCCCCGAAACATTTTCGAGCTAATTCAATCATAGACTTTATCAATGATTGCCAAGACATTTATCGTCTATCAAATAAAAATGAAAATGGATTCTTACTTGACCTCGGAAAAGTAAAGGAATGTACAATGATTGGCGTATTGCTAATATATAAGATTATAGAGTTCTCTATTAAGAACAACTGCTTTAATATGCCAAGGTATATAATTGATTTACCTTTTCAAGAAGCAATGGAGAAATATGGTTTCACAAAATTAATTCTAACCTATCTTGCAGATAAAGATGTTGCCGAGAAGGAGTTTGCAAATCTTAAGATATCTGTTAGCGACAATTTTATTATTGCTCCACAAGCCTTGTTACGTAATGACAAATACAGTTCAGAATTATTAAACAAAAAGTATCTTCCCCAAATTCAACAATACTACTCTTTCAATGATAAGGCAGTAACAATGATTTTTTTATGTTTTAGTGAAATACTATTAAATTTTTGGGAGCATGCAGTTGATGACACTCAGTCGATAATTGTAGCAAATGGGAACAAATCAAATATTGAGATTGCTTGCGTAGATAATGGCAAAGGTGTACTAACAACTTTAAAACTAGCAGGTAAGGAGCAAAAAGATAACCTTTCGACACTAATTTCTGCGGTCAAAAAGGGCGTTACCTCTAAAGACCTCTCAAACCATATGGGTTATGGACTTTGGATTATTGACCAAATCGCGGCCAAAACACTTGGACGTTTTCACCTATATTCGGAAGGCTGTTATTATTTTAGAGAATTTGGAAAAGTAAAAAGCGGTAAATGTGGGCATTGGCAAGGGACAATTGTTTACCTTTCCATACCATTAGGAAAACCTGTTACCTTAGCAGATATTGAAACACCAGACGATAATAACAATCTTCAAATAAAATGGATATGAAAGAAATAAAATTATCACAATATGGACCAATTGTAAGCAGTAAGACTGTAGGTGATGAGATTTATACTTTAATCAACTCCTCTTTGAAAAAAGAACAAAGCATTACTATAAATCTTGAGAATATAAAATCCATGGCTACTTTCTGTGCAAAGCAGATTTTTGGCAAGTTGTATATAGAAATGGGTTCACAGCAATTCTTTGATCGAATTACATTGAAAGGTGCAGACAATGATTTGAAAACTATTATTCAGATAGGAATACAACACGCTTTAGAAGAACGGAAATAACTACAGCTAACAAACACCATTTGCAAGCGGGGGCAGAATGGATGTCGGAAGTTTGCTGTGATTTGTTGAATTTAGTTATTAGGAGGCAGAAGTTCCTCAATTTCTCGTCAACAATTAGCGAAACGGTTAAGCAAGAATTTAAAAAATGAAATTATGGTTAATAGAAAAACGATTGACGAATTAAAATATGCGGTCAATAATAGATTGACTATTAAAGTTAAAATGAAACACGGATTAGGAGACAACTTAGAGATTGAAATTGATCCCTATATAATTGGCTCTGACTTAATGCAATATGATTTCATTTGGGGCTATATTTCACATAGCAGGACATTTTACAAACTTATGCTTAACTTCGTTCAATCCATCAAATTGACAAGCAAGAACTTTAAAACCTTACCAAAAACAGTGTATCTCTATTCCAATGAAGAAGACCACTATGAATCAGTTGATGACATAACTATCTATGGATTGGGACTTTAATTTATATTTCCCTCCATGGCACAAGCCTCAGAATAGCGAGACTTGTGCCTTAGGTATTTGTTAAAATGCATGTTTTTGAAATCCGTATCACAAGTCTCCCCAGCGCCCTACCCAAGCGGGAAGACTTGCGCCAGTAGGGAGGATTGGAAGTGTATTCCACTCAGAGCCGACAGGTTTTTAAAACCTGTCGGTCTATCCTCTCTCCTTCCGTCTTTGCGAACGGACGGTGTGAATAGAATTGTTTATTATAGCCTGCATGTCCGTGAAGCAATCCTACCGAATCAAGGGGACTGCTTCGTGCCTCGCAGTGACGGCTAACAGGGATCTGCTTCCCTCAATGGCCCTTATGTATTTCCAAAAATGAATGCTTTTGAAATTCGTATCACAATTCTCTCTAGTGCCATACCCAAGCGGGAAGACTTGCTCCAGTAGGGAGGATTAGGATTCTGCAGGACGAATGCTGAAAAGCTGAATAAATCTCTAATAACTGGAATTTATCTTGCTTTAAAATAACCCAAAATGAAACACTTGTTTTATATACTAACCACAATAGTCATTAATCTATTAATTGTAGGTTGTAGTACATGTTTGTTTAAGGAGGATATTCACTTGAGTGAGGATGCAAAAGAGTGGGTTCCGTATAAGCTAGCAGATACACTACTATTTGAAACGCATTCCAAACAAGACACCGTAATGGTAACCTACTATTATGAAAGACAAGAAGATTGGGGAGGATATGAATGCGAATACATGATTGATATAATTGATGTTACCCTAAAAAGTAATTTATTCCAAGATTCAATAGTTCTCAGACTTTATCGAAATGATGAGTTATTAATCAAAGAGCCTATTGAATTCAAGATTTTTCATGAAAATGGATCTTCTGAAATTTATCCTGACAATGATTCGGATAAAAAATACTTGAAAACCTGGGCTATTTATGATAAAACATTCAATAATGTCATTATGTCAAAATGCCGTAAATGTATAGGATTAAAAGAAATATACCTTTCAAAAAAAGTTGGGCTGCTCGCTTTTAATTATAAAGACGAATACTGGTTTTTGAAGTAAGCTTTCGTCCTATTTTTTTGCCCCACTGGCGCAAGTTTTAGCAAAGCGAGACTTGTGCCTTAGGTATTTGTTAAAATGCATGTTTTTGAAATCCGTATCACAAGTCTCCCCAGCGCCCTACCCAAGCGGGAAGACTTGCGCCAGTAGGGAGGATTGGAAGTGTATTCCACTCAGAGCCGACAGGTTTTTAAAACCTGTCGGTCTATCCTCTCTCCTTCCGTCTTTGCGAACGGACGGTGTGAATAGAATTGTTTATTATAGCCTGCATGTCCGTGAAGCAATCCTACCGAATCA
>JAUHJS010000003.1:0-1490 GCA_030412945.1 Shiella aurantiaca | reverse complement strand
CCTCGCAGTGACGGCTAACAGGGATCTGCTTCCCTCAATGGCCCTTATGTATTTCCAAAAATGAATGCTTTTGAAATCCGTATCGCATGTCTCTCCAGCGCCATATCCAAGCGGGAAGACTTGGGCTAGATGAATGGTAAATGCCCTTTGAAAAGATACGCTCCAGTTTGGATATCTAAGAACAATCCAATAGATTCAAACCGAACACTTATACCGTATTTGGGTTGTACACTCTAAATCGTGTACTAGAGTACAAGGTTCATTAATTACATTAATCCTATGAGAATTTTCGCTAAAATAAAATGGATTGCAGGCATACTATTGGTATTCTTTATTGTGCTCGTAACGAATCTTATAGATCGTGATAACTTCAACCGACTTAGCTATTCGGTAACCACCCTGTATGAAGACCGAATAGTGGCCAGCGATATTATCTTTAAAATCTCCAGAATAGTGAAAGAAAAGCAATTGGCCGCTTTGACTTCTGATACACTGTTTTTCCAAAACAAGAACCCATTACTCAATCAAGAAATCGATCAATTAATAAGCAATTTCAACCTTACCAAATTGACCGAAAAGGAAGACCGTTTATTCGATCAGCTACAGAATGAACTTGGTACTTTACAACAGAAAGAAGTATCCTTAGCGCAATCATCCAATAAGGAGGTGCTGAAAAGCATAGAAAAAATAGACGAATACTTATATAAGTTATCGGAAATTCAACTACTAGAAAGTAAACAGCAAGTATTTATTAGCAACAGGGCCATTGATACCGTTAATTTTTATACCCAAATAGAAATCATCCTATTGATTGTTATGGCCATATTGGTACAAATCATTATTCTTTATAAACCTAAAGAGTAAAAATAATTTTTTTCACCTTTTCAGTCTTCTCAACCGATAGCCTTTTAGGCTCGATTCGGGTATTAAGCCCTATGATAGGAATTTGATAGGAAAAATGCTGAATAGTGGGTCTTACTCATTTCTAAATTCAGAAAGGACTGGTAAAGCTTGATTTTCCCAAGGTGAGGCAGTCGTAGACTGATTCCCTTTCCATGCAATTAATTCGGCTCCCCAATAACAAAAGCCAATTCCATTTTCGGTCTCTTGCATTATGCTTTTAAGGTCATGAATAAATTTCTTTTGTCCGTCTTTGGTTGCCGGGTAGTCAGGTAAAATGAGCTGACTGTCTTGCCCAACAATATTATTCGTCCAGTCATTCCAATCAAGCGTAAATGGATATGCAGTTTCTGCGATAAGAATACTCTTATTATAAAGAGTACTTATTTCTTGTACTTTTATTTTCAGTTCTGTCAATGATTTTCCGTGCCAAATAGGATAATACGATAAGCCTATAATGTCATAATCAACTGAAGTAAACTGATTGAAGTGTAGGCTCCCCCTTTTTAGTACGTATCTAAAGTAGACTTTTTTATATTCATTTTCAATCTATCATCAAAACATCAGGGACAGAGTGGAGCGTAGCGGAA
>JAUHJS010000021.1 GCA_030412945.1 Shiella aurantiaca | reverse complement strand
TTGGCCTCCTTATGGTAGGGGCCATGGCCAGCTATGGCCAAGTAAGCGTAATCACCGGCCCTGATGTAGCGAGCAGCACCCCTGCGGGCCAGGTATATGTGGCCGAGGGCGGCAGCTACACGCTTCGCCCACTATCGGGAGGGAGCATCCTGCTTTCTGCAGGAACTTTGATCACCACGGACGGGAGCGCGCTCACGCTTCCCACCACGTCCACCGCGGACATGAACTACGTGAAAACAGTGACACCCCGTGTGGCCAGTACCAGCACCACTTCCCTCAAGCTCTCGCAAAAGAACGTAAGCTACCAATACTACGATGGCCTGGGCCGCCCCGTGCAGCAAGTCGCCCAAGGGGCAAGCCCCCAGTTCAAAGATGTCGTGAGCAACGTGGCCTATGATGCCGTGGGGCGCCAGTACCGGGAATACCTTCCCTATAGCCCCATGACCAATGACGGGGACTACAAGAACGACTGGGAAAGTGCCCAGTCCGCCTTCTACGGGAGCGGCACCACTACCGACCGCATTGCCAATGACA
>JAUHJS010000020.1 GCA_030412945.1 Shiella aurantiaca | reverse complement strand
TTGGCCTCCTTATGGTAGGGGCCATGGCCAGCTATGGCCAAGTAAGCGTAATCACCGGCCCTGATGTAGCGAGCAGCGCCCCTGCGGGCCAGGTATATGTGGCCGAAGGCGGCAGCTACACGCTGCGCCCTGTCCCGGGAGGGAGCATCCTGCTCTCTACCGGAACCCTGATCACCACGGACGGGAGCATGCTCACCTTGCCCACTACGTCCACCGCGGACATGAACTACGTAAAAACAGTGACACCCCGCGTGGCCAGTACCAGTACCACTTCCCTCAAGCTCTCGCAGAAGAACGTGAGCTACCAATACTACGATGGCCTGGGCCGCCCCGTGCAGCAAGTCGCCCAAGCGGCAAGCCCCCAGTTCAAGGACATCGTGAGCAACGTGGCCTATGATGCCGTGGGACGCCAGTACCGGGAATACCTTCCCTATAGCCCTACGACCAATGACGGGGGCTACAAGAACGACTGGGAAAGTGCCCAGTCCGCCTTCTACGGGAGCGGCACCACTACCGACCGCATTGCCAATGACA
>JAUHJS010000002.1:442503-668700 GCA_030412945.1 Shiella aurantiaca | reverse complement strand
TTCCGCTACGCTCCACTCTGTCCCTGATGTTTTGATGATAGATTGAAAATGAATATAAAAAAGTCTACTTTAGATACATACTAAAAAGGGGGAGCCTACAATTGGTCAAATTTGTCCGGATGGGGTTGCCCACAACGTTTTGGCGCTTGGCGCAGTGGCGGATTTCCGAGCACAAAACTGTCAATACACCACAAAAGTTGATGCGAGGTAGAAAGTTCAATTAACCACTTCACCCGCCATTGAGCCAAACGCCTGTTAGGCACAGTATTTATTCCACTTCGTTTAATAGTCCATTGTCTTTTAGCTCGTTATATGTGCTTTTTAGTTCAGCGTTTAATTGAGTGATGTACTCTTTACAAATATGGAAATACAAATCTTCTGTAGTGTCTATCAATGTAAATTCTATTTCACCATTCTTTAAGTTTGACAATAGTTTGTTAAAAACAGATTTAACCTCATTTGGGTTGTCCTCCGTAAGTACTATTGTTAATTCATCTGAACCAAGTGCAAGTTTGAGGGTTGCACCATTATCCTTTCTTTCAATTGTTGCGTTATGAGTTGCCATATATTTTTCCTCTTTCTCCGAAAGCAGCTTTGCCACCTTCTAATGTTTTCATACTAATTAATTTCCAATCCAAATCGGGTTTAGTTCCATTAATACATTTTAAATTATTTGTAAATGGATTCCCAACGAATGTGAAACAGCTTTGGTTTACGTTATGCAGTCTGTAAATAGAATTATATGGTAAAGTTCTAACTGCAATATTTGCATCGTGGGTTGCAATAATTACTCTTTTGCCACTTTTTGCCTTTTCCTTTATAAGAGGAACAATTACCTCGCTTATATAATCATTTCCTAAACTTTTTTCAGGTTCATCAATTAGGTAAATTTCTTTATCCTTCTTCAATTCATTTTGTAGCAAGACCATTGAAGATTCTCCATTAGATGGAGAATAAGCATTGCCGTTAAGTGAAAAATGTCTATTAAAAAGTAGTAAATCTTTGATTGATGCTACTGTATCTCCACTTTCAATTTTATTGAGTTCATCTATTTTTTCGAATAATGAATTTGTATAAATGTGCTTTGAAATTGATTCTATCTGTGAAGCTACTTTTTTTTGTGGTTCTTTAGTTTTACACTGAATATGTCTGTATTCCGAATCAGCAATTGATCCATTTTGAAATATTAAATTGGTTTGACAATATAATTTTCCTTTGTCGCCTAAGTCTCCTACTTCTTCGATGTGAGGCGGAATAACTATTGCGATATTTTCTTGAATCTTTTTAATTGCCTTTTCAATTGCTATTCTGTTACTTGCATATTCACTAAATCCAGTTTTTGTAGGCTTTGCTGCTTGACCAGTTTTTCGTGCGATTTCATTCACGAAAACCTGAATCAACTTATTAAAAAAGTTAATCGCTTTATAGTCAATAAAACGAGTTCCGGACTCAGAATTCAGTTTTTCTAAAATTCTGTCGATAATGTTATCTAATTCTTCTAACAATTCATCCCCAACAATTTCTTTAAGTTTTATGTTTGTACTGATGTCATTTTTAAATTCTGAGATTTGTCTCAAGTAGCTTTTAACATCATCAAAACTTCTTTTAGGTGAACTTTCGTCAAGAAGCGTAAATTGATTTACTTTAATTGTTTTAGCTATTTTATTTTTAGACTCGTCAGAATAATAACGATGATATGCCGATAAACTAGTTACGCTTTTTTCGGTTGCATTTCTTATTAAACTTAACTCTTCAGAACAATCATCAATTCCTAACTCTTCGATATCAATGTTAAATTGATTACCCTTTAAGTCAAAAACAACTTCAAGTTTGTTTTCATTAGATTTATAAACTTTGGTGTTAAATCCTTTACCATTGTAATAGGTCGAAAGTGCATCTAGAATTTCAGTCTTTCCAGTTCCTTTTGAGCCAAAAAGAATGTTTATGTCATTGTAAATTTCTAGATTTATTAGCTCCGCAATGCCAAATGGTGTAATTTGTATAGATTCTTTAGTTTTCTTGTCAAGAATTGTTTTAATGGTTACATCGTCCTTATCTAAAAGCAAACAGAACTGTTCAAAGCTTTCAACAGGTAATCTCAATTCAGGTAAATTTTTAGAATCGCTGACATAGTTATCCCAATTTTGAACATCTGACCCATGAATTGAGTTGTGCCCGTGATTTATATAAATACCTGCTGAAATTGAGTTTGATGCTTCTTTTAAAACTCTTTTTGAATTAGAAACTAAGCTAACTAGTTTTTCTACGTCTTTATCTGCTAAATTCGGTTTCTTAGAGTGATAGTGTGCAATAAAAATCGTATCAAATTCAATGAACTTACTTACAACATCGTCAATACTTATATTGAAAGCGTCTGGGGAAATAGAACCAATAACTTCATTTACTCTTCTTTCAAAAGCTTCAGAATTTTTTGGATTTACAATTATGATTAAATGTGCTTTTCGGTCTTCTTCGAGAATGTCAAACTCTACACCAGGCCAAATTTGACAAGTTCCATCAACGCTATTTTTGAATTGAACGTATTGTTCGTTGTCAAAATGATTGTGATTTGTAATGGCTAAAATCTTAACATCAGTCTTGTTAATTATGTCAGTGAACTTAGACACGTCAACATTGCGATTTTCTGAGTCGCCTTGTTTTATTTTTTTCGTATGTGTATGAATGTCTATTTTCATTTTGAATATCTATCGTTCTGTCTTGTTAATATTGTGCTTAACTACCGTATAATCGCCATATTATGGCGATTATACCTACTAAATATAGGAGATATTCGCCATTGTAAAAAAATAGCCGTTTATTAATTCGCTTAGCACACCGCAGGACAGGGTTTTGAGCATACAAAAACCAAATAGAAAAACCGCCTTAATTCGCTCAAGGGGCCATTTCCGTGGGCTGGGAAAAACATACCTATGTTTTCCCGAACGGATGCCTATGTTTTGTGCAAAAGATGCTTACCTTTTTCCAAAAACATGCTTAGCTTTTTGGGCTACACAAATTTAGAAGAAGGCATGTGTGGCAAAAGGCAAAGAGAAGGGCTGCTTAATGTTAGCTTTTATTGGGCTTGTACCCATACTTTTTCGGTTAGTATCCGCTGATAGCGGGCATCATAGGCCTCTAATACATACATGCCCTGAGCCAAAGCCGGAAGCGCGTATTGGTTGAGCCCGGAGGTATGCGCAGTCCGTATCAATTTAATTTTATTTCCTTGTAAATCGCTAAGGTACACCTCTTCCAATGGCGAAGTATACCCTTGTAGAAAGAGGGTTTGGCTAAGCGGATTGGGAAAAAAACGGATGTTGGAGGCATTTTCATATATAATCTTTTTCATGGGAAATGTCTCCGAGGCACCATCATAGTCCACTTGGGCAAGTTGATAATAGTTGAGCCCATACAAAGGTGCCTCGTCTACATATTCATACTCCACCGCTCCGCGGGTATCGCCACTGCCAGGCACCTGGGCCAGCGTTTGCCATTCGCTTCCATCATGAGAGCGCGATATAATAAAATAGGCATTATTAGTTTCTGTAAGGGTTTGCCATTTTACGTTTACCGTCCCTTTTTGGGTAAGCTTGGGCTCAAAATAGCCTAGCTCGATAGGCAAAGGATCATTCTGGATACAAGGGCCGTTCCAAATACTTAGCACCTCATCGATTTCGATTGTTACCACATTGCCAGTGCAATAGTTCCCTGCCTCCCAATTCGTTCCCGAGAAGGCAACAGAAACGCCATCGGAACTTACGTTCCCTATAACATAAGCATTTATACTTGTACCATCAATTTTGATATTCACGGCTATATTGGCATTTACGCTTGGGGGCATATTGGACCCCGACATGGTCATTACCGCATCGAAAGAGAAGGCATAACTCACCCCGATACCACATACAAAAGTAGGCGTGATGGTAAGATTAGAAACCACCATTTGAGCGGTAAAACTATAGGGACTGCCAGCTGTGGGCGTGGTACAAGTAGGGCTGGAAACCTGAGTAAAAGTTTGAGCCTGCAAAGGCTGAGTGGCAAGAAATGTAATAAAAACAAGGCCAAAGAAATACCTGAACATAGTTAATAGAGGAATATAGGTCAAAAAAAACACACGGAAGGCTAGGCCTATGGCTGCGCGGCTTGGTCGCACAGAAAGCCCTAAAACCGACTAAGGCAAAGTAAATCGCTTACTTGGAAAAAGTTCACTCATTGTACAAATGCGCCCAATTTTGGAAGAGCAGAGCATAAACCTCATGTTGTAGATAATCACCATAAAAACGACCAAAGGCTCTTGAAGATTGGAGATTAATGGATACATTCAAGAGCTTATATTCACTAAAAAACATAATAATTTGTGAATATGATAACCGTTTCATACGCTTGAAATAAAAAATGCCATGTTTTCAAATGGCATTACACTCCAAAAAATATCCACTTAAATAGTATAAAACCCTTCAATAAGAAAAGCTGACGGATGAGCCGCAGCAGGGATTGAGCTTGCCTAGCGGCATGTTTCAGCCTGCCTATCGGCAGACAGGCCCCCATGGCCTTGTGCGTGAGGGGCGAGTAGCGAAAGCCCGGCCGCTGCCCCAGAGAAAACCTTTCTGAAAAAAATTTGTACTTTTTCAAAACCCTTGGTGCACCAACTCGTTTCGATACTCATCAAAGTATCGAAGTGTATGGAAGACGAACTCAAGCGCCTGGCGCGGATTATGAAAGCCCTCTCGAACGAGAACCGGCTTTCGCTGTATTTGCAGATTTACAAGCAGGATAAAATGGCGATTGATAAGCAGGAATGCTTTGTAAGCCATATTGCGCATCACTTGAATATAGGCGCGCCCACCGTTTCGCACCATATTAAGGAACTGGAAAATGCCGGACTTATTACGCTCAGCCGTGTGGGCAAGCAGGTAACGGCCTCGATAAACCCCAGTACCCAGGCGCTGGTGCAAAAGGTGCTTACCGCGCCCGAAAAATTATAACACCCATGAAAAAATTAAAAAAACTAGGTAAAATTATGTTGATAGGAATTGTTTCGGCCCTAGCGCTGATAGGAGTAGGCGGCTTTTTGTTTATAAAAATGAGTCCGCAGTTTGGCGGCAAGCCCAGCCCCGAGCAGGTGACACGCTATGTACAATCCGGCCATTATGAAAAAGAAAAGGGCGTGTTTGTAAACCTCATCCCCACGGCTATGGATATGGACTTTGGCACGGTGATGAGCCTCTTGCGCGATTACTGGAACGGAATTCCGAACAAAAAGCCCAAAGGGCCGCTTCCGGTGGAAAAGATTGATTCTTTAGAAATTGTACAGAAAACTGACACGCTTACGCGCCTCACGTGGTTTGGTCACTCAGCTTTTTTGCTAGAGATGCAAGGCAAAAACATTTTGCTCGACCCTATGCTGGGCGATAGTCCGGCTCCCCACCCTACCTTTGGCACCAGCCGATTTACCAAGGAATTGCCCATCGCTATTGAACAATTGCCTTATATCGACTTTGTACTTTTCTCGCACGACCACTACGACCACCTCGACTACGGTAGTATTCAAAAACTGAAGGATAAAGTCGGGCATTTTTACACACCGCTTGGCGTGGGCAATCACCTGATTGCCTGGGGCGTAGCGCCTGAAAAAGTAACTGAGCTCAACTGGTGGGACGAGGTACAAGTGGAAGGTTTTACCTTAGCCTGTACGCCTTCGCGCCATTTCTCAGGCCGTGGCCTCACCGACCGCAACAGCACGCTGTGGAGTTCGTGGGTGATACTGACGGAAAAAGAGCGCATCTATTTCAGTGGGGATAGCGGCTATGGCCCTCACTTCAAGACCATTGGAGAAAAATACGGCCCTTTTGACCTCGCCATGATGGAATGCGGCCAATACGATACCCGCTGGCAAAATATACACATGATGCCCGAAGAAACCGTGCAGGCGGCTCAGGATGTACAAGCCAAACTGATGATGCCCATACACTGGGGCGCTTTTACCTTATCGCTACACAGCTGGACTGACCCTGTAGAAAGGGCGATTCCGCTAGCCAAATCGCGGGGATTGGCCACGGCTACGCCCAAAATTGGGGAAGCACTGCTGCTGAACCACCGCATACCCAATACGCCTTGGTGGGAAAGCGTGAAGCCATAAAAAATCCCCTGCGGAACATCCTAAAGAAACCCGCAGGGGATTTATATTTTCTCCTTTATATCATTTTATAAACCAGCCGCGCGCGCGAGGCTCTCTTGGTGGTCGGGGTGGGCAATGGCAATCAAAGCCTTGGCCCTATCGCGCAGGTTGCGTCCGTACAAGTGCGCCACGCCATATTCCGTCACCACATAGTGCACGTGCGCGCGGGTAGTCACTACGCCCGCACCTTCTTTCAAAGTAGTGCAAATGCGCGAAATCCCTTGCTTAGTGGTAGAGGGCAAAGCGATGATGGCCTTTCCGCCCTCGGAAAGACTCGCCCCTCGGATAAAGTCCATTTGTCCCCCTACGCCTGAGTACATGCGCTGGCCAATGCTATCGGCACAGACTTGCCCTGTAAGATCAATTTCTATAGCACTATTGATGGCGGTTACTTTGGGGTTTTGGCGGATAATGGCCGTATCGTTTACATACTGCGCATCGAGCATCACCACGGCCGGATTGTTATCAATAAAATCGTACACCTTCTGCGAACCCATCACAAAAGTGGCCACAATCTTGCCCCGGTGTTTCTTCTTGAGCAGTCCGGTGATTACGCCTTTTTCTACCAAGGGCAATACGCCATCGGAAAACATTTCAGTATGGATTCCAAGGTCTTGGTGCCCCATCAGATTGGCCAATACGGCATTCGGGATGCTCCCAATACCCATTTGCAGGGTCGCGCCATTATCCACCAGATTGGCCACATGTGCGCCTATCTGCCGATCGGTAGCCGACAAAGGAGCCGGCTCATGGGCATGTATGGGCTGGTCGAAAGGTACCATATAATTGATTTGGCTGCTGTGGATATTGGCATCGCCCAAGGTACGGGGCATGTGCTTGTTCACCTGCGCAATTACAATTTTGGCCTTTTCAATGGCCGCCCTACTGGCATCCACCGATGGCCCTAGGGAGCAATAGCCGTGCGCATCGGGAGGCGACACGCTGATAAGCGCTACATCGAGTTTCACCACCTCCTGACGGAACAAGCGCGGCACTTCAGACAAGAACACGGGAATATAACTTCCACGGCCTTCATTGATAGCCTTGCGCACATTGGCGCCAATGAAAAAGGCATTCACAAAAAAACTATCCTGATAAGCAGGCGCGGCATAAGGCGCTTCGCCTTCGGTATGGAGTTGGTAAATCTGTACCCCTTTTAGGCGGGCATGTTGGTTGACCATCTCGGCCACCAAGTGCTCGGGAACGGCCGCTACACTGTGTACAAATACCGCCTGATGTGATTGAATATGGCTAATAGCCTCTTGAGCAGAACAAATCATAGTCGTAAGATTTGCTACAAAGGTGCATACGCAAGTGCTAGAAAAACCTGAGCAATATCAGGTTTATGAAAAATAAATCTCAGGTGACAAAACCTTTGCCCTCAAACAGAAGCCCTACTGGGGCGTGCCCTGCCCAACCCGCCAAGCCAAGCCGCAGGTCGGGCTGTTGTTGCAAGTCCGGCCGCCCGCCAAAGCCGCCCGCTTCGGGCTTTCCACGCCATCCCTCACGCAGCTGCGTAAAGTAATGCACAATTAAGAAACAGAAAAAAGAGCGGAAGCTGTTGTGGGTAGCTTTTAATTGATTTCTAGCTCAAACAATATATTTGAAACTGAACTTTCCTTGTCTAATTTTATAGTAACCTTATTTTCACTGTCTTCCTTTAAATCCGGAATTGATGTCCCTCCACCTTTATTATAATCATATTGTTTGATTGAATCAAAATACTGTTTAACTGCTAATGTTAAAAGCGGTTCAGTAAAATTGAAAAACGTTCCGTCAAATTCATAGGTGACTATTTCAGAGGTATCATTAGGCATAATGGTCACATCAATCCTATCATTACCTGAACCTATTACGAAAGAATTAATTGTGTAATCCGTTCCATTGGTAATAATAAAATCATAATCCGCTTTTTTAGAGCATGATAGTGATAATACAACGACTATCATTAAAATGAATTTATAAAACACTAATCTTATCATAGTAATCAATTTCCCATTTTATCCATCCAGAATCGAGTTTTCTCGTTGTCATTTTTCGCCCTGTCAAGTACTTTCACCTGACAGGCATTAGCACCAATATAAGGGCTAGTAATTCGGGTTAAAAACCCTGAGATAGGGATTCGATAGTGCAAATTTCGGATAGCGGGGAGTTCGTACGTCCTTTATGTCAACCTCAAAGTATGTCCGCCTAAATATTCCCAAAACTCAAAATCATGCCCTTCGACTGCTGGATGGCTCATTCGAAATCCGTCTTGAAAAATTGTTGAAAGTCTGTTAAATGCTGTGGTCACTGTTAGAATAGCTGGTGAATTTGTCTGCTTGTTAAAATAACAACATCTTTTTACAATCTTATTATTTGAAAGTACTAAAAACTGTGGAACAGCCAAAAGAGTAGCCAGTGATTCATATAGCTGTCTCTTAGCTACTTTCCTATGCTGCTTAATATTAGGACTATCCTTAATTTCCCCCAAAACCAAGTTTCTTTCATCATCACATACAATTATGTCGCATCTCCCTTTGCCTCGTTGAAAATTATTGGGCAAACTCGTTACAAACTTGTCATAATTTACAATCGTAATTACTAATGAATTTGGATTAGAGAATCGTGCCATTCCACCTCCAATAATAGTATGAAGAGTAATTTCTCCTGTAGTTGTGTCTTCAACCTCAAAGTATGGCTCGTTTGTTTGAATTACCAAATTTGGTTTTAAACAAACAGGAAGATCATAATGAGCTGTGAAATCATTTCTCAGTAAGTCTTCCATCTTTATCTAATTGATTGTATTTGTCGTAAATGTTATTGATGGTGTCTGATAGGGAATTGGTATTGATAATTCTTTGATTCTTAACTATCAAATCTTCAATTTTTCCTTCATCCACTTGGTAAACAGCAACCTTCTCAAATTCAATTTTTGCACCATCAACTAACTGATTGCAGTCGTATGCTTTGATTAGTAGGTTTAAGTGATTTATTATATAAGGGCTGTGGGTTGAAAAAATCAAATCTATGGAATTGAAATTTGAAACAAAACATTTAGAAATCAAATCACTTATTAATTCACATTGAGCCTCTGGAAACAAACTTAGTTCAGGTTCTTCTATGTGGATATACAACTTCTTTTTGATGTCACCTAGATTTTTAACAGGTTTGAAATCTGTTAAATTATCTGTCTTAAAGAGGAATTTAACTAACGACTCATTAAATGCTCTTTCAAAGTCAAAGTGCTTTGAAAAGTGTTCTGCTATCAAGGTTACCGGAATAGCATTTTGAGTTCCTGATGAACTATTTTTAAGTGTTAGTTCATACTCTTTGTTTGGAGCTTGAATAAAATATTTTTTACCTGATTGAACTTTTTTAACTGATAGCTTTAAATTCAAATAGTTAATATCTAGTTCCTTTATGTTTTCAGAGGCTAAATCGAAATCATTATAAACCTCATGAAAATAGAAACCTAATTTTAACCCCGGCATAGATGCCCCTCTCTCAGCCCAAAGTGGAATTATATTTCTTGTTTCCGATACAAAGCTAAGTTTATTGTAATGTATATCTTGTGCGTGTATTAAATCCTTATCACTCGTTCCTGTCAGTTTATTTTTAGCAAAATGAAGTGTATATTTTCTGTTGTCTGAAAACTCGACTGTATAGATAATTTCAGGATAGTTTTTTAGGTATTCATCAAATCCGCAGTCTTTAAAATAAGTATCCATTCTAAATCTAAATGGGCTTTTTGAGACGTTACTTCTTTTAAGGTATGAACGAATGTTGTGCATTTTATAAAGCCAACGAAACAAAGCGATAGCTTTCATTAATGTACTCTTTCCACTCCCTGATTCTCCAATTAAAACAGTTAATGGCTTAATATCCTCAATAAAAATATCTTTTATTGGGCCTAAGTTCTTTATATGTATTGATTCTTTCATTATTTATTTTCGCAAAGATAATTAATTGATCAGGTTGATTTAAGTTTGTTGCTGTCTTTTTAGTTTGACAATCAACTACCGTATAAACACCACTATGTCCATTATAGATGCTAAATATAGGAGATATTCGCCATTATAAAAACACAGCCGTTTTTAATGCGGCTTGCACACCCTGCGATAGGGATTCGATAGTGCAAAGCTTGAATAGGGAATAAAGGGAACCTATGAACCGCAGCAGGGATTGAGCGCATGTTTGAGCCCCCAAGGCCTTGTGCGTGAGGGGCGAGTAGCGAAAGCCCGGCCGCTGCCCCAAAAGAAAAAACTAATTGGATTTGGCGGAACTGGGCTTGGGTGAAACGCTATAATACCACGCAATAGACGCAAACAAAAGGAAAATGCTGAGTCCATTGGTCATGCCAAACCATTGGCGCAAGGTGGATGCCCCCAACAGGGCACTCAGCAGTCGGGCCAGTAGCGTGATTTGAAACAGGCTCCAGCCGAACCAAATGATGGGGTGATAGGCGGGTCCTTGCTTTTTGATCAGCGAGGGAAAAATGAGTGGGGCATGCGCCCAGATCATGGAAAAGGCAAAACCGAGGAAAAAGGCATGCACAAATACATCGTAAAAGAATGCGCTATCCTCCATGCTAAACAGCACTAGTCCTAAGGCTATCAACCAGCCATAGCCCGCGTACAGGGCGGTGCCGATGTAGCGGTAATAGCCCGTTTTCTTCACGGTGATTCGGGCCATATCGTAGCGGCTGAGCCAGAGGCCTATGCCGATTACAGCCAGGCCCAGCAACCAGCGGCCTCCTTCATGAAAAGGGAGAAAAAGACTGAGCAACACCAGCCCAAAGAAAAGCGCCAAGGCATAAAATGCCTTTTGAGGCACGGGAAGAAAGCGGGTAAGCTCCAGGCGTTCGCCCACGATGGTAAATAGCAGAAAGGCCATCCACCAGCCTACAGCCCGGGGAATGAAGAGGGTTTTCCAGACCAATAAGGTACCAATGAGCCAACACAGGCTACCCGCCAGCAGCAAATACCAATACAGCTCTTTGTGCTGACCCATTTGCTTGAAGTAAAAGAGCAGCAGTCCGGCATTGGCAAAAAGCAAGGCGGCAAGGCCTGCATGAAACCAACCCAAGGCGAAAAAAAGAGCCGAAATGGCACCAGAAAGAGGAAAAATACGCCATCCTGTATTGGGCATAGTGCTGATGCGCTCAAGGGTGATGAGTGTGCCCATGAAGCTGCCCGTCATGAGCAGGCCGTGGCTGGCGGCTGTGGCGGATAGGGGAAATTCCCAACCCAGGCGCAGCAATCCCCCATTCATACCAAGGAGCAAAGCCAGTAGCACGAAGGGTATAAGGTAAATAATCTTGAAACCGGATGAGGGATTGGTGGCCTTTATCATGTTATTAATTTATATATTTTTTCTCAGAAACGATTCTCCATTTGCCGTCTTTTGACTTTTGCATCCAAGCGCCAACCCACTGCGAGTCGGATAATCGAGCGATTACCGGATAGCGGGCGTCCACCTCATTTTTGCTCATCACTAGCTGCTGGGTGGGTTTTCCATTTTCTACTTTTTGGCAAACCACCCTATTGAAATAGTTGCTTCCCTCATTGAAGGTTTCATCCATAAGCAGCATCGTTAGGGAGCTGCTGAGGGCAAGGGCTTGGGGATGTTTGCCTTCCTCGCTTATGAGCTTGCGATCGGAAAAGCTTTTTCCATTGTCGGTAGTGGAGCTATGATAAATACCACTGGGATTGGCTCCCGTAAACCAGAAAAAATCTACTTTCTGCGCACTTGCGGCTATGCTAGGGCCTGTGTGCGGACAAGCACTGATGTTCCAGTCGTCAGCCCCAATGCGCTGGGCTTTGCTAAAGGTTTTGCCTTGGTCGGTGGAAACGATATAGTGCATATCGCGCAATTCATTGCCCGCCAGGCCCATTTCAATATCGCGATAGGCAATATGAATAGCGCCTGCGGCATCTACACTAATATCGGTGCGACAGCATTGGCATACTTTTTCGGAAATGGCCCTATCGGTAACAAAACCTTTTTTGCCTTGGGTTTTTGAAAAATATAAAGTGGAGCCCGATTTATCTTTTTTGCGCCCATCGAGCCATACGGCTCCAATTTCTCCATCCGCCAGTCTGGCAATATCGATAAAGCCTCTGCTATAGCCGCTGGCGGTATCGGAATGCACATAGGATTTGGGAGTCCAAGTGGCACCATCATCGAAGGATTGGATATAATAAATCTCGCCTTCAAACATGGCATCGGGCCGATTGACCCTGCGGCTATTGCTAAATACCGCCACTAGGCTGCCGTCTTTTCTAAAGGCCAGCTTGGGCATATTCTCGTTGTGGGGCGTTAAGCCTCGGCTGGCTTCAATCTTTATGGGCTTAGCAAACTGCCCGTCAGCGGCATTCCATCGGCTAAACACCATCACACTGCCGCTGGGCTCTCTCTCTATCCAACATACTACGGGCAAGCCTTTGGCATCCGAAGTAAAATAGGCGCCCTCGGCATCAAAACGCTCATCGGAAAGGTATTGAAGCGTGCTGGTTTCAACAGGATGAGAGGCTTGCTTTACAGAAAAGCTGCCCAATACCGATAGTAAAAGCCAAATGATTATTAATCGCGAAAGCATAGCGTTATAGTTTAGATGCATTGACCAATTGATAACTGAGCCCTACATTGAAGGTGCGTGGGTCGCCCAGATTATAACTTTTCCCCCAAGCCGATTTATTGACCACCGTGGCATAATTTACATTTCCCAGATTCCTGATGCTCGTCCAAAGCTCAAAGCCTTTGTAATGATAGCCTGCGCCTACGTGCAGTAAGTTAAATCCATCATATTGCTCGGTATTGGCTTGGTCGAGGTAATAGCTGCCCATATGTTGAACCTCCATAGAAAGCCTAAAGCCCTTTATAAACCTTGGCTTGTAATTGACCTCAACATTGTAAATATGCTTAGGAGCAGCAGGCATTTCTTTGTCGGAGAAATCACTTCCCTTTTCCACAAAATCAACAAAGCGATGCTGCGCATACGCACCCCCAACCCGTACTTGCCAATCGGGAAGAGGCTTATATACCAAGTTATATTCCAAGCCCTTATGAGCAGTGGAGCCTGCATTTTTCTTCTCGGTAGAGCCATCGTCTTGCTTCACATCAATGATTTCATTGAAACCCAAAAGCTGATACGCGCTTACTTCCACATAGCCTTTGTTTTTCGGCAAGGGCATCCATCCGCCTAGTTCCATATTGGTATAAAAAGCAGCCTTTAGTTCGGGCACTTTTACGCCCCGATACAAATCGGTGATTTGGGGTGGTGCAAAGCCTTTGGACCAATTGGCATAAGCGCCTATTCCCTTCCCGAAATCGTAGGTAAGCCCCACACGAGGAGTAATTTGACGGAATCGATCGGTATTATCAGGAGCTCCCGAGAAGGCCGATGGACTCAAATGATTATCGTAGCGATAATTGATGGCATCGTAGCGCACACCTGCTACTACTTTCATGTTCGGAATGGGGCTTATTTCTAATTGATTATAAATAGCATAGTTTAAAATGCCTACTTGGTAATTGGCCAATAAGGAGTCGGTTTTATCAAAGCTTATATATTGGCCTTGCTCATTTTTATTGATGCGAATGTAATGGGCGGTATAATCGTTGGGGCTAATATCTACACTTGCTCCACTAATCAAGCGGGCATTCCACCAGTGAAACGATTGTTGATGTTGCACCAAGCCTCCATAACTTTTGAAGGTATTAGCATTTACCTCGCCATGAGCCAACAAAGGGTTTCCACTTCCATTCCAAGGTTTATAATCGTCTTTCACCCGATAGGCTGGGTTCTGCCCCACCACATTATCGCGATAAAAGAAGGTAAGACTGGTAGTAGATTGGCTATTCCAGAAGTGTTCTAAAGTGGAACGATAGCGCAGCGCCCTTACCGTACGGTTGGTAAAAGTATGCAGGCTGGAATATTCTTTGCCGAAAAATCCGGCACTATCCAAAGCGCCTGTCATATCGGTAGTATAATCAATATAATTCAGGCTATTGATCCACTGGGTGTTAGCTCCCAAATACGTGTCGCCCCGTAGGGTAAATGCGGCTTTTGAAAAATCGGTATGCGCTCTTGGGCCCTTTTGCCTATTGGCCAGATAGCCGCTGGCTACTACTCCGAATTTATTCCATCGGTTAGAAATTCTAAAATCGCTTCGTTTATAGCCTAGGTTATTGGCCTGCACCTGAGCGAAAGCCTGTGGCTCCCAAGTGGGACTATGGCTGATAAAATTGATGGCGCCACCAATAGCCTCGCTGCCATAAATAGAAGAAGAAGGGCCTTTTACCAATTCGATAGAGCGCACCGACACCATATTGGTTTCGATTAGGGCATTATGGTTAAACACCCCAATGGTGCGAATGGGAAGCCCATCTTCCATATATAAAAAAAGGCTACCAAGCGATAGCGGCTGGCGCATGCTCATGCTGTGTTGCTCATTGCCCAAATCGACCATCATTACGCCCGGAGCTTTATTGATAATTTGGTCGAGCGAGGTGGCTTTGCTTTCCGCCAATACGGTAGCGCCCAAACTGCTAATAGCCATGGGTGCTTCCTTACGTTCCTGCTTATCGCGGCTGGCGGTTACTATAATCTGGTTTAACTGGGTATTTTCTACCGCCAAATAAATAGTGGCTGATTGATTGGGTAAAATCCACTGCGATTGGTACCCGATATACGAAACCCTGAGACTGTCTACCCTTTCGCTTGCGAGGGTAAAATCCCCATTGAAATCGGTGGTAGCTCCTTCGGGACTTGGGTAAGCCATAATGGAAGCGCCCACGAGAGGTTCCTTGCTTTGGGCATCCAATACGCGCCCTTGCACGAGCGTTTGGGCAATGGATAGCTGACTGCATAGGCATAGCAATGCCCATACATTACTTTTTATAAAAGTTTGCATTGAAATTGAAGATTTAATGAAATAATGAAACAGAAATACCAATAGGTATTAGGGGCATTACATCATTATGCCTGAGGCGGTGGCACGAGGCGTTCGAGTACGATAGATTGGTAAAAACTAGCGTGTGCACCCTCGGTAGTATGCAAAAGCATGAGTGAAACAGGCAAGCCCGAAAGAGCCGCATCTTGAATAAAAAAACAATCGTGAAAAGATAATCTGCTTTGATTGGGCGAATCCTGATTAGGGGCGGTTTCTTGCGATTTCTTAAGCTGTTGCATAAAATAACACTTCCCCTCGCATTGTAACTCGGGAAGATCTTTATTCTTACACAAATTCTGGGCAATGTATTCTTTCCGCAGGGCGTACTCGGCAAAAGGCAAAATGGGCCGCACTATCACTATAAACGAAAATAATACCAGCCATACCCCTATCATCACCTGCTTGAGTTGTGCTTTTAGGTGTGTGTAGACTATGGCTAAGTGTGTGTTCATTGCTCGGCCGAATTTAGCGTCTTATTTTAGAAATAGGCTAATTTATAAATCCTTTTTACTGAATATCCGTGTGGCAAAACCTACCGGAAGCACCATCCAAACCAGTAGCAAGGCGGTGGAGAATATAAATCCGGCATAGCCTTCAAAGAAGTTCTTAAAAAAAGCCCCTGTGTATCCCATCAGAGCGGAAATATCCAACTGCAAAAGCATGAGAATCCGAGCTAAGTCGACCGGATTAAAGGCTATAAGCGCTAAGGAAACTTTTTCGAGCGGATAATCGCTGAAAGTATAGATTACCCACAGCACGAAGGCATCGTAAATCAATACAAAATAAAACCAGAATAATAGCCCTACGCCTATGGCTTTGGCTTTATCGCGGGTAAGCACCGCGGCCAAAAAGGCCATAGAAACGAACACAAGCGTAAGCATAAGTCCTGAATACAGCAGCATCAAGGCCGATGCATTCGCGCCATAAAGCAGTATGGGAATACCAACACCTAGCAAAAAGGCCAAGCTGAGTGAAATGGTAACGGCCAAATATTCGCTCCAGAAAACCACCTTACGATTGACTGGCTGAATGAGCATGAGCTCAATAAATTCGTAGGAATTATAAAAATGTATGGTCGTAAATACCACACTAATAAGCGGCACCACCATCAGTACCACATTCATAAGACTCATTACTACTTTGGAGGCCTCACTATCGAGCTGAAAAAGCGCAATGGTACTGAGCAAAAGGAATAAAAAATAGATGAACATAAAGCGTGTGCGCAGTATGTCGTACATGATGTATTTTATAATCCGTAGCATGGCTTAGTCGTTTTGTGTTTGAATAATAATACTTGAAAGTGCCTTACCGAGTTTATCGTGCCCAGTTTCGCGTTTCAGCTGTTTGATAGGATTGCTGTACAGCAATTTACCCTCATACAAATAAATCAGGTCGGTAGTAAGCTCATCCAAATCGCTCATGATGTGGGAGGTAATGAGGATGAGTTTTCCGGCATTTTTTTCTTTTAGAATTTTATCTTTTAGAAATTCCACCGACACCGGATCGAGGCCCGCTGTAGGTTCGTCCAAAATCAAAATAGGCGGATTGAACAAAAAGGCCAAGGCCGCACTCACCTTTTGACGCGTACCGCCTGAAAGGGTGTGCATGCGCTTATCGAAAAGGTCGCGGAGGCGGAAGGTTTCTATCAATTCCTCATCCAAAGTCCCGCTGTTTTTGCGGATATTCATCATCATATCGAAGAGCTGCCCGATTTTCATATTGTCGGGATAGCGGCCGATTTGAGGCATATAGCCTATCTTTTCGCGGTAAGCCCATTGGCGACTGATGTCTTCGCCCTCCACATGGATACTACCCGAACTAATCACCACCAAGCCCAAAATGCTTTTGATGATAGTGGTTTTTCCGGAACCATTCGGCCCGATGAGGGCATATGAATGTCCTCGATTCAGCGATAAGCTTATGCCATCGAGCACCTGTAAGGCACCGAAATTCTTCTTGATATTGTCAATTGTAATCATAAGGCTTCATACGGGGTTGATTGTCCATCAAATTTTCGGGGGTCATGGCGGGAATTACTTTTTCGGCCCTATCGAGCAGAAAAACCAACATACTGCGCCAAAGTACTATGGCCGCGGGTACGCGCTCCATCACTGTGCTAAACATATTCACCGGGCGGAAGGGTACATCGCCCAGCCCATCTTTATCCAAATCGTATCCTTGGTATTTGTCCCAATAGTTGTTTTTTAGGGTATTTAGCACCACCACACCGTTGGTCACCACATCAAAGGAATTGCCTTGAAAGTTGTTCCGTTCAAGGGTATTGTCGTTACAACTGGCCTGTAGCTGTATGGCCCAGCCATTGTTTTTAAATTCATTTCCATGAAATTGGGTGCGGCTACACCCCTCCATATAAATACCGCTGGTATTAGCCAAAAACTGATTGTCAATCACCTCGCTATCCCGGATATCTTTCAGCAGCAAACCATAAGACGATTCACCCCAGTTTTCTTCAAAGCGGTTGCCGTGCATACTCACGCCATGCGAATACATGACAGACACGCCCGCGCCATTGTTTTTAAAGGTATTGTTCAAATATTCATCGTCATTGGAAAACATAAAATGCAATCCATAACGCATATTTTTAGTACTAATGTTCTCTTGAATGGTAGAATGGGTCACAAACTCGAAGTATATCCCATCGCGATGCCCCGTGATTGTATTCTTCACAATACGGGCATTTTTGCATTTCCATAAATGGATGCCATTGCCCAGCTCATATTCGTTGAGCGCTTGGGCTTTCAGTGTATTTCCCTCGATAAGGGCATAGTTAGAATTAGATAAATGAATACCGAAAAAGGTATTGTCAAACTGATTGTTTATAATGCGCACATAGTGGGCATCCAGGCATTTGATGGCCGCCAAATCGTTCAAGCTGGAGCGTCCGGAATGTTGAAAGCTCAGCCCCTGCACCGTGATATGCTCGGCTGCCAATACCAATATTTCATGCTGATGGCTACCGTCCAACACCGCGCCCTTCTCTCCTAGTAGTACGAGTGGTTTTTGAATGATAATATTAGCCTGCTTATACACGCCAGCCACAAACCTAAGGGTATCGCCCGCTTGGGCTTGCTCCACTACTTCGGCTATGCTTTGCTTGGGGCTCAACTTCCATTCTTTGGCCATAGCCCCAGAAGAGAGCAGCAAAAACAAAGCACTCACATAAAAAACGACACCCACACACCGATTTCTCATAGTATCACGCATCAAAATAAATCAAGCACTTGCTTCCAAGTGAGTAGCTCTCCTCCTTTTTCTTTTATAAAAGCCTCATAAGGCTCCACTTTCGCAAAGGCCACTACACCGCTACCCATAGGGGTATTCACGGAAGAACCTTTTACAAAAAAAGCTTGCTGAGCCGCTATAAGCTCCTTGGTTTTGGCCATGTCCACCACCATCAGGTAGCTAATTTCTTCTTGAGGAAGCGCTTTTTCCTTCATGAAATTGACCATACAATTGATATCATCAAAGGTGTGCACCTTACCTTTTGAGGTGACGATTTCGGCCCCAAACTTAGGATCCATCAAGGTCATTTTGCAGTGATGGCAACTCGCTTTACCAAAGGCGATAGGCTCGGGCTTTACACTACAAGCCAAGCAGGCAAGCGATAAAAACAGCAACATTCCGAGGGTTTTCATAAGGCTATGGATTTAGATTTCCTACGGTATTCATAGACAAGCGTACCAATTACCATCAGTCCGGAAACCGCCATAATCCAACCACCAGTCGCGGGGCCTGAGTAAGCGATAAAATTGAGCAGTTCTTTAGAACCCAAAAGCGGTGGCTGATAGCTCATGCCCGGCACTTTAATGGCTGCGCTTGGGTCGAGATTGTGGCCGTAGTCGTAAGACCAAAGGTAAAAATCGACCAATCCGGCTGTACCGGCTGCAATAAGCACCAGCAAGTAAGCCCAGATGGCAATACGCCTACCGATAAGAGCCATCAGTAAACCAAAGGCAATTACTCCCATCATGATGGTGGGCATAATTTTAAATTCGGGAAACATCTCCACTTTGATGTGTTTCATCCCGATGTAGTGGTTCAGACCATTGATAATGGCGACATCGCCCGTAATATCATCGAGCCAGATGTACATGTGCAGCCACTCGGGGTATTGAGGTGCCCACATCATAATCTCCCAAATGGGTACGAAAAACGCACCAATCATAAGCAGGGCCGATAAGGCTAGGATGATTCGGGATTTACCGAGTATTTTTTTCATGGCAATAGTTTTTGGGAAAATACTTTCCATTGAAAAAATATCCGGAGGCACATCGCCCCCGGATACTATATAATTTATTGAGGGCCGGTTTCGCCTAGGGAGTATTTCAACTCCACATCGCTATTTGCTGGCGATACGCGTATATACCCTTGCATTTCTTGGTGCAGGGCAGAACAGAAGTCGGTGCAATAGAAGGCTACCACACCCACTCTATCGGGTACCCATTTCAAGGTTTGGGTAGCGCCCGGCATAATCAATATCTCGGCCGTATTAGCACCTTTTATGGCAAATCCGTGCGGTACATCCCAGTCTTGCTCTAGGTTGGTCACGTGGAAGTACACCTCATCACCTAGCTTCACGCCTTCGATATTATCGGGTGAGAAGTGTGAGCGAATGGAGGTCATGTACACGTGTACTTCTTTGCCTTTGCGTTCTACCCTGGCTTGCCCTTCGCCTTTGGCGGCATAGGGGTGGGTATTGTCTTCCAGTTTATAAAATTTGATAGAATTAGGCTCCACTAGGGCAGCTGGAATAGCCTCGGCATAGTGTGGCTCACCTATGGTAGGGAAGTCAAGCAAAAGCTGCATTTTATCTCCTGAGATGTCGTACAGCTGTGCCGATTGGGTCAATTCAGGGCCGGTAGGCAAGTAGCGGTCTTTGGTGATTTTATTGTAGGCTACCAAGTATTTACCATGTGGCTTGGCGGTAGGACCACCCGGTACGGATAAGTGTCCTACGGAATAGTAGGTAGGCGCTCTATCCAATACTTCCAAGGTTTCAATACTCCATTTTACCACTTCAGACGACACGAACATAGAAGTATAGGCATTGCCTCGGCCATCAAACTCGGTGTGTAGAGGCCCTAAGCCGGGCTTTTTCACTTCGCCATGTAAGGCTGATTCGTAGCGAACCACCGGAATTCCGGCATATTCACCTTCAAAATCTTGTGCCTCAATAGCCTTCATCAGTTTGGTAAAAGAGAACACAGGAATCAAAGCAGCCAATTTACCACTACCCACTATGTACTCTCCGGTAGGATCCACATCGGTTCCGTGGGGTGATTTAGGACAAGGAATGAAATAGATAATGTCTTTTAATTCCACCGGATCTAGCTGAAGCACTTCTTCCATCATGGTAGAAGTAGCGATGTGGCTATTGTGATCCATCACGTTGTGGGCATATTTGGCTTTGGTCATCTTGCCTTTTCCGGCTGCAATGTATTCCTCTGCTTTTTTCCAGTTTACGGCCATAATAAAGTCCTTATCCCGCTGAGAGGCATTCACTTCTAACAAGGTGTAAGCCTGCTCTGAATTATAGGTAGAGAAGAAGAACCAGCCATGCGATTTGCCTTTACCGGCACGCGCTAAGTCAAAACTCATACCGGGCGTTACCAATTGGAAGGCTATGCTCATGTGGCCTTCGTCATCTACTTTGATAAAGCTCACCGTGCCTTTAAAGTTTTCTTTGAAGGTGTTGATGGGTACATCGCGTTCGGCATCGCCTCCAAGAGGTACTGAAAAACGTGTACTGGCTACCACGTATTCGGTGTTTTCGGTAATGAAAGGCGAAGAGTGGTTACCACTACTGTTCGGAATTTCCAGAATTTCTACTGTTTCGAAAGATTTCAAGTCCACCCGAGCGATACGGGGGGTGTTGTTGGCATTACCAAAAGCCCAGCGGCCATCGTGCTCGCCTTTGGTTTGGCTTAAGGAAATGTGGTGCAAATCATCCCAAGGCACATACCCGTGCGAGGTATTCAGCATGGGTTTAGATTCTTCGCTAAAGCCATAGCCGTTTTCGGGATGAGCCGAAAATACCGGAAGGATACGTAGCACACGTCCCGAAGGAAGCCCTACCACGCTCATTTGTCCGTTAAAACCACCCGACACAATGTTATAAAATTCATCGTGGGTGCCGGGTTTTACATACACCCGCTCGGCTGCATCGCCCACACTGGCCGCATCGGGCGTGGTAGGCTTGCAACCCATACTGGCACTTACTAGGGCTGCTGCCGCCATGGCAAAAACCCACTTTTTCGATTGAAGAGTTGTCATTTTTAGACCTTGATTAGATTATTTGGGAAGAAGAACTTGATCGATTACATATACAATGCCGTTGGCGGCTGTTACGCTGCCCAGCACTTTGGCACCATTCACCGTGATTTGGTCGCCTTGCTTGCCAAGGGTTACATTGGCGCCATTCACTTGGTTGAGTGTCATGCCATCACGGATAAGGTTTTCGCGGATTACGCCCACATACACATGGTATTGGAGGATATCTTGCAACTGCTCCTTATTTTCATTTTTCATCAGGTTATCCACCGTACCCGCAGGTAAAGCATCAAAAGCTGCATTTATTGGCGCAAACACGGTAAAAGGGCCTGCGTTGCTAAGGGCATCTACCAGCTCTGCTTGGGTAACAGCCGCCACCAGTGTGCTGTGATCAGCCGAGGCGATGGCCACTTGCACCACATTTTTGGCCGATTCTTCATCGGCTACGCCCGACTGTCCTTTTTGAACAGTAGTTGTTTGATTATCAGACGAATCGCTGGATTTCTCTGCACTCCCGCATGAGAAAAGAAGCCCCGCACCGACCGCCACAAGGGCTGTCGTAATCCAATTTGTTTTCATATTGATATGTTATTTAGGTTGCTTACATGCTCACCGCGCCATCTTTGCTTCCGGCTTTTTCCATGTCGTTTTGGCGCATGTATTCTAAGATGTCTCTGGCATCACCCACCGACACGTTCTGATTAGGCATACGGGTCAAACATTCCTCTAAAAGGGCTTGTGCCGTAGGATCTTTGTCCAGCATCACATCCACATTGGTGACCATATTCATGATCCATTCGGGCTTTCTTTTATTGGTAATCCCCTGCCAGCCTGGCCCCACCACGCGCTGATCGGTGAGTTTGTGGCATGCAGAGCATTTCATTTCGTAAATTGCCTTCCCGCTTTTCACCATCGATTCTTCCAATGGGTCGGTAAGGGTTACGGTTTTAATTTCACCAATCCCTTTGCCATCTTTCAGGCGTTCGGCCAATTTATCGGCTTGGCTTTTTTGGGCGGTTTCACCGCCACCTTTTTCACCAGATCCGCAGGCCATTAGAAGGGCACCAGCAGCGATTGCGAGCATTAATTGAAGTGTTTTCATAGCGTTTAATTGTTAGGTAAAAGAAGATAAATTAGATGGTATAAAAGATGACCAAAGTCATGTTATAAGGTGATTATATCCCCGCAGGGAACTTTTTATTTCCCTCAAAATCAATAGAATACCTATCGGAATAAGGGCACTGAAAGCGAAAATCAGTTCATAGTAATAAGGCACAAAACCAAGCCCCATCCACAGGAGCAATCCCTGACCAAATAGTAGCAATTCACTCCCCAGAAATCCGGCTAAGAGAAGATATACGCCCGTGTTGTTCACCTTACCCGACAGCTCTTTCCAAAGCATGGCCAGCACAAACAAGCTGATAGAACCCAGCATGGTGAGGTGAATAAAACCTATCACAAACTGGCGTATCGTGTAGGAAATCACCGCTACCTGAGGGATGATTACCATACTTTGTACCAGCACCTTAGCCAAAAAAGAGACCAATGCCATGCCCAATAGCCAGCGCATACCCGGCTGCCCCATTTCTTGACTCAGACTACCGATTGTTGGCCATAGCAGCCATAGAAAATAGCCAATGGCACCTATTTGCAACACTACTCCCAGTCCGTTCAGATAAAACAATACTTGCATGGGAGTAGACCAAGTGACGGATAATGCATAGGTAAGCATGCAAGAGGCTACCAAAAGGCCAAAGAATATCCGAAAGTGACCTGTAGAAAATGTTACGCCTCTGCGCTCCAGCCACTGAAACAGTAGGGCCAAGGCGGCAAAGGTGAACCATCCATTAAACTGGAAATGCAAAAAGAACTGTATGGCCATGTAGTATAGAGCCGAGCCTCTTCCTCCCTGCACCGTGATAGGCCCCAAAGCCCACACGCCCACAGTAGAAAGTAGCATCCATACAAGAGCCGTGCGAAGTAGCAAGCCGGAGGCCGAAGCCTGCCGACCTGCCAAATCGCGCCAAACCAAAATGAAAAAGTAGTAAGAGCAAATCAGGTGAAGGGCGGTGAACCCAATGGAAACCGGCCCATAGCCTTGAAAAGGAAAGCTAAGTGCCATACCCAGCACGCTAGCCTGTGTCAGCCAAAACAAACGCTGATAAACAGGTGCTTCTTTTTTGCCTTGTGGGATAAAATTTACCCAGATGAGATAATAGAGTATGAGGTAACACCAGCCTAGCATGGCTACATGCGAGTGTGCATGCATAAGGTGTCGGAAATCGAGACCGGGCGCTTCCACCAGGTACACCATACGGAGAGTAAGCCCCATTATGGCCGCGACCAAGAAGTTAATTAATGCCACATAAGCCCAGTTTCGCTCCATGAATCTCAAGTTAAAACTTTTTATTACAAATTCGAAACAATGAACTGCTCCATTTCGATAGCCCTCGGAAATAAGATATTATTCTCCAAGTGAATGTGTAAATGCAAATCCTCCTCAAATTCTTTCAATAAGGAGAAGGTAACCCGATAGGTATTGCAGGCATCTTGTGGGGGCGTATAGTCATCGGTCAAGGCCCTTATCTGCTGAAAGCGCTCCCCTTCTACCTCGTGTTCATTTTTCATCATGGCGATGGGATTTTCTACCGAGCGGAACAAAGGCAATGACCAATCATTGGATTCATTCAGCTTGCGCACCATTTTGCGCACATAAGGAAATAGCACGGTTTCCTCTTTCACCATGTGACTTTTTAACTCGATAATCGAAGCCATAAATAGGCGGTTCACTTCGTGCAGTTCCGGATGATGGTGTCCATGCACACTGCATATTTTATCAAGGTATTGTTGCAATACTACACTCGACTCTAGCACATAGCGATGGTGTTTCTTTTCAATATAGTCGGCCAGCAAATCTATCGGCCAGCTTTTATAGTCAATGGAACCTGTTTCGCTTTGGGTGGCAAGGTCTTTCAAATTCTGCAAAAGCGTAGCTTTATCCAGATGCTTGAGGGCACACACCTCCTCTATTGTTCTATTGCCTTTGCAGCAAAAGTCGATACCGAGTTTTTCAAACAAAAGTGCGGTACGGTAGTCTTGTGCCACAATTTCTCCGATGGTGTTTGATGCGCTAATTTCCATAATTATATAGTTAAAATAAGACATTTTTATCCTTTATTCAATCAAAAAAACACGGCCTTCTTTAAGCCCTTGGGCAAGGTTGATAATCAGGTTTTCGTCCATCATTTTGATCATTTTCTCCCTAATGAATTTGTATTGATGATGCACCGGACAAGGCCGGGTTTCGCTACAGGCTTTCATACCCAAGCTGCACACCGTGTATAGGTTATCGCCATCTACGGCACGTACAATATCGCTAAGTTTAATTGTATGTAAATCAGCTTCTTCTATAGAAAAACCTCCCGTGCGACCTTTCTGTGAATCGACCAAACCATGGTGTACCAATTGCTGCAATATTTTGGCAGTAAACGCCTTGGGCGAACCGATCTCCTGAGCGATATCGGCCAAGCTGGCGCGCTCCCCTTCCAAAGCCCTAAGGGCGATGTAAATGGTGGCTCTGATGGCATATTCGCAGGTTTTGGAGAACATTTTGCTGAACGTTTGCAACAAAGGTAGGATGGAAAATAATATCGGACAAGTTTATCCTTTATTATTTTCATGATAAGAATCAGATAGTTTCAAAACAGCTTTCAACCTTTTGATTATCAATAAAATAAAGCCAATATCACCTCGAGAAAAAATTAGACTGAAAACATTTTTAAGCATAGCATTTTTTGATTTTCTATTTTCGGACAAATAAATCTTTATTTAACCACCCGCGGATATGGAACATTACGTAATCAAGCGCAACGGAAAATATGAACCCTTTAAAGCCTATAAAATAGAAGAAGCCTTACAGAAAGGTTTTCACAGTACCAGCGAGCTTTATCAGCCTGCTTTGTTTGAAACGATCCTACAAGCGCTCGCCCCCAAAACCATTTGGGCGGTGGAAGAAATTCAAGACCTGATAGAGAAAACCCTTTTTCAAAACGGCTATTTTGAAGTGCTTCGCGCCTTCATGCTCTATCGTCACACGCGCAAATTGCAGCGCGAACACGTGCAAGGACTCAATCAAGATACCACCTTTATCAATTGCACGCCTACTATAGAAGAATACATAGGCCGCACCGACTGGCGGATAAATGCTAATGCCAACACGGCCTATTCTAATGCGGGCATGGTTAATAATGTGGCCGGAAAGGTAATTGCCAATTACTGGCTCGACAAAGTCTACAATAAAGAAGAAGGCTATGCCCACCGCAATGGCGATTTCCATATTCATGACCTGGATTGCCTCACGGGCTACTGTGCCGGATGGAGCTTGCGCGTATTGCTCAACGAAGGTTTCAATGGCGTACGCGGACGAGTAGAAAGTCGGCCTCCCGCACATTTTAGAGAAGCCTTGGGTCAAATGGCCAATTTCTTGGGCATTCTGCAAAGCGAATGGGCCGGAGCACAAGCTTTTAGCTCGTTCGATACCTATTTGGCTCCCTATGTTTTCAAAGATCAGCTCAGTTTTGATGAGGTGCTAAAAGCCGTGCGCAGCTTTGTGTATAACCTGAATGTGCCCGCTCGATGGGGGCAATCACCTTTTACCAATATTACCCTCGACTGGGTGGTGCCCGAAGACTTGAAAGATCAGATTCCTACCCGTAGCGACCAGCATCTGTTCAGCGGTTTAGAACGAGCGCATCTGCTATCATTGGCCAAAAACCGAGGAGCCGATTCGCTTACCGACCTTAGCTACAAGCACTTTCAGCCCGAAATGGAGCTGATCAACAAGGCCTATTATACCGTGATGACCGAAGGCGATGCCAATGGACAGCCTTTCACTTTCCCCATCCCTACGGTAAACATTACCGAAGATTTTGATTGGCATGGGCCCAATACCGATTTACTATTTGAAAACACGGCCAAAATTGGCTCCTCCTACTTCCAAAACTTTATCGGTAGCCAATACCTGCGCGATGAAAATGGAAACCGAATAGAAAATCCCCGAGCCTATAAGCCCAATGCCGTGAGAAGTATGTGCTGTCGCTTACAGCTCGATTTGCGCGAACTGCTCAAGCGCGGCAATGGCCTATTTGGTAGTGCCGAAATGACGGGAAGCATTGGCGTGGTCACCATCAATATGGCGCGGCTGGGCTATTTGTACTCAGGCGATTTACCCTTGTTCTATCACCACCTCGACCGCCTGTTGGAACTGGCCAAATCCACACTGGAAAAGAAACGCGCCTTTATTCAAGAGATGTATGATCGCGGACTTTATCCCTACACCAAGCGCTATTTGTCACACTTCCGTAATCATTTTTCTACGATAGGGGTAAATGGTATGAATGAAATGCTGCTCAACTTCACTCGCGGGGCTGACAATTTGAGTACGCATTCGGGGATTGATTTTGTATCGCACATTCTGGAACATATCCGCGGGCGCATTCAGGAATTTCAGGAACAAACGGGCAATTTGTATAATCTGGAAGCTACGCCTGCCGAAGGCACCACCTACCGTTTTGCCAAGGAAGATGCCAAGCGCTACCCCGATATTTTACAAGCCGGGCAAGGAGAAAACATCTATTACACCAATAGCTCGCAGCTACCGGTGGACTATACCGATGATCCGTTTGAAGCTTTGCTACTGCAAGATGAGCTGCAATGCAAATACACAGGCGGCACCGTCCTGCACTTGTACATGCGCGAAAAAATCAGTTCGCCCGAAGCCTGCCGCAGCTTGGTGAAAAAAGTGCTCAGCAATTTCCGCTTGCCCTACATTACTGTTACCCCCGTGTTCAGTATTTGCCCCGTGCATGGCTATCTCAATGGCGAGCACGAATATTGTCCGCAGTGCGATGCGCTGCTATTAGAAGAAATCAAACAAAACCATAGCTTATGAAAACACAAACTGAAACCCAAAACGCCTTGGCGCAGGTACAAGAAAAACGCGTAAAATGCTTGGTGTACACTCGAGTGATGGGCTACCACCGTCCGCTAGAAAGTTTCAACATTGGCAAAAAAGGTGAACACAAGCAACGCACCCATTTTTGTGAAAGCCGATAAGCTGCCGATTTACAGCATCAGCCCGTTTACGGCTCTTGATTTTCCGGATAAAACAGCCTGCATCGCTTGGTTTGCAGGCTGTAATATGCGTTGCCCTTATTGTTATAATCCCGATATAGTGCTGGGAAAAGGAAAACTGGGCTATTCGGATTTGATAGCCTTTTTGAATAAAAGAAAGGGCCTACTAGATGCCGTGGTGCTAAGCGGGGGCGAATGCACCTTACACCAAGGCCTGCTTGAATTGTGCCATACCATTAAAGAAATGGGTTTTCAGATAAAAATAGATACCAATGGCTCTCGTCCGGAGGTGCTGAAAAAGGCTGTTGAAGAAGAACTGATTGATTATATCGCTTTAGATTATAAAGCCCCTGAGAAAACATATCGCACGGTAACTCAATCCAAACTTTACCCGCGCTTTGAGCAAAGTTTGGCGCTGCTTCTACAATCCGACATAGCTTTTGAAGTAAGAACTACTGTACATTCCGCCCTTTTATCGGAGAGCGATTTGCATGAAATGGTAACCTATCTGGAAGACAAAGGCTATCGCGGTAAGCTTTTCCTCCAACACTTTGTGAGCGACACTGCTACTTTACAAACCCTTCCTCCCTCAGACTACCGTGTAGTGCGAAAAATCTACTCAACAGAGGCGGTAAAGGTGTTATTGAGGAACTAGTCCCTCATCTGCTTCACCATCTCCTCTGCAATCAGCAGCAAGTTTTTATACTCCTGCAAAGGCACAGAAAATGCTTGCTGAGTGTCTGCCAGCCAAGATGAATCTGTCAAAAACAAAAACTGTATCTGTTGTTCAGCTTCTTGCAAACTGTCAGGCGTACGGCCAACGCTGGCGTATTGTGTCATCAGATGTTGCAGGCTTTTCCGACCTTGCTGGGCCAAAGCATCCCAATCGGTTGAAAAGGAATATGCATGAGCGTAGTCTACCTTGCTATCGGGAATGGTATCTAGCTGAGTCAGTACGGCTTCCACCGCTTCTGCGGAAAATACCAGCGCCTCTAATAGCGAGTTGGAAGCCAAGCGATTGGCACCATGCAATCCCGTGCAGGCGCATTCGCCTACGGCATAGAGGTTGGGTATACTGGTTTGTGCTTTTTTATCTACTGAAATCCCACCACATTGGTAATGCGCAGCCGGCAAAACCGGAATGTTTTGCTGCTTTACTGCTATACCTTGATCGGTACAAAACTGATGGATAAAGGGGAATTGCTGCTTAAAGGCTTCTTCCTCCAAATGCTTCACATCCAAATATACGCAGGCTTCACCACTTTGGGCCAGCTCCTGATAAATGGCTTGCGACACCACATCGCGTGTGGCAAGTTCACCACGGCTATCGTATCGGAACATAAAACGCTCGCCTTGGCGATTGACCAAATGAGCTCCAAAGCCACGCACCGCTTCTGAAATCAGAAAAGCCGGCCCTTCGGTATTGGGTGAATAAAATGCAGTGGGGTGAAACTGCACGTAACGTAAATCTTTCACTTTGGCACCCGCCCGCAGAGCCATGGCCACGCCATCGCCTGTGGCTACCAGCGGATTGGTAGTGCTGGAAAAAACTTGCCCCATGCCACCACTGGCCAGCAGTACGATTTTCGCCCGAATGGTTTTTATCTCTTGCCTTGCTTCATCAAACACCCGCAATCCTCGGCACAGCTTTTTATTATCGGAGTTTTGTTCGGTCAGTAAGTCGATAGCAAAGTATTGGGTAAATACTTGAATTTGCGGATGCGCCAGCACTTGCTGCACTAGCGAGCGTTCAATTTCCCATCCGGTTTGGTCTTTTTGATGCACAATGCGGTGCTGTGAGTGGCCGCCTTCCAAGCCTAGGTTCAAGCTCCCATCCGCCTTTCGATCGAACTGCGCCCCCCAATGTTGTAATTCTTGCAGGCAAGCGGGGGCTTTTCGCACCACCATTTCTACTATTTCTTTATTGCATTTTCCTTGTCCGGCTGCTAGTGTATCTTGAATATGCTGTTCAAAAGAATCTTCATCCTGATTAAGCACCACCGCCATGCCGCCTTGTGCGTATTTGGTATTGCTTTCCTCCAGACTACTTTTTGTCACCAAAGTGATGCGTAAGTCGGGTCTTTTACTGGCCAGCCTCAGTACAAAGGAGAGTCCGGCTATGCCCGAACCCATTACCAAAATATCGGTATGCATACAAATCAGGCGGAAATTTCCAACATTCGTTCAATGGGTAGCAGCGCTCTTTGGCGGATTCCCTCTTCCACCATCACCTCCGGACTTTCGTTCAGCAAGCAGTCGTATAATTTTTTCAGCGTGTTCACTTTCATAAAGGCACATTCGCTGCATGCACAGGTATTGTCTTCACGGGAGGGAGCCGGAATCAGGGTTTTGCCAGGGGCTTGTTTCATGATTTCATGCAGAATGCCCGCCTCTGTGGCGATGATAAACTCCTGCACATCGGTAGCTTTTACGTATTGGATAATGCCCGCGGTAGAACCAATATAATCGGCCAATTTGAGCAAATGCATTTCCGATTCGGGGTGAGCAGCCAGTTTGGCATTAGGATGCTGGGCAATAAGATGCGTAAGCTTTTCCATAGAAAAAGCCTCGTGCACCACACAGGCACCGTCCCAAAGCACAAGTTCGCGCTGGGTTTGCGACTGCAAGTAGCGGCCTAGGTTTTTATCAGGGGCAAAAAGAATAGGCTTATCGGCCGGAATGGAATTGATGACTTTCAGTGCATTGGATGAGGTGCACACCAAGTCGCTCAGGGCTTTTACTTCTGCCGAACAGTTGACATAGGTGACGGCCACATGCTCCGGATATTGATTACGAAAAGCGCGAAAAGCTTCGGGCGGGCAACCATCGGCCAGCGAACATCCGGCTTCTACATCGGGCACCAGCACCTTGCTTTTCGGGTTCAGCACCTTGGCGGTTTCGGCCATAAAGTACACCCCGGCAAACACAATAATATCAGCCTTCGATTTGGCGGCTTCTATGGATAACCCCAAACTATCGCCTACATAATCGGCCAGCTCTTGGATGTCGGCATCCTGATAATAGTGCGCCAGTATCAATGCCTTCTTTTCCTTTTTCAGGGCTAAGATGGCTTCTTTTAGTTCTTGCTTGTTCATAAAATCAACGCAGGGCGAGCAGAAAGGTGAAATTATTGCCAGAAAGGGTCGGGCCAGTTGTCGGCTGGTTCTTCTTCATGTAGTTCTTGCAAAACAGCCAATAAAGTGGCCTCAGGTACTACTTTTTGGATTTCTTCAAAGAGTGTGCGTTCTTCAAATCGGATGTGGGCTTCCAATTCTTCTTCTATCCGATTGAGCGATTTTTCCAGTTCACGCTGGTCGTTAAATAACCGCGAAAGCCTACGGTGATCGCTCAAGGCTTTTTTAATCATCTCATGCGATTCCCCCAGTAATGGAAACCAAAGTTTTTCTTCCTTCTCAAAATGGGGCTGAAGCTGATGCTGAAAAAACCAATCGGCATAAGCCTTCATGCGCTCCAGTTCAATCTCCCTTTTAAAACCTGTCCGAATTTTCCAACAAAGCAAAAGTCCGTGATGATGCTCTCGGCTCAATTCTTGTAAAGCAAGGTGACGCTTCAGCGGTTTGCGATTTTCCATACCCTTAATTTCTTTTAGTTATGTAAGCGCAACACCGCGCCATCTTTTAGTCCGTGGGCCAATTCGTACAAACTGGTGGTTTCCAGCATCTCGCGCAAGGCATTGCGCACAAACTTAAACTTGCCATGAATGGGGCAAGGCTGCTTTTCCGAACATTCTTTCAGGCCTAGGCCGCAGCCTTGATAGACCTTTTCCCCATCAATCGCCTTGACAATTTGACTCAAGCGGATTTCTTTGGACAGTTGTTCGGTAATCCAAAAACCTCCTGATGGGCCTTTCTGCGATTCGACAAGCTTGCTGCGCACCAATTGCTGCAAGATTTTGGCCGTAAACGCTTCCGGAGAATCAATTTCACGGGCAATATCCTTCAAACTCACCTTGGGCGACTTTTGCGAGCTGAGGGTGATGTAAATCACCGACCGAATGGCATATTCACAGGCTTTTGAAAACATAGCATCTATTTATCGGACAAAAATATCCGTTAATAGCTTCTTAAAAAAGAAAAACATGATTTTTGATTTCCTTTTTACCTGATCCTACGCTCTCCTCATACGGTGTGTAGCTCCTCTCCTAGCAAGCGAAGCTGTAGCGCTTTCAGCGTAATTTCAGTCGCTTCCAATTGCTCCAGTATGGGCGCTGCGTTCATTTTCTGTTTAACAAACACCTTTTTATAGTATTCAATGCTATCCATAAGATGGATTTGAAAATCTTCCAATACAGATTTCATCTTAGCAGCTGGCGCTTCTGCATAGGTACGCAGTTGCTCGGCATGGTAATCCATATACAATTGTAGCTCCTTTATAAACATATGCGGCCTATCGGTTCGGGTAATGATATTTCTCTTACCATAAATATGTTCTACCATTTCCTGTAAAGTAAATTGCCCACTGAAATAGGCCATATTGGGCCCCGGACAAATACTCACACCCTTGCCTTCTACTCGGGTATCCAAACCATTTTCCTCCAAAAATGGAACCGCCAAGCCTCCACACAGGCATTCCTTTTCCACTACTTGTGCATAAGCTTGCTGATACTGGGCTTCGGGTAGATTTTGCGCTTTCAAAGTCGCAATCTTTGCTTTTTGGTATTTGGTAGAGGCGGTACAAATCGGCTCTTGAGTAAACTCCGTATTCAAAAGCAGGTATTTTTTGGTGCAGGGACTTCCCATTTTTCCTTGCTTCTGCATTTGTTGCATTTGCTGCTGTCGGCTGCTGCCTCTCAAATTATTAAATGGAACGCCCAACGGTGAAGCGTGGCTCAAGTACAAATCTTTCTCTGTGGCTTCGGATAATTGCTGCAAAGTTTCCTCATCAATGCTTACGGCCTCGGGCACCAATAAAAATGGACTCCCCCAGCCTACGGATTGCAGTCCGTAGTAGGACAAAAGAAATTCGTGCTCAGCCGAAGTGCCCACCCCTCCTTGGGCGCTTAGCTTTAATTCAGGAGCAGTTTCGGGGCAATAGCGGCCTTTCTCTACTAAGGCGGCTCGGTAAATCGCAAACACGGAATTGATGAGTTCCTGCCGCGATTGTTTAAATTCTTCCAAAATTGGCCCCATCAACTGCCCTTGAGTAGCAAAAGCATGGCCTCCACAGTTCAAGCCCGATTCTATCCGATATTCTGAAACCCAAAGCCCCTTTTTGGCCAAAAATTTCCCTTGAATCAAGGCCGATCGGTAATCGCTCACTTTCACGGTTATTTTCTTTTTTAGGCCCTGCTGAGGATGTGGAAAAAAGTCTTCAAAATTCTCCATATAGGCAAAAAGCCGTGGGTTCATCCCAGCCGATAATACCACAGAAGAAGAAAGACCGCTAAGTGCGAAACCCCTCAAGGCCGCATGCGCATCATTGTATGCCACCGGAAGCTCCTCCCCTTTGTGGTGATTTACCTTATCGAGCTTGGTCATGATATTTACATCAATACTGCCCGGTTTCAGGTGGGCATTCATCCAATCGCTCAACACCGCAGGTGAAGCTTGCTGAAAGAGTTGAAGCAATTCCGATTTCACACTCGAATAATCAGGGAGCAAACCCATAAAATAGGCTCTGTAGCCTTCTGAATTATGAATAAGCTTGGCCTTATGTTCCTCCCATTTCATCTGAACCACCTTTTGCACCATATCCAAATAGGAAGTGATTCGTCTGGCGCGGGCATCCTGTTCAGCCAAAAAAATCGGGCTAAAGGATAAGGAGAACTTTTCCGAATAATACTTCCTCACCCGCTCTATCAGCATATCATCACCAATGGAAAGCACCGAAGAAATGCCCAAATGCGCTACCCGAATGGGTGTATCGATGGTATAGGCCAAGCCCATTACGGGAATATGAAAGGAATGGAAAGCAGTAGATACAGGCATACGTTCTTAGATTAGAAAACAGATTAGACAAAATTCAAGAGCAAACCCACCGAAAAGAAATGCGAAAGGGTGCCCATCAGCACAAAACCATGCCAAATACCATGAAAATAGGGTTTGTGGTCGTTCATGTAAAAGAAGGTACCAGCTGAGTAAAATACTCCACCTGCCAATAGCCAGGCAAAAGAAGCACCCGTAAGCGACTGATAGAGGGGATAAATCATCAGCAAGGCCAGCCAGCCCATGGCCAGATAAAAGGCTGTCGAAAGCCATTCTGCTTTACCGGTATGCTTGAGTTTGATAATCCAGCCAATTAGTGCCAGTGTCCAAACGGCAGCCAACAGCACATAGCCTTTCCAGCCCTCCAACGCCACCAAGCAAAAAGGAGTATACGTGCCGGCAATCAGCCCGTAAATGGCCATATGATCGGCTTTGCGCCAGTAGTATTTGATTTTATCGCTTGTGCTGGCATGGTAAAACGTAGAGCATACATACAAAACCACCGAGGCTAGTCCGAAAAGCACCACGCCTATGTTGCTTTTCATATCCAAATCGCCACCGTAGCGGACAACAACATACAGGGTGCCTATCAAGGCCATGACCAAGCCCATGGCATGCGTGAGGGTGTTTACTTTTTCTTCTTTAGTAGCCATTATGAGAAGGGAGAAATTTATTATCGGACAAATTTATCCTTTATATGTTTTCTTTTCGTAGTTTTGCACAAATAAATTTTCATTCGCCCCAAGGCAATCTGTATATGAAAAAGGACATACTCCACCTCGATGATATCAAAGTTTTGGTTGACACCTTTTACGGAAAAGCGCGTCAAGATGCCCTACTTGGCCCTATTTTCGAAGGGGTGATAGAAGACCGCTGGCCCGAACACCTGGATAAAATGTACCGCTTTTGGCAAACCATCTTGCTGGAAGAGCACACCTACAATGGTAGCCCTTTTGCTCCGCATGCGCGCCTGCCCCTTTTCGAGCAGCATTTTGAACGCTGGCTGGCCTTGTTTCATGAAACAGTAGAGGAAGTATTTGAAGGCGAAAAGGCCGAAGAAGCCCGCTGGCGTGCCGAAAAAATGGCCGAGATGTTTCAAATCAAACGCGAACTAATCCGCGAAAGAGAAGAAGCCCGCCATGGAGATATTTAAAGAATTCACCTTTGATGCCGCCCATCATTTGCCCCACGTGCCCGAGGGGCATAAATGCAAACAGGTGCATGGGCATACCTATCACCTGACCTTGTTTTTCACAGGTGAGCCCGACCCGCACCTTGGCTGGATTATCGATTTTGCAGAAATCAAACAATGTGTGCGCCCCATTCTGGAGCAGTTAGACCACAAAAACCTCAACGAGGTAGCAGGCCTCGAAAACCCTACCTGCGAGCATATTACTATCTGGCTTTGGCAAAAAATAAAGCCGATATTGCCCAGTCTGAGTAAAATTCAACTCCGCGAAACGCCCACCTCCGGAGCCATTTATTGCGGCCCGTCCAAGTAAAATTATGTCCGGGGCTTGCCTTCGGCAAGCCCCGGACATAAGCACTTTCTTACACCAAAGTCGGCAATTCCAATCGCACAGCGGTTTTTACCGAGTTTGAAATCAGGCAAGCTGCTTCTGCCTTGTGCATAATTTTGTTAGCCTTTTCCCGATCCATCTCATCTTTCAGCTCCAGCACAGGCATCAGTATCACTTCCGTCATCTGCATTTTGCCTTCCACTTTATCGAGTATGCCTTTGGCTTGGCAATCGAAGCGCTCAAATTCAAGCTTAGAGTACTCCGCCACGGCCAAAAAAGTAGTCATAAAACAGCTCACGATTGAAGCCGTAAACAAATGCTCAGGCGACCAAATACCCGCTATGCCCTTGTCAAATTCAGGCGGAGTGGCTACTTCAATTTTGGTATTGAGTTCGGGTGAATTCAATTGGCCAAGTCTTCCCTCCTTCCACTGGAGGTCTACTTGGTAGGTGTATGGCATTGACATATCGGTAATTTTTTAGCGTTGTAAAACCTTATCGGTTTATTTAAGACAAATTTATCCTTTATCAGCCAAAGCCAAGGTGACCAAAGTCACCCTTCTACGATTTTTAAAAAAAATTTGGAATAGATTAAGACTTAAGGCGCCTCACCATCTTTTTGGTAGGGCTCACCGCCCATTGTATGGTGCGCGAGAAACGTCCATCGGTAGGATATTTACGCTTGGAAGTAATATTATTAAACACCAAAGCCACCGCCAGCAGTACACTCACTCCGGTTAAAACCGGGCTCAGCACAAACCAATAGCCCATGTCCGTTACTCTTTCCGAGCCTATCACCGCCACAAGAGCCGTAGCGCCACCGGGCGGATGCAGCGTTTTGGTCGCTTGCATGATCACAATCGAAAGCCCAACCGCCAAAGGAGCGGCCAACCAAATCGGCTGAGGAAGCAACAAATGCACCGTTACGCCCAGCAAGGCCGAAAGCACATGCCCACCTACCAAATTGCGCGGCTGCGCCAGCGGACTCTGAATAGCCCCATACACCAGCACCGAAGAAGCCCCAAACGAACCAATCAAAAACAGCCTGTCAGAAGCCAAACCCACATTTTCTTGCATATAGGCAATCAGCCCAATGCCCACAAATGCCCCTACAAACGACCAAAAATGTTCCACCCTGTCCAGCAAGGTTTCTTTATAGACCACATATTTCGTAATGCGGTAACCTCTTTTAATTTTCTCCTTCATGAATTTGGCCAAGCCTTTCCGAGCGCAAGTTAATCCATATCCTGCGCTCTGGCAATTCATTTTGGGCGGCTGCGCTAAGGCGTACCGGGCTGTCCGCACTCGCCTGCCAACGCACAAGGCCATTTCGGGCTCAAACAATCGCCTGTCTGCCGTCAGGCAGGCTCCCATCCCTGCCGCATAGAGACTATAGAATTTTAGATAATAGACCTTAGAAATATCAATCTGTACACTAAATCAACTGATTATAATGATGAAGCCGCTCTAATTTTAACTAATTTTAAATTTCATACTGCCATAAGAACCAATTTTAATCGTAAACATGAACAGAATACTTCTTATACTACTGATTATGTTGGGGGTGCAAGCCGCTAAAGCCCAGCAAAACATTATCGTTTCCACCTACAATATCCGACTCGATGTGCCTTCCGACAATCCCAATCATTGGGAGAACCGCAAAGCCTTTTTGGCTTCGGTGGTGTTATTTAATCAGGTAGAAATTCTGGGTGTTCAAGAAGCCCTACACCATCAAATGAAGGATTTAGACAGCCTCTTACCCCAATTTGCATGGACAGGCGTGGCCCGCGATGATGGCGCTCAGAAAGGAGAATATTCCGCTATTTTCTATCGAAAAGATCTATATGATTATAAAAAAGGGGGGACTTTTTGGCTTTCAGAAACGCCCGAAAACCCCAGCAGAGGTTGGGATGCCGCCTTACCCCGCGTGTGTACTTGGGCTGTGTTGGAGCAGAAAAGTTCGGGCAGAAAAGTCTTCGTCATGAATACGCACTTCGATCATGTTGGTCAACAAGCCCGAGCTGAAAGCGCTAGCTTAATTTTAAAAAAAGCAGAAGAACTCAATACCGACCACCTTCCACTCATCGTAATGGGCGATATGAATGCCACTGCTACTCAAAAACCTATTCAGCTATTTAGTAATAAGCTATTAAATACCGAAAACTTAGCCGATATAAAAATGCTAGCCTCAGGCACATTCAATGCTTTTCAGTGGGATACTAGCCCACAAAACACCATTGATTATATTTTTATAAACAACCGCTGGAAGGTAATCCGCTACGGTGTAATTACTCAAAGCGATGTTCAACGCTATCCATCCGATCATTTTCCTGTAATTGTTGAGTTAGGCTTTGCTGATTAGAGCACATCAATTCTCATTAGGCTTAGGGATGGCGGACTAAAATCATACGTTCACCAATGCGCTTACTTAGGAATAATATTTCAACTTTTTCAATGTATTTTTATTGTTATTCAATAAATATTTGTTAACATTGTATCGAAATACTTAAACCTCATTTCTTATGGCACACAAAAACACGTTCGTATTCATTGGCCTGCAAATTATCGCTTGGATCATTTTTGTAGGGCTAAGCATAGAAGCAGGCGGCTTATTGGTCAATTTTGCTTTCAGCATTTTCAAGCCAGAGTTTGTTCCTAACCTGTACCAAAAGCTTGACCTAAGCGCCCTGTATCAAAGTAGCCTCTGGGTATTCTACAGCATGTATTCTTTTGTACTGATGATTGCCGTACTCAAAGCCCTACTGTTTTATAAACTGATACAACTCTTGATGAAACTCGATACCGCCAAACCTTTCAGCAGCCTGGCCGCCCGTCAAATTACCCGAATCAGCTATTTCATCTTTTCTATTGGTATATTGAGCTATATTGCACGGCAAAGTGCCAAAAATATAATGCATCACGGGTATGAACTCAGCGTGCTTAATCCTTTTTGGGAAGACAGCCAAGCCTATATCCTTATGGCCGCTGTGGTATATGCTATTGCTACCATCTTCTCCCGTGGGGTAGAAATCCAGAACGAAAACGACTTAACCGTATAAAACATGCCCATTATTGTAAATTTAGACGTGATGATGGCCAAGCGGAAAATGTCGCTCAATGAGCTGTCGGAGAAAGTCGATCTCACTTTATCCAACCTATCTATTCTAAAAACTGGAAAGGCCAAAGCCATACGCTTTAGCACGCTGGAAGCCATTTGCCGCGCACTCGATTGCCAACCGGGGGATATTTTGGAATATAGGGGAGAGAAAGAAAATAACTAGTAAGTAAGATTCCTGCGAATCTTACTTACTAAATAGGAACTATAAAATTGGGATACAAAAATGATTTTTTAACACATTATATTTTCCGAAAATTACCTTTCTAAATATTTTAATAAAAAACTCTTACTTGTATAGCTTACCCTCAATAAACGAAAATAATTCCGGTAGAAAACCCGCTCCTTCTAATGATTTCATTGGGACCGTCAGCACTATTCTCAAAATGAGGTTCTATATACAAGCTCCATCTTTTGTATTGCAAACCTACAGCAGGTCGAATTCCCATTTTAAACATCCGATATTCGGGGTCAAAACTCTCATTAAAGTAATCTCCAGAATCCGAATAAATGTACTGGTTTTCAATGTACTTATCCACTAAATAACCCGCACGAAAAGTGGCCTGGACAAAAGGCTTAAAGATACCTATATCAAAGAAGTACCTGCCTCCCAAATGGGCCTCAACAAAACTCTGACCCATTTCCACATTACTTAGTTTAGAGGAGGAAAGATCTTTATAGTCTATTAATCGGGACTTATATTGGGCATATGCTAGGTTAAAAACAAAATGAATCCTAGTATTCTGATAAGCTAACAAGCCTATTGCCGCATTTACTGTAGGCACGTAACTCTGCACTACATCAGAAAATGGAGTTTCATAAAAAATCCTACTTTTATTAATGGTAGCCATTACCTGTATCGAAGGCTTCACCACTAATTTGGTTTTCTTTTTACTCCAATTGCCCGAGGGCTCTCCTTTTACATTATTGTATTTCTGAATTACATTCACTATCTCCTTTTCAGAATACTTGAGGGTAGAAATTTCAGGGTGCAAATCAGGAGCATCCTTCATAATAACCAGTAAAACACCCCTAAAGCGCGTGCTTTTCCTTTGATAGGAATTCCCGTTGGCATCTTTCAGTATTTGAGTACCCGACTCCAATACATTAATTACCCCCTCCTTCTCAAGCCAAAACACAGGCTCATTTGCTTTAAAACCCGCATATAAAGTAATGGGCCCTTTAGCCAAAGCCTCTACCAGAAACCTCTCTCCCTCCACCACGATTTGTGTAAAATACAGATCTGACTCTAAGAAAAACCCATTCACAGAATTGCCATTCAATTGCCAAGGTCTTTGATCCTTCTTCTCCGAAAAATAAATCCCTTTAGAGAGTATATCTATCAGGGATTGGTCTTTCAAAAAACCTTTAATGGTATCATCACCTGATAGGTAATAGCCCTTAACCATCGCATTGGATTGAGCCATACTGCTAGAATAATAGCTAAGTACACACGCCAAAACCAGAATAAGCTTACTTTTCATAAATCGTTTTTATATCATCGAATTAAATACAAATAAAAGGCTAAAATAGAACAATCCGAGAATGAAAACAGATAAGAAAATGAAGTTACCTTTTTAAACAAAAAAAGGAGAATCACTCTCCTTTTCATTAACTCAACTATTGGCTATCATTTCTTAGCCTTAGCTTTATTTGCATTATAAATGCTGATTACCTCTGGGATATCTTCATGCTTAAATTCTCCCGCATCTATTCTTTTCAACAGCGCTTCATCATCGGCAAGCAAGGCAGCAGCCTGTCTTTTTAGCATCTTGTTTAGGCCAAACATGGTGGGCGAAGGACTGGTGTTGGAGAAAAACTCAATGCTTTCGTTACCCTTCTTCTTTATATAATAATCGAAAGAGGGCAAGTCTGCACCCGATACATAGGTGTCTCGCGTTTCCACATTCCCTTGTTTATCCGCCTTATACCTACTTCCCACAAAATACAGATTGGCATAGCCTTCCTGTACCCTTAGCAGCATAAACTTGTCTTTCGGTAATTTCTTATTAAGCCCCACTACTTTAGAACAATCAAACACATACGTTGCTTGAGTTTCAGAAACCAACGTCAGCGATTGAATCAATTGGGTATTTACCTCCTCTTTATCCGCATCAGTCGATTTTTAAAAACTTACATTTTTTATAGAAGGCATATCCGGAATCACTACCAGACCACTCTTGAGTGTTCCATCATCCATTTTGATAGTCCCTTTAAAGAATTTTTGGGCATGGCCTACTCCTACAAAAAGTAGCAAAACGAGTAGGGTGATAAGTTGTTTTTTCATCATGTTATGTTTAAAAGTTTAAAAAGCGGAAAGATATACCTTGTTACACTTACAAAAAGTGGTTTTTGCCTGATGATATTACCTCTTACGGCAACGAACAAAGAGCTTTAAATTCAAAATCAAACTACAATTAAGTAGTATTAGACAATAAATTCGTACTATTAGTCTATTAAAACCACATGCCCCACACTTGACAACTTTAAAAATTTGTTGGTAAACCCCCATGCCAATAGCCCAATAAATGCCGCCATTAATTTCAAAAACGCCTCAAATTCACCCCAACCCTATCCAAAAAACTCCTCCCAACAATTCAATCAGGGCTTTCTTTAGAATTCTTCCCCAAATTTTGTACTTTCATTCGTAAATTTGTCGAAAGAAAAATTGCTAACGAACGTTTGGTTGTTTAATTTTGTTATTGGAAAGCAGACATGTTGAAAGAAAAGAAAATCACCCGCAAAAAACAGATTGAGCAAAAAGCCACGGAGCTTTTTCAAACCCGCGGCTATGCGGCTACCAGTATGCGCGACCTCGCCTCCGAAATGGGCTTGGAAGCAGGCAGCCTCTACTCGCACATTAAATCGAAAGAGGAGATTTTGCGCAACATCTGCTTCGATATGGCCAACGACCTAATGGCTGAGTTCGACAAAATTACTACGGAGCAGTCTGGCCCCAGCGAAAAGCTGAAAAAGTATGTAGTAGCCCACGTAAATACGCTCACTACCGACACGGCTGCTGCGGGAGTATTTTTGCATGAGTGGCGCCACCTAAGCGAGCCCTACCTAAGCGATTTTCTGAAAATGCGCGAAGACTATGAGCAACGCTTCCGAGAAGTAGTGCGTCAAGGAATGGCGCAAGGGGCTTTCAAAAAAGTGAACGAAAAATTTGCCGTGCTTACCATACTGGCCTCGCTCAATTGGGTACACCAATGGTACAAGCCTAGCGGCAAAATGAGTGCACAAGATGTGGCCGATGAGTTGGCCGTGATTGTGCTCGATGGTCTTAGACCCTAATTATGTAAAAGGAAAAACAAAAGTGCTCAACGGAGCCTTTATTGATAAAACACGATTTACCATAAGACCTAAAAAGATATGTACGGAGGAGGAAACACGTTTGAAGCCCAGCAAATGGGCGGTGTGGAAAACGAAGACCCAATTAAATTGGCCGAATTTGAGGCGCGCATTGCCCGTGGGGAAAAAATTGAACCTAACGATTGGATGCCTGCCCTTTACCGCAAGCAGCTCATTCGTATGATTGAGCAACACGCTCACTCTGAAATTATCGGTGCTTTGCCTGAAGGCACTTGGATTACCCGAGCTCCGGGCTTTAAGCGCAAGCTAGCCCTGATGGCCAAGGTGCAAGATGAAGTAGGCCATGCACAACTTTTGTACAGTGCTGCCGAAACTTTGGGCAAGCCCCGCGAAAAAATGATTGACGACCTGCTTTCAGGCAAATCAAAATATTCCAACATTTTCAATTACCCTACCTTTACCTGGGCCGATAGCTGCTTTATCAGCTGGCTGGTAGATGCTGGCGCGATTGTAAACCAATTGGCCAATTCCAAAGGAAGCTATGGCCCTTACTGCCGTGCTTTGGAGCGCATTTGTGCGGAAGAATCTTTCCACCTGAAATATGGCCACCACTGCGTCATCCACATGGCAACAGGAACACCTAGGCAAAGAAAGATGATGCAGGAAGCCCTCAACCGCTGGTGGGGACCCATGATGCACTTCTTCGGACCACCTGACAAAGCTTCGGTGCATACCGAAATTCTGGTGAAGTGGAAAGTGAAAATGGCAACCAATGACGAATGCCGTCAGCAGTTTTTGGACATGTACGTTCCAAAAATATGGGAGCTAGGCCTTAACATTCCGGATCCTAACTTAAAGAAAAACCCTGAAACCGGAGAGTGGGAATATACCGAGCCGGATTGGGAAGAATTTAAGCGCGTAATCAATGGCGATGGCCCCTGCAATGCCGAGCGACTAGCCGTAAGACGAGTGGCCGAAGAAAGAGGTGCGTGGGTGCGCAAAGCATTATTGAAACCCGAAGCCGCCTACACAACGCCTTTAGCTTAAGAATTTTTATCAACTAATCATGCAATCACTAGACCCAAGAGTGAACCGCCTGCCCATTCCCGAAAGTTGGGGTGAACTGCGCGCGAAAACTCCTTTAGATCAATTAGAAACCTACGAGGTATTTCATCAAGCCAAGCCCGATAAGGCCTTTGAGCATGCGGGTATTGTACATGCGCCCAATGATGACATGGCTTTTTTATTTGGTAAAGAGCAATACAGCCGCAGAGGTAATACCTGTTCGGGCATTTGGACGGTGGCTACCCACAAGGTAATGGTAACACCCTACACCGAGGGCGACACCAGTCTGTATGATCTTTTTGAAGGGGAACAGCAACATGCCGCCCAAACGGAAGCCTATGAAATCTTCCATTTGAAAAAGCGTGGCAAGCAGCATGTGCATGCTGGCACGGTACAAGCCAGTAGCTATGATGATGCCCTGGCGGTAGCACAAGCCACTTTGAATGACGGCAAAATGGTGTACAATGCTTGGGTTATCAAAAGCAGTGATTTCTTTAAAAGCAATGCCGAGGATGTGGATATGTGGAACACCCTATATGAAAAGAAATACAGAGAAGCCATAGACTACCGCGCGCAAGACAAAATCAATCAGTTCAAAGAAGAGCAAAACCTACAGAATCATGGATAATCTGGCTTTAAAAGAGCTTTTATATAAAATGGCCGATGATCAATTGATTTTAGGTCATCGCAATTCGGAATGGACAGGCATGGGCCCCATTTTGGAAGAAGACATTGCTTTTTCGAGCATGGCACAAGACAAAGTAGGTCAAAGCCAACAGTTGTATATTTTATTAAACCAATTAGGCGAAGCCGAACCCGATACCGTAGCCTTTATGCGCAATGCAGAGCAGTTTCACAACTGCCAATTGGTAGAATTACCCAATGGGGAATACGATTTCAGTCTTATTCGCCATTTTTTGTTCGACCATGCCGAGTGGTTACGCTTCGAGGCGCTGAGCAACAGTAGCTATGAGCCGTTGGCGCAATTGGCCAGAAAGTACAAAGGCGAAATCAAATACCATTTGATTCATGCCAATACCTGGATTAAGCAATTGGGCAATGCCAATGAGGAAACCTTGGCACGTTTAAAACAAAGCTTGCACGAATTGGCTCCTTACGCCTTGGGTATTTTCGAACCGTCTCCTTATGAAACCCAGCTGATATCAGAGGGGATATTTATTGGAGAAGAAGCCTTGAAAGCACGTTGGATAGAATCGGTGAATGCAATATTGGCACAAACAGCTTTGGGTGCATTTAACTGGAGTGCCTCAAACGCCATACTCGGTGGTCGTCAAGGCAAGCATAGTAAGCACTTACAACCACTCCTAGACGAAATGTCGGAAGTATTTAAAATGGACCCAACAGCCGATTGGTAAACACATGGAGACCTTGACGGAAGCACATATCAGACAATGGCTAGAAGCGGTAAAAGACCCTGAAATACCCGTTTTATCGTTGGTAGATTTAGGAGTTATCCGTGATATTTCCATTCAAGGCCAAAAGGTCAAAGTGGTAATGACGCCCACCTTTTCCGGCTGTCCGGCTATTGATATGATGAAGCAGGACGTACAGGAGGTCTTGAAAAACAACGGAGTGGAAGAGGTAGAAGTGGAAGTCAACTTTAAAACTGCATGGAACAGCAACCTGATTTCTGAAAAAGGCCGTGCGGCTATCAAAAAATTTGGCTTGGCTCCGCCTCCTATGCACAATTTAATCGTGGACATCGACATTATAGAAAAAGCCAAATGTCCGCGCTGCGATGGAGAGAATACCGAAATGAAAACTCCTTTTGGCCCAACACTTTGTCGTTCCATACATTATTGCTATGATTGCAGAGAAGCTTTCGAACAATTTAAACCTTTGTAGTATGAAACGTCATCTCCTCTCCTACCTTGCCCTTGCATCCCTCATGCTATTTGTATTTTCATGCGAAACTAGCAAAAGCAAAAAGCTTAGCCCAGAAGAAAAAGATTCGGTAGTGGTATACCAAAAAGCGCTAGGCGATAGCCTGCAAAAAGCATGGACCTTTATGATGGAAGATGATGATGCCAAGCTCAGTGACTTGAAGCGCTTGATACAAGAAATGGAATATAGCTATCAGTACGACAGCCTCGTGCTCGACACCCTGAAACAGGAATTGGAAAACCTCAAAGCTATTCGATACGACCAAGTGACGGTAGCTATCTCGGAAAACATTGACAATTACGATATAGCTACCAACACGCTCATCAATCGGGTGATTTCATTTGCTTATTCTCAGCCCGCCTTTAATCAATATACTTTAATGGCCGAATTGGAAGCAGATATTTTGGCGGCCAATGAGCGGGTATTGTATTACCGCATTGAGCACGATCGCTGGGCCAAACGCTACAATGCCTATACCGAAGAAAACAAAAGTGTGTTTGAGGAGCGCAATCCTGAATTATTACAGAAAAAACCACTCTTTGAGCTGCCACAATAAAAAAGAAGGCCTGTCGGAATGTAAAACGACAGGCCTTTTTTGTCTAAAATCTAATCTCTAATAATCTCAAATCTACACCCATTCCCCTTTAAGCAGCATGCGCTCCACACAATTGGAGCCGAAACTATACGGAATAAATGCCAGTGAAGGAATCTCTTTGGTGATAATCAAACTAGCCAATTTCCCTTTGGCTATGCTCCCTACTTTACTGGAAAGTTCTAAGGCATAGGCGCCATTGATAGTAGTGGCATGAAGTACCTCTTCGGGTGTCATACGCATATTCACACAGGCTAGGCTCATCATCAATTGCATATTGCCGCTGGGTGCGCTACCGGGATTATAATCAGAGGCAATGGCTACGGGCAATCCTTGGGCAATCATATCACGGGCAGGCGGATAGCTCATGCGCAAGAAAAAGGCCGCACCTGGCAATAAAGTAGGCATGGTTTTTCCGCTCTTCAATACATCAATTTCCTCTTGCCCCATGCTTTCGAGGTGATCTACACTAATGGCTCCCATTTTCACGCCTACCTGCACACCTCCTGATACATGCAGCTGATTGGCATGAATCTTAGGCTTCAAGCCAAAGTCCAGACCTTGCTGTAAAATGCGCTCGGTTTCTTCGGGAGTAAAGAAGCCTTTCTCACAAAATACATCGCAGTATTCTGCTAATCCTTCTTCCGCTACTTGGGGAATCATTTCATGCAGCACTTGCTCTATGTATTCTTCTTTGCTTTTTAGCTCAGCAGGAACGGTATGCGCCCCCAAAAAAGTGGTTTTTACCACCAATCGGGTAGCTTCTCCTATTTGTTTAGCCACGCGCAGCATTTTAATTTCATCGGCTGGAGTGAGTCCATAGCCACTCTTGATTTCGATTACGCCCGTGCCATAGGAAATTACCTCTTGGGCTCGTTTCATGGCCAGTTCAAAAAGCTCCGCCTCGGAAGTAGCTCTCAATTTACGAGCACTGTTTTGTATACCGCCTCCTTTGGCGGCTATTTCGGCATAGCTTAAGCCTTTGATTTTGTCAACAAACTCCAACTCCCTACTTCCGGCAAACACCAAATGCGTATGCGAATCGACAAAGCAAGGCATGACCATCCTTCCACTCAGGTCGACTACCTCCTCACCGGGCAAAGGTGTGGGACAAGTATCCATAGTGCCGAAGTCAGCAATATGTTCTCCCGTAATTCTCAGCCAAGCGTTCGACAAACTGTTTACTCGGCTCATCTCCTCGCCCGCCACCCATTGGACGTCAGAAGGAAGTAGCTGAACCAGTTCTTTACAATTAATCAGTAATTTCATAAACAAAAAAAGGCTACAAGAGCCTTTCAATTAAATGGTATGTTTCTTTTTTATCGACCGAATGCCTCTACCGAGTAATCGAGATTGGTGCTATATACCGGGAAGCTCACTTTTATCATGGAGTAAAATCCACGCCCTTGCACTGTTGGGCGATAGCCCCACTCTGCACCATAGGCCCAGCTGAATTCACGGTTAAATTTCCCATCAACTCCCATTCGGAATCCCAGAAAACTGGTCTTTATTTGATCCCCTTTAAATACTTGCACATTACCTACTGGGCCGTAGCGAATATCTTCAACCGTTACAAAAGGGGAAATCAATAAATCGACAAAGCTGGTAAAAATATGGTCATCGGTGACCACGGCAAAGGTTTTGTCTGGCTTGGCCGCAAAGTTCTTAATCCATGATAATGAACCGCCAATATATATGCTTGGTGAGGTCACATTTCCATAAATATGGGTATTGGCCGGAAAACTACCTCCTTCGGTATCCACCAAAGTAATATTCTGCTTTTCGGTAGCACGCACCAAGTCGGTAGCTGATTTAAAGAAAATTCCACCCAAGCGTATCCCTACTACTTCGCGCTTGGTATTGGGTACCTCCATTTTTTGGGGTACACGTGAGGCCCATTTGCTTCCTTTATAGTTTTTGGAATAGAGCGGAAGCTTACTTTTTGAATCTTTCTCGATATCAATAATATGGTAGGTGGCACCTGCCTCTACATACATAAAATTGAAAGGTGCGTTCACGATAAGATTATTTTCATTTTGGCGCGCCACATTACGTTCAAAATCAGTCCCTTGATAATACGGCATCCTAAAATGCGCCCGAAAGTCCAACTTATTGTTCATAAAATAAGTGGCCTCAAGACCAAAGCCTAAGTTCACATTCGTGACGAAAGTTTCTCCATAAATGGGTTGAAAACCAACGAACAACTTATTGATGTCATAAGGAGCATCGTACAGTTCTTCATAGGTAACGGTGGTTTTCTGAGAAAACACGGCTGTACCGAAAAGTAGCAAAACGAGTACAGGAACTATTCTTTTACAGATATACACAATCGGTAATATTAAAAAATTGATTTTCAAAGATATCAATAAAGTAAATATAAGAGAAAATTTAGAGCAAAATGTCTGCAAAAATGGATTTACCTAAGACAAGAGGGACTTTTACGGGTAAAAAAAGAAGATTTAGGAAGGAGAAAGTGCATTGATTCAGTTTTTTTGTAATTTTTCGGGATATGAAGAAAAGAAGAAAAACTCCCTTGTGCCTTAACTGCGGACAGCGCCTGGAAAGGCATCATGAGTTCTGTTCGAATTGCGGGCAAGAAAATACTGATAGCAATCTTCCTTTGGGAATGATCTTATACGATTTCTTCTCTAATACCCTTGCCTTCGACTCGCGGCTTTTTCATAGCATAGTACCCTTCTTTTTCAAGCCGGGCTATCTTTCCGCTATGTACCGTCAGGGAAAACGAGCGGCCTATGTGAACCCTTTTCGCTTATATCTTGTCATTTCGGTATTCTTCTTCTTCTTTTTATCCCTATTACTGACCAAAGACTATGGGGATCAGGCCGTAATAAATATAGATGTAGATCCTAAGGAAATGTCCGAAGCACAAAAGGACTCGGTGGTACAATTAACTGCCAATGAGTTCAGAAAAGGGTTGGAGGCTTTAGACTCTGCCAATGCCAAGCAGCAATTCGTGGCACTTCCGGAGGGTAAAAAGCTAGTTGACTATGCCGATACTACCGAGGTGGAGGATGGATTTTTAGGTATTAGCGGTGAAGCCTATAGCAAATACAAAAAGTACCGAAAAGTAGATAGCATAAGCGATGAAGCCTTGCTGGATACCATGAAACTGGAGAAGCCCTTTTTACGAAAAGCTACCCGACAACTTCGCAAAATCCAGAACAAAGACTCAGAGGTATTTCTCTCCTATGTGTTAAAAAACATTCCACTGATGATGTTTTTGCTAATTCCTCTTTTTGCCTTTCTGCTTAAGATTCTGTATTTCCGCCAGAGAGAAACCTTATACATTGGCCACCTAATCCATGCCATACACCTACACAGCTTTTCCTATTTGATATACGGAGCCTTAAGTTGTTTTCTTTATTTCAACAATAGCTTCAACGATGAGCAAAAAGGATGGGCCTTTACGATTTTCTTTATGGTAGCCTCATTTTATAGCCTATTTTCCTTTCATCGCTTTTATGAGCAAGGCTGGGGCAAAACAATTTTCAAATTCCTGCTATTAGGATTTTTATATATGTTCTGCATACTCACCTTTTTTGTGGGTGAGCTGTTCATAAGCTTTCTTCTATTTTAAAATCAAGAAAGCCTCTTTTATTGTTATCCCCCAAAAGTTGGACACCTATTGATGCCTATGTATGAAAAAGAAATCCAAATCAGAATGCCTAGAAAAGGAAACTGCTTGGATAACACCATCATGGAAAACTTCTTTGGAACACTCAATCCTGAACTATTTACTTGAAAAAGTACCCGTCAATACAAGAGCTTAAAACAGAAATAAAACGACACATTCACTATTATGATTAGCATAGCATAAAAACTAGCCTAAATGGAAAAGCTCAGTTTACTACCGAGCTCTTTCATAAAATTTAATTCAAACTTAAAACATTCAACTTTTTTTTTGGGGGGGGGCTAGTTTACTATCCGCCTGCCTTCTTTGCCTTATAGCCTGCCTTTACGAGCAGTTCGAGTACCTTATCGCGGTGGTCGCCTTGGATGAGAATTTCTCCTTCTTTGGCAGAGCCGCCCACGCCACACTTATTTTTGAGCATTTTTCCTAAATCCGCCAAATCGACATCAAAGCCTATAAAACCCTTTACAACGGTAGTAGTTTTCCCTCCACGGTTTTCGCGCCATACCCGCAAATCTTGCTGATTGGGAGCTAGCGTTTCGGGTGCTTCTTCCGCATCAAACTGATATTCAAAATCTGGGTTGGTGGAGAATACCACACCATCTTTTCGTTTATTCTTATTGCTCATCTCGTAAAAAAGGGCCTAAGCCCTTTCTGATTTATGGTTTATCCTATTTTGCATGTCCACACGGGGCGCTTGGCATGGTTTACCAAGTCTTCGGCAATGCTTCCGGCCAGTATGTGCATAAAGCCTTGGCGGCCGTGAGTACCGATGGCAATCATATCGGCTTTAATACTTTCGGCAAAATACATGATGCCATCATCTTCCAACACATCGCTGTAGATGTTATGGGTAACATTGCTCAGCTTGTTATCTTTAGCAAATCCTTCCATTCTGCGCTTAATGGCTCTTTCGTTTTCGAAATTGCCGGGAGTGTTTACACGCAGGATATGTAGCTTGGCATTGAATGCTTCTTGAAGCGCTTTAACTTTCTTCACCAACTTTTCTTGCTTTCCACCTAAGTCGGTAGCAAAAACAATGTTCTTGATTTTATCGGCATTGGTTTTAGCCTTAATCGTAATCACCGGGCAGTCGGCATTACGCACCACTTTCTCGGCATTAGAACCAATTAATAATTCATCTATCCCGCTAGAACCTTTAGTCCCCATTACTACGAGGTCAATTTTTTTCTTGCTGATGCTGTTGGAGATAGAACGAAATGTATGCCCACCTTCCAAGTGTGTATGCACATTTTCATTCGCATATTTCTTATTAATGGCTCCTAGGCTTTTCTTAGCTTTATTGACCAATTGGGCCACAAAAACGCCCGTCATGGGGTCGCCAGCTGCCACTTCTCCAGTGAAATTCAAGGAATGACCATCGGGAAGCTCCAGCACGTGCAATACGTGCACCTCTCCGTTATTCTTTTTAGCAATTTGTACCGCTAAATCTAAGGCGAAGGTTGCCTGTTCGGAAAAATCGGTAGGAACCAATATTTTTTTCATAGTAGGTTAGGCGTTTTATTTATACCAAGTTAAAGGTTTCGATGCCGGAAATAACAAATATTCGGCAAGAAATTTCATGACATTGCTCAGGAAATTAATAAACCTATTCCAAAAGTCAATACAAAAAACAAAGTAGTTAGTGCCATTTGCTTTAGGTAAGGATCTAGCTCTTGGGGCTTGAGCTTGGTGGCCACTGCCCGAATATTGCGCACCATCAGCGGCAAACTTAGTAAAAACAACCATTGCCAAGGACTTTGGTAGTGGGTGTAGGTAAAAATCATGGCGGCCAAAAGACCAAAATACAGTAAAAGCTGATGGTACACTACGGCCTTTTTCCGACCTAAGCGAACCGGAATGGAACGCTTGCCGGCTTTTCTATCGGACTCGATATCGCGGATATTGTTTAGGTTAAGAACGGCCACCGCAAACAAACCGCAGCTAATGGCAGGGAAAACAATGCCCGGTTCCCAGCGCTGGGTATGCAGGTAAAAGGTACCTATTACGCCTACAAGGCCGAAAAAGATTAGAACCGAAATATCGCCCAGTCCGGCATAGCCATAGGGCTTTTTGCCCATAGTATACGTAATGGCAGCCAAAATACTGGCTATACCTAGGCCCAAAAAGGTAAGAAAAACTTGCGTATTGGCACCTAATGCTACCCAAAGCAAGGAAAGCCCGGCAAGTAAAGCGGCCAAAGCGAAAAGGCCTACGGCCATTTTCATTTGCTTAGGTGAAATGGCTCCAGAAGATACCGCGCGGTCGGGACCTTGCCTTTCGGCACTATCGGCACCGTGCACGCTATCGCCATAGTCGTTGGCAAAGTTACTGAGTACTTGTAACAGTAAAGTAGTGAGAACGGCCAGTACAAACACCGACCAGCGAAAACCCGAAACATAGGCGGCCAAAAAGCTTCCCATAATAATACTGGCCAGCGCCAAGGGAAGCGTACGAAGGCGGGCGGCTTTCAACCAAACAGAAATAGCCATAGGAATAAAAAATTAAAGTCAGCTGAACACAGAGTTTCAACTGACTTTAAAAATACAGGTATTTTAGGGATTAAAGCAAACTCAAGATGGCCTCATCCATAGGTTTCACACGAGAACCAAAGAATTTCACCACTTGGCCGTCTTCGCTCACATAATACTTACAGAAATTCCAGCTTGGCGCTTCTCCGGTTTTTTCTTCTAGCCACTTGTACAAAGGATGCTGGTCTTTGCCTTTCACTGACACTTTTTCAAACATCTGAAAGCTCACCCCATAGTTTTTCTGACAGAAGGAGGCGATTTCGCTATTGCTGCCGGGCTCTTGTCCGCCAAAGTTATTGGCCGGAAAACCAAGAATCACTAGCTTATCGCCATATTGCTCATGCAGTTTTTGCAAGTCTTCGTACTGGGGGGTGAAGCCGCATTTGCTAGCGGTGTTTACAATCAGCAATTTCTTGCCTTTGTATTGTGAAAAATCAATTGGGTCGCCTTCTAGTGAAGGAATAGTGAATTCATATAAGCTCATAGCTTTGGGTGTTTCGGGTGATTTCACCGTGGTGAAGGAAAACATAAAAAAGGTCAAAAGGATAAGGAGCAGTTTCATAGGTTTACGTTTTTCTGTTGTGTAAAAATCAAGGTATGCTAATAACTAAAAAAGAGGTGAGATAGTTTTCACCCCCCAGTGAAGATAGGCAAGAAAGTTATCCGAAACACAATTACAATTGGATGAACTAGCAGCAGCAGTTTACTTAAGATTGGTAAGGTACGGCTCTATAATTTCATTTCATCATTTTTAAGAAGTAAGGTTTTATGCCTTGCTTACGCATTTATTCAACACTCCTTATTCTACTCTGGACTTCGCGTATTGTATCATCCAGCCGTTCTGTAGATTTTTTCAGATGCTCTAAAATTTCTGCTGCTTCCCCTTCAAGGTTTTGCCTATCCAACAATGAGGTAAGCCCTAAAATTGTAGCCACCGGACTACGTAATTTATGAGCATTGATAAACGCATACTCCTCCAACACTTTATTTTTATTCTCTAATTCGATAGTTCTCTGCTGAACGAGAACTTCAAGGGTATTGTTTATAGTACTTACTTTTTGATTGGCTTGTTCTAAAGCAGCCAATGCTTGCGATTTATTTGTTTCAAAAACAGTATTTATCACAAGCGCGATTAATGCCAATCCGGAGTGCAATAGAATCACCACTACGATGTCATACTGCATATTATATAAAATGGGAGTGTCTTCGCTTTCCAATTGAGAGAGTGCCACAAGCCCCATCACACACATTACCCACCAAGCCCAAGATGAAACCCGATTGGTAAGCAAAAGGGCAATGGCCGGCACGAGCAAAAGCCAAGGCAGAATCACAGAGTGTTGTTTTAACGCACCAGAGTAATACCCTAATACCATTATGACCATAAAGAATATAGCGCAATACATGTTGCCTAAAAAATTACTAGGAAGGCTAGTTCTGAATAAAAAAGCATTGATTGTATATAAACATGCTGCTATGGAGAGCGCTACTATTCCCTGAGGGAAATTGGCGTAGATACTAATTATGACATAGAAAATATCTACAAGGATGGTAAGCAAATCACATAATACAATAAGTCGCGCTTGTCTGTATGAGTTTTCGGTTCGGTTCCTGTATGGGTTGTTTATGAAAAAATCAATCAGCCCTTTCAAGCCCACACGGAGTTTTCTTTTAACTCTATAATTATAGACAACTACTTTATCAGGCTGCATATTGGACTTGCCCTTTCCGCTTAAAAGTTGAACTGGTTAGGCAATGAATTTAAATATATAAAATTCATCTGTTTTTTTTCATAATTAAGGTTCGAAGCGAAGCAAACCCCTTGTATTTGCCCAACCAGCTTTGTACGTATTCAATGGCCATTTGTTAACTACACAAATGGTTTTAAAAGATATATTCACTTTTATTGTTATATTGAACGCCTTGTACGTACCATGGGTTACTGGCGAGATAAAGGCGTACTGCAATTTTCGATATTCCATGACCTATGGCATCTCAGTAGTTTATTTCGAAGTTTTTGGGAACATTGTAGTGCAAGAACTAAAGCTGTCTTTTTAAATCTATGGGAATTGTGTCTTTTTCATAATTCCCATTTTAAAATCGAACATTTATTCTCAATTTTCAAATGAAGCAATTTTGGGGAAGCTTACTTATAGAAATAAATTGTATGAATATAGTCATGTATCCGACAGTATCACTACATTGAACTGATATCGGTATAATTTGAACTTCTTGTTTTATTTTTCGTGGTGGTTTCTATATTGCTTTTACTTACGTCCACCTCTCTACAGCTGTGAGCATCGCGTTTCAATTAAGTTTTCTGCCGTTTGTTTCCTACTTAGGTAACAAAGAAAATTCAAATTTTACGCGAGTAGCATCATTTTCAAAACTACTAGGTTATTCTTCTTGAGAAAGAAACTTATTAATGGCATGCTTTAGTTGATTTTTTTATACCGATACTTCCAGTTGAAGTATGTCACCATTTAGCAAACCTATATTACCCAACAATAACACTTGAAGTTCTTTTGGATCTAAGTCCCATATCCATCAAGAGTTCTTCTAAATTACGGTGATTAGTGGATGATATGTAGGTATTGGAATACTCTAAAGCAAGTGGAGATTCTTTCATTCTCCAAAGTAAACTGGAGCAAATAGACTCCAACATTTCTTCTTTTGATGGCAGTTTTATTTGCTCATTCACAAGCCTAAGAACCCAATATGCTGCCACCTCTGAATTTACAGGTGAAAATGAATTAGAATTAAAACCTACAAATGCTATATTGGGTATTTCAGGGCTAATAATATTCCTATATAAACGTAACCTACCGTTTTTATCTCGAAGTTTACTTCTATACATCGGGGAAAGAAACAGAACATCTTGAATAATACTTGTATCATGAATTATCAAATCTGCCTTTAGCTTACTTCCATCGGTCAGCAGCACCCCTTCATTCGTATATTCTTTAATGGATGATTGTATGGACTTAATTTTATACAACCCATTTTTTTCGTAAAAATTACCAGTTTCCACACCTAGACCATTAATGGATACCTCATCCGTTTTACGCTCCGGAATAATATCAATTCTACGCAAACCATATTGCCATTTAAAGAAAAGCTCCAATCCCCTTAGTTGTAGCCATATCAATGATTTATAGATCGCATGTGCGATTTTTTGGATGCGCGTCTCGGAATGGAAATTAAATAAGGTTTCGGAAAGTCGCGAATATAGCCTGTACTTAGCGTGGGGGTTATTGGCGAGGAACCGGGATAATTTACTTTCCTCATTTTGGTATACGGAAGTCTCCGAATACAGATAGCCTGATGGATATGACACCACATCAGTACCTGATTTAGCAAACCCCGACACTAGCACTCTTTTGTTCTTCAATTGTTCAATTGACTCCACCTCTGAGGAATGAACAACCTGCCCCCCGTTGGCTAAAAAATTTTGCAAATTGGGGTAAAATGGTATTTTAGTTTCATTTAATGCTCCTGAGCAAATTATTACATAATGGAAAGATTCTGTAATTAAAGTATCTTGACGATCAATATTCAAACTCCATATTCTGCCATTCCAATCCATCTCAATCACTTCATGGTTAAGCTGTATAGTTTTCAACAAATCGAATTCTCTACAATAATTAAGCAGGTATTCATATACTTGTTCACCACTTGGGTGTTCCGGATATCCTAAAGGCATTTTAAAATCAGAAAAGCTATATTCATCCTTTGTCGCTTGATGATTGATGAACGTATGCAACTTTTCCTTTGCCCAAAACCCGCCTATAGATTCTGCCTTTTCAAATACAGTAACATTAAACCCCGCCTTCAAAAAGATTTTCGCGGCACAAAGACCGCTTATTCCTGCTCCAATTATTGCAATTCTCTTCATAGAACTATTTGTTTGAAATAATTGAATCAATTTGGGATATTATAAAAGGCTATTACTTCCTCATAATTGTTAAAATCTAAGCCCATTTGCCTTCCATTAGTTGATACTCCCCCTGGAATTACGACATATCGATAAAATTCAAAAAATGTAAATGCATGCTGTGCTCCATCATTTGTCAACCCAATAATTTGAAGCCTATTTTCATTACTATCTGAAACCAGATTAAATAAATATGCCTCTCCTACAAAAACATTTGTAAATGGTAAGGGCAAAACATTATCTATATTTCCTTCAGTTAATTTCCCATAAACAAGAAGTACATCTTTACTAATATCTACTTCAATATTTTCAGCCAAAAAGAATGCATTTGTAAGACCAGTAACTTCTTCGGTAAACTCTGTTGCTATCCAATCCGAATAGATAACATTTGCTGTTCCGGTTTCACCCTTCTCTCCCTGTTCGCCTTGAATACCTTGTTCTCCTTGTGGACCTGGAGTCCCTTCTTTTGAACAGCCGAAAACGAATACCAATAACACGATGAGTTGTGTTGCTTTTAGGAGTCTTAAATTCATATTTATTCACGTTTTTTTGTTATTGTAAATAAACGACATTCACATTTGGCGGAAACAGGCTAGTTGATACCTGAACCATCTGGTTTGATATATTCATGTTTTCAATTGATGAAAATCAAAAGCGAGCCAAGGTTGGCCAAGGATTGGTGAAAATCTCAATGAAATTAAAACGAGAGAAGGTAAGAAAACGCAATATCACAAGACCCAAGCTTGCTTGTTAATCAAACCTAAAAAACACCAAGACCTTGAATTATTAATTGGGAATTTCTGGCTCACCACTCTTATCCACTTTGAGAAATCATGCATCAGCCTAACTATTTTCACATTGGAAGAAGGCGACAATAACTATGTTTCTACCGTGCCGGGTGCATGCATTTTAGCGTGTTTGCAATGTGTACCGTGGAACAAGTCAAATAAGACAGATCAGAACCACAGCTTGGAGGAATGATCATGGTTTAAAGATGTTTCATTGAAGAATATTTAACACATATTTCGCTGCAACCACGATTGAACTTCTTACAAAAACCAAGTACAAAGCGGAAATAACAGGTAGTTTAGCACTTTTGATTTCCATACCCTTGCTTTTATCTATAGCTTTATTATTATGTAAAACCATATAATGTAATACGGTAAATGAGCGGGGGGATAAAATCTTCTGATGTGCAAAGAGATTACTTAAAGTATACAGCTCAGCAAATTAAGTTCGGTCGCGGGCTAAACACCCTGAGGTACTCGCATGCTTTAAAGTGAGTGCACAACAATGAGGTATCAAATATGGAATCATAGTCCTTTTTCCGTGCCTTACTGTTCTTCATAGCTTTTCAATCAGAAACTGGATTACATTCATAACATCCCAATTCAAGAAAAATGGAAGTTGGCCAATTACCCTGAAAACTATCCTTTCTCCATCCCCTGCTTTTACATTTTGAAGGAGATTAACTTTGACTTTATCTGTGATCATTTAAGTGGATAGTATCAGATGAGAACACCAGACGCGGCAGAAAAAGAAAACATTTCAGGCAGTATCAACCTAATTTTCGCTCAGCCCCCCCCTTTTTTACCATTGAAATAAATTTCTGAACCTCCTCTTAGAGCGCTAAGTATATTCATCCAAACTCAAAAACAACATATGCTTAGCAATTTCTTCAAAACAGCCTTGCGCAACATCTTGAAGCACAAGGCCTACGCCCTCATCAATCTGATTGGGCTCACCATTGGCATTGGTCTCTGTTTATTAATCATCACCTATGTGCGCTCCGAACTGAGCTATGATACACACCATGTACATGTGGATCGTTTGCACCGAATGAGCTACCATGTGCCCAATGGCCTACAGCTGGCTTCTACCCCACCTCCTATCGCTCCGGTTTTGAAAGATTATTTCTCCGAAGTAGAGCAAGTGGCAAGGGTTTATCAGCGCAATATCACCATTAGTCCCTCGGATAGCGAAGGCACAGAATCGTTTGAGGAAAATGACGTGATGTTTGTGGATTCGACCTTTACGGAAATCTTTCCATTGGAGGTAATCCATGGAAGAAAGCAGAACCTTCTTACCGAGCCCTTCACGGTGGTGATTACCGAGGAAATGGCCCAAAAATATTTTGGCAGTCAAAACCCGGTTGGGGAATCCTTACAATTTGCCGGAAAGCACTTATTCAAAGTGGTAGCGGTAGTGAAGAACTTCCCAGAGAATACCCATATCCGCTTCAATATGCTGGTACCTTATGAAAATATGTACCATATGGAAACCGAAGCGGCTGCTCAAGTGATGCGTAAAAATCTGGAAATCAATTTTGTCATCAGCCATTCTTTTACCTATGTACTGCTCAAAGAAGGCGCCACTCCTGATAATATCAATGCCCACATGGGTGATTTTCTGGCCAAATACGCGCGGCCCGATTTGAATATTGGTCAGGTTTTCACCCTTATGCCCGTGAAAGACATCCACCTGAAATCTACTCTTTTGCAAGAGCCTAGGCCTACCAATTCAATGACCACGATTTATATCTTCTCGGCAGTAGGATTACTGACTTTGCTCATCGCTTGCATTAATTATATCAATCTTTCCACCGCACAATCGTTTTCGCGCGTAAAGGAAATTGGGCTGAGGAAAATATTGGGTTCCAACAAAACCCAACTCATTGGTCAGTTTTTGTCCGAAAGCTTCCTTTTCACATTTGTTGCCTTTGTTTTGTCTTTCTTTGTATTCCAAGCGGCACTTCCTCTGCTTAATGTTCTCACCGACAAACACCTTGTATTTACTGAGGTGGTAGATATGCCACTTATCGGTATTTCAGTGGGTTTATTGTTACTTATCACCCTGATGGCGGGTTCGTATCCGGCTTATTTTGTAAGCCAATTTGAATCGGTGCATTCTATCAAAAACCAAAACACCGCTACGGGCCGACAAGGCTTACGCAAAGCGCTAGTGGTAGTGCAATTGGGCATAGCCAGCGTGCTACTTTGCAGTGCACTGATGATTATCAAGCAGTTGGATTTCCTCGCCAAGCAGCCTTTGGGATTTCAGCGCGAGCAGGTAATTACCATTCCGCTTTTCAGCCAAAACATCAATGGGATTTTTGGTAGTGCCGATCAGGCCTTTTTCAATCGACTTAAAGGATTTAGAGAAACGGTAGAAGCCCAAGCGGGCGTAAATGCTACGGCTCTTTCTTCGGCTTCACCGGGCTTAGGAGTGATTTATCGCGGAGTGCTTCCTGAAGGAGCGATTACAGAAGATCGCCAGTTTATTGGCAGCTTAAGTGTGGACTATGATTTTGTCAACACCTATGGTATAGAGCTACTGGCCGGACGCACTTTCAGTAAAGAATTTGGCACCGACCAAGCCGAAGCATTCCTCATTAATGAATCGACTGTGAAGGAATTCAACTGGGGAAGTCCAGCAGAAGCAATTGGCAAAACCCTCAACTTAGAGGGAAAAGAAGGCCGTGTTGTAGGTGTGGTGAAAGATTTTGCCTTGGGCTCATTAACAACCGCTATCCCTTCCTTGGTAATGGACATCAACCCTTCTCAATACACTTTATTATCGATACGCTTTGATAATGCAGATGTGCCCGCTACCCTTGCGAAGCTAGAAAAAGAATGGAGGGATATTTTCCCAGAAAAAACCTTTGAATATCAATTTTTGGATGAGCAGATTGACAACCAATATGCCAGTTTCCAAACCTTTGGTACTATCATACAAGGCTTTACAGGCATAGCCATGGTTATCTCTTGCCTGGGCGTGTATGGCTTGGTACTGTTTATTGTGCAGCGCAAGGTGAAGGAGATTGGCATACGAAAAGTACTCGGCTCCAGCATCTGGGGAATATTAGGACTGATTTACCGCGAATTTGCGTGGCTGATACTAATAGGTTTTGTACTGGCCGTGCCTTTTTCATACTGGCTTATCAATAAATGGATGCAAAACTTTACCTCGCAGATAGGATTTGCGCCCGGCCCTTATGTGCTAGGCCTGCTACTGGTGCTACTGGTGGTAAGCGCTACTATTAGTTTTCAAGCGCTCAAGGCCTCTATGGCCAACCCGGTAAAATCCCTGAAGAGTGAATAAGAGAAAATAGGCTGTCTGAAAAGGCAGCCTATTTTGTTTATCTCTATTTGCTACCGTGTCAGGTGTTCTCACCTGACACTCTTTCCTCCCTTAAATCTAATACCAAACTTCCACAAACCCCATACACGCAAAAAGGAGCACCTCTCGGTACTCCTTTTTGCGTGTATGATTTACATTCTCTCCGGTACTTCTATCCCCAGCAGAGCCATGGCTTTTTTGATTACCTCGGCCACTTGCTTGCACAGGGCCAGGCGATAGCGTAAAGTCAGTGGATCTAGCTCATTAAATATGGACACTTCGGCATAATAGCGATTGTATTCTTTGGCCAGATCAAATACATAATTGGCCAACAAAGAAGGCGCATAGGATTGGGCGGCTTCTTGCACCTTGGCCGGATACTGGCTGATTTGATAAATCAGCTCCTGCTCAATGGGGTGAAGCGCCACCGATTCGCCTTGCCAAGCACTGAGCTGCATTTGTTCGGCTTTGCGTAGCAGGCTGGCAATACGCGCGTGGGTATACTGAATAAATGGCCCCGTATTCCCCTGAAATTCAATCGACTCTTGCGGATTGAACAACATGCGTTTCTTTGGATCTACTTTCAGCAAGAAGTATTTCAGCGCGCCCATGCCTAGCATTTGGTAGAGCTTTCTGGCTTCCTGACTATCAAAATCATCCAGCTTGCCTAGCTCACGTGAAGTAGCTTCAGCCGTATCGAACATCTCCTGCATCAGGTCATCGGCATCTACTACCGTACCTTCGCGCGATTTCATTTTCCCTGAAGGCAAATCTACCATGCCGTAGGATAAGTGATACATGCCTTTGGCATAGGGGCGTCCCAGCTTTTCTAAAATGGCAAAAAGCACCTTGAAGTGGTAATCTTGCTCATTGCCCACCACATATACCGATTGGTCAAAAGGAAAATCGGAGTATTTGAGTTCGGCCGTGCCCATATCCTGTGTGATGTATACAGAAGTGCCGTCCGAACGAAGCACCAATTTCTGATCCATACCTTCCGCGCTCAGGTCAATCCAAACCGAGCCATCGTCTTTTTTGAAGAAGACACCCTTTTGCAAGCCTTCCTCCACAATATCTTTCCCCAGCAAATAGGTATTGGATTCATAATAATAGTGGTCGAAATCCACACCCATGGTTTGGTAGGAAGCCTGAAAACCGGATAATACCCAGCCATTCATTTTCTCCCAAAGTGCTCGCACGGCCGGGTCGTTTTGCTCCCATTTTATGAGCATTTCTTGCGCTTGAACAATAGCTGACGCCTTCTTTTTAGCCTCCTCTTCGGTCATGCCTTCGGCTACTAATTGCTCTATCTGCTTTTTATACTCTTTATCAAACAGCACATAATATTTCCCCACTAAATGGTCTCCTTTAATCCCAGCGCTTTCGGGCGTTTCGCCTACTCCAAATTGCTGATAAGCCCACATGGATTTGCAGATGTGGATACCGCGGTCGTTGACTAGGTTTACTTTTTGCACTTCATAACCTGCGGCCGCTAAAATCTGCGCTACGGAATAGCCTAGGAAATTATTGCGCAAATGGCCCAAGTGAAGCGGCTTATTGGTATTGGGTGAGGAATATTCTACCATCACCTTTTTGCCATTGGCTGGCCACTGACCAAAATGCGCCTCTTGGCCCATGGAAAATAAAAGCTGCATCCATAAATCGGGTTTGATGCTTACATTCAAGAATCCTTTCACCACCTGAAAGGCACTCACCACCTGAGAATGTGCCAACAAATGATTGCCAATAGCTTCGGCTGTTTGCTCCGGCCCTAGCTTGCTCAGGCGGGTATAAGGAAATACCACTAAAGTATAGCTTCCTTCAAACTCCTTACGCGTGGGCTGGAGTGCCACGGGTGTTTCAGGAACAAACTGGTACAAATCGCTCAGGGCGTGGGCTATGTCTTGCTGAATCTGCGCTTCAATATTCATGGTAGTATCTAAAAAAGCCCGAACCTATCTGGCTTGGGCTTGTTGACAATCTTGTGATGTTTCATTAAGCCTTTGCTGGCACATTGCTTCTATCGAGCAGGCATTGGGTGGTAGCCTCCAAAATATCAAAAGCGTTTTCGGCCATCTGGTTCATGCTATCGAGAGTAGGATTTACTTCTACCATCTCCCAGCAGCACACTTTTTTGTTTTTGATCAGCTCACAGTTGAGTTCAAGTGCCTCTTGCACCGTAAGGCCATTAGGCACAGGCGTTCCTGTACCTTCGGAGATATTGGAATCCATGCTATCCACATCGAAAGAGATGTAGATGATGTCGCACTCCATCAGGTGGGTGTTGGTTTCTTTCACCACCTTTTTGATACCCTTGGCGCGCAAATCGCTCACTTTAAAGTGTTTGATGCCGTATTTTTTTATCAAGAAATCTTCTTCAGGCTCTGTATCGCGCACGGCTATGAACACCAAATCTTGCGGACGGATTTTTTGTCCGCGTACACCTATGTTTTTGATTTTATTCCAAATTTCCTTGGTTTCGGCCGTAAGCTCATTGCGCTTGCACTTGAGGTTATCTTCATTGATCACCATGGCAAGCGGCATGCCATGCATATTGCCCGAAGGCGTAGTGTAAGGCGAGTGCAAATCGGCATGGGCATCTATCCAGATTACGCCCAAGCGCTTGAAAGGATAGGCTTTTTTGATTCCGGCTATCGTTCCGGCAGCGGTAGAGTGGTCTCCGGCCAGTACCAAGGGGAAAGTACCATCTTCCAAAGCAAAAGAAATGGTGCGGCTCACGCGCTTCACCATGGTGTAAACCCCCTCAATATATTTTGCAGTTTTATCTATGTCCTCCTCAGCATATTCGAACATCATATGGTTCATGTTCTCCACCTCCTCGGCATCAAATTGAGCGAAGAAATCAGAGCCCTTATCCAAGCAGGCTGTTTTTAGGGCATCGATGCCCAAGCTAGCCCCACGCGTCCCAGCAGCTATTTCTGATTTTACCTCAATTAATTTTATCGCTTCCATAAATTAATATCTCATTAATTTAATTGTCTCTAACTTTGCAAAAATGCAAATTTATATGAATTTCGCATATTTCTAGGCAATACCTCAATAATAGCTGTACAATAAATAGCTCACGGATACACTAGAACTAATCGCACAAAAGCGTAATTTCGCATCTTGAAAAAATCAATTACCGCCTAATGAAAACTTACATTGATCTGATTGAGCAAACCTTTGATTTCCCTACCGAAGAGTTTAAAGTGGAAAAGAATGAGTTGCTGTTTAACAATGTGCCTTTGATGGAAATCATCAAGCAATATGGCACCCCGCTTAAACTCACCTATTTGCCCAAGATCAGTGACCAGATACAGAATGCCAAGCGTATGTTCAATAACAGCATACGTAAATACAACTACAAAGGCCACTACACCTATTGTTACTGCACTAAGTCTTCGCACTTTAGCTTTATTACTGAAGAAGCGCTGAAGAATGATATCCACATCGAAACCTCCTCGACCTACGATATTCCCATTGTGAGGGAATTGCACCGCACAGGTAAAATTGAGAAGGACACCTATGTGATTTGTAACGGCTTTAAAAGAGAGCGCTATATGCGCTACATCACCGACCTGATCAACGATGGTTTCGAGAATTGTATCCCTATTTTGGATAACCTCAATGAGCTGGATTTTTATGAAGAAAATGTGAAAGGGGAATATCAGATTGGTATTCGTGTGGCGGCTGATGAGGAACCTAACTTTGAGTTTTACACCTCGCGCTTGGGTATTCGCTACAACGACATTACCGACCTCTATAAAAACCGCATTGCGCACAGCGATAAGGCTACCCTTAAAATGCTCCACTTCTTTATCAATACAGGCATAAAAGATACGGCCTATTACTGGAGTGAGTTAAGCCGCTTTATGTACAAGTATTGTGAGCTTAAGAAAATATGCCCCGATTTGGATACCGTAGACATTGGCGGAGGCTTCCCTATCAAAACCTCTTTGCAGTTTGAGTTCGACTACCAATACATCATCGATCAAATCATTGAAAACATTCAGTGGATTTGCGAGAAAAACAATGTGCCGGTTCCGAATATCTTTACTGAGTTTGGTAGCTATACTGTAGGTGAAAGCGGTGCGGTAATTTACTCCATCATTGACCAAAAGCTTCAAAACGACAAGGAGTTGTGGTACATGATTGATGGTTCATTCATCACGCATTTGCCCGATGCCTGGGGCACCAACCAAAAGTACATTATGCTGGCCGTTAATAACTGGGACAACATTTTCCACAAGGTAAACCTAGGCGGACTTACCTGCGACAGCATGGATTATTACAATTCGGAAGCGCATACCTCGGAGGTATTCTTGCCAAAATTGGAGCCGGATGAAACGCAATACATTGGCTTTTTCCATACCGGGGCCTACCAAGAATCATTGGCCGGATACGGAGGTATTCAGCATTGCTTGATTCCTGCGCCTAAGCACGTTTTGATTTCGCGCGATGAAGATGGGGAAATTGTTACGGAACTATTTGCCAATGAGCAAGACAGCGACAGCATGTTGCGCCTTTTGGGCTACAACATTGGCGACAAAACCAACGAGGATAAAAAAGAAAAAAAGAAGGAAAAGTCGAAATAATACCTGCGACTTTCTATACTGAAGACCGATAGCATTTGTTATCGGTCTTTTTTGTGTTTAATCATGCACGGAACTTACGTTTCAGGAAATTTTACTATATTTTCTTCATCTTTGCATAGATTATCCCAAACCCACATCTACTTTGTCGCTGACTACGTCATACCAAAGGCTCATTGATATAATATCGGGGCCTGAACAAAGCTATTCGGTTGAGCATCGCGTTTTCAATGCGATGAGTTTTTCCATCCTATTCTTTGTAATTATAGCCGCACTGCTCAATTTCTCCTTGCCTTTGCACTGGGTGATTCGAATGGTGAATATTGTAGCCTTGGTGGTATGTGGCATTACGGTGATTCTCACCCGCCAATTCAAGTTGTACAACAAGTCCTTGGTATTATTCTTCTCAATATTCTGCCTACTCTGTTATAGCGCTGTATGGTTTTTCAATGGAGGAATCAATGGCCCTATTGGGTACATCTTCCTGATGTCGATTGCCATATTCGTGGGTGCAAGCCCTTCAAAAGAATATTATATGTTAGGAGGTTTGGTTTTTTTGGACTTGATTATCCTCTATGTGCTTGAGTACTTTAACCCTCAGTGGATCACCCCCTATCCCGACAGGGCCACTATGTATCTGGATCATACCATCACAATATTATACTCTGGTTTTTTTATCCTCTTTAGCGTGATTGCCTACCGCATTACTTATCAAAAAGAAAAAGAAAAAAACGAACTCCAACGCATAGAACTGGAATCGAGGAACAGCGAACTGGAAGAAAAAAACCAAACCATAGAAACACTGGCTAAAGAGCTGAATCACCGGGTAAAAAACAACCTACAGATTGTGAGCAGCCTGCTAAGCCTACAGTCGAAAAACATTCCGGAAGATACCGCCCAGCAAAAACTCAAAGAGAGCAAATCGCGGATTGATGCCATGCTGCTGTTGCACCAGCGCCTGTACCTGACCGATATCGCCTCTGCTACCTTTATTAATCTGTACCTGAACGACCTAATGGATTCGCTCCGCCACACCTACGGACTGGGCAGCAATACTTCCTTAGTGAAGATTCAAGCGGAGCCTATAAAACTGCCGATAGAGACAGCTACGTATATTGGCTTTATTGTAAACGAATTGGTAACCAATGCTATAAAACATGCTTTTGAAGAAGACAACGACTTAAATACCATTGAGGTACGGCTTACCACCGATTTCAAATACCTCCACCTTTCCGTTTGCGACAACGGTAAAGGATTTAATCCCCAACCAAAAGAACATTCTTTTGGTTATGAACTTATCCAATCATTATCCGATCAACTAGGAGCCTCTATTCACCTGGTAACTGACCAAGGAACGCAGTGTTATATTTCTATCCCTTATCCTAGTTCATGAAAGACGGAAAAATTTTAATTATCGAAGACGAACTGATTGTGGCCCATCACATCAGGAAAACTTTAGAAGCAGAAGGCTATAGTGTAGGCCCTATTGCTAACTCTTATGAATCTACACTAGCCGCTATTGCACAGTCTGTCCCCAACCTGATTTTATGTGATATCAATATCAAAGGCGAGCTAAATGGCATAGAGGTCGTTAAAGATATTCAGAAAAAGCATGATGTTTCTGTGATATATGTAACGGCCTTTTCCGATGAAAAAACCGTACGAGCTGCCGTAGGCACCAACCCTTCGGGCTTTCTACTAAAACCCTTCACCGACAGGCAATTGCTCATAGCGGTGGAGTTGGCCTTGGCTCCTGCTACTCCTGAGAAAGCGGGCAATGGCAAAACACAAGACCTCCTTACCGACCGCGAAATGGAAATCCTCAGCCTCTTGGCCAAAGGAAAAAACAGTGAAGAGATTGGCCAACTGCTCAATATCAGCTTACATACGGTAAAAACCCACCGCAAGAATATGCTCAGCCGACTAAAAATGAAAAAAGCTACCGAACTGATAGCCTGGGCCACCAAAAACGGTCACTTATAATTGACCAAGAATCAGCGGCACCGCTTCCGATAAACTTTTGACTGAATACAGAGCTTCCGCGCAGGAAGCTTCTGTTCCTTCAATAAAAATCCCTTTGATTTGCAAAGGCTGTGCGGCCTCTATATCGCGGGATCGGTCGCCTATCATCCACGATTCCAATGGGTTGATTTGAAACTTCGCTATGGCCTTCTCAAAAAGCAAAGAACCCGGCTTACGCCCAATCGACTGAGTAACCGAAGGATGGTAGGGCGAATGATAAAAGGCATCGATAATACCTCCACAGGCCCCTTGTAGCTTATCGTGACAAGCATTCACTTCTGCATCGGTGTACAAACCTTTGGCAATTCCGGCCTGATTGGTAATCACTACCAATAAAAAACCCGCTTCTTTCAGTTGGCGCAAAGCCTCGGGCACTCCGAGCAACACATGAAAATCTTCTAAGCGATAGGTATAATCACCATGATCGTAATTCAATACTCCATCGCGATCTAAAAAAACGCACTTATTCATTCAACATATCAATTAAGGCTTGGGTGTAGTGCTCCAAAGCCTGCGGGTGGGTAAATAAAAACAAATAGGGCTCAATCAGCTCCAATTCCATCAAAAACAACTTTTCGCCTCTTAGCACACCATCCACACGGGCATACAAGCAGCCTTTGGCATACTGATCAATAAAAGCTTGCGCTTGCGCCAGAACGCCTTCACTCGGCACTACCGATTGTATGGTTCCTCCAAAATAGTGCTGTACCCTAAAATCACCCTGAGAAGGAGTTTTGAGCAAGGCATGGCTGAATTTACCATTGAAAAATACATAAGAGTATTCACCCACAGTGGCCACTTCTTCCATAAAAGGCTGAATCAAATAGGCTTCTTCCTTCACCCATTCGGCATATTTTGTCAAGGATTCGGATTCGGTCTGATGCAAAATCACCGTTTGTTTAGCTCCCCCGCTGATTTTGGGCTTCATCACCAGTTTATCTAGCCCGAAGGTATCAAATAAGGCACTATGTAATTGCTCCGGCTTTTCCACTACCCGTGTAGGCACTATGGAGAATCCCTCAGCAGCCATTTGCAGAAGGTAATTTTTATCGGAATTCCAGTTAAGAATCTCCACCGGATTCAAAACCTTACTACCAAGAGCCTGCATCTTTTCCAGCCATTGAAACCAAGCTTGGGGCTTATCGAAATAATCCCAGGGAGATTTGATAATCACCGCTTCGTAGGTTTCCCAGTTTACCGATTCATCGTCCCACACTTGTAAGTCTACCGTAAAGCCCTTTTGCTCCAAGGCTTCTTTCACCATCAAATCCTCATCGGGCACAGCCGAACCAAAGCTTCCCCTTTGGGCATACGTGACCAATGCCAAGTTTTTATTTTTCATGGGCGCAAAAATACAGGATGTTTTAGGGAGTTTTCCTATTTCATACCGCTCAATTAAATTCTTTCCTTATTTTTGGGGCTTCACAAAACGATATCATGAAGAATCTGGTCATTATACCCACCTATAACGAAAAGGAAAACATCCGCGACATTATAGCTGCCGTGGTATCCTTGCGCCCTGACTTTCATGTATTAATCGTAGATGATAACTCGCCTGATGGCACAGCCGATATCGTAAAAGAGCTTCAAAAGAACCATCCCGAACAGCTTCACCTTTTGCAGAGAGCCGGAAAGCTTGGGCTCGGCACCGCCTATATCGAAGGTTTTAAATATGCTTTGACCAATGGTTATGAGTTTATTTTCGAGATGGATGCGGATTTTTCGCACAACCCCAACGACCTGCTGGCCCTACACGATGCCTGCGCTAACCAAGGTTTTGATATGGCCATAGGTTCGCGCTACGTAACAGGCGTAAACGTAGTCAACTGGCCTATGGGCCGCGTCCTGATGTCTTTCTTCGCCAGTGCCTATGTGCGTTTCATCACAGGCATGCCTATCCAAGATACTACGGCTGGTTTCAAATGCTATAGAAGAAAAGTACTGGAGGCCATTGACCTCGATGCCATTCGCTTCATTGGCTACGCTTTCCAGATTGAGATGAAATTCCTTACTTGGAAACACGGATTTGCCATTAAAGAAGTCCCTATCATCTTCACCGATCGCAGCAAAGGGCAATCAAAAATGTCGAAAGGGATTTTTAAAGAAGCGGTGATTGGGGTAATCCAGATGAAAGTCAACAGTCTTTTCCGTCACTTTCCGGGCAAGGCTTAATCAAACTTAATGGCCTTGATGGGCTTGAGTCGCGAAATAATAAAAGTCGGCATAAACAACACCAGACTTACCACCAGCAGGGTCAGCACATTCAAAATCAGTACCACCGACCAATCCCAGCCTATGGGCACATGGCTCATGTAGTAGTTTTCAGGGTCGAGCGGTATCAGTTTAAAATAATACTGCACAAAACCGAATAGCAAGCCGATTCCATTTCCCCAAAGCAACCCTTTCAGCACCAGCACGAGGCCATTGTACACAAAAACCTTGCGTATGAGGCCATTGTTTGCCCCGAGGGCTTTGAGCATGCCTATCATTTGGGTGCGCTCCATGATGAGGATAAAAATAATGCTCACCATATTGAAACAAGCCACAAAAAGAATAAGGCCAAGGAAAATTACTACGTTTCGATTCAGCAGATAGAGCCAGTCGAATACCTGTATGTATTTTTCACTCACCTTTTGCACAAGCAGTTCGGGGTCGATGCGCTCAAATAAATCCACCTCAGCGGTATTCACCTCTTTTAAATCTTTTACAAAGATTTCATAGCCACCCACCAATGAATCGCCCCAATTATTCAGGCGCTGATGTAGGCGCAGGTCGGTCAGTAGTAATTGATCATCAAAATCCTCAAGTCCGGTATCGTAAATCCCCACTACTTTCATTTTTCTAAATCGGGGCGGATTTTGAATAAAAAACAAAGTAATGTCCTCATCCAAAGAGAGCCGAAGCAAGCGGGAGATTTTACGACTAATCAGCACCTCATTTTGATAGGCCGAATCGCGTAGGTTGAGGTACCGCCCCTCTACCAAATGCTGCTTAAAGCGCGTGGAATCGTACTCGGCATCAATACCTTTAAGCACCACACCTTGCACCTCTGCTTCTGTTTTCAACAATGCGCCCTTGTAGGCTACACGCTGCACATGAGCTATGTAAGGAAAGCTATCGGGATACTGATAGAAATTGGCCTGTGCCGAAATGGGCTCTTCAAGCAGGGAATTATTGAGCACGTATTTACTGACCTGCAAATGCGCACTGAGGCTGTACACTTTTTCGGAAATGGTGTCTTTAAACCCCATCAGGGTAAGGTAAGCGATGATCATTACCGCAAGGCCTAAGCCCACGCTAGCTACTGCAATGCGATTGATACTATGGGAAAAAGACCCTTTGGAACTTCCACTGATGCGTTTGGCGATATAAAACGGTAGGTTCAAGGCTAAATTTTTATTGCGGTCGTTACTCCCTAAAGGTTTGTCATTGGCCTATACATTTAGCAAATTTGCCAAAAGGGCTTTAATCGCCTAAATATCGTATGCAATCAGCAACTACCAAAGTTTTATTTTTTGTATTCCTTCTCAGCCTCGGGGCGGTGCAAGGACAAGCGCAGCGGAAAAACCGCAAAAACAATTCGCAAATAGAAGTAGGTGCCGCTCGATTGAAGGAGTATATCCCGCAAATCAAGAAGCGCAAAGTGGCCGTAGTGGTAAACCAAAGCTCTATGGTGGGCAAAGATCACCTGGTAGATGTGCTACTTAAAGAGAAAGTGGATGTCATGAGCATTATGGTGCCCGAGCATGGTTTTAGGGGCGATGCCGATGCAGGTGAAAAAGTAAAAGATGGCCTGGATAAGAAAACCAAACTGCCCGTAATCTCTCTTTATGGGGATAATAAAAAGCCAAAACCCGAACAGCTGCAAGGACTGGAATTTGTGATTTTCGATTTGCAAGATGTAGGAGTACGCTTTTATACCTATATCAGCACCTTGCACTATGTGATGGAAGCCTGTGCCGAAAATAATATTACACTGATTGTGCTGGATAGGCCTAATCCCAATGGTGATTATGTAGACGGCCCAGTGCTGCAAAAAGGCTACGAATCTTTTGTGGGTATGCACCCTATTCCGGTGGTGCACGGGCTCACCGTGGGCGAGCTTGCGCTAATGATTAACGGAGAAAAATGGCTCAAAGAAGGCCTGCAATGCAAACTGCAAGTGATTAAAATGAATAATTGGGACCATTCCACAGCCTACGAACTACCCATAAAGCCGTCTCCCAATTTGCCCAACAATGCCAGCATACGCCTCTACCCTAGCCTTTGCCTTTTTGAGGGAACGATTATGAGTGTGGGTCGAGGCACCGAATTTCCTTTTCAGGTGGTGGGCTATCCCGATGTGCGTTTTGGTAGCTTTTCATTTACGCCCAAAAGCCTACCCGGAATGGCCAAAAATCCTTTGTACGAAAACAAAACCTGCTATGGTCTCGACCTGAGATTGGCCTCGCTTGAGCAGGGATTTACCTTGAAATACTTGCTGATGATGTATCAGAAATCGGGAGAAAGAACCGACTTCTTTAATACATTCCTTCCCAAGCTTATTGGAAATGGCGAACTGAGCGAGCAAATAAAAGCCGGACTGGATGAGGAGGAAATTAGAATCAGTTGGGCCGAAGGCTTGTATCACTACAAGCAAATGAGAAAAAAATACCTTTTATACCCCGATTTTGAATAATGGCCAAAGACCTTCGCATCATATACATGGGCACGCCCGAGTTTGCCGTTCCCTCTTTAGAAATCTTGATTGAAAATGGTTTCAAGGTAGTGGCTGTGGTTACCGCTCCTGACAAACCCAAAGGGCGGGGCTTGCAAGTGATTCCTTCTCCGGTAAAAGAAGTAGCCCTAAAGCATAATATCCCCGTGCTGCAACCTACCAATCTGAAAGCCGAGAGTTTTCATGAGGAATTGCGAAGCTATAAAGCCAACCTTCAAATAGTGGTGGCTTTCCGCATGCTGCCCGAAGTAGTGTGGGCCATGCCCGAAATTGGCACCTTCAATCTCCATGCTTCTCTCCTGCCACAATACCGAGGCGCAGCCCCCATCAATTGGGCCATTATCAATGGAGAAAAAGAAACCGGACTTACCACTTTCTTCCTAAAGCATGAGATAGATACGGGCAATATTATTTTCCAAGAAAAAGAACCCATCCACGATACGGATAATGTGGGTACTTTATACGAACGCCTGATGGCCAAAGGGGCTCAATTGGTACTAAAAACTGTGCAGGCCATTGCCCAAGGGGATGTACCTACACGCCCCCAAGTAGAAAGCGAAGCCAAACACGCTCCTAAAATCTTCCGTGAGACCTGCGAAATCCACTGGAATCAGCCGGCTTTGAAAATCCACAATTTGGTGCGTGGCCTATCGCCTTATCCCGCGGCCTTTACGCATATCGATGGAAAAACGGTAAAAATTTATGCCACCCAACTCACCGATTTGTCAAGCAAGCAAGAGAAAATCGGTCAATGGGAAACCGATGGGAAGAGTTATTTGCGCTTTCATACCTTGGACAAGCAACTGGCCATAGAAGAACTCCAAATGGAGGGCAAGAAGCGTATGCCCATTGGTGATTTCCTTAGGGGTAACAAACTGAGTGTATGAGATATTTCCTCTTTTTTCTTTGCTTAAGCATTGGCCCATGGGCTTTGGCACAAGATAGCACCTCGGTGGCTGGCGATACATCCAAGGTCGTATTTGAAGGCTTTTATGTATTGGAAGGAGGGATTAGTCAGGTAGCGATTTCGGAATTCGACCCGCGCTTCATAGCCTCTCTGGATTTGAGCTATCATTTCAGGCCACATGCCGCCATTTTGTATAATTACGGCTTTATGCAAAACTACTTCCACTTTGGCTTGGGCAGCATATTGGGTCCTTTAGGGCTTATGATGTTGCGCTCCGAAGACCTTACTTTGGGTCAATTGTTCTTTGCCTTGCTGTTTACCGCCAGCTCTGTAGAGAGCATGGGCTTTCCGATTCCTATTGGTACCGATAAAGAAATCATGCCCTATTATAGTGCGCTGAAAATCCGTAGTATGTGGGATGGCCCCGACACGCCCGGTTTGGGCACCTACGCTTCTTGGTCGCTGGGGGTGAAGGCACGCCATTTTTTTAATTACAATTGGCATATAAGCGGCTATGTGGAATACACCCAACTCTATTTTCACCGCTTACCTCGAGGTACCCAAGCGGGTATTCAAGTAGGCTATTCATTTTAAGACTATGATTATTTCCCTTATAGCAGCACATACCCAAAACCGCGTAATCGGTAGAAACAATGACCTGCCTTGGCGACTTCCTGATGACATGAAGTATTTCATGGAAACCACCCAAGGGCATTTTGTGGTGATGGGAAGAAAAAACTACGAATCCATTCCGCCCAAGTTTCGCCCTTTGCCCAACCGGACCAATTTGGTATTAACCCACCAAAAGGGATATCAAGCGGAAGGATGCACGGTACTACATTCCTTGGAAGAGTGTATGGCGCTAGCTAAAAAATCGGGCGAGAAAGAGCTTTTCATCATTGGTGGAGCCGAAATCTATAAGCAAAGTTTACCTTCGGCTCAGCGTCTGTATCTCACCGAAATCCAAACCGAACTGGAAGGAGACACCCATTTCCCAAGCTTTAGCCCTTCGGAATGGAAAGAAATAAGCCGCCAGCACCATCCGGCTGATGCGCGCCATGCCTATGCCTTTGATTTTGTAGTGTATGAAAGAAAATAGGTCAGAAAGTGTTCACTCCCTGACCTATCCTTTATAGCGTTGCTCGTAGCGTAAGTATCACATTCCGCCCGGGGGCGCTAATCCCCGAGGCAAAAGGATGGTAGAAGGTATCGAAGATATTCTCTACACCCAGCTGCACCATGAGCCAAGGCTTGGCCTGATAGGAAGTTTTAAGGTTGAGCGTAGCCCACGAAAGTGTTCCCTGCTCGGTGTAATTAATCCCCACCTTGCTTTGTTCCTCCAAAGGAAGCCCACTCAAAGGTTTGTTTCCGGCAAAATTGGTATACAATTCCGTACGCCAGCCTTGCGCTTTGAATACCGCAGCCGCCTGACCAAAGAAAGGAGGAATATGGCGCAAAGGAATATCATTGGTTCGGTCTTTCCCTTCGGTATAAGTGGCCGAAGCGCTCAAACTTAGCCATTCGTTTACATCGGCTAAGGCGTGTAGTGTAAAACCAAAAATATAGGCATTTCCGGCATTCACATTGGCCGTTACACGGCTCAGCACCCCATCGAACACCACGCTATCTTCCCCTTGGTAGGTGAAATTTCTGCGCTCTATGGCATCGCGCACATGGGTATAATACACGTTTCCGGTAAGGGTAAATCGCTCCGCAAAGGTTCTGCTTATACCCACCTCGGCACTGTAGCTATACTCCGGCCCCAGTTCATCATTCGGCACAATAAGCGTACCCGGCTCGCTGTCGAACACCTTGGCGATGTCATCCACATTGGGCGCACGATATCCCGAACTTAAAGACGTGTTCAATCGCCACTTATCCAGATTATACACCATACCCACGCTTCCGGTAAGTGCTTGGGTGTTTAACCCTATCTCATCAAAAGGGAATTGAAAAGTAATGGTATCGGTAAGCGAGGCGGCTAAAGTATAATAATTATAGCGAGCACCTGCACTCCAGGTAATTTGTTCGTTGGGTTTGTACACCACTTGCCCATAAGCGGATGATGACATCACCTCACTGCCTCCGTTGGGGTAGCGGGTGGCCGCATAATCGATTACTCCTGTTTCGATATTTTCTCTAGAAGCCGTAGAACGAACGGTATTGATTAACCATTCGCCTCCGTAGTAGACTTCCCAGCCTTTCTGGAGATGTTTCTTAAAATCAAAATTGCTGGTAAGCACTTCCACTTCTTCGGTTTGGGTGCGCCTCCAGAAGTTATCAAAATTTCGATTCACCCGCGATTCCTCCAAATGCTGATAGGCCAGCACAATTTTGGCTTCGTCATACGCGCGTATAGGTTTGGTAAGGTGCAAGCCAAGGCGATGCATAAGCCAAGGCGCTTTGCCATAATACCATTCGGCACTTCGAGGCATGCCATTGCGCAGCTCCACTAGGCGGTCATAGCGGGGCACATCGCCAGTTTGCGCATAGTACAGCCCGTAGTCGAGGCGTAAATTTTTATTGGGCTGATAGCTCACCTTTTGTTGGATATTGAACTGATCATAGCCACTACCCCACATCATATGCGGATTGGTATTAGCCAGCATGGTATCGCGGCCATTGAAACGCACAGCCGTCCAGTTTCGCAATCCAAAATCGCCATATTTATTTGCTCGATTTTGTCCCGTGCGCAAATCGCCAAAAGAGGAATAGGTAAGATTAGTTGCAAAGGCCAGCTTCTTCCGGCCAAAGGAAAAATCCACATGGGCGGTTCGTTCACGATAAGCAGAAGCATAGCGAACAAAAGCGTGTGCTTCGGTCACTGATTTTTCTTCTCCCGAAAAGCGAGGTTGAAAGGTAGTGAAATTGATTACCCCGCCTAGTGCATCGGAGCCAAACAACACACTGCCAGGCCCAAACAAGACCTCTGCACTTTCCAGCTGATTAGCATCCACCGAAATACTGTTCTGCAAATTTCCGCTCCGGTAAATGGCATTGTTCATTCGTACGCCATCAATCACCAACAAAATACTATTGGCAGAAAATCCACGCAGCATGGGGCTTCCACCACCCAACTGGCTTTTTTGCACATATACTTCTCCGGTATTGGCAATTACATCGGCTGTGGTGGCTGGGTTGTCAAAGGCAATATCGCGGGCCTTAATTTTGACTACTTGATTGGTAATATCGCGCTGGGTTTCCTCCCATCTGCTGCCCGATACCACTACTTCATCTAGCGAATAACTTTTGGCACTCAGTAGCACATTGGCATTTTCACCTTTCCATAGAAAACGCTGCGTGAGGTAGCTGGGATGTTGTAAAATCACTTCGGTATTGGTCGGAAAACCGCTCAAGTTGACCTGCCCTTTGGCATCGGTAAATGTCTGATGGGTTTGATCTACCGTGTAAACTAGTGCATCGGCAATAGGTTTTACCTCTTGCTTATCTAGCACCGTAAGACTTTGGGCATAGACATAGCAAAAAGGCATGCTGAACCATAACAGCATGGCATATTTTTTCATTTTTAATACAATTAATAAGTAAGATCTAATGATTCTATGTGAGTCGTTTAGACCTCAGGCGGAGGATTGCCAAGAGAAAGAAAAGGATAGTAATGAGACGCAATTTCAAAAGGCATATACTGCCAATCGGTTGAATAAATAGCCAACGCAATGCTTGAGGGAAGCACAAATTGCCAAGCCATCACCTGCTTGAGCCACTGCGATTTTTTGCCCGTTTCACTTTGTTGGTTGAACAATTCGCTATCTACCTGGTATGCTAAATGACGAAACAGTTGGGCTTCTTGCACATCATTCACACAACGAAAAATCACGGAATCATCATCAAAATAGCGTTCTACTACATCGTACATACTGCCCTGGTAGAAAAATTCCTTATCATCCTCTAGCCAGTTGACTCCTTGGGATTCCCAAGTAGCCTGAGCCGAAAAAGACAAAGTGATAAGCTCCTCCTCGGGCACGCCCTTTTTAATGCGGTGCTTGATTTCCTTTTTCACCTGATAGCGTAAGGCATAAAAACCCATTACCACACCTAGTTGCTGGTACATCCACAGGAAAACAAGTAAAAGGGCTATGGCTCTGCGCATGCTGCTAAAGTAAGGGAAATTGAGCGATTGTGCATCGCACATTCCATAAAAGCAAAACAGCCATCCGTGGATGGCTGTGGCTTAGAGTTGACTTTTGATTTTTTCGGCTATTTCTACCAGTTTTTCTTGACTGGGCTTGAGCTTGGGCTTGGTGAAGCTGATATCGTCCATGGTATTCATGGGCACCAAGTGAATATGCGTATGCGGTACTTCCAGCCCGATTACTGCTACGCCTATTCGCTTGCAAGGCATGGCCTTTTTCAAAGCGGTAGCCACTTTTTTAGCGAAAGCTTGTAATCCTTGGTAGGTGGCATCATCCAAATCAAAAATATAGTCTACCTCCTTTTTAGGAATCACCAACACATGGCCTAAGGCCACGGGCATAATATCCAAAATGGCAATGTATTCGTCCGTTTCGGCTACAATGTGACCAGGAATTTCACGATTGATGATTTTGGTGAAAATGGAAGCCATCTTTATTCAATTGTGATTTCCAATACTTCAAACTCAATCTTGCCCGCAGGTGCATCAATAGTAGCGATATCGCCTACTTTTTTGCCTAGCAAGCCTTTACCAATAGGTGACTTCACCGAAATTTTGTTGGTTTTCAGGTCTGATTCTTCTTCCGCTACCAAGGTATATTTAAAAGAAGCGTTGTTCTTTTTGTTCTTGATTTTTACAGTGGTCATAATCGACACTTTGGAGGTATCGATGGTTGACTCATCCAAAACACGCGCGTTACTCACTACCTCTTCCAACTTAGAGATTTTAAGTTCCAATAAGCCTTGGGCATCTTTAGCTGCATCGTATTCCGCATTTTCGCTCAAGTCGCCTTTATCGCGGGCTTCCGCAATCTGACGGGCCATATCGGCACGCCCTTTTGTCTTTAGCTCATTCAACTCATCCTGAAGCTTCTTCAACCCCTCTGCGGTGTAATAATTAATCTTTGACATATCTCTAAATCTTTTACGTCTTAAACAAAATAAAAAACGGCCTCGCTGTTACAAAACCGTTCTATCTAAAATGGTATACTTACGTTATCCGAAAGAAATCGTTTACCGCACAATTTCTTAAATCTGTTTTCAAAATTACATAGATTACCACGGATTTCAAAATACACATTACCTTTATGTGATTTTTACTAAAGCGTATGCTTTAGTGTCACTTTTAAAAACATATTTCCGAACATGCGCATTTTTTTCATCGGGTTACTTTTCTGTATTTTTTCAAAACCAGTAGTGGCTCAAACGCCCGATTTGGCCGACAGCTTGGAGGTAAAACTGGTATTGGTGCCTGAAAACGAAAAATTCGACATCCTGCTCCAGCTTTCACAAGCTCATAGCCGCACTTCACCCGACAAAGCTCTTCAGCGCGGACAAGAGGCCTTTGCTTTGGCTTCGGGTTCTGATAACAAGGAAGCGCAGATTTTGGCACTCAACAATCTGGCCGCCCTCAATAAAAACCTATTGAGCGAATACGATATTGCGTTAGACCTGGCCCTGCAGGCGGTAAGAAAAGCCGAGGAACTGGGCAATGCCCGACTAAAAGCGGAATCGGAAGTGATTATTGCCTCCATTTATTTCGATTCGGGCAATCCGTTCAAATCACTTGACTATTATTTATTGGCACTGCCAGCATTTCAATCCTTAGACCTTCCGCTCAAAACGGCTACCACCCTTATCGAAACCGGAAAGGTGCAAGTGGAACTTGAAAATTACCCCAAAGCCCTCGAAGCTTTTAAAGAAGCGGAGGATATTGGCCGTAAATACAGCGAAACCGACATAATCGGAACAAGTATCTACCTAATGGGGGTGCTTTATCAGCGCCAAAACAACCTAGAAACCGCCCTTGAAAAGCACTTGCAGGCCCTTAAGCTTCGTGAGGAATTTGCACAGGCTCCGGCCATTACCGAATCACTGTTGGCGATTAGTGAACTGTATCGCTTGCAAAACGCCCATAAAGAGGCGCTTTTCTATGTAAAAAAAGGCTTGAACTACATCCGGAAATCAAGACAAAAAAGCTTAATAGCCGCCAGCTACAACCAGCTTGCTGCCACCTATGTAAGCCAAGAAGAATACAGTCGCGCGTTGCCTGTGCTAGACAGCGCCTTGTATTTTGGCCAGGCTGTAAACAACAAAAAGACCATGCGCCAAACGTATGAATTGCTTTACGACTGCCACCTAAGTCTGAACCACTACAACCAAGCCATACGCTACAAAACCCTGTATACCGACATTAGCGAGTTCATTAATAATGAGGAAAATGCGCGAAAAATGGCTGAAATGCAGGCGCGATTTGATATCGAAAAGAAGGAAGGCGAAATAGAAGTATTGAAAAGAGATCAAGAAATCAAAACCTTGACAATAGAAAAACAACGCTACCTTACTTATTTCCTGATTCTGGGTATACTTTTGGTTATTGCCATAGCCGGTTTGGTCTATTACCTCTACATCACCAAAAAGAAATCCAACCTGAAGCTGGCCGAAATCAACACTCAGATTCAGCTTTCAAACGAGCAGCTTTCCGAACTCAACAGTACCAAAGACCGCTTTTTCAGCATCATTGCCCACGACATCAAAGGACCGCTCCACTCCCTGCGCTCCTTCTCCGACCTCTTGATTAACCACACCGACAAAATGTCCAAAGAGGAAATTCAATTCTTAGCCAAAGACATCGACACCTCATTGAAAAACCTTTTCGGGCTGCTGGAAAACCTCTTGGAATGGGCGCGCTCACAAACGGGCGCTTTGGACTTGCGCGTGGAGCAATTTGACCTTTCCCAAATTGTAAAAAACAACTTGAGCCTTTTAGGGCCTTCGGCTGCGGCCAAAGAAATCACCCTGAAATATGGATTACCGGAAAGCCTGCAAGTACGGGCCGATGCCAATACTACGAGCACGGTTATCAGAAACTTGTTATCCAATGCTATCAAATTTACGCCCAAGGGTGGTGAAATTGCCATACGGGTGAATGAATGGAAAGATGCCGTGGAAATCTCGATTAAAGACAATGGGGTGGGCATGCCCAAAGAAGTACAAGAAAAAATCTTCCGTATCGACCAGAAGCATTCTACCAAAGGTACAGCCGGAGAAAAAGGTACCGGACTAGGCCTTATTCTTTGTAAAGAGTTTGTTGAGAAAAACGGAGGCCATATAGCCGTACACAGCGAAGAAGGCAAAGGCTCAGATTTTCACTTCACCATCCCTAAAGCCTAATAAAGGCATTTTATTTTCCTATTAGTTCGGGGCTTTGCTCTTTGATTTGGGCAAGAATCTCCTCATCAATCTGTGCCAAATACAAGGTTTTAGCCTTAAGCAGCTGCTCAGCGGTAAGCCCTACGCTATCACGCAAATCGGCTTTGTACAAACTGGCATCTTCAAAATCGGCACCCGTCAGATAACTCCCTCTCAAATTGGCTTCCATTAGGTAAGCATTTTTGAAATTTGCTTTAATCAGGAAGGCCTTTTCCAGATTGGTTTTGATCATGTAGGCATCCTTAAAACTAGCCCCACTAGCATAAGCACCAAATAAATTGGCTTGGTTGAGGGTGGAGTTCTCCAAATTGGTTTGGTTCAGGCGGGCATTTTCCAGATTGATTTCAATCAGGTTAGAGTTACTCAGATTGGCATTATTGAGGTTACTTTCTTTCAGCACCACATAACTGAGGTTAGTGCGCGACAAGTAGCATTCCACCAAATTGATATTATAGATTTTGTGTCGGTTCAATCGCTTGATATTACCCACCGTACGAAAGGCCGCTTCCTCTGAGGTCCACAAACGGAAATCGTCAATTTCATCTTTATAGGTACGAATGCGCAGGCGGGTTTCTCCTTGAGCTTGCAGCCAAAATATTAAAATACCAATAACCGCAATATCGAAAAGCATACCGTGCGCTTCGGAAAGCACCTGCCCATAGAAATTGTAAAAATCATGAATATAGTAAGGTAAGCTAAGGCCAATCACAAAAAAGAAAAGCAATACCAATACCAAAAAGGAGGTCAGAATGGGCTTTTCGAGGATATCATTGACCTTATCTTTCAGCAATTGCCAGCTCGCACGTAATTTCATAGTCTCTTAGGTTCGCGTGATTTCAATTTACAATAAAAATCGTAAAGCCGATACGCTTATTCGATGGTCAAATGTAATTTTTTTATTTTCTCCACCATCACCTCGTTAATCTTTCGGTACGATTCATGCGTCCATCCGGCAACGTGCGGAGTAAATAAGGTGTTGCTTCGGCTAAATAGATTTTCGTACAAACTGCGCTGAGCATCGCTGAGCTTTTGCATTTTTTCGTTTTCCAGTACATCGAGGGCCATTCCTTGCAACTTGCCGCTATTGAGCAAAGCCGGCAAATCTTCGGTTTTCACCACCTCACCCCTAGCCGTATTGATCAGGTAAATATTTTTTGAAAAACTTTGCAAGAAAGCTCCGTCTACCATTTGGTAGGTTTCTAAGGTAAGCGGCACATGCAAACTTAACACATCCGCTTTCGCCTTCAATTCTTCCAACGTACATAATCGAGCATAAGAATGATCGAGCGAATCCTTGTACTTATCATAGGCTAGCACTTCACAACCTACAGCAGAAAGACGCTTGGCAAAAGCAGAGCCCATATGGCCGCAACCAATCAATCCAACCGTTTTACCCATCAGCTCAATTCCGCGATTGGCTTCCCGTTGCCAAATAAAGTTTTTAACCTCTTGATTTGCCTGAGTGATGTTATTGAAGAGTGCCAGCAACATAGCCAAGGCGTGTTCCCCTACGGCATCTGAATTTCCTTCGGGTGTATTTACCAAGGCTATGGAGCGCTTTTCCACTTCGCCTAAATCAATCTGGTCAAGACCCGCTCCTGCGCGTGCAATTACACGCAATTGGGCTGCATGCTCAAAAAACTCAGCATCTAGGCTGGTTTTACTGCGGATAATGATCCCTTGGTAAGCGCCAATCTGCGCCAAAATATCGGCACGGGTACAATGGGGCTGATACGAATACGCAAAGCCTGCCTGTGTGAGCAAGGGGCCAATACTCTCATGTAATTCGTCTACCAGAAGAAAGGAAATCATAAAGAATAGAGGAGATGCGCCACACTAAAATACACGGCCAAGCCCAAGAGGTCATTGGCGGTGGTAATAAACGGTCCGGCCGCAAGGGCTGGATTAAAACCTAATCTATCTAAAATAAGTGGAGTGATGGTACCCAAGAAGGAAGCTAAAATCACTACGGAAAACAAGGCCAATCCCACCACGGCCGCTAAAGTAAAAGGCTTACCCAAAAGTAGCACCACACCAAATACAATACTGGCAATCACAATCCCATTCAGGAAGGCTACCAAAATCATACGGAAAATCCTCTGAAAAAAGGATTCCTCAAAAGCTGATTTATTAGCCAAACTTTGCAGGATAATGGACGAACTTTGAATGCCCACATTTCCTCCTGTGGCCGTAATCAATGGTGTAAACAAGGCCAAAGCCGGAATGATAGCAATATCGCCTTCAAACAACCCATAAAACTCAGCCGCAATCAATCCGCCAAATATCCCAATGATTAACCAAGGCAAACGAGCGCGGGTAAGCATCCACACGCTATCATCCTCCTCCACATCCTCGGAGATACCGGCCATAATTTGTCTTTCTTCTTCCTGGATATCGGTAATTACATCCAGAATATCATCAATGGTAATGCGCCCAATGAGTTTTCCTTGCAAGTTGACCACAGGCACCGCTTCCAAATCATACTTCTGCATGATATCAGCCACCTCGCGTTCCTCCATATGCGATTCCACGGTAATGATTTCAGGATCGTATATATCGGCAATCTTGGCATGGTCTTCCGCCAAAATGATTTTTTTCAAGGATACCCGCCCCAGCAGCTTACCTTTTTGATCTACCACATACACGGAGTAGATTTTTTGCACATTTTCTGCTTGCCTGCGTATCTCATCAATACACTGCACGATGGTCCAATTGATATTGGCCTTGATTAACTCCTTAGCCATCAAACCACCAGCCGTATGCTCATCGTAGCGCAAAAGCTCTTGTATATAGCGCGATTGCTCCTCATCCTCCAGCGCACCTATGGTTTCCTCCCGAAATACCAGTGGCAGTTCGTTCAAAATATCCACCGCGTCATCCGAATCGAGGTAGTCGATAAACTGGGCGATTTCTTGGGGCGTGAAATTTTTCAGGAATTTAGTGCGGGTGTCTTCATCGAGGTGATTGATGATGGAAGCACCTACCTCTTTGGGCACTAATTCAATAATGTATTTAGATTCTTGGGTATTGAACTCATACAACAAAGAAGAGATATCCGTAGGGTTGGCATTGGCCATACTCTCGGCTATCAGGGCAGTATCCTGATTTTCAATGGCAGACTTCAGCCATTCCGCATATTCTTTGGACAGTTCAAACTCCATAAAATCTTTAAGCGATTAATTGCGTCAACTCAACAAAGTCGGCAACAGAAAGTTGCTCGGCCCGCTTATCCAGCATAGGATGCCCCTGCATGTGCTCCGGCAAATTTAGGCTTTTCAGGGCGTTGCGCAAGGTTTTTCTTCGGTTTTGAAAGCCCTGCTTCACCACTTGCACGAATCGTTTTTCGTTACAATCCAGTGCTTGCACCTGGTTACGCTTTAGGCGAATTACAGCAGAACGCACTTTGGGAGGTGGAATAAAAACATGGGCCTCCACGGTGAACAAGTACTCAATATCGTAATAGGCTTGCAGCAATACACTCAATATTCCATAAGTCTTGCTACCGGGGCCTTCGGCTATGCGTTCGGCCACTTCTTTTTGGAGCATGCACACCACCTCAGGCACATGGTCGCGGTGTTCCAGTATTTTGAAAAAGATTTGTGAACTGATATTGTAAGGAAAATTCCCAATCACCCCGAAAGGTGCCGGAAACAAGGTTTTTAAATCCGTGCGCAACACATCGCCATACATAATGCGCGACTCGGGCAATTGTGGATAGTGCGTATGCAAATAGGCAATGGACTCTTTATCTAGATCTATAAGAAATAATTCGATATCCTTTTTAACCAAAAATTCGGTCAGCACTCCGGTACCCGGCCCTATCTCTAGCACATGTCTATAGCCCATATGGTAGGACAAGGCCTCCACGATATCCTGGGCTATTCCCTTATCTTTCAAAAAATGTTGTCCTAGATGTTTCTTAGCCCTTACCTTCTCCATTTTTAATACTGCGTCAAAATGCATTAAATTGCAGCATAAAAGTAAACAAACTATGCTAGCATCCCTAGTTTTGGCCAAAAGGCTCGATGAAAAAATCCCATCCGTACATATTATCCCTTCTATCAAAGAGGCAGAAGAAATAACTTACGATAAAAACCAACTGATTTACCTCCGCACTAAACTCAGCGAACCCAATGGAAAGGCTTTGGTGTGGAACGGTGCCTCCTGGTGCCTGTTGCTGTTAATGCCAGAAACCAAACAAGCCCATGTGAGGACAGAAAAGCTACGTCAGATCGGTGCCAGTATTCAAAAATGGGCTAATGAAGAGAAGTTTTCCGAACTACAGGTACGTATCAGCACGGGCGATAGCGCAGCCTATTTGGCAGTAACCGAGGGCTTACTACTAGCCTCCTATCAGTTCAATAAGTACAAATCGGAGAAAAAAGAAAACTCACTCAAAACCCTGCATTTACTTACCGAAGACCTGAGCAAAAAGGATTTAAAGGAATTACAAAATGTGGTAGAAGGCACCCTTGCCGCTCGCACGTTGATCAATGAGCCTTATGTGTTCTTATCAGCTGAGCAGCTGAGCAAAGAAATCGGCAAACTTGGCAAGCAGTTTGGCTTTAGCACCGAAGTGCTCAATAAAAGCAAAATCAAAAGTTTGAAAATGGGAGGAATACTAGCGGTAAATGCCGGAAGTGCCCAACCGCCCACCTTCAACATCTTAGAATACAAACCCGCCAAGCCCAAAAACAAAAAGCCCATCGTACTGGTAGGCAAAGGTGTGGTGTATGATACCGGAGGCTTAAGCATAAAGCCTACGCCCGGCTCTATGGACTATATGAAAAGCGACATGTCGGGTGCAGCGGCCGTTATTGGTACTTTTGTAGCCGCTGCGGCCAATAAGCTCAACATCCACCTTATTGGCCTCATTCCAGCTACCGACAACTGTGTCGACAGCCTGTCCATCGCTCCGGGAGATGTTATCACCATGTATGACAAACAAACGGTAGAGATTTTGAATACCGATGCCGAAGGGCGACTGATACTAGCGGATGCGCTTGCCTATGCCAAAAAATACAAACCCGAACTGGTGATTGATCTGGCCACCCTTACCGGATCAGCTATCCGCGCCATTGGCACTGAGGGGGCTGTAATGATGGGCACAGCCGAAGAAGAAACCAAACGTACACTTAGCCAAGCAGGCCTTGAAAGCTACGAACGCTTGGTTGAGTTCCCCATGTGGGAAGAATATGAAAAACAGCTTAAGTCCGACATTGCTGATTTCAGCAACCTGGGCGGCCCTTACGCGGGAGCCACTACAGCGGGCATTTTCTTGAAAAAATTTATTGACTATCCTTGGATTCATATTGATATTGCGGGTCCGGCCTACCTCCATGCCGCAGACAGCTACCGAGGCAAAAACGGAACCGGATTTGGCGTGCGTCTTTTGTATGCCTTCCTTAAATCGCTTCACGCATGAGTATAGAAAGAAAAAATACGAGTGAAAAACCTGTTATCGGCATCACCATGGGTGATATCAATGGCATCGGCCCTGAGGTAATCATCAAAGCCCTTTCGGACAATCGGATGCTGCGCTTTATGACGCCCGTTATTTATGGCTCCAGCCGCGTGCTCACGTATTATCGCAAGGCGATGGCCATGGAAGAGCAAAACCACCATCAGGTGAAAGCGCCCGGCCAAGTGCACGATAAAAAAATCAATATTTTCAATTGTTGGGAAGATACCCCCGACATCCAGCCCGGTATTGAAAACGAAACGGGTGGAAAATATGCCCTTCTAGCTTTACAAAAAGCAGCTGATGACCTGAAAAACGGATACCTAGATGCCGTTGTGACAGCCCCTATCAGCAAAAACAATATCCAGTCGGAAGAATTTAAATTTCCCGGCCATACCGAGTTCTTCACCCAGCTCTTCCAAGCCAAAGACAGCCTTATGTTTTTGGTAAGCGATACGCTGCGTGTGGGGGTGGTGACAGGCCACATTCCCTTGAAAGAAGTGGCCGGACAGCTCAGCAAGGAGAAAATCGTGAAGAAAATTAAATTGATGGAGCAATCCTTGAAAAAAGATTTTGGTATCAACAAGCCACGCATCGCTGTGCTGGGGCTCAACCCACATGCCGGAGAAAATGGTTTATTGGGAGATGAGGAAAACCTGATTATCAAGCCAGCTATTGACGAGTGTAAGAACAAAGGCATGATTGTAACCGGCCCCTTCCCTGCTGATGGTTTCTTTGGCAAAGGAAGCTTCAAAACCTACGATGGCGTATTGGCCATGTACCACGACCAAGGCCTTATTCCTTTCAAAACCATGGCTTTTGAAAATGGCATCAACTTCACTGCAGGTTTGGAGGGTGTACGCACTTCTCCCGATCACGGAACGGCTTTTTCCATTGCCGGAAAAAATCAAGCCGATGAATCTTCCATACGCGAAGCGATTTATTTAGCTTGTGAAATCGTTCGAAACAGAGGAATGCTGCCCGAGCAATAATAATCTTTCAGGCACTCTTGTTTTGATAATAAAATTTTTACTAAATTTGCGGTCTTGTTTTGGGAAGGTATCCCATGAAAACGAACACAAACACGAAATACAGCATCGATATTTATAAGCTCCAAAAGGGCTCACACGAATATTCATTCGATATCGATAACGCGTTTTTTGAAAGTATTGAGCAAAACCTTGTAGAAAAAGGAAGCCTCAAAGCCGAAGTAAGCCTTGAAAAAGGCAGCAACATGCTTCAGTTAGACATCCAGATTAACGGATTCGTGGAACTGATATGCGACAGAAGCTTGCAGCCTTTTAAGTACAAAATGGCCCTTGAGGAACATTTGATTTTCAAGTATGGCGAGGAGTACCAAGAGTTGAGCGAAGACATGTACGTGATTCCGGAAGGAACCCAGCGTCTTGACTTATCGCAATACCTCTTTGAATACATAGGTTTAGCTATTCCCATGAAAAAAATCCATCCCGATCTTGAAGAAGAATGGGACGAGGAGGAAGACGACTGGGAAAACGAAGGACACTTAGTGTATTCTTCCGAGCCTTTTGAAGATGAGGAAGAAGAACAAGGATCCGAAAACACAGACTCCTCTGAGGAAGACATTGACCCTCGCTGGAGTGCATTGAAAAAGTTAAAGAACGATAATTAACAATAAAAAGTAATAGAAGATGGCTCATCCTAAACGGAAGATCTCGAAAACGAGACGTGATAAGAGAAGGACGCACTATAAGGCGGAAACGCAGAACTTAGCTATATGCCCTACCACAGGAGAATTTCACCTTCCGCACAGAGCATTCTGGCACGAAGGTAAATTATACTGGAAAGGCAAAGTAGTGATCGAAAAAGACGTACTTGTATAATACCTCAGTGTATATACGTAAATCAAGAAAACCCTCTCTACTAGTAGCTGAGCCAGTTTTCCTTTTACATACTTACTAAACTGACTTAAATCACCTTATTGGGATAAGCGCCCCGTAAGGTGATTTTTTTGTATGCCTTTTCCCAAAAAAGGTATGTGTATTTATCCAAGAACAGCTAAGTTTGTACCTATGCTGAAAACAATTTTAGCGACCGATACTAAATACCAATTCTGATGACACAACTCAGAGCGGCCATTACCGGAGTACATGGCTATGTACCCGACTACATACTCACCAACAAAGAGTTAGAAACCATTGTGGATACCACCGATGAGTGGATCACTTCCCGAACGGGTATCAAGCAGCGCCATATTCTGAAAGGAGAAGGCCAAGGAACCTCGGTAATGGGCATCGAAGCGGTAAAAGGCCTATTGGCCAAAACCAACACACGCCCTGAGGAAATCGACCTGCTGATTTGCGCCACCACTACGCCTGACATGACGTTCCCGGCAACTGCCAATATTATTAGCGATGCCATAGGTGCCAAAAACGCCTTCAGTTATGATATCCAAGCAGCTTGTTCCGGGTTTATTTATGCCCTTTCTACAGGCTCTCAATTCATCGAGACCGGAAAATACAAAAAGGTAGTAATCGTAGGAGCTGATAAAATGTCTTCCATCATCGACTACACCGACCGCACTACCTGTATCATTTTTGGCGATGGGGCTGGAGCCGTGATGCTCGAACCTACTCAAGAAGATCTAGGCATTAAAGATTTTATTCTCCACTCCGATGGAGCCGGAGCGCAATACCTGCATATGAAAGCTGGTGGAAGCCGCAAGCCAGCCACGCACGAGACCATTGATGCGCGTGAGCATTATGTATATCAAGAAGGATCGGCTGTGTTCAAATTTGCGGTAACCAACATGGCCGAAGTGGCTGCTCAAATCATGGAGCGAAACCACCTAACGGGCAACGACATTGCTTGGCTAGTACCTCATCAGGCCAACTTACGCATTATCAATGCCACAGGCCAACGAATGGGCATTGACGACAGCAAAGTAATGATTAACATTCACAAATACGGAAACACCACCAGCGGCACTATTCCACTTTGCTTGTGGGATTACGAATCGCAATTAAAAAAAGGTGACAATATTGTATTGGCAGCTTTTGGTGGCGGTTTCACCTGGGGTTCGGTATATATTAAATGGGCCTACGACCCAAAATAACGCTTAGTCGTTTCCCAAATTGGAATAGATTTGTAATTTAGCACCTCTTTTTTAAGAATTATATGGCAACTACTGCAGATTTTAGAAATGGAATGTGTATTGAATTCAACAACGACCTATACAGCATCGTTGAATTTCAGCACGTGAAGCCGGGAAAAGGCGCTGCTTTTGTAAGAACCAAACTTCGCAATTTGAATACCGGAAGGGTGATTGAAAACACCTTCAACTCTGGGGTATCCGTTACCCAAGCCCGCATAGAAAAAAGACCGCATCAGTTTTTATACAAAGACGAACTCGGCTACAATTTCATGGACAGCGAGACTTTTGAACAGGTAACGTTAGAGGAAAAGCAAATCCAAGGCTATGAGTTTTTGAAAGATGGCCAGGCAGTGGATATCTTTTTCCATGCTGAAACAGAAAAAGCCCTCAACTGCGAACTTCCTCCTTTTGTGGAATTGATGGTAACCTATACCGAACCGGGCATGAAAGGCGATACCGCCACGCGTACCTTAAAACCAGCCACTTTAGAAACCGGAGCCACTATCAACGTTCCTCTATTTGTGGATCAAGATACACTTATTAAAGTAGACACCCGTACGGGCGAATACTCAGAACGAGTGAAATAAACCTACCTTCAATTGAGTATAAGACATTAACTATAAACACATGAAAGCAAAAGAAATCCAAGACCTGATTGATTTTATTGCCAAATCTGGACTAGAAGAAGTAAACATTGAAACAGAGGCCTTTAAAATCAAGGTTAAGAAAAGTCAAGAAGTTAAGCATGTGGTATCGGAAGTAGTAGCCGCAGCGGCTCCTGCCCCAAGACCTTCCGCTCCGGCTCCTGCAGCACCAGCTGCTCCAGCCGCAGAAGCACCAAAAGCTGCTCCAGCCTCCTCAGGTGACGACAGCAAATATGTAGCCGTAAAATCACCGATGATTGGTACGTTCTATCGCTCATCAAACCCTGAGGCTGAGCCTTTTGTAAAAGTAGGCGACAAAATTAAAGCCGGACAAGCGGTATGCATCATCGAAGCCATGAAACTTTTCAACGAGATTGAATCGGAAGTATCTGGCACTATCGTAAAAATCTTGGTAGATAATTCGTCTCCGGTAGAGTATGACCAGCCATTATTCTTGGTTGATCCATCTTAATCGTACAAAGCCCTTACGACCTCTTTACCTGTAAGGAGGTCTTTTTTATGGTCTATAACTAAACCTGAAACACGTGTTTAAGAAAATATTAATTGCCAACAGAGGGGAAATCGCCTTACGTATCATCCGTACGTGTAAAGAAATGGGGATTAAAACGGTGGCCGTATATTCTACAGCCGACCGCGAAAGTCTTCACGTGCGATTTGCCGATGAGGCCGTGTGTATCGGCCCAGCTATTAGCAAACATTCTTATTTGAATATCCCGAACTTGATTGCTGCAGCGGAAATTACCAATGCCGATGCCATTCACCCAGGATATGGCTTCTTGTCAGAAAATGCCGAGTTTTCTCGCGTTTGTCAAGAGTACAATATCAAATTCATTGGTGCATCTCCTGAGATGATCAACAAAATGGGGGACAAAGCCACGGCTAAGGACACCATGAAAAAAGCTGGCGTCCCTACCGTTCCCGGTTCCGATGGACTTCTTTCTTCTATGGAAGAGGGGATAAAAATCGCTAAAAAAATCGGTTATCCGGTGATTTTGAAAGCTACCGCAGGCGGTGGTGGCCGCGGGATGCGTATTGTGGCCAATGAAAGCGAATTCAAAAAAGCCTGGGATGACGCCCGTCAAGAGTCGGGAGCGGCCTTCGGCAACGATGCTTTGTATCTGGAGAAATTCGTAGAAGAGCCTCGCCATATCGAAATTCAAGTAGTGGGCGACCAGTACGGTCGTGTTTGCCACTTGTCGGAAAGAGATTGCTCAATCCAAAGAAGACACCAGAAATTGGTAGAAGAAACCCCTTCTCCTATCATGACCCAAGAACTTCGTGAGAAAATGGGGGCTGCAGCCATTGCTGGTGCGGCATCAATTGGCTACGAAGGAGCTGGAACTATCGAGTTTTTGGTGGACAAACATGGCGACTTCTACTTCATGGAGATGAACACCCGTATTCAGGTAGAACACCCTATAACCGAGGAAGTAACGGACTATGACTTGATTAAGGAGCAAATTAAGGTAGCTGCTGGCGTAGAAATATCCGGCCGCAACTATTTCCCTAATCTCTATGCCATGGAGTGCCGTATCAATGCGGAAGATCCAGCAAACGGATTCCGTCCTTCTCCGGGTAAAATCACCAATCTGCACATTCCTGGTGGGCATGGCGTACGCGTAGATAGCCACGTATATGCGGGCTACACCATTCCGCCCAACTACGACTCAATGATAGCCAAGCTAATCGTAAGCGGTCAGTCGCGTGAAGAGGTACTTACCCGTATGAAGCGTGCCTTGCAGGAATTTGTGATTGAAGGAATCAAAACTACTATTCCTTTCCACATTGCCTTAATGGACGATCCGCAATTCCAAGCAGGTAAGTTCACCACCAAATTCTTAGAGACTTTCGATTTTTCAAAAATAAAAGCCTAACACACAAAGCCCGGTTAATCACCGGGTTTTGTATTTTTATGCAATGATGAAACGTTTGCTCCTATTTATCCTACTCACGATTCCTTTTCTGACTCAAGCGCAGAAGAGAAACGGAAAAGCCATACGCTACGCCTATGTGGCCCCGAGCGCTTTTTCGTATGCGGGAGATTTGGGCAAAAGTTTTACTACGTATTCGGCTGGTATGCAGGTGGGAGTTCGCTTGAATCATCGAAAAAAGCTTAATGGAGGAATCAATTTGCTCGGTGGCTACCTAAGCACCCGAAGCAATCCACTGGAAACCCGTAACAATTCAGCCAATACCAGCTTTCAAACAAGCCTTATCGGTATTGGCTTCGACTTGCATTATAGTTTTATCAAAACCAAAACCTGGCAAGTGTATGTGAGTCAAGGCTTTGGCATTTTGCGCTATCAGCCCAAAGACGAAAACGGTAACCCCTTGCAAGAGCAAAACAGTACCCGTTCCGCTAACGAAACCTATGGCAACTCATCGGCCATGCTTCCCACGCAGGTAGGCGCGAATTACTTCTTTAAAAACACGATGGGTGTGGGCTTACAAATAGGATTACTCAATCCCCAAACTGATTATTTGGATAATGTAAGTCTATTCGGCAATCCTGAAAACAACGACAAAGCTTTAAGCATACGCCTTATGCTTATCATTTCCATTTTCGAGAAAGAAGAAGAGGAATATTAAAGGGCCTTAGGATTTTCAATCTGCTCTACTAATTCGGCATACCAAGCTTCTCCATATTTACGAATAAGCGGCTCGCGCAAAAATTTATACAAGGGTACTTTGAGTGAATCGCCTAGGTGGCAAGCAGGATCACAGATTTGCCAGCGGTGGTAGTTTACGGCATCAAAGTCGTCATAGGCTTTGATACGAATGGGGTATAAATGGCAGGAAATGGGTTTTTGAAAATCAATCTTACCATCCAACTTAGCTTGCTCAATACCGCATTTCAAAATCCCTTTTTCATCATAATTGGCATAGGCACAATGACGACCGTCTACTGTAGGCGTGGAAAAATCACCTTCCCAATCTTTAATATATTTACCCTGTTGCTCAATCGCTTTAATGCCTTCGGGCATTAGGTAGGGCTTCACCTTTTCGTAGATTTCTTCCAAAATAGGTAATTCCTCTTCGGTCAGCGGTGCGCCCAAGTCGCCTTCTTCGCAGCAGGCTCCTTTGCACTTTGTTAAATCACAAACAAAAAACTGCTCCTTGATATCATCCGAAATAATGGCCTTGCCTACAATAATCATGAACAAACAGAATAAAAGGTAGAAAAAAAACGAAGCAGATAGCTTGTACGACTGCAAAGATACGAATTTCGAGAGGCTGTCAATTGATATACCAATAAACCCGTCATTTTAATCGCTTTATTGTAAATTGCATCGAGAAAGAGGAGAACGAATGGATTATCTGAAAAGCTTAAATGAACCCCAGCTGGATGGGGTTTTGACCACCGAAGGCCCTACTATGATTATTGCCGGTGCAGGCTCGGGGAAAACCCGGGTACTCACCTACCGCATCGCTTATCTGATTAAAGAAAAGGGCGTTGATCCTTTTAATATTTTGGCGCTGACTTTTACCAATAAAGCCGCAATGGAAATGCGCCACCGCATTGAGCAAGAGGTAGGTAGCGATGCGCGCAACCTTTGGATGGGCACTTTTCACTCGGTATTTGCCCGCATCTTGCGTGCAGAAGCTGAAAAACTGGGCTACCCCAGCAATTTCACCATTTACGATACCGATGATTCTAAATCCCTCATAAAAAAAATCGTAAAAGAACTAGGCCTTGACGACAAGGTGTACAAAGCCAATGTGGTGTACAATCGCATCAGTTCGGCTAAAAACCGCCTGATTAGCTGGCAAGAATACACCAGTAACCCAATTTATAAATCGGATGATGAGAATGCCTTAAAACCCGAGATGGGCCGCCTCTACAAAGTGTACTGCGACCGCTGCTTTAAGGCGGGAGCCATGGATTTTGACGATTTGCTTTTCAATACCAATGTGCTCTTCCGCGACCACCTCGATGTGCTCAACAAGTATCAGCATAAGTTTAAATACGTGCTGGTAGATGAGTTTCAGGATACCAATATTTCCCAATATCTTATTACCAAAAAGCTTTCTTCCGTGCACCGGAATATTGCTGTGGTGGGTGACGATGCCCAAAGTATTTATGCCTTCCGAGGAGCCGATATCCAGAATATCCTCAATTTTGAGAAGGATTATCCTGAGCTGAAAGTGGTAAAACTGGAGCAAAACTATCGCTCAACACAGAATATCGTGAATGCGGCCAATTCGGTGATTAGCCGTAACAAAGCCCAGTTACCCAAAAACGTGTGGACTTCCAACGACCAAGGGGAACCGATTGAGCTGATGCGCGCCACCACCGACAACGAGGAAGGTAAGATTGTGGCTTCATCCATCTTTGAAAACAAGATGCAGAAGCAACTGGATTACAGTGAATTTGCCGTTCTATACCGCACCAATAGCCAGTCGCGGGCCATAGAGGAAGCCTTGCGCAGAATGAATATCAAATACAAAATCGTGGGTGGGCTTTCTTTCTATCAACGGAAAGAAATCAAAGACTTGATCTGCTACTTGCGCTTCGTTATGAATCACCAAGACGAAGAAGCCTTCCGCAGGATTATCAACCTACCCAAGCGAGGCATTGGCCAAAGCACCATCGATAAAATCGTGATTGCGGCCTTCGACCACGATATTAGCATTTGGGAGGTCATGAACAATGCCGGAAGCTTTATTGGCGGACGTGGAGCCGAGGCCATCGGTAATTTTGTGGCACTTATCCGTTCCTTAGAGATTGATTCGCAGCGCAAAGATGCTTTTGAAACCGCCACTGCGGTGGCCAAAAATTCCGGTCTGCTCAAAGAACTTTACGATGACAAAACCATAGAGGGGCTCAACCGCTACGAAAACGTACAAGAACTCCTCAATGCCATCAAAGAATTTGTGGATAATCCGGAAGTAGAGGACAAATCCCTAGGGGCATTTTTACAACAAATCGCCCTCATTACCGATGTGCAAAATAGTAACGAGGAAGACCCTGAGGCCGTAACCTTGATGACCATACACTCCGCAAAGGGATTGGAATTTAAATACGTATACATTGTGGGCATGGAAGAAGACCTCTTCCCTTCGCAAATGATGATTAGCACACGCGCGGATTTGGAGGAAGAAAGACGTCTTTTCTACGTGGCCATTACCCGGGCGCAGCAGAAGGTGTATCTTACCTATGCCCTCTCGCGCTACCGCTTCGGAAGACCCAAAAGCTGTGAACCGAGCCGATTTATTGAAGAAATTGACCCCTCTTACCTGAAAGTCAATAAATTATTGAGCGCAAGAGAACCACAAGCCCCCATTTCGTCTAACTTTGCTAAAAATCTGGTTTCGAGCATGCGCAGACAAGGCCAACAAGTGCCTCCCAAGCCACTGCATCAGCCCAGCACCGACTTTGTGGCAAGCGATACCAGCAAGCTTAGCACCGGAATGAAGGTGGAACACCCCAAATTTGGCTTTGGAAAAGTAACCGGAATGGATACCGATGGCGCCAACAAAAAGGCGCGCATCCTTTTCGATAGGCATGGAGAAAAAGTCCTCTTGCTGAGTTTTGCCAAACTCAGGATCGTGGAATCCTGACAAATAGGAATACAAAATAGGCCGTAAACTGAACTTTATTTTCTACATTAGAATAATTAAGTATTCGGATGGTGCCATGGAAACATATAACACACAATTAGGAGACGTAATTTTGAAAGAGTACGGAAGAAACATTCAGAAACTGGTAGACCACATCATCACCCTTGATGACCGTGAAAAAAGAACCCGCTATGCATTTGCCATGATTGATTTGATGAAACAAATCAGTCCGGTGCCCAAAGACTACCCCGAATACCAACAGAAACTTTGGGATGATTTATACATCATTTCTGATTTTCGATTAGATGTGGATAGCCCCTACCCTATGCCACAAAAAGAGCTTTTGGGCAAAAAACCCAAAGCTATGGAATACAATACCGGAGAGGTTCGCTTTAAGCACTACGGCAAAGGCGTGGAACTAATGATTGAAAAAGCTATACAGCTAACTGATGCCGAAGAAAGAGATGCGGCCATCATTAGCATTGGTAAAATCATGAAAAGCTTTTACAGCACCTGGAATAAAGAAGTAGTAGACGATATCGTGATTTTGGAAAACATGCGTCAGCTTTCTAAAGGCAAGCTGGACATGGACATACAATTGATTCGCGACAATGGCTTGTTTGATGTATCGGCAAGTGCTCGCGTAGAGGGACGTAATTTCCCGAATAACCGGGCACAGGGCAATCAAGGCCGTAATATGAATAACCGCAACCAGAACAATCGGAACCAAAATCAAAACCGCAACAACAAAGGCGGAAGAAACAATTTCAACCCAAATAAAAACCGCAGGAAAGATTAATGGCTTCTTTCAAAGTTAAAGGTGGGAATCGCCTAAAAGGCGAGATTACCCCGCAAGGTGCCAAAAATGAGGCTTTACAGATAATTTGTGCCGTTCTTCTCACGGCTGAGCCGGTTACAATTCATAAAATCCCCAATATCAGGGATGTAATGAAACTGATTGAACTTCTGGCCGACTTGGGTTGCGAGGTGCAAAAAGTAGGAGATGAATCGTACCGATTTACGGCCTCCAATATCAATATCGACTTTCTGGAAACGGACGATTTCAAGGCCAAAGCCGCTGCCTTGCGTGGATCTATCATGATTCTGGGGCCTTTGTTGGCACGTTATGGCAAAGGCAAAATGCCGCGCCCCGGGGGTGATAAAATTGGCCGCAGACGATTGGATACCCACTTCATCGGATTTGAAAAACTAGGCGCACGCTTTAGCTACGATACCAAAGACGAGTTTTATACCATTGACGCTTCCGACCTCAAAGGTACTTATATGTTGCTAGACGAGGCTTCGGTAACCGGAACCGCCAACATCATTATGGCGGCTGTAATGGCCAAGGGTAAAACTACCATTTACAATGCCGCTTGCGAGCCGTACATACAGCAGTTATGCAAAATGCTCAACCGCATGGGCGCTCAGATTACGGGCGTAGGTTCCAACTTGCTCCACATAGAAGGCGTAAGCCAACTAAAAGGCACTGAGCACACCATGTTGCCTGATATGATTGAGATTGGGAGCTTCATTGGCCTAGCGGCTATGACCCAATCAGAAATCACCATCAAAAACTGCCAAATTGCCGAACTGGGAATTATTCCACAGACCTTTCAGCGCTTGGGCATTCAAATGGGATTCAGAGGAGATGATATTCACATTCCCGCACAAGACCATTACGAGATTGACACCTTTATTGATGGCTCTATCCTAACCATTGCCGATGCCATTTGGCCGGGCTTAACCCCCGATTTGCTGAGTGTGATTTTGGTAACCGCCACACAAGCCAAAGGAACAGTTTTGGTTCACCAAAAGATGTTCGAAAGCCGTCTTTTCTTTGTAGATAAATTAATTGATATGGGCGCTCAGATCATTCTCTGCGACCCGCACAGGGCTACTGTAATTGGCCTCGACAGACGCTATCCGCTGAAAGGTATACAGATGACTTCTCCCGATATCCGAGCAGGGGTTTCCTTGCTGATTGCTGCGCTTTCGGCTGAAGGTACTAGCACCATACATAATATTGAGCAGATTGACCGCGGATATCAATACATCGATACGCGCCTCAACCGATTAGGGGCTGATATTGAACGGATTGGATAAAACAAAAAAGGGCTTGGTAAACACCAGGCCCTAATAGTATACAGCAATTTCTTCCAGCGATTTTCTCTTCAAATCGGGCACGAAGGTTTCCTCTGCCGGATACCCTACCGGAATCAACAAAAAAGGTCTTTCATTTTCAGGGCGGTTTAGTAGCTTAGAAAGGAAGTTCATAGGACTGGGTGTATGCGTGAGCGCCACCAATCCGGCTTGGTGAATGGCCGCCAAAAGCAAGCCCGAAGCCAAACCCACCGATTCGCTCACATAATAATTATTCTTCTTTTCGCCCTTTTCATCCAGCTCGTACGCCCTTTTGAAAACGATGATGAGATAAGGTGCAATCTCCAGAAAAGGTTTGTGCCAGTCGGTGCCCAGGGGTTGAAGATCTTTTAGCCATTCCTCACTCATACGGCTATGATAACTTTCATATTCTTCTTTTTCGGCTGCTTCACGGATTTGCTTTTTCATTTCCGCACTTTGTACCACACAGAAAGTCCACGGCTGCTTGTGTGCCCCGCTAGGTGCAGTAGAGGACGCCAATAAAATATTATCTATCACCTCTTTTGGGACAGGTTTATCCGAAAAATCGCGCACTGTCCTGCGGGTGTCTAGCCATTCATAAAAAGCCTGCGAACGACTTTTCATTTCTTCCTCCGAATAATGGGGCTTGGTATATTCAATATAGGGGTGCCCTTGTATCTGTTTACTTCTTTTCATAATTCAGGAATAAAACCCAAGCTAACAAAAAAGTAAAAAGGGTTTTATTCCTAAGACGACAAACCCTTTAATTCCTTCTAAAATATTATGGAATATTAAGAAACAAGCACACTCGCCTTATAAGGACTTGCCTTTTCACCATGCTGACTGAGATCCAGTCCGAGTTCCTCGTGCTCTTGGCTTACTCTGAGTGGAATAATTTTATCGGTCAGCCAATACAAAAAGTAAGAGCCACCAAATGTAAAAATACTGACCAATACCAAAGCCAATAAGTGATAAAGGAAGGTGGTACTGTCTCCGTACACCAAGCCCACCTCATGGGCAAAGATTCCAGTAAAAATCATACCCGAGATACCGCCTACTCCGTGACAAGGAAACACATCCAAAGTATCGTCTATAGAAGTTTTCGATTTCAAATGAACCGCCCAGTTGCTAATGATGCTGGCCACCGAGCCTATCAGAATGCTTTGTCCTACATTCACAAAGCCAGCTGCTGGCGTAATAGCCACCAAACCTACCACAGCGCCAATACAGGCTCCCATAGCCGAAGGTTTGCGTCCACGAATACCATCGAAAAGAATCCAGGCCAGCATGGCTGCCGCAGAAGCGGTGTTTGTAGTAAGGAACGACATAGCCGCTAAACCATTGGCGCCCAAAGCCGATCCGCCATTAAAACCAAACCAACCGAACCACAACATACCCGTACCAAGCAACACATAGGGAATATAGGACGGCTCATGCGCCTCCGCCTGTGATCGTTTACCCAAGAAAAGCGCACCGGCCAAGGCCGCAAAGCCTGCCGAAATATGCACCACGGTACCGCCTGCGAAATCGAGTACACCCCAATTCCTCAGCAGGCCATTTGGATGCCAGGTCATGTGTGCTAGTGGACTATAAATCAAAAGGCTAAATAAGCAAATAAAGAGCATAAAGGCTGAAAAACGCACCCGCTCAGCAAAAGCCCCTGTAATTAGCGCAGGGGTGATAATGGCAAATTTTAACTGAAAAAGCGCAAACAACACAAAGGGAATGGTAGCAGCAAAATCAGGATTGGGACTTATCCCTACCCCATCAAACATGAAATATGTCAGCGGATTTCCTATTATCCCCATGCCTTCGCCTCCTATACTTTCTCCAAAGGCCAGACTAAAGCCTAGCAACACCCATAAAATGCTAATAATGCCTAAAGCAATAAAGCTTTGCAACATGGTGGACACCAAATTCTTATATCGCACCATTCCTGCATAAAAAAAAGACAAGCCGGGAGTCATGAGTAAAACCAAACCTGCAGCGGTGAGCAGCCAAGCGGTATCGCCAGTATCCAAGCCTTGAAGATTCTCAGAAGGGATATGCTTGGGCCAGAAAGCACCTAAAATCGAAATACCCATCAATAAGGCGAAGGGAAGTAGCCATTTCCTATTGATCACACTCATTTTAATAGAATATAGGTTAAATTTTAATCCATAAACTGTAAAATACTATTCAATATACAACATATAGGTTAAAATATTACCCTATATAAAATAAAAAATACTAAAAATTATTAAATACAGGTAAATTAATAACCTATAAATTGAAAATTTGCAAAAAAACAAAAAGCCATCCCTTCCGGAATGGCTTTTTAAATAGAAAGCGATTAAAATCACTTACGTGTACTACAAACTTTAATACTCTATCCGATTTTAAGAAAGAGAGGCACCGAAATACATTCTATATAGTTACTGAAATCTAACAGCAGCCCGAACCAGGCTTACAAGCCGCCTGCAATTCCTCAAGCTTCATTTTAGGTTTGTTTTTAATTTTATCTCCCGGCTTTTCGGCATATACAGTAAGACTCATGATTCCCGTACCGCCCTTCTGAAACTCCTCTATCTGCTCAGTACTAAGGTATTTTTTCAGGATATCAGATGGGATAACAATGTTTTTTTGCTTCTGAAGCGTAATATTTTCAAAACCTGCTCTTCGTATCATTTCAAGGTATTCGCTTTTTTGAATTGCCCCCGACACGCATCCGGCATACATTTCGGCTTCTTCTTGCAAGGCCTGAGGCAATTCACCCTCTAGCACTACATCGCTGATACTAAAATGCCCGCCCGGCTTGAGTACACGGAAAATCTCCGCCATTACGGCCTTTTTATTCGGCACTAGGTTCAGCACACAATTGCTCACCACTACATCGGCCACTTGGTCGCCCACGGGCATATTTTCGATATCTCCCTGACGGAACTCCACATTATTAAAACCCAAGGAATCGGCATTCTGACGGGCACGTGTAATCATGGCCTCTGTAAAATCGATGCCAATCACTTTTCCACTTGCGCCTACCTCATGGCGTGCCACAAAACAGTCGTTTCCGGCACCCGAACCCAAGTCTATCACGGTATCCCCTTCTTCAATCTGTGCGAACTGCGTAGGCAAGCCACAACCCAAGCCTAAGTCGCCCTCCGCTCGGTAACCCTCCAATTGCGAATAATCATCGGACATGATATTGTACACTTCCTGCGAAGCAGGCCCCGAACCACAACAAGAAGCAGCATTAAGTGCCTTGTCTTGCAAAGCAATAGCAGCGTACTTCTCTTTCACTAGCTGTTTTTGTTCTTCTGCGGTTTTCATGATTAAAATTGTTTAATTGCAATATTACGATATATAGAACCAAATTTTTTTAGCAGCAAGAGCCACCCGAAATGATGGACAGCTGCCCAAATAGGGTAACAAAATGTCCTTCAATTTCCTTCCATTTTATAGGATTAATGCAGTAACTCACCGATACCCCTTCAATGGTTCCTTGGATAATGCCAATCTCCTTCAATTCACGCAAATGCTGGGAGATGGTAGCTTGTGCTAAGCCCAACTCTTGCACCAAATCGCTATTGATACAGGCATTAGCTTTGAGCAAATGCTGAATGATAGCAATACGGGCCGGATGCGCCAAGGCTTTGGCTACTTTGGCCAGCTCATTTTGCTCTGTGGTGAATAAATCGGTTTTTGTTACGCCCATAATCTACATCGCAATATTACAATTAATATTTCAAATTCTTCATTAATCGTATGTTATTTTTCCAGAAAATAAAAAAGCCAAACCCGAAAGGCTTGGCTTAACTCTATGATTTCAAGAATATTATACGTAATTATTCAACATTACCGGCATAACTAGCATCAGGATATCCTCATTGCTGTCTTTTTCGGCTGGTACAATCAGACCCGCCTTATTAGGAGCCGATAATTGCAGGGCAATTTCTTTGGAGCTGATGTTGTTCAGCATCTCCACCAAAAACTTCGCATTGAAGCCGATTTCGATATCTTCACCATTGTGCTCGCATGTTAAGCGCTCATTGGCTTCGTTAGAGAAATCCAAATCTTCTGCAGAAATCTGAAGTTCACTTCCGGTGATTTTCAAGCGCACCTGATGGGTTGTTTTATTGGCATAAATAGAAATCCTGCGCAATGAACCTAGCAATTCCATACGATTGATGCTCATATGGTTGGTATTGTTCTGAGGGATTACGTTTTCGTAATCAGGGAAACGCTCATCAATCAAGCGACAGAAAATCTGCACGGTATTGAAGCGGAAAATAGCATGCGATAAGTTAAACTCTACCGACACATTGGTATTATCCGAAGGCAAGGTACTTTTCAACAAGTTCAACGCCTTACGAGGGATAATGATGGAAGTACCTGAATCGGAGCTTACATCTACCCTGCGGTAGCGCACCAAACGGTGTCCGTCAGTAGCCACAAAAGTGATATTGGTATCGTCAAGTTTTACGAACACGCCCGTCATGGCCGGACGAAGCTCATCGTTGCTGGTAGCAAAAATAGTATTGTTGATGGCTGCCCCTAGCACCTCGCTGGACATGTCCACATTATACGCATCTGAAACAGGTGGTTTCTTAGGAAAATCCACAGCACTTTCTCCGGAAAGCTTGTAACGTCCATTATCCGAACTGATTTCCACAGTATAGCTACTCTCATCGATTGAGAAAGTTACAGGCTGTTCGGGAAGGTTTTTTAGCGTTTCCAACAAAATACGGGCAGGCACTGTCACACTTCCGTTTTCTTTTGCTTCCACCTCCAATTCAGTCACCATAAAGGTCTGCAAATCGGAAGCGGTAATGGTCAAGTTGCCGTTTTCGATAACAAAAAGGAAATTTTCAAGGATAGGAAGTACCGGGTTGGTGGTGATAACACCGTTGATAGCAGAAAGCTGCTTCAACAACACGGATGAGGAAACTATAAACTTCATTGGGTATTACTCGTTTCGTTTGGTTTTAAAAAGCTCGGTAAAGTTAAAAAAATAATCGATATAAAAGATTCACGCCCAAAATATAGGCTGAATTAATTATTACCCTTCCACGATTGACGGATTCCTTGCCAAAATTGCCAGTCGCTGGCTTCCATCTCAGCCCATTTCTTTCCATTGAGCTGCAAGAAAAAGAGGCTGTCTTGTCGGTAAAGATTGATTTTAGATCCTAAAGTAGGATTCAAATCGGCTATGTGCACGCTCAATTCGGGCGTTCCAAAAGCATAAGCACTATCGCTCCAGGCTTTTACTTGAAAATGAATGGCTGATTCTAACCACTTCACAGTGGCAAGGGTATCGTAAGCAGCCCCTCCTTGCAGTACCAATTCACCTTTTTCAGGAAGCATGCGCAGGGTATCTTCTGCTATGACTTGTATCTCGAAAAGGCTTTGAGGCGTACCTTCATACACCCGCAGACTTTCCCATTTGTGGGTAGGCATGAGAAAAAATCCGGCTAAATAGCTATCGTAGCCCGGCAAATACACCTCATACCAAGCGCCCATAAATTGCAAATAGGTTTGCAGGCTTTGCGGATTTCCGGCAATCTTCCAGCGCTTCACCTCCCCTTCTTCACTCGATACAAAAACAGAAACTGGCTCACCGGATAGGCGCAACACCTCTTGCAGCTCAGCCGCTTCTATAGCACGCTTGATTTGCATTTTCTCCATCACGCTCAGCAAGATTTTCAGCATGTCTTGGTCGAGATAAAGAGAATCGTTCAAACTCCATCGAGTGCCTTGCTTCACCAAGCGCACCTTGTTAGCTTCTTCCCCTATCAGCACCTGCGAAATGCGCGAAGGCTCATCCATCTTAAAATGAAGCTGGGCATTGGTTCCTCTTTCCCCGTCCAGATACAAAAGCATGACGATGGCCGCCACGAGGAAAAGAAAAAGCAGGAGCAATCGGAAGGTACGGTTCATATCGATTTAAAAAGAGGTGTATTTTCTTTTGCGCCAGAAATACACAAGTATTCCGGCCAGCACCAGCATTAGCAAAGGTAAGGCCACATTAATCAGCTGCCAGAAAAGTGTATCCTTGGCCACCTTTACTTTATCCAGTGGGCGGACTTTCACTTCTTTGCTTCGGGCGGTTATGAGCCCTTCCTCTTCTACCAAATAACTGATGGCATTGAGCATAAAATCATTATTGGCGTAGGTCTGGCGGGCAAATTGGTCAAAACCCAAGGGATGCGGCTTACCCGATTTGATATCTACCTCGTTTCGGGCAAAATCGCCATCGGCCACCACCAGCACCTTACCAGCAGCTTGTGATTTTGTATTTGGATTTACCCCCTCGGGAAGCATACGATTTTTGAATACCGATATAAACTGTCCTTCGAGCAGATACGCCACTGGCTGGATTCCCGCATTGAAAAGTTCCGGATTGAGCCCTTTGCGCAAGTCATTGAAACTAATCACAATCGGACTGGTAAGAACCCTTGCATAAGGCGAGCTGTACATTAGCGGGGTTTTGCGGATGCCCGTAGCCTTCACCGTATCGATGGTACTGACAAAGCGAAGCAAAGAGGCATCTAAATTCCGAACAATAGGGTGCTGTCCGTATTGGGCACTGACCGGAAAATAAGGCCAAGGCAACATGGTAATCTGAGGTTGGTCACCCATATCGCCCACCACCACGGGAAAGTTCCCGCATTGTACATCTTGTATCAGGTTTTGGTTGATGCGTACACCGTAGCGGAAAAGCAAATCATCTAAATTATGCTCAATGGTATAGGCTACCGTGCCTTCGGAAGCCTCTTCCATGCGTACGCCCATCTGATCTAAGGCTACAAATAGCTTTCCTCCTTGGGTGACGTATGCATCGAGTTGATATTTTTCTTTTTCTGAATACGCTGAGGTAGGTTTAATCAAAAGCAAAGCATCGAACACCGATAAATCCGCTACTTTATTCAAATCCGCACGATATACGTCATAGCGATCGGCCAGGCTGTTGACCATGCCCATCATTTCGAGCGAATCTAAACCTAGGTGATTGGAAATAATGCCCACCTTGCCACGCTCGGTTTGGCTCAAGTTGCGAATGGCCGTGGCCAATTCATATTCCAAGCCTTCGATGGACTGATTGAGCACCTGACTAGAGCCCGCGGAACGATTGCCTTTCAACAATTGCACGCCCTGCTCTTTGCCCATGTATGACACCAGTGCACCCGGAAAAACTAATTTCTCCACACGCTGGCCTTCCTGGTCGTCAAATACCGTGGTAGGATTTATGCCCAAGCGAGCCAATTTCAAATAAAACGCTTTGCGTGCCTCTGCACTTTCGGCTACATCGGGTTTTACAAAACTATAGATCAATTTGCTACCTGCATAGGCCTGAAACTGCTGCAAGGTTTCCTCTACCGATTTCTGTAAACGCTTAAACTCCGGGTTGAAATCTCCTTCGAGATAGACCTCCACATATACCTGAGCCTCCAGATTGGATAATATAGCGCGAGTGGCGGGTTGTACCGTATAACGTTTTTCCTCGGTAAGATCGAGCCTGAGCAAAAAGCGATTGACCAAGAGATTGACCACCACCAATACGGCCAGCCCTATACCCAGGCGCAGTACGCTTTCCCATTTTTTGTTTTGTTGTGTTACCATTTCCTACTGCTCAAGACAAATTGGGTACATAAAATAAAGAAAGCGCTCACCGACACAAAATACACCACATTGCGCAGATCTATTAGGCCTTTGCTCATGATTTCGTAATGATACAAGATACCAAGCTGCATTACTTTCACGCCCATTGAGGACAAACTAGGCAACTGAGCCAAGGAACTAAAGCCTGTGTAAAACACAAACACCATAAATACCGCTAGGATAAACGCCACAATCTGGTTGTCGCTGAGACTGGAAGCAAATATGCCGATGGCCGTAAAAATGGCGCCTAAAAAGAAAAGCCCGATATAAGAGCCTACCACACCCGACACATCGATATTGCCCACGGGATTGCCCAAATGGTAAATAGAATAAAAATACACCGTGGTGGGCACGATGGCTAAAAGCACAATGGCCAAGCTGGCAAAGTATTTTCCCAGGATAATATCCCACTCGGAAATGGGCTTGGTAAACAGCATTTCTATGGTGCCTGTTTTCTTTTCTTCGGCAAACGAGCGCATGGTAATGGCCGGAATCAGGAACATAAACACATAAGGCCCGATGCTAAAAAGGGTAGCCATATCGGCAAAGCCATAGGTGAGCACGCTGGTTTCAGGAAATACCCAGGTAAGCAAACCAGTGATGATCAAAAATATTCCCACCACCAAGTAGGCAATCAAAGAACTAAAAAAACTACTCAGCTCTTTCCAAAATATCTGTATCATGAATGCGTCCCTCCTGTCAGTTCTTGAAACACTTTTTCCATACTATCTTCTTGCTGCTGTAAGGATAATATTACCCAGCCTTTTTGTAATGCCAATTGGCTCAAGGCGGGGCGCACTTCTTTGTCGGAAGCGATTTGCAAGCTGACTTTAGCCCCTGCTACTTTCACTTGCTGCACACCCTCCAAGGCGGCAAAATCCTCCACTTGTACTTCTTTATCAAACTCCACATGGAGCGTTTTAAGCCCTTGACGATTTTTGATTTGGCTCAAAGAATTATCAGCTACGATACGACCTTTATTGATAATAATCGCGCGATTACAAAGCGCTTCCACCTCCTGCATAATGTGGGTACTGAAAAGCACGGTTTTATTGGCACTTACTTCGCGTATCAGCTGGCGGATTTCCAATATCTGATTCGGGTCGAGGCCTGTGGTAGGCTCATCCAAAATTAAGACTTTCGGATTGTGTAGCAGGGCTTGTGCCAAGCCTACCCGCTGGCGGTAGCCTTTGGAGAGTATCCCGATTTTTTTGTGCTGCTCTACAGTAAGGCCGCACTTTTCCACCATCTCTTCCACCCGACTTTTGAGCGCTTGGCCTTTTATACCATACAACGAGCCTGCAAAACGCAAAAACTCATGCACGTACATATCCAAGTACAAAGGATTATGTTCAGGCAAATAGCCGATTAGCTTACGGGCTTGCTGGTGCTGTTCGCGCACATCAAAGCCTCCCACTTTCACCTCACCTTCGGAGGGAGGCAAATAGCAGGCAAGTATCTTCATGGTGGTGGACTTTCCGGCTCCATTGGGACCCAAAAAGCCTACAATTTCGCCTTCATTGAGCGAAAAACTGATATCGTCTACAGCACGCTGAGTACCGTAGGTTTTCACCAAGTGATGTATTTCTATGGCCATTAGCGAGTAGGTTTACCTTTAGGGCGTAGTGGACGCACTTCTATATCCACATGATGGTAATTGCCATGTGAATCGAGCACATGGGCGATGGTTTCGGCAATATCTTGAGGACGCATCATATTTTCATTGGCGGTAACGGAATCAATCTTGTCGAAGAAATTCGTATTCACCGAACCCGGATAGATACACGTTACTTTGATGCCAAAATTGCGCAGCTCCTTGTACATGCTATGCGATATTCCACGAACGGCATGTTTGGTTCCGCAGTACCCTGACATAAATTCAATCCCATTGGTACCTGCAATGGAAGATATATTGATGATATGTCCTTCATCCAGCTTCTTCATCTCAGGTACTACAAGGCGCGAAGTATAAAAAATTCCGTGCACGTTTACATTGAACATCTCCGTCCATTCCTGAACGGGCATCGTTTCTATGCCTCCGGTATAGCCAAGTCCGGCATTGTTGACTAATACCTGAACGGGGCTTTTAAAATGCGCCACGGTTTGTTCATAACTACGCTGTACCGATTCCCAAGAGCCAATATCGGTAGGAAAATGAATAAAATCGGGATGAGAAATATCGGTAGCTCCGCGGCTCCATCCGGCCACTTTCATGCCCTTTTCTAGTAAAATCTTAACGGTTTCAAGACCTATTCCTTTTGAGGAACCAGTCACCACAGCTACTTTCCCTTTTACGTTCATGGTAATTTCTTTTATCTTCGAATTTTAATCTACAGAAAATGACGCGTGTTGTACGGCTTTTTTGGACTACAATAATCCTGCTTTTTATTAGCAATATCAAGGCTGATGCGCAAGCAATCCCACAATCGCGGGTAGGAGTTCAGTATTATAAAGGATTTATCCTAAAGCACTCACCGGATATCGGCCATTTAATCACCTACCATCCGGATGGTGTGGAAGTGTTTTATGAAAAACACCTATCCGGAACGGAAGATTGGCATGCCGCCTATGGCTATCCTTGGGTGGGACATTCGCTCAGCTATTTCTCATTAGGAAATGAGGTATTAGGAGATATTTTAGCCGCATCTACTTACATGAGTTTTCCTTTCTGGCAAAATAAAGGCATACAAATCAGGGGCGAAATCGGCACCGGACTGGGCTTTGCCACTCGTCCTTATGATCCTGAAACCAATAACCAAAACACGATTTTAGGAAGCCGATTTTCTGTTCAAATGCGAGGCGCCATCAATACCCAATGGCAAATCAATCCAAATTGGCAAGCACGATTGAATGTTGGCATCACCCACTTTTCCAATGGTGCAATCCGCCTACCCAACAAAGGCATCAATTTAGTAAGCGCCAATATCGGCCTGCAAAAAACTATTCAATACACCGAAAAACCTAGTCCACCGACTTCCTCTGCTCACGAAAAAGAATGGCAATATTCATTTTTACTACAATTAGGGCGTAGTCAGGCGCAACCCATGGGTCGAGCGGTTAAACCTTTTATCACCTTTCAAAGCTATGCCGGATGGCGAGCCAATGCCAAAAGCAGTTGGCTGATAGGTGGCGATTATTTTATCAATTGGGCCATAAAGGAAAGTCTGGAACAAAGTTTTTTCTTGCGCGGCCAAACTAAGCCCGATTTTAAGCGAATAGGCCTTACCCTAGGACATGAACTGCACCTAGGCGATTTGTCACTGCTTACCCAAGTGGGCTATTATGTATATGAAAAATTACCCCAGAAAGATATCCTTTACCAGCGCTATGGCTTACGCTATCAATGGTACCAGAACATCAGCATCAATATGTTTTTAAAAACTCATGCCGCAAAGGCCGAAGCACTGGAATGGGGGCTGGGCATACGGATATGAAAACACAGTTTATACTTTTGGCCATTCTCACCTTGTTTACCAGTGCCTGTTCGGATGCCTGGGAAGGTTGTACCCGTGCCAAAGGCAAATGGCAGTCGGAATATTTCCCTTTACAAAGCTTTGAAAAAGTCAGTATGTACGACCGAATCGACCTCCACTTGGTGCAGTCGGACAGTACAGGTCTAAAAATTGAATACTTTGAAAACGATTTGGAAAGCATACAATGGGACAGTCTTGTAGGAGAGCTTTCCATCAAGCACTTTAAAACCTGCGAATGGGCCAAAACCTATGAAGCGCCCAAAGTCACCCTCTATTTCAACAATCTTAGCACCATCAGCCAGTTTGGCTCAGGCATAATCACCAATGAGGGTAATCTACAGCTAACCAAGCTCCATCTTGAAGTAAAAAATGCCAGTGGCAACCTCACATTAAGGGGCGATTTTGGCACCTTGACTATCACCAGCAATGGTATTTCCAATATTACTTTGCAGGGTACAGCCTCTGAATTCAGGCCGGGATATTATTTTAATGATGGCCGCCTGTATGCTTCTGATTTAGTGGCCGAAAAGGTATTTGTTCGCCATAGGGGCTACAATGATTTGTACATTCACGCTTCATCTGAACTTACAGGCTTTATCGAAAACACGGGAAATGTGTATTACCAAGGAAATCCTTCACTACTAAGTGTAGAAGAAACTTGGGAAGGAAAACTCATCCGTCAATAGGCTGATTATGTGCAATAATTTCTATTTTCACACAAAATTTAGGCTTAAATGAAGATTGCTTCCAAAAATATATGGATTACAGGCGCCTCCTCGGGCATTGGCGAAGCGCTCACGCTTGAGCTGGTGCGCAGAGGAGGCACGGTATTTTTATCGGCTCGAAATGAGGCCTCCTTGCAGCGGGTGCAAAAAGCCTGCGAAGGGCTGAAAGGCCGCGCCTTTGTGTATCCATTAGATGTAAGCCAAGAAGCCGCCATTTATCAGCTGCGCGATACCATTTTAGCCGAGCATCAGCACATCGACATCCTGATTAATAACTCAGGTATTAGTCAGCGCTCTTTAGCGGTAGAAACCCCCATAGCGGTAGATCGCCAGATTATGGAAGTAAATTATTTCGGGGCGGTTAATATGACCAAGGCCGTGCTTCCGCACATGATTGCAAGAAAAACAGGGCATATTGTAAGCATCAGCAGTATTGTGGGCAAATTCGGCTTTCCGCTGCGTTCGGCCTATTCAGCCTCCAAGCATGCGCTGCACGGCTATTTTGAATCGGTACGGGCCGAGAACCAATCAAAAGGAATAGAAGTAACACTGGTTTGCCCAGGAAGGGTAAAAACCAATATCTCCCTCCATGCCCTTACCAAAGAAGGCAAAGCCCATGGGCAGCTCGACCAAGGTCAAGAAGAAGGTATCAGTGCCGAATCGTGTGCGCGGCAGATTGTACAGGCTATGGAAAGAAGCAAAAAAGAAGTGTGGATTGGCGGAAAGGAAATCTTGATGGTGTACATCCGTAAATATCTTCCTTTCTTATTTTACCGAATGGCCGCCAAAGTAAAGCCGACCTAAAGGCAGGCCTGAAGACAGGCGAATTGCAATAAAAATGACATTTTGATTAATTATATCGTATGGAATTACAAGAAAAGATTATCAGCGGCATACAGCAAGTGGGCATAGGCATCCGCAATGTAGATGAGGCTTGGGCTTTTTACAGAAAGAATTTCGGATTTGATGTGCCCGTATTTCGCGATAAGGCTACCGCCAATCTGATGGTGCGCTACACCGGAGGCAAGACCTTTAGCCGCGATGCGGTATTGGCGCTGAACATGCAAGGCGGTGGAGGTTTTGAAATCTGGCAATTCACCGACCGCACTCCTCAGCCGGCTGAATTTGCTATTCAGGCCGGAGATTTGGGGATTTATGCCGTAAAGGTAAAGTGCACCGATGTGGCCGCATGCTATGCCGAATTCCAGAAGCGAAAACTCGATATCGTGGGACCTTTGGCCAAAAATCCGGCCGGAGATTTACACTTTTATGTCCGTGACCCGTATGGCAATGTGTTTGAAATCGTAAAAGGACTAGCTTGGTTCAAAACTGGGCGTTCGCTCATGGGCGGTGTAGGGGGGGTTACTATTGGGGTAACGGATATGGACAAAGCCATTACCTTCTACAGTAGCTTGCTCGGTTATTCGCAAAAAGTATATGATACCACAGCTACTTTTGAGGATTTTGCCGGATTGCCGGGTGGCACCGATACTTTCCGCAGAGTACTACTTCGTCATCCCGAAGTCCGCACAGGTGCATTTGCCAAGTTGTTAGGCCCTACGGAAATTGAACTCATCTCTGTACAATCGCGCACCGCTAAAAAGATGTACGAAAACCGTTTCTGGGGTGATTTGGGCTTTATCCACGTATGCTTCGACATTACTGGAATGAAATTGCTTGAAAAAGAATGTGCCACAAAAGGTTATCCTTTTACTGTGGATAGCGCTAATAGCTTTGATATGGGTGAAGCAGCCGGACATTTCTCCTATTGTGAAGACCCTGATGGCACGCTGATTGAGTTTGTAGAAACGCACCGAGTGCCTATTTTAAAGAAACTGGGACTATACCTCAACCTGAAAAATCGTAAGCCGGGCAAAGCCCTACCCAACTGGATGGTGAGTGCATTAGGCATTAGCCGCGTAAAAGACTAAAACAAAAATAGGCTGTCGATAAGGCAGCCTATTTTTTTGGATGATTAGCAAGCTATTAAGCCGCCACCGCTCGCCCTTGAAGGATCTCGTGCAGCTGGCGCCTTTCTTTCTTCAATTGCTCATAAGCAGATGGCTGCTTAGCAGAAAAGCGGAGTCCGGCAATCTCTTGCGTGAGTTCTCGCCAGGTTTCCATCCATTGGATAGTGACATAACTCGAAAGCATCAGCAAGCCAAAATAATAGAAAGGAATAGGCAAGTACGAGAATGCTATCCCGAAAAGGATGTAGTAAATGATGTACAAAAACAAAGCTGCTCCAAAGCTTACCGAGGCGGTAAACACGTTCGATTTCACCACTTTGCGGGTAATCTTCTGGGCCAAAAGCCAAGGGCCTACATTTCCAAGCCAACCCATTAGGGCAATAGGTGACACTAGGAGGACAAGCAACATCTTCCCAATACGATTTTTTGGTCTTCGCTGCACTTCTTTATCCTTGAGGCCAAGTTTCTTCAACTGCTTAAAATAGGCATTACTAGCCGTTTTCAAGGCTTCTTGCTCTTCTACCGAAAGGGCATTGAGCGCTTCTATGGCCTCCCACTCTTTCTTACGGTTATCGTCTTGCTTGCGCAGCCAAGCACCAATACCCTCCGAAGCCCAATCGTTACGCCTAATTTCCAGAATTTGTTCGGCTAAGGTATCATTGGCGCGATCGGCCACATGAATCACCAACTGGCGGAGTTGCTGAGTCAATTGCTCGTTGAATTGACGTATGGCAATGGCCGGATTTTGATCATACACCTCTTGAAAACTTTTCACTTGGATAGGTGCATCGAAAGCCATCATCACACGGGTACGCGCTTGGGTGGCTTCTTGGTAATTCAGGCCTACGGGCACCACTTGAATGTCGCGTGTCCAGCCCGATTCTGCTTCGGTAGTAAAAGCAATGCGGGCTGTTCCTTTGCGCAGTTTGCGCAAGCGTTTTTCAATGATGCAAAGGCCTTCAGAAAATATGAGGATAATGCCATTGTTGGACAATATCTTATCGCACTTAGCGAAGGTCTCTTCGTTTTTGTGCAGGTTTTCCATGCCCTCTTCCATACGGTAAATGGGCAACATCTTGATTTGCCACAGCAGCCACTTTTTAAATGGGGTATTGAACACATCGCCACGCGCCAAAAAGTGTACAGGCCGCCTTAAAAGCACACCCATCACGATGGCATCCAGAAAGGAATTAGGGTGGTTGCTAGCCAAAATCACGGGCTTATTTTTCGGAATATGATGCGCCCCACTAATGTATATGCGCTTGAAATAAGCACGAAAAGCGAAGTATACGATGTATTTTAGTGTCCAGTATAGCATGTGCAATGGTAAACCTGAAAGAAAGGCAGCAAAATACAAAAGTTTATTTTCTCATAAACTTTTTCAAAGGCAAAACGTATATGTGCATACATTAAATGTTTGAACAAATAAATCATGAAAACCATACTCACAAAAGCACAAGACAGAGGAGCCGCTCAAATGGGTTGGCTCAATGCCAAATACAGTTTCAGTTTTGCCAACTATTACAATCCTTTGCGGATTCACTTTGGCACTTTACGCGTACTCAACGATGACTTAATTGCCCCTGACAATGGCTTTGGCACGCATCCGCATGATAATATGGAAATCATTTCCATACCATTAGCTGGCCAGCTGGCTCATAAAGACAGTACGGGAGGTGAAGGTGTAATCAGCCGGAATGAAGTACAGATTATGTCGGCAGGCACAGGTGTGTACCACTCAGAATTTAATCCCAGCAAAACCGAAACTACCAACTTATTGCAGATTTGGTTATTTCCCAAAAAGAAAAACATTGCCCCTCGCTATGGACAAATGAAATTCAGCGATGAGCAAAAGCGTAACACTTTGCTAAATATTATTAATCCTGTGGAGGGAGAAGGCCACTTAAGCCTTAACCAAGATGCATGGTTTTACCTAGGCAATTTTGATAAAGAAAGCTCAATCCATTATAAGCAGAAAAAGCAGGGAAATGGTTCTTTCCTTTTTGTGATTGAGGGAGAAGTGGAAGCCGGAGGGCAGAAGCTTCAAAAACGTGACTCGCTGGGCATAAGCGAAACGGATGCCTTCGATATCACAGTGAAGCCTGGTACCGAACTGCTTTTGATGGATATCCCGATGACGGTAGCATAAAAACAAAAAGGCTAGAGATTGCTCTAGCCTTTTTCATTAGAACTTTTTAGTATCTTATTGCTTAGCCAATACTACAGTGTAGTTACCTGTCAATCCCATTACACGGGCTGCAGGCTCAGATACGGTAAAGCTCAAAGTCAACTGTGTTTTATCTGTGTTGAAAGAAACAGAAATATCATCCACATTTCCAGTCACATCTACATCAAGAGTAGCTTCGTTAGATCCGAATGTCCAAGTACCAGAACCCAAGATAGGCTCATTAGTTGATTCGAAAATATCTCCACTAGCAGCAATAGTTCCGGTAATGTTTTCGGCATCATCGGCACTTGCTGTAAATACTACCGTAAAGTCAGGATATACTTCACCTACTGTAGCATCACCGTCTTTTGTAATAGAGGTCGATTCCCAAGTTCCAACCAAAGCCTTCGCTTGAACCTGAGCAGCTGTATCTTCCGGAGTAGGTGTAGGTTTTTTCTTACATGCAGCGCCTACAACAACAAGGGCAAGAAAGAGAGCAGCAATTTTTAATGATTTCATAGTTTGTTAATAAGTTAAGAGTAAATTTTAATTAGGTAAACCGACTGTAAATAAATTTAAAATTTGTTAATTATCAAACTCCAAACGCACACATCTTAGTAATTATTGGAATTGTACAAGAAAAATATCAGTCTATGATTGAAGAATCGCTCTTCCTTCCTTTTCAAAATGGTCAACTCCATATTCGTCATTTCTCTCAACATCCGGCAGGCATTCCTGTGGTTTTAGTGCATGGAAGCATAGAAAACGGCAAAATCTTCTATTCCAAATCGGGCAAGGGTCTAGCTCCATTTTTAGCTAAAATGGGCTTTAGCGTGTATGTCCCCGACCTGAAAGGCCGTGGTAAAAGTACGCCACCGATTTCTCGGCACCTGCGCTACTCCCAAACCGAAACCATCACCCAAGAACTTCCGGTTATCTACCAATTTATTGCCGAGCGCCACCCCAAGCAAAAGCAACATTGGATGGCCCACTCATGGGGCGGAGTTCTTATTTTGGCTTTTTTGGCGCGTCATCCTTCCATTTCTTTAGGCTCTATGGCATTTTTAGGAACCAAGCGCTCCATAAGCGTGGTGCATTTGACAAAAATCTGGCGGGTGGATGTACTTTGGTCGGGATTGGGAGAAATTCTTACTCGTGTGTATGGATATTTACCAGCTATTGAATGGAAATTTGGCAGCGATAATGAACCCGCCATTTTTTATAGGCAAGTGCGGAGCTGGGTGAGAGATACCCAAAAATGGATAGATCCGGAGGACGGTTTTGATTACCGAGCGGCTTTTACCCGCCAACAAGTAGCGCCCACGCTCTATCTTACCGGACAGGCCGATGACCACTTGGGTCACCCTACCGATGTGCAAAGGCTGATGAAAGAAGTAGGAAACCCTAGCGACCGCTTTATACTGCTATCAAAGAAGAATGAGCACTTGGCCGACTATGACCATATATCTATACTCACAAGTCCGCATGCCGAGCAAGACCACTTCCCGCTACTAGTCGACTGGATAAAGCAACACAGCACCTGATTTTTTTTAACCTGAGGGTTTATGTAGTTTTGCGCCATATCTTATTGTCAATGATTGCATCTTTAAAAAGAAAAGAACGCGCCTGGGCCACCCAGCGCAGATATCATAAAACCCTTGCGTTTATCGCTCAAACGATGCCCGCTCCGGCTTCCATTTTGGATATGGGCACGCCCAATGCTTTTTCTAAAATCATGCAGGAGAAAGGCTATACGGTAAAAAACACTCAAGGAGAAGATTTTGATGAAAACCCGGAGGTGTTAGCCGATGCCTCAGTAGATGCGGTCACTTCTTTTGAGGTATGCGAACACCTGATCAATCCTATGGGTGCCTTGCGTGCTATTAAAGCCAAGCGCTTGTTCATTTCGGTACCCTTGCGCCTATGGTTTAGTAAAGCTTACCGCAACAAAAACGACCGCTGGGATCAACATTACCATGAATTTGAAGATTGGCAGTTCGACTGGCTGCTCGAAAAGGCCGGATGGGAAATCGTGCGCAGTGAAAAATGGAAAAACCCCATCCTCACTCCCGGTATACGCCCACTTTTACGCGCTTTTACCAACCGATATTATATTATAGAGGCGAGAAGGAAATAGATGGGCATGAACATTTTAATGCTTTTGAATGCTCCTTACCCCGATGACATCCGAGTAAGTAAAGAAGCAAAATCACTTGCTGAAGCGGGGCATACTGTGTTTATTCTTTGTACCAAAAAGTCACCCAAAGAAGCATCAGTAGAAAAACTTCCTTTTGCCACGGTTATTCGATGCAATCCGGGCAACTCCCTTTACATGCAAGCATTTTGGGATGTAGTCATGTCTGTCCGATTTATTCATCCTATCTTTTATCGCGCAGCCAAAAAAGCCATCAAGGAGTATTCCATCGCGGCTGTTCATGTACATGATTTACCATTGGCAGGCACTGGAATCAAGCTCGCCAAGAAATTTGGTTTGCGTTCAATTGTCGACTTGCACGAGAATTATCCGGAGGCAATCAAGGTGTGGTTTCAATGGAAGAAAAACCCGATTGCCCGCTTAAAAAACTATCTATTTCTGAATTACCAACGGTGGATTGCTTGGGAAGCAAAAGCGTGCCGGGAAGCCGATGTGATTATTGCTGTGGTGGAGGAAATGAAAGAGCGACTGGTCAACATGCATCCTTTATCTTCTGATAAAATCAAAATCATATCGAATACTGAAAACAAGGACTTTCTAAATCAACCCGTATTCTCCGATATTTATGGAAATACAGAAGGGAGATTTATTGTAGCTTATACGGGCAATGTGGGTCCTCACCGCGGGGTTGACACCTTGGTAGAGGCATTTCAATACTTAAAGGATTTCCCCAAAATTGAACTGCATATTTCGGGAAGCACTACCCAAACGGTAAAAGAGAAGCTTTTAGATATTGTTCATCTACACGGATTAGAGCAGCAGGTATTCTTGAAGGGGCATCAACCTTTCTCACACTTCTATTCCTTAATGAAAATGGCTGATGTAAACGTAATCCCGCATCACCGCAATGGCCATACCGACAATACCATTCCGCACAAACTCTTTCAGGCCATGATGACGGGCAAACCTTTGTTAGTGAGCTCCAGCCCTCCTTTGGCTCGCACGGTTACCGAGTACCACAGCGGACTGGTATTTGAAGCGTCCAATGCAAAATCCTTGGCAGAAGCGATTCAGCAGTTGTATAATTCGCCTGAATTGGCCGCTTCGCTTGGCAGCAATGGACTGAAAGCTACTCAAGAGAAAGGTGCCAATTGGGAAACAAGCGCCTTGGACCTAGTTAAAATTTATGCATAAGCCCATGGGCCTCGTCATCCGTCAAAGTATAGTAAGTACCACCCTCTCCTACTTAGGTGTGGCCATTGGGTATTTGAATATGCTTTGGTGGTTTCCGGCTGTGCTGAGCGAGGCCGAACTAGGACTGTGGCGCTTTATTCAAGATACAGCCCTGCTGCTGGTTCCTTTTGCCCAAATCGGCTTGGCGCAGGGTATATTGCGCTTTTTCCCGGCACATCATAAAGAAAAAGGGTTTTTCAGTTTCATTTTGGCCACTACATTGATCTTCTTCGGAATATTTTTGGGTGTATTTATGCTGATTAAGCCGTGGTTTATGGGCTTGTTTGCCGATAATGCCCAAGAAGTAAATCAATACCTCAGCCTCTTACTAATTTGCGCCCTACTGCTCACCTTGGTCAGCATAATGGAGGCTTTTTGCCGTTCGCACTTGCAGGTGATTATCCCTACTTTGGTGAAAGAGGTATTCTTCCGGATTTTCAGTAGCATCAGCATCGCTTTGTATTTCTTTCAAGTGATTCCTTTTCAAGGATTACTCTACTTTTTGGTCATCACCTACGCCACAGGCTTTTTATTTATGTTTTTCTATCTTGTGATGAAGAAAAACACCCACTTCTCCTTCCATTGGGATTTTGTGGACACGCCATTTGTAAGGCGTTTTTTCTCCTATATTCTCCTCACCATGTTGGGCAGCAGCGGTATTCTTATCCTATCGCGCATCGATTCCTTTATGGTCACGAGCTATTTGGGCTTGGCCGAAAACGCCATTTACACCATCGCTTTTTTTATAGCAACTGTGCTGGAAATGCCCAAGCGAGGCATTACGCAAATCACCACGCCCTTGATATCGCAGTCGTTTTTGAAAAATGATTTGAAAGAAGTGGAAAGCTTGTACAAAAAGGTTTCCATTCATCAAGCAGTGATAGGTCTTTTGCTGTTTATAGGCATTATTAGCAATCTTGATTCGCTCTACCATTTTGTGCCAAACGGGGAAGTGTACCAAACGGGAAAAAGGGTAGTAATCATTATCGCGCTTGGCAAACTGGCGGATATGATAGCTGGAGTAAACGGGGAGATTATCGTGATGAGCAAGTATTACATGTTCAATATCGTGTTGGTGGCGGCATTGGCTATTTTCACCATCGGGCTAAACATCTACCTCATTCCGCTGTACGGACTAGAAGGCGCAGCTTTATCTTTCTGCTTAGCGATTATCGCTTTCAATACCCTGAAAATTGGTTTTATCTACCTCAAATATCAGATTCATCCCTTCAGTAGCAAAACCTTCCCACTTGTACTGGGCGCAATAGCGATTTATGCCTTGGTATACCTTTTACCTTTCCCCAGCGAGTGGCATTTGGCCAATCTTATCATAAAATCAGCCTTAATCACGTTGCTTTACACCCTTTTTATCTACCGACTGAATCCTTCTTACGAAATCCGGCAACTCTTCCTCAAAGCCTTTCAGCGTTTAGGCTTTAAGTGATTTTCGGATTTGTTCCGCCACATAATCTATTTGTTCGGGCTTTAGCTCCGGATACATAGGCAACGATAAAATGCGGTCCATCTGGGCAGCCGCTACCGGAAAATCCGATCTTTTATGTCCATAATGTGCGTAAGCAGGCATAAAAGGCATAGGCGTAGGATAATGAATGGCCGTTTGTATGCCCGCCTGCTCCAGCTTGCTTATCATTTCTTCCCGATTAGGCACTTGAATTTCGTACACATGGTACACATGCGAATATCCCTTAGGCGCTTTGGGCGTTTGCACCATCGTCCCTAAGGCTTTTTCATAATAAGCGGCATTGGCTTGTCTTTTGGCAGTCCATTCGGGCAAGTGCGGCAATTTCACAGAAAGTATGGCCGCTTGCATGCTGTCCAATCGGCTGTTTCGCCCTTCAATTTGGTGATTGTGCTTGCCTTCTTGTCCATGGTTAGCAATCATTCGTAGCGTGCGAGCCAATTGCGCATCATTCGTTACCATGGCTCCGGCATCGCCATAAGCACCCAAGTTCTTTCCGGGATAGAAACTAAAGCTGGCCGCAATGCCAAAAGTGCCTACCATTTTTCCTTCAACAGCCGCTCCGTGCGACTGGGCACAATCTTCAATCACATGAATTCCATTTTTATTGGCAATTTCCACAATCTCGGGCATGGAAGCCGGAAGACCATACAAATGCACCGGAATAATAGCTTTGGTGCGCGCAGTAATCTTGCGCTCTATATCAGCAGGATCGATGGTATAATATTCAGGAAGGATATCGGCAAAAACCACCTTAGCGCCCACGGCCGTAACGGTCTCAGAAGTAGAAATCCAGCTGCAAGCCGGAACGATTACTTCATCGCCAGCGCCTATCCCAAGGGCTTTCATGATAATTTCTAGGGAATCGGTGCCATTCGCGCAGCCTATGCAGTGCCCTACGCCCAAGTAAGAGGCAAAAGCTTTTTCAAACGTAGCAACCAAAGGGCCACCTACAAAGCTGGTGGTATCTAAACACTGATGAATAGCCGCATCGATAGCGGGTTTGAGCGACTGATACTGCTCTTTTAAATCAACAAAAGGAATTTGCATACACTTATTTAATTTTTCGAGCCGGACTTCCGGCATACACGCCCGGTTCATGAATGGATTTTGTCACTACTGCTCCGGCTCCTATCACCACGTGGTCGCAGATGCTGACAGGAAGTATGGTAGCATTGGAACCAATGGATACATGATTACCGATTTGGGTAGATTTCCAAAGGGATTTATCGCCTCGGGCCGGACCGCCTTTTTGAAAGGTGTCGTTCACAAACATTACCCCATGACCAATAAAACAATCGCTACCAATGGTTACCAGCTCGCAAATGAAGCTGTGCGACTGCACCTTGGTGCGCGCGCCTATTTTCACCGAACGCTGAATTTCTACGAAGGGCCCTATGAAACACTGATCCCCGATTTCGCAACCATAGAGATTGACCGGCTGCACTACAGTGACACCTTCACCAAAAAGTGCATCCTTGATTCCGGATGCTAAAAGCCTATCGGGCGTATTTTTCATAGGAATTGATACATTCTTTCAATGGCCTCAATAGATTTAATTCCCTCCTCGCCTTCTACCACCTCTTGGTATTTTTCATTGGTAAACATATTGGCGATTTGGGCAATCACTTTATCGTGATTGGAACTAGTACCTTGGTACTTGCCATACATATTGGGCTGATCCACAAACATATTCTGATTGGGCAGTGGCATGCTCTTTACATCCCAAAAATCAATTTTATTCAAATAAGACCCACCGATTTTAATGGTTCCTTTTTCTCCAATAATGGTAATGCTCCCTTCAAAATTTTTATTGTACACGCAAGTGGTCCAGATGAGTGTACCCATCACCCCAGAAGCGAAATTCACGGTGGAGCTACCGCAATCTTCAATCTCGATATCGTGCAATTTGGTATCAATAATGGATTTCGCCTCCACCACATCGCCAAACCACCAAATCAGCAAATCGATAAAATGACTCACTTGCGTAAAGAGCGCTCCGCCTTCGGTAGCCTTTTTCCCTCTCCAGCTTGATTCGGTGTAATATTCAGGATTGCGATTCCACAGCACATGGCATTGCACCATATAAATCTTACCCAGAAGTCCTTCATCCAGCACCTGCTTGGTGAGCTTAATAGGCACATTGAAGCGATTTTGCTTCACCACCATCAGCTTTACCTTATGGGCTTTTGCCGCATCAATCATCTTTTTACAATCGGCCACGGTAAGTGCCATGGGTTTTTCTACCAACACATGCTTACCATGCTCTATGGCCTGCAATGCCATAGGCGTATGCTCGGCATGAGGCGTACAAATACTCACAATATCGGCCGTGGTATGCTTTAGCTGCTCTGAAAAATTCGTATAAAAAGGCACCTGATGATACAGGGCAGAAAGTTGCTGCACCTTGGCCACATCCACATCGCAGATAGATTCTAGGCCGGTTTTAGGGTCAGCATCTACCACGGCTACGTGGCGTTTGCCTATGCTTCCGCAGCCAGCGATGGCAAAAGTTACGGGTTTACTCATGAATCAAGTTATCTAATAACTCCGCCAATTGGCGGGTAGTATGTTTTCGGGAATAAGGGGTCAAATCAAACGATTTGGCAGGCAAGTTACCGCTTAAATAGTTTTGATAACATTGGCTCAGGTACTTTTTCAATGTCTCTTTTTGTCCGCGCGCTATTACCTGACCCGCATCAAGATTTCGTAATACATCCCCCGCATCACTGGCCTCTGGCCCTAGCATCAGGATAGGCCTTCCGGTGGCCAAGTATTCGTAAAGCTTAACCGGGATAATCCAGCGGGCATTTTCTGTATTGTTAAGCAAAAGCAGCTGAATAGCACTTTTGGCAGACTCCTGCATCACTTCGCTGTGGGCCATATAGCCACGGTAATCGAGTACCGTTCGCAAGGTGTCCGATTGCTGCAAGCGTGCCAAAATCGACTCGCTCACTATTCCTCCAATAAGTAAACTCCAATCCTTTTTCCACTCAGGGTTCTCCTTTAAAAGCTCCTCTATTGCCTCCCAAAGTTCCGGAGGATTGCGCATTTCATTGAGCAAACCAAAGTAGCAAATGCTGAACTTCTCAGGTGAGTCTACCCTCTGAATACTATCTTGAATCCCATCAATGTCTACCCCATTAGTAAGGTGGTCTACTCGCTTACCGCCCAATTTCTGCAAAGCCTCGGTCAATTGCTTCGTTACAGTACTTACTGCATCGGCTTCTTTCAGCACACTGCGCTCCAGCCGCTGGTGAATTCCTCGTGCCAGCTTCCCTACAAATAATTTATCGAGCAAATCCCACTCGCTCCAAGGATCGCGGAAATCGGCCAACCACACTACACCCGTGCGTCTTTTTAGGGCACGACCAATCAAATGCATGCTATGGGGCGGGCCGGTGGTGATCACCGCCTGAATGCCATTAGATTGAATGATATCTTCCAGAAAACGTACCGAAGGGCGCAGCCAAAACACCCGAGGATCGGGGATGAAGATATTGCCGCGAATCCAGATGCTGAGTTTTTCTTTCCAGCCCATTTTGGCCTTTTCCAGCACCACGCCTTGCTTGATATTGTCTTTGTTTTTATTCCCAGTAAGCTGATTGAACAGAGAAAAAGGCTCCCAAATCGGCAATTTAAGCACTTCTAAATCGGGCGAAACCTCTTGCAGCAATTGCTCATCGCGAATAGAAAAATCCGGATTTTCGGGCGTGTATACCATGGGTTCCCAGCCAAATTCCGGCAAGTACTTGATAAACTTCAACCAGCGCTGCACCCCAACGCCTCCACTCGGTGGCCAGTAATAGGTAATAAGGAGTACTTTCTTCAATTTCTGTTAAAAAAATATGGGTAAGGATAGGCGGCTTTCGCTTAATTTCAAACGTAACCGGAATTTTTCTTAGCCTTTGCCTATCAATTATGTAAGTGCCAAAGATAAAGTTTTGCTAACTTAACGCCTCTAATTGATGAGAATTTAGATTAAATTTTACGAACCCCTATCTTTTCTCAACCCGAAAAGTCGTGGGGTTTCCGATACGGCAAGTCCGGTCGGACAGATAAACGCAAAGTAAATCGATATAAATAACCAATGAAAAAAATTGCTGTATTCACCTCAGGAGGAGATGCACCGGGCATGAATGCCTGCATACGTGCGGTAGTGAGAGGCGCCATTTATCACCAAGTGGAGATTTATGGGATTCGTTACGGATACAATGGGATGATCAAGGGAGATATCTACCACATGAACTCCCACTCGGTGAGCAATATCCTACAAAAAGGCGGAACCATACTTAAATCGGCACGAAGTCAAGATTTTCGTACCAAAGAAGGCCGCCAAAAAGCCTACGAACAATTGCAAAAGTTTGGCATTGAGGGGCTAATCGCTATTGGTGGAGATGGGACTTTCACGGGTGCTAATATTTTTTATGAAGAATATGGTGTACCAACCGTGGGTGCTCCCGGCACGATTGACAACGATTTGTACGGAACCGATTACACTATAGGCTTTGATACCGCAGTAAATACGGCCTTGCAGGCGATTGATAAAATCCGGGATACGGCCGACTCGCACGACCGCATCTTCTTTATAGAAGTAATGGGCCGCGACTCGGGCTATTTGGCTATCCAATCGGGGATTGGAGGCGGTGCCGAGATTGTGATGGTACCGGAAACGCGTACCTCTTCTGCTGATGTAATCAATATTTTGAAACAAGGCTGGAACCGCAAAAAAACCTCTTCCATCATAGTGGTGGCCGAAGGCGATGAAGAAGGCGATGCCTTGCAAATTGCCGATAAGGTGAAGCAAGCCTTAAATGACAAAGATATGCGCGTGACGATTTTGGGCCATATCCAAAGAGGCGGTTCGCCCACCGCTGCTGACCGCACCCTTGCCAGCCGACTAGGACTTGGTGCACTTGAAGGCCTGCTGAATGGAGAAAAGAATAAAATGGCCGGGATTATCAATGATAAACTGGTGTACACCAGCTTTAAAGAGTGTATCACGTTACAAAAACCCATCAATCCGGATTTGCTCCGAATGGTGGAGATTTTGAGCGTATAAAAATTAAGAGCTGTCCTCGGACAGCTCTTTTAGTTTCTTCTAAGAATACAAATTTATTCTATTATCAAGGACACTTTTCTCCCAAGTCCGAGCTCCAGCAATTTAAAAAGGGTGGATAATTGGATATCGCTGTGCCCATTTTCAATCCTTGAAATAAAGCTTTTCTTGGTTCCGGTCTTCTCCGCCAGCTCGTCTTGTGTCATATTGGCAAGCCGTCTTTCTTCCTTTATTATCTCCCCAATGGCAAATGCTTTGGCGTTAATCTCAAACTCAGTTCTTTTACTTGTCCCGATTTTACCATATCGCCTTTCGAGTAGTTCATCAAACGTGCGTATCGTTTTCATTTCTTTATTTTTTGCCTCCATGTCCTTTTGACTTAAGCTTTTCAATAAAATATTCTGCTTTAATTTTAAGTGCTTTTTGAATTTCTCCATGTGGTGTTTTTTGCGACTTTTTCTGAAACCCATTAAACAAAACCACCAATTTACCTTCGTCAAAGCAAGAAAACACACGATAGATATTCCCCGCATGGGTTATTCTAATCTCATACAGTCCATCTGCACCTTCCATGTGTTTGAAGAATTTTAAAGGAATCCGTTCGGTAACTGAAACAACAAACAATACACGATCTATTTTATCCTTAACCTTCTCCTCCTGCTCTTCATAAAAATCAAGGAAATAGCTCTTATAAAAATGAATTTCCCTTATTCTCTCCATTTTATGAAGTTAACTTTAAAGTTAACAAAAACAAAAAACCAAAAGTTTCAAAACTATTTTAAGGCGAAAAGCTGGTATTATGCATCCATTTTTTCTCGAATGTGCGTTGTGATTCCTTCCCCATCCAAAGGCGAAAACCAAGCTATCTCGACATCCTTTTTAAACCACGTCAGCTGGCGTTTGGCATAGCGCCTGCTGTTGCGCTTGAGCAATCGAATAGCCTCTTCTTTATCATATTTTCCTTCCAAATACCCAAAAATCTCCGAGTACCCAACCGTTTGCAGGGCATTCAAGTGCCGCAAAGGAAACAATACTTCGGCCTCCTCAAACAAACCTTGGGCAATCATGGCATCCATGCGTGCATCTATCCGCTGATAAAGTTCTTCCCGCGGCCGCTCCAGCCCGATTTTGATTACTTGAAACGGGCGCTGCGCCTTTTCGCCTTTCCGAAAAGCCGAAAAGGGCACCCCACTTCCGCGGAACACTTCCAAGGCGCGAATTACCCGCTGCGGATTCTGCAAATCTACCTGTTGATAATACACGGGGTCTACTTGTTTCAACTCTTCCTGCAATACTTCCAATCCTTTCGTTTGCAGTTCCTGCGAAAGCTGTTCACGGATTTCAGGAGCGATATCCGGCATTTGATCCATGCCTTGGCAAAGTACCTGTAAAAACAAACCCGAGCCGCCCGTGGCAATCACCACATCGGTTTGCTCATGCAATTGAGCAATCAAGGCCAGTCCATCCTTTTCAAATTGGCCTACATCGTAGGTATCGTGGATAGAAAGCGAATCGATAAAATAATGCGGAGCCATAGCCAGTTCTTCGGCACTTGGCTTGGCGGTTCCTAAATTCATTTCCCGATAAAACTGGCGCGAATCGGCCGAGACTATAGGTGCCGAAAAGTGCTGCGACAGGCTGATACAGGCGGCAGTTTTCCCTACAGCGGTAGGCCCTCCTACCACAATTAGCCATTTTTGCTTACTCATGCCTGCAAAATACGCAGAAATCGAATACCGCGGGCAAAGAACGCGCCATTGGGCAAAATCCTGCATTAAATTGGAAACGACTACTGATAATCCGCCCTGCATTAAGTATATTTGGTATACGCACCCTAGCTATGGAATGGAAAGATAAATCAAAAGAGGAGCTGATTGAGGAAATTCTTCATTTAGAAGAAACCTTGCGCCATGCCTTGCAAAAAGCGGACGACCTCTCCGGGCGGATTTCGCAAGAATCGGAAAACAAGTTCCGCAACTCACTTGAAAACACACAACTGCTCGCTCTCAGCATTGATCTCAATGGCAAAATCACCTATTGTAATAAAGCCCTGTGCCAAATAACAGGCTACACCCCCGAGGAGCTTCTGGGAGGTAGCATTTTTGAAAAGCTGGTACACCCCGAAGAAAGAAAGCAAGCCCAAGACCGCTTACACAATTTCCTTTCCGAGGGGCATTTTGGTGCTTCTAATGATGGGCGTATGCTCACCAAAAGCGGAAGGGTACTCCAAATTAAATACACTTCGTACATCATGAATAAAAGCGGAAGCCTACCCACCGGACTCACGCTTTTGGCTGAAAATATTACCGAAAAAATAAAAATCGCGCTGGAACTAGCCCGAAGCAATAAGCAGCTTACCGAGCTATTTGATCAAGCGCATGACCTGATTCAGATTTCTGACACCAGAGGCCGTCTGATTTTTGCCAATCGTACCTGGAAAGAAAAGCTGGGCTACGACCTTTCTATCCCCTTGCCGGAAATAAAAATACACGATATAATCCATCCGGATTTTCGAAAAAAAACACTCAGCACCTTCCGGAAAATCAGTCGGGGTGAAGTAGTACCTACCGTAGAAACCGCCCTGCAAGACCAAAATGGCAAGCCTATTTACGTAACGGGGAACATCACCCGAAGCTTCGACCCCAATGGCGATTTGGAAATCCGAGCGATTTTCAATGATAAGTCGGAAAGTATACGAGCACAAAAGGCACAAAACCTATACAATCAAATCTCCAGCCTGGCCATAGAAAGTAAAAACCTCGATGAGCTTTATACTCACATCCACAACGAGCTCAAGCAAGTACTGGAAGCCGACAACTTTTTTATTGCCTTGATTAACGAAAAAGGGAATCAAATCAACTTCCCTTACTATATCGATGAGCATTACAAAGGTAGCAACCATGTATTCTCCCGAAAGAAAAGCAAAGGACTTACCGAGTTCACCATCCAAAAGAAAAAGCCTATTTTCTTATATGAGGAGGACATTATTCAACTAGCTATCAACCAAAAAATAATTATCAGCGGGCCACTTCCCAAAATTTGGCTGGGTGTGCCGCTCAAGTTAGAGCATCGTATTGTTGGGGTAATTGCAGTACAGACGTATAAGTACCGAACCATTTTCACGGAACGCGACCTCAGCCTACTCGATTTCATCTCCGGTCAAGTGGCTTTGGCGATTGAACGAAAGCAAAACGAAGAAAAAATTAACACCCAATCGGCCCGCTTAAAGGCTATTTTCGAGAACAGCAGCCACCTGATTTGGTCGGTGAATCGCGCCCATGAACTCAGCTCCTTCAATCAAAATTTTGCCGACTTGCTGGAAGCCCACTATGGCTTAAACCCCGCCAATTCTACCTGGAAAAAACTATCTAGCAAAAAACGCCTCGAATACGAGCGGTTCTGGTCACCCTTATATGAACAAGGTTTTGCCGGACAATCGCAAAAACTGGAAGCCAAGTTTACCGCGGCCAATGGTAAAGAAAACTGGTACGAGCTCTTTCTTAACCCGGTATACCTCGAAGACGGCAGCATAGACCAAGTGTCGGGCATTGCCCATAATATTACCGACAAAAAGAAATCAGATCTGGCCCTGAAAATTAGTGAAGAGAAGTTCCGTAATATCTTTGAATCCTTTCAGGATATTTACTTCCGCTGCAACCTCGATGGCAACCTTACTATGGCTAGCCCAAGTATTAAAGAGCTATTGGGGTATGACTCCGAAAAAGTATTAAAGAAAAACATTACTAATTACTACTTATACAACTCTAGGACCAAGCGCCTCATACGCCAGCTGATAAAAGAGCATGCGGTGCGAAACTTTGAGGCATCGGTGGTGCGCAAAGACGGACAGCTTATCAACTGTATCTGCAACGTGCGCCTTATCTTCAATGCTAAGAAAAAACCCATCGCTATGGAAGGTGTGGCCCGTGATATTACCAGCTTGAAAAAGGTAAACGAAGAGCTGATTCGGGCTAAAGAGCTGGCCGAAAAATCCTTAAAGGTGAAGGAGCAATTTCTAGCCAATATGAGCCATGAAATCCGTACGCCTATGAATGGAATTATTGGGATGATCGAATTGCTAGGCGCTACAGGCATGAATGGCGAGCAGGAAAGTTATCTGCAAACCATCCGCAAATCATCTGAAACCTTGCTCAATATCCTCAACGATATTCTGGATTTGTCAAAAATCGAGGCGGGTAAGATGAAGCTGCGTAAGGTGTCTACTCATATGCCTTCTGTATTTGAGAAGCTGTATACCATGTTTTTGCAGCAATCATTATCCAACAGCATCAATTTCCGCTTTTTTGTGGAAGATAGCGTTCCCAATTACCTACTGGTAGATGAAACACGCCTACTCCAAATCCTCTCCAACCTCACCTCCAACGCCTTTAAGTTTACCGACAGCGGAGGCATGGTAACCATACGACTAAAAAGTATTCCAAAAGAGGAATCATTCTATAAAGTTGAGGTAACAGATACCGGAATTGGCATTAGTGAAGAAAACCAGCGTAAGCTTTTCAATAATTTTAGCCAGCTCGACAACTCCACTACTAAGTCTTTTGCTGGCACGGGGCTTGGGCTGGTCATTAGCAAGCAGCTCAGCAGCCTGATGGGTGGCCAGATAGGTGTAGAATCTGTACCGGGAGAGGGTAGCACTTTTTGGTTTACATTCAAAGCCAAAGAAGGAAACCCATTAGAGGCCGTTCGTGCAGAGCAATCTCAGTCTCTTGGTTTCAGCCAAGTATTGGAAGTCTATCGACCTTCCATTTTATTGGTAGACGACAATGCCGTAAACCGACAAGTAGCCGGAAAGATTTTGGAAAAAACTGGATGCCGAGTAACCTATGCCGACAGTGGAGCAAATGCCATACAACAAGTACAAAAAGGGAAGTTCGATATCATTTTTATGGATATCCAAATGCCCGATATGGATGGAATAGCGGCCACCAAAGCCATTAAGGCTTTAAACCTTCCCGAACTCCCACCCATTATTGCCATGACGGCCTATTCTATGCGCGAAGATGAAGACAAGTTCTTAAGCGAAGGATTGGACGATTACATAGCCAAGCCCGTGAAAGCGCAAACCATGGTGAATATTATCAGTAAATGGATGGGCATTCAAGACAGCGGGGAAAAAAATACATCGGGCACCCCATCCGAAGACTGGCTCATATTGAATACACAAACCGCCTCCGACATTCTAAAATTTACCGACCACGATACCATGTGGTCTTTATACCAAGATTACTTAAGCGAGGTAAACTCCTTGATTTCCGAAATCAGCCTAGGGATTCAGAGCGGAAACCCTACTCAAGCCTTAAATGCCTTGCATACGCTCAAAGGCAATTCAGGCACCTTGGGAGCAGAAAAATTGGCAAATCAAGCACAAAGTATGGAAGCAAAGCTAAAAATTGATAAATTGGACTCCGTATTCGAGGATCAAGAAATACTAAAAGAGTATTTTTCCGAATTCAAACAACACTACCGAACCCTAATAGAAAATGAAGTCATCAACGAAAAAAGTTCTTATAGCTGAAGATAGCTCTGTAATTCAGAACCTTACCCGCAAAATTTTGCAGATGCAGAATTTTGATATCCATGTAGCAAAAAATGGAGAGCAGGTACTTCAGATGCTGGCCAAAGAAGATTTCGATATCATCTTAATGGATATCAACATGCCGGTAATGGATGGTATGGAGTGTGCTCGTAGCATCAGAGATTTGGAGGATACCAAAAAATCAGGGATTCCGATTATTGCTATCACCGGCAACGCCAAAAACTTTAGTATGGAAGACTTCCGCTCAGCCGGAATCAACGATTTCATTCCTAAGCCCCTTAATTTTGACGAACTCGTAACCAAAGTAAATCAATACACCAACGGCTAATGCTGGTAAAATATACGCCACAGTTTTTAAACAAGCTCGAAGACTTATTTGCTGAGTCGGACTATGTGTTGCGATACGAAAAAGGCAATTTCAAATCCGGATATTGCCTTTTAAAAGATACCAAGGTGGCCATAGTCAACAAATATTTTCCGCTAGACGGCAAAATCAATTGCCTGCTGGAAATTATCAAAGACATCAATCCGGACATCAATCAGCTGAGTGAGAAAAACCGAAAATTCTTTTTGGAACTCACCCAAACCCACCTCGATCTTCAATAAAGGACTTACATCCTCTTGAAGACAGAAAAACAAGCCAGCACATGAAAGTAACTTTTCTTGGCACCGGAACTTCTCAGGGCGTGCCCGTAATCGCCTGCGAATGCGCAGTGTGCCAATCGCTCGACTACCGCGACAAGCGCCTGCGTTCTTCTGTACATATCCAAACCGACACCCAAAGCCTTATCATCGATTCGGGACCTGATTTCCGACAGCAGGTGCTGCGCGCCCATATCAAAAGCCTCGATGCCCTACTTTTCACCCATGCCCACAAAGACCACACAGCAGGCATGGACGATATCAGGGCCTATAATTTTCTGCATCAAAAAGATATTCCCATCTATGCGGAAGAGAAAGTTATTGAGCAGTTGAAGCAGGAATTTGCCTATATTTTCCACGAACACAAATACCCCGGCATCCCGCGTGTGGCTACTCGCGCCATCGTTAATGAGCCTTTTCAAATTGAACAAGATACCATCATACCCATTCAGGTTTATCATTACAAACTTCCAGTTTTCGGTTTTCGAATAAAAGACTTCACGTACATTACCGATGCTAATCTCATTCCCGAAGAAGAAAAGGAAAAGATAAAAGGAAGCAAAGTATTGGTATTAAATGCCTTGCAAATAGAACCTCACATTTCCCATTTCACCCTAGAACAAGCCATTGCCTTGGCCGAAGAATTGGGGGCTGAACAAACCTATTTTACGCACATCAGCCACAAGTTGGGCATGCACAAAAAAGTAGAATTAAACCTACCCAAAGGAATCGCCCTTGCCTACGATGGGCTTGAAATAGAAATTAAACACTAACCGTGCACAACACCTATTACTTTTTTGCTGCGCTATGCCGAGAGCTGCAACCTTTGCTTACGGGAGGTACTCTCACCAACTGCTTTACGCAGGCCAAAGAAGAGTTGATTGTGGAAATAGAAAAGCCCGCAGGTGGCTCATTTTACATCAAAGCCAATCTGCAAGCCCAGTTTACCGCCCTTAGTTTTCCCGATACTTTCAACCGCCAAAAGCGAAACAGTGCCGATTTATTTCCTGAACTCCATGAAAAAACGATTATTGGTGTACGCCAATTTCTGAATGAGCGTACATGGGCCATTGAGTTTTCAGACAACTGGGCCTTAGTATTTAAAATGCACGGCAATCGATCTAATATCCTGCTTTTTGAAGGCGACACCGTGCACAGCCTGTTCAAAAATAAGCTCAAAAATGATTTTACCCTAAATTATTCCAACCTCGACCGCCCCATTGACCAAAGCAAAGAAGCCTTTTGGGCTGCTGAAGGCGACTGGAAAAAACTATACCCCACCTTCGGGCCTTTCCTACACCAGTGGGTAGGTCACGTATTCAGCACCTGCGCTGACCGAGAGGAGCAGTGGCGGGTTTTACAGCAAATCGTGGCGGAGCTTAATGCGCCCCAAGGTTTTTTCTTAAGTCAGCACGAAGAAGCACCGCATATATCGCTGTTGCAAGACATACCGCATAGCCGAACTTTCGCTTCCGCACGAGAGGCTCTCAACATTTTCTTAGCCCAATACGCGGGCAATTACTACTTTGAGCGGGAGAAAAGCCAGTTGGCCCAGCAGCTTAGCAAGCGCCTCAATCGTACGCTGGCCTACATAGCCGATACCGAAAGACGCCTTCAGTCCGTGCAAGAAGCCGAGTATGAGAAATTAGGCCACATACTTATGGCCAATCTGCATGCTATTCCTGCTAAAAGCACCGAGGTAGAACTGCATAATTTCTACACCGAGCGCCCCATTGTTATCGGCCTCAACAAAGACTTGAGTCCGCAGAAAAATGCCGAACGCTATTACCGCAAGGCCAAAAACCAAAAGCTGGAAATCAAAAATCTGGAAGACAACCTGATGGCCGCCATGGAAAAAGCCGAACTATTGCAAAAACTGGAGCGGGAATTGACCACCCTCGAAGATTTCAAAAGTTTAAAACAATGGACAAAAACCCATTCCCTAGGGCAAAATGAACAGGATGAATCTGCAAACATTATCCCTTACAAAGAATTCATTCATCAAGGCTTTAAAATCTGGGTAGGAAGAAATGCCCAAGCCAACGATACCCTCACCCTGCACTATGCCCATAAAGACGATGCTTGGCTCCATGCCCGCGATGTTAGCGGATCGCACGTAGTCATCAAGCATCAGTCGGGCAAGAATTTCCCAAAAACCGTTATCGAACGCGCAGCCGAGCTGGCCGCCTGGCACTCCAAACGTAAAAACGAATCGCTGTGCCCTGTCATTTTCACCTCGAAAAAATACGTAAGAAAGCCCAAGGGCTTTGCCCCCGGGCAGGTGAAAGTAGAAAAAGAAGAAGTGATTTTTGTTCAGCCTAAAGCTTAATAGGACACCTCTACTGATAATTCATTTTCGTTTTCATCAATAGTCTCATATTTGGAATAACTATTATTGATAAACATCACGGTATGGTAGGCTCCCACCGCATAGGAATACCACGCAAACTCTTTCTCTGGTTGAATAGAGTCTAAGCGTTGCACGAACAAACTTGGCACTAACTCTTCAAATCCATGAGCAGAGCCATGAAAAGTAGAATCAAGAAGGGTAGTTACTTCACCCGTAGCTATATCGGTAATTCCCGCGGATAGAATTACTGTAAATTCTACAGGAGCATATTCCTCTCCCGAATAATCAAACTCAGGACTTATCTCGAAGAAAACAGTCTTGTTTACATAGTTTTCTTTAGGTTTTTGTTCTTCACGCGTTCCGCAAGAAAACAAGCTTAGTGCTGAAAGGCTAAGCAAAAGAAGTGGTTGAAAGTTTGGTTTCATAGGTATTGATTTAGCGGCAAAATAGCAAAAAGAAGGCCAAAATGGCGCAGTAGTCAAAAAAGACTCTTCTTAAAAAACAACGGCATCTACTCCTCCTTAATGTAGTAGACCCAAACCTTTGAACTCATTACGCCTTCTTTTAAACCATATCCCGCTGGATATTTAATATCCATAGGAAATGAAATCCTTAAACTTTTCGTGGTTAATTTTATGGGAAACTCTATATCTTTCAAGGTTTGCTCCTCAGTATGGGATGCCTTTCTATTTTTTATTGACAAGACTTTTCCATTATCCGAAATACCCCAAACTCCCGAAGTCTCAATTAATTCCCCATCCTCATTTTTGGGCCCAAAAATCGCAACAGTACTGTCTTTGAAAAAATGAATGGCCTCAATCCCCCAATCATCAATTCTTACATCTCCCATCTGCTTATCCTTCATAATGGCTTCATTAACTAACCATTTTCCAACCAGAGAAGATTGTATACTTTCGTTCTTTCCTTTTTTATTCTGAGCAGAGGCAAAAAGAGTAAAAAAAAACAAACAAATTAATACAAGTATATATTTCATATAGGTTACTATCACATTAGAAAATGTCAGATTTCGTAGAATCCAAAAATCAGCCAAATTATTTGTACTTCATTTTAAAATAATAAAGATAAAAAAACACTCGGAGATAAAAATAAAAACCTACGCCTTAGACAAGCACAGGATTTTTCTTTAAAGCATAAATTCCAACAATTACTTCACACGTAAGCTTCATTACATTGGTGCTTAGCTTCAATCGGCATATGCACCCCATGCGTATCCTCATCGGGATTTATGGAGCCAACACGCAGAATTAAATGCGAAGGTACAATTTCTTCAAATTCTTAGGCCAAGCCCGTGAAGGTAGTATCCAATACGGTAGTCACTTCACCAGTTTCGGAATGGGTGATTCCCGCTTGCAATTGTACCGTCAAGTTTACAGGAGCAAATTCTTCTCCTGAATAATTATGGACAGGTGATATTTCAAAATATACGGTCTTGTAGGTAATGGTTTCTTTGGGTTCTTGTTCTTCACGTGTTCCACAAGAAAAAAGGCTTATATCCGTAAGGCGGAGCTGTAGAAGTGGTTGAAAGTTTGATTTGACAGGTATTGGTTTTGCGGCAATAATAGCAAAAAGAAGGCCATAGTGGGGAAGTAGTTAAAAAGACTCTTATTGAAAAACAACAGGATCTACTACTCCTTAATGTAGTAAACCCAAACCTTTGAACTAATAATACCTCCTTTTAAACCATTGCCGGGTGGATATTTAATATCTATAGGAAATGAAATCCTTAAACTTTTCGTGGATAATTTCATGGGAAACTCTATATCCTTCAAAATTTCCTCCTTAGAATAAGATGACGTTCGATTTTTTATTGACAAGACTTTTCCATTATCCGAAATACTCCAAACTCCTGATGTCTCAATTATACCCCCATTCTCATTCTTGGGTCCAAAAATCGTAACAGTGCTGTCTTTGAAAAAATGAATAGCCTCAATTTCCCAATCATCAATTCTTACATTTCCCAGTTGTTTGCCTTTCATAATAGCTTCATTAACGAACCATTTCTCTGGCAGAGAAGATTGTATTCTTTCGCTCTTCCCTTTTTTACTCTGAGCAGAGGCAAACAGCGCAAAAAACAAACAAATTAATACCAGTATATTTTTCATGGGTTACATATCACATTAGAAAGTTAAAAGGTCAGATATCGAAGAATCTAAAAAAACGCCTTAATTATTATCCTCACTTCATCTAAAAGAAATAAAGATAAAAAAACACTCGGAGATACAAATAAAAAAATCCTGCGCCTTCACAAGCACGGGATTTTTCATTCAAGCATTCAAGGATTATTATTTCACCCGCGTAAGCTTCACCACATTGGTGCGTAGCTTGGCTTCAATCGGCATGCTGGCCGTATTGATAATGATGTCGCCATTGGATACATGCCCTTTGGTTTTCAATATCTCCTTGATATCCGAGAAGGTATTATCAGTCGATTCCATTTTATCATAATAATATCCGCGCACGCCCCATACCAAGTTTAATATTTTCAAGACCGGCTTATAATCGGTAAAAATGAAAATATTGGCTTTAGGACGGTGGCTGGCTAAGCGGAAGGCCGTATAGCCCGATTTGGTCATCCCTACAATGGCCGCAGCTTTGGTTTCATCGGCCAAGCGGCAGGCAGAAAGTACCACGCTATCATTCTCAAAGGTTCCTGAATCGGCATCCAAGGTGTAAAATTTATTAAATACACCTTTGGCCTTATTCTCCACCGACATAATGGTGCGCGTCATACTTTTCACCACCTGAATAGGATATTTACCCGAAGCCGTTTCGGCAGAAAGCATCAAGGCATCGGCTCCATCTAGCACTGCATTGGCAATGTCATTGGTTTCGGCACGCGTAGGGCGCGGATTTTCTATCATGCTCTCCATCATCTGGGTAGCGATAATAACGGGCTTGCAGGCCTTGTTACATTTGCTCACAATGAGCTTTTGCGCCATCGGCACATCTTCCATGGGGATTTCTACACCCAAGTCGCCACGCGCCACCATGCAGCCATCGGCCACTTCAATAATCTCATCAATATTTTGCAAAGCTTCGGGCTTTTCAATTTTAGCGATTACTCGCACGTCCAATCCCTTTGATTCAATAATTCCTTTGATATGACGGATATCATCAGCAGAGCGAACAAAAGAAAGTGCCACCCATTCTACGCCATTGGCCAAGCCGAACAACAAATCTTCATGGTCCTTTTCAGTTAGCGAAGGAGCCGATACGCGCGTATCGGGCAGGTTGATTCCCTTGCGCGATTTCACCTCACCACCATATACCACGCGGGTATGTACATGCTTACCTTCAATTTTGGTCACGTGCACTTCAATCTTACCATCGTCAATCAAAATCATATCGCCAATCTGCACATCGTTGGGAAGGGGCTCATAGGTAGTGCTACCCATTTTGGCATTGCCGATTACATCCTCAGTAGTAATGATGAACTCATCGCCCTCCTTAATAAAGGTACCTTCTTGCATTTCGCGCAGTCGGATTTTTGGGCCTTGCAAATCTTGCAGCAAGCACACATGGGTTCCCAACTCTTCGTTCAGTTCATTTACATATTGTATCACCTTTTTGTGTCCATCGTGAGTGCCATGTGAGAAGTTTAAGCGAAACACATCCACTCCGGCCCGTATCAGTTCTTCCAGTTTCTCCTTCGTATTGCAGGCCGGGCCTACCGTGGCCACCACTTTGGTGCGGTTAAATAAAATCGTGCTTTCCATATTAAAAGATTAAATTTTCCTTACTTTTTAATTTATTGATATCTATCTGCTGCACCAGCTGTATATGCTCCACGCTACGAAGTGTTTGCAGCAGTTCAGGGAGTTGGATTTGCTCACCCTCCTCTTCTATTTTCAAAAAATAATCGAAATGATTGAGCTCCGGAATCAGAAATGCCGTAGCGTCCGAGTCGGCCACCGATTTGTTTTTAACTAGGTGAACCTGAATAAAATCGGTAGTGAAAAGATAATGAGAGAGGGTCAAATCTTGCCCTTTTTCGAAGGGAAGATGCAAGTCGCTTTGGCGCGAAAGATTAAATTGCAAACGTTTGTTAAGTATCCAAGCGAGCTTATAGTCCTTACTAGTGGTAGTGATACCTATAAGGATGAATCCGAAATCGTAATCGATGAGTAGTTTCGTTTTTTTCAAATCACTCGCGGAGTCATCAAAGCAGGCCCAAACAGACCCGCCATAAAAATACGGTAAAATGCAACGATTATGAAATATTTATGATTGAAAAAAATAGTTTGACAATATTGGACTAAATGTATTTCTTTGCAGAGTAATTTGAACTATTAAACATCACAGAAATGTCTGAAATAGCACAAAAAGTAAAAGCCATTATCATCGATAAGTTGGGCGTAGAGGAGTCAGAAGTAACTCCTGAGGCAAGTTTCACGAATGACCTAGGAGCGGATTCACTGGATACCGTTGAACTTATCATGGAATTCGAGAAGGAATTTAACATCTCTATTCCTGATGACCAGGCCGAAAACATCGGTACCGTAGGTCAGGCTATTTCTTACCTTGAAGAGAACGTTAAGAAGTAATTCTTCCTCCACGTAAAAATTCTTTATGAATTTAAAAAGAGTTGTTGTAACAGGCCTTGGCGCACTTACCCCGATCGGCAATACTGTTCCAGAATACTGGAATGGGCTTGTTAACGGAGTAAGTGGCGCTGCGCCTATTACACGTTTCAATGCTGAAAAATTCCGCACCAAATTCGCCTGCGAACTAAAAGGTTTCAATGCCGAAGACCACATTGACAAAAAGGAAGCCCGCAAAATGGATCCTTTCACCCAATATGGCCTTGTAGCAGTAGAAGAAGCCATGAAAGATTCCGGTCTGGATTTGGAAAAAATCAACCACGACCGTGCCGGAGTAATCTGGGGCTCAGGAATTGGTGGATTAAAAACCTTTCAAGACGAGGTAACGGCCTTCAATGCAGGTGACGGTACACCCCGTTTCAATCCTTTCTTTATCCCTAAAATGATAGCTGATATCTCTGCCGGGTATATTTCTATTAAATACGGATTCCGAGGACCTAACTTTGTTACCGTATCGGCTTGTGCATCGGCCACCAATGCTTTGATAGATGCATTTAACTACATTCGACTCAATAAGGCCGATATTATTATTTCAGGAGGATCCGAAGCTGCCGTTACCGAAGCCGGTGTGGGTGGATTCAATGCCATGAAGGCTCTTTCTGAAAGAAATGATTCGCCTCAAACTGCTTCCCGTCCGTTCGATGCCGATCGTGATGGCTTTGTATTGGGAGAAGGTGCCGGAGCCCTTATCCTTGAAAGCCTCGATCACGCACTGGCACGTGGAGCAAAAATATATGCAGAAGTAGTAGGCGGAGGCATGTCAGCCGATGCTAACCACATTACTGCCCCTCACCCCGAAGGCCTTGGCGCCATGAATGTGATGATCAATGCACTTTCAGATGCCGGATTGAAGCCTGAGGAGGTAGACTATATCAACGTACACGGAACTTCCACTCCGCTGGGCGACTTGAGTGAATCTACGGCCATTCTTCGTGTTTTTGGTGAGCATGCTTATAAACTGAACATCAGCTCGACTAAGTCGATGACGGGTCACCTACTGGGAGCGGCCGGAGCCATTGAAGCGATTGCTTCTATCTTGGCTATCAAAGAACAAACGGTTCCCCCTACCATCAACCACTTTACGGACGATGAGCGCGTTGACCCTAAGCTAAACCTGACGTTCAACAAAGCCCAGAAGCGTAAAATACGTGTGGCATTGAGCAACACCTTTGGTTTTGGTGGGCACAACACTTCTATTATTGTAAAGCAATACGAAGCATAACTTGCTCTCATTCGGAATTTTACATCACTTATTTTCTGATAAAAAGGAAAAGGAATTCAAAAAGGCCATTAAGTCAATTACTGGCCTTTCTCCTTTTAACCTAGCCCTATACACGCTTTCTACCCTGCACACTTCCATGGGCAAGGAGGTAAAGGAAGGGGTGAAGGAATCTAACGAAAGGCTAGAATACTTGGGCGATGCCGTACTGGGCACAGTAGTAGCCGAGTTTCTTTTCAAAAAATACCCTTTTAAAGACGAGGGCTTCCTTACCGATATCCGCTCGCGGATTGTAAACCGTGAATCGCTCAATCAACTGGCCAAGAAAATCGGCTTGCGCGACATCGTGACCTACGATCAAACGCGCAACATGCCCATGAACAAATCCCTGTATGGTGATGCCTTGGAAGCTTTAGTGGGGGCGGTGTATCTCGACAGAGGCTTTGCCCAATGCCGTAAATTCATTCTCAACAAGCTTATCATTCCGCATTTCGATTTAGAGGAATTAATCAAGACCAATCCGAATTTCAAAAGCAAACTAATCGAGTGGGCCCAAAGAGAAAACAAAGAAGTGCGCTTTGAGATTATTTCCATCAAGAACAACAAACACTTCAAAGAATTCACCGCTCAGGTGTTTATTGACGACCAAGAACTGGGCAAAGGCCACGGCTTGAACAAGAAAAAAGCCGAGCAGGATGCCGCCATGCGTAGCTGTGAGCTTTTGCATATCCAATAAAAAAGCGGCCTTTTGTAGCCGCTTCTGTGTTTATGCACTAATCTTAAATACTTTCAGGTCTTCTACTGGCCCAAAATGCTGCTTGGCGAGCACTTTCTTTCTCCCTTTTACCAGATGTATCTCCGCGGGGGCTAGTTTAATTTCTTTGGTTTTACCCACGGCCTGCTCATAAAAACGGGTAGCCGCTTCGCGTTCGCCTTTTCCAAAGCTATGTGTTTCGGCATTTTTGGTAACCGGTAAGCCCGGAATCACATGATAGGTAATAACTTTTACCGAATACTTCGGTTTAAATTGCGTCACAAATTGTTTCCAAGCTTTCTTCATAGAAATTAAAATTTTGGCAAAAATAGAAGTCTAAACAAATAATAAAAACATCAAGTACTATTTTTTCAATCATTAGTACTATTGCGTCAAAGTAATTAGAGAAGCAATTGGTTTGTATCTACTAGATTGAATGTATTTTTACTTTTTAAACGGAAACGCATGCACCCTATACATATTGCAGGAGCTACGGTAAATCAAACCCCACTCGACTGGCAAGGAAACAAGCAGAGAATACTGGCAGCCATCAAAGAAGCGCAAGCGAAACAGATTACGTTTGTGTGCTTTCCTGAGCTATGCATTACGGGTTACGGCTGCGAAGACCTCTTTTTGAGCGATTGGCTCTGGGAAAAAGCTTTTACAACCTTATTGGAGATTGTACCGCATATCCAAGGCATTAGCGTGGCACTAGGGCTTCCTATTCGTTATAAAGGTATTTCCTACAATACAGTAGCTGTCGTCTCGAACGGTAAAATTTTAGGCTTTACGGCCAAGCAGTTTATGGCCTTGGATGGCGTGCATTATGAACCGCGCTGGTTTACCCCATGGCCTGGTGGAAAGATAGAAGAATGGCATATTCATGGACAAACCTATCTCTTGGGAGATGTTACTTATGAAATCAACGGACTACATATTGCTTTTGAAATCTGTGAAGATGCATGGCATACCAATGAGCGTCCGGGCATTCGTCATTGTGAAAAACTAGATAAGCTGCATCTGCTATGCAACCCCAGCGCCAGCCATTTTGCTTTCCACAAAACTTGGGAGCGCGAACGCGAAGTAGTATTGGGCGGCTCCAAGCGTTTTCAGTGCATGTATATCTATGCCAACCTTCTCGGCAATGAGGCAGGGCGTATGATTTACGATGGCGACATTCAAATTGCCCAAAATGGACGCATGCTCAACAAGAATGGCTTGCTCTCTTTTCAGGATTACCAAATCACTTCCGCCTTAGTCCATCCGGAAGATGCCTCACAAAGTATAACTACTTGGTATGAGGAAATCTCTTCAAAAGAAGAGGAACTGGCGGCTGCAAATACCTTGGCTCTGTTTGATTACCTCAGAAAAAGTCGCAGCAAAGGTTTTGTGCTTTCGCTAAGTGGCGGTGCCGATTCCAGCTCTATTGCTGTAATGGTAGCTGAAATGGTAAGAAGAGGAATTGAGCAATTGGGCGTTGAGCGCTTTTTGCAAAAACTACACAGGCCCGAACTACTTCCGCTTGTACAGGGTCTTAGCGCAGAAGAGCGAAGGCAAAAAATCATGAGTTATTTACTCAGCTGTGCGTATCAAGGAACGAGCAATTCCAGTGATGACACCTTTCAATCGGCTAAAAAATTGGCAGAAAGCATAGGGGCGACCTTCCACCACTGGAGTGTGGAGGAAGAGGTAAAAAGCTATACACAAAAAATAGAAAAGGCCCTGCAAAAGCAGCTCACTTGGGAAAACGATGACCTGACTTTACAAAATATCCAGGCGCGTTCGCGGGCTCCCATTATCTGGATGCTGGCCAATCATAATCAAGCCCTCTTGCTCACCACTAGTAATCGAAGCGAGGGCGATGTAGGCTATGCCACTATGGATGGCGATACCGCAGGAAGTATCGCCCCTATTGCAGCCGTGGACAAATATTTTATTTTACAATGGATTCGTTGGGCTGAAAAATCACTTGGTTATACGGGCTTGGCTGCGGTAAATTCTTTACAGCCCAGTGCGGAACTACGGCCACTCGAACGGGTACAAACCGATGAGAAAGACCTGATGCCCTATGCCATTATTGTGGAAATAGAAAAACTGGCCATTCGCGACCGACTATCGCCCGTAGCGTGTTACCAAACCTTACAAGCTAAGGCCCTTGAGCCTGATGCCCTTTTAGTGGAGCACATTGTCAAGTTTTATCGCTTATGGGCACGTAACCAATGGAAACGAGAGCGTTTGGCCCCGGCTTTTCATCTGGATGATTTCAATGTAGACCCACGCACTTGGTGCCGCTTTCCTATCTTGAGTCATGGCTTTGAAGAAGAAATTCAAGAATTATTGGCCTACGCCAAACAATAAAAAGCCTTAATCCTTCTTTTCCTTAAGGAGGATTAATTGGCTCGCTAAACGGAATAAAGTATATTTGTCTTTAAACACTTTTTCATGAATACCTTAAGTTTCATTGTTTGGAGTCCCGATCCGGCTCTTGTGCATATTTTTGGATTAGAAATCCGCTACTACGGTTTGCTTTTCGCCTTAGGTTTTATCTTGAGTCAGCAAATCATGTATTACATCTTCAAAAAAGAAGGTAAGCCTGAGGCCGAGGTAGACAGCCTTACTTTTTACATGATCATTGCCACTGTAATAGGCGCACGCTTAGGTCATGTGCTTTTTTATGAGCCCGATAAATACCTATCCAATCCGATTGATATACTTAAAATTTGGGAAGGTGGGTTGGCCAGCCATGGAGCGACAATAGGTATATTGTTGGCTATTTGGATCTATTCCCGTAAGAAAAAAACCAGCTATCTGTGGGTATTAGATAGAATCGTAATTGTGGTAGCACTTACAGGCGCATTGATTAGAACGGGAAATTTTATGAATTCCGAAATTATCGGAAAGCCTACCGATACGCAAAATGGTGTAGTCTTCGCGCATCAGATTGAACGCTCTTTGCAGTACAACACTCAAGCGATTGAAGCTGTAAGTACAAATAAAGGAAGCCATAGTGCTCCAACTCCATATGCCCCTATTGAAGTAAAGGTAACGTTCACACAAGGCAACCAAGAGGCAGCCATCCGCAACTACATCGAGAAAGAAATCAAGCGACTATTTGTACAACTGGCTCAAACGGACGAGCCACATATTGTATTCAGTGGTGATGATTCGCTAAACTACACCCTAAGCCAAAGCCAAGGGAAATACACTGCAACGATTCAATTGAATGGAATTGTGAGGCATCCTGCGCAACTTTACGAAGCCTTTAGTTGTATTCTTTTATTCATAGGGCTTTTCCTTCTCTGGAATCTTAAAAGAGAAAAATCTCCGGAAGGAATGTTATTCGGCATTTTCCTGATTATACTTTTCAGCTTGCGCTTTTTGTATGAGTTTTTGAAAGAAAACCAAGTTGATTTTGAGGACAGTCTGAATTTCAATATGGGCCAAATATTAAGCATTCCACTGGTACTGGCCGGTGTTTTTATATTGATACGAGCCTTCAATAATGTGGGCAAACCGTTAAAATAACAGCTCGATATCTTTTTTTGACCATTCTATGCCTTAATGCTAAGCACTATAATTGCTGTCTTATTATCGTTTCAGGTTGTATCAGGACCTGATTCAATTCCACCTTTCCAGCCATCGGTGCCTGTAAAGGTGGTAGGCGATAGCATTAAAGAGGAATTTGTCAGAATTCAGCGGGTGATTATCGTGGGCAATACTAAAACTCGCGAACAAATCATTAAGCGGGAGTTTGATTTTGAAGTGGGCAGTACTTACCTGCGGTCGGAACTTCTTAAGACTCTGCAAAAAGACAAGAGTAAAATCTTTAACACCCGCCTTTTCGTGTCAGTAGATGTTCGCTTAATCGACCTCTCCCCCGGCCAAGTGGAAGTATTGGTAGATGTGAGTGAACGCTGGTACTTTTTTCCATCCCCTATCTTTAAGCTGGCCGACCGTAATTTTAATGATTGGTGGCAGAACCAGAATGCTAACCTAAACCGGGTGGAATATGGTGTACGGCTTCAGCAAGACAACCTGCGCGGAATGAATGAAAAGCTGCGTGTAATGGGGCAGTTCGGCTTTACCCGCCAATTTGCGGTAGGCTATCTTTTCCCCTACATCAACAAAAAGCAAACCCTAGGCCTCTCCTTTAACTTTGGCTATTCTGAAAACTATAGTATTGCCTATCGTTCCTTAAACAATAAACTTCAATTTGTCAGAGATGATAAAATTGTACGAAATACGTATATGGGAAATTTCGCTTTCACCTTTCGCGAAGCCTTCTACAATACCCATTATGTACAACTTGAATACATGAACAATTGGGTATCTGACACCATAAGTACCCTCAACCCTGACTACTTTTTGGATGGGCGAAACACCCAGGAATACCTTCGGTTTCGGTACGAATTCAAGCGCGACCTCCGAGACATTGCCGCCTATCCGCTTAGTGGATTTTTGCTACATTTCAGATTCAGAAACTATGGCTTAGGCCTCTCAAAGGATATTTCCAAAACCGATTTTGAGGCTTCCTTTGACCGCTATCTCCGCCTGAAGCATAACTTCTTTGTATCTTTCAGTAGCACGGCTAGTTACAGTATTCCGAAGCGTATTCCCTACAACGAATTTCAAGGACTGGGTTTTAATCAGAACTACCTACGCGGCTACGAACTCTACGTAATGGAAGGTCATGGCTATGGCCTACTTAAATCCAATATAAAATACCGACTGCTTAATGGAAAACTCAATCTGGGCAAATTCATGCCTCTTGAGCAATTTCGTACGGTTCCTTATGGCCTTTTTCTTAAAGCCTATATCGACCAAGGCTATGTACTAAACCGCCTACCCTACCCCGGTAATGAGCGCTTGATGAACACCTATTTAATCGGTTATGGATTGGGTATCGACTACGTTTCCTTCTACGATGCCGTAATCCGCTTTGAATTTTCACAAAACCGCATGGGTGAAAGAGGCTTCTTCTTGCATTTCAAAGCCGATTTGTAAGCGTTCTGCTTATTACCTAATCATTAACTTCTCCCATTTTTTTGTTTATACTACACCAAAGGCATAATTTGCAATGTGTATAGATTCAGCATTTTACTTATCCTATTTCTAGGAATCAGTCTTTCTGCACAGGCGCAAGATGGAAATTTCAATAGCGGGGCACGTTCATTGGGAATGGCGCATGCCAACACCACGCTTTCGGACGAATGGGCCATGTTCAATAACATTGCTGGCATAGCCGGACAATCGCAGTACAGTGCCGTGGCCGGGATTGAAAATCGCTACGGTATTAGCAGCTTCACCAGCATGAGTGCCGGATTTCTTGCCCCTAGCAAAATTGGCAACTTTGGCATTTCAGCCTTTCGATTTGGTGACAACCTGTTCAATCAATCGAAGATTGGCTTGGGCTATGCCCATGAAATTGGCCTGTTCAAGCTGGGCGTACAAGTAAACTACCTTCAATACAGTATCGAAACCCTGGGTTCTAAGGGGCTGTTGGCTGTGGAGGTAGGCGGAATTGCCCAAATCACGCCTGAACTCTTTTTCGGAGCACACATATTCAATATCAATCAGGCGGTACTTTCTCCCGAAACAGGCGAGCGCTTGCCCACCCTGATGAAAGCGGGGCTTTCGTACCGTCCCGGAGACAAAATCACGCTTTCGGTGGAAACATGGAAAGATATCGAGTATCCGGCCAGCCTAAGGGCGGGCTTGGAATACAAAATACTAGACAAATTGCCCATACGCACGGGAATCGCTACGGCACCTTTTCACCAGTACTTTGGACTAGGTTTTGCGCCTAAAAACTTTCGTATCGATTATGCCTTGAGCAATACCAGCCGCAACCTTGGCCTCAGTCATAGTTTTTCCGTTTCATACCTCCTCAACCGATAATATGAAACGCTTATTCCTTCTCCTTTCCATTGGCTGCTTGTGGCTCACCTTGGCTCAAGCGCAAGAATACCCCCGAAAGGAAATTGATTTACAGAGCTTTATTGAGGAGCTGTTTCAGGTACAAGACGAAGACCTGAACTATGAAGATTTGTACGAATCGCTCTACACCTTATACCTGAATCCCCTTAACCTGAATACCGCTACGCGAGACGAGCTCCAAGCTTTGTTCATCCTTTCTACCGACCAAATAGAGTCTTTACTGGCGCACAGAGAAAAAACGGGCCGATTACTTTCTATCTATGAGCTTCAGAGCGTTTCCGGCTTCGACCTCACCACCATCCATCGCTTACTCCCTTTTGTCACTATTGACGACACCCGCTATGGTGATAATCGGCCGCTTGTGAGGCGTATTCTTTCTGAACCCAACAACTATTGGATAGTGCGCATGGAACGCACGCTGGAAGAAAAGAAAGGCTTTAGCCCAGCTACCCTCAGAAGCGATAGCACCTTAAGCACCCGCTATACCGGTTCGGCAGAGAAAATATTTTCGCGCTTTCGCGTGAGCCATTCCAAAGATTTCAGTTTAGGATTTACCGTGGAGAAAGATGCGGGCGAAGCCCTCGCTTGGTCTCCGGGCAATCAGCAATATGGCTTTGATTTTAACTCCGCGCACTTCTACCTGCAAAATAAAGGCAAGTTCAAGAGCATAGCCTTGGGCGATTACCAATTGCAATTTGGACAGGGATTGGTATTCGGTTCGGGCTTTAGCCCCGGAAAGGGTGGAGAAACCGTATCGACTACGCGAAGAAGCACCTTGGGCGTTCGGCCTTTTACCTCGGTACTGGAAAGCACTTTTTTGAGAGGCGGAGCGGCTACCTACCAAGTGGGAGCCTTTGATATCACCGCTTTCTACTCCCATCAAAGGCAAGATGCCAACTTGCAGACCGATACCTTAGAGAACAATGATTTCTTTGCGGGGGTGCAGGTTACAGGCTTTCACCGAACCCCTTCGGAACTCGCCAATAAAAATGCGATTGGTGAGCAAGTAGCCGGAGGCAATGTAATGTACCGAAGCACGAATGGCCGCTGGCAAGTGGGTGCCAACTATTTGTACACAGCCTATGATGCCACCATTCGCAGAAATCCACGAAAGTATAATCAGTTTGATTTTTCCGGTGCCAGCAATTACGTAGGCGGATTGTATTTTGCCTATATCTGGCAAAACTTAAACTTCTTTGGTGAATATGCCCAGTCGGCTAGTGGAGGACAAGGTATGGTGGGCGGACTAGTGGGTAGCCTCGGAAGCAAGATCGACTTTAGTATGGTAGCACGTAATTACGAGCGTAACTTTCACTCATTTTATGGAGCCGCCTTTGGCGAGCAAACGGTCAACAACAATGAACGAGGAATTTACTGGGGTATTAAAGTGAGCCCTATCAGCCGATTTTGGATTACTGCGTATTACGATAAGTTCGCTTTTCCATGGCTCACGTATCGTACCGATGCCCCATCGGAAGGAGCCGAGCATCTGCTTAGGTTCAATTACCAGCCTGCGCGCAGAATCCTCCTCTATGCCCAATTTCGCCAAGAAACGAAAGACCGGAACACTTCACGCATCGATTTGCCGATTAAGTATGTAGTAGAAGGCAGAAAACGCAATGCCATCCTCAACCTCGACTACGCGGTAAATGCCTTCATAAGTCTCAAATCGCGCATGCAGGTGAGTGACTATCTTTTTGAAGGCAATCGCACCACCGGATATACCTTGATGCAAGATATCAGCTTTGAAAAAGGGCCCATTCGAATAGCAACACGCTACGCCATGTTCGATACGGAAGATTACGAAAACCGCCAATATGTATACGAGCGCGATGTACTGTATGGCTTTAGCATTCCGGCCTATTCGGGTCTTGGCACTCGCTCCTACCTTGTGCTGCAATACAATGCCAGTCGCAAGCTGAGCTTTTGGGCGCGCATCTCACGCTTCAACTACCTTGACCGCGAAACAGTAGGCTCCGGATTAGAAGAAACCCAAGGCCGCTTCCGTACCGATATCAAACTACAGGTACGTTATAAGTTTTAGCCACAAAAAAAGCCACTCGACAGTGGCTTTTGCTATGATTAGGCTCTTTTAAGTTCCAATAAAGTAATTTCTGGAGGAATCCCAATACGCCCAGGATAGCCAATATAGCCAAATCCGCGGTTTACGTACAGGTATTGGCTGCCTTCTTGGTACAATCCGGCCCATTGCTTGTAAGCATATTGCGAAGGGCTCCATTTGAAATCACCAATTTCTACCCCAAACTGAAACCCATGGGTGTGTCCGGCAAACATAATATCGATATCGGGGCACATGGTACGCACCTGGGCGTCCCAGTGGCTAGGGTCATGCGAAAGTAAAAGTTTCACAGGCGCATCTTCACTACCTTGGTAGGTTTCCTTGATTTTGCCATACTTGGCAAAGCGACCTCCGCCCCAGTTTTCAATCCCAAGCACAGCAATTTCCTCTCCATCGACCTTTAACCTGCGGTTTTCATTCATCAGCAAATCCCAGCCCATGTGCTTATGGGTAGCAATCAAATCATCTAAATTCCGTTTTTTGGCTTCGGGCGATTTCCATGAAGCATAATCGCCATAATCGTGATTACCGAGGGTAGAGTACACGCCCAAGGGCGCTTTCACCCCAGAGAAAATATCCTGATAGTCGCGCATCTCATTGGCCACCGAGTTGACCAAATCACCAGTGAAAAAGATCGTATCGGGCTTTTGCTGCATCAGCATCTCAACGCCTCCTTTTACCGCTCGCTTGTTGAAGAAACTTCCACTGTGCACATCTGAAAGCTGACCTATGGTAATGCCATCGAAAGCCTTGGGCAAGTTGGGCAAGAAAACGGTTTTCCTACGAATCCGGTAATCGTGCGCTCCACTTAGGATACCAAAGCTCATGGTGGCAAAAGGAATAGCTGCTGCTACTAGGGCGGTTTTTACCAAGAAATCGCTGCGCGTGATATTGCTGTCGGTATCGGGGTGAACCACTTCCTTTTTGTAGAATTGCTGCACCACCCATTGGCCCGCCCGAATGATATCGTCAATCATCAGGAAAACCACGGCCAATGATTTTGACATGTAGTTCATAAACACGCCCACCAGCAAGAAGCTGCGGAACACTCGGCTAAAATTATCAGGATTGACCATGTGGTAGGTCCAGAATCCGGCAAGGGTAAGGAATGTTACCGCCCAGTAGGCAAGGTGCAAACCTTTCCGCCAAGGAGCTGAAAGGCCCTGCGTGATGATTTTCACGGCCTGAAAAACATATAAGTCAATCAGGATGAAAACGGCCGAAGCCAATACAATGACAAGTATTTTGTTCATGGATATTTTCTGTTAGAAAGAAAAAACTTCCGAATCGCTCCGGAAGTTTTTCAACTTATCAATCACCTAAAACCTTTGAAAGTCGAATTTTTCGTGGGTTGGTTTACAATCTGTATAACTGTTTTTCTTTTCAGAAAGTTGCACATTCCTAAGAAATCACTCCTCATCTAGGTTAATCTTGGTATTACCTCCCAAGCGATAGCGCACTTTCTCGGCTATCAGGTAAGTAACCGGTACAATCACCAAGGTGAGGAAGGTAGCAAAAGTAAGTCCGAAGATAATCGTCCACGACATAGGCCCCCAGAAGATTACGTTATCACCGCCCACATAGAAATCGGCATTGTACTCGTAAAAGAAACGGATGAAGTCGATGTTAATACCTAATGCTAGCGGAATCAAGCCCAACACGGTAGTAACGGCTGTAAGGATTACCGGACGCAAACGTGTTTTTCCGGCAAGCTCAATCGACTCGATGATGTAATGCATAGGAAGGATATCCACACCCAACTCCTCGCGCTTACGCTTACGGGTAAGCTCTATGAAGTCAATTAAAACGATGGCATTATTTACAACAATACCTGCCAAAGAGATAATTCCAATCATGGTCATGATAATGACAAAATCCATCTGGAAGATAATTAAGCCTAGAAACACCCCGATGGTACTGAATACTACAGAGGTCATGATAATGAAAGGCCCGGTAAGCTTATTGAACTGCGCAACGATAATCAAGAAAATCATAAACACGGCAAATAGGAGAGCCTTAGAGAGGAAATCCATGTTTTCGGCTTGTTTTTCTTGTTCTCCGGTAAAGCTAACGGTATAGCCTTTGGGCAGTTCCATGTCTGACAATAATTCCTTAAGCTGATTATTGATTTCAGTAGGATTATAGCCGCCCAATACATTAGAACTTAGCGTAACCACACGGGTAAGATCAATCCGGTTGATAGAGCCATAACTGCTACCATAGTCTACATTGGCCACAGCAGAAATCGGTACTTGCACAATTTGCCCATTGCTTTGGTTACGGAAAGTGATTTCCTTATTCAGCAAGGCATCCATGTTGTAACGATATTCATCATCGAGCCGAAGCTGGATTTTGTAATCTTCTTCTCCCTCCTTGTATTTAGAAATCTCTTTACCGAAAAGCGCTGTACGGATTTCGTTAGACACGCTGTAGGTAGACAAGCCAAACCTACGAGCTTTATCGCGGTCGATATGTATGGTTACTTCCGGTTTGGCCGATTCCAGGTTGCTTTTCAGACGCTCTATCCCTTCAATCCCAGACTCATTAATTTTATTTTTAACTTTTTCAGTCAAAGCTACAAGTGTAGTGAAGTCATCGCCTGAAATTTCAATATTTATAGGTTTCCCTGCCGGAGGACCACTGGCATCTTTATCTACCGTAATGGTTACGCCTGGTTCGGGTTTTACGCCTTCCCTGATTTTATTGAGGATTTCAGACGTGCTTACGCCACCCCTTTCCTTATTAGGAATGAAATTGACTGTTACACGGGCTTTGTTCGGTTCGTCTGAACGCCCCACGGCACTCGGGTCTTGAGGATCGGCCGCCCCCTTACTCACATTGGTCACCATCGATTCAGCCACACTACCATACGGCCTAATAATTTCCATCACTTTGGCCTCTACCTTTTTTGAATATTCGTTGGTAGTTTCGATATCGGTACCCACCGGAAACTCAATAAATACATTGGCATACATGGGCTCATTTATAGGGAAATTGATGATTTTTGGAGTGAATAAGCCTAGCAAGACAAAAGAAAAGAAGAACATAAATATAGTTCCACCCAAAAAGGCCAGTGGGCGTTTACCATGTAAGGCATATTTCAGCGTGCGCTCATAGGCATCCTCTAAGCGGGGGAGTGTAACCTCCTGAAAGCGCATGGCTGCGGAGGTGAGCACATATACATTTAGCAGAACCAGTACACCTGTAGCTACCAATAGGTTTCCTATGACTAAAACAATATTGTTACCGCTAAGGAAATAGATTAGTATAAAGATAGCGCCCAGCATAATAGACACAATTGAGCGGAAATTTACCCGTTTTTTATTCGGCTTTTCATCCTTCTCCAACACCATAAACTCCGAAATAAACACGGGGTTGATGACCAAGGCCACAAACAAAGAAGAGCCTAGCGTGATGATTAGTGTGATGGGTAGATACTTCATAAACTCCCCAAAAATCCCTGGCCAGAAGGCCAAAGGAAGGAAAGCGGCCAAAGTAGTGGCGGTAGAAGAAATAATAGGAAGGGCAACCTCGCCCACCCCTTTTTTGGTAGCCTCCATAGGCGTGAGGCCTTCTTCCATCAAACGGTACACGTTTTCTACTACTACAATCCCGTTATCTACTAGCATCCCCAGCGCCATAATGAGCGAGAAGAGTGTCATGGTATTGATGGAAATTCCCAGCGCGCCCAAAATCATAAGCGCCATAAACATTGACAGCGGGATGGCCATCCCGACAAAAAGGGCATTACGAGTTCCTAAGAAGAACAATAGAACCAATACTACTAGAATCACCCCAGAAATGATATTATTTCCCAAGCTGCTTACCTGATCGCGGGTATCTTTACTTTGGTCGTTGGTGATTGTCACCTTCAAATCAGCAGGAAAATAGTTTTCCTTGGCGTCTTTTATAAGAAGTAATATTTTATCCGTCACGTTCAGCAGGTTTTCCCCGCTGCGTTTCATTACATCTACCTTCACCACAGGATTAAGATCAAGGCGTGCATAGGTTTCCGTCTCCACATAGTCGAAGCTTACTGTGGCTACATCGCGCAGATATACAATATCATTGTCTTCATTTTTGATGATAATGTCTTCTATCAAACTGGGGTCTTCAAATTCCCCCACAATGCGTACATTTCTTCTAATACCATCGGTGAGGATATTTCCGCCCGACATGGTAATGTTTTCAGAAGAGATGGCATTTTCGATATCGGCAAAGCTCACTTGACGCGCCTCCATTTTATACGGATCAGCACTGATACGCACTTCGCGATCATCTACCCCGGTAATTTCCACTTTAGATACCTCTGAGAATTTCTCAATCTCCTCTTCTAGGTATTCGGCATATTCCTTCAGTTCCTCCAAACTTAGATTAGGCGAAGTGAGATTGATATTGAGGATGGGGAAGTTTTCGGCAAAGCTGAATTTGAACACATTAGGATCGTTGCGTAAATCGGTTGGTAGTTCCGATTTGGCTTTGTCCACCGCATCTTTTACCTCTTGCAAAGCCTTATCCGGGTCGGTTTCTGTATTGAACTCAACAATAATAGCTGAGTAATCCTGCACTGAAGTGGATTTAATATTGTCTACTGAGGCTATGGCATTGATTTCCTTCTCAATGGGTCGAGTAATCAGGTTTTCCATATCCTCGGGAGAGTTACCGGGGTGGATCGTACTCACATATACAATGGGCTGAACCACATCAGGAAACGCCTCCTTGGGTAAGGTGACGTAGGCCATTATACCCAGTACCACAATAATAGTGGTGAGCACATACACCGTTACCCTATTGTTTAAGGATAAAGTGGTTAGGCCAAACTGCTTATCTATTTTATTATCGGGATCTTGCGACATACGATGATTCTTTTAAAACAATGGTTTACTGAATTTTAATCAAGGCACCTTGGGCCACGAGCATGCTTCCACGATCAATCACCACATCGCCTTCTTGAAGGCCGCTCACGATTTCAGTCGTGTTGCGATCCGACTTACCCAGATTTACATAACGTTTTTGGGCGATGTAGTCGTCATCACGTTTCTGAGCGAGGTATACATAGTGTCCTTTCAGATCTTCCAACACAATGCGCGTAGGTACGGAAATCGCATTTTCGTTTACATAATCGGCCAAATGCAATACCACTAGCATATTAGGCTTGAGATCTTTAGCAGCTGCCGGAAGCTTGGCTTCTAGCATAAAAGTACGGTTGGCTAGTTTAATCGATTGCCCCACTGCCGTGATGGTACTTCCGTATTCTTTATCCAAAGAAGGCACGTAGATTTTTACCGAATCGCCTTTTTTCAACTGACCTACATAGGCCTCTGAAATATCAGCCGTGATGTAACCATCGCCCGGATTGACCACGCGAATCAAGGGATAACCGGGAGCGGCCATTTGCCCTTCTTTGGTCGAAACCTCATCTACTATACCATTGAAAGGAGCTTTTATCACCATTTTGCCATACTGGGCATTGAGCTGGCCTAAGCGACTTTCCAAGGTTTCGTAATTGTTTTTGGCTTGCAAATATTGAATTTCAGTACCGATATTCTGTTCCCAAAGATTTTTCTGTCTTTCGTACACCACTTTGGCCAATTCAATGGCGGTTTTCACTTCTTTGATTTGGTTGGCCACCAAGCTGGTGTTCAGGCGAATCATAACATCACCTTCGCGTACATAATCACCTTCGCGCACCTTGATTTCTTCTACGGTACCACCCATTTCGGCACTCATGCTCACGTTGGTACGTGAAGCCACCGTACCGCGCACTTCAATGGTATGCACAAAGCGAGCAGGTTTTACCGGAATACTGCTTACCAAGCTGGCGTTACGCTCAGCTCCATCGTCATACGTAGAGTCAATCTCGCTTAGCTCTTTTTCAAGGGCTACGATTTTATCTTTCACCTCTTTGTATTGGGTGCGAAGCTGAGAAAGCTCCTCTTTTTTCTTTTCAATGGGATTTTTGCCCGAGCAGGCGGCTAGCACAAGCAAACCACCGATAAGTAGGTAGAAGGTATTTTTCATATTGTTATTTTCTGGCATGATGTGAATGATTAGTTGGTGTATTCGCTTAACAATCCATAGCTCTTGAGCAGGTCAACACGCGCCATGAGGGCGTCAAGCAAAGAGTTGTAATAATTGATTTGGGCTTCCCGCAAGTCCGACTCGGCCGTAATTACCTCCTGGTTGGAGGCTAGGCCCTGCTTGTATTTGGCTTCCGTAACCGTCAGGATATTTTGAGCCAATTCGGTATTCTGCTTTTGAGAAGCGAGGGTTTTTACCACATTGGCATACATAATCCGCGACTGTTCGATTTCCAAATCGATAGCCGATTGGGTTTGCTGTAATCCGTTTTCCACTTTTTGCAAATTGAGCTTTGCTTGCTGTACTTTATAGTTTCTTTGCAAACCACTGAAAAGAGGGATCTGCAAACTTACCCCAAACAACGAGCTGCCATACCACTTATCAGGCCCAATGTTTCCGTTGTCATTAATATTTGTATTGGTAGTAAAAATTCCGGCCACATCGGGCGATTGGGTAGATAAACCCAAGTTAGCAAAAGCCACTAGGCTCGGCATAGAGGCTGCGTAATTGTTTTTAACATCAAGCTCCTGCAAGTTCTTTTGTGTGGTAAGCAAGCGGAAATCGGCACGCTGGCTGTAGTCCCAGTCGCTTACCAGCGAATCGATGGTGCTGGCAATTTGCAAGGTATTAAAATCTACCGGCTGCAAACTGAGCGGCTCTTCCATCGGATAATTCATCTGAAACTTCAACAACGCCATGCTCAAGTCTTGCAATTGCACAAACTTGTCGCGCTCCGTCATCAGATTGTTCAAGGCTACGCGCGTACGGTCTACATCTATGTTTTCTGCAAACCCATTTTGGCGCAAGGCCTCGGTGGTACGCAATAAAGAATCTACCCGGGCAATATTGTTGTCAAACAACTTCAAGCGCTCTTGATTGATCAAAACCGAATAATAGGCTTTGGTTACATTTTCAATGGTTTGTTCGCTGCTCTGTTCGGCACTTCTGCGCGAAAGTTCGCGGTAGGCATTGGCGGCTTTTAGTCCCACAATGTACGATCCGTTGAAAATGATTTGGTTGATACTCAAACCTGCTTGTCCGGCACTTTTCAGCTGAAAGAAGTTTTGAGAAGCTACCACATCGGTAGGTGCTACCCCCGGAATATTGATATTCGGTTCGCCTTGCTCATTTACTCCACCAAAGGCCTGAGCAGTTTGATAGACTGAGAAGAAACGCGCCAACTGCTGATTGTGCGTAACTTGAACGCTACCATCAATCTGGGGCAAGCCGATACCGCGGGTTTCTTTCACTCTTGCATTAGCAATTTGCTCATCTAAGCGGGCATTTTGTAAGGTAAGGGAGTTCTCTAAGGCATAGTCAATGCACTCTTCCACAGTCATAGGAGCCGAAGTGCCAGCACTTTGTTGCGCCATGGCACCTTCTGTGGCGAGTAGCCAAAATAGGGTACATAATAAAATCACTTTTGACCTCATAGGTTGATTATTGTTGTTTAAAGTAGGTAGATAATAATTCGCGCCCTTTATCGGTAAGCATACCATGAATAAAGTGCATCAAAAACTTTTGTTGGACTTCGGTAAAGCTATATTTCTCCGAAGGGAATTTCTCAGGGTCGCCACACATTTCAATTTGCTCTAAACGCAAAATGGCCATCAGCTCCGGATCTACATCTTCCCTGAAATAACCCTCGGCCTTGCCTCTAAGGATGGTGGACACAATTTCCTTTTTAAAGAAACTTTCCTTGTGTTCTAAGAACAGACGCCAAGTTTTGGGGAAATGCTTCTTGATATCGTAAATCATAGAACCGTTCACCTTCTGCATATTTTCTTTGATATGCTTCGAGAACCAATAGATTTCTTCTAGGGTATTGCTCGATTTTTGGCGAATGGCATTGAAACTGGCTTCTTCTGCTTCTAAAAACTGCTGCACGGCTAGGTGCACGATCTCGTCTTTATCGGCATAGTACTGGTAAATGGTCTTTTTAGACATGCCCAGCTCTTTGGACAGGTCATCCATGGTCACACTCTTCACGCCATATTGAATAAACAGGCGCAAGGCTACTTCTAAGATATTTTCTTGTACAGTTTGCAAAAATATTGAGATAAGTCAGCTATAAACGCAGGAAACTTTCGTATTTTTCAAAGTTTCCAACCACAATGCGAAGAAACGACAGCCCACTTAAAAAGTTCAGCCTTTTATCTCTTTTTTTTCCTATTTTTTTCTTGCAATATTGCAAACCCTCCAAATAAGATTAGGCACTTTTAAAAAGCACCAAACATTACTATAATCCTCTCACATATATCATTACTATCCAATGTGTTTTACAAAAAATACTTATAGAAAATTTGGCAAGAAAATAATTCGAAGTTTATTTCAAAAGACGCTAGTGTCCACTTGCTCGAACAACCTTTGCTTTGGCGAATTGCGTTAACTTAAAAAACTTCCTAACACCTAATACCTTTACAAGCACATATACCAAGCTATGAAAACTAACCTTTTATTTATCCTTTCCCTAGGCCTACTTGGCTACCAAGCAAAAGCCCAAACACCTTGCGAAAACGGCAGAGCGGGCGAATTCCCTTGCAATAATGTTACTTTATTGGCACATCTCAGCCCAGAGGAAATGTGGGGTAATGAACTGAACGACATTTGGGGCTGGACCGACCCCGAAACTGGAAAAGAATACGCCTTGGTGGGCCTAACCGATGGGGTGGCTTTTGTAGACATTTCCGACCCGGTAAACCCTGTATTTGTGGGAAAACTATTAGAACACATTGCAGACCACGAACACTTGGCAGGAGCTCCTCAGCACTTGGAATCTGCTTGGCGCGATTTAAAAGTGTATAAAAACCATGTATTCGTCATTAGCGAGCAACAAACCCACGGCATGCAGGTATTTGACCTTACCCAGTTGCGCACCTATATTAACACACCACTGCACTTTCAAGAAAACACAAATTACCACCTTATTGGAAATGCCCATAATGTAGTAATCAACGAAGAAACAGGTTATGCTTATGTGGTAGGCTCTCGCACTGGTCAAACCGATTGTATAGCTGGTGGCTTACACATAGTAGATATTAATGACCCGCTACAACCAACCTATGCGGGCTGCTACGATGCCGATGGCTATACCCACGATTCACAATGTGTGATTTACCAAGGCCCCGATACCGATTATGTGGGGAAAGAAATCTGCTTTAGTTCCAATGAAAATACCATCACCATTACCAATGTAGAGGATAAAGCAAACCCTATAATGATATCCACCCGTGGCTATGATAATGTAGCCTACGCGCACCAAGGTTGGCTGACCGAAGACCACCGTTATTTTATCTCTAATGACGAACTGGATGAAACCAATTTTGGTAATGCCACCCGCTCCATTATTTGGGACATGCTCGACCTCGACAACCCGCAGGTCATAGGCTATTATTATGGCCCGGTAGGCGCAATTGACCACAACTTGTACACCAAAGGAAACCGAATTTATGAAGCCAATTATACTTCAGGTCTTCGTATTCTGAATAGCAGCCAAATTGCGGAAGGTAAACTTACTGAGGTAGGCTTTTTCGATACGCATCCTGCTTCTGACGCTCCTCAGTTTCATGGCTTGTGGAGCAATTATCCCTATTTTGCCAGTGGCGTAGTGGTAGTGAGCGATATCGAAACCGGATTATATATTTTACGCCCCGAAGTCGGCATTTCATTGACCGAAAATCCGCAAAGCACCACCGCTTGCTTGGGTGGCTCGGCCACTTTCCGCGTTCAAGCGGAGGAAGAAGGCATTACTTACCAATGGCAACATTCAGTAGAAGGGGTATATGAAGATATAAGCGACAATGCACTCTACTCCGGCACTCAAACCGCTGAACTGGAAGTAATAACTGAGGCCAATATGACAAGCAAACAGTTCCGCTGCAAAATCACCTTAAACGACCAGATACAATACAGCCAAACCGCCCGCATGACCACCACACAGGCTTCCGGAGATTTCACTTGGCAGCCCGCAGGACTTGGCATGAAATTCATTCCAGAAAACGCAGCCGATGACACCTATTTCTGGGATTTTGGTGACAATACCACCTCCTCCGAGGCGGAACCGCTCAAGGTCTATGATAGTCCCGGCACCTATACCGTTTCCTTAACCTATACCGATGAAGACTGTGGCACCTTTACTATTCAGAAAGAGGTAGAAGCCTTGATTTTATCCGCTTCCAATGAGCTTACTGGCGACTGGCTGGTATACCCCAATCCGAGCGAAGGCTTACTGAATATTAGTCACAGCGATAAAATGGGCACCTTACAGCTTAGCATTGTAAACTTGGAAGGCAAAACCCTTTGGCAAAAAACGGTACATAAAACCCAAGCCGAAGTAGCGCTTTCTGTAGGCTCTCTACCCAAAGGATGTTACATCCTTATGATACAAGCCGAAGAGCAACAATATCAGCAAAAACTTTTCATCAAATAATCAGCAAGGAGGTCTGTAAAGCGAGCGAGTTTTCCTAAATTCGCAGCGATATCAACCATCGGATTACAGATCTCCATGATTTTATTTTTCCAAGGCATCCAACACACAATTTACGCGGTGGGGGTGCATGCGCCATTGGCAAAAACTGACATTGAAAAACTCACTTGGCTTTTGGGCAATGCCCACTATTTGGGTGAATCAGCACCTAAGGGCACGTACGTAGGGCCACGAAAGGAAATGGTTACCCCATGGAGCACCAATGCGGTGGAGATCACACAAAACATGGGCATAGCGGGCATCTTCCGTATGGAAGAATTCAAAGAAGAAGCCCACCTCGGGCAGAAATTTGACCCCATGCTTCAAGCGAAATACGCACAGCTGGACGGCCAACTTTTCACGATTCTGCACGAGCCAGAGGCCATCCAATACATTGAGGACATCGCCAGCTACAATGCCCAAGAAGGCTTAGCGCTTAGCGAAGAGGAAGTTAAATATTTGGAAGGCGTTAGCAAAGAACTAGGTCGCCCGCTTACCGATACCGAAGTATTTGGTTTTTCACAGGTCAACTCAGAGCACTGTCGCCACAAAATTTTCAACGGACAGTTTATTATCGATGGAGAAACCAAAGAACATTCGCTATTTCAACTGATCAAGAAAACCTCTCAGCAGAATCCTAACCGATTGGTATCTGCTTATAAAGATAACGTAGCCTTTGTCCAAGGGCCACAGGTGCAGCAATTTGCCCCTGCTACGCAAGATAAAGCTGATTATTTCACTACCGAAAGCTTTGAATCGGTACTTTCCCTGAAAGCCGAAACGCACAATTTCCCCACCACCGTAGAGCCTTTTTATGGTGCTTCTACCGGCTCGGGTGGCGAAATCCGCGACCGTATGGCAGGAGGAACCGGCAGCGTACCCCTGGCTGGAACAGCCGTGTACATGACCAGCTATTCGCGCTTGGAAAACACCCGTAATTGGGAAAACGGATTCCCGGCACGTAAGTGGTTATACCAAACTCCCATGGACATCCTCATTAAGGCTTCTAACGGTGCCAGCGATTTTGGAAATAAATTTGGCCAACCGCTCATTTGCGGCAGCGTACTCACCTTCGAGCATCAGGAAAACGGACAACGCTTTGGTTTTGACAAGGTGATCATGCAGGCCGGAGGTGTTGGCTATGGCAAAAAAAGCTACGCACAAAAGAAAAAACCTGCTCAAGGCGATAAAATCATCATCATGGGCGGTGACAACTACCGCATCGGGATGGGCGGAAGTGCCGTAAGCTCTGTGGCTACCGGAGAATTTTCGGGAAGCATAGAACTGAATGCGATCCAAAGAGCCAATCCTGAAATGCAGAAACGCGTATGCAATGCCATTCGCGCCATGGTGGAAAGTAAGGAAAACCCTATCGTCTCCATTCACGACCACGGAGCGGGCGGTCACCTCAATTGCCTTTCGGAACTGGTAGAAGAAACCGGAGGAACGATAGACCTCAATCAATTGCCCGTAGGCGACCCTACCCTATCCGCCAAAGAAATCCTCTGCAACGAATCGCAAGAGCGTATGGGCCTTGTGATGAACGAGAAGGACATCGCTTGGATGAAGCGCGTGGCGGAAAGAGAACGCGCGCCTTTCTATGCTGTGGGAGACATTACTAATACGCATCAGTTTACTTTTGAAGATAAAAAAACAGGTAAAAATCCAGTTGATTTCAAAGTAGAGCATTTGTTTGGGAAATCGCCCCGCACCATCATGCAGGACCAAACCCAAACCTATCGCTTTGCTCCTTTGCAATACAGCACTGCTAAGCTATCGGAATATATCGAGCAAGTGCTTCAATTAGAAGCCGTAGCTTGTAAAGATTGGCTAACCAATAAAGTAGACCGCTCCGTAACCGGAAAAGTAGCTAAGCAACAAACAGCTGGCGAAATCCAACTTCCATTGAACAATGTGGCCGTAATGGCTCTTGACTATCAAGGAGAAAAAGGCATTGCTACCTCTATCGGTCATTCTCCGGTAAGCTCTCTTATTCATCCGGCCGAAGGTGCGCGCTTGGCCATTACCGAGGCCTTGAGTAATTTGGTTTGGGCACCATTAGAACAAGGTTTACAGGGCGTTTCTTTAAGCGCCAACTGGATGTGGCCTGCCAAAAACAAAGGCGAAGATGCCCGCTTATACCAAGCTGTGGAAGCGGTGAGCGATTTTGCTTGCGCCTTGGGAATCAATATCCCAACGGGGAAAGATTCGCTTTCGATGACTCAAAAATATCCGCAAGAAGCACCCGTATATGCTCCAGGCACTGTAATTATCTCCGCTATTGGCGAAGTAACAGACCTAAAGAAAGTGGTGGAACCGGTATTGGTCAACGATACCCAAACGCAGCTTCTTTACATTGATCTAGGTCAAGGCCCTTGGGCTTTGGGAGGAAGCAGTTTTGCCCAAATCATCAATCAAATCGGTACGGAAACGCCACAGGCTACGGATGCGACAAGCTTAAAAAACACCTTCAATGCCTTACAAAATCTTATCGCGGAAGGTAGAATATTGGCAGGACATGATGTATCCTCTGGCGGCTTGATTACTACTTTGCTTGAAATGTGCTTTGCCAATACACAAGGTGGATTAGCGCTCCAACTAGATGGGCTTGGCGCAAAAGATAGTGTGGAAGCGCTATTGAGCGAACGTCCAGCCTTGGTCGTTCAGGTGCGCGATAGTTCCGTACTCGAAAAACTGCAAAAGCAGGGAATCAAGGCATTTGCCATCGGCAACCCACAAGCCGAGCGCGAAGTACGCGTGCTATTCAAAAATGAGACTTTCTCTTTTGCCATTGATACGCTTCGCGATGTGTGGTTCAAAACCAGCTACCTGCTTGATAAAGAACAAAGCGGAGCCGCATTTGCCGAATCGCGCTTCCAGCAATACAAAAAACAAAACCTACACTACCAATTCCCCGAAGATTTCGTAGGAAGCTTTGCCTCGCTTGGCATTAATGTTAATCGCAAAGAGCGCAGTGGTACCCGTGCCGCCATTATTCGCGAAAAAGGAGTAAATGGTGACAGAGAAATGGCTTGGGCCTTGCATTTGGCAGGTTTTGATGTGAAAGATATACACATGACCGACCTTATTGCAGGCCGCGAAGACCTAAGCGATATCCAGATGATTGTGTTCGTGGGAGGATTCTCCAACTCCGATGTATTGGGCTCGGCCAAAGGATGGGCAGGTGCCTTTTTGTACAACGAGAAAGCGAAAAAGGCCCTCGATAATTTCTATGCCCGCCCCGACACCTTGAGCTTGGGCGTGTGCAATGGATGCCAGCTGATGGTGGAACTTGGGCTAATTTATCCTAGTCATGAGCAAAAGCCTAAAATGCTGCACAATGCCTCTCACAAGTTTGAATCGAGCTTCTTGAATGTCACCGTTCAGAAAAACGACTCCGTGATGCTTGGCAATCTCTCCGGCAGCCGATTGGGCATCTGGGTGGCGCATGGAGAAGGTAAATTCCAGCTTCCGTATGCCGAAGAGCAGTACAATATTGTAATGAAATACAGCTACGAAGCCTATCCGGGTAATCCGAACGGCTCCGACTATACGGCTGCGGGCATTTGCTCGGATGACGGACGCCACTTGGCACTCATGCCGCACTTGGAGCGCTCCTTGTATCCTTGGAACTGGGCACATTATCCGGCCGAAAGAACCGATGAAGTGTCGCCTTGGGTACAGGCTTTTACCAATGCCTTCCAATGGGTAAAACAACATAACTAAAACCTACAAGCCTGATACATACGTGTCGGGCTTTTTTGTGTAACTTGAGTAACACCTTATCCACTTAAGCTTATGAAAAAGTTTTTAATTCGCCTCCTATTTATTATCCTAGCCGTGTGTATCGGCTATTTTCTCTTTCTCTATTACGCCAATTACAGCACGGGTACCCGCTCAGGCTCTATCATGAAAATCAGCCAAAAAGGCGTGTTGATTAAAACCAATGAAGGCCTGATGGATATTGGCACCATCAACGACCCTTGGGCTTTTTCGGTAGAGAAGGGTAACCAAGAAATACTGGATAAGCTCGATGAAGTACAAAAGACCGGAGAACGGGTTCAAATTCATTACCAAGAAAAATACCGAACACTATTTTGGCGAGGCGACACCAAATACTTTGTGATTAAGGTGGAAAAATTGAACGAGTAAGAGAACAAAGAAAGATACCGTTAAAAATAATTTTTGTTATATTTTTAGATACTTAATTTATTTAATGAGATAAATCATTTAAATTAACAAAACAGTACAGTCAATTGGCAGTTACTGATACATGCCAGCATGAAAGTTTTACCGGAAGCTTTCTTGTTTTGCCTCAGCCACAACCAGCAATTATGAAGGCACATCCAACATATCCCAATGGAGTATTCTATTGTCTTAAGTATTCCGTTCTTAAGACTTTCTCCTTGTGCCTACTATTATTTCTGGCTCCTATGTTCAGTGGCGCCACACCTACCGATAGCCTGCGCAAACATTTGAGTACTGAAACCATACGCCTAGCGGTGAATCCGGCTTGGCCTCCTTTAGAATATATCAATGAACAAAATGAGCACAGTGGCTTAATCACCGAATATACCCGCAAACTGATTGCCCAATATCAATTACCTGTAAAAAAGCAGCATTTCAGTTCGTGGGAGAGCCTCTTAGAGGGCCTCAAAAGCGGCAAGGCCGACTGGGTGGCGGGCATTCATCCTACCGAAGAACGAAAACAATATTTACTGTTTACCAAACCTTTCCTCCGCATTCCGGTGGTAGTGCTTATCAACAAAAACTATCTCAAAGGAGATAGCCTGCATTTGGCCGAAATGAAACTTTCAGGAGTAAAAAGCTATGCCAGTATAGAGTACATGGAGAGAACCTACCCGGGCATACAAATCGAAAAATACCCTACCGACTTTGAAGCCTTGGTGCAAGCTTCGCTGGGCAATACCGATGGCGTAATCATCGACCTGTTTACGGCTTCTTTTCTTATTAATAAATACGGCATTACCAACCTGAGCCTTGGGGCTTCGCTTAATTACGAATGGCAGGTATCTATGGCGGTAACCAAAAGCCGAGCCGACCTTTTACCTATTCTCAATCAGTTTATCGACCAACTCGAACCCGGCTACCAACAAGAGGTCTACGCCAAGTTTGTTACCTCCGACCTCCTCCAAAAACCCAGCAACAGCCGTTGGAATCCTTACAGCAGAACCATGCTAATTATCATCATTGGCTTACTGATTTTGGGTATTCTCGCCCGCCAGTCCATAAAAAAGCTACAAAATATCCTAAAGCATAAAACCAAAGACCTAAAAGAAGCCAATGAAACGCTTCAATATGTGGTGGAAGCCGCTTCGGATGCCATCTTGTATATCAACATGAAAACCAAGGAGTTTATCGTGAATGATATACACAAAATCACGAAAAAGCGGATGGCCATGAAACCCTCCGAACTCTACCACCATTGGCAGGAGCATGTACATCCCGATGATTTACCCATGCTTAAAGAGGGAATCGCACAGGCCTTTAAAAGCTTAGACAGCACTTGGGAGTGCACCTTTCGCATTAAAGATGCCACAGGCTCCTACGCCCACGTTCGGGTAAAAATTTTCTTGTTCCGCACACCAGGTTCGCCCCAAATCGAACGGATTATAGGTGCCATTGACGACCGCACTACCGAGCTGGAAAAAGAAGCGCAACTCTTGTTTGAGAAAAACAATACCGAAGCACTCATCAATAATACCCATGATTTAATTTGGAGCGTAGATACCAAACTACGCTTACTATCGGCCAACAAACCCTACATCAACTACATCCGAAAAATCACCGGCTTGCATACCAAACTAGGCGACCCTGTACTGGTTTATAATGGATTAAGTACCCAAGAGGTAATTACTTGGCAGAAATACTACGATATTGCCCTAAGCGGTAAAACGATAACCAAGGAGATTCATTTGGAAGCCAATCAGCACGAGGCAGAAAAATGGATAGAAGTTACCTTCAACCCTATTTACAAATACACTTCCGTAATAGGAGTGGCCGTAAATGCACGCGATATCACAGAAAGAAAGAAATATACCCTTGCTATTGAAAAACAAAATAGTAAATTAAAGGAAATAGCGTGGATTCAGTCGCACGAAGTGCGCGCTCCTTTGGCGCGCATCATGAGCATTGCAATGCTTATTGCAGAAACACCTCCCGAAGAGGCCCTTTTTGCCGAGCTGCTTCATCAGCTCACCGAGTCCACCCATGAACTTGACACCATTGTATATGCAATATCCGAACGCGCTGAAACTCTTTTATAATTATGGCCCAACATCCTCTTCAGGTACTTTTTATTGATGACGACCGCATACTCAACATGATCCACAAAGCCATGTTGAACAAAATCAATTTCCCTTCCAAGGTTACGTTTTTCGAATCGGCAGAGGAAGCACTGGCCTACCTCGCGGATAATAAAGACGACACCAGCGACTACCTGATTATGCTCGATATCAATATGCCCACGATGGACGGTTGGGAATTTCTGGACGAACTGGGATCTAAATGGGCGCACCTCACCAGCTTTGTGGTGATGGTCACCTCTTCTATAGACCAAGGAGATATCACCAAGTCTAAAGACTACCCACAGGTGATTCAGTTTATTCATAAACCTTTTAAGTACGACCACCTGGCTAACTTGAAAAATCTCCCCCAGCTAAAACCCTATTTTAGCTCGTAACGAAAATACTAAAATAAATATACTAAAAATATTAGCATATCACTATTGGCAAATTCAACTCACCTTGCTAACTTCACCTGATTTTATTTAACAGTCAAAATCAATACCCATGAGCGATAAAGCAGAAAAACTAAAAGCATTGCAGCTAACGATAGATAAGCTGGAAAAATCCTACGGAAAAGGTACGGTAATGAAGTTGAGCGATGAGCGCGTGCAGGATATCCCAGCCATCTCTACAGGCTCTTTGGGGCTTGATATCGCGCTGGGTGTAGGCGGTCTTCCTCGTGGCCGGGTAATTGAAATTTACGGGCCTGAATCGTCTGGTAAAACTACCCTCAGCATGCATGCCATTGCAGAGGCGCAAAAAAACGGTGGCTTGGCCGCCTTTATTGATGCCGAACACGCCTTTGATAAAACCTATGCCGAAAAGCTAGGCATTGACACTGAAAACTTATTGATCTCTCAGCCCGACAACGGAGAACAAGCCCTCGAAATTGCCGAACACTTGATCCGATCAGGCGCTATTGATATTATCGTAATCGACTCTGTGGCGGCCCTTGTGCCCAAAGCCGAATTGGAAGGAGAAATGGGCGATAGCAAAATGGGCCTTCAGGCGCGCTTGATGTCGCAAGCCTTGCGTAAGCTCACCGGAACCTTGAACAAAACAGCCTGTACCTGTATTTTCATCAACCAGTTGCGTGAGAAAATCGGGGTAATGTTTGGCAGCCCTGAAACCACCACCGGTGGTAATGCCTTGAAATTCTATGCCTCGGTACGTTTAGATATCCGCAGAATTGGCCAAATCAAAGAAGGCGCTGACAATGTGATCGGTAACCGTACCAAAGTGAAAGTGGTGAAAAACAAAGTGGCTCCTCCTTTCAAAGTGATAGAATTTGATATTATGTATGGCGAAGGCATCTCCAAAGTGGGTGAAATCATCGACTTGGGCGTAGAACTGGACGTAATCAAAAAAGCAGGTTCTTGGTTCTCTTATGAAAACAACAAACTGGGCCAAGGCCGCGATGCGGTAAAAGAACTCTTGAAAGACAATCCGGAACTGATGGAGGAGCTTGAAAAGAAAATCAAAGAAAAAATCAAACCAGCGGCCGAACCGAAAAAAGAGAAAGAAAAAGAAGCAAGCGTATAAAGCAAAAGAGGGTCAATAGACCCTCTTTTTTGTTTTGTAATCTTTATCTATACATTGACCATCCTTCCCTTCTTGAAGAACTATCATTGAGCTAGTTTTTCAAGAAGTTCTTTATCCTCGGAAAGGATTTTGCGCAAGTTGTTTGTAAGCTTTACTTTATCAGCAGATTTTTCTTGCAATTCCTTTAAGAAGTCAAGAACATCTTGCAAAACAGTTTCAGGAACACTATCGAGAATTTTCTGAATTTCCGTTTTTATCTGAGCATTAGCCATATACAAATATACTAAAATCACTTAAGACATAACAGTAGCACCTACATCCTACTTCGAACGAATAGCAATTACCGGATCGAGACGGGCAGCCAAGGCGGCAGGCACTATCCCAGAAATGGTCCCGATTAGGGCGCTCACGCCCAAACCTAGGGTGATATTCTTCAAGGTAAGCACCAGTTCGAGACTTCCCAGATCAATAAAGGTCATCATAAACACCAGTATCAAACCTACCAGTCCTCCGATGGTACTCAAAAACACCGCCTCAAACAAGAACTGAAAAAGGATAAAGTAATTTTTAGCCCCTAGCGACTTTTGTATACCAATGATATTGGTCCGCTCACGCACGGATACGAACATGATATTGGCTATCCCAAAACCACCTACTAAAATACTGAATGAACCAATCACCCATCCGGCAATTCCGACCACATCGAAGGTAGAGGAAATGATATTGGCAAACGCTTCGGTACGGTTAATGGCAAAATTATCTTCTTCGATGGGGCGTAAACCTCGCTTGGCACGCATAATACCCCGCAAATCATTTTCCAACTCCACCAAGCCCAAGTCGCTTTCAAAACCTTTGGCTGCAATGATGGGCTCAGGCCCCCAGAAACTTTGCGAAGCATACATTTTAAAGAATGCCCCATAGGGAACAAAGCACTGATCATCAGTACTGGGCGTATCGAGCAGGGCAGCCCCCTGTTCGCTGGTAATACCAATTACCACATATTTCAACCCTCTTAGTTTCACTTCATTGCCCAGCGCATCGCCATTAGGGAAAAGAGTTTTGGCAATATTGTAGCCAATCACCACCACATTTTGGGCCCTATCGATTTCTTGCATAGAGAAATATCGCCCCTCGCCTATGGGCACTTCAAACACCTGATTGTGATTATACACCACTCCGGTAAGGCTGATGCCATCCACAAAATTGCTTCCGGCTTTCACGGTAATTCCTCCTTTTTCGGCAAATACACAAAGGGCACTTGCCTTAGTAACATGCTCCAGCAAGTATTCGTATTCGTTCAGATTGGCTTTAGGGCGACTGATAAATTTCCACCAAGGGTACGAATTTTCGAATATCCAAGGCCATTTTTCTACCCTCACCACTTTATCACCCAAAAAGGACATACTTTCCTTGATGTTTTTCTCCAAAGAATCGACCAAGGTAAATACCGCAATAATGGCAAAAATACCAATAGTTACGCCCAAAAGGCTCAAGATGGTACGGAGCAAATTGGCGCGCAAAGCGCTGGCGGCAAATCGAAAACTTTCAATGACCTGAAGTACTGTTTTCACAAATGGCAAGGGTTTAGGGTTCTTGTATGCAAATTATGGCTTTTCATGCGACAAGCCTTTTACCAAGACGGTATTTTACACAAAAGGTTAGCGGCAAGAGAAAGAAATGATTCATTTGTTAATCTAACTTTAATTATGATCTAAAAAAGTCTCATCTTTTCACGTTTCCTCATTTGGGGCACTTCCACAAATATTATCCTTCCCACTCTCTTCCCTCCAAGTTTTTCAATGGTTATCCTTCTATTTTTCAGAATCTTTTGCAGAAATCAAATAATCTGCTAATATCTGCGTACCTTTGCTTCTTATTTAAATAAATTTAATGATTTCATTTCAATCCCTTGGACTAAACGAGTCCCTGGTTAATGCCGTTACTGAATTGGGCTTTGAGGCCCCAACCCCTATACAGGCAGAAGCCATTCCTGTTCTTTTGAACAACCACACCGACCTTGTAGGTCTGGCCCAGACGGGCACCGGCAAAACAGCCGCCTTTGGTTTACCCCTTTTACATTTGATTGATCCGGCCCTGCGCCATACCCAAGCTTTGGTGTTGGCTCCTACGCGCGAACTTTGTTTGCAGATCACCCAGGACCTTATCCGCTATTCAAAAAATCTGAAAGGTGTACGCATCGTTCCCGTATATGGGGGTGCTAGTATCCGCGACCAAATCCGCGACATCAAGACAGGCGCTACCATAGTGGTGGCTACGCCCGGCCGACTGATGGACCTAATGGAAAAACGTGCCGTTGACTTATCCGCCATCAGTTATGTGGTGCTGGATGAAGCCGATGAAATGCTCAACATGGGTTTCAAAGAAGACATCGACCAGATATTGGCCGGCACTTCTCCAGAGAAAAAAACCTGGCTTTTTTCGGCTACCATGCCCAAAGAAGTAAAGGCTATCTCTAAAAACTACATGAACAAGCCCTACGAGCTTTCTGTGGGGCAGCAGAACACCACCAACGCCAATATTGAGCACCAGTACTTCATTGTATCGCCAAAAGATAAATACCAAGCGCTTAAGCGTATAGTGGATATCAATACCGAGATTTTCGGGGTGATTTTCTGCCGTACCAAAATCGAAACGCAGGAGATTGCTGACAAGCTGATGCAAGATGGCTACAATGCCGACTCGCTTCATGGCGACCTGAGCCAAGCCCAGCGTGATAAAGTGATGCGCTCGTTCCGTACGCGTTCTATCAAAATACTTGTGGCAACTGATGTAGCGGCCCGCGGTATTGATGTGAGCAACGTAACGCACGTAATCCACATGAACCTTCCTGATGAAATCGAATTCTACACCCACCGCAGCGGACGTACCGCCCGTGCCGGGAAGAAAGGGATTTCGATGGCGATAGTAAGCCCACGCGAGATGGATAAAATCCGTCAGCTGGAGCGCAGGCTTTCTGTACCTTTCACCCTTAAGCAAGTGCCTAGCGGAGTAGAGGTATGTGAAGTACGCCTGAAAGAATTACTTAAGCGTGTATTGGAAGTAGAAGTAAAAGAAAAAGAAATGAAGCCTTTCCTTCCTGAGGTAATGGCCCTTTTTGCGGATGTATCGAAAGAAGATGTCATCACGCGATTTGCTTCTTTGGAATTCAACCGCTTTTTGGAATACTACCAAGGCTCTTTGGACTTGAACGTATCGGCCGATAAGCGCAGCCGCGACAGAAAAGACCGTGCCGATGATTTTGAAGTGCGCGAAAGCCGCCATTTCACAGGCGACCGCTTATTTATCAATGTAGGTAAGATGGACGGACTGGAAAAAGGAGGTTTGATCAACCTGATTTGCCGCCAGTCGAACATCAAAGGAAAGGACATTGGCCGTATCGAACTGAAAGGTGCGTATTCCTTCTTTGAAGTAGAAAAAGAAATTACGCCTCGTGTGATTTCCTCTTTCGAAGGTTTTGACCACAACGGACGCCCTGTCCGCGTGGAAGTAACCGACACCAAATCTCCTTCGGGAGGTGGTGGACGCGAAGGCGGTGCTCCGTACAGAGCCCGTGAGCGCAGAGAGAAGCATGGTGCCAATCCGCGCCATAGCCATGGAAAACCACGTAGAAACCGCTACTAGTCACCAAGCATTTCCTAATAAGGGTTGGTATCAGCAACTTTTCTGCCTTGTATCAACCCTTACTTATTCACCGGATTTTATATTTTTGCACCTTCTCTCCTCAGTATACTCTGTTCGCTGAGAGAGACGGAAAAGAGGAACAGAGACAAGTACCGTAATACTTTATTATGAAATTATCAGAATTCAAATTCGACCTTCCGGCTAACCTCTTAGCCTTGTACCCTGCCGAAAACCGCGATGAGAGCCGCCTAATGGTGGTAAATCGCAAAGACAAAACCATAGAACACAAAATTTTCAAAGACATAGTCGACTATTTCGATGAAGGCGATGTGATGGTAATGAACAATACCAAGGTTTTCCCTGCACGCTTGTATGGCAATAAAGAAAAAACCGGAGCCAAGATTGAAGTATTCCTTCTGCGCGAATTGAATAAAGAAATGCACCTATGGGATGTGCTGGTAGACCCAGCCCGTAAAATCCGTGTAGGCAACAAACTGTACTTTGGCGAGGGCGACCTTGTAGCCGAAGTGATTGACAATACCACTTCGCGTGGTCGTACCATCCGTTTCTTATACGATGGTACCGATGAGGATTTCTACAAAGCCATCGACCACTTGGGCGAAACGCCCCTTCCGAAATACATCAAAAGAAAGGCGGAACCCGAAGACAGAGAGCGTTTTCAGACTATTTATGCCGAGCACGTAGGTGCAGTAGCCGCTCCCACTGCGGGTATGCACTTTACCAAGCAGGTAATGAAGCGACTGGAGATTAAAGGAGTAGACCTTACGCCTATCACTTTGCACATTGGCTTGGGCACTTTCCGTCCGGTAGATGTAGAGGACCTTACCAAGCACAAAATGGATTCGGAAAACTTCCGCGTGGAGCAGAAAACCGTAGACTTGGTAAACCGTTCCTTAGATGAGAAAAAACGTGTATGTGCCATTGGAACCACCTCTATGCGTGCCTTGGAAAGTAGCGTATCGGCCAATAACCGTCTGAAAGCCAATGAAGGATGGACGGATAAATTCATCTTCCCTCCTTATGAGTTCAAAATCTGCAATAGCCTATTGACCAATTTCCATATGCCAGAATCTACCCTATTAATGATGGCCTGCGCTTTTGGCGGCTACGATTTGGTAATGAAGGCCTATCAGGAAGCTATCAAAGAAAAATACCGCTTCTTCAGCTATGGCGATGCCATGTTGATTCTGTAAGCGAAGAATACTCCATAAAAAAAGACTCTTGATTGATTTCAAGAGTCTTTTTTGTTTTACAGATTTTCAATCAATTACATTCTATCTCGAAATTCAAAATTTCGTAGAACTGAATACCTTACGCTTAATTCCTCCTCTCAATTTTCTCATTAATTTTTACTAACGTTTTCTCTATCTGCTCAAGTCGATAACCAATGTTCCCTATATGTGTATCAGGAGGATTTAGGGAACCTTTTCCGGCCAACTCATTAAATCTTAAGTTATAATGATTACTTTTCTTTTCGCCAAGAATACTCTCATACTCAACTTTAAAAATAATTGAATCATCCATCTTTCTTTCGGTATCCTGCCTAAAGCTAAAAACCAAATGCTTGTCTTCATGATTTGGAGGAAAATAATTAACACCTTCCGAAAAGTAGGTAAGATTAGATAAGGAAATCGAGTCCGGATAACTAATATCTTTCTCAATTTTAAACCTAACGTTTAAGGCAACACCCAATCCAATATTTTTGGTTTTTACATATACAATATCAGGCAATCTCTCAGATAAATCTAAAAAAGCTATTATATGAGGCTCAACCTGATTCTTTCTCATTATTCTTGTTTCCCTTACTAATCGCTCAGTAAGAATAACATAAAATATTGTTGAAATTGCTACCAGTCCTGAGAACACTAAAGTTAAAACTCCTTCTAGAGTTAAAACACTTTCTGGCATGACCTCACATAACATAATTATACGGTTTTAGCTTTACCAATCGTCTCCTTCAGATGATTTCATCACTTTTTCTAGACTAGAAATCATATCCTGAACATGAGAGTCAATTTTAGGATAAAATTTTGCATTATTCTTATCTCTTCCCTTATTCCATTCTTCTATTGGCAAATCTATCTCAGTAGCTCTCGTATAATTTGAAGCAGGAACAATATATTTCATCCTAAAGTCTGTAATCTCGTACCGATATCTTCCATCTTTCATTTGCACCTTTATAGTTTGCCATACATTTACATTTTGTCCAGAGTAAGCAGTCACCATCCAAACTTCCTCAAAGTATCCTTTCCCAATTATCTCACCGCTTTCTTTGTCATCAAGTTGAATAACATCTTTTCCCGAGGTATATGTATCAATAAACCATCTTTTTGCATTATTATAAAGCTGACTTCTTGACACATCATTCACTTGCACCACTCCTGAATATGTTACTCTGCCATCCTCAAGTGGTAATATATCCAAAAGCTTTTCCTGAGCATTTATTGTATTAGTATAGAAAAGGATTAAAAAAATGATAACTATTCGTTTTTCCATCATTACTCTCTTTGTTAAGGATTTACTATTTACGTAGAATTAGATTATTCCCGACTCAAAATATCTCAATCTTAGTAATTATAAGTAAACACTTTTAATAATTAAAGAGATTTGTAACATATGGCACAAAAAGCAATTACATGGGCCTCAATAAAAATAATTGCTCAGGTTAAGATTAAATATATTAGAAGTCATAATTGAACACTAAAAGCCAATGAGGGCTGGACGGATAAATTCATCTTCCCTCCTTATGAGTTCAAAATCTGCAATAGCTTATTGACCAATTTCCATATGCCGGAATCTACCCTATTGATGATGGCTTGCGCTTTTGGCGGCTACGATTTGGTAATGAAGGCCTATCAGGAAGCTATCAAAGAAAAATACCGCTTCTTCAGCTATGGCGATGCCATGTTGATTCTGTAAGCTAGGAATATTCCATAAAAAAAGACTCTTGATTGATTTCAAGAGTCTTTTTTTGTTTTTAAGGCTTAACAGTGAAGCTTTTACAACTTCACTCCCACAGGCATTTGCATGCCCATCAGGCTGTTTTTAATCATACGGGTTACGGTGAAGAAAAACTCCGGATTTTTATTGGTACGTGCTATTTGCAATACGCCTTGAATGGAAGATACAATCATCATGGCCTGACTTTCCACATCCACGGTGAACTTGAATTCGCCTGTGTAAAGCCCATCGGTAAGGAGTTGCTTTAGCCACTTTACCCGGTCTTGAAAAAAGAGGCGCAATTCTTCCTGAATGTCTTCTGAAAGTGAATTAAGCTCGGCTCCCAAAATTCCTTCAAGACTGATTTTATCTCCTTGGGTGATGAACTTCTTATAGGTCATAAAATAGGCATCCAACTTCTCCACATGATTGAGCCCTTGTAGCTCCAGTTGCTTGGCCCACTCTTTAAAATCCGTACGAAACTTGCTTACAATGGCCTTGCCTAAGTCTTCTTTGGTAGGAAAATGGTAATGGATACTGGCCTTTTTAATTCCCACCATATTGGCCAAATCCTGAAAACTGAACGCGTTGTATCCGCGCTCCAGAATAAAATTCTCTGCTACTTCTATAATAGATTCCCTCGTGCTCATATGAATATTAATCTGATGCAAAGAACGCCAAATTTTCTTTAATGTTTTTATGAGAAATAGCATTTTTCGTAGAACGCTGAATGTCAGTCGATATACAGCCGAAAAAATAATAGCTTTGTTTGTATGAATACTCCACACCAAGCCCCTTTAGCCGAGCGCTGCCGTCCGCGCCATTTGTCAGACCTCATTGGTCAGGAACACCTCGTAGGTGAAAAGGGCATCATCCGTAAGGCCATCGAATCGGGCTCCGTGCCTTCCATGATTTTCTGGGGGCCTCCGGGCGTGGGCAAAACCACCATTGCCAACATTATTGCCAATAGCATCAAAGTGCCTTTTTACAACCTCAGCGCCATTAGTGCGGGTGTAAAAGAGCTGCGCGAGGTCATTGACAAAGCCCGTATGCAAAGTGGATGCATTCTATTTATTGATGAGATCCACAGATTCAATAAAACCCAGCAAGACGCCCTACTGGCAGCGGTAGAAAAAGGTATCATCCGCTTGATAGGCGCCACTACCGAGAACCCTTCTTTTGAGGTGAATTCGGCCTTGCTGTCGCGTTGTCAGGTGTATACGCTCAAAGCCCTCACCGAGCAGCATTTGATGCAACTCTTGCAGCAGGCCATGGAGAAAGATGCTATGTTCAAAAGCAAAAAGGTGCATCTGCAAGAAACCAAAGCCTTATTTAATATAGCCGGAGGGGATGCGCGTAAACTGCTCAATTTATTCGAACTGGTAGTAGAATCGCTTCCGGGTGACGAGGTAAGCCTTAGCGATGCCCAGGTAATGGAGATTGCGCAACAGCGGGTGGCCATTTATGACAAAAGTGGAGAACAGCATTATGACATTATCTCGGCCTTTATCAAATCCTTACGCGGCAGCGACCCCAATGCAGCCGTATATTATCTTGCCCGCATGATTGAAGGAGGCGAAGATGTGAAGTTTATTGCCAGACGTATGCTGATTTTGGCTTCGGAAGATATCGGAAACGCCAACCCCACGGCTCTGGTCATTGCTACCAATACTTTTCAGGCGGTGCAGTTTATCGGATACCCCGAGGCGGAAATTGTATTGAGCCAATGTGCTACGTATTTGGCCTCCTCGCCCAAAAGCAATGCCAGCTATATGGCTATTAAAATCGCCAAGGGCATAGTACGCGAAACGGGTGATTTGCCTGTGCCCATGCACCTGCGCAATGCACCTACCAAGCTAATGAAAAACGAAGGCTACGGAAAGGGCTATCAGTATGCCCATGACTATGAGGCTAATTTTGTGCATCAGGAATACCTGCCCGATGCCATAAAAAACACCAAGCTCTATGAGCCTGGTGCTAATGCCCGCGAAAATGAGTTGCGTACACGACTCAAAGCGCTTTGGAAAGACAAATATGGCTATTGATTTCCCGTTCTATTTTATAATCACTTTTTGGTGGTGCGCTTGCCCCGACTGGATAATCTGTAAATAATACAAACCGCAAGGTACGGAAGGAAGCTGTAAAGAAGGTATATCGGCACTAGAATCAAACTGCCAACTTCTTAACTGATTTCCCTGCACATCGAGCAGGTGAATTTGTACCGGACTTTCTTCTGTTTGCGATAGACGAACACTCAGCAAACGACCTGATGACACAGGATTGGGAGCTACTGAAATATCCATCTTATCAAACTTACTGGCTATTTTCACTATAGGCGAGTAGGCAAAGTCTCCATTAAAATCTACCTGACGCAGGCGATAATATACCGTACGGGTAAGTGGAGCATAATCGGTATATGAATAGCCCACCAAGCCTCTGGAATCGCCCATACCCTTTACCTCGGCTATGCTTTCAAAGTGCTCCGCTGAGTATCCTTTTTCTATACTGAAATAATCATTGTTGATTTCCGTAGCCGTTTGCCATTCAAGGCTTACACCTTGTTTGGTTTCTGTGGCTTTAAAATACACCAACTCCACAGGAAGCTCGGAATCAGGCGAAAACCCCACAGCAAAATCGCTAAAGCCTGTCAGGTTACTACGGCTGGCCGTAATAGGATCTAGTCCACTACCCGATTGCCCATCGGCTACGAAATCTCCCAGCAATTGCCAGTTGGACGCACTGTTTTCCCGCTTGATTACGGTATGGTTATTCGGTTCTGAAGCGCCATTGGTATGGTTTTGAGATCGTAAGGTAATAGAATAAGCAATGGTAGCCGAAGCATTATCAGGGCTGATAGTCCAGTAGCCGGCATCCAATACTTGGGTAATTTCCACACCGCCTTCAAAAAGCCCTGTGGGAGCTGCTCCATTCATTCCTTGGGTATATAAACATGAGATAGCGGATGAGGCATCCATGCTCTCAATACTCAACTGCGCAATTTGATACCAATTAGTAGTCCCTACCGGAAAATCATACGTATTTCCGGCCACTACTTCTCTTTGTAGCCTACCAATCACGAAATTATTTTCATCATATCCACTAATAGCATTTTCGGCATCATTCAACACAAATACGGTATTAGCGCCTGTGGTAATCTTCCCTGCTGTTAGTTGCAAGTTGTTCTGAATAGATAGCGAAGACGATAGACTGACATTGCCGGAACTTCGGTTTATCGTAAATGAACCAAGCACCGAACTTGGCGTAAAAGCAAGACTGCCGTAGCTTCCTGTTCCGGTCAGCGTCAAAGAAGATGCATTAGTCGCGGCTATTGCGCCTGTTCCCACGCTCCCAGTTCCGCTTAGGGCGAGGTCAAATCCGTTGAGATTCAAATTGCCCGCAACCAAACTCAACTGACCGTTGAGCGCAAGGTCATTCGCTAAGCTTAGGCCATTGACATTGTTGATACTTACATTCTGTAATTCGGTGATATGAGCAGGAATACTAATTCCGTTTCCGCTTCCCTCAATCGCCAAAGAGGATTGTGTGGTAGTAATCAAATTGCTAAGCGTTCCTGCCAAGGCATTGCGCAAGGTAAGAGTAGTATTTCCTATGCTTAGATTGCCCGCTGTAAGGGTAAGGGTTCCATTTACCATCAATTCGGTGGCTATTTGTACGCCCGAGGCATTATTAACGGTGAGGTTACCAAGGCGACCTCTCACCGTTTGTTGGGTGGTGCCATCTAATAACAAAATCCCGTTTCCGGTGCTGGCGCTACCGTAGTTAGTATAGTTTTCCGCCACATGCAGGGTGCGCGATGAGTTGATGGTGAGACTGGCTCCGCTGCCTACTTCCACATTCTTGGCAAAGGCTTCGTTACTGATTACAGGGAAATTTCCTCCCGAAGGGCTTGTGGGAATGTAGGCACTCACGCTGACGCTCGGAATAGCCACCGACCAGTTCGATAAGGTGTGCCAATCGCTGGTAGTACCGAGCCACACATTACCCACCGAAACCTCAAAGCTCAAATACGTGGTGCATGTACCATCAGAAACGGAAAGCGTAATGGTGCTTGCCCCTGCCTGATCCGCTAGAGGGCTAATGCTTAAGGTCCGGTTGCCATCGCTACCGCCCAAACTCAAATTGGCATTGGGGATAAGGGCAACATTAGAAGAAGTGGCAGAAATAGTAAGACTTGATGAAGCACTTTCCACGTCAGAGATGGTGAAATTAACTACCTCTACGTCATTCAAATCCATTATAAAGTCCGCAATAGCACCGATGGTAGGCGTAGTATTGTTTTGCACACTTACCGATACCGAGCCTGAATTATTACTAAAATCGCTATCATTCTGGTTTTCAGAGCGAATGCTGGCATAAGCCGTGATACTACTACCCCCAAATCCGGTATTCACTGTTCCTGTAAGGGTTAATGAAACCGTTTCACCCACTTCTATCCGAGGAATATTCCAAAAACCACTACTACTGGTATAGGTACCTGAAGTAGTTTCGATATCAGTAGCGGTAAATCCATACGGCAAAGCCGATAAAGCCACCACATTGGTAGCATTCACCGGGCCATTATTGCTTACATTAATCGTATACGAGACGGGGCTTCCCATACAAGGTGAGGCATCGCTACTGGCAAAAGACAAGGCCAAGTCGGCAGTTTGTGTAGGTGTAGTACCATACACCATCATACGGTGCATGCTTCTTCCGTTTACGAAAAGGCGTTCGTTCAAATCGAAATTGATACCATAAGGCTCACTCATGTTTCGGTTAGAAGGACTGCCGGTTACCCCTGTTCCATCGTTGAAGTCTGCATTTTGAGTAAAATTGGGTTGCCCAAGGACTACATCCGCAGAGGCTCCGTTTACACTAGGTATTTCATTATAAATCAATACACGATTATTGTCATAATCGGCAATGGCCACCACTCCGGTAGGAGAAACCGTAACACCCGGCTGATTGAAGCGGTTATCTCCCGAACCGCCTGTATTGCTGGTGAAATCATCTTGCCCTATCACCAAATTGGCTGCTGCCCCATTGCTAGTCGGCACGCTATTGAAAACCAAAATCCTATTGTTGCCATCATCGGCTACCAATAAGCGGCCATCGGGGGCAAGTGAGCAGTTCCATGGACGGGTAAGGCGTGAACTGCTGAGTCCGGTACCGTTATTGGTAAAGTTTGTCTGACCAATAACTACATTGGCGCTGGCGTTATTACTGGTAGGGATAGAGTTAAAAATCAAAATCCTGTGATTATTCCGATCTGTCACGAAAAGCTTACCATCAGGGCTTACCATCACATCTGTGGGGCGGTTGAAGCGATTGGCTGCTGTGCCCGAAGTATTATTGGTAAAGTTTGATTGCCCTATTACTACATCAGCTGCTTGGCCATTGGTGGTTGGGATGGTATTCCAAATCAACACACGGTTATTGCCTGCATCGGCCACAATAAGCTTATTGCCATCAGGACTAAAACACACGCCATCTACATTGCTGGTGAGTGAGGCACTTGTACCAGCGGCTGAGCTCGTAAAGTCTGTTTTACCTACTACCACATCGGCCGGCTCACCATTAGTGGTAGGCACACTATTCCATAGCAAGACCCTACGTGCTCCTTGAGAGCCTGCAGCCAAAACACCTTTTGCACTTACCGCGGTATTGTTGGAGCGGTGCGCAATGGTTTGACTCACGGTGGTAGCGTCTACGGTATTAAAGTCTACTTGCCCTACCACAATTTGTGCTTCTTCGAAATTACTATAAGGCGTCTTCACCACATTCACCTCAAAGCTGGTACTGCTGCTACATGCACCATCGCTCACTTCCACGGTAATAGTAGAAGTGCCATACTGATTGTATCCTGGGGTAATAAGCAGGCTGCGGTTTTCATCAGTTCCACTAAGGCTAATATTGGCAACCGGAACCGTCACTTCGTTAGAAGAAGACACATTTACGCTAAGAGCAGTAGCACTACTTTCATTATCACCAATGGTGAAGTCAATGGGCGATGAGGCTACGTTATAATTCAAGGTTACATCACTGATAGTAGAGATTGTGGGGAGGGTATTGTCTATCACCGTAATAGATAATCCGCTGGAATTATTGGCTGTATTAGGATCTTCTATATCGCTGGCGCTGATTTCCGCAGAGCATGCAATCGTATTTCCTCCCTGATCGGGATTGATGCTGGCTTGCACTTGAAGGGTATGCGTACCACTATTGGCCAATGCACCTACCGTCCAAATGCCTGTTCCGCTATTGTAACTTCCTTGCGAAGCATTGGCACTAAGAAAACTTAGCCCAGCAGGCAAAATGAATTCAAGCGCTACATTGGTGGTAGCAGCGGGGCCATTGTTGGCTACGGATAAAGTAAAGTTAACATCAGTAGCGTTGCAAGGCGTATCATTATCAACAGAAAAACTAATGGTTAGGTCTGATTCCGGCTGGTCGTAGCGAAAGATGAGTCCTGAAGCAGGTAGCGCACCGCTTCTTAAGCGACAAGTAGAATTGAGTGCAGTACCATCCTCCGTACTTGACCAATCGTTAGCAGTCATTCTGCGGTTAAGGTAATCGCTATCTGTTGCCTTAATTCCTACTTGTGCATTTCGATTGGCCCCTCCTCCTGTTTGGTGGCTAAAAGTACCATATATAAACTCAATCCTATTTGTCCCTTCATACAATCGAACCTGAAAACTGTAACTACCCGTGAGATTATAATTTCTGAAATTACTCCATTGCATTACAAATACCCGGCTTGGGGAAGAGCCCAAGGTTTGGTACCTCAGTTCAGAACCGGCTTGGGCTTGCATATCAGTACCTAGTGGAGAAATCACCGCTTGGTTATCACTCGAAATGGGAGTGTTATATATATCTGTAAAATCGCCCGCATCACCTAAAATCAAGAAACCATTGGTGCTTACTTCCAAGCCTGTGTAGGCGGTGGTGCCAAGATAAAACGTAAACCCTAAAGGGATGCCTGTATAAACGTCATCATCCGTGCCCGCCCCGCTGGCCAGTACCGTACCACCCGAGATAGCAGAAAAGGTTCCATTACTTTGGGAAAACACATAATCGCTCACGTTTTGAGCCAAGCTCACTTGAGCAAAAAGGAAGACAAAAAGAAGAATTGAAAGCCTCTTTGGGGGAAGTAGGTTTTTCATGGGAGGGGTACATTTTTATAAAACCCTCAAAAATAGATAGAATAATTATTTTATTATTAATCAGTAGGTTAAATAGTTTTACACCCTCAAAAAAATCTAACAACAAACAATAAATAGTGCAATTTAAAGACGAATCTCTATGTAATAAAAAATCAGAATATGAATAAATCTAACGAGGGCTAAGCACCAACTTTCGCAAGCCTCCTTGGGTAATCTCTTCCCGATTCATGAGTTGCTTTCGGAATTGATTGTTAACATACATTTCTGCTTGGTCGTCATAATGCGGACTCATAAAATAGCCCGATTGCCCCGTGGGAAGTATACTGTAGGAGTTTTCCGGATCGCTAAAATCGATAACCCTGCGCATGGCTGGGCCAAAGGTAATTTGTTCAATTTCAGCCCCCGACCACACATAACCCTGATTATTAATCACCTCGTTGCCACCGGGCGTTTCAAAAGGCCCAATATTGAACAGTAAATGGAAAGGCTTTTTCTTGCCAATAGCATGTTCATGGGTTAGTTGATGACCTTTGCCCCATTGCCAATCACTGAGCTTCGCACCATATCGCTCGCTTAACAAACGAACCGTTTCTTGAAAAGCCTCTTGCACAATCTGCTGGCGCGTTTCCTTGGGTTCTGTTTTAGTATTATCCCACCATAAAGACGAATCATTAGCGAAAAAAGGAGCTATGGTTTTCTTCATTTCATGGGTACCCATAAAGGTGCTGAAAAGCTCATAGCCCAATTCATCGAGATGCGAATGACGGAAAATTTGGTAGGTCCAGTGGTTGAAAAGTAGCGGAGCACTTTGCTCAATACTATAATCGCCTTTCCAATTTTGCAAAACAGAAAAGGCCTCTTTCTCCACCTCGCTCAGACTTTCTGGCTTCAATAGGGCAAGCAAAACCTGAACCGACTTAGCATCAATCGGACTGGTGTGGTCGGTAGCCATAGCCTGTATGCTTTGCACATCCCAATCATTTCTTGCATCAAGCAGCTGGGTAATTCTGTGGGCACGGTTGTGTGGCACATAATAGCCGGGGTACAAGTGCCCCTCAATGCTATCGGGTTGGTTATTGGCCGAATAGGTGTATCCGTTTGCCGGGTTAATCGACCAAGGATTTTGCTCAAAATCATACCATCCTTTGGGTTGGTAGAGACTATCAGCACCATTCCTAAACACTTTGGTTGTTTGCGAAAATGGTCGGTCTATCAATCGTCCGGCTGCCCACCACGCATATTCCCCTTGGGCGTTTCCATACATTACATTCAGGCCGGGCGCGTAAATTTTGGAGGCCGCTGCATGCGCCTTTTCAGAGGTTTCGGCATGAGCCACCTCATATACCGCTTCAATATCACGATTAGGCTGCTGGGTAAAGGCCCACCAAACGGAGATGGGCTCCTGACTAATTGCGGCTATCGATTCCATAAAATCGTTAATAATAGGACCATTGCGTGTTACCCGTACTTGAAATGATACCGTTTCTTTATCTTTCACCGGAATGGTGTACTGCCTGATGGCGGCTTGCTCCCAATGGTCGTTGGCCCAAAACTGCGTACTGTCCTGTGGATTTACTTTTTCATAATAGAAATCCACATCATCGTTTTCAAACATGGTTAGCCCCCAGCCCGATTGGCGGGTATTCCCCACCATGGGAAAAGGAAATCCGGCCACATAATTGCCATACAAGCCAAATCCGGGATATTCAATATGGGCTTCGTACCACACACAAGGCGCACTGTGGCCCATATGGGTATCGTTTTCCAAAATCACCGCCCCATTTTTGGTTTTCTTTGGCCCTAACACCCAGCCATTGCTGCCTATCCAAGTGGGTATAGGTAGGGTGTTCACTACTTGGCTAGCTGCTTGCGCCAAAGCCTGCGTAGCCTTGCTTTCCCTTCTCGTTACCGGAATTTTGGTAGCGCCCTCTTCCCATCCAAGCATCCAATCTTTCAGGTAGTCAGCACCTAACTTTTGGTATACATGCTCCACCAGAGGGTCTATTTTAAAGCCTTCGGCAAAACCAAAGGACATAAAAGCGGTAATTAAATAGATATCTTTGGTAGTAAACTCTTGTAGCGGAATGCCGATGAGGCTAAACTCTATGGGCTTTTTCCCTAGCCGGATGTAATTGTTCACCCCATCAATATAGGCCTTGGCCGACTGGGCATAGGGCGCATGGGAGTTCCGAAAATATAAACTATCAGAAGTTTCAGCCAGCTCAGTGATGCCAAGCGATAGGAAAAACTTGTCGGTGTTCAGCATCTCCTCGCCCAAGACCTCCGACAAGCGCCCACTGGCCACCCTGCGTATCATCTCCATCTGAAAAAGTCGCTCTTGGGCATGTACATAGCCCAAGGCACGGAAAGCATCCGTTTCCGATTGCGCATAAATATGCGGAATGCCGTACTTATCAAAATACACCTCGGTTTCCTCACTCAAGCCTGCTAGCGTGGCCTCGCCCTCATACTGCGGAATAAGGCTATAGAGGTAGATGTAAATACCCAAGGAGGCAAGTAGAACAAAGAATAAGAGACTCAGTAGGATTCGTTTCAGAAGGCGCATAGATAAAGATTTTATCGGCATAAATTACAAAATAGTTTGGTATAAACCCGACCTCCCAGAGGCACTTCATTTTCATTCCTGATGATAATTGAATAGATTTAGCTACCATGAACCGGAAAAACTTTGCTTTTATCCTTCTAACGCTCTTTTTCATCGGCAGTGCCTGCGTACGCATTGACCCCGAGGAACCTAATTATGGCGATTTTCAAGCCATGCCCCCGCAGGAAGTATCGGTAGTGAACATTCCGGTGTCTTTACCGCTCGATCAAATCACCCAACTGGTAAATGCCAAGCTTAAAAAAGTGCTTTATGAGGATAAAAGTTTTGAGAACAATGGGCAAGACAACCTGAAAATTAAAATCACGCGCCTTTCTAAACTCAAAATCCGTGGATATCGCGGACGACTGCACGTAACGGTACCACTGCAGGTAGAAGCCGTGGCACTTATCCGCCAGAAAGTGCTGAAAAAGGAAATCAAAAAAGAAAAGCCTCTACAGTTTTCCATCGACCTACATCTTTCTTCTTCTTATAAGTTACGCCCCGATTGGCACCTAGAAACCCACACCCGCTTAGAGAAAATGGAATGGAGGGAGCGCCCCGATCTGAAAGTACTGTTCCTAAAATTTGATTTATCAAAAATGATAGAGAAGAAATTGAAGGAGAAAGAAGGCGAGCTATTGAGCAATCTGGATGAAGTAATTCGTAAAAACGTAAGCTTAGCACCCACTATGGAAAAGCTCTGGGACGATATCCACAAACCCTTAGCCATCCGAAAAAAAGCACCGGAAGTGTACCTGCATATACTTCCTGAAAATGTACGACTAAGTCCCCTTCGGATAAAAGGGGAAGCCTTGGAGTTTATGGTGCAGCTGGAAGCGCGACTCTATTCAGAGGTAAACGGCAAAGAGCCTAGAAGCAAGCCAAGTCCCTTACCAAGTTATCAAGCCAAAACCGACACTGCTACCGATATCAAGCTAAGCCTACTGGGCTCGCTTCCTTTTGAAGAGGTCAATAAAATACTGAAAGATAGCCTGAAAGGACGCGAATTTCGTATGGATGAGCATGCCATCATGATAAAAACCGCCAAAATGTATGGCAGTGGGCAGAAAGTAGTGGTACGACTAGAGGTAACAGGCGATGCCAAAGGCACACTATTCCTTTCGGGAAGTCCCGTATACCATACCGATTCGGCCTTGCTGCGGATAGAAGATTTCAATTTTGATATGCGTTCGGAAGAAATCTTACTCAATATGGCCGATTGGCTTTTTCATACCGACTTGCTGGATAAAATCCGAACCAAACTCGAATGGCCTATTGGCGCCCGTATTCAGCAAGTACCCGAACTCATAGAAAAAGGCATTAATTCGGGCAAGCACAAAGAGCGGCTTAGTCTAGCTATCGACACCTTGCATGTGCAACCTACCTTGCTTACGGTGCGCCCCGAGGGACTCTATTTTTTGGTAGAAGCCGAAGGCCGTGCCCAACTCAAACTCACCCAACTCAAGAAATAGTGTTTAAACATGTTTTTATTACATCCTTGGGGTTTCAAACAACTTTATTTGCCCGATTCAGTTAAATACGGTACGTCAGCAAGCTGTCCTTAAAGGGCAGTTTCTTTAACCTAAACTGCTGAAAGGAGTATTTTATGTCTGAGAATGTGCGTCAGCCATACAACGAGTCGAAAAAAATGGAAATATTCGATAGAGAATTCCTTCCACATATTCGCTCGATGTATAACTTTGCCTATAGATTGACTTTTGATGAAGACGATGCCAACGATTTGGTTCAAGAAACCTACATGAAGGCATTCCGATTCATTAATTCATTCCAGGAAGGGACCAATGCGAAAGCTTGGCTTTTTCGTATCTTGAAAAACAGCTTTATCAACGACTTCCGGAAGAAAAGCAAAGAGCCCGCCAAGGTAGATTACCAAGAGGTGGAAACTTTTTACAACTCCGATGATGTTGATGAGCATATAACCACTGACCTTAGGGTAGAAACAGTGCAAGATATGATAGGCGATGAAGTGAGCAATGCGCTTAATTCATTGGCTATAGATTTCAGGACGGTAATCATACTCTGCGATTTGGAAGGGTTTACCTATGAGGAAATGGCCAAAATATTGGATATTCCCATCGGAACCGTTCGCTCGCGATTGCACCGCGCCAGAAATCTGTTAAAAGACAAGCTGAAGGAGTATGCCAATAGTATGGGATACCGCTAAGCGTACCGAGGTTTTGAATTGTAATAGGTTAATAGCTTAATTCGTGAAAGAACAAGAATCAAACAGTAAACCCAAGTGTGGTAAACAAGAAGACTGCATTCAGATGCTCTATCTGATTATAGATGGACAAGCCTCTGAGGACCAGATCAAGGAATTTTCCAAGCACATGAAGGATTGTACCCCTTGCTACAAGCACCACGAACTGGAGCAGGCCATTAAGCAAACCTTACAAGCCAAAATCGACAATCGCCCCATACCTCCCGGATTGATTGAGTCCATAAAGACGAAAATCAGAGAAACCGTATAAAAATGCACCAAGGCAAAGCCTTCATCTTTTGCGCACCTTCCGGGTCGGGCAAAACCACCATCGTACAACACCTGCTTAGTACAAACCCCCACTTGGGTTTTTCTATTTCCGCTTGCACACGCCCCAAGCGCGCCATTATGGAAGAGCACGGCAAGCACTACTACTTCTACAGTCCACAAGAGTTTAAAGAAATCATTGCCAACGATGGCTTCATCGAGTGGGAAGAAGTATATGAAAATAATTTCTATGGTACTCTGAAAGCAGAAGTAGAGCGCATTTGGGCAGAGGGGCGCCATGTGGTGTTTGATGTAGATGTGAAGGGCGGCATTAACCTGAAAAAATACTTTGGCGATAAGGCTTTGGCCATTTTCGTGAAAGTGCCTTCGGTAGAGGAGCTGGAAAAAAGGTTGCGCTACCGCAATACCGATTCCGAAGAGAGCATACAGCGCAGAGTAGCCAAAGCGCAGTTTGAAATGAGCTTTGAAAAGGAATTTGACGTCACCTTGGTAAACGAAAACCTTGATGATTCCCTTGCCAAAGCCCAGCAATTGGTAGATGATTTTTTGAAAAAGTAAATCTGTAAACCCTCCACCTTGAATATCGGACTGTTTTTCGGCTCATTTAACCCCATCCACGTGGGGCATTTGATCATTGCCAATGTGATGGTGGAAAACGGCACCCTCGATCAAGTGTGGTTTGTGGTATCCCCACAGAATCCCTTCAAAAGTCAGCAATCCCTGGCGCATGAGTTCGACCGCCTAGATATGGTGCGGGCAGCCATTCACGATAATTTTAAGTTTCAAGCCACTGACGTGGAGTTCGGCATGCCAAAGCCCAGCTACACAGCCGATACCCTGGCCGTATTGTCCGACAAATATCCGCAGCACCATTTCTCCTTAATTATGGGGGAAGATAATCTGGTGAGTTTTCCTAAATGGAAGAATTACCAAGCCATTGTCGATTTCTATGGACTAAAAGTTTACCCTAGGCCAGAAGCACAAAAAAGTGAACTCATTGAGCATCCGAATGTGCAAATGGTTGATGCACCCCTGCTCGACATCAGTGCCACCTTTATCCGCGATAACCTACGCAATAGCCGTTCTATCAAATACCTGGTACCCGATGCAGTGATTGATATTATAGAATCAAGGAAATTGTATCGGTAAACCACTCTTTTAAAATCCTCTTTTATTATTTGCGAATCTTAGAATCCCTGCTTTTATTTGCTTTATGAATTTTTCAGCGCAAAACTATTATTACTATTACTACTACCGCGAGGCCTCTTGTTTCGGTGCTGGTACTGGTATGCGCTCCCTATAATTAGATACATAGTAAGAGTTTATATACGCCCAATCCGAAACCCGGATTGGGCTTTTTGTTTTTAACCCATTTTATACAATTTATGAACACCACCTCATCAGTGATTGAAACAGGCCTTCGCCAACAGTATGAAAACTACACGCCCGAAGACCAACAAGTATGGAGAATCCTCTTCGAGAGGCAAATAAAGAACCTGCCCAAGGCGGCCACTAAGGAGTATCTCCAAGGCATTGAGCGCATTCGCTTTTCAGCCGATGCCATACCCAATTTTGAAATTACCAATGCTCTGCTTCTGGACATGACAGGCTGGCAATTGGCCGTGGTGCCGGGCATTGTTGATGATGCCACTTTTTTCCAACTCATGGCCAATAAGCACTTTCCGGCTACTACTTGGCTGCGCACCATGCAGCAGCTCGATTACCTAGAAGAGCCCGACATGTTTCATGATGTGTTTGCCCACGTGCCCCTGCTTACCAATCAGCACTTTGTGGATTTCCTTGAAGCCCTTAGCAAAATCGCTTTGAAGCACATTAGTGACCCGTACGCCATAGAATTGATTTCGCGTATTTACTGGTTTACCATCGAGTTTGGCCTGATACGCGAAGAGGGTGAAGTACGCATTTATGGCGCAGGTATACTATCATCGGCTGGAGAAACCCAATTCTGCTTGTCGGAAGAGCCGGCACATTTTGAATATGATGTGGCCAAAATCATGCACACCGCCTACTGGAAAGATAAGTTTCAGGATAAATACTTTATCATCGAAAGCTATGAGCAGCTTTATCATTCCATAGCCGAGATCGAGCAGGTGCTTGAGCAAATGCTGGCTGTCAAAAAGTAGACATAACAAACGCATCCCATTCACATATTGGCAAGACTAGAAAAGACAAACCATCTTTTCTAGTCTTGATAAAACAAAATCAGGTTAGGAATCAATAAGAAAAAAATGGTTTTTTGTAGCGAATAATAAAACCTAAAACGAATGTCTGAACATTCAAAACCCAAAAACCAATTTGACGAGGTACAGCGTGTTCAAGAAGAACAGTACAGCTTCCCATTTCATTATGTAAGTCAATTTAGAAAGAACTTTAGAGCTACTGTTTTTGACGGATACGGACTAAAGTATGTATCCTCAATGGAATTTCTTCTGAATTACTTAAAAAAAGAAAGTTTCCACACTTTGATAGATGTAGGCTGTGGTGATGGTCGTCTGGTGCGTGAATTGTCGCTAGAGTTTCCAGACAAAACCATCAGCGGCTTCGATTACTCAGAACGGTCAATCAACCTTGCTAAAGGTTTAAACCCAGGTTTGAATTTCAAAAAAATCAACATCCTGGAAGAAAACCTTGAAAAGAAGGTAGATTTTGCTACACTCATTGAAGTGTTTGAACACATCCCATTAGACGCTTGCAATCAATTTGCTAAAGCGGTAGCAAACTTAATAATACCGGGTGGTAAACTTATAGTAACAGTTCCTCATCGCAACCTTTCTCTTTCTGACAAACATTATCAGCATTTCACTTCAGAAACTCTAAAGAAGTATTTTGAGCCCTACTTTGATACAGAAAAGTTAATTTTCCTAGAAAAAAGAAAAACCGCTCACGCATGGCTCTATAAGCGACTCATGAAGAACAAGTTGTTTTTATTGAACAACAAAAATCTGCTTAACTGGATATACAAAAATTACAAAAAGCGTGTTTTGATAGCCACAAGCGACTTAGATTGCGAAAAGCTTTTTTTGGTGCTTAAGAAGAAATAGAAATGATTCAAACTCGCTCAACGCTAGAAACCTATCATAGGGTATCTAACCTGTTTGCCGGAAACAAACGTGCTTTTTATTCTCGCTTTGGGGATGGAGATGTCTTTATTATGATGGGCAAAGATCAGCAAAACCATAAAGCTTCGCCCGCACTTACCCAAGAACTAATTGAGGCTTTTGACATCAAGCACCCGGCTTACCTAAAAGGCTTAAGTATTAACTACCCCAATGAGAAAGGAATGTCAAACGGCCTTTTCGCCCGTTTTTCTACCAATCAAATGATGGCCGATTTTATAGAGTCCCGTTTTGGCATCCCAGAAAACTATCAGTTCGAGAATCCTGTCTTCTTACACTATTTAGCTGTTTTTAATCCCAAGCTAGCGAATACATTCTTAAACGACCATGTTCGTAACAAGAAAAAAATGTACATCGGCACCATTCCAAAAGAGCAAGCGGAGCGATTATTGGGAAAGATCGATTACCATATCGCTACACCCGCCCGTGATTCATACTATACTATTGACGAATGGTGGCCTAAGGTACTGGAAAACATACACCAAGTAGAGTTGGTTATTCCTGCTACAGGTATGGCGACAAGGGTAATCAATAAGCGACTTTGGGAAATGGATATTCCATTACAATCTATCGATATTGGCTCTATTGTAGATGTACTGGACGGAAGAAATACAAGAAAATGGATACGCTTAGCAGGCCATCGTATTGACAATGTATTACTCGACAAGAGTGTAAAAACACTTTCTCGAAGAGCTTGGTATTGGTATAAAGAAGCTTTTTATCAAATTAGATTACTAATCAAAGGCTAGTTTCTTGAGTCCAAAAGGTGTGACAATGGTTTTACTCTTCTTTACCTCTTCAAAAATACTCAGGTTGGCGCTCTGTCTTTTCAGTTTAGCATGATAAAGATGGTACTGAATGGCCATATTCTTAACCGTTTTGAGCCGCACACCATTCCAGCGGAGCCTGTATTCGATATCCGTATCTTCGCCCACAGCCGGGGCAAGATAGCGTTCGTCAAAGCCGTTGATAGCTTCAAGGTCTTCTTTAAAAAGAGAAAAGTTACAACCTAGCAGTCCGGTATCTTTACGGTTCAAGTATTTCCTTAGTCTTCCCGGACGCATATAAAAAGATTTTATCACATGCCGGGTTGCGCCAAAAATCCCATCCCATAGTAAATCCAAGTAAATTCGCTTCACTAAATAATTCTGGCTTATGCTTTCCTGCGTAATTTTTCGGGTCATTTTTTCAGACAAATCCACCCTGCGCCCCGCCAGCATCACTTTCTTTTCCCGATTCTGGTAATGCTCCTTAATAAAATGCGGATGGGGCACACAATCGCCATCAATAAAAACCAAATATTCACTTCGACTTTGCCTTAGGGCTTCATTCAGTATGATGACCTTACGAAAACCTACATCTTCCTGCCATATATGACTAATTTCTAAAGGCGACTGCCTTATATACGCCTTAAGCGCCTCTACCACCTCCGGCTTTGAGCCATCGTCTGCCACTATCACTTCAAACTCCCGAAAGCTCTGTTTCTCCAAGGCTTTCAGAATCAGCAATAGCCACTCAATCTTATTGTAAAAAGATATGATCAGGGTAAGTTTGGGAGCGGTCATAAAGGGATAATGCTACGGTAAATCTCAAGGGTTCGCGCCCCCATTTGTTGCTTGCTGAACAGCTGGCTGTGGGCATGCGCTTTCGCAATAATTTCGCTACGCAGCTCCGGGTTTTCAATCAAACGAATCATACCCTCAGCAAAAGTTTCAGGACGGACGGGATCAGCCAAAAAGCCTGTTTCCCCATCAATAACCAATTCAGGAATGCCACCTACCCGAGAGGCCACCACAGGCACTCCGCTAGCAAACGCATCGATAATACTCGTGCCCAACCCTTCACTAAGTGAAGAAAGCACACATAAATCTGCCGCAGACAACACTTCTGGTACTTTACTTATGAATCCGGTAAAATGTATTCGATTCGTTAATTGATGTTCGGCCACAAAGGCTTCTAACATAGGTCTTTCTCTCCCATCGCCCACACACATAAAATGCACATCAGGGTGCTTTTGAAGCACCAAATGAGCGGCTTTTAGGTAGGTAAGTACATTTTTTTCCGAAGTAAGGGAAGCTACGCTAATGCAAAGAAAAGCATCGGTAGGAATCCCGTATTTCTTGCGGACTCCCTCTCGTTTTGCTTGATGGGTGAATTTTTCCAAATCTATCCCAGAATGCACTGAAATCACTTTTTCATGCTGCCCTAGCTGCTGATTCAGCAAATCTTTGATAGCATCCGAAACACAAATCACCTTTTTCACAATCGGGGTTTTGTATTTCCAGAAAGTAAACCAATTGTTTTTTATCGGGAAGAGCACGCGCCTACTTACGATAAGAGGTGTTTTATTGCCAAAAAGATAGGCAAACAAGCCTTGGTTATGTGCTTTTGAACTATGCAAATGCATCAATCCGGCTCCTTCCAGCTTAGCAATTTTCTTTAGCTGATACGCACTGTACAAATCAATGGAGTTCCAAAATGGAAGAGAATGAAATGTGATGCCATTGAACAAACAATAGCGCTCAAAGGCAGACCCGGCCTTGCAAACCACCACATTGGTAACACCGGCTTTTTCCAGTTCGTCTATCAAGTAAGCCAACTGCTGTTCTCCTCCTCTCCAGCCATTTTCAGCACATACATGGATAATCTTGGTAGCGCTGCTCACCACTCCGGCATTTTTCTCTATTTCCCACAGCTTGATGTACTTGAGAAACGTTTCTGTAGCCGATAGCACACTGATAGCCAAGCCCCTATAGCCAGCCAAGAAGCCATGCTTGATGAAATAGTCGCGGAAGAAGCGCCAAAAAGGCTTTATGAGAATATGCCAAATACTAAAGCGCTTCCCCTGCTCAAAGGCAGCCTTGGCCGCTATATCAGAGAAGTAATTGATACGTGCGCCATGCTCACTGATAGAGTTATACGTATAATGTAATAAGTCGCCTTTCAGGAACTTGGGAGTAACATCAGGCATGATAAATTTATCATGTGGATTGGTTCCGCCCCAGCGCCCCATGCGCCTATCGAACAAGCGCAATTTGCGATCGGGATACCAGCTACCATGGCGAACAAACTTCCCGGAATAGGAAGACAGCCGATTAAAGCAATATCCGGCACCTACCCAATTATCCTTTACTTTCAGAATCTGACTTTTTAACTTCTCCGAAAGCACCTCATCGGCATCCAGGGATAGCACGTGGTCGTAAGTGGCCTGATCTAGCGCAAAGTTTTTCTGCTGAATATGCCCCTTAAAGGCATTTTCAATAAATCGACACTTATAGGCAAGACAAATTTCTTTGGTGCGGTCTTTCGAAAAGCTATCCACCACCACTATTTCATCGGCTACGCCTTCCAAAGAATCAAGGCAGCGTGCAATGTTCTGCTCTTCATTGAAGGTAATAATGACAACGGATAGCTTTACTCTCAAAGGGATGGATTTTTACAGCTTCGAAATTACTTGCTTAATCACTTATTAAAAAATTTTTATCTATTTTTGAAAAACATTAGTCGGTCATTTTTCTATGAAAATAAGCGGTTTCACCTTCTCTCGCAACGCTACCAAGCTTCACTATCCTATAAAAGAATCCATCTTATCCATTCTCGATATTGTAGACGAATTTGTGGTGGTTTTGGGGGATAATGACCCCGATGACACCTCGCGAGAAGAGGTATTGAGCATAGGTTCTCCCAAAATCAAAATCATTGATACCGTGTGGGATTTGGAAACCTACAAAAGAGGAACCGTACACGCTCAGCAAACCGATGTGGCCATGAAAGCTTGCACCGGAGATTGGCTCATTTACCTTCAAGCCGATGAGGTGATTCATGAGCAAGACCACCAAACCATTGTGGATAGTTGCAAAAAATACTTGAACGACAAAGAAGTAGAAGGCTTACTATTCAAATACAAGCATTTTTGGGGTTCTTATAACAATTACCATGTGGCCCACGGCTGGTATCCTTTCGAAATCCGAATTGTCAGAAACTTACCGGATGTGCACAGCTGGGAATCGGCTCAGTCGTTTAGGCGTATCCCCGATTTTGACGGAATCAATTATCGCAGAAAAAAAGAAGGCACGTTCAAGCTGAAAGTAGCCCTTATTGATGCCTACATATACCACTACGGATGGGTGCGTCCGCCCCACGGCATGCAGAAAAAGAGAAAGTACTTTGAGAGTAACCACCGTGGAAAAGAGGCCGCAGAAGCCAAATTCATTGGCTCTTCCGATGAGTTTGATTACGGCCCTATGAAATATACTCGTGAGTATAAGGGCACACACCCTAAGGTGATGGCCGATAAAATAAAAGCCTTTGATTGGGGGCATAAGCTCTACCACGATGGGCCGATAGTGAACCGCGACATGTTCAAACACGAGCGCTTAAAATACCGCATTGTGACGTGGATTGAACAAAACCTTATGGGAGGCCGCTCCTTGGGTGGGTTCAAAAACTATAAAATTATCCGTAAGTAAGCGACTCACTTGCGGATAAGCTCCTCAAAAAACGCCTCGTAATTGGTTACGGTATTTTCCATGCTAAATTCTTGATAGGCAGAGCTTACTCCCGCCTTAATTAAAGATTCTCGTTTCTGAGTATCATTCAGCACCGTACCGATTTTTTGAGCTAGGTCTTCCACATTTTCATCTTCATAGAGCAAGCCGGTCACTCCATCTTTCACCACATTGATTATTCCCCCAAAACGGGTAGCTACCACCGGTATACCCATAGCCATAGATTCTACCAGCACCAAACCAAAGCCATCGGTAGTAGAACACAAAACATTTACATTCAGTAATTTGTAATAATTCAAGACATCGCTCGGAGGTACCATTCCTGCATATATAATCTCCTGCTTTACGCCCAACTCCTCTACCAAGGCATCGTATTCTCCGGGATTTACCCCTGCTAATAGCACTTTGTAAGAAGCATCGAGCAGAGGAAGCGCACGAATCAATTGATACTGCTTTTTCCGTCTGGAAATGCAGCCAATCACCACATCCGTTTCCTTAATTCCATACTGCTTCTTCAATTCTTCTATCCGCGACTGACTCACCTGCTCAAAGCGCTCCTTAGGAATCCCATTGTAAACCACTTTGAGGTGACGCGCTGGAATCCCTGTTCGTACGAACGACTTCTTTAGCTCCTCGCTAATTACCACAATTTTATCGGAGAAGAAGGTGTAAAACCAATTCTGTATCCCTCCTATACTTTTGGGTTCTTGGCGCCTCGTAAGCACTACCTTTGCTTTAAGTCGAAATAAAGCTTTGGCAAAAATCGCGATGTAGCGATCATAACTCGACTGAGCATTTATCACTTGAATATCTTTTTCACGGCACAGCTGGGCTAGCGCTTTAATACTTTCCCAATCGAGGCGCCCTTTCAGGGGCAAATGCACCATGTGTACCGGAGAATTTTCTAAGAGGGTATTGAGCAATACATTTTTGCGGCATACCATGTACACCTTATGGCCTTTAAGTGCCAGTCCTTTTGCTAAATATGATATAGAATTAGTAGAGCCGGCTAGGTTGCCCTGATAGGTAATCAATACAATATTCATGTCTGAATAGATTTATGCGGCATAAGCAAGGAAGATCAACAAGCGCTTTGCTTACCGAGCATTTTGTGCCGTGAAATTACTCATTTATGGATAAAATAAACGATTCGCCAACACAAACGATTTCTTTTTGTTTAAGCCTAGTTTTATTCTATTTTTGTGGCAAAAATTCACCAAGTACATGAGTGTTCTAGTAAATAAAGATTCAAAAGTTATCGTTCAGGGCTTCACCGGTACGGAAGGTACTTTTCATGCGCAGCAAATGATTGAGTACGGTACCAACGTGGTAGGCGGTGTTACTCCAGGCAAAGGAGGCAGCAAGCACCTTGACAAGCCCGTGTTCAACACCGTGAAAGAAGCGGTTGAAAAGGCTGGAGCCAACGTTTCTATCATATTTGTACCACCAGCCTTTGCAGCTGACGCCATCATGGAAGCGGCTGATGCGGGCATCAAGGTAATTGTAGCTATTACGGAAGGGATTCCTGTAAAAGATATGATGCAGGCTAAGCACTATCTAAAAGGCAAAAACGTAACCTTAATTGGCCCTAACTGCCCAGGGGTAATCACTCCGGGTGAAGCCAAAGTAGGTATCATGCCAGGCTTTGTGTTCAAGAAAGGCCGTATTGGAATTGTGTCTAAATCAGGCACATTGACTTATGAAGCAGCTGATCAAATTGTGAAAGCCGGATTGGGAATCTCTACTGCCATTGGTATCGGGGGGGATCCTATTATCGGAACTCCTACCAAAGAAGCCGTAGAAATGCTAATGAACGACCCTGAGACTGACGCTATCGTGATGATAGGGGAAATCGGTGGTAACTACGAAGCTTTGGCCGCTCGCTGGATTAAAGAAACAGGTAACAAGAAACCCGTAGTTGGCTTTATTGCCGGACAAACAGCGCCTCCGGGCCGCAGAATGGGTCACGCAGGTGCCATCATTGGCGGTGCGGACGACACGGCTGCTGCCAAAATGAAAATCATGGGAGAGTGCGGCATCCACGTATGTCAATCACCAGCCGAAATTGGCGAAACCATGCTGAAAGCATTAGGGAAATAATTCTTGCCAAAAGCATATAAAAAGGGCTTCTGAGAAATCGGAAGCCCTTTTGTATTTAGGTAAAAAACTAAATAAAGGAGTATAAAATATGTCAGAAAGGATTTCCTTCTCGCCTGTATTTCATTCTTTCATTATTTTTTTCGCGCTTTTCCATCCCCTGTTCACGCCTCTCCAATTGTTTTATCAGCATCTTCCTAAAATCCTCCTCGGCTATACGAAGTGCCATCAGCTGCTTGCTTGATATTACAGTTAGTAAGCGCTCGGAATACTCCTTATCTAAATGAAGCTCCCGTTCTTTTACATCAAGTCCTACTTCAAGTAATGCTTTACTCTCCTCTTCTGTCATTTCATGTCCGTCTATTCCCCTTCTAGCTTGTTGCAATTCTTGCCTAAGTGCTTGCCTTTTTTGGGTGTACTCTCTATAAACAGGCCAAAATTTTTCCGCTTGTTCCGGAGTAAGAGCTAAGCGCTCGCTAATCAATGCTATTCTGGCACTCTCAATCTTTTTAAGAGCTTCCTTCTCTTGAGCCTGTGCAACTGTGTTTAGACCCATACAGAGTATTATATAGATTAGAATCTTTTTCATTCTGACTTCATTTATTGTAATAATTCATCCGTTGTTTGGTATTGCTCAAGTAAACGGTCGATATTCTTTTTATCGAAAAATGGGCCAACATCATGCAATAAATACACCTCATCAAACTCAACTTCTTCCAAAGAAATATTTTCCATTATCTCATCCGTGCCAATGCCTTGATTTTGGATATATTCGATAATCGCTTCACGTGGCACCTCTGCCAATAGACTTTCGGCATTGAGCGGCATCTGGGTGGGAATAAGCCAGTATCCAATCAATAAAACTGCGGTAAGGAAGAGCGAGCCACTAAGCTGCCAAAACCAAAGCTGATTCCATGCTTTACTCTCACGACTTACCGGAAGCCGCTCCATTATTTTTATCGGGAGCTCATCAAAGTAGCCCTCAGGGATAGCGAAATAATCCTTTCTTTCCCTTTGTTCTAATCTTTTGCTATGGTTTTCGTGTTTCATTATTACTAAGATGTATATTACATACTAGGGTTTAATCACTCATAAGAGAATTTTCAATTTTCTTTACCGCCAAGTGATAGCTTGCTTTCAAGGCCCCAATACTCGTTTGGGTAATTTCGGCCATATCTTCATAACTCAAATCTTCATAATACTTTAGGTTAAAAACCAGTCGCTGCTTATCGGGTAATTTCAACAGGGCTTTTTGAAGCTTTGATTCAATCTCATCGCCACTAATATAGTTTTGCCTCTCAAGGCTTGTTATCAGTTGTTGTTCAACATCTCCTATAGGAAGAAAAAACCGTATTCTTTTTTTCCTTAAATAAGCCAAGCACTCATTAGTAGCAATACGGTATATCCAGGTATACAATCGCGAGTTTTCTTTGAAACCATCCAGATGAAGCCACACTTTGAGAAATACCTCTTGGGTAACATCATCTGCTTCGCTATGGTCTATCACCATTTTTCGAACTAAAGCATACACTTTGCGTTGGTAAATCCGTACCAAGGAATGAAAAGCAATCCGTTTACTTTCAGGATTCTTTAATCTTTGTATCAGTTCTTTTTCTTCCAAATCCGAATCTGGGTATTTCTTTAAATAATTACTCCTCAACGCGCTTATAAAAGCAGATCAAAAAAAATATGTCAAGTATTTAAACCTTTGATACGATTCTTGCTCTAAGGTTTAACATTTCACCAAAATATTTATCATTATGAAAAATCTCTTTCAACTTTTTGTGGCTCTTGCTGTACTGAGTGCATGCAATAGGCTAGAGGAAACCCAAGATAATATCGATTCATCTGAAGTAAACAGCATTGCTGAAAATGAGTTCAACTCAGTTTTGGAAATGGTTGACGATGAAACGGCTTCAGGAACCCCTGGCTCAAGGGTTAACTCAAGAAACACCTTGCCCGAGTGTGCATCTGTAAGTTACAATCAAGCCACTCGTACCCTTACTATTAATTTTGGAAATGAAAACTGCCTCTGTCTTGACGGCATTTATCGGAGAGGTAGTATAGTTGCCGTTTTCACAGGAGAATTTCGTGAGGTTGGTAGCACCTCTACAATCACTCTAGAAAACTACTACGTGAACGATAATCATTTTCAAGGCACTAAAACTTATGAACTCCTGAATGTGCCGCCTCAAAACCTGAAATGGCAAGTTTCGGTGTCAGACGCATCTATTGAAACAGAGGCGGGTACATTTACCTGGGAAGCTGACCGAACGGTAGAACGCATATCGGGAAATGATACACCTTTCAATTTTTCGGACGATGTATATCTAGTAGAAGGAACAGCTACTGGACAGAACAGGCGTGGCACAAACTATGAATCGGTAATTACCACACCGCTCAAAAAAGTGAGACAGAGTGGATGTGCTAGAGTTTTTGTTTCGGGAGTAGTGGAACTTACCAATGAGGGTGGTCAAACGTTAGTTCTAGATTATGACCCACTTGATGATGAAGCCTGCGACAGATTGGCTGAAGTAACAATAAATGGCCGCACACGGCAGATTACTTTAAGGTAACTTGCCATCTGGGCAGAAGTATTCATTAAATGCGTTCGGTCTTTGATTTAAATGCAAAAATATAAGTAGAAAGTCCGCAAACTTATCTTTGCGGACTTTCTACCATTTATAAGCATAGGTCAATCAAAGCATAAAAAAAGGCTGCCCAATTCGGGAAGCCTCTTCTGATATTAATGCTTAAAACGATGAAGTGCACTCACCATTTTATTGTTTACTTGGCATAACTTACGGCACGGGTTTCACGGATTACCGTTACTTTAATCTGGCCAGGGTACTGCATATCGGTTTCTATTTTCTGAGAAATATCAAACGACAACTGGCTGGCTCTTTCATCCGTCACGTTTTCGGCATCTACCATCACGCGGAGTTCGCGGCCTGCCTGAATGGCAAAGCATTTGTTCACCCCATCGAAGTTGAGGGCTAAGGCCTCCAGTTCTTTCAAGCGCTTGATGTAAGACTCCATTACTTCGCGTCTGGCACCCGGACGAGAGCCACTGATGGCATCACAAGCCTGAATGATAGGCGATAGCATAGAGGTCATTTCTATCTCATCGTGGTGGGCACCTATGGCATTACACACTTCCGGATGTTCCTTGTATTTCTGTGCCAGCTCCATCCCTAAGATAGCGTGTGGCAATTCAGGTTCTTCCGGCCATACTTTGCCGATATCGTGCAATAGTCCGGCACGTTTGGCCATCTTGGCATTTAAGCCCAACTCAGCTGCCATGGTAGCACAAAGCTTGGCCACTTCGCGTGAGTGTTGCAAAAGGTTTTGTCCGTAAGAAGAACGGAAGCGCATACGCCCCACCATGCGGATAAGCTCAGGGTGTAGACCGTGAATGCCTAGGTCGATGGCGGTTTTTTCACCAATCTCTACAATCTCCTCTTCTATATTTTTGGTAGTCTTGGCTACAATCTCCTCAATACGGGCCGGGTGGATACGTCCGTCTTGCACCAGACGGTGCAAAGAAAGGCGGGCAATCTCTCTGCGTACCGGATCAAAGCCTGAAATAATAATAGCCTCAGGCGTGTCGTCAACAATGATTTCCACTCCAGTGGCTGCCTCTAGGGCACGGATATTACGACCCTCGCGACCAATGATTTTCCCTTTGATATCGTCACTCTCCAAGTTGAAGATAGACACGCAGTTTTCAATGGCATGCTCGGTGGCGGTACGTTGAATCGTCTCCAATACCACCTTTTTGGCTTCTTTGGTGGCGGTAAGTTTTGCCTCTTCAATAATTTCTTTGATTTGAGAGGAAGCTTTGCTACGGGCTTCTTCGCGGAGCGTTTCTACCAATTGGTCACGGGCTTCTGCCGCTGTGATATTGGCTACTTTCTCTAAGATATTAATTTGCTGCTGCTTAACCTTCTCCAGATCTTCTTTCCGCTTGTTGACAATCTCGAGCTGGGCATTCAAGTTTTCTTTGAGGCTGTCAGTTTCGGCTTCTTTGCGCTTCATCTGCTCCAGTTGCTTGGAGATTTGCTGTTCTCTCTGCTTAAGCTTGTTTTCATTGCTCAAGATGAGGTTTTTCTTCTTGTTGGCCTCTTCTTCAAACTCCGTCTTAAGTTTCAAAAACTTCTCTTTTGCCTCAATAATGCGATCCTTCTTGATGGTCTCAGCATTGATTTCAGCTTCTTTCAATATCAGTTTGGCCTTCTCTTCGGCTTCGCGTACGGCCGAAGCATTCGATTTTTTAAGGAGGATTTTACCTAGAAAAGCCCCCACCCCTAAACTCACCACGCAGGCAAGAATGAGATATATTAGTTCGTTCATTTTTTAAAATAGATTTATTTCCCAAAAAGGAAATGAAGCGAAGAGAGGGACAAAAGGCAAAAATCAGAGCGCCTGTGATAGTAGGGAGTTGATATGTGAAATTCTCTCTATTACGGTTTCGTCTGTGTTTGAATACTTCTCGTCAGCACGGAGTTTATCTACCATGCAGTCGAATGCTACCATCGATAGCAGGTCTTGTTTGTCATCAATGCCGAAGGCGTCCTTGTAGGCCTTTAGTCGTTCGTTGATGATGCGACCAGCCGTGCGAATTCTTTCTTCATCGCTAGCATCTACCTTCATGGGGTATTCCCGGTCTGCTATTCTGATTTTTATAGAAAGTTCTGCCATTACTGGTAACGTGTATTATTTACTCAGGTGCGCAATGCACTTATCGATTTCCCTGATGTATTCGTTTATTTTTGCTTTTAGTCCGGAAGCTTCATCTTCATCAGCCTCTATACTACCTACAATTTTACTGATTTTAATCTGATTTTGAAAATTATTTATCAGCTCGTCTTTTTGTTTTACCAATCCGGCTAGCTGACTGTTTTCCGCTTTGAGCTGGGCCAATTCCTCTTTTACCGCTTGGTATTCTCCAAGCAGCATTTTCACTCTGCGTTCTAGCGATACAAGTTCAAGGCTCAGTTTTTCGGGATTCATTTTATTTTCTGATAATAGCGCCCAGTTCGGATTCAAAAGCTCCCATGAGTTTCTCCATGGTTTTGTCAATCACCTTATCGGTAAGGGTTTTTTCTGCATCTTGAAGGGTGAAGCTTATGGCATAGGCCTTTTTATTTTGGCCCAGATTTTCGCCTTCGTACACATCAAAAACATTTACTTGACGAAGCAAACGGCTCTCCATCTTGCTGGCTATTTTTTGAATATTGGCAAAAGATACCGATTTATCCAATACCAAGGAAATATCTCTGCGAACTTCGGGGAATTTTGACACCTCTGTATATGCCACCTGCGATTGGCTGTATTTGCGCAGTAAGTCCCATGCGATTTCGGCATAATACACTTCTTGACGAATATCGAAGCTTTTCAATACCTTTTTGCTCAACTTGCCCAGCGAGGCTACGGTTTTATCTCCCTTGTTCAAGTCAAGGCCAAATTCAAACACCTGCTTGGTGCTGCTTACCTGCACAAGCCCCGAAGGGTTTAGTTTGTGAATCACTTTCAGCACCGCAGCCTGCAAATCATAATAGCTTACATTTTGCTCTTTATGCTGCCAACTTTCCGCCATTTGTGCGCCTGTCATAAATAGCGACAAATAGCGCTCTTCTTTAAAGCCTTTTTCCTTACGGTTGTAAATAGTGCCAAATTCAAACAGCTTAAGATCACTTTGTTTGTGGTTAAGGTTGTGCGCGAGCACTTCCAAGCCACTAAAAAGTAGACTTTGACGCATAGCCCCTAAATCTTCGCTCAAGCGATTCAAAATATCTACCCGTGTGCTGGTATCGAAATCGGAAGTAAGTTCGCTGTAAGCAGGCTTGGTGAGCGAATTGGTCATGATTTCTTGAAAACCATTGCCCGCCAAAATTTCCGAAATCCGGAACTGGAGCTTATGCTTGTCCTTAGACTCAAAAGAGGCCACAAAATCAGTAGAAAGGCTTTCTTTAAGTTCAATTCTATCGAATCCGTAAATCCGTAAAATCTCTTCAATAATATCGGCTTCGCGCTGCACATCTACCCGGTAGGGAGGCACAATGGCGGTAAAACCTTCTTCGGTGATATTAATCAATTGTATATCCAGATGCTGCAAAATACTTTCTATTTCTTGATGAGGAAGTACTTTGCCAATCAGTCGATGGATATTCTTGAAGCGTACACTTATCTGTGCATCTTCCACCGGAGCAGGATAAATATCTACCACCTCGGAGCTAATGCTCCCACCTGCAATTTCTTGTATCAATAAGGCCGCCCTTTTCAAGGCCAACAAAGTAGCGTTGGGATCGGTGCCTCTTTCGAAACGGAAGGAAGCATCGGTTTTCAGGCCATGCGATTGAGCCGTTTTGCGTATGGAATCGGCTGAAAAATAGGCGCTTTCCAAAAAGATATTTTTGGTGTTGGCTGTTACTCCCGAAGAAATACCACCAAACACCCCGGCTATGCACATGGGGCCTTGGGCGTCACAAATCATCAAGTCGGAGGCATTGAGCTTGCGTTCCTTTTCATCCAAAGTGACAAAAGGAGTGCCTTGCGCTAAGGTTTTCACAAGTACGGTTTGCCCTTTGATTTTATCAGCATCAAAGGCATGAAGCGGTTGCCCCAGCTCATGCAATACGTAATTGGTTATATCCACCACATTGTTGATAGGGCGAACACCAATGCTGCTGAGGCGCGTTTTGAGCCAAGCCGGAGAATCCGTAACTGTAATTCCGCTAATGCTCAAGCCGGAATAACGTGGGCAAGCCTCGGCATTTTCTACCTTCACCTGAATGGGCAAGGCCGTGTTGTCGACTTTGAATTTGCTGATATCGGGTAGGGTGAGCGAAGTTTTGAGCAAAGCTCTTAGATCACGCGCTACGCCCCAGTGGCCTGCGGCATCGGCACGGTTGGGCGTAAGCCCGATTTCCAATACATGATCTTCTTTTACATCAAAGTATTCAGCAATGGGCGTACCGTTAGGCAAAATGGTATCCAATACCATAATACCCGCATGCGAAGTACCTATCCCAATTTCATCTTCGGCACAAATCATCCCCACCGATTCGGCCCCGCGTATTTTAGCCTTTTTAATTACAAAGGGCTCTCCTGAAGTAGGATACAGTGTGGTGCCCACCGTGGCTACTATTACTTTTTGTCCGGCTGCTACATTGGGCGCTCCACAAACAATAGGAACTACCTCATTGCCAATATCCACTGTGGTTTTGGAAAGCTTATCGGCATCTGGATGCTTTTCGCAGGTCATGACCTCGCCAATCACCAAGCCTTTAAAACCTCCTGGCACTTGCTCATAGGCTTCTACGGATTCTACTTCCAGTCCGCTTTGGGTAAGCAAGGCCGCTATTTCATTTGCTGTTAAGTCTGTATGTATAAACTCTTTAAGCCAGTTTAAGGATATCTTCATCTAAATTACCGTTCTACCTGTGTGTCAAACAGCAAAAATAAATAATTCAATGAATTATCGGGGCTTTATCAGGGCTTTTCGCTGAATTTTTCTCCGGCCTCAATGGCAAAAGGCAATCGGTTTTCTTTGGGAGGAATAGGACATGAATAGGTGGGATTGTAAGCGCAGTATGGATTGTAGGCTTTATTGAAATCAATTACGATGGTACGATCATTATCTTGCACCAAATCGATGTAACGACCTCCACCATACGTACTCATAGCACTGGTTTCATCGGCAAAAGGAAAGAATAGATCATTGGCACCGGAATCTTCTGCTTTAAACAGCAATACTTCGGCCTCTTGGCCTTGCAAGGCAAAGCGCGCTTTGGCAAACTTCTTATAGCGCTTCTCCTTACCATCGGAAGTGGGCATATACACGGTTTCCGAACTGGGGAGCAGCTCCAAGAGGGCTTTTATTTTAAGCTTTGGATTTACTGGAAAATAGATGAGTGAATCGAAGCTCCGCTTGAGTGAATCAGTCAAAGGAGACTCTGCACTGAACTTGAATTGGCGATTTTTGTCGGCACGTTCCTTTTGTATGGCCTGAATATACACACTATGGTCTTCTTGCAGACTGATGTAAAGAATAAACAAGATGCCGAGAGCGGCCGCAAGTACAACAAGTGTTTTTTTGTTCATGGCTTAAAGATCTCCTTCGTCAGAAAAGCTGTAATAACTTTCATCGGTAAAGATAAGGTGGTCGAGGAGTTGTATGTCTAACAATTGTCCTCCTTCTTTGATTTTTTTTGTCAGCTTACGGTCAGCTTCGCTAGGTTTAAGTTGACCTGAGGGATGATTATGCACCAAGATAATTCCGGTAGCAAACTCTTGCAGCGCGACTTGGAAAATCAAGCGAGGGTCAGCTATGGTGCCATTTATTCCTCCTTGGCTGATTTGTTGTTTTTTAAGCACCTGATTGGCTCTGTCGAGCAATAGCACCCAAAACTCCTCGCGCTTTTGATCCCACAAGTGTGGTTTGATGAGCTCATAGGCATCAGCCGAGCAGGTGATTTTTGCCTTTTTCAAGGGTTCGCTTTCTTTACGCCTGCGCCCAAGCTCAAGGGCACTGACTATTGAAATCGCCTTGGCTTCGCCTATGCCTTTGAATTTGGTCAGGTCTTTCACACTGAGCCTTGCCAGTTGATGCAATTGATTGCCCACAGAGTGTAAAATAAGCTTACTGAGGTCTACTGCACTCAGTTCGGTAGTACCCGAACCGATGAGAATGGCAATCAGCTCCGCATCGCTGAGGGCGGCTACGCCTTTGAGCAGGAGTTTTTCGCGAGGTCGGTCTTCCTCCGCCCAATGGGTAATGGCAAGGTTTTTTTGTGAAGGGTAGTCCATAGCAGGTAATTGAAAGGAGAAATTACCCGCTTTTTGTCAAAGGGACAAGAAAGAAAACAGAAAAAGCCTTATACTCCGCAGAATATAAGGCTTCATAAGCTCGTATAAGCTAAAATTAAGCGAGTCCGTTAACGAACTTAGCTAATTTTGATTTCTTGTTTGAGGCATTGTTTTTATGAATGATGCTCTTTTTAGCAAGCTTATCAATCATAGAAGAAACAGTTTTGTAAAGCGCTTCAGCTTCTGACTTAACAGTAGTATTTCTTAGTCTCTTGATAAAAGTTCTAGTGGTTTTCAACTGATATCTGTTTCTAAGACGCTTGGCGTTGTTAGATCTGATTCTTTTTAATGCTGACTTGTGATTTGCCATTGTAATTATTTTTCAGAAAAACGTTTATTCTCTTCTTGGTCGAAATTAGGACTGCAAATGTATGGCTTTTTTACCAATATGCAAAACCAATATTCTCAATAATTTAATCTTATTCATAAGGGTTCGCTACGGATATTCCCTTATTTTTGAATTATGAGGGCAAAGGTACTGTTTTTTATTTCTGTATTTTTATTGTTTGTAGGAAATTCTACAGTTTTTTCATGGGGTTTTTTCGCACACCAGCGAATCAACCGGCTAGCGGTATTCACACTACCTACCGAGATGCTAGCTTTTTACAAATACCATATTAATTATGTGACCGAGAATGCCGTAAACCCCGACAGAAGGCGCTATTCGGTACCGGAAGAAGCACCCCGCCACTACATCGACCTCGATGTATACGGTGATAGCGCTTTGTATCTACTCCCCCGCTATTGGAATGAGGCTGTAGCCAAATACACCGAAGACACTTTGAACGCCTATGGGATAGTACCTTGGTACATTAACCTCATGAAGTATAAACTGACACTGGCTTTTAAAGAAAAAGATGCCAAAGCCATACTTCGTCTATCGGCCGATATTGGGCATTACATTGCTGATGCTAATGTGCCGCTACACACTACCGAAAACTACAACGGGCAGCTGACTAACCAAAAGGGAATCCACGGCTTTTGGGAATCGCGATTGCCGGAGCTTTTTTCTGATTCCTACGATTATTTTGTTGGGCCGAGTGAATACCTGCCTCAGCCGCAGCTAGAGGCTTGGGAGGCTGTTACCTTTGCGCACTTAGCCTTAGACAGTGTCTTTCGATTTGAAAAAGAACTAACTGCGGAGTTCCCGGAGGACAAAAAATACGTGTACGATGAGCGCGGAGCGACCTTGATGCGCAACTATTCTCGCGATTTCTCCTTGGCCTACCATGAGCGCCTAGCCGGACAAGTAGAGCGAAGGATGCGCGCTTCTGTAAAAATGGTAGGCGATTTTTGGTACACCTGTTGGGTAGATGCCGGACAGCCCAATCTGGATGAGCTATTAAAGCCTGCGTTTAGCAAAGAGGAACTCGAAAAAGAACAGGAAGAACTCAAGCAACGCAAAAAGGAACTCGAAGGGATTCGAGAAGAAGGCGGCCTAGCCCATATCTTTGGCGCTTGCGACCACTCTTCCCTCGCCTGGCATGAATAATCAGAAGCCTATTTCATTCTCAATGGATTGCGTTTCGGCTTCACGGCTCATTAGGTAATATTCCACTTTCACGGTTTTCCTATCGAGCGAAAAGGTGGCTATATCATTACTTGATTTGTTCACCTTCTTATCAAATGTATATTCAGTAGTGTACTTCAATGAAGAAAGAAACGCACTAGGATCAATGCCTTCCACCATATCCTTGGAGTCTTCCAGTTCTTCTTCTATTTCCCTACGGACATTCAGTGGGTCTTTTCGAATCAACCGATTTTTATGCCATTCAAAGAACACGGCATTCTTTTCTTCACTGATATCAAAGGTTTTGGCCAAGGCTTTATTGAGGGCATTTACATCTTTGAAGTCAAAGGAAAGTCCGTACACAAAGCTTTTGTCATTGTTGATTCCCTGCACATTACTAATGCCGCTAATGCTTTCAATTTCTTGAATGGCACTAGCAAACTCATCGTGCATGTCTGCTTTTAAATCATCCGTGGTTTCGCCAGAAAACTGGGCAATGAGATTGAGCATGTCGCGGATAGGGCCTAAATCGAGCACAAACTGAAAGCTACCGGAGCCATCGTTGTTAAAATGAGCTTGCTCCTTCAGTTCCAAGCAGGAACTAAACAACAGACTAAGGCCAAGAAAAAGTGCAATTCTCTTCATGATAAAAATGGGTTTAAACAGAAACGATTCGAACCGGCCGAATCGTTTCGTGTATTAGATTAATTTTTTGTATTTAATACGCTTAGGTGTGATATCGCCCAATCGCTTTTTGCGGCTTTCCTCGTAGTCGCTGAAGTTTCCTTCAAACCAAACCACTTGTGAATCGCCCTCAAAGGCCAAGATATGAGTACAGATACGGTCTAAGAACCAGCGGTCGTGACTGATGACCACGGCACATCCGGCAAAGTTTTCCAGACCTTCTTCCAAGGCGCGAAGGGTATTCACGTCCAAGTCGTTGGTAGGCTCATCGAGCAAAAGCAAATTGGCACCTTGCTTCAGCATCATGGCTAAGTGTACGCGGTTGCGCTCACCACCGGAAAGCACGCCCACTTTTTTCTCTTGGTCAGAGCCGTTCAGGTTAAACTTACTTACATAGGCGCGGGAATTCAATTGCTTGCCGCCCATTTCTATCAGTTCGTTACCCCCGGAAATGGTTTCCCACACCGATTTATTCGGATCGAGGTTATCGTGGCCTTGGTCTACATAAGCCAACTTTACTGTTGGGCCCACTTCAAAAGTGCCTTTATCGGGCGTTTCTTGCCCGGTAATCATACGGAAAAGGGTAGTTTTACCCGCACCGTTTGGCCCTACTACGCCCACAATCCCCCCTTGAGGCAAAGCAAAGCTTAGGTTCTCGATTAAAAGTCTATCGCCAAAGGCTTTAGAAATATTTTGCGCTTCAATCACCTTGGCACCCAAGCGAGGGCCAGCGGGGATGTAAAGCTCCAATTTTTCTTCCTTCTCCTTATTTTCTTCTCCTAATAACTTATCGTAAGCCGAAATACGGGCTTTCGCCTTAGCCTGACGGCCTTTAGGCGCCATGCGAATCCACTCCAACTCGCGCTGCAAGGTTTTCTGACGCTTCGATTCCGTTTTTTCTTCTTTGGCTAATCGGTCTTGCTTTTGTTCAAGCCAGCTTGAGTAATTGCCTTTCCAAGGAATACCCTCGCCACGGTCTAGTTCCAAAATCCATCCGGCCACATTATCCAAGAAATAGCGGTCGTGGGTTACGGCAATCACCGTACCTTTATATTGCTGCAAATGTTGCTCTAGCCAGTGTACCGACTCGGCATCCAAGTGGTTGGTAGGTTCATCAAGTAAAAGCACATCAGGCTCTTGCAGAAGCAAGCGACAAAGGGCCACCCTACGCTTTTCACCACCGGATAGGTTGGCGATTTTGGCATCGGCTGCAGGCGTGCGAAGAGCATCCATTGCACGCTCCAACTTGGTATCCAGTTCCCAGGCATTGGCTGCATCGAGTTTCTCTTGTATAGCCGACTGCTTTTGGATGAGCTTATCCATAGCATCGGGATTGTCCAGGATATCGGGATCGGCAAATTGTAGGTTAATTTCTTCAAATTCTTTCAAGAGGTTCACCGTATCGGCCACGGCTTCTTCCACCACCTCTTTTACCGTTTTGTTTGGGTCCAGCTTGGGCTCTTGCTCCAACATGCCCACGGAGTAGCCGGGAGAGAACACCACTTCGCCTTGATATTCGGTATCTACTCCCGCAATAATTTTAAGGAGAGAGGATTTTCCTGAGCCGTTCAAACCCAAGACGCCAATTTTGGCACCATAAAAGAAGGATAGGTAAATGTCTTTTAAAACGCGTTTTTGGGGAGGGTAGATTTTGCTCACACCCGCCATTGAAAAGATAATCTTCTCGTTACTCATAGTCGATACAGTTTGCGAGTGCAAAGATGCAAAAAATATCAATCGTGTGGGTAATTGCTTTTCTTTTGGTTATTTTTACCGCTTCTGCCTAGCGCAAGGCAGCTGTTAAACAAAAAGATAGGTGAACAAGAATAATCCCTTTGGTTTTGTAAAAGACGGCAAAGTGTTTTTGAAGTCTTTTATGCATTTCCCTGAACGTCAGATTGGTGAAGTTCGTGATAACGAAGAAGCTTCCTTACAATATTTTATCGAACGCTTTCAAATGGCCGAAGATAAAGTGGCGGAGCTCGAACACTTGATTGCTTCGCAAACAAATAAAGGTTCGTTTCTGATGAAACTCCTTCACCTGAAAGAATATCTGGCGCAGTTTGATGCCATTGGCGATTTCACCCCTTTATTCGAACGCCTTGAAACCCAAGAGCGCATGCTCAATGAAATGATTGAAGTCAACCGCGTGCGTAATCAAGAAATCAAGAAAGCTCTTTTGCTGGAAATGGAACAAGCGGTGCAGATTCCCGATTGGCGCGAATCGACTGAAAAAGTGCTAGATATAAAAAATCGTTGGATAAAGACTGGAAGCGTAGGCAAAGGCCTGCAGGAAGAAATGGAGGGGCGCTTTACCGAGTTGATGCAGGGTTTCTTTGATAGAAAGAAAGCCTTCTTTGAAGACTTGCAGCGACTGAACGAACAAAAGGCGGTATACTATCAAGAAATCATTGAAAAAGCTACCGTACTTTCGCGCGAACATGATAAACTGGCTGCCTTTGCTCAATTGAAAGAATTGCAGAAGCAGTGGAAAGAAGGACCGGAAATTCCAGGCAAAATGAAGAAAGAGCTTTTTGCCAAATTCAAACGCCCTTCAGACTACGTGTACAGTAATTATAAGAGGCAGTTGACTGCAAAAGCCCCGGGAAGCGCGGAGGATGTACTAAGCGTGAAAAAGGATTTGCTCGACAAAGTGCGCAAACTGGCCGAGCGAAACGATGCCGGAGTGGTGAATGAAGTAAAGCGCTTACAAGAACAGTGGCGCAGTGCAGGCATTGCCCCTCGCCATTTGCATGAATCGCTGAATGATGAGTTTTTTGTGGCCTGCGATTTCGTAACCGAACAGCAGTTTTTGCATCGCTTGGCTTATGGTAAAAATAAAGACTTCGACACCAAGCCCGATGCGGAAAAGGTGAAAATCAAAATCCGTTTGATCAAAGACCTGCTTTCGCGCGATGAGCGTGACTTAGAGGCTTTTACGGAGAATATGGAAAAACTCAATTCCGACAAAAGTAGCTTCGATAAGTTAATGCATGGAAAACTAAACATGCAAAAGCGCAAGGTAAAAGTGAAACAGATGATTTTGGAAGCGCTCAACCTCCAACTAGGCGCGTTAAATAATTAATTTTTTTTGAAACCTTTTGGCTCTATTCTTCATTAAAGGGGATTATTATGCACTAAATATTTAGTGCGATAAAAACTTGTTTGTTTTTATCATTTTAATTTTATTTTTGCACGAATTATTGTCACCTTAATACAGGAGGAATAGACTATGTACTGGACACTTGAATTAGCTTCTTACTTAGAAGATGCCCCTTGGCCGGCCACCAAAGACGAATTGATTGATTACTCCATTCGCTCGGGTGCCCCACTGGAAGTTGTGGAAAACCTTCAGGAATTGGAAGATGACGGTCAGCCTTACGAGAGCATCGAAGAGATATGGCCGGATTATCCCACCAAAGAAGATTTCTTCTTCAACGAAGACGAATATTAAAACAAGCAGCCACTTGATAGACTCAGGTGGCTGTTTTAGTTTCCGGCTTGCTCAATAAGGCATCGGCTATCACCAAGTCTTCGGGCGTGGTGATTTTGATATTGCGGTAATCGCCTGTGGTAAGGTGGATATGCGCACCAGCGGCCTCGGCTACGCTGGCATCATCGGTAAAGGTTTCTCTTTCCTCCGTTTTATAGGCTTCTTTAATCACCGAACAGCGAAAAGTCTGTGGCGTTTGAATTTGCCAGTAGTATTTGCGCTCTACACTTTTATTATCATATCCTTCTACCCAGCGCAGAGAATCCTTAGCAGGAACAGCCGCTACGGAATTGCCAAACAAGGCGGCTTCTTGAAAACACTTTTTGAGCAACTCTTGCCCAAGCAATGGGCGAACCCCATCGTGAATGGCCACCAAGCCTTCGTTTATTACCAATGCCAAACCATTCTTTACAGATTGAAACCGTGTATTTCCTCCTCGTTGGATATGATGCGGAATGGTGAAATTATATTCCTGACACAATTTGCTCCATGTATCCAGCTGGTTTTCGGGCAAGACCAAAATTATCTCCACAGATGGAGAATACGTATGAAAGGTTTCTAAGGTATGCATAAGGACGGGTTTACCCTGGAGGAGCAAAAACTGCTTAGGCACTTCGCTCCGCATACGCGAACCGCTGCCTCCGGCTACAATAAGGGCGTACTCATGCATCATATCAATAGAGCTGTTGGTTGAAAACGGAAAATACAAGAAATAAAAGGCCCGAACAAATAAAGACTATCTTCATCTTTCCCATACATCTCATCAGCCTTACACAAAAAAAGCCGGCTATACCGGCTTTATCTTATTTACAGTATTGATTTAAGTAATAACTCACCTTGGCATCGCCCAAGGCTTTGGCTTGATTCCAGTCTTGGCAGGCTCCTTTGGTATCGCTTAGTTGCATTTTTACATTGGCTCTACCTTTATAAAAATCAGCATTCTTCGAATTGAGCTCTATGGCTTTATTCATATCGGCCAAGGCAAGGGAATAATTTTCAATAGTAGCGCGCACTATCCCTCTATCGAAATAAGCCTGTGCATCTTCGGGGGTTAGGGCAATCACCTCATCATAATCGGCAATGGCTCCACTAAAATCTTCCAATCCTTCTCGCAAAACAGCGCGGTTGTAATAAGCGTTGGCATTTTTGGGGTCTAAGGCAATGGCCTTTCCGTAATCTTCATTGGCAAAGCGCCCATTCCCCAATAAGGTATAGGCTTGCGCACGAGCAAGGAATGCCTCTACCAGTTGCGGATTCATCTCGATAGCAGCAGTGAGGTCTTTCAGGCCTACGTTCAAATCATCCAACAACACATAGCAACGCCCTTTCTTGAATAGGATATCTGCATTGCGAACGCCTTTAGTTACCAATTGTTCAAAGTAAGAAGCAGCTCCGGCCCAATCTTCCAAAGCATAATACGATTCGGCTTTCATGCGCAACACCTCAGCACCCGCTTCTTCCATAGATTCCAGCTTAGTAAAGTCTCCAATGGCCAACTTATATTCCTTTTGCAGATAATAGGCCATCCCACGGTTTTCGTAGGCGCGCACATAATTTGGGTCGATAGATAAAGCCTGTGAATAATCCTTAACTGCCTCCTCTATACGCTCCAGCAATTGCTTGGCTTTCCCGCGGTTGTTGTACACCATGGCTTCTTTATTGCCCAAAGAAATAGCCTTATCGTAATCAGAAATAGCACCTTCATAGTTTTTCAAACGGAAGCGGCTATTTCCCCTCAACACATAGGCTTCGGTATACGAGGCATTGGCATTGATAGCGGACGACATATCATCGGCTGCTCCTTCGTATTGCTTGGTTTCGTATTTGGCAAAGCCTCGGTTATAAAACAATCCTGCTCCGGTAGCGCCCAAGCCTACAGCACGATCATACTCTGCTATGGCTCCTGCATAATCTTGCAAGGCAAATTTTACCGAACCCCGCACTTCAAACAAGCGCATATCACTCATGCCTGCATCGGCCGCTTTGTTTAGATCCGGCAAAGCTTCGGCAAATTTACCCGTTTCAAACAGCGCTATACCTCTACCGTAATAGGCCAAAGGATCCTTATTACCCATCTCCAGCGCTTTGCTGAGGTGGGTAATGGCTTCAGGATAGGCATTGGTTTGAAACTGAGATACACCCAAATACAAATAGCTTTCGGCATCGGCTTGATTAAGAGCTACCACTTTTTGCAAATCGCTGATGGCACCTGCAAAATCTTTAGTGGCGTACTTGGCTCCTCCTCTATTACTCAAAGCCTTGCCATAATCAGCTTTCAGGGCAATGGATTTATCGTAATCAGCAATAGCACCTACAAAATCATTCTGATTGGCTTTGGCTTTACCACGATTATTGAAGATTACCTCATCGTTAGCTCCAGCCGCCACGGCTTTGTCATACGCCTGAATGGCGCCTGCAAAATCAGATAAACGGAAACGAGCATTTCCCAAATTCGCCAAGCTGGCGGCATCGGACATCCCTAGGGTCATGGCTTTGGCCAAATCCGCCTCGGCTTCGGTGTATTTCTTCAGTTCGTACCAGCTATTCCCTCGCGCGGAAAGTGCCTCCATGGCAAGACTTCCTTTGCTTTCGGCTTGGTTCAAATCATCTACGGCTCCTTGGTAGTTCTTCCCCTGATAACGTGCCAATCCGCGCGCCAAAAACACTTCGGAGGTAGTATTGCCTAGGTTGATGGCCTTATCCAAATCCGTCAAAGCTCCTTTGGCATCACCCTGCTGAAATTTGATGAGCCCGCGGGCAGAGAATACCGCCTCTTCGTTTACACCCATAGTAACCGCTTTGTTCAAATCGGCTAAAGCGCCCTCGAAGTTTTTCAAAGCATATTTAGCCAATCCAGCCATTTGATATACTTCTTTATCATTACTTCCCAAACTGGCGGCTTTGTCCAAATCCGCTGCGGCTCCTTCAAACTGCTTTAATTGATATTTAGCTGTTCCGCGGTTCAAGTAGGCTTTGGTATAATCCACCTTCAAGGCGATGGCTTGGTCGAAATCGGCAATGGCCGCTTGGGTATTGCCCATATTCATTTTGGCCTTTCCGCGGTTATTGAATACTACTTCGTCTTTAGCACCTTGGGCAATGGCTTGATCATAATCGGCAATAGCTCCCGAAAAATCGCCTTTTTGAAAACGAATATTAGCCCTGTACACAAATAGCACAGCCTCTTTAGCTCCCATGCTAATGGCTTTATCCAAATCGGACAAGGCGCCATCGGCATCTTTAAGTTCGTAACGTGCCTGAGCGCGCATGGCGAAAATCTCTACCTTTTGCTCCCCCGCTTCCATGGCTTTGCTCAAAGCCTCGTTGGCACTTTTAAAATCCTTGGTTTGGAAACGGGCTTTACCCAAATCTTCAAACACCTCAGCGGTATTGATACCTTGCTGAATGGCGGTATTCAAATCAGAAATGGATTCGCCATAGCGGCCTAATACTACCTTGGCATGACCCAGACTGGCATACAATTTAGCCTCTTTTACGCCCAGCTGAATGGCTTTAGACAAATCCGGGATTGCGGCTTCATATTCCTTAGCTTCCATTTTGATGGTTCCCAAAGCAGCCCAAACCGCCCCATTGCCTGATTGCAGACTACTTACTTTTTCTAAATCGGGGCGAGCCGCTGTCAATTTTCCACCTTCAAAAGCTACCATACCGCGCACGAAATAGGCATAAGTATCGGTGCTGCCCAGTGTCAGGGCTTTGTCCATACTGGCTGCGGCCGGCTCCTTCATGCCTTGCTCATACTGCGCTTTGCCTAGCATCAGATAGGTTTCCGCCTCATTATTGCCCAGTTTGATGGCTTGGTTCAAATCCGCAATAGCGCCTTCATATTGCTTCATTTCCATACGGGCTCTACCCAATGCCATATAAGTTTCCACATCTGAAATCCCTTTGGAAACGGCCAAACTCAGCGACTTGATAGCATTGTCATAGGCTTTCGCCATATATTGCGACATCCCTAATACTTTCAATACATCCGCCTCTACGGCTCCCATTTGGGTGGCTTTATCTAAATCCACCACCGCACCGGCATAGTTTTTCAAAGCGTATTTGGAAAGCCCCATTTTTACATAGGCCTCATTGCCTTCGGCTCCTTGCGCTATCCATTTGGTATAATATTCAATGGCTTTGCCGTACTCTTTTTGCTCATAATAAGCAGGTGCCAGCATGGTAACGGTCTCCTTATCCTTATTGCCTAATCCAAGCGCTTTGGTAAGATCGGCAATAGCCCCAGCCCAATTCTTTTGATTAAAATGAGCCGTACCTCGATTAAAATAAGCCTTCTCATAATCCGATTTCATGGAAATGGCCTGATCAAAATCGGCTATCGCTTCGGGATATTTCTGTAAAAGAAGGTAGGCTTTACCTCTATTATTAAATACCACGGCTTCTTTATTGCCCAACTCTATGGCTTTGGTATAATGAGGAATGGCGGCCGAATAGGCTTCTGTTTTGAATTCTGCATTAGCAAGGGTAAGAAAATGAACTGCTTCCGCATCCGCACCAGCCACAACCTGCGACAAATCATTGATAGCGCCCGGTAATTGGTTGGTTTCATAATAAGCCATCCCGCGAAGGGCTTTTATGGCACTTTTATTTACTTTCAATTCTTCTGCCTTGGTAAGATCAGCAATAGCCTCGGCATAGCCCTTGGTGTAATAGCGCGCCAAACCCCGGTAGAAATAGGCCAAACCGATATTAGCATCTACCGCCATCACCTTATTCATTTCTTCCAGCACTTTATTGTATTGCTGCTTCTCCACCATCAGTCTGCTAGAGAGTAAAAGGGCTTTTGTATTTTTTGGATTCTTGCTGATGCTACTTGCCAGCTGTGCAATGGCCTTATCTTTATTGCCATCTATAAGAGCTGCAATTGCTGTCATAAAAGAATTATCAGGCTTCATTTGCTTCACCCACGTGGTAAAGTCCATGCTTTTTCCGGGAATAGAAGTTATGGCAGAGGCCGGAATCAAGAGCATCTTCGATTTATCGGCCAGTAAGTCCATGGTGGCCACGCCCGCCAAATCGCCATTACTATGTACAAGCGGACTTCCCATTTCACTTTTTTGGATAGAGGAGGCCAGCACTGTCGCTTGTCCGTATTCTTCCCAAGTGATTACCTGAGCCACTGTGGCTTTTCGGGAGTCATTCTTCTGGACTTCCTGCGCTGAAACCAAGGTCAAGACATCACCCTCCTTAGGAGCGGAGCCCGCCTTAAGCGAGGCAAATTGGGTAGTGAGGTTATTGTCTACCGAAAATTTTATTAAGCCCGTTTCTTCATCTTCGCCCATTATGCGAACCACCGTATGAACGGTGCTATCGAGGGTGATAAGCTTAGCCGAAGCCGCGTTGATAAAAACATCGCGGTGCGTAATGGCCGAGCCTTGTGCATCTACAAAAAAAGCAGAAGCTCGGGTCAATGGCTTACCCGTGGCGTCATAGGTTTGCAACAAAGCCACCGATTTCGTACCCTGTGCCAAAAGACTTGGCATGGCCCATACCAACAATGCGCAAAAAAGGAATAGTTTCTTCATAAAAATGGGAGTATTAAAAGGCTTGGCTCTAGCCAAACGTGTGTTGAAGTTAAGAAAATATCCTTTTGCCCTCGCAAGAGAATAAAAAAAAGAGGCTGACGAAAACTCGCCAACCTCTTTTCACAAACAAAACCAAACTATGCAATCAATTACTCTTCGATAATATCGGGAGCCAATGGCCCCAAAATACCCAACAGCTCTGTTTGCTCAGCCGCTGGTACATTAAACTCGTCAAGGGCTGCTACCAAGTCTTCTACCAAAGCATTGAAATCATCGGTAGTGATTCCCAGTCCGGCATGCGAAGATTTCATATCGCGACCAGTATACTCACAAGGACCACCGGTAGCCTGGCATATTTGCTCTACCAAGAGGCGCTTCAAGCGAGGAATATCGGTAGTAGCAAAAAATGAATTGATGCGGGTATCCGCTGCCACATTGGTAATAAACTGATCTACCACCGCTTCAATGGCTGCTTGTTCACCCAAGCGCTCATACAAGGTTGGGTCGGTATCTTTGGTTTCCTCCTCTTTATCGCAAGAGGTAAATACAAGGGCAAAAGCGCTCAATAGCGCAACAAAAAATAATTGGGTCTTTTTCATACGTGTATTGGATTAATAAGGGTGAATACTAGATATTAATTAAGGAAGCTAAACCAGTTGCCCACCGTTTTCATAGGACAAGTAGGCCTATTGGGGTCGCTCACCAACTCATAGTCGGCCACGGCAATACCCGGCACGGCATCGAGCATCAGACGAATACGCTTGCGATTATTTTCTTCCGGGAAAAAAGCTGCTGAGGCTTTGCCCGACTCAAAATTGACACTGGCGGCTGTTACCCCTTTTTGCTTTTTTAGGTTTTTCTTAATTTCAGTAGCTTGTTCTTGGTTCAACAAACCCTCAAGCGTAAAGTGGACGTATGTTACTTGCCTAACTTCCAGCCTAGACGATTGCTTTTTACTGAAAGCAAAGCCCGCTATCAAGAGGATGAGAACAATAGGGAGTATGCTTTTTTTCATGACGTTGTATTGTTTCGTCCTACCTACGTAGGGCTTAGCAAATTTGGATTTCGGAGAAAAAGATTTTTTTCACTGAAAAGGTTTTTCAGGGGGATTAACTGATAAAAAATAGGAAAACCATTCGCTCAAAAAAATCGGTTAAACAATAATAGACTCAGCAATAAGGGCATAAAACCACCACAGGCACCTTAAATAAAATCCCAACAACAAGATGTTGAGCGATTCGTAAAAATCTTCCACAAAACCCATATTTTGCTCTTATCTTTGCCCACTTGAATGGAAAAGTTCATCGACATAGAAAAAATTATTAGCGACAAAAATCCGGCTTTACTACGGTGGATGCCAGGCTTTGTGCTACGCTACCTTAAGCGCATATTACACGAGGAGGAAATCAACCTACACTTGCATGAAACCCGTGACCTAAAGGGTTATGATTTTTGCATAGAGGTTATCAGGCGTTTTCAAATTCAAGTAGTGTCAGAAGGCAAGGAAAATATACCTGCTGAGGGAGGGGCTATTTTTGCCTGCAACCACCCCTTAGGTGGCTTCGATGCCTTAGTACTGGTGCAAGATGCTCACCCAGTGCGGAGCGACATGAAATTTGTGGTAAACGACATCCTGCTTCATTTACAAAGTCTGAAAGGAATGTTTGTAGGAGTGAACAAACACGGCACCAACACAAAAGCCTCATTAGCAGAACTTAATCAATTATTTGAATCAAATCAGGCAGTTTTTGTTTTCCCGGCCGGCTTGGTAAGTCGAAAACAACGCGGAAAAATTGTAGATTTGGACTGGCAAAAGACTTTTATTACCCGTTCGAAAAAGTATCAACGACCCGTAGTACCCGTATTTATTGAGGGTCGATTGAGCAATTGGTTTTATGGTTTGGCTAATTTTCGTAAATTAATAGGCCTTAAAGCCAATATTGAAATGCTTTACTTGGTAGACGAGCTTTTTAAACAAAAAAACAAAACCATTACCATACGCTATGGCCAAGCTATTCCGTTTTCTACGTTTGACGCAAGCAAAACCGATTCGGAATGGGCACAATGGGTTAAAGAAAAAGTCTACCAAATGCAATAATCTACTGTAACATGCCCGAAATCAATCTCGACTATATCATACCCCCCGTTGACCGTGCCCTGCTAAAGGCGGAACTTACGCCCGATAAGCTGATACGGAGAACCAATAAAGTGGACAACCTAATTTATATAGTGAATCACCACAATGCGCCCAATGTAATGCGTGAAATTGGGAGATTGCGGGAGATTGCCTTTGCCCTCGCAGGTGGTGGTACTGGTATGGAAGTTGACATTGACGAACACGATACGGCAGAACTTTGCTATGAGCAACTCTTAGTTTTTTCTCCAGATGAAGAAGAGATCGTAGGCGGATACCGCTTTATTGATTGTGCAAAAATTGTAGACAAAGGCATAGAACATCTATCTACCTCACACTATTTCGACTTTTCTTCAAAATTCATACATGAATATCTCCCCTACTCCATTGAACTGGGGCGATCATGGGTGAGCCCACTATACCAACCTTCGGTAAATCCCCGAAAAGGTCTTTTCGCTTTAGATAACCTATGGGATGGCTTAGGTGCAATCGTATTGCTACACCCACATATGCGCTACTTTTTCGGAAAAGTAACCATGTACGAGCGCTATAATGAAGAGGCCAAGCGTGGGATTTTGGGTTTCATGAAAACTTATTTCCCTGATAAAGAGAACCTGGTACTCCCTAAGCATCCGGTGTACACTTCGGTGGGGAGCCACGAGATTGTAGAAATGGTAAAAGGGCTATCTTTCAAAGAAGGCTTCAAGATACTTCAGCGCTATTGCCGCGAACGTGGGGAAAATATCCCTCCATTAATTTCCAATTACATGCAGCTTTCTCCAACTATGAAATCGTTTGGCACCACCAAAAACCAAGATTTCGGGGGCGTGGAAGAAACGGGCATATTGGTAACCCTTGACGATATCTATTACGAGAAAAAAGAGCGACACTTGCGCCATTTGGATGAGTAAAAACGCTTCCTTCTCTTAGAAACAAAAACGCCCGAGCTTTCACCCGGGCGTTTTTTATGTCTCAACTATATTTTCTTACAGGTGAATCACTTCACCATAGGCCGCTGCGGCTGCTTCCATCACGGCTTCACTCATGGTAGGGTGAGGGTGTACCGATTTAATGATTTCATGTCCGGTAGTTTCCAGCTTACGCGCTACTACTACTTCGGCAATCATTTCGGTTACATTGGCACCAATCATGTGTGCGCCTAGGAACTCACCGTATTTGGCATCGAAGATTACCTTCACAAAACCATCTTTGGCTCCGGCCGCACTGGCTTTTCCTGAAGCAGAGAAAGGAAACTTACCAACCTTCACTTCATAGCCTGCTTCTTTGGCAGCTTTTTCGGTGTAGCCTACAGAGGCAATCTCAGGGCTGCAATACGTACATCCCGGTATATTGTTGTAATCCAAAGGTTCTGGATGATGACCCGCAATTTTCTCCACACAGATAATTCCTTCCGCAGAAGCTACGTGAGCCAAGGCCTGTCCTTTCACCACATCACCGATAGCATAAATGCCCGGTACATTGGTTTTGTAGAAATCATCTACCAAGATTTTACCTTTCTCGGTTTTCACGCCTACTTCTTCCAGTCCAATGCCTTCGATATTGGCTGTAACGCCCACTGCTGAAAGGACTACATCACATTCCAACACCTGCTCTCCTTTAGGTGTTTTTACCGTGGCTTTTACTTTTTTGCCTTTGGTATCTACGCCTGTCACTTCGGAACTGGTCATGATTTCAATACCCATTTTCTTATAGGTACGCTCTAGCTGCTTGCTCACTTCTTCGTCTTCCACCGGAACAATATTCGGAAGGAACTCTACAATAGTTACTTTGGTACCAATAGAGTGATAGAAATAGGCAAACTCCACCCCAATGGCGCCTGAGCCTACCACTACCATGCTTTCGGGCTGTTTTTCAAGCACCATAGCTTGGCGGTATCCTATCACTTTTTGTCCGTCAATCTTCAAATTAGGCAATTCGCGCGCGCGGCCACCTGTAGCCACTATGATATGGTCTGCCGATACTTCGCTTTTCTTGCCAGCGGCATCGGTCACTTCCACCTTTTTGCCGGGCTTCAGTTTGCCCATTCCGGCAATCACCTCAATCTTGTTTTTCTTCATCAAGAACTGAACGCCCTTGCTCATGCCATCGGCTACGCCACGGCTGCGCTTTACCATACCGGTAAAATCGGCTTTGGCATCCTTCACGCTTATACCGTAATCGGCTGCATGCGAGATATATTCAAATACTTGTGCACTTTTCAATAAGGCTTTGGTAGGGATACAGCCCCAGTTCAGACACACTCCGCCCAGTTCGGCTTTTTCCACAATGGCTACTTTCATACCAAGCTGTGAGGCTCTAATGGCGGCAACATACCCACCCGGGCCGCTTCCTATTACAATCAGATCGAATTTCGCTGACATATGCTATGATTTATTGTTAAAGCTCTTGAATAAAACTGTTGCAAAGTTAATCCATTTGATTTCTTGTGAAAGAAACTTAAGGCCGGATTATTGCGAAACGGCCTCCCACGTGACTTCCTCTACAAGCCCCACACTCTTTGTTCCTTTCATAGGCCGCTCATGCCAGCGCGGGACATTATTGGCTGTTCGGGCCAGAGAATAGAACATGAGCAAAAGCACTAGCCCTATTATCATCTTTGATACGATGGGAGAAAACTTCTTTTGAAAAGCTTCTAGCCCCTGCATAACTACCAAAAATACCAAGGGAACTATCGGAGCCAGATAGCGGTCTAACTCTCCCGCATCCAGCTTCTGCATACAGGCATAGCCTAACAGGTACATACCGAGTATCAGATAAATTTGCTTGGCGTACAAATCCAAATATTTCCAAACCAACAATAGATGAATACCGAAAAGGAAGGCAAACCCATAAAAGGGTAAGGAAAAAGGAATAAAAATTCGCTCTAAGCCGCCCAAAAGCACACCTACATTATGCCAAAAATCAACAAAAAAATAATGGGCAGCTAGATTATACCCACTGGCATTGGCCAAGGAACGAGATATTTGCCAATACAAAAAGCCGCTGCTCGCCAAAGCGGCTCCCAAGGCAATCCGTAGCCAGTGCGTAACAGAAGAAGGGTTTTCCAATACCCTAGCCAAGGCCAAACCGGCCAACACAAAAAATCCCGCACTTCGTTGCAAGCAAAGTGCGAAGGCAATCAACACCAAAAACACATCGGCCCAAGGCAAGTACTTGCGCAAGCGATTTACTACGAGCAAGAGCAAAAGCAGAAAGGTAAAATATAACTCACTCCACACAAATACGGCCATTAGCAACATGTAAACACCCAAAAGGCTCAAGACCCAAAAACTGATTCGCCACGTCAAATCGTTAAACGTGTGCCGGGCCATTACATAAAGTAGTATGGTGATAAGAACGAGCCCGAAGGCATGAAAAACGACCAAAGGCAAATGAATGCTTGATATTATCGCCAATAGCAAAGGGTAAAAAGGCGGCCAATGGGCATAGGGGCTTCCATCCGGACTTAAAAACTCGCCCGATTGCCGAAAACTCTGAGCAGCCGACAGGTAATCCAGCGAGTCCTGCGTAGTAATCAGTCCTCCCCAAGTGGCATATCCATACAGCACCAATACCAAGGCAAGCAACACCCCCATAAGCACAGGTTCAGCAAGCTTTGCTCCGCGATTCCAATCAGGATTCTGCATATCAATTTTAATTATTGATTTGAAATCTTAATTTTAGCCAAAATTTGTTTGTCAAACCGTACTATACATGAAGTTATTACAAGGAAAAACCGCTTTGGTAACTGGCGCCTCTAAGGGGATTGGCCGTTCCATAGCGCTCACCTATGCCCAACATGGCGCCAATGTAGCGTTTACTTATTTATCGAGCGTAGAAAAAGGCCAGGCCTTAGAAAAAGAATTAGAAGCTTTTGGGGTGAAAGCCAAGGGCTACCGTTCGGATGCCTCCAACTACCAAGCGGCTGAAGACCTTATCAATAGTGTGGTGGCCGATTTTGGTGGATTAGATATACTAATCAACAATGCCGGAATCACCAAAGACAACCTTTTGATGCGCATGACGGAAGAAATGTGGGACGAGGTAATCAATGTGAACCTTAAATCATGCTTCAATACTGTAAAAGCCGCTACCAAAACTTTCATGAAGCAAAAAAGTGGCTCTATCATCAATATGACCTCTGTGGTGGGGATTAAAGGAAATGCCGGACAGGCCAACTATTCGGCTTCTAAATCAGGCATTATCGGCTTCACCAAATCGGTAGCCTTGGAGCTTGGCTCAAGAAACATCCGCAGCAATGCCATTGCCCCAGGCTTTATTGAAACCGAAATGACGGCCGTTCTGGATGAAAAAACTGTGCAAGGCTGGAGAGATGCCATTCCTTTGCGCAGAGGGGGCGCTCCTGAAGACGTGGCTAATGCCTGCGTATTCTTAGGATCTGACCTTTCGGCTTATATCACCGGACAAGTTATTCAAGTAGATGGTGGTATGCTCACCTAATCTTCCTTGATTTAATTAATAAAAAAGGATAGGCGGGAAAATTTGATATGCCCCCAAAAAGTCTGACACTTATTGGGGGCTTGTTCTCATCCAGGCGTTTCTTTTTATTTCATAATCTCAGCGAGTGAGGCATCTGAAGCTTGCAAGATATGTTCCACCTCTTTTTGCCCTAAGGCTGTAGATAAAAATAAGGATTCAAACTGGGAAGGGGCCAAATACACACCTTTCTCCAGCATGGCACGGAAATATTTTCCGAACAATACGGTATCAGAGGTTTTGGCAGTCTCGAAATCCACTACTTCTGAAGAAGTGAAGAATAGGCTATACATGGAGCCCATATGGTTAATGGTATAGTTTAGCCCATGTTTTTTCAAGCTGGATTGAATACCCGTTACTAATGCATTCCCCGTAGCGTTGAGTTGTCCATAAACCGATTCGGCATGGTCATTCAAATAATGTAGCATAGCTAAACCAGCCGACATGGCAATTGGGTTACCCGATAAGGTACCCGCTTGATACACTGGTCCCGCTGGCGATACAAAATCCATAATTTCCTTTTTGCCACCATAAGCACCTACTGGCATGCCTCCACCGATAATTTTACCCATGGTGGTGATATCGGCCTTCACACCAAACACTTCTTGCGCTCCGCCTTTGGCTAAACGAAAGCCCGTCATTACCTCATCGATGATAAGAACTATACCCTCGGCATCACAAATGCTGCGTAGGCCTTGCAAAAAGCCAGGCTTGGGAAGTACACATCCCATGTTCCCGACTACCGGTTCTAAAATAATAGCGGCAATCTGGCCTTTATTGGTATCTACCAGTTGCTGAACAGCCTCCAGGTTATTATAAGGTGCGGTGAGCGTATCATTAGCCACACCTTGTGTTACACCTGGGCTATCAGGGGTGCCTAGGGTCATCACCCCACTACCAGCAGCAATCAAAAACGAATCGCCATGACCATGGTAACAACCCTCGAATTTTATCATTTTGTTCCTTCCCGTAAATCCACGAGCCAAGCGAATGGCCGACATAGTGGCTTCTGTTCCCGAATTGACCATGCGCACCTTCTCTACCGAAGGCACCATAGACACAATCAATTCGGCCATTTCAGCTTCCTTAGCCGAAGGAGCTCCATAGGACATGGAATGAGGAACAGCATCCATCACGGCTTTTTGCACCACCTCTGGCGCATGGCCAAGAATCATCGGCCCCCAGCTATTAATCATGTCGATGTAGGAGTTGCCATCTTCATCATACAGATAAGCTCCCTTAGCGGATTTGATAAAAATGGGATCACCACCCACCGCACGAAATGCACGTACCGGTGAATTCACCCCTCCGGGAATATATTTTTTTGCCCGCTCAAATAGGGCATTGCTTTTTTCTCTTTTCAACATGACTTAGTTAACCTTAATGAGTTCAGCGTCTTCAAAGTGAATGATAGGAATGACGGTATTGCTTTGGCTATTGGTATAATCAAACCCTTGTAGGAAGTTTGCTTTATGAAAGCCTTCCTGATTAAATCCCGTTTGGAAAAACTTGCCATAGGTATGCAGCATGTATCCTGCAAAATGCATGATGTCGTAACCCAGTATGGCATTTGAACTGGGAAGCGTAGCGGTTTTTTCAAGAAAAACATCTTTAAACCCTTCCATAGATTCTGTGGCGTATTCAATAAACTCAGGAGCAATAAAATGAACATTCAAACGCTCCAATTGCTCAAATGACATGGTTTCGTAGTCGAGCCAATCTTCCAATGTGAGCAAAGGAATGGCATCGCCTCGGGTATCTATACCACTGATGGTATTGCTGGCTATGAGCTGCTCACCGGCTGCCACAAAAATATGCCCGATACTATCATGCGGAATGGTAAGTATGGTCATCTCATCCACACGCACTTTGCCATCGGCATCATTGCGTACAATAATGGTATCTCCTTGTTCATTCAGCTCTTTTCTAAACTGGCTATGAGTAAGAATATTTAATATATCACGCGAGTTTTTACTACTTACTTTTCTTTCCATCACGATGGGAAAGCTATCAGCAGCAAGCACTTGCTTATATGCGGCTGCCATAAGTGAATCGCGCTCATTGGCTCCGTAAAAAATCATTACCGCCTTTTTAGGAAAGTACTTTCTGGCAAATAAACCTGCTGCCTTTCCCATATCCTCGGCCGTTGGTTTGGCTAAAAACGAATAGGGATTATCCTTTACCAAAGAACTATTGGTAGACAAAGGGTTGATAATGTTGATGGCATTTTCATACGCAAACTCAAATACCAGTTTGCTTGGCCCCGGATACAAAGGCCCAATAATCAAATCCATCCCTTTTATTTCGGGCAAGGATAATATGTTGCGCGTAGTTAAGGCATTTTTCTGTGTATCGTAGGCATAGAGGCGCACAGGCATACCTTTCGCGTTAAGTTCCTCCACTGCCAGTTTTATACCTTGGTACAAGTCCAACACAAACTGATTACTCTTTTTACTCGCTGAGAAATTTAGGTCATTTAACATGAAGGGTAAAAAAACCGCTACTTGAAACGTATCCTTTTCAATCAAAGGAAGATTGAAAGTAATCTGCTTTTTCAAGGAGAAAATCTCTAAATCAAACTCTTGCGCCAGAAAATCAAGCATTTCCTCTCCTTGTGGCACTTCTGAGTTAGCCAAAGCCCGGGCATAGGCCTTTGCTACAGTGGTATCGGTATTGTAGCGGTCGAAGATCCGCTTTAGCATCTCAGGGCTGTTTTCCTTTGCAAAGGCACTTGCCTTCAACTCTTCGGCTCGCTTACGGACAGGCGTTTCCTTAATATCAAGTGTCAAGTCGAGGGCGGAGAAAAATTCCCGCTGATCGAGGTGCATTTTAGCACGCCAAAGTTTCACCTCCTCCATCTTTTCCCAATTAGGATAACGCTGTGCCACTTGCATGAGCATGTCTTGACCCTTGGTGATTTCCCCCGACTGATACGCACTTAAGGCATAGAAAAAACTAGCATAGGGTGCAAGGCTGGCATCGGCAGATGAGCTAGTAAGAGGCTGCAATACCGCCATGGCCATGGCGTATTTACCCTCAGCAAAATACTGTTTTCCTGATAAATAAGAATTCTGTGCCGATTGCCCCAAGGCGGAAAAGCCAATGGATGCTATGGCTACAAGTAAAAAAAGTTTGCGCATACTACTGGTTTTAAAAAAGGCTTATTCCCACTCAATAGTGGCAGGTGGCTTAGAACTAATATCGTACACCACGCGGTTTACGCCTTTTACTTTATTGATAATTTCATTGGAGATGTCGCCCAAAAACTCATACGGAAGGTGACACCAGTCGGCTGTCATGCCGTCTACACTGGTAACAGCCCGTAGCGCCACCACTTTTTCGTAGGTGCGCTCATCGCCCATTACGCCCACAGAATTAACTGGAAGCAAAATAGCACCCGCTTGCCATACTTGGTTATATAATCCGGCTGATTTCAATCCGTTGATAAAAATGGAATCTACTTCCTGTAAAATAGCCACTTTCTCAGGTGTAATATCCCCTAATATACGTATAGCCAAACCAGGGCCCGGGAAAGGATGACGTCCTAAAATATTTTCAGAGATGCCCAAGGTACGGCCTACATTACGAACTTCGTCCTTAAAGAGCGTATTAAGAGGCTCAACCACTTTCAGTTTCATAAAATCAGGCAGACCACCCACATTGTGGTGCGATTTAATAGTAGCACTTGGTCCTTTTACCGATACCGATTCAATCACATCGGGATAAATCGTGCCTTGTCCCAACCATTTCACATCCTCAATGCGATGCGATTCGGCATCGAATACATCGATAAACACTTTGCCAATGGCCTTACGCTTGGCTTCCGGCTCTTCCAATCCGGCCAAAGCATCATAAAAACGCTGCTTGGCATCTACCCCTTTCACATTTAGGCCCATTCCTTGGTAAGAGGCAAGTACGTCTTCGTATTCGTTTTTACGCAGTAGGCCATTATCTACAAAAATACAGTGCAGGTTTTTGCCGATGGCTTTATGAATAAGTACAGCCGCTACCGAGGAATCTACCCCACCGGAAAGACCCAATACTACTTTATCGTTGCCTAGTTTTTTCTTGAGGTCTTCGATAGTGCTTTCAATAAAGATATCGGAAGTCCAATCTTGTGAACAGCCACAAATATGCACCACAAAGTTGCGAAGCAAGGTTTTACCCTCAGTGGAGTGGGTTACTTCCGGGTGGAACTGTATCCCATAGGTGTTTTCATCATGGATTTTGAAGGCAGCTACATTTACCGAAGGCGTACTGCTGATGATATCAAAATTGGCAGGTACTTCGGCAATGGTATCGCTATGGCTCATCCACACTTGTGAGTGTAGGGTAATTTCTTTCAATAATGGAAAGTGAGAATCTACTTTGCTCAATTTGGCCCTACCGTATTCCCTAATTTTGGAAGGAACTACACTTCCACCAAGCTTTTGGGCCATTAACTGGGCGCCATAGCATACGCCAAGCAAAGGTACTTTTCCACGGAACAAGGATAAATCCACATCAGGCGCTCCTTCTTCACGCACCGAACAAGGGCTTCCGGAAAGGATAACCCCTTTGATATCATCAGTGATGGGAGGAATGTGGTTATACGGATGTATTTCACAATACACATTGAGTTCGCGCACCCTACGGGCGATAAGTTGGGTATACTGCGAACCGAAATCAAGAATTAAAATTTGCTCAGCCATGCGCAAAAATAATACGACCGACCTTGATTCGCTAATTCTTTTTGGCATTCGCCCCTGAAAAACGAAAAAGCCGAACGGTGAGTCCGGCTTTTAATGATTTCACTTAGTGTTTAAAGTATACCTTTGGTACTTGGCAGCTTATCCAGTTCTTGCGGATCACGCCTTACGGCCATTTTGATGGCGCGCGCCCAGGCCTTGAATATGGATTCAATTTTATGGTGCTCGTTATCTCCCTCCACCTTGATATTCAGGTTACACTTGGCTGTATCAGAAAAGGATTTAAAGAAGTGAAAAAACATTTCGGTAGGCATATCGCCAATTTTCTCCCGCTTAAATTCTGCGTCCCACACCATCCAAGGCCTTCCGCCAAAATCAATGGCCACCTGCGCCAGACACTCATCCATAGGCAGTAAAAAGCCATAGCGGTAAATGCCTTTTTTATCTCCTAAGGCCTTCAAATACGCTTCACCAAGAGCAAGAGCGGTATCTTCAATAGTATGATGCTCATCGATATGCAAATCGCCTTTGACCTGGATGCTCAAATCAGCCCCTGAATGCTTGCCGAGCTGGTCGAGCATGTGGTCAAAGAAACCCAGTCCGGTATGAATATGGGTTTGCCCGGTTCCGTCCAAGTTGAGTTCTATACGAATATCCGTCTCTTTGGTGGTGCGTACTACCGATGCCCTCCGCTCGGGCATGCGAAGAAATTGATAGATTCCCTCCCAACTTTCTGTATTCAAGCTCGCGCCTTCCGCTGGCTCCTTTCCTATAAATATGGCTTTTGCCCCTAGATTTTGTGCCAACTGTACATCTGTCAGGCGATCACCAATCACATACGAATTAGCTAAATCATATTCCTCTGAGAAATAATTGGTGAGCATAGCTATACCCGGCTTGCGGGTGGGTAGATTCTCATGAGGAAAACTTCTATCGATGTGAATATCGGCAAAGTGAATCCCTTCATTTTCCAGAATTTCCAACATTTTATTGTGAGCTGGCCAGAAAGTGTCTTCGGGAAAAGAGTTGGTTCCTAAGCCATCCTGATTGGTCACCATGACTAATTCATAAGGTGTTTCGGTGGCAATTTTTCGCAAATAGGAAATCACTCCCGGCAGAAAAGACAGTTTTTCTAAGGAATCTACCTGAAAATCGATGGGCGGTTCCACGATAAGGGTTCCGTCTCTATCTATAAATAATACTTTTTTCATTTTTAGAATGACATGGATTGTAAGGCCTGAATAAGGGTTTGGTTTTCTTGGGTGGTACCTATGCTAATGCGCAGGCAATCGCTGCATAGTATTACCTGTGAGCGATCGCGCACTACGATGCCCTCGGCAAGTAATTGCTGATAGATTTTTCGGGCCGATTGCATTTTTACCAACACAAAATTGGCACTACTGGGATAAATCTCCTGCACATAAGGCAAGCCTCTCAAGCTTTCAACCAAAACTTCGCGCGCTTGATTAATGGCCTGTACATTCTCTTGCACTCGCTCAGGTGTAGCCAAGGCTTTCAGCAGCTGCTGTTGTGAGTAGGCATTGATATTGTAAGGCGGTTTGATTTTATTCAGCACCTGAATGATAGACTCCGAAGCATACAAGGTACCTAAGCGCAAAGCGGCCATACCCCAAGCTTTGCTAAAGGTTTGCATCACCACCAACTGAGGATAGCGCTTGAGCGCAGAAAGCAAGCTTTTTTGGGGTGAGAAATCAATATAAGCCTCATCTACCACCACCAGACCGGGAAACTTTTCCACCAAATGGAGAATGGTATCATAAGCAATATCATTCCCCGAAGGATTATTAGGCGAGCAGATAAATAAAATCTTAGCTCCTTGGCTAGCGGCCAAAATCGCCTCTACATCCGGTTGTAAATCAGGAAGTAAGGCTACTTTCTTGCAGGCTATATTATGGATAGAGGCCGACACCTCATACATTCCATAGGTAGGAGGCAGCAGCAATACTGCGTCTTTTCCGGGTTCGCAAAAGGCGCGGATAAGCAAATCAATACCCTCATCACTTCCATTACCCAAAAATATTTGTTCAGGCTTTACGCCTTTTATCTCCGCCAATCGGTTTTTAATTTCTTTTTGCAGCGGATCGGGGTAGCGGTTCCATTGTTCGCCATCCAAGCTTCCGTAGGGATTTTCATTGGCATCGAGATATACCTCCGCTTGGCCGGAAAACTCATCACGAGCCGAGGAATACGGCTTCAGGGCTGCAATGTGCGGCCTAAGTAGTTTCGTAATATCCATAGCTCAAAGCGATTTTAAACGGATACTTACGGCCTCTTTATGCGCAATCAACTGCTCCGCTTCCGCCATCTTTTCAACCACAGGACCTAGCTTGCGCAAACCGTCTTCCGTAATTTCCTGAAAGGTGATTTTTTTCTGGAAGCTCTCTAAAGACACTCCGCTATACGCCATGGCATAGCCATTGGTTGGAAGGGTATGATTGGTACCCGAAGCATAATCGCCACAGGATTCGGGGGTGTAATTACCTAAGAATACAGAGCCTGCATTTACCACCTTATCGGCAAGACTGACATAATCTTTGGTGGCAATAATCAAATGCTCGGGAGCATAGCTATTGAGCAAATCCATGCCTTCATTGGTATTTTTTACCAAAATACACAGACTATTATACAGGGCTTTTTCAGCGATGGCTTTACGAGGTAGGAGTTTTACCTGCTTGTCGATTTCGTTCATCACTTGCAGAATCAACTTCTCTTCGGTAGTAACGAGCACCACCTGGCTGTCTACCCCGTGCTCGGCTTGAGAGAGCAAATCGGCTGCGAGAAAGGCTGCATTGGCGGTTTTGTCTGCAAGAATGGCCACTTCAGAAGGGCCAGCTGGCATATCGATGGCCAAGCCATCTTTCATCACCATTTGCTTGGCGGTGGTTACGTATTGA
>JAUHJS010000002.1:74021-442423 GCA_030412945.1 Shiella aurantiaca | reverse complement strand
TACTTTTACAATGCGAGTTATCCCCACCAACTGCGCGGCATAGAGAATCACCGGATTAATACGTCCCAGCTCATCAGTAGGCGTACACATCACAATTTCTTTACATCCCGCCAAGCGAGCCGGAATGCCCAACATCAGGACTGTACTAAACAAGGGCGCTGTTCCTCCGGGAATATACAAACCTACTTTTTCTATCCCCACGGCCTTTCTGCGGCACATTACCCCCGGCATGGTTTCAAGGTACAGCTCTGGCATTTCCTGTGCCTTGTGAAAGGCTTCGATATTTTTAGCCGCAACATCAATGGCCTCCTTAAGTGCTTTGGGTACGCGCTTAGCGGCTTCCTTAATTTCTTGTGGACTTACCAGCAGGGTATCAAGTTCTACATGATCGTACTCCAAGGCGAGTTTTTTCAGTGCTAAATCGCCTTTGGCTTTCACCTTAGCCAAGATGGGCTTTACGACCTCCTTAATGGTTTTGTATTCTTTTACCGGACGCTGGAGGAGCATGGCCCAATCGGCACGCTCCGGATATTTAATCACTTTCATCGCGTAGAAATTTATGCTATCATTTTTTCAATCGGAACTACCAAAATCCCTTGGGCTCCTGCCTCTTTTAGGCTTTCGATAATATCCCAAAATTCATCTTCGCCTATAACCGAGTGCAGCGAACTCCAACCCTCTTCGGCCAAAGGTAAAATAGTAGGGCTCTTAATCCCCGGCAATAAGTTAGTGATTTTTGCAATGGCTGTGTTAGGCGCGTTCAATAAGATGTAGCGATTTCCTTTGGCCTTCTGCACCGATTCAATTCTGAAAAGCAGCTTTTTCAGGATGGCTTCTTTCAAAGGCCCCAACTCTTTGCGGGCTATCATCACCGCCTCCGATTCGAAAATGGTTTCCACTTCCTTCAAACCATTGCTGAGCAAGGTGCTACCTGAGCTTACGATATCGCACACGGCATCGGCCAGACCGATACTGGGGGCAATTTCTACCGAACCGCTGATTTCGTGGATGTCGGCTTTAATGCCTTTCCCGGCAAAGTATTTATTCAAAAGATTGGGATAGGAAGTCGCGATGCGCATACCATCAAACTGCTGAACACCTTGGTAATCAACTGCCTTTGGAAGTGCCAAAGAAAGTCGGCATTTGGAAAAACCTAGTCGCTTGACCAAGTCGGCTTGGCTTTGGGTTTCTACGAATACATTTTCCCCGATAATTCCAATATCGGCCACGCCATCTTCTACATAACGAGGAATGTCATCGTCACGAAGGAAAAGAAGCTCGGCCGGAAAATTGGTGGCTTCGGTTTTGAGCTTTCCGGCACCATTGTAAAATTTTATTCCGCATTCGCGGATGAGTTGTATAGAATCGTCACTGAGCCGTCCCGATTTCTGAACGGCAATACGCAATTGCGTTTGCATGAAAAATAAGTCTAGATGAAATAAATAGAGATTTTGACCTCCTAGAGGTGAAAAACGGATACCCAGTATCCATTTTTGGACAATATGTTAGTTTCATTCCCCTTACGAGGAATGGTGGATGTGATGAACGTGAGCCGAAGTGGCTACTAATGATAGGGCGATATGTGTTGTAGAAGACAACATGAGCTACAAATATAGGGTAAAACCCTTAGCGCACAAAAGTGTTTGGAAGAATCCAGAAAAAAATAAAGAAGGCAGGATTAGGCTATCCTTTTATTTTTTCATCTTTACGCTATGCTGATTCATTTCGAATACTCACCTTGGTGGTTGCTGCTTGTTACGGTGGTGTCCGTAACGTTTGCTTACTTGCTTTACAGCCGCAAAGCCCCTTGGAATACCCTCAGCAATATCCTGTTGGCCGTTTTTCGCGGTTCAATCTTTTGGATTTTGGGCTTTTTGCTGCTCAATCCCTACGTGCGTTATGTCAAAAACACCACCCAAGCTCCCTTATGGGTTCTGGCCGTAGACAATAGCCAGTCGATTGCCTTGGTGTGGGATTCCGCCAAAATCGAAGAAGAAAAACAAGCCCTAGCTCGTGTGGAAAATGCGCTGAGTCAGCAAGGTTTTCAGCCTGTACTCCTCGGCTATGAAGGCACGCTTGCCAATGCGCAAGCCCTACAAATGAAGGAAAGAAGCAGCCCAATCGATGCGCTGTTGCAAAGCATAAAAAAAGAATATCCGAGTGCGCCAATAGCTGCGGCCACGCTCATTTCCGATGGCCTTTACAACCAAGGACTGGCTCCAAGTTTTCGCACATTTAGTTTTCCGGTGCATAGCCTTTTGTGGGGAGACACTAGCGTGCGCAAAGATGTATTTATTGCCGACATGCAGTACAACCGTGTAGTATATCAAGGCAACCGCTTTCCCCTAAGCGTAAAAGTGCAGCATCAGGCCCTGGGCGGGCAAACAATCCAGCTCAGCTTATCCGAAAACGGTAAAACCCTGCAAAGCCAATCGCTAACACTTAAAGCGGGACAAGTTATCAACACCCATACGTTTATTGTGGAAGCCGAAACAGCCGGACTCCGAAAATTTACGGTACAGATCAGTCCGCTGGCCGGAGAATTCAATACGGATAACAACACCCAAACGGCCTTTATAGAGGTAGTAGAGGGCAAGCAAAAGATTTTGCTGGTCGCGCCCAGTCCGCACCCCGATATCCGCGCACTCAAAAGGGCGATAGAGGTCAACCAGAATTATGAAGTACAAGTCTATATCCCTAAACTTTCGCCTGTTCCAAAAGATGGAACTTTTGATTTGCTGATTTGCTACCAATACCCTTCGGGTGCTCCGGATAATTTTGTAGATAAACTAATTGCCTCTCAAATGCCCATTTGGTGGTTTTATGGAGGCCAAACTGATAGCAGACGATTCAATACGGTTCAAAACGTGCTCAAAATCCAGCCTCAGGCCTACGAAACCGATGAAGCCATGGCCCATTTCCAACTCGAGCAAACGTATTTCACTTTTTCCGAAGAACACATTCGCTTATTGGAATCATTTCCCCCTTTGGCTGTGCCCTATGGTGCCTTAGAAATTTTGCCCACTGGCGACAAGCCTTTGCTTGCCCAGAAAATCGGCCAGGTTGTTACCAGTCGACCGCTTTTGGTGTTTAGCCAAGCCGGTGATAATAAATCGGCTGTGTTTATGGGTGAAAATATCTGGAAATGGCGCGTGGATGAATACCAGCAAACCCAAAGCAGCGAGGCCTTCGATACTTTTATCTTAAAAATCGCCCAGTACCTGGCTACCAAAACCGATACGCGCAAATTCCGAGTCAACACCAGTAAAAAGGAATACTTGCAGGGTGAAAAAGTGGTTTTTGAAACCGAAGTCTACAACGACCTTTTCGAGCGGATAGACGGACAGCCAATTCAGCTTAGTATTAATGGGAATGGGCTTTCTAAAGCCTACACGTATTCCAGTCGCGCTTCAGGAGGCGCCTATACCGTTACCGAGCTACCCGAGGGGATTTACCAGTTTGAGGCCAGCACCGCGCTAGAAGGAAGAACGGAAGTAGCGAAAGGGCAATTCTCCATCCTCAATAGGGCCATAGAATCTTATGCCCTCCAAGCCGACACCTTATTGCTCAAAAACATTGCGCAAAACAACAAAGGCAAACTCTTCTACGATTCCGAGGCGCTTATTCGGGAGATAGAAAACACAGAAGCCCAGTCGGTTATCTACTCAGAAAAAACGGTGCAAGAACTCATTCAACTACACTGGATTTTGTACCTGCTCATAGCCTTGCTCACCCTCGAATGGGGCCTTCGCAAGTATTGGGGAGGGTATTAAATCAAAAAAGGAGGCTTTTGGCCTCCTTTTCTATTCAAAATCCACAAGGGATTAATATCTGTAATACTCAGGCTTAAATGGGCCTTGTACTTCCACACCAATGTAAGCGGCTTGGTCGGGGCTTAGCTCATCTAACTCCACACCAATTTTGGCCAAGTGTAGGCGGGCTACTTTCTCATCCAAATGCTTAGGCAAGGTATACACCTTATTCTCGTAGCTGGCGTGGTTTTTCCACAATTCCAACTGCGCCAAAGTTTGGTTGGTGAATGAGTTACTCATCACGAAAGATGGGTGACCAGTAGCACAACCCAAGTTCACCAAGCGGCCTTCGGCCAATACAATGATGTCTTTTCCGTCTACTGTATACTTATCTACCTGAGGCTTGATTACATCCTTAGTGTTACCGTAGTTTTTGTTCAACCACGCCATATCGATTTCATTGTCGAAGTGGCCAATGTTACACACAATGGCTTTGTCTTTCATGGCACGGAAATGACGATCTTTGATGATGTCTTTGTTTCCAGTGGCCGTTACAATGATATCGGCTTCGGCAATGGCCGTATCCATTTTCTTTACTTCAAATCCCTCCATAGCGGCTTGAAGCGCACAGATAGGGTCGATTTCGGTTACGATTACACGTACACCCGAATTGCGCAAAGAATCAGCAGAACCTTTACCCACATCACCAAAACCAGCCACTACGGCCACTTTTCCGGCCATCATCACATCAGTAGCTCTGCGGATAGCATCTACCAACGATTCGCGGCAGCCGTATTTGTTATCAAATTTCGATTTAGTTACCGAATCGTTCACGTTGATAGCAGGCATTACCAAAGTGCCATTTTTCATACGCTCGTACAAGCGGTGTACACCGGTAGTAGTTTCTTCCGAAAGACCTTTGATGTCTTTGGCCAATTCAGGGAAACGGTCGAACACCATATTGGTAAGGTCACCCCCATCATCCAAAATCATGTTCAAAGGCTGGCCGCCTTCAAAAGCAAACAAAGTCTGCTCGATACACCAGTCGAACTCTTGCTCGTTCATACCTTTCCATGCAAAAACCGGAATTCCGGCAGCGGCAATCGCAGCAGCAGCATGATCTTGCGTAGAGAATATATTACATGACGACCAGGTAACTTCAGCCCCTAGTTCTACCAAGGTTTCAATCAATACAGCCGTTTGGATAGTCATGTGCAAGCATCCGGCAATACGCGCACCTTTTAGTGGCTTAGTGGCACCATATTCGGCACGCAAAGCCATCAAACCCGGCATTTCAGCTTCTGCCAAGCCAATTTCTTTTCTTCCCCATTCAGCAAGCGAAATGTCTTTCACTTTGTACTTCACATTGTTTTCTGTGACGGTTTTCATTCGATATTAGTAGTTAAAGTATATGCAGATGTAATTAATAAAGATTACAAAGGTAATTATTATGATTGGGCTTATCAAAAGAGAGTGGATGTAAAACTTACTTCTTGAAAACCACCTCTTTGAAGGCAAACAAGCGAAGCCCCTCTGATGTTTCAATTTTCAGGCGTCCATCGGGAGCTAGGCCTACAATCTGGCCTTGAAAGACAGACTCCGCTTCAAACTCGTGCCACTCATTTTTCCAATAAAGCACCTCTTCAAATTGTGCCGAAAGCACCTCGTGCCCTCCGTTGCGCAATTGCAGATAGCGTGCCTCTATGTGCAGCACCATATCTTCCATCAAGGCAAACAAATCATACTCCTCCCCGGTGAAGTATGCCAAAGAGGCCGCCAAGGGTGCTGAAAACTCCTTTTGATTTACATTGATACCAATTCCCACTACCGTCCATTGCACCTGTGTATTCCTTAGGCTGTTTTCAATTAAAATACCGCCTACCTTCCGGTCGTGGATATAGATGTCGTTGGGCCACTTCACTTTCACCCCCTCACAAACGGTCGATAAAGCATCGTACACCCCAAGCGAGATGGCTTTTTGCAGATGAAATTGCTCGCTGGCCTGTAAAAAGCGGGGCTGCACAATCAGGCTAAAAGCCAAGTTTTGCCCCACACCCGACTCCCACACATTGCCGCGTTGTCCACGCCCTTGGGTTTGATGATCGGTGTACACCAGCATGCCCTCGCTGGCAAGGCCTTGCCCGATAAAATCGGCTGCTATGTCATTAGTAGAATGACAGCTTGGCAGGAAAACCAGTTTTTTGCCGAGAAATAATGTTTTGGTAAAGATTTTATGCAAGTAAAAATGACTAGTTTTGTTACCGATAATAAAACGAAAATTCACGAAATTGGCAGACATGCCAAGCTCAATTTTAGGCAAACTTAAATACAGAATGCAACAAAAAACAAATACATCCAGCGCGAAAGAACTCAGTGACCTTGTAGTAAACGGCATGTTAGAGAAAAAAGCCGAAAATGTGGTAGTGCTGGATATGAAAAACGTAAAAAATGCCATTGCCGATTTTTTTGTCATCTGCTCCGGTAATTCCGACACGCAAGTAGACGCCATTGCCGATTCCGTAGAGGAAGTCGTGTATAAAAACAGCAAGCAAAACCCTTGGCACAAAGAAGGGAAAGAAAACAAAGAATGGATACTCCTCGATTTTGTAGACGTAGTGGTACACGTGTTTAAAAAAGACAGACGCGACTTCTATGCACTGGAAGAACTCTGGGGCGATGCCGACTCCATTACTATCGAAGGCTAATAAATAATCATAACTTTATCTCCGCACAATCGTTTTATCTTCGATTTTGCGACTATAAAAAACGCACAAAAATAGCATGAGCGATAAACCGAGACCCAACAAATTCATCCCCAAGCCTCCTCAAAAGCCTAATTACCAAATGTGGGTAATTTTAGCCTTGGTAGTGGTGGTATTCGGGATTACCTATTTAAATAAAAGCACTTCTGCCATTACCATCTCCGAAAGAAGGTTTGAGCAAATGCTCCTAAGCAATGATGTGAAGGAAATTGTGCTACTCCGCAACCAAAACATGGTGGAGGTAAGCCTTAAAGAAGAAGCCCTTGAGAATTCAAAATACAGAAAAGAGCTAGAGGAAAACAATGCTTTCTCGCTCACTTCGGGTGGCCCGCACTATAAGTTTAAGATTCCGAGTATGGAAATCTTCGATAAGCGCTACAGCGAATTGGAGAAAAAGCTTCCGGAAAGCCAGCGCATAGGTTACAAAGTGGAAGAAGGCTCTGACTTTACCAGCTTCCTTGTAAACTGGGGATTCTTCATCCTTCTATTAGTCGGATTCTGGTTCTTGATGCGCAGAATGACCGGAGGCGGTGGCCCTGGCGGACAGATATTCAATATCGGTAAGTCTAAAGCGGCCTTGTTTGATGCTGAAAATAAAGTAAAAATCACCTTCAACGATGTAGCCGGACTAGATGAGGCCAAGGAAGAAATCAAAGAAATTGTTGACTTCCTGAAAACGCCTGAGAAATTCACCAAACTGGGTGGTAAAATACCGAAAGGTGCCTTATTAGTAGGCCCTCCGGGAACTGGTAAAACCTTGCTTGCCAAGGCCGTGGCCGGAGAAGCCGGTGTTCCTTTCTTCACCCTTTCTGGTTCCGATTTCGTGGAAATGTTCGTAGGGGTGGGTGCCGCAAGGGTACGCGACCTCTTCAAACAAGCCAAAGAAAAAGCGCCTTGTATTGTATTTATTGATGAGATTGACGCCATTGGCCGTTCACGCGGACGTGGGCAAATGCCGGGTTCAAACGATGAGCGCGAAAACACCCTCAACTCCCTTTTGGTGGAAATGGATGGTTTTGCTACCGACAGCGGGGTAATCATTTTAGCGGCCACCAACCGCCCCGATGTATTGGATTCAGCTCTATTGCGTCCGGGTCGTTTCGATCGTCAAATCAGTATTGATAAGCCGGATATTGTAGGCCGTGAGGCCATCTTCAAAGTGCACTTGAAGCCTTTGAAACTCAATAAAGACGTAGATCCTAAGAAATTATCGGCTCAAACCCCTGGTTTTGCAGGTGCTGAAATTGCCAACGTATGTAATGAAGCGGCCCTAATAGCGGCTCGTAGAAACAAGGAAACCGTTGATTTGCAAGACTTCCACGATGCCATCGACCGCGTGATTGGTGGCTTGGAGAAGAAAAACAAAATCATCTCTCCGGAAGAAAAGAAAATCGTGGCTTACCACGAGGCCGGACATGCCGTAGCCGGATGGTTCTTAGAACATGCTGATCCTTTGGTAAAAGTAAGTATTGTTCCGCGCGGGGTAGCAGCCTTGGGTTATGCCCAGTATTTGCCTAAGGAGCAGTTCTTGTATCAAACCGAGCAATTGATTGACGAAATGTGCATGACCTTGGGCGGTAGAGCGGCTGAAGATATTGTATTCAACAAGATTTCTACCGGAGCCTTAAGCGATTTGGAGCGTGTAACCAAAATGGCCTACAGCATGGTGACGGTTTACGGGATGAACGATAAGATTGGGAATGTATCGTTCTACGATTCTAAGCAGTCGGAATACAATTTCAACAAGCCTTACTCTGAAGCCACGGCACAAACCATTGACACCGAAGTTCGTAAAATCATTTCCGATGCTTTTGAAAGAACCAAAGCTTTGCTGAATAAGCACAGAAATGAGTTGGAAATACTGGCGCAAAAACTTTTGGAGAAAGAAATCATTTTCCAAAGCGATTTGGAAGCCTTGATTGGCAAGCGTCCTTTCGATAAGCAAACTACCTACGAAGCCTATACCAATGGCAAGCGCGAAACGGTAGCAAGCCCAGAGGCGAGTGAAACCAAAGAAGAGGCCGTAGTAGAAAACAAACCGGAAACCCCGGAAGCTCCGGCACAATAAGCATACTAAAATCATAGACACAAAAAATCAGGCTCCATTGGCCTGATTTTTTTTATTTTGCAGCATGAAACACGCTCCCCTGTTGGACATCGACCGCATACCCGAAGGCAAATACTTGTATTTCGCCTCCGATTTCCATTTGGGTGCACCTAATGCCGAAAAGAGCCTGGAAAGAGAATTGAAAATCATCCGCTGGCTCGACAGCATCAAAGACTCCGCCCACATGATTTTTCTAGTGGGCGACATCTTCGATTTTTGGTTTGAGTATAACCAAACCATTCCCAAAGGTTTTGTCCGCTTTCAGGGCAAGCTGGCTGAGCTAAGAGAAGCCGGAATACCCATTATATTTTTTACAGGCAACCACGATATGTGGATGTTCGACTATTTCCCGAGGGAGCTGGGAATCCCTGTGTACCGAACTAACCAAAACTTGCGCATTGGCACACAAAAAATACTAGTAGGCCATGGCGATGGATTAGGGCCGGGAGATTATACCTATAAAATTCTGAAGCGCATTTTTGCCAATAAAGTGTGTCAGTTTTTGTTCAACTGGCTACACCCCAACATCGGCATGTGGATAGCCCAAACATGGAGCAGCAAAAGCCGCATCAGCAATAATAAAAAGGCTGAGGATCATTTTTTGGGCGAGGGAGAATGGCTTCTCAGCTGGTGCAAAGAGCAGCAAAAGAAACAGGCCTATGATGTATATATTTTCGGTCACCGCCACTTACCGATTGACCACCCGGTGGATGCCCAAAGCCGCTACATCAATTTGGGCGAGTGGATCAACTATTGCACCTATCTTCGCTTAGGAAACGACCAAGCCGAACTCCTTACTTTTGAAGGATAAGCTCTTTTTTAGCGAATAGGATTATTAACAACCATTATTGAACAGCCAACTATGAATAGAAATTTTGCCACGCAATTCACTCAAGTAATTCCGTTTGAAAACTGTATACCATATTTGTATAGATACGAAGATGAGCATTGGATTGAAGACTTTTTTAATAATGGGAATCTATTCATAAGCTCTTTCAAGAACTATAAAAAGTATGATGACAACCAACTCGGAGACAAACATGAAGGTGGCTCTATAAATATTGTTAACGGTAATAACGGCAAACAAGTGACAACCTATACAAATGTAGGATTCAATGAGTATTCATTTTGTACATCAACAGTTTTAGACGATGATTTAAAGAAAACCTTCAGCAGAGATTCAGTATTCAGGATAAAAGACCCACTGAATTTTATGATTGAGATTGCCAATTCAATTCCAAGAATCCAGTCTGTCATCTTTGGAAATTGTTTATATTTAAATAACAGGATTATTTCCAACTCAATACCTTCAGCATTAAGCATAGAAGATTTGAAAGATGACGAAGATCCAAATAAGGTTAGCTTTGAAAAGATGCTAAATGCTGCATCTCCTTCTCTAACAAGGCACAGGTTCTTTCTAAAACACACTGATTACCAACATCAATCAGAATATAGAATGCTTTGGTCGGTTGATAGGGATGTAGACCAAGGAATTGTATTACACTGTCCAGAAGCTAGACAGTTTTGTGAACGAATAAAATAACGGTTGCCAACAACTGCCAGAATGAATTATTTCTTGAGGAATGTATGTAATACATCATAGCCAAACGATATGAAGAGCAGCCTAATATTACTTATCTACTTTTGCTGCCAGCTAGTACCAGCACAGGAAAAAATCAGCCTGAGTATCAAAGGCCTGGCAGAAGGGCTTTATTCAGTAGATAATCAGAACAACCTTCTTTGTGCCGACCAATCGGGCAATGTGTATAAATACAATCCCCAAGGAGAGCGCATCAGCGTGTATTCGCCCCCAATGAAATCGCCCATAGCCAGCTTACAGGCCAACCTGACGTTCAGAATCGTGGTCTTTTATGAAAAATTACAGCAGGTAATAGTGCTCGATAGGTTGCTACGCCCGATACAAGAATGGTCGCTCAGTGAGGAAATTGGCTTTGGCCAAGCCTTGTGTATGGATGCCAACAACCGCTATTGGATTATCGACTCGGCCGACAACAGCCTAAAGCTACTTAACGCCAATACGCACGAAACCGAGCAAACCATCCGCTTCGACCTCTTATTTCCAGAAAAAAACTACCAGTTTAGTCGCATCGTTTTCCATCAAAACCAGCTGTATTTACTGGATTTTAATCAGGGTATTCTTCGCTTCGACCTCTTGGGCCAGCCGGAAGGCTTCATTCTAGAGGAAGCTTTTAGCGAGCCTCGGTGGCTGGGCGATTGGCTCGAAATACAAAGAAACGACAGCCTTATGTACCTGCATTTGTACAGCGGAAAGAGGGTAAATACCTTGAAAGAGACGGGATTGCAAGAGAAGAACCGACTGGTACAAGAAGGAGAAGTATTGCACTGGTACCAAAAGTAAGAAGCCCGATTGGTCGATCGGGCTTCTAAGGTCAAAAACTCAAAATAAACAGGACTAAATACTTAATCCACAACAACGCATCTAAAGTAAGAACACTTTCTTTCAAAGTAAAGTTTTTGTGTCAGGAATTTTTATCCTGTGCCATTATTGTCGGGTAATTACCATAAAATCCACCTTGGATACAATAGCAAATTCCCGATGTGGAATTGCCTCGCAAGCCACTTGATTTAGGAAGAAAATCCGTAGTTTTGCCCATTATTAGCTTTACGGATATGAAAGACATAGAAATAAAAATAAAAGGGATATTGATGGAGAAATTGGGCATCAAAGAAAGCGAAATAACGCCTGAGGCCAGCTTCATCAAAGACTTAGGTATCGACTCGCTCGACTATGCCGAATTGGTAATGGAGTTTGAGCAGACCTTCAATATCCGTATTCCCGATGAGGATGCGGAGCAATTACAAACTTTGGCCCTGGCCGCCCAATATATCCAAACGCGTCTCCAGTAGTCTGTTTTAAGGAAAGTTTACCGACTGCGCTCAAGAATTACCTCAAGGTTACCAAGCCATAGTTTTTCTGAGCAAAGCATAGCGAAAAGGTAAAACAGCCTTAAACACCCAATCATAGTGGTTTTTGATATTGCCTAAAATAAGGTAATGTGAAAAGCCACTACAAAACCCTCGTAATTTCCGATGTGCACCTCGGCACACAAGGATCCAAAGCCAAAGAGCTGGTCAGGTTTTTAAAGCAAGTAAAATGCGACAACCTGATACTAAATGGTGACATTATAGACGCTTGGCAACTTAAGCGCTCGGGCATTTGGAAGAAAAAACACACCCGCTTTTTCAAACGCATCGTAAAGATGATGGAGGAAGACGGCACCCAAGTGACTTATCTCCGCGGCAATCACGATGACTTTCTAGATAATGTACTCCCCCTTCAAATAGGCAACCTGAGTATACAGCGCGATATGGTATACGAATCGGCCGGAAAACGCTATTACATTGTGCATGGCGATATTTTCGATTCTATCACCACCAACCTCCGCTGGATAGCCAAACTGGGCGATATCGGATACACCTTTCTGCTGTGGCTCAATCGGCAGTACAATGCCTACCGCCTCAAAAAAGGCCTCCCCTACTATTCGCTCTCGCAAGTGGTGAAAGCTAAGGTAAAAAGTGCAGTATCTTATATCGATGATTTTGAAACCCAATTGGCCGAAATCGCCATCAATAAGGAATGCGATGGCATTATCTGCGGGCACATTCATCAGCCCGCCTTAAAAGAGATTCACGGAATATTATACCTCAACTCAGGCGATTGGGTAGAAAGCATGAGTGCTTTGGCCGAATCGCATGCGGGCGAATGGAGCTTGGTCTATTTCTCACAAACAGAGAGAAGCACTAGCGGGAAAATGCATAAAGTAGAAGAAGAGGAGGAAGAGGATAGTTCCTTGGATGTAAAGCAATACCTGGCTCATCACCTTTTGCAAAACCTTCAGCCCAAAACAGGTCAACTATGAAATTCTTGTTTTTGATACAAGGAGAAGGCCGCGGGCACCTTAGTCAAGCCATCACCCTTGAAAAAATATTGTTAGATGCAGGCCATAGCGTATGCTGTACCTTGGTGGGCAAGAGTGAAAGGCGTATCATACCGGAATATTTCAAGCGAAATATGCACTCACCCATTCAGGAAATAGCTAGTCCCAATTTCGTGACTGATAAGCAAAATAAGTCGGTGCAAATTCTTCGCACTATAGTGTACAACGCCCGTTATACGCCACGCTTTTTAAAAAGCTTGGGTCAAATTCATAAAACGGTAGCACAGCATCAGCCCGATTGCATCATTAATTTCTACGATTTTCTGGGAGGTTTATATTCTTTCCTTTACCGACCCAAAGCGCAATATGTGTGCGTTGGTCATCAGTACTTGGCCTATCATCCGAACTTCCCTTTTGCTCCTAATAAGCCGCTAGACAAGCTGCTTTTCACCTTCAACAATTCGCTCACCTCATGGAGGGCTGACTTGCGCATTGCCTTATCCTTTTCACCTTACGCTCCGGCAAGGATAGGCAAACTGGTAGTTACGCCTCCACTACTTAGGCAGGAGGTATTTGAGGCCAAGCCTCAAACGGAAGACTTTCTTTTGGCATACATGGTAAATAGCGGCTATGGAGAAGAAGTGATGGAGTGGAGCGAGCAGCATCCAGAAACCCGTATTCATTGTTTCTGGGACGAAAAATCAAAACCGGAAGTGTGGGAATACAGCCCTTCACTTACCTTTCATCAGGTGAACGATGTGAAGTTTCTCGATTATATGAGCCGCTGCAAGGGCTATGTGAGTACGGCAGGCTTTGAGTCTATTTGCGAAGCCTTGTATTTACAAAAACCCGTGCTGATGATACCTGTAAAAGGCCAATACGAGCAGGCTTGCAATGCCCTCGATGCCCAAAAAGCTGAGGCAGGCATAGCTGCGGATTCGTATCAAATCGACCTTTTGCTCGATTACATCAACCAGAACCAAGGAAAAGAAAGTCCTTATCGGGCTTGGTACCAAGAAACCCCGTGGGTAATTACTCAAGTGCTAGAGGCACTTTCATTGCAGCAACCATCCAAAATACATGAACATGAAAAAAGCCCTGCTGCTTCGGTGATGGCACCATAAGCGCAGGGCTTTCGCTTTATCCATTGGTTTAATTATCCTTTGTATGCAGGCAATACCGCTTTTTGGCGGATGATGCTTTCCAGTTGTTGGGCACTGTGCACGCCCGACTGTCTCCAAAGTACCTTACCTTGCTGATACAAAATAAGCGTAGGCACACTTTGCACTTTTAGCTGAGAGGCCAGCGACTGGTTTTTGTCCACGTCAATCTTGATGATTTTTACGCGGTCGCCCATTTTTTTCGCCAAATCTTTCAAAATGGGCGCCAGCATTTTACAGGGGCCACACCACTCGGCAGAAAAGTCGACCAGAACGGGTTCCTCCACATTAATCAGATCATTGAATTTAGCCATTGTATTTGGGTTAAATCATTAATTATTTAACGGGCCCTTGCCAAGCACCAATACCACCGCTTAGGTTGTACAGCTTATCAAAACCTTTGCTGGCCATAGCCCCACATGCACTACCACTGCGATTGCCGCTGCGGCAGTACACGAGGTAGGTTTTGGTTTTATCGAGCATATCAATCTCGGTAGAGAAAGTAGGAGAGAAAATATCAATGTTTTTTGCTCCCGGGATATGCCCGCTCTTGAATTCGTCTTTGGTGCGAACATCCAGCACTATGGCATTTTTGTCCTCACCCATAATTTTTTGCATTTCTGCTGAACCGATATTTTCATATTTCTTGGTTCCGTTGAATAATCCGAACATAGTTCTTTCACCCACCCTTCTTTCGGAAGGGCTCTTGGGGCTCCGTTTGTATTAAATTGTTGTGTTAAAATTATGCTTTTAAGGTACTGGGGCACACATAGCTGGTTTTGGGCATGTCCGTTTCGGCAATGGCCTTAAATCCGCCTGCTATGTTTACCACATTATGGTATCCACGCGACTTCAGGATAGAAGCGGCAATCATGGAGCGGTAACCACCCGCGCAGTGAATGTAATTGGTTTTATCTTTCTCGTAATCGTCCCAGTTTTCTGTGATAAAATTCAAAGGAAGGCCTACCGCTTTCTCCAAATGTTCGGCTTCCCACTCCGAAGGCTTGCGCACATCTACGATGTGGATATTTTCTTTCTTAGAAAGGTCGGCCAAATCTTGTGCAGTAAGCGTGGTAACAGTATCGAGTTCTTTTCCGGCAGCTGCCCAAGCGGCCACGCCCCCTTTCAAGAACCCAAGGGTGTTGTCATAGCCCACACGAGCCAAGCGTTTCACAGAATCTTCTTCTTTGCCCTCTTCGGTAACCAGCACGATAGGATGTTTGATATCGGTAATCAAATTACCCACCCATGGAGCAAAATCACCATTAAGGCCGATATTGATAGCGCGAGGCACAAAACCCTTTTCAAACTCTTGCGGACTGCGTGTATCCAATACCAAAGCACCTTCGGCTTCCACCACCGCTTCAAAATCGGCTGGGGAGAGAGGAGTCATTCCTTTATTGATCACAGTGTTCACATTTTCGTAACCCGATTTGTTCATCATGGCGTTTTTAGCAAAGTAGTAAGGCGGAGGTAAAATTCCGGTAGTTACTTCTTTGATAAACTCCTCTTTGCTCATATCGGCACGAAGTGCATAATTGGTTTTCTTTTGGTTGCCCAAAGTATCCCAGGTTTCCTTGCTCATGTTTTTGCCACAAGCAGAGCCCGCTCCGTGAGCCGGATACACCAGCACCTCATCAGGCAAGGTCATGATTTTATTGCGCAAAGAATCGAATAACATCCCGGCCAAATCTTCCTTGGTTACATTGGATTTGATAGCCAAATCAGGGCGGCCTACATCACCAATAAACAGGGTATCGCCTGAGAAGATGGCGTGTTCTTTTCCTTTTTCATCTATCAGCAAGAAAGTGGTTGACTCCATGGTATGGCCAGGCGTATGCAATACTTTCAGTTTGATGTCCCCAATGGCAAACACTTCCCCATCTGTAGCAATGTGGGCATCGTAGCCAGTGGTGGCAGTAGGGCCAAACACAATTTTGGCACCGGTTTCTTTCGCCAAATCCACATGACCGCTCACAAAATCGGCATGGAAGTGGGTTTCAAAAATATACTTTAGCGTAGCGCCTTCATCAGCCAATTTCTTCACATAAGGAGCCGTTTCGCGCAAAGGATCAATAATTACAGCCTCTCCTTTTGATTCGATATAATAAGCGCCTTGGGCTAAGCATCCGGTATAAATTTGTTCGAGTTTCATAAGTTTATCTCTTTGGTTTAGATATTGTCTTTTCAAAGTTCTTGTGCAAATATACGAATTCTCCTTGGGCCAGTTGGTGACAATTATCACCTAAATAAGGTCTCTTTCAAGAGGATGTAAATGCCCATCACTAATACAAACCATCCGAAGGCGGGTTTTAGTTTCTGTCCGGAGATAAAGTTATTCAACCAGCCACCCAAGAAAATCCCGGCTACGGAAAGCCCGGTTACGCTCGCTAGCAAGGTCCAATCCATTTCATAATTGGAGGCATCGCCTAAAAAGCCTAGTAAACTTTTGGCGGCAATAATGAGCAGCGAAGTACCAACGGCCATTTTCATGGGCAATTTAGAAAGCACCACCAAGGCGGGAATAATCAAGAATCCGCCTCCGGCACCTACTAGCCCGGTAAGGGTACCTACCACTACGCCTTCCAACAAAATCAGTGGGTAGTTGAACACACGAGGGCCGGTTTCGGCCTCCTCGGCTTTACCTTTTTTAATCATGGAGAAAGAAGCGGCCACCATTAGCACGGCAAATAGCAACATGAGCAAAATACTCTTGGTTACCAGAAAATCACCCACGGCAAATAATTCATTAGGAATAGCTGGAATAATCCATTTACGCGTACCGTAAACAGCCGCGATGGATGGAATACCGAACACTACGGCAGTTTTGATATCGACCAAACCTTTTCGGTACGAATTAAACGAGCCTACCAAGCTAGTAGCGCCCACGATAAAAAGGGAATAGGCTGTGGCCATTACCGGGTTTACCTGAAAAAGATACACCAAAACAGGCACGGTCAGAATACTTCCTCCGCCCCCGATGAGGCCTAATGATACGCCTATAAGAATAGAGGCGAGGTAACCAAAAATTGCGATTATTTCCATCTGTTTATTTTTTTAACAAAGGAACGCAGTTTGAAAGTGCTCGTTCGTGATAATGGTCACACAAAGCCGAAATCAAAACAAATCGATGATTCGGATTTCGTTTCTATTGAGCTGAATTTGCCCTCTTTGCTCCAGTTTTTTGAGCAGTCGGCTAATTACTTCGCGTGAAGAATTAAGCTCTTGCGCTATCTGCTGATGCGTAAGCGGAAGATTGAGCGAGTTGAGGGTTTCGGCTTTGGTTTTGAGGTATTTCACTAAGCGCTCATCCATTTTTTGAAAAGCAATGGAATCAAGGGTATTGAGCAGTTCCTCGAACCTGCGCTGATAAGTACCTAGTACAAATCGGTACCAAGTGGGGTATTTCATCATCCAGCTGTCCATATTAAAGATATTCACCTCCAGTATGGTCACGTCTTCCACTACCTCGGCCGAAATCTCGCTTTGCTTGTTTTGTCGGCTAGAGCATACCAAAGAAATGGCACAGGCATCGCCCGACTCGAGGTGATAAATAAACAATTCGTTTCCGGCATCATCTTCACGGCTCACCTTCACTATTCCTTCCAAAATCAAAGGAATGCTGTCGATGGCTTTTCCGGTTTTCATCAAAAATTGCCCAGCACGGATTTTGCGCACGTGGGCGTGTAGCATAATTTCCTGACGAAGAGGCTCTTCAAATTCAGGAAAGTAGCGATTCAATAGCTGAACGATTTCTTCTTTTTGATTCATAATCAATATTACCTCGATATTCCCTGTAAAACAAAAAGCTTCCGAAGAAGCTCTTTGTACAATCCGTATTTTTTAACCTAGAAGATATTTCTCCTTCGTCAATTCATTAATGCGGTAGTTTTTCACGGAAATATCCGTACACCCAAGTACCCGCGATAGCGCTCAAGAGCGTAACCACAATTACTCCGGCACCCGCACCAATCTGTGCATATAATGGCCCCGGACAAGCGCCTGTTACCGCCCAGCCCAATCCGAAGATAAGCCCACCGTACACATTGCCCCAGTTGAATTTTTTATCGTGGATTTCGATTTTCTCACCATAAATGGTTTTGGCCTGAAAGCGTTTGATCAAATACACCGAGATGATGCCCACTACCACAGCGGAGCCAATCACGCCATACATGTGTAAGCTCTGCAAGCGGAACATTTCCTGAATCCGGAACCATGAAATGATTTCGGCCTTTACGAATACGATACCGAAGATGATACCTACGGCCAGGTATTTCAGATTATACCACCAAGGGTGGCTCAAGTGCGATTCGTTTACGCAGACTGCGTCTTGCGCGCGTTTTTCAAAGTCCTTATCGGCTTGTACTTCTATAAAATTGGTATTCATTTCTTTACTTGATTAAAGGGCTAGAATAAAAGGTAAAATCAAATTGGCCATAATAAAGCCACCTACCATAAAGCTGATAGTAGCTACCAGTGATGGCCACTGCAAGTTGGACAAGCCCATGATGGCGTGCCCAGAGGTACAGCCCCCGGCATAGCGCGTTCCGAAGCCTACTAGAAATCCGCCTACTACCATCATTAAGAAGCCTTGCAGGGTAAATAAATTACTCCAGCTAAAGACTTCCGTAGGCACAAGACTACCGTAGTTTTCGATTCCGTAAGTAGCCAATTCAGCTTGCAAAGCCGGGTTTACAGCAATAGGTTCAGCGGAAGGAATCAGGCTTACGGCCAAAAAACCTCCGACAAGCACCCCTGCCACAAAGAACATGTTCCAGATTTCCTTTTTCCAGTCGTATTTGAAAAAGGGAATATTGGCGGGCACACAGGCCGCGCAGGCATGGCGTAGCGAGCTGCTGATACCAAAGGTTTTATTTCCTAAAAGTAACAAAGCAGGTACTGTAAGGCCAATTAAAGGACCCGCCACATACCAGGGCCAAGGTTTACTAATGATTTCGATGAGATTCATGGTTGATAGTTAAAAATGATAGTTTACGATTAAATTATAATTTGACATATTGACTTTGTTCATCACATAGCGTCCTTCTCCGTAGGTATTTCCCAAGGCACCCTTGTACACATAAAGTGCTTGCAGGTTAAAGCCCTCGAACAACCCTGAAAACTCATAGCTACCCGATAGGTTTAGCTGAAAGTAAGAAGGCATGGTGTATTTGTTGCGCGCCACGTCCTGCACATCGGGAAGGTAGAAGTGCCCATATTCGAGGCTCCATTTCCATTGAGAGTCGGGTTTAAAGCTATTCTTTACTACAAAAGCCTGGCTTGCCGCAGAGCCTTCCATGCGCTCGCGGGGCATGAAGGTGTAGAAAGGCTCTACCCCCCACTCGCGCGGCATTAAAAAGCGATTTTGATCACCAATTTTGGTATAATTCACCGAGCTCGACCAGCGTGCATTTTTCCAGCCGGCCCTAAAGCTCATGAAATAGTTTTCGCTGCCTTCTTCTATATAGCGCAAAGCCGGATTGGCATTTCCGCCCTCTCCTACGGCTTGCTGATACCCTAGTTGGCCACCCAAAATCAAGGTCAGCTTTTCGTTAAGGGGAAGCGTGGTTTCCAATTGGGTAAAGCTGAGGGCAAAAACGTTTTCCACGTAATACTGCCAGGCTTCCCATTGCAAAGCCTTAACAGGTGCGAATTGAACACTTCCAATGGCGACTCCGCGACTTTCCACATTCCCCTTATAGCCGGAAGGTAAACCATCCGCTCCTCTGCCTACCGGATATACGCCTATACTCTCGCCTACGCTAAACCAATCTTTTGTACTGCGCGGACTCATGGCATACAGCCATCCGCCTTGCACTTTAAGCTTTGGTATTTCATTCAACTCCATCCAAAACCCTTCCTCCAGACTAGGTCGCATGCGGCCATCCTGCGGATTAATGAATGGTGTTTTCAGGTTTTGCCTACCTACGGTAATGTGGGAATCATGGAAAGTATAGCGTATGTACAATTCTTCCAGACGATCCATGTCTTTGTGGTTTCCGGGATTTTCTAAATCAAAATTCCCCAGCTCATAGCGACTTCTGGCATTGGAAATGGGGTCTAGAGCACCTAGGTCGTTGGAAAACACATTGAAAATAAAGAAGCCACTAAAGCCAATCTGAAACCCATATAATTGCGTGGATTTATAGCCAATTCCTGCTCCAAAAGCATAGGCATGGTAGTCGGTAAGGCTGCCGGAGTTGTCGGTGGCCATGAAATAATTGCGCAAATGTCCATGGAAGTGACCATTACGGATAAAGTCATTCACCGAATTGAGATGGGTACTATCCGACTTATCAGTAGCCAAGGCGCTGCCCGACAAAAGGAGAAATCCTTTTATTAATAGTAAATGATATCGTGTCATGTAGATACTCTGCTTAGAAACCTGCCTTTAGGTAGGCGTAACCTTCTTCTTGCTTGCTTACAATTTCAATGAGGCCATAAGGCGTATACTTGGCATCGCTCAATATTTCGTCCTTACTTATTTTTTGTTGCTGTAGACTAAACTCACATACCACAAAGCGAACCCCCTTCTCAGTAAGGGTCTTCACTTGGGGTGCCACATTGCTGGTTTTGCTCTTCATCATGGCTAGGCCTTTGTTGTGAATCACCACTTCCACCTCCGCTTCTGGCCACATCTTCATCATATTGGCCAATTGCTTGGTCAAGGCACGATAGGCTAAAGTATCAGAGGTAGTCAGTTGCACTACTACTTTATGTGGCCGGCTGTTTTCTTGCGTCCATCCACTAAGAGCCATAAGGCTTAGCAAACTTGTTAGTAAAAAGATTCTCATAGTTTTCTTATTTTATCTGAATTCATAGTCCACCCCAAATACCTGACTGAGCAAGGTTTGCGGAGCATCCAGCACCTTGGCCGCCAAAGGCGGAGTGGGAGTAACCGGGGAGTTTTGCTTCAAATACTCGCGCATTACTTGATGAAGAGTGTAAGGGGTATTTTTTGTGTTTTTCACACCACGCATGCGGCAAAGCATATCCTCAGGGTCGCCATCGCGCTCACAAGCGGCAATGCGGTATTCTTTATCCATGTCCAGCGGCTGTCCTCCTACCTGTACACTTTGCACGCGCTTACCCTTTTCTTCAAAAGCCTTGAAGGTAATTTCCATTCCTTTGAACTTGATTACCCAGCCTCCAAAGCGGCTTTTGGCTTCTTTGGCGAACACATTGTTCAACTCCTTTTCCAGCCAAGCTTGCAATTGTTTTCCGGTGACCACGCCAGTGCGGACGAAACTATCTACCGGAAGCATATCGTAGATAAAACCTTCGGTGATGGGGATATTGCCCGTGTGATCGGGCGTGCTGCGCGGAGGACAGAAACGGAAGCCGTTGGATAGGACAATATCTACCTCCTCCACTTTCCATTTTAGCGCATCCAAGATCATGGTATCAATAGGGTTTTCCACCACAAAATAGCGATACAGCGGAATGGTGCTATAACCTACCACCGGATAGATAGCCTCTTTAAAAGGACTTTCATTTGCTTGAATAATGGCCTCTACCTCTGCATCGGCTGGTATTTTATCGGCATTGATTTCTACCAACTCGTATCGGTCGGACAGCACTTTGCCATCCTTCAGTTTCAATTCCAGCTTGCCTACAAATGAGCCAAAAGCTCCGGGTTCTACTACTTTGGCATACTTGCCTTCAATAGGCTTGCGCACCCGCTCGTGGGTATCGCCCCCGAAAATATAGTTCACCCCTTCGCATTCGGGAATATTGGAAAGGTGGATTTGCTGGGATAAACCCAGGTGGGCAATCACAATCACATAGGCACAGCCTTGCTCTTCGCGCAGCTCCTTTACATAACTCGCCAGATTAACTTCAGGCGCAGTGTATACAATGCCTTTGCTATAATTAGGCGATTGACGGATAGGCACGAGTGGATCGGTATAGCCCAAAAAGCCAATCTTTACACCCGCAACCTCCCAAATATGGTAGGGTTTGAAAATAAGCTCTCCGGCTTGGCCATTGCCCAAGTCGTGGTACATGTTGGCGCAAATGGTAGGAGCCTGCAAAGCGCCCATAAGCTCTTGCATGCGTTGTTTATAATAAATCACTTCCCAGTTGCCGGGGAGGTACAAATCATAGTTGAGTGCATTCAAAATGGGCGTAATGGCTTTGCCTGTGGTATTTACCGAGAGGGCACTTCCCTGAAACATATCGCCTGTATCCAGAATAAAGGTATTCGGATTGGCCTTGCGCTGCTTTTTGAAATAGCTGGCCATGTGGGCATAGCCACCGTTTTTGCGAAATACGGCTTGGTTATTTTCCCAATACAGCTCATCGTGCGCATGCACTTGGCAATGCACATCAGTACTTTGCAAAATCTGAATCGTGCTTATGCCTTCCTCATCTTGAACAAAATCGACCCAAGAGGCCCATGCAGGCTGATTGGCCAGTACGGCACCTCCGGCACCTAACACGCCCAAGGTTTTAATAAAGTCTCTTCTTTCTTTTTTCATGCTCGGGTTTATTTGGTTTTCTTCATGGGTTTGAACGGACCATATTTATGCTGCTCTTCGCTGAATTCATCGGCAAAAGGGCCAAAAGGATGGTCCATGGGTTTTTTACTGATATCGGGCCAATCGGCCGGAAAATCTTTGCTCGGACGTGCCTGTGAGTTTACATAGGCGGCTACGTCCCAGGCTTCCTCATCGGTCAGAATCGGATTATCATAACTAGCGCCCAAAGGCATGCTGGTTTTTACATAACCTGCAAAGCGCGAAATGCGGTAGAGTCCGGCTCGGTCATTATAACTATTGTCTCCCCACAGTGGTGGATAGGTATATTCTTTCTTAGCAGCCGACCATTGGCCTTGGCCATCAGCACCGTGGCATACTTTGCATTGGTTTTTGTACACTACTTGCCCTTTGATGGGATCTGCGGCTCTATCTAATAGCTCCAATGCCCAGATTCCGCTGCCTTTTGCCGATTCGCCTTTGGGCACATTGGCTCCCAAAAATTCGATATAGGCTACCATGGCTTTCAATTCTTTGGAATTTTCGTCTAGTGCTTTTCCATTGAGGCTACGCTCGAAGCAGTCGTTGATACGGTGCGGAATATCTTCCATAGTGCCGGAGCGACCGCGCATTTTCGGATACGTAGAAGCCACCGAGCCATAATTATTCCCAAAAGGTTTGGTGCCGGCATTGAGGTGACAGTTCTGGCAATTTAGTCCATTCGATAGCTGAGCCACCGAACCTTCCGGCCCTAGGTAGACAGCCGTATGAGCAATAAGCTCTTGTCCGTAGGCAATCTGTTTCGCCAAAGCCTCGTCTTTCACCGACTCGATTGCAGGCGCTTGCCACAGGTCAGGAATCACCTTAGAAACTACTTGCAGGCTTATTACTTGAGGCTGTGCAGGAGCCGAAGGATTGAAAAAGGTAATTGGCTTACCGGTAATCAAAGGATACAAACTCAAAGTAGCCACAATTAGAAGCATGGCTACCAAGCCCATAAGTACTTGAATCATCAAGTTTACCTCTTTGAGATAGGACGGTTTGTTATTCATATAATTAAAAATCTACTGACAAATGTCATTAGATTTCGCACCTTGGAATGTGACTAATGTCACCCGCCCCGCTTAAACTCCTGAATATGAGAACACATACAAAGAAAGAGCACCACCGGAAACCGATGGTGCTCTAAGGTCAAAAACTCAAAAACAACAATCTTACATTCTATCTACCGCCCCCGCAGGGATGGGTAATTTCTTAAGTCCGAAGGCCTCTACTACCGCATGGTAATCGGAAAAATCAACATTAGTTCTTCCTCCAAACTGGCCGGGCACTACCACGGTGCGTACTACCCAGTCATCGGTAAAGGCTGCGCCTAAAATATCTTTATTAAAATCAGCTTCGATAAAAACCGACACATCATAACGGGTGAAATCAAAGTTGTACTGCATCCAGCCGAACTCATTGATTTGGCTCTGGGGCAACTGTCTCCAAATATCGGTAGGGCCATTGCCAAAATCCTCTACGCCCCACAACATATACACCAGCACCATATCAGACTCAAGCATTTGAAACGATTCTGGAAACTCCAAAAACACACGGTAGTCGGGTGAGGTGAAATTCACATCGGTGTATTCAAATACATAGGCTTCTTCCGCATCGCGCCCAGCCGGACCTTCAGGGCCTTGTGGACCTACCGGTCCTTGAGGACCAGTGCCTTCAAATGTACAAGCTCCGAGCAAAAGCAAAGGGAGTAAAAACCGGAGTGAGTAGAGCGCTTTCATAGTTGTAAATTTTGATTTGTACTAAGCCATATTTCAAAGACCGTTCCAATTTTTTCTTTTTTATTGAAAATCTGGAAAAACGGGAATCCTCCCTTACCTTTAATCGTTAGTGAAATCGAAACACCTGCCCTACGCTTATGGATGATTTTCTGGCCGCACGCTCCCAAATGGCCCTTTCCCTCGGCTTTCACATTATTTTTGCCTGTATCGGGATGGTGATGCCCTTTTTCATGGCTACCAGCCACTATCGCTACCTCAAAACCGGAGAAAAAGAATATCTACAGCTCACCAAGGCCTGGAGTAAAGGAGTGGCCATCTTTTTTGTGGTAGGCGCGGTATCGGGGACTATGCTGTCGTTTGAGCTCGGCCTTCTATGGCCAAAATTCATGGAGCATGCAGGGCCTATTTTCGGGATGCCTTTCTCTTTAGAAGGAACTGCCTTCTTTATCGAAGCCATTGCTTTAGGCTTATTCTTATACGGTTGGAACAAATTCAATAAATGGCTGCACTGGTTTACCGGAGTGATAGTAGGCATCAGTGGACTCGCCTCGGGCATTTTGGTAGTTGCGGCCAATGCTTGGATGAACAGTCCCGCGGGTTTTGATTATATAAATGGTGAATATTTGAACATAGACCCGATTGCGGCCATGTTCAATGAGGCCTGGTTTACCCAAGCCTTGCACATGATTTTGGCAGCCTTTGCAGCTACAGGATTTGCCGTGGCGGGCGTACATGCCGGACTATTGCTCAAGAAAACTAAAGTTTCTTTTCATAAGAAGGCGCTTCGCATTGCCCTCAGCTTTGGTGCCGTGGCGGCCTTGCTTCAACCCATCAGTGGCGACATTTCGGCCAAGGATATCGCTCAAAGACAGCCTGCCAAACTGGCGGCCATGGAAGCGTTCTTTGTGACAGAAAAAGGTGCGCCTCTGCTGATAGGCGGTATTCCCGATGAGGAAACCCAAACCGTGAACTATGCTTTACACATCCCCAAAGCCCTAAGTTTTCTGGCCTTTGGCGATTTTGAGGCTGAGGTAAAAGGCCTCGACCAGTTCCCCAAAGAAGACCATCCGCCCGTGGCTATCACGCATTATGCTTTTCAGGTGATGGTGGGCATTGGCGGGCTATTGATGCTGCTCGCCTTGCTATTTTTTATCAGCCGATGGAAAAAGCCTTTATGGGAGGATAAAAAATGGTTTTTACGACTCTTTCTTCTGGCAACCCCCTTGGGTTTTATTGCCTTAGAGGCCGGATGGATAGTAACTGAGGTCGGTCGCCAGCCGTGGATTATTTATGGGATTATGCGCACCCGCGATGCCCTCACGCCAATGCCGGGCATACAATATTCCTTTTATCTGTTCACGGCCGTATACCTATCGCTGAGTGTGGTGGTACTCTTTCTGCTTTCGAGACAAATAAAAGCTTTGGAAACCAGCACTGATTAAACTTCATGAGCCATGTTGTACGTAGTCATCACTTTCTTCTTTCTTTCGGTTTTGCTCTATCTTTTGTTGGGAGGGGCTGATTTTGGAGCGGGCATTGTGGAGCTTTTTACTTCACGCAAAAATCAAGAACAAACCCGCAGAATTGCCTATCGGGCCATAGGCCCCGTATGGGAGGCCAACCACATGTGGTTGATTATAGCTATTGTGATTTTATTTGTAGGCTTTCCCCGGATTTACAGTATTATGAGCACGCATTTGCATATCCCGCTTTTGCTGATGCTGATGGGCATAACCGCACGCGGAACGGCCTTTGTTTTTCGGAATTACGATGCGGTGAAGGATCACATGCAGGACTTGTACAATCGGATATTTATCTACTCCAGCTTTATCACGCCTTTGTTTTTGGGCATTATAGCCGGAGCCATGCTTTCTACCCGTATCGATTTACAAGCTAGCAGTTTTCAAGAGGCTTACCTCTTTCCTTGGCTAAACATTTTCAGTATTTCGGTGGGCTTTTTTACAGTAAGCATTTGTGGTTTTCTGGCAGCTGTATTTTTGGTAGGGGAAGCAGAAAAAGAAAGAGAAAAGCAGCGTTTTGCTCGAAAAGCCTTTTGGCTGAACGGCATAACCGTGGCACTGGGTGCTTGGGTATTTCTTATAGCCGAATGGGAAAACCATTCGCTGCTTCAATTACTTCTTAACCACCCCATCAGTCTGATAGCCATAGGCTTGGCCACTGTATCGCAACCCGCCTTGTGGTATTTCTTACAACAGCGAAAGGCACTCTTAAGCCGATTGGCGGCTGGCTTTCAAGTAAGCATGATTTTGGGCGCCTTGGGTTTTGCCTATTTCCCTAATATTATCCTATTGGCCGATGGAACGGGTCTTAGCCTGCTATCCACAGCCGCTCCGGAGGCTACACTTAGGGCATTAGGCTTGGCCTTATTGCTGGGTAGCTTGTTTATTCTGCCTGCTTTGTTTTTCTTGTTTTGTATCTTTACCAAAAAGGAAAAGTAGAGAGCTTTCATCACAATACCCGTTTATGTCGATTACCAAAGAATCTGAATTAATAGGAATGAAGCGCATCAGCGAGGCTGTGGCCTTGACGCTGCGCCACATGAGAGAATATGCCGCACCGGGCATGAGCACCTGGGAACTTGACCAATATGGGGCCAGCCTACTCAAAAAGTTTGGTGCGCATTCCGCTCCCAAAATCACCTATGGATTTCCGGGCTATACCTGTATCAGCGTGAACCAAGAGATCGCCCACGGGATTCCAAGCAAGGAGCGCATCTTGCATGAAGGAGATTTGGTAAATATTGATGTATCGGCTGAAAAAGATGGTTTCTTTGCCGATAATGGTGGTTCATTTGTTTTGGGCGAGGACATCCACGGGCATCAGGCCTTGGTAGATGCCTCTAAAGAAATCCTCCAATTGGCACTTTCGCAAATTACGGGCGGACTGAAGGTAAACCAAATCGGGAAACTCATCGAAACGCAATCCAAGAAAAGAGGCTTTCGCGTGATACGCAACTTAGCCGGACACGGAGTGGGGCGTGGATTGCACGAGAAGCCTCATGAGATACTGAACTGCTACGATGCCTTTAACCGCGACCGCTTTGGCTGTAACATGGTGGTGGCGGTAGAAACCTTCATCAGTACGCAGTCGACCCAAGCCATAACCGCCCGAGATGGCTGGACATTGCTGGGCAATAAAGGAGGCTTCACCGCTCAGCATGAGCATACCTTGGTAGTGAGAGATGGTGAACCCATGATTCTAACCGAAGCCAACGGAATTTGGGCATGAGCACTACCCTACCTTCCATCGTAACAGAAGTAAAAACAGCTTTAGAAACACTGGCTAATCCTGAACGATTACCTTTTGCCGCCAAAGTGTATCCCACAAACCTTAAAGTATTGGGCCTTACCGTACCCGACATTCAGTCGGTGATGAAGGAGCTGAAAAAAGAAACCACCCACTGGCCAATCGAAGAAAAAATCGATTTGGCAATAGCCATAAACGAGCAAGGGATTTTTGAAATGCAGCACCTTGCCCTAGAATACCTGGGAGCTGATAAAAAAGTCCTTCGCGCCTTGCGACCCGCGCACTTTACTCACCTAATGCAGGATTTCGATAATTGGGTATCGGTAGATGTGATGGGTATGAAGGTACTGGGCATGAGCTGGAGCTATGAGCAAGTTGATTTAGACTACATCCTTTCGCTTACAAAATCAAAAAGTTTATGGATTAGAAGACTCGCCCTAAGCGCAACCGTAGGCCTCAATTTGCCTGCCCGCGGTGGCAAAGGCGATGAGAAACAGACATTGGCTGTCTGCGAACGACTGGTGCACGATACAGAGGAAATGGTAGTGAAGGCACTGTCGTGGGCTCTGCGCGAACTTGTTAAGCACAAGCCCGATGCCGTGGCTGAATTTATCGCAAAGCACGAAGACCATCTGGCAAAACGCGTACTGCGGGAAGTAAGACAAACCTTGGCCCGACCTGTGAAAAATAAAAAGGCTTAGTTCGAAAATTTGTAGACAAAGGGGCCAATATCCACTTACTGATAGGCCACCTCTACCTCAATCGTGATGTGGTCGTCAACCTGCACCAAGCCGCCCAAGCGGTTGGGAGGAGTGAGGCCAAACTCCGCAAAGCGCATACTGAGTGTACTGACAAGCACCATTCTGTTTTCTACGCAGGCTTTCTTGAATTGCACTTGGGGTTTGAGCACTTCCTTTCCGGCCAAGCCTACCATCACATCGCTGAGCACATACTTCTCTTGATCTTGTGGATTGATTAGGCCTACTTTCACCAAAGGGAAATCTTCGGCTTGAAGCGTATGTTGGAAATCGCGATTGAGCAGGAAATTGCCGCAGCCAAAATCGCCTACGGGCAGGTGAAAAGTATAGGGCTTGTTTTTCACATAGGCCAAGGTATCGGCCCTGTGGCTTTGTTTGATTTGGCACGTAAAATCACCCAAGGAAGTATTCCCTTTAATGACTACCTGCTTCTCATAAATTAAGAGAAAGCGCTTAGGAGTATAAGCGCTTTCTACTTGTATGAGGGCTATGAAGAATATGAAGAATAGTTTGCCCATTATGTATTCTTAGTACTTAGAAACCTATCACAGCTTCAACCATTACGCCATTAAATTTAGCACCTGCGAAGCGTCCGCCCCAAGCATCTCCATTATATTTTTGATCTACATACTCTACTTTGGCAAGGATGTTTTTGGTCATAAACCAACCACCACCAATGTTCAAGCGAGTGATTTCTAAATCATCGGTAGCATCTTCTCTTTGTTTTCCGCTTACGGTATTGTAACGTCCGCCTAGGTAGAAGTTTTCTTTAGCCCCAAAGCGGTAGAGCAATTCAGCACCTATTTGAGTAAAGCCTCCTTCAGTAGTGGCAGGAGCCGTACCGGTAGCTGCGATATCCGCATTTCCATTGGCTACTTCATACACCCCGAAGAACTCTAGTCCTTTGAATTTCACAAAGGGAGTAACCTGAATGGCAGTAATCTGAGTAAAACGAGCGTTGTAGCGTCCATCAAAGTCAGTTCCCTGAGCAGCGGTAGGAGGCGTAGTAGTTGGGTCGGCTAAAGTACGAATCACGTTGTAGTATCTAGATCCACCGCGGTCGCCACCATACAGCCAAGTACCAGTTCCAGTTCCTTGATTACGATACATAGAGGCAGTCAAACGTACGCGCAAGTCATCACTCAACTGATTGTCATACCCTACTTTTAAGAGCAAAGAAGGCTTGTTGTCGGCTTCTTCACCACCTACGTTGGCATTGGTGATTACACTTTGGTTTAATTTACCGTTGGTCACTCCTAGCAAACCTATGAAGCCGCTTTTCTGGATCAGCACCTCACCAAAAGCTTCGGTAGAGAAGGCATCCATGATGTAGTTGCCTACAAATGGGTTGTAAATGGCTTGGGCGTTATCGGTACGTCTGAAGTGCGTATCGCCATAGTTGAATTCGTCCATCCCCACACGGATCGTGGTTATCTCCATTAGTCCGCTTAAGAAATCTTTCTTAATGAAGTCTAATTTATCCATTTGCAAATACCCCCCTTTAATCCAGGCTTCGTTGTGGTGACGGGCAGATAGATAGGTACGTAAGTGCATGCGCAATCCATCGTACAGCTGCACATCAAGGTTTAAGTTGGCTGTAGGTAAGTTGAAATTAGAACCTAAGTCTACCAAATTATTGGCGGTATTACTGTGATCAAGTGCCTGAAACTGCATGGCAAAATCTCCGCCAATGCGCACTTTCAGTCCATCAAAAGCTATGGTGTCGGTTTTAGGAATTTCGAATACGTTGAGCCCGTCTTGGCCGGCTGGTCTCCAGTATTGAAGATTACCAACCTGAGCATAACCCACTGCCGCTAAGGCCATGGTTGCGATAAAAACTGATAACTTTTTCATGATTGTATTGATTAGAGGTTTTTATGTGTGATTTTTCGTTTGTTATTTTTTCTCTTTAAAAAGGGCCTCGATATGAAGCGTTACCTCATTGCCCGTTTTGATGGTACCGAACACCGCTGTAGGCGGATCGATGGCAAAGTCGGTAAGCTTGAAGGCCGCTTTTCCGGTGGTGCGGATATCGCTGCCTACTTGGGTGACAGTGGTGGTGAACGTGATGTCTTTACTCACTCCAGCTATGGTTAAGGTGCCCACCAGCTTACCTTCTTGGTTCAGTGTTCCTTCTGCTTCTTTGATGACCAAGCGAATCTTAGGGAATTTCTCGGTTTTCAAGGCTTCATAAGCATTGTCGTCCATAGAAGAGGTACCGCTTTTAATAGACTCACTCGGCATTTCTACTAACAGGCGGCTCAAAGTAAATGCCGTTCCTTGGACAGCAAACTGGGCGGTTCCGGTAGCCACATCAGATACCATTTCCCAATCGTGCAAGGTAGAGGTACCATGTACTTCCAGTTTCAGTCCTTCGGTACTTATTTGATAAGGCTGCTGTCCCCACACTTGGGTGCTGAGGGTGCCTGCCAGTAAAAAAATCAGTGTTTTTGCGAGTAGCGTTTTCATGGCTTTGTTGATTTTTGATGAATCAAAGGTATAGGCCATGGGGGTGCTAAAGTATGACCTAGGTCATAAAAATGGGTGTTTTTAGTCACTTTGGCAGCTGACATTATCGGGATTACACCCTCTGCAACGGATTGAAAATGAAGCATTAAGCCCTTTTATAACTTCAATAAAAAAGCGCCCTATTCCGATTCGGATGACTCGCCATACAAAAAAGGCCCCTTGTCGAGCGGTTTTTTGTTAAAGATTCTTAACCAACCCAACCATGTATTTGTCCATTCGTGTAAAAAGGGCAACTTTTCACTAAATCCTCCAGTCCTTTGTAGTGTCAAAAACTCACAACACATTTTGCATGCGGTCAACATACATTCTTATAATAGGTTGCTTATTACTGGGTCATTTTGCTTGGGCTCAAGAAACAGCTCCCATAAAAACCTACACCACCCGATGGGTGCAAGGGCAAGCGCCTCGTATCGATGGCTTGGAAAATGACGAAGCCTGGAACCAAGTAGAATGGGCCGGAAATGATTTCACTCAGCGCTCGCCAGACGATGGCGCAGCCCCTAGTGAGGATACCCAATTCAAAATTCTTTATGATGCCAAAAACCTGTATATCCTAATTCGTGCTTTCGATGCTGACCCCGAGGGCATCGTAAAGCGCATGTCGCGCAGAGATGGCTTCGATGGCGATTTTGTGGAAGTGAACATCGATAGCTATTTCGATAAGCGTAATGCCTTCTCTTTCACCTCTTCGGTATCGGGTGTGAAAGGTGATGAATATGTGAGCAACAATGGCCAAAACTGGGACCGAAACTGGGACCCCATCTGGTATCTTAAAACCAGCGTAGATGATAAAGGATGGATAGCCGAAATGCGTATTCCGCTTAGCCAGCTTCGCTTTGCTGATAAGGAAGAACACGTATGGGGCTTACAGATTATGCGGATGTATTTCCGCAACCAAGAGCGTTCGCACTGGCAGTATATTCCGCAAGATGCCCCCGGTTATGTACACCTCTTTGGTGAATTACATGGCTTAAAGGGAATTCGCCCACAAAAACAGCTTGAAATACAACCCTACATATTGGCTCAGGCCGAAAACTTTGAAAAGGAAGAAGGCAACCCATTCGCTACCGGAAAATCGAACAATGTAGCCGTGGGGGTGGATGCTAAAATCGGACTGACCAGCGATATCACTTTGGATTTGACCGTAAACCCTGATTTCGGGCAAGTGGAGGCGGATCCCTCGCAGGTGAACCTTACCGCCTTTCAACTTTTCTTTCGTGAGCAAAGACCCTTTTTTATTGAGGGAAATAATGTGCTCAGCCTAAAAGCTGTCAATTGGAACGAAAACAACCTTTTCTATTCCAGAAGAATAGGCCGAAGACCTCAGATTGGGGTAGTTGTGGATGAAAATGGAGACGATGGGGTAACGGAACATGTAGATAGAAACAATAATACACGCATACTAGGCGCAGCCAAAATTACGGGCAAGAATAGCAAAGGCTTCTCATGGGGTTTGCTGGAATCGGTTACCGATAAGGAATTCGCGACTATTGATAGCTTAGGATTCAGAAGAGAATACGCTATTGAGCCCATGACCAATTACTTGGTGGGCCGCGTGCAGCAAGAGTACAATGATGCCCAAACTATTGTGGGGGCTATGTTTACCGCTACCAATCGTCAGCTGGACGAGCCGCAATTCAATGGATTGCACAAGAGTGCTTATTCAGCCGGTATTGACCTCAACCACGCCTTAAAAGACCGAAAATACTTAATCACCTTCCGACTACTCGGCAGCCAGGTAAATGGAAGCACCGAGGCCATTACCAATACCCAACTATCGCCTGAGCGCTACTTTCAACGCCCCGACATCCCCAAGCAGCGCCTTGACACTACACGCACGCAGCTCAGCGGAACCGCAGGAACGCTGATTTTCGGAAAAACAAGTGGTAAATTTCTATACGAAGCAGGAGCCACCTACCGCTCGCCCGGCTTGGAACTGAACGATATTGGCTTTCTGAACCAAACGGATATGCTAACCCAATGGGTCAATGCCACCTACCGTTTTCTGAATCCCGTGGGTAAATTCCGCTGGATGCGCTATTCGGTTACGCTCTGGAGTGATTACGACTTTCAATCGCGCATGATTGGCCGCGGAGGCGATATCAATTTCAATACGCAATTTCTCAATTTTTGGAATCTCAATGGCGGGCTATCTATCAGCGATGCCATCATTTCCAATGCCGACTTGCGCGGAGGCCCTTCTTTTCTTTACCCTACCGGACTTGAAGCCTGGATGTGGATGAGTACCGATGGCCGGAAAAAACTGAGCGCAGGAATCAACCCCTGGATTTCGCGTGGCTCGCACAAGTGGCGAGAAACCGAAGGCCTGTACATGGAAGTGACCTACCGCCCAACTAATGCCCTCAATCTAAGCCTTTCGCCCAGTGTTAGTCACAGTGCCAATGCCTTGCAGTATATCGAAACCGTTTCGTACAATGATGAACCCGTATATGTAATTGGCCGAATCAATCAATATACCTACAATATGTCATTTCGGGCTACTTATATGGTCACGCCCAACCTATCCATTGAGTATTGGGGGCAGCCATTTGCCACTACAGGTTCTTATTCTGAGTTAAAAAAAGTTACCCAACATAATGCAGATAGCTACGACCAGCGCTTTCTCCTGCTAAACACCCAATTTGATGCGGCCAATAACCAGTATCATTTGGATGAAAATGCTGATGGCAACGTAGACTATTCCATTCGCAACCCCAATTTCAACTTTGCCCAGTTGCGCTCCAACATGGTCGTTCGCTGGGAGTATATCCCGGGCAGCACCTTATTTTTGGTATGGACGCAGGGGCGCACCGAAAGCCCTTCGCTGGATAGGGATTCTTTTTCCCATCTCTATGCAGGCCTGTTCGATAAAACCCCGCACAATGTCTTCTTGCTCAAATACACCTATCGGTTTGTGTTATAAATAAAAAATCCGGCCTATCAGCCGGATTTTTTTATGCTTTCTCAATTTTAAAGCCCGCCTTTTGCACCGCTTGCTGAGCCTTCTCGGCAAGGGCAGCATCTTTCACGCTTAATAGCTTGCCAGGGTCGTTGGTATCCACCGACCAGTTGCCGGCTCCTATAGCTTCGTCTAAATGAGGAGTGACAGTGGCCACACAGCCTCCGCACTTTATATTGGTCTTAAACAGTACATTTTCCATAATTTCAATACATCGTAGGGTTTAATAAAGTTTCTTCTAAGAATATAAAAGGACGCATTCAGCCTTTGGTGGTCTTTTTATGATAGTTTGTCAAAGCTAGCACAACATTAAAATAGAAAACCATACAAATACGAAAAAAATGCCTAAATTATTGACATGAAGGTTACTATCCCCAACCCCAAACCTGATTGTACCCCATGCTCAAACACTGCCTTAGTGTAAGCCAATCTATAAAGGAGTGTATGCTTATTCTCATTTTATGGGGAATGAGTACCTACTATGTTCCTGCCCAAGCTCAGAAAGTGGGTCGTGAGCGTATCATTGTTACTTACTGTTACAACTTTATAAAAAGTACTGAGTGGCCTCAGAGCGAAAACTTAAGTGTTTACGAGGTTTTTGTAGTTACACAAGACAGCGTCTTGCGCAATGAGTTTAAAAAATTGGCACAAGCAAAGCTTAGTGAGGGCCGAAGCTTAAAGATGCACTTCTTCTTTAATTTCAGTGATATCAACAGCAAGGCCAAGCCTCATCTCTTGTTTGCCTCACAGGAAATTAAAGCGAGCCCTAGCGAATTAACTCCCTATTTGAAAAATGGTCTTACGCTGGTGATTACCGATGAACAGAGGGATTCTCGATACACCATGATCAATCTGGAACAAGGGGCTAACAACCGCCTGATTTTCACTCTCAACAATGCCAACATCCAAGCCAATGGCCTATCTATAGACCCTCAACTAATTTTATTGGGAGGTAAAGAAGAAGACTTGGCTTCTTTGTACAAGGAATCGCAGCAGACCCTATCGGTGGTTCAAAGCAAGGCCGATAGCATAGCTTCTGCATCGCAAGAATTATACAAACAGATTTTTGCCCTCAAAACCCAAATATCTGCCAATTCGAGCCTTCTGACCGAACAAGATGCTCGCATAAAACAACAACAAGGCGAACTCACTTACCAGAAAGAAACGCTGGATGCGCAATCGCAATACCTGAAAGACCTCGAAGGATTATTGGAGGAAAAAAGCATGGTACTGGGAGATAAAGAACAAGAAATTGCACGCAAGGAAAGCATATTACAGCATATCCAGGATACCTTAAGCCTTACAGATGCTCAAATCAAAAAACAGTATGCACTGATTGACAGCCTCAATGCCAATATCGAACTCAAAAACCGGGTACTTGATGAGCAAAACTACGTTATTGCCTCCAAAAACCGTATTTTATTGGGCCTTATCGCCCTCTCCTTCTTGTTTTTGCTGAGCACCTATATGCTCTACAACTGGAACAAACAGAAAAAACGCATCAATCAAATATTGGTACAAAGCAAACAAGATCTTGAGCGCGCCAATCTGATTGAGAAGCAAATCAATGAACAGTTGCAATACAGCCAAAACCGCCTCAACGAAAGCCTGGAGGAGCTTTTAATGCAGAAAGAGGAGATAGAAGCCCAGCGTGATTTGGTCTCCAAACAAAATGCCCAACTCAGCGAAGCCCAACAAGAAATCGAAGAAAAGAACCGTGAAATCCGTAACCACAACCGCAAGCTGGAAAAAGAAGTTGAAAAACGGACAGTGGAATTGGTGCAATACAATCAGCAGTTGGAGCAGTTCGCCTTTCTATCGGCTCATAACCTACGAGCTCCGGTGGCACGACTGATTGGATTGGGCAAACTCTTCGAACTCTCCAATACCGAAGACGAGATGGACGAAATCCGTCAGAAAATGCTAATTACCGCCCACGATATCGACCGTGTGATTCGTGAACTGGCTTCGGTGCTTGAAATCAAGCGTAACGTGACCAATACCTTTAGCCGAGTTAATTTGGAAGATGAACTACGTTCGGTCATCACTACCATGAGCGATCAAATTGGTAAAAGTAAAACTCAAATCACCTGGGACTTCTCCGAGGCGGATACCATTTATGCTATAAGACCCTACTTGCAAACCATCTTGCACAACCTTATTAGCAACTCCATCAAGTTTCGCAGACCGGAGGTGCCTAATGAAATAAAGATTTACACTTCCACCGGAAAAAAATCGGTACGCCTCCACATCAGCGACAATGGACTAGGAATTGACCTGCCTCAGTTTGAGAAAAAGCTCTTCCGCTTGTACGAACGTTTTCACCTGCATGTAGAGGGGAAAGGCCTTGGACTCTATATTACCAAAACTCAACTGGAAGCCATGGGAGGCAAAATCCATGTGATTTCTGAGCCCAATAAGGGCACCACGGTTACGGCTTGGTTCCGTAAAATGTAGATAAAACAAAAAGAGGTTGCCTTTATACTAAGACAACCTCTATTAACTATTAAACTAGTTCCTTAAATTTTCGCCAAAATCGCATTAAGCGTAGCACTAGGGCGCATCACCTGCGAAGTGAGTTTCACATCCGGCTTATAGTACCCACCCAAATCCACAGCTTTACCTTGCACTTCTGTCAATTCGGCCACAATCTTGGCTTCGTTTTCCGTCAGTTCTTTGGCAATAGGCTTCATTTTGGTTTGCAAATCGGCATCTTTGGTTTGTGCAGCCAAGGCCTGTGCCCAATAAAGAGCTACATAGAAATGGCTGCCGCGGTTATCCAATTCCCCTACCTTACGGGCGGGTGATTTATCATTTTCCAAGTATTTTCCGGTAGCCGCATCAAGCGTTTCGGCTAATACGCGGGCTCTTTCGTTGGCATAGGTTCCGGCCAAGTGCTCAAAAGAAACCGCCAAGGCCAAAAACTCGCCCAGAGAATCCCAGCGCAAATAGTTTTCTTCAATCAACTGCTCCACATGCTTAGGAGCTGATCCCCCTGCACCCGTTTCAAAAAGCCCTCCCCCGTTCATCAAAGGAACAATTGATAACATTTTGGCACTAGTACCTACCTCCAAAATCGGGAACAAATCGGTCAGGTAATCGCGAAGCACATTACCCGTTACTGAAATGGTATCTTTTCCTTCGGCAATGGTTTTGCACGAGAACAGAGTTGCCTCTTCGATGTTCATGATACGGATATCCAGACCAACCGTATCGTGTTCTTTCAAATACACATTTACCTTTTTGATAAGCTCGGCATCATGGGCACGGTTTTTATCTAACCAGAAAATGGTAGGCGTTTTCGTAGCACGGGCACGGTTTACGGCCAATTTTACCCAGTCTTTGATAGCGCCATCTTTGGTTTGGCACATTCTCCAGATATCGCCCGCTTCCACCTCATGCTCCATCAATAGCTTACCAGCCGCATCTATCACTTGCACCTTTCCGGCTTCTGCCACTTCAAAGGTTTTGTTGTGCGAGCCATATTCCTCAGCCGCTTGCGCCATAAGGCCTACATTGGCCACAGAACCCATAGTAGCGGGGTTGAAGGCACCATTTTCTTTGCAGAAATCAATTACCGCCTTGTACACGCCCGAGTACGAGCGATCGGGGATAATGGCTTTGGTATCTTGTGCTTTGCCGTCCTTGTTCCACATACGTCCGGAAGTTCGTAGCATGGCAGGCACGGAGGCATCAATAATCACATCATTAGGGAAATGCAGGTTGGTAATTCCTTTGTCGGAATTTACCATGGCCAATTCAGGGCCATTTTCCAAACAAGACTTTATAGCCGATTCAATAGTCGCCTTTTTATCGGCCGGAAGTTTTTCAATTCCTGCCAATACATCGGCAAAGCCGTTGTTTACATCTACATTCACAGAGGCCAAATCAGCACCGAATTTCTCGAACACCTCGGCAAAGAACACCTTCACGGCATGCCCGAAAATGATAGGGTCAGACACCTTCATCATGGTAGCCTTTAGGTGCAGGGAGAAAAGAACGCCTTGTTTTTTGGCCTCTTCTTTTTGCTTTTGCAGGAAGCTGCGTAGCGATTTCACGTTCATGGCCGAGCCATCTATCACCTCTCCGGCTTGGAGTTTCAAGCCGTCTTTTAATACCGTAATATTTCCAGATTGCCCTACCAACTGGATTTTTACCTCAGTAGCGGCTGGCAAAGTCAATGATTTTTCACTTCCATAGAAGTCGCCCGATTCCATGCTGCTTACATGCGATTTGGAATCTTTAGACCAAGCGCCCATGCTGTGCGGATGCTTTTGGGCATATTCCTTCACGGCCTTAGGGGCTCTGCGATCGGAATTCCCTTCACGAAGCACAGGGTTCACGGCACTTCCTTTTATTTTATCGTATTTGGCTTTTATATTTTTCTCAGCCTCGGTTTTGGCATCATCCGGATAATCGGGCAAAGCATAGCCTTTGGCTTGCAATTCTTTAATGGCCGCCTTCAATTGGGGCACCGAAGCACTGATATTGGGCAATTTCACAATGTTCGCCTCGGGCGTAGTGGCCAATTTACCCAGTTCGGCCAAGTCATCCGCCATTTGCTGCTCCGGCTTTAAAAACTCCGAGAAGTTGGCAATAATTCTTCCGGCCAAAGAAATATCGCGGGTTTCTACCTCTACGCCAGCCGTTTTGGCAAAAGACTGTACAATGGGCAAGAAAGAATAAGTAGCCAAGGCAGGTGCCTCATCGGTGAGTGTATAAAGAATCTTTGCGGATTTTGCTGTCATGCTCGTTACTGTTTATTGGTAAATCAGGGCGAATTTAAGCCAAAAAACTTGGATATCCACGAAGGTAAAGAGTTGATTGAATCACACAGGCATTCCACCTGAAAAAGCAAGAAAACCCAGAAGTACTAATCTTAAAGAAAACGAAATAATCTATTCTAGTTGATGCAATTCTACAATCAAATCTATTAAGACTTTTTCACTTACCACCGGAAATCCATTCTCAAGTATGGGATGCCAAATCAGGTTGAAGTCCAGTCTATTAATTTCACTTTTCGCAGTAAAAACGGCAACCTGCTCCCCAAAAATGTTTTTTGTAAAGCCCTTAAAAAGCACATGAAAACCTATTTCTTTTGAAATCCCCTTGATGCTGAGTTCGCCAAGCAGCAGGTATTTATCTGAACCAAGAGATGTAAAACTAGAGCTAACGAATGTTATATCAGGAAATTTATCAACAGCGAAAAAATCGGAGCTACGCAAGTGATTATCTCGAATGGCATTAGCTGTATTTATACTTTCGGCCTTTACCAGCATAGTCACTTTAGCCGAATTAAATCCATCACCTTCCGTTTCCACTAAGCCATCATACTGAGTAAAGTGCCCTCTTACCTCTACCAAACCAATATATCCAACACAGAAATGCAGACTGGTATGATTCACATCTACCTTCCAATGCCGTACGGTCTTTTTATCCACAAGTGGGGTATCCATATTTTATTATTTTCATACACACGAATAAAAGCAAAATAACTACACCTTCGATGTTACCTGAACGGGTCTATTTTCAATGACAGCCTCTTCAAGGCAAACTGCAAACGTGGTGCCTTGATCAATAGTACTGGTGAGTGTGATATTAGCTCCCATCATAGTTAAAAAATCTTTACAAATTTTAAGCCCTAGCCCATGTCCTTGTTCAAGTTCTGTCCCTGTTTTATGATGAGGCTCATTGTTCATAAATTTTTTAACCTGATCAGCCGACATACCCACCCCATTATCTGCAATTTTGAGACAAACAATTCCCACTTCAGTTCGCTCAGCGCATACTTTGATTTCACCACCTCTTCGGGTAAACTTAATAGCGTTTGAAAGTAAATTCCGAATAGCTAGTTGAACAATATTCCTGTCTACCATCACCAATAACTCATCATTAAGGTTTTCATATACAAGCTTAATTTCTTTTTGATTGGCCATTTCTTTGAAAATAGTCGCACTTTCAGCAACCAAATCATGTAAGATGTAACATTTCTTCTCTATTCTCAGGCCAGAACTTTGTGCCAATGACCATCGTAAAAGATTCTCAAACAAAATATCTGTATTATAAAGCTCAGCCTCCAATTGTTTGGCTAAGGGCTTCATTTCCGATTCACTTATAAAACCATTATTGAACAAAGACAAAACACCTTTCAAAGATCCGAGAGGGCCTCTCAGGTCATGAGATATGACAGAAAGAAGCGACTCTTTCACCTTATTAGATTCCACCAATTCTTTCGTCCTGACATCTACTTGTTCTTCTAGCGACCGATTCATTTTCTCTATTAAAAGAAAAGTTTTAGAGTTCCGTTTTGCAAGAAGAATTATCTGAAAAAGGAAAAAGATAAGAACACTGAACTCTAGCAAGAAAGGAGCAGAAATGTAAATTAGGCCTGAATTCTTTGCCATCTCCAATATAATAAGAGGGAAACAAAGACTCAGACCTATAACCAACAATTTCCTAAACACCTTTGCTCTGTTTAACCAAAATATGTATATGGTATACAGTATCTCAAAAAGAAAAAACAGATGTGCTCCGTTTAACAATACCCCCCCATAAAGTTCAGGAGGAAGAACAAGACTTAAAAGGGAAATTATAACACCAACTATTACAAACAATGATGTGAGGTAGTTTTTATTGACTCTGAAGCTAGCATTTATAAACAAAGGAAGAAAAATCAAAATAAGGTATACACTTGTGTAAACTATTCTATTCTTAAATCCAAACGACAACCCATCAAAAATCGGCATGTATAAATGAGCCTTATAAAGGAACATTGTCCTAAACGCAATAAGAACAGCAATTATCGATAGATACAAATGCTCAACACTGTTTCTGAAGTAAAGGAATAGTACCAAGCACAGCAAAGAGATGATCAAGAAAATACCAATAAACCCTATTGAAAAAGCAGATCTTTTGTTAATCAGTTTATTAAGGCTATTTATTTCTCCCAAAAACACACCTTCAGCTATTCCAGACTTCACTGTATCATAATTAGAAAACTGTATAGTAATAATTACCTCTTTATGACCACTAGGAAGATTGATAATAGCTATTGAACCATTGCCTACATGCATTTCTTCACTCGGTGAAACACTCCCTTTGGAGAACACCAGCTTATTATTAACCCATATTTTTGCAGCACTATTAATAGCTGGAAAGTATAAGCTAAACTGCCCATTTTTATTTAACCTCAACCTAGTTTGGTAGGTACCCCAGTGATAGCCGGAATCTTGAGGAAGAATCCAAGAATCTCTATCCAGAGGTATATATCCTTTACTATTAATTGCTTCAATAGGATGGAGCAATTGATTAGGAAAAAACCTCCATGGTAAATCAATTTTCGAAGAAACCTCACCTTGAAAATTTGAAGAAGAACTATCCCCTATCACAATAAGTGGAACTAGCCACAAGAGAATAAAGAATCCAGCTGAAAAAATTGTTTTTATTCTAGACATCAACACTAGTCTTTATGAAATATTACAAACTCACCATTTTCAAAAGTGAGATAAGAATAAACCCCACGCAATACATGGGAAAACATCACTCATACAGCACATCAAGTAGTAAGATATGACTGAGGAGTATTTTTAATCACTATATTGAGCAGATAGCCCTTGAAATTTTGAAGATGCCATATAGCCCATAAAGTGTAAACCTTCAAACAAGGTAAAGCAAAGCATGCGTATGCTAAACAATAGTAATGACGCGTGATGTAAGTAGAAGAGCGTCATCATATCCATCTAGTCATTCCTCGTGGCTTTATCATAGGCTCCGTCAGAGTTACGTAGAGCACTGCCAAGCTTTTTGAACTCTGGGCACTTCACAATCAAACGTAGCCTAAAAAGAAAACCTCCCTTGTTTACATATCCTATGTTTCTTCCTTTAATTGATTTTGTCTGTCAATCATCTTAATAAACTGTTTAGGTTTAAAATATAATTAGTTAGTCCTTTTTATCGCCAAATGGTTATATGAAGCATTAATCATCACCTCAGATAAATGTTTATAAAGTTTACCCCAAGTCTCTGCCAAATCTGTATTCCAGTTCTCCCCCATACCTTGTTCAAGCATAAACATTAGACTCTGCCTTACCATTTCATAAAATTCAGGCTTAACACCATAGGCATGATGACGCAATCCAAGCAATTCAATATCAGAAACTAAAGAATCAAATTCATTGAGTTTATTAACAGAAAATGTAATAAGAGCTACTAGCTTACGTGCCTGATCATTTAAATCTGTAGTAAAAAGCGCCCTCAATTCGGGATTCTTCTCAAACAAATCATTATAAAAAACCAATCCAGCCTCCTGAGTATTTGCAAGGATATAATCCCACGAATCTTCAATAAGCTTAATTTCTTTTTGATGCATCACCATAGCATTAGTATCATTAAGAAATATTTATTATTATACTTATAATCAGATAGATACATATAAATCAAACTTCAAATTTTGATTCCATTCACTACCTCTCCATTTCCTCTATTTTTTAAACTCATCTTATGAACATTTCAATATCCCTTAAAAAGTATTCTACTTCCTGAGTTCTTCTTTCAACATTCTCTCTATTGGCTACAAGTTCTGTTGTCGACCACATTTCTATTTCACCTTTAATTTATCCTGTATTTATTTCGAATACCCATAAAGATTTTCAAGCTATCGAGACTGCGGCATATTGGAATTGCCATTGAAGTCACTTTTGCCAATACCATCAATAAGTCAAAATCACAATTAGCAAAAAACATGAAACTATACCACCTAGATTACACTAATGAGCATACTATCCAACATAAATGGAGCAACTAAACACTTGTAGGCAAGTCCCAGCCAGAGGTAATTCGAGTTTAGCCTAGGGCGATATCTGTTATAAAAAAAAGACTCTTTCGCAAAATACATTGCCTTGCCAGACTCTCCACTTTTAAGAGAACCCCATCCACCTCCTTTTGCCTATTATATAAATTTTTTTCGCCTTCATTTATGAATAATCTAAATCAATAACTACTAAGAAGTATGCCATGCAAAGCGAAAATAGCTAACACGGCTATAAACCTGTCTCTAGCCGTGTTAGATGTTCGTTTATTTGTAAATATTAAAGATTGTACTTTCTCCATCTGGTGTGGTTTTGGTGGTCACTTTAATGACCCCTTCTTCCCCATAGTGTTTACACACAGCCTTAATAAGACCTAATCCTAAACTGGCCATCTTTCTTTTAGATGAATATACAATCTCTACAGAATTCTGTGACTTTCGCTTTACATTCAATACAGGCGGTGTGGCTTCCGGATTATTGATGCGCACAGCCTTATGGATTACACTCTCCATATTTTCCAAAAAGTCAAGGGTTTTCCATTTCGGATCCATCGATCCACCAAATATTTTCATCAAATCAGGAGCAATGAAGGAGCCAAAACTTTCTAATATTTCATCGGCAGTTTTTCCTGTAGCCTTACAGGCGCTACCAACAATCGCAAAAATATCCTCGTCTGGGTAAGGCCTTGTAGGAAGATACATCTTACCCTCTAACCCCGAAGATTTTAAAAGGGCAAACCAAGTGGCTGCTCCAAAATTTACATTTACATATTTCTGAAGTTCAGCAAAAACGATTCCATGCATAAAGTTCAATGATTTAGGTTATAGTTGATTCTTTATATTTAAAAGATATATTTTCTTATTAGTATGATTAAACCCTCGATCGACAGGAAATGTGCTCATATGCACTACTCAGGTTGATTTATTTGCAAGTGGCAACTTCAAGATGAAAGAACTGCCTTCTCCTATAGTACTATTAACCTCAATACTTCCGTTCAATTTTTCTACTACCTTTCTCACTTTAAACAATCCAATCCCGGATCCCTTAGAATCTAAGTTGCCTCTATAAAACATCTCAAATATCCGCGACTTTACTTCTTCAGGCATCCCTACGCCATTGTCTGTGACTTCTATACGAAGGCTATTATGTTGAACTACATTCTCAATCTTTATTTTCACAAAAGCCTTTTCCCCTCTTTTCTTAAACTGAATAGCATTTTCCACTAAATTAAATACGGCAATTGACAGCATTTCAAAGGCCTTAGGCCAATACACAATCTTCTCACATGCTTCTGTTTCAAAGCGTGCTTGACTTATATCATACCTTAAGCTCAATTCCTTTATTACTTTATCTACCATTTCTTGAGAGTTAAACTCTACTCTTTTCCCCTCAAAAGCACTTGCTTTATCAATTCCAATCAACCTAGTTATATTAACATTCAGCTTATGTAGTCTCTCAAATTGATCTTCGAACATATCAATGTACTTTAAGGCTTCCTTATCCTTTATTTCCATTTTTGCTAACTTACCCAAACCTATAAGTGTGGTGATTGGAGCTCTGAAATCATGAGACGAACGATACAAAAAAGTATCTAGGTCTTTATTCTTTCTCAGCAAATCCTCTTCTGTGCGTTTTTGATCAACAAGATTTCTGAAAACAGCTGAGATAAACTTAATCTGGCGATTGGATGTATGTGCAATTATTTGAACAGAAAAAGGAATTACGACACCATCATAACGGGTAACCAATGCTTCACCATTCCACGAACCATTTTTCATGGCCTTAATTACCCCGCCCTTTGCTGAATGTAAAATCTTTTCAAATCTTTCGGATGCGTTCCTTTGGGTCGACAAGCTATCCTCTAAGCCCATAAAGACTTTTCCAGCTTTATTGATATACTCTAACTCAATTTCCTTATTAGCAACTACAATAATATCGCTTGAGGCTTCTACCATCTCGATTAGTCGCACATTTTCATCCTGGGTGCGCTTTATTTGGGTAATATCTTGAATAGTCCCATGTATTTTTTGAACCCCGTGTTCATCTAAGGTGCATTTCGCATTTAAGTAATAATGCTTGTATTGTTTGTTATTTGGCTTAGTTCTTATTTCAAGATATTCGGTATGACCTGATTTCGCCTCCTTCAATAAATAATCCATCATATCTTTGAAGACAAGCCAATCATCGTGCACGAGCAAGTTTTCAATTTCAGATATTGACAATACTTTATCCATCAAGCCGTGTTCCTCGGAGTCTTCACCTAAAAACATTTTCCCCGAAACTTTAAATACTTGATAGTTACTATCGTATTCCCAAATACTTAGATTGGCAAAATCCAACGCATTTGACAAATTTGCCTGACTGAGAGACAGTTGCTGAGTCCTTTTCTTTATCAGTATTTCTAGACTTGCCTTATACTTATTAATTTTACTTTGGAAGTATTCTTGTTCAGAATAATCTTGCAATACGCCATGGTAGACTTTCAAACTTCCATCTTCTTCTATCAATGGCTTGCAAAGAATTCGCACTCTACGGGTTTGCCCCAAATCATTTACTAGGACAAAATCCAGTCTAATTTTCAACAATGTATTTGCTGAGGAATTCGGATTTAAAGAATAAAGCCTTTCCATCACTCTAGGCTTATCCTCCTGATATACGTACCTATCTATAAAATCCTTGTAGGATATAACAAAAGACGTATCACTAATATTTGTATTAAAAATACCAATGAACTCACAGATTTTCTTTTCAAAAACAATGACTTGATTTAAAATATCGAGATTAATTACACCATACCTATCTGCTGTTAACCCTATATTCCGCTTAGCCTCTTTATACAGTGGGCTCTTTAGCGTGATAACATTGTTATCTCTTCCAACACCTTTATGACTACCTAGCTCTTTACTGGCTGCCTTATAAGGCATTAAAACTGTTGCAATAAGATAAATTATAGGCTCTTGACCTTCTTTTACCCACGCCAGCAATGAAACATCCACATGATGAATTTCACCCTTAAAGGTTCGAATAAGAATATCTGCCCTATAGCTACCCGATTGAATACACGAGTTTTTCAAATTAAGAAAAAGTGCCTTGGGAGATTTAGTAGTAAAAATCAATTGATACCCTTCTTTCTTCAACAAGAATTCCTTGTCTTGCGCCTGCCATAACGACACCGCCCCTTGATTACAATCCACAATACTATCACCCCTTAGCACTATTACAGCACTTGCAAGTTGTAAGAATGCATTATGAAAAGGTGCCATCACCGAACGATGGGACACATCAACTCCAGACAAAGATCTCATCCATTTAGGTTTAATAAGGTGGCCTACATAGCTAACTTGTGGTCAATTATTACAATATTAAAATGTAACAGCATGGCGTATACTCTTACAAAAGAGACGATAAATGACTCGTAACACATTAACAATAAGGGGTACAAAAGGTATACACTTGGGAAAAGGGCAAGCAACAGAAAGGTTAACAGATGGGAAACAACGCGCTCAGATGATTGTCAAAAGCTAATTCATTGACCGTCAAAAAGACACCCTTCCCTTCCTCTATTTACATAAAATGACCTGCCAGCATGGACAAGCAAACAAAGCAGGGGGTTAAAAAATTGAATAAGAGAATATTGACGTTATTAATTACACATTTTGCAACAGTAGAAACCCCACCCCTTCAATGTGAATAGTAACCATATGGGGTAATACACTTTTTAGATAGACCGATTATATTAAAAGGCTACGGGGTGCCCGATTTACAAGGGCAAGTTGCAGAAAGGCACATTAGGCTCAATGAAAGGGGACAAAAGTAGCCTAGCCACCATTTGGAATATGGGGCTTTGGCCAAATACGAACAGATTAGGCAACGGACAAAACGCTCCAATAGAACATTTACATAAATAATAAAGAAGGACGCAAAATACCAATTTTCTTCGAAGCGGGAGCGAGGCAGGGGGTCAGAGGAATTAACAATATATAGCCAATGCCTCGAAAGAAATACATTAAGCGGCTACAAAGGCAAGAATATAAGAAAAAACGCCTTAAAAAGCACCATCCCTCCTGCTTTTATGGGAGTAAGAGAACTGTATCAGGGGTAAAATCAGAGTCATTTCGATTTCTTCATATATACCTTAAAATCAAGCTCCTTTCAACTGAGAATCCTTCATTTATCAAGAGCCATTTAGCTATATTGACATTATGAACTCTGTCAGATTATCATCAAGTTTCAAATTAAGCTTCTTCCTAATTCGATGCCTAGCCACTTTTACACTATCTGGAGAAATACTTAGCAGCTGTGCTGTTTCCTTGATACTTAAAGAGAGATTTATCAATGCACAGTGCCTTAATTCAGAAGCACTTAAGCTTGGATAGCTGTCCTTTAATTTCTTGAAAAAATCCGGATGCACTTGTTCAAAATATGTTTTAAATCCATCCCAATCTTTATCTAATGTAAAACTGTAATCAATAGCATTGATTAACTTTCTAAGCTCTTGATCCTTGGCACTTGGGCGCTTCAACACCTCTTTGGCTATCGCTTTAACTTCATCCAGTATAGCATTCTTTTGCATTAAGTTTAACGTATAAGTAATTAACTCTCTATTTTTTGAGTCAAGCTCCTTACTTAGTTCTACTTCCCTTTCTATCCTATTTTGAAGCTTTGCATTAATTATGGCCTGTTCGGCTAAAACCAATTGAGCCTTTTGCTCAGCAAGTATCCGGTTTTTCTTATTCTTAACCAACAGTATTATGCTAATAAGGAATAAAACAACTATTGCTCCTATTAAGCGGAATACCAAGCTCCGTCTGTTTAACTTTTCAATTTCACTATCCTTAGCTAAGAGCCTGATTTCAGCATCTCTTTTTCCAACTTCATTAGAAATCCGAAGTTTACTTATGTCCCCATAACTGTCATTACTATACAAAGAGTCCATCACTGCTATGTACATATCATTATAGCTAAAAGCTTCTTCAAAATTCCCTAATGCTTTACTTGACTTGTACAAACCTTTAAAAATATCGACCTCTCCCCATTTGTTTCCATATGGCTGTTTAATCGAATTTGCTTGACTGAAATATTCAAATGCTTCCCTAAACCTTCCTTGTTCATACTTGACCTTTCCCATAGAAATCAAGGCCGAGACTTGACAATCTACAAACCCCCTCTCCAAGCTAATGCCGTAAGCAATCTGGGCATACAAAAATGCATCAGATATACGGCCCTCACGGTGTGCCGTTCCTACTAGTTTATTGTAGACAAAGGCTATCCCCTTTGCATTATTTAAACGTTCAAAAAGTCGCAAAGCATTAGTAAAGTAGTATTTGGCCGAGTCAAATTGATGAATCTGGACACTCACCGTTCCAAGGTTGGCATAAACCACTGCAATGCCCAACGTGTCTTCAAGTTGAGAGAACAAATTATACGATCTTCGAAAGTTCGACAATGCCGAAGTATAATCATTAATATTGCCCAACACTAGGCCCAATGCATTATATGTATCAGCTAAATATTCTTTATTTTTACGGGTATTATCTTCAAAGTACCGCAAAGACTTATAGTAACAATCTACTGCGTTGACATAATCTCCGAGCGTGGAGTGCAAGATCCCAATATATGAGTTAAGCTCCATAGCATCATTCATCAGACCTAATGAATCATAAATCCCCTTAGCTTTTTGGAAATATTTCATAGTCTCCTGTATATCTGCATTAATCCAATGATAGATTCCTAAATACCTATACATGAGCGCCTCCTCTTGCTTATCCCCACTCTGCAAAGCAGTTTTCAGCCCCCTATCGCTGTGAGCATACAATGAATCTGGAAAATCAGTTTGAAATCTGGAGCCAATCAAAAAATCACTTAAGTCTCTCATAGAAAACCTATCCACAAACTCTTGAGACTTTGATGGGAATGGTAAAATAAAAAGCAAAACAAAAACTAAGCAAAACCAATCTCTATTCATAGTTTGTTCCTATTGAGTAGCCTAAATTAAACAGAACACAAGCTCTATTCATCAAATAACCCTAATCGTATAATGAAAGGTACTACTATCCGTAACTCAAACTACTGTACTAAATCCACTAGTCATCAGGCCATTATAGCATGTGATAACTAATAGATAGAACCAAGTCAACCTTTTAGTTACCTCCAAAACACTTAAGCCAAATGTACATATATTTTATTTATCATAAAATATATAAAAAAAGTCAAACAACATATTCAATTCCAACCTAGAACAAAACGATTCGCGCCAGATTATATCTGAATACGCTTAACATGGTCTTGAATTGGCAATAATACATTTAATCGATTTCAAATTTTTCAAGATACAAATTAAACGTCTAGAAATGTATGCATAAGCCTTGAAACCCTTTCTAGCATTTAATAATCCTCATAGTTACCTAATCTAAGAACCATTGGGAATTTCCCGATGGCTCTTTTCATTTACTCTCAAGCAACAAAAAAAGCCTTGCAAGTTATTCACTTACAAGGCTTTACTGTCTGTTTTCGTGTTCTCGAAGGGAGTCGAACCCCTAACCTTCTGATCCGTAGTCAGATGCTCTATCCAATTGAGCTACGAGAACCTTTCCCTTAAGGGAGTGCAAATGTAAAGATTAATTCAAATTATAGAAAAGCACTTCGCTACTTTTTTTTCAAACTTTCTGATTTGCGCCAACAATTATTGCAAGCAGGGCTTCGTTTTTGTTCAAGCTATGCAAAAAATAGTATCTTTGCCCGTCTTAAAAAATAATATTCGCACACTCGCATGAAAAAATTTTTCGCGTTAAGCCTACTCACCCTTTCAATAATCAGTCTTACATGGGCACAAGAGGCCAAAAAACCTCGTCCCAATCTGCCCGGCCATTTATTATTTGATTACGGCTTCAACCAGCTTTTAAATGCTCCTTTGAATGGTGAACTCAAATTCATTGGTTCACGAACTATTAATATTGCCTATTTATATGAATTACCCCTTGGCAATTCATCTTTCACCTTCAATCCGGGCCTTGGGGTAAGCAATGAACGCTTTAGCTTTAGCAAACGCGTTTCTTTAGCTACTAATCCTGATTCCACTACCATTGCCACTATTGAAGATATCTTTACCGGTCGTACCGTAAGCCCAGAGAAATCTTCTTTCTCCAACACCTATATAGACATGCCGCTTGAATTCCGCTTCTATTCCAACAAAGTGGACACAAAACGCAGCTTGATGGTGGCCTTGGGTGGTAAAATTGGCTATCGGGTAGACACTATGACCAAAATCAAGTTTACCGAAAATGGGGAAACCAAAAAGGTGAAATACAAAGAAGATTTCCACATGAATGACTTGCGCTATGGCGCCTATCTTCGCGTAGGGATTGGCGGTTTCAATGCCTGGTATTACCATGGCCTTTCTCCTTTGTTTAAAAGCGGAAAAGGCCCTAATCAAATTGACACCACCCCCATCTCTTTCGGTATATCACTCGAAATATTCTAATATATAAAAAAGGCCTCAATTAAATCAATTGAGGCCTTTTTTGTGCTTATCGCCCTTCAAACTTGGGCTTACGCTTCTCGATAAAGGCATTTACTCCCTCTCGGTAATCGTGCGAGCGCCCGGCTATCTCTTGGCAGTAGGCTTCATACTCCAGCATATCATCTAGGGAACTGTTCTGGGCCTTGTTTAGCATCTTTTTAATCAAACCTATCGACTGCGTAGGTGCCGCGGCATAATAATCGGTAAAGGCTTTCACGGCCTCATCCAATTGCTCGGCAGGCACGGCTTTGTTAATCAAACCAATTTGGGCAGCCTCGGTAGCTTTCACACGTGAGGACATCGAACAAAACTCAAATGCCTTGGCATATGAAATAGAGCGAGGCATGAAAAAAGAAGAACCTGAATCGGGTACCAAACCGATATTGATAAACACTTCGATAAAGTTAGCCTCCTCAGATGCCACAATAATATCGCAGGCCAAAGCCAAGGAACATCCGGCTCCGGCCGCTACGCCATTCACACGGGCCACTATAGGCTTAGGCATATTTCGCATCGCACGGATGATTGGGTTATAGCGCTTATGTAAACTATCCGCAAAAGAGCGGTTTTCCACCCCGGCTGAGGCTTTTAAATCTTGCCCCGAGCAGAAAGCCTTTCCGGCTCCGGTTAGCACCACTACACGCACAGCGGCATCGCGTTCTACCTGCTTTAGGGCATCTTGCAATTCATAACTTAGTCCGTCATTGAAGGCATTATAAACATCCGGACGGTTCAAGGTAATCGTGGCTACACCATCGGCTACCTGCAGGGTTAAAAATTCAAATTCTTTCATAGTTAAATCAAGAATAACACGACTGGGCTTACGCCCAATCCAATACACATTCCAATAATAATTTCTTGTAAGCTATGGGCTTGCAAATATAAGCGCGACCACATCACTGATCCGGCAATCAACACCATAGCAACCACCACATACAGTAAGCCCGAACCAGGGTACAAATATTGTAAAACACCCAACAAAACCAATACCCCCGAGATAGCGGCTGCATGGGCGCTAGCCTTCACAAACAGGGTGCAGACACTCAGCACAAGGATAATCAAGGTGATGGCAGACAACACGGCCACCATAAGGCTGGGCACACGCAACTTATCGTAGAACAAATAGGTGGTGACTACATAAAACACCGAGATAAAGAAAAAGGGCATCACCCGTTCCTCCCTATTGGGCATTTGAAGGCTTTCGATGGCGGCACTGAACTTGAGCAGCACCAAACTGAGCGTGGGAATGATGGCCGTGGTAATAAATATGGCCAGTAGCATAAAAAACTGCGTAGTTCCCTGATGCATTCCGGCCACATCGGGCAGGAAATAAAATATCAACCCAAACAAAAGCGTAGGCAAAAGCAAGGGATGAAAAATCACGGATATTCCGTAGGCCAGATTGCGTGTCACTAGAGTTCTTTTCGTAAGCGGGCTACAGGAATATTTAATTGTTCGCGGTATTTAGCCACCGTTCTTCGGGCTATGTTATAGCCTTTCTCGTTCAACATCTTCTCCAACTTATCGTCCGAAAGTGGCTTGCGCTTGTCTTCTTTGTCGATGTATTCTTTCAATACATTTTTCACCTCGCGGCTACTCACATCTTCTCCCGAATCGGTAGCAATCCCTTCTGAGAAGAAATATTTCAATGGGTATATCCCAAATTCCGTCTGTACCGACTTACTATTAGCCACCCGCGAAATGGTACTGATGTCCATACCGATTTCCTGAGCAATGTCTTTCAAAATCATGGGCCTTAGCTTGCTCTCATCGCCTTCGAGAAAGAAATCGTATTGATATTGTACAATAGCATTCATAGTAAGCAGCAAGGTTTGCTGACGCTGCTTGATGGCATCGATAAACCAGCGAGCCGCATCCAGCTTTTGCTTCACAAAGCTTACGGTTTCTTTCAGCTTCTTATCCTTCTTATCACTTTTGTCGTAGGTCTGAAACATCTCCGCATACGAGCGGCTCACATGTAGCTCGGGGGCATTTTTGGAGTTAAGGCTAATTTCTAGCTTCCCATTGTTGTTGGTCAGCATAAAATCAGGAATCAAAAACTGGGTTTTCACCAGTCCGCCCGATACGCCACCCGGTTTGGGATTAAGCTTAGTGATAATATTGATCGCCTCTTTCATCAATTCCTCATCAGGAATACTGAGGCGCTTCACGATTTTATCGTAATGTTTTTTGGTAAACTCTTCAAAATGGTCGTTCACAATCTCCAGCGCGATAGTGATGGCATCACCCATACCCAACTTACGCTCTAATTGAAGAATCAAACATTCTTGTAAGTTGCGGGCGGCAATTCCAGCCGGGTCAAAGTCTTGGATTTTGCGTAAGATCTCCTCCACTTCATCGATATCCGTTTCGATATTCTGGGCAAAGGCCAAATCATTCACAATGGCATCTAGCTCCCTACGGATGTAGCCATCGCTTTCAATACTTCCTATCAGCTGCATGCCAATGGTATATTGCCTATCATCGAGACGCAAAAAACCTAGTTGGGAAATCAACTGATCATTGAGGGTAATATTTTCAGGAGTAGGGATTTCGCGGTCATCATCTTCTGGATAATTCCCATCCCCTTGCATTTTGTAGCCACTGTAATCATCATCCCCGAGGTAGTCTTCTACATTCAGATCATCCTCACTTTTTTCGTAACTCTCCTCAAAATCATCTTCTGAAGAAGGCATCTCATCCGGATTGTCCTCTTTGCCCTCTTCTAAGGCAGGATTAATCTCCAACTCCTCCTCTATACGGGTGTCCAGTTCAGCGGTAGGTATCTGCAGCAGCTTGATAAACTGTATCTGCTGTGGCGACAACTTCTGACTAAGACTCTGTGTAAGGCTTAACTTTTGCATACACTCTAATTTTCAACGACTATTCTCAAATTTATTTATAAATCAGCACACTTTATACCACAATCGAAAATTCCTCCATTTTCAAAGGGTAAATACATGGTAGTAAGGCGAAAAAAGTTTTATTTTTGCCCCCTCCAAACCGATAAACGTACAGAAGGTGAAAGATTTAAAAAGGACCAAGATTAAGCACTTGCTTCAGGAAAACGAAGTAGGCCAAACGGTAAACATCAAAGGATGGGTGCGCACCAAACGCGACAGCAAAAATGTGGTTTTCATTGCCCTTAACGATGGTAGTGTAATCCATAATATGCAGGTGGTAGCCGACCCTAATCGTTTCGGGGAAGAACTTTTCAAATCCATCCACACGGGTGCCTGCCTTTCGGTTACGGGAGAAATCACACCCTCGCAAGGAAGTGGTCAGAAAGTAGAATTGGCCGCGGCACAAATCGAAGTATTAGGTACTGCCGATCCGGAGCAATATCCTTTGCAGCCCAAAAAGCACAGCTTAGAGTTTTTGCGTGAAATCGCCCACTTGCGCCCCCGTACCAATACCTTTAGCGCCATTTTGCGCGTGCGCCATGCCATGGCCTATGCGGTGCACAAATTCTTTAACGACAAAGGCTTCTTCTATCTGCATACACCCATCATCACGGGTTCGGATGCAGAAGGTGCGGGCGAGATGTTTCGTGTTACTACGCTAGATTTACACAACTTGCCTAAAAATGAGCAAGGAGGCATAGATTTTACCCAAGATTTCTTTGAAAAAGAAACCAACCTAACCGTATCGGGTCAGCTGGAAGGGGAACTAGGCGCTATGGCCCTTTCTGAAATCTATACTTTTGGGCCTACTTTCCGTGCCGAAAACTCCAATACCACGCGCCACTTGGCGGAGTTCTGGATGATTGAGCCGGAGATGGCCTTCTATGATATTAACGATAACATGGATTTGGCCGAGGAAATGCTGAAATACTTGGTACAGTATGCTCTTGACAACTGTATGGAGGATTTGGAATTCCTTAACCAAAGAGCTTTAGAGGAAGAGAAAAACAAAAAGCAGGAAGAAAGAAGTGAAATGAGCTTACTGGAACGCCTGCGCTTTGTGGTAGAGAACGATTTCCAGCGCCTTACCTACACCGAGGCTATCGACATCCTGAAAAACTCTAACCACAACAAAAAGAAGAAATTCCAATTTTTGATTGAAGCCTGGGGAGCCGATTTGCAATCGGAACATGAGCGCTACCTAGTAGAGAAACACTTCAAAAAACCTGTTATTCTTACTAATTACCCTAAGGAAATCAAGTCGTTCTACATGCGCGAAAACGAAGACGGAAAAACCGTAGCCGCTATGGACATCCTCTTCCCGGGCATTGGCGAGATTGTGGGTGGCTCACAGCGTGAGGAACGCTACGAAAAACTAAAACAGCGCGTACAGGAAATCGGCATCAAAGAAGAGCAAGTGTGGTGGTATTTGGATACCCGTAAATTTGGCACCGCGCCTCACTCCGGCTTTGGATTGGGCTTTGAGCGTATGATTTTGTTCATCACAGGCATGGGCAATATCCGCGATGTAATTCCTTTCCCCCGCACTCCGGGCAACGCAGAATTCTAAGCATGAAAAAAGCTCCGAGCAATCGGAGCTTTTATTTTTTTAAGAACTTATAGGCTTTCTGGAATCGGGCCGGGTCGTCTTTTACCACCACCATGTAATAGCCCATGTTTAAATCTTTAATCGGTATTTTGTATTCCGTTTCGCTGATTTGCTCAGCTTCAATATTCACCGGAACCCCTATAATGTTGTACATCTGAAAGCTCACCTTAGTAAGGGTTGAGTTTTTGATTTGCACCACCACATATTCTGTGGCCGGCTGAGGGTATAATGAAATGATATTATCGGCATCTAGCTCAGTATTCCCGTTGAATCTTCTTTCCGCTACCGACTGCGCCCATACACCTGAGGTGATAAGCGAAAGAAGAAGAAGGGAAAAAAGAATTTTACTAAGTTTCATATACTATTTTAACTCAAAGATGCGTTAATGGTTTATAAGGTTGCAAAGATTACGCCAAATCACAAACTTTCTATCAACTTTTTATTACCCACATAGCGCATTTGGCTCAGCACCCAGTTCTTTCTACGCAGCACATAGGCGGAAGGTTGTGCTATTTTATATCGCACGGGGTTGGGCAAAACTGAAGCCACCAAAGCGGCCTGTTCCCTAGTGAGTTGTGCGGCCGGTTTTTTAAAATATTTTTCCGAAGCTTTTTGTATGCTGTATACATTGGGACCTAGCTCCACAATATTCACATACATTTCCAAGATGCGTTTCTTAGGCCAAAACACTTCTATAAGGATGGTATAATACGCTTCCAATCCTTTGCGGACAAAATTTCGCCCCGGCCACAGAAACATATTTTTTGAAACCTGTTGACTAATGGTGCTTGCCCCTTTGATGCGCCTTCCTTTCTTATTGTTTTTGAAGGCCTTCTCAATGGCCTCAATATCAAAGCCGTGATGCTGTAAAAATTTCTGGTCTTCGGCTGTCATCACCGCTAAAAACACATAGGGCGAAACCTCCTCAAAATCTACCCATTCATATTCAGGAAAAGCCCAATTGCCTTCATAAAACCCATTCTCTACCCAATTGCTCACGATTTTAGGCGTTGTCCAAGGGTCGAGGAAACGATAAAACAATACCTGATACAGGGAAAAGATAAAGAAGAACAGTCCGAGTCGAAAACCCGCCCGAAACATCCACGCTATGCCACCCAACACCTTCTTCATAGGCTATTAAGGGGCAGCAAAGAAGGAATGCGCCAAAGGCAAAATACCATTTACAATCATACTGACCCCAATGGACAGTACGATAAAGCCCATCATGCGCGACAAAGATGCCATACCCGCCTTGCCCAAAAAGCGATTTACTTTAGGTGAAGAACGAAGTACCAAATAACTCAATAAGGCTACCGCTACTATGGCCAGTACCATCCAAAGATATTCTTTCAAGCCACTGGCTTGTCCAAAAAAACCAATGGTAATAGCAATGGCACCCGGCCCCGATAGCATAGGCATAGCCATGGGCGTAAACGAGATATCTTCCTTTTGCATCCCTTCTTCTTCTACTTCAGCCGATACCTTTTTCCCTTTGAATGAATCTGGGCTAAGCAAGTTGAAAGCCGAGCGGCAAATCAAAATCCCACCGGCAATGCGGATATCTTCGATACGAATTCCGAAAAAATTTAGGATAAGGGTTCCGGCAAAGAAAAAGACCACCAAAATGGCAAACATATACACAGCTGACTTCAAGGCCTGCTCATTGCGATGTGCAGTATCTAGATCCTGCGTAAGCGATAAAAACAAGGGGATTGCGCCAAAGGGATTGACCACCGAAAAGAGCGCAGTAAATGTGGCTAAGAAAAATTCCATGTTATATGTGATTCGAGGCGGAAGTTAACATTTTAAACGCATGCGGCAAATGGCTAATGATATCAGAGGCAATAAGTGCTTCTTGACCTAATTCCGCGGCCGCACAATCTCCGGCCAAGCCATGCAGATAGGTACCCAAGCGTGCCGCCTGATCGGAAGAGTAGCCCTGTGCCAACAAGGCCAAAATAATCCCGGTGAGCACATCGCCACTTCCGGCTGTGGCCATGCCTGGATTACCAGTAGTGTTGAAATGTAAGCTACCATCAGCCAAGGCTACGGCTGAGTAGGCGCCTTTTAACACAATGCTGAGTTGATATTTCTGCGCCATCTCTTGCAAGGCATCGAGGCGCTTAAAACCAAAGGTTTCCTTTTTCGCTAATCGGCTGAACTCCTTAAGATGCGGGGTAAGAATGGTGCCCGGTGGCAAAAGGGCAAGCCCGTCTTTTTGCTTGGCCAGTAGGTTGAGCCCATCGGCATCTATCACCAAAGGCCCGCGGTATTGTTGGATCACTTGCAGTAAAAGCTTCTCGGTTTCTTTGGCCTGACCTATTCCCGGCCCAATACCTATAGCTTGGTAGGCCTCGGTATCCGGCAACTGGCTTAAGCAATCCGCCTGAGGATCTTCCCATGTCATGGCTTCGGGAATGGTAACATTTAGTATAGAGGAGGCATCCTTTGGGATATGTACACGCAACAGCCCTACCCCACTTCGCAAGCAAGCTTTTGCCGCCAATACAGCCGCCCCCAAGGTTTGCTTGGCTCCAGCCATCAGAAGAGCTCTTCCAAAATCACCTTTATGCTGAAATGGGCTACGATTCCTCAATAGACCACGGATTACCTGCTCGGTACTGAGGAAATGAGTGCATTCCATAGCCTCTATGCAGGCTTTCGATAAATCAATAGGAATGATTTCCCAACGCCCACAGTAGGCATGGGTTTCGGGGAGAAGAAAAGCGCGTTTGGGTGCTTCAAAGGTGAATGTTTCATCCGCCTGCATGATACGATCACTCTCGCTATCGGAATCTGAGGAAAGACCGGAAGGAATATCCACCGAAACCACATAGGCCGAAGAAGCATTGATGACCTGAATAATCTGAGCCAACTCCCCTTCAATCGCCCGTGAAAGTCCGGTGCCAAAGAGCGCATCAATCACCAAAACCGTATCCAATTGCTGGGGAGATTGTAAAATATCATCGGGATACAGCACCACAATACCACTGGGCAAGCGTTGGTAATTGGTACGAAAATCGTCTGAGGTCTTTTTAGTTGGGGAAGGCACCATTACTTTCACCTGAAACTTATGCCAATAGAGCAGACGGGCTATGGCCAGCCCATCACCCCCATTATTACCTGGGCCACAAACCACCAGTATGGGTTTTTCAGAGGAAAACTTCTCCACAAAACGTTGAAAAAAACGAGAAGCAGCCCTTTCCATCAGGTCGATGGACTTGATGGGCTCCTGCTGAATGGTGTACGCATCTGCTTCGCGAATTTGGGAAGCACTCAATATTTTCATGGTTTTCGGGGTTTACGTTACCTATCCACCTCGCCCAACACCATATCTAAAGATCCTATAATGGCTATCAAATCGGCAATCATTGCCCCTTTGGACAGTTCGCCAATCACACTTAAGTTTGAAAAACAGCACGACCGCGCCTTGCAGCGAAAAGGGATATCGGAGCGCCCATCGGCACGAAAGAAAAAGCCCAGCTCCCCTTTAGGATTCTCCGCTCGTACGTAAAAATCACCCGCCTGAGGACGGATTTTCTTAGGCACATGCGCCCGAGGATTGTAGTCGCGGGTGCGCTTGTGGTCACCCAAGAGTTGCGCAATGCATTGTTCTATAATCTTGATAGACTCCAAGCACTCTTGGTAACGTACCCAAGTTCGGTCCCAGCAATCGCCCAAAGTGCCCATCTCTCCTTTTCCTATCGGGATATCAAAAGCTAGTTCGGGATACACCGAATAGGCATCGACCCTGCGCAAGTCAAAAGCCAAGCCCGAGGCACGGAGCATAGGGCCTGTTACGCCATAATTGATGGCCAAATCCATAGGTAAAACGCCAATGGAGGCTGTCCGCTCAATAAAGATTTTATTTTGAAGAAGCAGTTCATCAATCTCTTGCATTTTAGGTTTGAGGTAAGCGATAAACTCTGCACACTTTTCTTCAAAACCCACAGGCAAATCATAAAAAAGTCCGCCTACCCACAGGTAGTTAAAAAGCATACGAGAGCCGCTCACCCATTCGAGCAGGCGGTTGATATGCTCGCGATCGCGCATGAGCCAGAAAAAGCTGGTAAACGCTCCAATGTCCATCCCATAAGTGCCCAAGGCCACAAAATGAGACGAAAGGCGATTAAGCTCCGCCACAAGCACACGGACGTATTCGGTACGCTTGTCGATTTGCTGATGTATACCCAGCATGCGCTCCACGCCCATTACATAGGCATGTTCGGAGTTCATGGCCGCGAGGTAGTCCATACGGTCGACAAAAGGAAGGATTTGATTGTAGGGCAAGGCCTCGGCATGCTTTTCAAAGCAGCGGTGCAGATACCCCAAGTGAGGTACTACATCTACCACATATTCGCCATGCGCCAGCACTTCCAAGCGCAATACGCCATGGGTAGAAGGATGCTGAGGGCCGATATTGATAATCATCTCCTCCTGCCTCAGGTCTTCCAACTTGTATTTGGGAGGCTCTGAGCGCTGCAAATTATCGGCTTGATATTGATATTCTACCTTTTTATGGCCAGGTGCCTGTTCGGTAATGGCTGCGTAGTCTTTGTTTTCCATCGCCATTTATTTAACTGTTATGCCCCGATAGGTGCTAGGATCTTGATAATCTTTGCGCAAAGGATGCCCTACCCAGTCGGCAGGCATTAGGATGCGCCTCAAATCAGGATGGCCTTCAAAATAAATCCCTAACAAATCGTACGCCTCCCGCTCGTGCCAATCGGCTGTGCGCCAAATCCCTGTAAGACTTGGCACAACAGGCATAGCCTCCACCGAACGTGGAACTACCACTTTCAGCATCAAGCTTTGATGGTAGGGAATGGAATACAAGTTGTACGCCACTTCCATGGTTCCTAGCGTTGGTCCATTGTCGATGCCCGTGATACAAGAGAGGGAATCAAAATATAAATCGGGATGCGTATACAGCACCTTGGCGACTGCTAGTAAGTGCTTGGCTTCCACTTGCAGGGAAGCGGGGCTATCATTCGTATTCAGGTCAGGAAGATTGGAATCTACCTGCTGGCGTAAGATTTCCAGTAAGTTACTCATGCCGATACCTCCTTTTCTTTTTTGGCCAATAAATCCAAAGCTGCCTGTGGGGTTTGCAGCGATTCGCGCCTGATTTTCTCTTGCAATTTGATAAAGCCACCAATCAAGGCTTCGGGCCGTGGCGGACAACCCGGCACATACACATCAACCGGAACGATGCGGTCGACACCCTTCACCACATGGTAGCCATGTTGCCAATACGGTCCTCCGCAATTACTGCAACTCCCCATGGAAATTACATAGCGCGGCTCGGCCATTTGTTCATAGAGTCGCCTTACCCGATCGGCCATTTTAAAAGTGACGGTTCCCGCTACTAGCATCACATCGCTTTGGCGGGGCGAGGGGCGCGGAATAATGCCAAATCGGTCGAGGTCATACGCTGACGAAACTGCCCCCATAAACTCGATGGCGCAGCAGGCAATACCAAAGCCCATAGGCCATAGGCTAGACAGCCGAGCCCAATTGATAAGATCATCGATAGGAGCAATTAGTACTCCTCCATTGCCCAATTTTTGATCAAGAAGCCCCATGCTTGAATTGCGAATATTTTTGGTTAATCGATTGATATTTTCCCTCAGGCACTACGCCTTTAAAAGCAGAAATAGTGGGATTGGGTTTTACCCAATCTAAATGCCCCTTTGCCCATACATAGGCCAGACCAAAAGCCAATATCAGCACAAAAATGCTCATTTCGGCCAAGGCAAAATAGCCCCAACGCCCATTCGTGGCGGCTTGCCATTCGGCATCGCCAAAAATCAAGGCCCAGGGAAAAAGGAAAAGAATTTCTACTTCAAATAACAGGAAGATAAGCGCCACTACATAAAAGCGGGCATTGAACTGCATCCAAGCCGGGCCTATGGGCTCCTCACCCGATTCGTAGATACTCAGCTTTTCGGGATTGGGCCTATTCGGCCGAATCAGGCGAGCCACCAAAAGGGAAATCATCACAAAGCCCAATCCACCCAAAATAAACAGGGCAATCTGTGCTAAAGAAGGATCTATGGCTACTTGCATCGCTTAAAAGTTTAGTGGGTCGAAATGTTTAAAATGTCCATTGAGCTTAATGCGCTCTTTTGTATCCTGAATGCCTTGCATCACGCGTAAGGCCTTTTGCAAATGGGCCATTAGGTATTTTTGGCGCAAAGCCTCCGAGCTTATTTGAATCAGTTCATATTCTTGTTCCAGCGTAAGCCCTACCTTGTGGGCTATTTCGAAGGTATGAAAATCCTTTTGAAAGGCCGCATCGGGGCTCGCTCCCATCATTTGATAAAGAGTGATTACCCCCTGTCGAATTTCTTCCTGAAACTGTGCGCTTCCGTCACTTATTTCTTCTAAAAAGTCCAGCTTTCCGGCCGCATACAACTTATCGGCATAGGGATTCTGAAAATTACTTACCCGAAAAATACTCAAGCCTTGGGTGCGGATATCGAGGCGACCATCTTCGTATTCTTTTTCTATCGCCATGATTTTCACCATAGTGCCGTACTCGATGCGGGTGAGCACATAAGAAGGTATGCCAAAGGTCCGCTCGCGAGTGTCCATAACATCTTGCACCAATTGCTTATAGCGAGGCTCAAAAATATGCAGATTGAGACGCTCGCCCGGCATGGCTACCAAATTAAGTGGAAAAAGAGGGGTGAATACGCTCATATTAATCCCTAAGGTAGAAAAAGCGCGTCCGTAAAACAAAAAAACTCCTCGAATGGCGGAGGAGTGTAGGTTTTGGAAACAAGTAAGCAACACAAACCTGTCGCCTGCTTTTCCGTTATACGGGTATGATTATCTTTTTACTAAGCCTATCCCTTTGGTTGCAACCAAGTTTCAGTACTAACGATACTACCGTATGCCTTTCGGCTGATGAAAAAAAGCTGTATGACTTGCTGATGAAATACCGAAAAGAGAAAAAGCTACCGCCCATTTCTCTCAGTGCCAGCCTTACGCAGGTAGCCCAAGCCCATGTGAAAGATTTGATGGAAAACTACATGGCCAGCGATTCATGCAATCCGCATAGCTGGTCGGATAAGGGCGATTGGACCGCTTGCTGCTATACTTCCGACCACAAGCAAGCCGAGTGTATGTGGAACAAACCCCAGGAGATTGCCCAATTCAACACCCATGGCTATGAAATCGCCTTTTGGCATTCGGCCAAAGCCACTCCCGAAGAAGCCCTATCGGGATGGAAGAAAAGTACAGGCCACAATCAAGTGATGATCAATGCCTCACAATGGAAGGAAATTAGCTGGCAAGCCGTAGGTGTGGGCATGTATGAACAATATGCGGTCATTTGGTTTGCCGCAGACAAAGACGAAAAAGAAAAACCGCGCTTGTGTCAGTGAGCGTAAAAATCAGGACAGAGTTGTTTAACAAAAAATCCTAGCTAGCAAATGAATTCCAAGCAGGATTAAAAAAACAATTACGCCTTATCTCTTTTAATCAAAAATAGCACAAACCCCAGCAAGGGAATTGCAATGGAAAGTGCATAAATCAAGTGTTTATCCTCTTGTGCGATGGCCGATTTATAGGTACGCACAATGGTAAGAGCAGCCAGCAACAGGCTTACAAAAAGAACAAATTGTAATATATCTAACTGATTCATAACTTGAAATCTGTAATAACCCCTTCACAAAGCTCTAACAACCATGAACTAAGAACTAATAGCTCTCTTTATCGCTCGGGAAATCTTTGCGCTTCACATCTTCAATATAGCGGCTTACCGCATCGGTAATTACCGTATGCAAATCGGCATAGCGTCTTAAAAAGCGAGGCTTAAACTCATGGGTAATGCCTAGCATATCGTGCACCACCAGCACCTGACCATCTACACCGCCTCCAGCACCAATGCCGATCACGGGAATGGTAAGTACCTTGGCTACTTCTGCAGCCAGCTTGGAGGGAATCTTCTCCAAGACCAAGGCAAAACATCCGCATTCTTCCAAAAGCTTGGCATCGGCTATCAGTTTCTCCGCCTCAGCATCTTCTTTGGCGCGTACGGTATAGGTTCCAAACTTATAAATTGATTGGGGTGTAAGGCCCAAATGGCCCATAACAGGAATTCCGGCACTCAAAATACGGGTGATGGATTCTTTAATCTCACTTCCGCCTTCCATCTTTACGCCATGCGCCCCTGACTCTTTCATGATACGAATGGCTGAACGAAGCGCTTCCGAGGAATTGCCCTGATAGCTACCGAAAGGAATATCTACCGTTACAAAAGCGCGCGATACCGCACGAACCACCCCTTGGGCGTGGTAAATCATTTGGTCGAGCGTAATAGGCAGGGTAGTTTCATGTCCCGCCATTACATTACTGGCTGAGTCGCCCACCAAAAGCACATCAATGCCTGCTGCATCCAGAATCTGCGCCATGGAGAAATCATAAGCCGTAAGCATACTGATTTTCTCCCCACGGTTCTTCATTTCCTGAAGCTGGTGAGTGGTAACTTTCTTTATTTCTTGTTTGTGGATGGACATAATTGAAAGGCTTAAAGGATGGAAGAAGGCTTATTCTTCTTCGATAGGGGTATTGGGCAAAACCACCGAGAAGGTAGAGCCCTCGCCTACTTTCGATTGCAAGCTGATTTCCCCACCAATTTTGTTGATAATGTTTTTGACAATGTACATACCCAGGCCAGAGCCTTCACTGCTCTCAGAAGCGCGGTAGAACATATCAAAAATATGAGGGAGTTTTTCCTCGGGAATCCCTTCTCCATTATCCGAAACGGAAAGCAATACTTTATCTTCCTGCACCTCCACATTCACCTGAATCAGACTCAGGGGAATATCGTGGCGCCTGTATTTGATGGCATTGGAAATCAGGTTGTTCAAAATTACCCGCACTTGCGTGACGGGGCCATTAAAAGGAATAGCATGCTTCACCGAGGTTTGAATCATCAGATTTTTGATGGTGGAAGCATGGAAGAAATTGGTAAAGCTGTTGTTAATCTCTATCATGAAATTGATAGGAACTACCTCTTCTTTGATACGGTTGGCGCGCGACATAGAAAGTAAATCGACCACGAACTTATCGAGGCGATTGATACTCCCTTCTATCATTTCTATACACTTCTGACGGGCAGAGGGCTGGTTTTCGCTTTTCAGGATATTGACCAAACCCATGATGGAGCGAAGTGGAGAACGCAAATCGTGGGAGGCATGGTACACAAAGTTGTCGAGCTCAAAGTTCAGGCGCTGCAACTCAAGCAAGTTTTCTTTAGAGTCGGTGATATCTTTCAGCACAGCCTCAATATAGCCTTCTTCCTTATATAAGCGTGCCGAGAAGGACACCCAAATTAGTTTTCCGGCAGCCGTGCGCAGCTGAATTTCCTGGCTTTCTACATTTTCCTTTTCCCGTAGGGCCTTTATCAGATTATCGCAGGCATCGCCCTCCACATAAAACTGGGTAGTATATACCCCCTCAATGGAATCTATTTCAAAAAGCTCAAGGGTTTTTTGGTTGGCTTCGATAAACTTTCCGGTATGGGCATCGCTTCGGAACATAGCCACCAGGGAGTTTTCGAAAAGGTTTCGAAACTTTTTCTCACTTCTATAAAGTGCTTCTTCAGCTTTTTTGCTTTCCGTAATATCGGTATGCGAACCGGATATACGCACGGGATGTCCACTCATATTTCTTAGCACCGTGGCTCTTGAACGGATCCAACGGTAATTTCCTTGTTTGTTTTTCAAGCGGAAAACCACATCGTACTTTTCCGATTTGCCGTCAATATACTCTCTTAAAGCGTGGGTTGCAAGTTCTCTGTCATCCGGATGTAAGAGGTTTTCCCATTCGCCCAGTCGGCTGTGCACATCATCTTCGGAATAGCCTAGCATTTCGCGCCAAGGAGGAGAAATAAAGGTTTCGTTGGTCTCTAGGTCCCAATCCCACAGGCCATCACTGGCCCCACTGGCGGCCATTTCGTATTTTTCCAGCTCTTTTTGAAGCTTGTGGTTTTCTTGCAAAAGGGTATTTTCTCTCGATTTGAGTGCTTCAATTTCCCGTTTTAAAAAATCAAGCTCCCGCTTATTCTCTTTCATAAGGCCTAGGGTTCATCACAAAAAAGCAGACTACGGCCGCTTACACGTACAAGCCTTTGCAATAGCCGGATTTTGCATCAATTAAGATACACGGCATTTTTGTCTTTTTCAAGCACTACGTCTATATGTTCGGTGAGAGAGGTGGATAGTTCGTAACCCGAATAGGTGGCATATACCGGAAAATGCGTATGGCTGCGGTTGACCAGCACAGCAATTTCCATTTTTTTGATGGCTATGGAGAGAAAAGGTTTCATGCCGTACACAAGGGTGCGCCCGGTATTGAGCACGTCATCTACCAGTACAATGCATTTGCCTTCCAGATTCTTCAGTTCGGTATCGAGCTGCACAGGCGTACCCACCGGATTGGACTTGTCTAAGCTTACGCGTACCAATTGGCTACTCAGGGGTGAAATTTGATGCAGATGATGGGCTATAAGGCTGGCTACCTCATAGCCTTTATCATCAATTCCGGCAAACACGATTTGTTGCTCATCGTAATTGTTTTCGTATATCTCAAAAGCAATCCTGCGAAGCTTCTGACTAATTTGAATATCGTCTAAAATCTGAAGAGCCACCGCTGCGTGATTAGTTAGGAATAGGTAATACTTTGCTGTCTTTGAAGGTAGAAAGGATTACCAAAGACTGTAAGCTGTCCACCACCTTAATATCGCTCACTTTTTCGAGCATCAGCTTTTGGTAAGAGGCAATGTCTTTGGCCATGATTTTCAAGATAAAATCGCCTGAACCCGTAATGTGGTGGCACTCGATTACCTCTTCAATGGTATTGATTTCTTTCAAAAATTCCTCAATATTCTCTTTGTTGTGCCCACGCAAGGTAACTTGTACAAAGGTGCTTACGCCCAAGTTGATTTTGGCGGTGTCCAACTTAGCATGGTAGCTTTTAATAATTCCCGACTGTTCTAGTTTCTTTACACGCTCCAAGGTAGGAGCCGGAGAAAGGCCGATTTCTTTTGATAGTTGGGCATTGGTAATGCGACCGTCCGATTGAAGGATTTCAAGGATTTTACGGTCGATTTTGTCTAATTTAAGACTCATGGATTCAAATTATAGTGTTTCGGAAGATTATTTGGCAAAAATACATAATCCTTGCAGATTGTAAAACAAATCTTATGTTATCTAAAAGATTAAGAAACAATTAACTCAGCGTAACACCATGATTTTCTCTTGCTTCACCTTGTTTTGGAAGGTAACGCGCACAAAGTACACCCCATTCCCAAACGCATCGGTAGCAATAGTGAAGGCATTGAGGCCTTGCACCGTTTGCCTAAAGGCTTGACTGAAAACAATTTGGCCCTTATCGGAAATAATTTCTACCTGTACAGCATCTGCCACGGGAATCACCACAGGCACTTGAATCTGTGCGCCAGCCGGATTGGGGAAAATTTTACCAATCTGGAAATCGCTAGAAAAAGAAAGGCAAGCTTGATTGTCGAAAATGTCGGATTCGGTATATCCTTGCCATACCGTGCCTAAGCGCACGCAAATGTATTGCAGGGAAGCCGCTGAAACATTCGCTAAGGAGAAGGTAAGCGGATACACAACCTCGGTATTGGGCAGGAGTGTCCCTTGCCATTGCTCACGCAAAAAGAGTTCATCGTTTACCTGAATATCAATCCAAGGATTTTCGATTACCACGGTACCCTTATTGGCCAAAGTGGCCAGCAATTGCGTTTCTCCATTTTCTGTCAGTTGCTCCAGCGCAAGCACCGCGGCATTGGCTAGCGGCTCCACCACGCGTATGCTTTGTTCGGTAATGGCTTCGCAACCCGCATTATTAATAGCTTGTAGACGTACCGTATAGGTGCCCAAGTCTTCAAAAATATACTGAGGATTCACCTCTTGCGACTCACCTTGCCCCTGACCAAATGTCCAGCGATAGCTATTTTCTCCGCTAGACTGATTGGTAAAATCAACACTTAGTGGGGGCGCCCCAAAATTTACCGAAGGACGAAAGCTTACCACCGGAGGGGCAAACACCTGCACCGATTGGGTAATAGCGGCTGTACAATTTTGATTGGTTTGTACCGTCAGCATGACCAAATACGTGCCCGCCTGGGCGATGGAAAAACCTACTACCTCGCCTTCTGCACTTTGCTGCCCTTCCAGCCATTGCCAGTTGCGCGAGGTAATAGCATCGATCGTGGTACTGATATCTTGCAAGATCACATCTTCTCCTGCACAGTTTTGCAGCACCTCAAATTGAGGCAGCGGCTGAGCGTATACCGCTACGGTTTGGGTGATAGATTTAGCACAGCCATTGGCCGAAACGGTTTCCAAGGTCACCAAATAGTTGCCTGCTTGTGCAAACACATGCTCTACCTCACTCACCTCACTGTACACGGTATTTCCTATGCGCCACGCTCTTGAAACCACACCCGTGGCTGTAGTTTCCTGAAAAAGAACGGCATTATCCTCGCAGGCCGTGCCCCATGTAAAACTGACTGCAGGCGAAGGAGCCACTTCTACATGCTGGGTGAAGGAACTCTTGCAGCCTCTGTCGGTGGTAGTTTCTAAAGTCACGGAAAAAATGCCATCCCCCGAAAAAGTATGTTGAATCTGCACATCCGAAGTAATAAGGGGTGTGGTGGAATTTTCAAAATACCAAGCCCTTTGGATGATATTGGCATCGGCTGAGGTAGATGCATCTACAAAAGTAGTGGGCGAACCCTCGCAGGGAATTTCATACTGAAAATCAACCACGGGCTGAGCGGGCACAAATACCGTAGCCAGCTGCTCGAAGGTACAGGCATTTTCATAGGTAACCGCCAAGCGTACGGTATAAAAACCACTGGCTTGGTACACATGCTCGGGCGATTCCACATTGGCACTGGACTGATCGCCAAAATCCCAGTTGATGGTGACAGCCTCGGGCGCCAGGTTATCAATAAGAAAAGAAGAGGCCAAGCCCACACAGGCCATGTTGGCGGTAAAATCTACCCTTGGGGCGGCATTAATTGTGAAGGTTTTGCTTATGCTTACTTCGCAGCCACTGATACCAATGGCGGTAAGCTGCACCAGATAATCACCTTGTTCTTGGTAAATATGCTGGGGATTTTCCTCGGTAGAAGTATTGGCCGCTCCCGAAGCAGGGTCGCCAAAATCCCAGCGAAAGCTGCGAATTTCTTCTTCTAAGCCTATAGAGCTATTATCGAAAAACAAGGCATTATTAGTACAAGGAGTAGAAACCAAGGAAAAATCAGGCACAAAAGCATCCTCCGGGTAAATCCGTATGTCTTGCGACAGAAAGCCCGTAGCGCCACGGTCGTCCACCACGGTGAGGCTTACGGTATAAATCCCCGGATTGGGATAGCGAATCACGGGATTGGCTTCGGCAGAGGTATTGCTCGGCAGATTAGGATCACCAAAATCCCACTCGTAAGAGACTATCTCCGTGCCATCCGTTACGATATCGCTACTAAAAAAGGTATCGAAATAGGTACAGGTAAAATCAGCTGTAAAATTTACCACAGGAGGCTTGCGCACCCGCACAGAATCCGTTAGATAAGCCGTATGACCCAAGTGATCGGTGGCGCGTAGGGTAAAATAATAGGTGCCCGGTGTATTGTATTGCACGGAAGGCGCCAGTTCCTGAGAAGTAAGCGGTACAATATCTTCCGGATTGGGGAATTGAATATGATACAGCTGCCCCGTACTGAAATTGAGGCCTAGCCCCTGCCATTTGGAATCCACTTTGACCAGCTCCATAGCGGCAAAAAAGCCTATACCTGTTTGGCCATTCAGCACGTGGTATTTCACCTTGGCCAAAGCCAAATCTTCAGGAATGGTAAGACGGTGGATACGCCCGGTGTTATAATCGGAGAAAACATGTACCCATTCGCCTGCATCTTGCGCGACTATGCCGGAGCCCAAGGAATTTATGCCCATCAGCTTACTGGTGACTTCCGTAGCGCTAAATTGTAATTCCGGAGAAATACGGAAAATATAGTGCCTGCCATTAGTCAGCACATAAGCACCATACAGCTGATTATTGCGCACCTGCACATCAAAGGCATAACCTCCTGCCACAATTGTAAATACTTTATGAACAATAGGTTGCGTTACACCATCGTATAGTCGCCCTCCAAAGTTTAGCATCTCCATTTGCCCGCTATTCCCCAATGTGATGGCCCACCAATCGCCTTGAAAATAACGTAGGGCCACATTGGCCAAGCGAACCGAAGCAAAGGTATGGGGCACCTGCGAAAATTGAGGTGCTTGCTCCAAGCCTTGCTCAAAAGAAAAATAGGTTAATCCATAACCTACGCCATAATTGGCAATTAGTCCACGCCATTTTCCGTTTTCTTTGACGACATCCATACCCCAAGGATTGAGCAATAACTCATTCGGGTTTCCATAATCAAAGACCTGAGGAGCTTGCCCCAGTCCATCGGCAAACTTAAATACCCGCAACTGGGAATTATTAGTTACAGCTATAGCATAATAGATTCCGGCTTCTTGCACCAGCTTCACATCGCGCACTTGTCGGAGAAGGGTATTTTCCAAGAGCGTCACCTCCGCTATTTCGGCCGAATCGCGCAAATCTCCTTCATCAAAATCCCAGACTAAGTCGGTATAATTGGTAGTACTTTGGGCTATGAGTATACTTTCCTGGGCATCGATGGTATCTGTAGCCGTATAACTGACTACGGGAAAATCCTCATCCGCTAGTCCTTCCATCACTTCCAAAGGATACGTCAAACTGCCCACACAGCCCGATTGGGTAGTAACTTGTACTGAAGGGGTATAAGCCCCTGTTTGCGTATAGGTATACCAAGGTTCCGGCTCGGTACTTCCGGCTCCATTGTCGTTAAAATCCCACATGAAAGATTCCACGGTATCTTTGCTGATGATTTCATCGGGACGAAAGCGAAAAGGGCGATTGCTCAAAGCGCGCTGAGGGGCAGTAAGTATCACAGGGTTTTCAAATACTTCTACCCGCTGAGTAAGGGTATTAACACAGCCTAGGGAATTGCTTACTTCCAAGCTTACCAGATAGATGCCTGCCTGCGCAAAGGTGTGACTGGGGTTTTCTTCTGTGCTGGTATTGTCCGCACCACTACCTGGGTCATCGAAGTTCCAAAGGCGCGAAGTTTCCGTCACGCCTCCTGCCTGCACGGTGGCATCGGTAAAGCTAGCCGCCACGCCTTCGCAATTCTGAAATACAGAAAAATCTATGCGAGAGCCGTTGATTATCGTAAGCGGTTTGGATACGCTGCGCTCGCAGCCGCTGCTTAGCAGGATACTGAGCTGCACCGTATAATCTCCCGAAAAGATATAGGCATGTTGCGGATTTTGTTCCTTACTGCTATTACCATCCCCAAAATCCCAAGACCAAGCCACAATCTCATCCGTTAGGAAGGAACTTTCATCTTGAAACTGCAGGCTATCGAAGGAGCAGGTAATAGGCTGTACAATCGAAAAATCGGGATCGGCATCATTTTCGGAAAAAATTCGGATTTGTTTTTCCTTTACCGACTCTCTACCGCAGGCATCAGTAACCGTATAGCGCACGGTATAGAGGCCGGGGGCAGAAAAATCATGGCTCGGCTGAAAGGCCGTAGAAGTATTGGCCGCACCGGAGGCAGGATCACCAAAATCCCACAAAACAGAGCTAACCGCTGCGCCCCTCACCCAGGTACTATCATAAAACTGGGTAGGCGTGCCGATACAGCGGAAATCCGTAGTAAAATTGGCCTCAGCCGGAAAGCGCACAAATATGGAATCGGCCTGATAGGCGCCAGTGGTTTGATCGGTAACCGAGAAATAGAAGTTACCGGGGTTTTGAAGGGTGATAGAGGGATTTGCCTCCGTAGCACTGGTTTGATCGGCCAAGCAAGGGGCAGAAAATTCGAAGCGATGAAGATTACCTGTGGCATATACTACACCGAATGCTATATACTTCCCATTTAGTTTAATAGCATCGAATGCTGAGATACCAAAAGGAAAATCTTGATTAGCAAAAACCTTAGATCCAAAAGCTTGATACGAGATAGGGTCAATTTCTAAACGCAAAAGTTCTGTCGTTCTAATATTTGGTCTAAGCAGACTTATTACCCCTTGGTCTAACGCTATAAATGTTTTCACAGCACCTGCTTGAGGAAAAGTAATCCCCAAAGATTCATTTATTACACTATTATTTTCATTGAATGTCAACTTTTGTACATCTCCGGAAAGAGTTGAAATAAACCCGTATATCTTTCCACCAAGACGCTTGATTCTTAAACCAAAAACATTCGTAAGAATCCCACTACTTGTGTAATCATTTTCGGTAGGTGAATTAAGAAAAGAGTCCCCGAAATCAATATTGTAAATTGTACCTAAAGTTGATGTAACAACCAGCCTTTTACTCCCATCTGTTGAAGGAAATATTGCCACCCCCGTATTCCGAACTGTTGGTAAATTCAAAAGTGAAAGTGTATCTGCATCAGGTACTTCTTGCAATCCACCAGTAAAAGCAAGCCTAACCAATTTCCCTGAACCGTTGTAATTGCCTACAAAAGCCAGCCATGTATCACCTTCCTTTATCACATCCATTCCCCAAGGCGCATCTAACATCCCATCAGGATTCCCCAAGTTCAAAATCTGATTGATGCCCGTAAGGTCTGCGTTAAGTCGGAGAGAAAGTAATGTATTATTATTAGTAATAATTAGGGCATAGTTTACTCCTTGCTCGTTAATCAGTCTTATCTCCCTTGCATTTGAGGCGACACTACTACTTAATAACGAACTACTTGGCATTATAGACAAATCCCCTTCACAAAAATCCCAGGCTACATCACCAAAGTCAGCGGGTTGGTTTAAAGAAATGAAAGCCCCTACACAAAGAGAGTCGGCAGGACTGAGTTGTGCTTTAGCAGACAGAGGAAAGGCTAAAAGCAATGCCAGAAAAATGATTTCAATATACTTAGCGTTACATCTCATCCTTTACAAATTATTCATAAACAAATCTTTGTATAATAGAGAATACCCTTTCACGTCTCGGTCATTAGTGGCAAAATCAACCGCTCGCTTTGCATCATGTCTGTCCAATTTCTCTTCTACTTCTGTCAATACTTTTCTATACCCTTTATCATCCAAAGAAGGCAAAACGTAACCAATCTGTTTTTCTTCTACCAATAAATAATCATCTGAAATCCCCGCAGGAACAATTACGGGAAGGCCTATAGCCCAATATTCTCCATGCTTAATGGGGGAAGAGAATCTACGGGATGGGATAGGACGAATCGCACTAATTGCAAGATCACATGCGGAAAGCCATCCGGGAATATCCTTGCGCTCACCGGAAAGCCAAATGACATTAGTCGATTGGATATCTGGCAACACAGTGGAATCTTGCGGTGAAATAACTACAAGACGAAAGGTAAATTTCTGGGAAGAGCAGAATGTTTTGTACAAATCCAGTAGCTCTTCTTCCCAATACATCCCCCCTATTTTTCCTAAATATACCAAAAGCACCTCTTGCTCTGTTATCCCCCATTGTTTACGCCAATAAACACGCTCCTGCTCGGAAAAAGAAAAAAAGTCGGTATCTACACAAGAAGGTACCCGATAAAATCGAGTATTGGGCGCCTCATTTCTCCATTGACTTATATAAGCTTCTGTTGCGGTCAGCACGGCATAGGCACCTTTGGCGACTTTTCCTTGCATTTTTTTCAGAAAGCGTGCTTCCCAACTTTCTCTTGACCATACCCTCGCTTCTATCATATAATCGGCATGAGGTTCAAATGTATGCACCACATGGGGTTTTCTGGACAGAATACTTAAATAGTGACCTATAATTGCCCCCGGGAATCCTTCCGAGTAAACCATTGTTACCCTATACCTGAACAACAAGTACAGTGACAGAAGCATGCCCCAAAGAAAGTCAAATGCTTTTTTCAATATTTTAAAAGAGCCGGAATGCCAGGTGGTGTGATACCACAAGATATTATACTGGCTCTTCAGTTCATCTCTGCCTTTCTTTATTTCCTCTTTGCTCATTTTATACTGCTCTTGTTCAAACGTAAGCAACACACACCGCAAGCACTTATCCTGAACCGCCTTTAGATATGGCAATACGGCACTTTGAAAAACGGGGTCTTTTAAACTATAATAGGCAAAAACGAAGATGGTCTTCATAAAAAATATACTCCTAGCAACGATATGAAGAATTGAATCGAGAAGTCATTGACAGATAAGGTGTAATTATATGAACTATTTTAAGAAAGTATTCACAAATATTAAACTAGAAAGAACTTATGAGACCTTTACCCATTAGGGAGTTCCTCAAGGCAAGTGAATTGCGGATACTATAAGTAGCATAAGGATAACATATCCTTCCATCTGCGCGCAATGACGAGACGATTAGGTCTTTGCCCCCCCTCGAACCCAAAAGAATGCACAATGGTAAGCTATAAGAGCTTGGAAATGCTATGCCTTAATACATTCACATCCTTAAGTAATCCAATCTAAATAATTGCTCGGGTTTATTACCTGAAAACCAGCGTTCGGATAAGCCTTCATCCAAGCCTTGGGTACCGATACTTTATTTTTTTCATTCCATTTGAATTCATAGGCATTCAATGAGTTGGGGTTTTGCTCTACCCAATCCAGCTCTTGCTGGTCATAGGTGCGCCAAAAAAAGTTCTGCTTATCCAACTCCTGATACGACTGGTACTTGATACGCTCTGAGGCCAAATAGTTTTCCCATAGTTCGCCTACATCATTTCTCAGTGCCAACAGATTGAAGTTACGTATCAAGGCATTACGGATACCATTATCATAAAAATACCACCTTTTGCTTTTACTCACTTCTTTTCGAAGATTATTGCTAAAACCACCTAGAGGATAGATAACGAAAACCTTGGTGAGCAAATCGAGGTATTGCTCTACCGTATTTCTGGAGATACCGCTTAAATTATTGGCCAATTCATGCACACTTACTTCTTTACCCACCTGAAAGGCCAACAAGCGCAACAAGTCATGAATTTTATCCGCCTTTCGAATGCCTTCATACGCCAAAATGTCTTTTAATAAATAACTATCCACCAGCTCTTGAAGATATTTTTGTTTTTGTTTAAGCGTGTGAAGTTGCCATAACTCTGGATAGCTACCAAAAACAAGGCGTTCTTCTAAATTCCCTTTCGTTTGGAGCATATCTTCTTCCTTTTGGAGTTCCATTTGTGCAATTGGGAAGAGCTGCAAACTATATTTCCTACCCACCAGTGGTTCACCCAGCTGATTGCCCAAATCAAATACCGAAGAGCCTGTGGCCAATATCTTTACTCCGGGAATTTCATCGACCATGAGCTTAAGCTTTTGCCCAATCAATGGCACATGCTGCGCCTCATCAATGATCAAAAATCGCTTATCGCCCAGCAGGCGTTGGTAATTAGCCTTGGACTGCGCATTCAGTAACTTGACAGTATCGGCATCTTCTCCGTTCAGATAGAGGTATTCTTCCGACCTATACCCTGTTAAAAAGTCTTTAACCAACTCCGTTTTACCTACCCTTCTGGCACCATATACAATCAGCACCTTATTGGGCAAAAGGTATTCGTTTAATTGACTTTTAAGTACCCTACTAATTTGTTTTGCTGCCATCTTTCATAAGATAATGAACAAATTTACGTAAAATTTGTCAGTACACTGAACGTATTTACGTTAATTTGTTCAATACATTAAAAGCAGAACGTTTATTTTTAACCATTAGTCTGCTGGATATTCAGGCTTTCGACATTCTCTTATATATTCAGTAATGATCTGGGCTAGCCTTCTTTATATCGTCAAGCGAGTGAGCCCATTAAAGGGCGAAGCGGCACTTGCCTTAAGGGTTCCCTTATCTGTAACGTCACTGCGAGGCACCTCAAGGTAAACGAAGCAGTCCCCCTATTCAGGAGATTGCTTTGCGGACACTACAAGTCGCATAAAGAATTACATGTCGTTCCATCCGCGCGCAATGACGCTTCATTAGGGAGAGAAAAAACATGCTTATGTTTTCCCGAAAAGCTGCGGTACTTTTCCCAAAAACATGCTTATATTTTCCCGAAAAGCTGCCTATGTTTTTTTTATTGATTCAAAGCCCTTTCACCAAGCCAAGCAAATCGCCCAATTGGCCGCGCTTAATATAATCCTTGGCCATAAAGCTGCGCCAGCGATTTTTATAGGTTCTTAGCAAATTAGGAGTAATTTCCGGCCATTGGCAGATTTCCTGCTCAATGCTGCGATAGCCCCTTTCCAAGCCTTTCAGGTTTTTCATGGCTGAGCCGGGGGTATTGCGGTAGTGGAGAATGATATCTTCTGTATAGGCATATTGCCCCCCCTCACGAGCAAGCTCCATAAAAAACAAAAGGTCTTCGCCATGGCTCAGTCCTTCTTTAAAACGATATTTCCTTCCCGGCTTGCGCTTAATCAACCAAGTAAGCCCCAAGAAACAAGTTCCATTTAATCGAATCAACTCTTCTAGAGGGGTTCCTTGTAAACTTGGCCGCCATATACTTACAACTTGTTGAAGGCAGACATCTACCTTTTGTACTACTCCATCAACAAAACTCATATAAGGTGCTTGCTCAAATAGTAATAGCCGACTAGCTAGACTATTGGGAGGCAACACATCATCGGCATCTAAAAAGCAAAAGTAATCACCTTTCATATGGGCCAAACCTACATTACGCGCTGCAGCTACGCCTTTGTTTTCTTGCTCAAAATAGCGAATGCGCGGATCCCGAAAGGAAAGGGCAATTTCTTTGGAAGTATCCGTAGAACCATCATTGATGAGAAGTAGTTCCCAACTTTTATAATGTTGGCTTAAAACCGAATTTATTGACTCAGAAATGTAACTTTCTGAATTATAAAATGGAAGTATGATTGAAATCAATCTATCAACTAGTTAAAGCCTTTTCTACCTGATTTATTTTTTGAACATAAGTATTTGCCAAAGCAAAATTTATTCGTTTCAATGCTTTTTCTGAGGTATTCCATATTTTAAAATTTTGTTTCACTTCAGTAAAATGTACATCAAACTCTTCAGGACTCTTGCTCATCAAAATCAGCGACTCCTCATATTGCTTTTGATATTCATCCGACCAAGTAGCCACAATGGTTTTTCCTGATGCAAAATATTCTAATAGCTTATGAGGTGAGGCATAATTCTCATAGTACTGTGAAGTATAAGCTAATAATAAAATATCCGCAGCCTTTAAATAACCGGAAAGCACTTTAGATGAGACTTGCGGTAGGAAGAAGAGGTTATTGAATTTATTATTACAAAGTGTTCGTTCGGCTACTTCATGATTGCTACCAACTAAAATAAAATCCACATCAGGATGTTTCCCAAATAATGTCTTTAAAATTATCCAATCAATAAATGGCATGGCTAAATTACCAGCATAAACAGCCTTTATCGAATTAGAACCAGGAAGAGCCATAATCTTATCAGATGAATTCTTCCACTCTTTTGTCCCATGAGTAATCAGTATGGTCTTAGGATTATGAATGTTCAAACGCATAACAATTTTTGGAATTACCCCAATGCACAAATTAGCAGTACTAGCCGCTTTAGCGGTTTGGAAATTTTGATTCAAATCTACAATATGACTAATACAAAATACATTCTTTGACAAAGCTGAAAAATCATAAAAAACAGAATTATCAAATGACCAAACGAGATCAAACTTAGTTTTGGTCATTTGCTGCAGATATTCAAACTTTCTTCTTATTAACCAACGTTGAACAAAAGATGGATAAAATCGTATCCCCTTAGGGAAACCTTTGTAGCCCAAACGCCAAAGGTTAGAGAATTGGGTCTCTTGCAAAGAATACTCATCCTCAGGCGGCCCTAAAAAAAACACTTTGTTTCCTCTTTCGGCCAAATGAGTAGCATAATGATGCTTAGAGACAAAAAGATGCTCCCAAGGCTCGGGGGAGATGAGCAGGATATTTTTGTTTTCTAGTTTCAAATAGTGATTGAATTGGTTTAACCTCGGAAAGCAATAGTTAATTATGTTTTAACTTCAAAATCTTTTGGTACTGATGATACACTTTGTTCATATTGGCCTTTACATCAATTAAGGTTCGTTTATGCTCCCCTACATAGGGTTTAACTCCCATCGCAAGAACTTTTACTATAGTTTCGGCCAAGGTTTCTGCTTGCCAATAAGGGAAATGATGAAAGGAGGAATCGAATAAATCTTCATCATAGGGCAATGGAGGAAGTATTACAGGTGTTTCACAGGCATAAGCTTCTAAGGCACTAACCGGACTTCCATCTGACAGGGGCGTCATAATAACTGCACTTGCCTTTTTATATAATTCAATTATTGCTGCTTGTGATTGTTTGTGGAGAAACACAAAATCAACATTGGGCATTTCGGCCATTTGTGCCAATAATCGTTTTTGATAATCGGCATCTCCGGCATCTTTACCCACAAAAACCATTTTATATTTTTGCTTTATGGTGTCCGGTAAAAGAGCGATTGCATTTAGTGCAAATTCGTGATTATAAAGGGGTTTTATATATCTTGGAAAAAGAAGATAGGGTATTAATTGTGCAGTTTGTGAATGTTCTGATATTGGCTGTTGTATACTTTTAAAATCTACTCCTGTTCTAATCAATTCTACTTGTATAACATTTGTTGTAAATTTTTTAACTTCTAGAATTTGCTTGCTAGATGTGGCCGTAATGGCATCGGCCTTCAAAAAGGCTCTTTTATAGAGCGGTGCTACCAAGTAATTTATGAGTGTATGTTTTTTGAAAGTTTCCGGAATGGTCTTTAACACATCGGTACCTCGGCATGTTATAAACATAGGTACCGATAAGAATCCCCTAAAATTACACCAGAGTGCATTAGGCTCCGCATACATAATATGAATAATATCAATTTTATACTTTATAAGTAGTCTTTTTAATTTTATTACTTGCCATATAGTAATAGGAAAGCGAACAATAGAGAAATCACGAATGGTATCGATTTGAATTAAAGAGTGATTGGCTTTATAATGTTGAGTTCTGGGCAACCAAAAAGCGGATACACCCATTTGACTGAGTTGGTTTACCCATTTTAAATCATGGATAGAATTGGGATCAGCAATGTATAAAACGTTCATTTCTGATTAGAAAAAAGCTTATATACAATATACCTGTAGAATGACATCATAAAATACTTCCAATTCAAAACAACTAATGGCCGAGCATTAACGGCCTTCATTGAAGCAAACAGATATAGCTTATTGTTATTATTAAACCAATTTATATCTGCTGATTTGCGGTAAATCAAACTAGGATCCTTAACAAATGGCTCCAGAAGGCTCAATTCAAATTTATTTAAGCTCTCGTCATTTCCACTCTCTAACCAATCAAAGCCGAACCCTTGTCTTTGATTTATTAATTGCTGAACTACTTGTGAACTTACTAATTGTCTTGGACTTCTAACCACCCTTGAGATTGAACCTTCGCTCTGTCTCACGAAGTAGAGAAATTCGGGAATATTTATTGCCTTGAAGTTTTCCACAATTCTCGCACTCCAATCATAGTCTTCATTTCCAATTCTATCAAACCAATCTCTATAACCACCAACAGTTTGGTAAACCGAATCTCTAATCATTATTGATGCACCACAAAATTGGCTCTTATTTATAATTTCTCTTTTTATTTCTTCATCAGTAAGCATTGGCTTCTTCTCCAAAGTAGCTTTTGTACCGTCTGAATTATAGTACTTAGCATAAGTCCCGCATATGCCCAACGCAGAATCTTTAACAAACTCGCCAACTTGCTTTTCAATTCTAAATAGATTAGACCAATCATCTGCATCTTGAAAGGTTATCAACTGACCAGAGGCCTGTTTAAAGAGAAAATTGCATGTTTTTAGATAACCTTCATTCTTGGCATTTTGGAAAATTTTTATCCTAGTGTCTGTAAATTTACTTATCAACTCTAATGTTGAATCATTTGAGCAATCATCACAAATTAACAATTCCCAATTTTGATAGGTTTGATTAACAATAGAATCAACTGCTACTAAAATATACTGAGAGGCATTATATGCCGGCATTAAAATTGAAACTTTATTATTCAAAACCTCAAGTTTTCAAGCTCTTTGAGTAAAGTTTTTTCCTTTAGCAAAAAATTAAAAAATATAGCAACAGGCACTTTTTTATACCGAATGAAAGGAAAGGAATAAAATAAATACTTAAATAAAAAAAAGTACGAGCGCGAATATTTCTTTATTTTTATACTCTCTTTTGATTTAATCAAAGAATGAATAGCAACAATTTCGCGTTCTTCTTTAAAACTTAGAAAAGGTGAAACATATGGCCTCCTTAAAGGTAACCACTCTGGATAATCATATTTGAAAGTATAGAATTTAGAAAATGTAATGAATGGATAAAATAATAATTTTTCCTCCATTATAGTTTTCTCAACGATAGATATTTTGTCATTTGTTTCCTCTATTAGAGGCTTATCCCCCTTTGGGTTGTGCCAAATAAAATTATCTGATAAACTTTTAATATACACAAAAGAACTTTTAGACAGACCGTTCAGCGAGAATCTGCGAGAATGCTCTGTGTGTCCATATCTTTTATATTTTGCGAACTCAGAATGAAATCCACCTACAGTCTTTAAACCAATGCTTGTAAAAAAATTAAATGCCCCACTCCCAAAGTCAGAGAATGCAATATCAAAATTATTGATTACAACGTCTTTTCTATTTCCAAAAAACCGACAATCCTCACCAAGCGAAATATGCTGGAAATTACTTTCCTGTGCAAAGAGGATAATTTCCATAAAAACCTCATGATTAATTAACTCTACATCGTCATCGATAAAAAAATAAAAATCATACCCTGTAAATGTATTTAACACTCTGTTCTTGTTAATCCCAACTCCTTCAGCAATATCGGAGTACATGTAAGGGATATGATTCTCTTTGCAAAACTCTATTAATGGGTATGCGCTCCCATCTATGGCCACAAGAAAATCAAAACGATTATCTAAAAAGCAATAATTATAATAAGAAGGAGAAAACTTTCTTAAATAATCTAGTCTTTCGTAATGAGTTAAACAAATTAACGCCTTCATCGATTACCCCTTTTGTAGGACTAGAGTATACCCACTTTTTTCAACCCTTTTCAACCCGATTTTTGATAGGAGTAACCTTTGAAGCCTGAATATATGTTTAATTGCAAAGGTGAACACATTCATTCTAGTAATAACATAATTGCTATTTTCTTCTTGTAAAGAAAATCGCTCAACCTCCTCAATTACTTTATATCTGTTTGAGATAATAGATCTAGTCGTAGACCCTTTAATTCCAAACACCATATACTTTTTAAAAACATATGAAGAGTATGGTTTTACATGAGATAAATCGTCATAAAATTTTGACCAAAGAAGTGGAGTGCTTATGATTAAATAACCCTTTTCTGCAAGAATCCTATCAATTTCCTTAAGACTATCGTATAATAAAGTTGGCTCTAAATGCTCAAATATATGTGAACAATGAACAATATTTACGCTACTATCAGCTACTGGTATTTCTGGCAAAATACCTAAAATCACTTTTGGGTAACCTTTTTTTGTGAGATACTCTACGGTTTCAGGATTTCCGTCAAAAAGAATAATATTTTCTTTATTGATTAGATCTGCAAAATCACCCAATCCACAACCAATATCCAAAACACAATCACCATCTTTAATATACTTACTTGCAACTTGATAAAAAGGAACTCTCCTATTTGTCAAGTACTTTATATCTACCTGTTCCATATAGACGTTTGCCAAAATTTTTCACTGTATGGGCCTGGCCCTTTAAACGTTTTCTCTACCCATCCTGCTTTTACTAAAGCAAACCGAATAGCATTATACTCAACTCTTTCTGAATTATCAATTAAAATCAAACCTGTAGGTTTAATTTTTGACAACGAATGTTTTAAAGACCCAACCCTAGCCCTCCCGTCAATGGCAATTAGGTCGAAATGACTATCTGGGAAGCTATCTATATACTTACAATATTCTTCAAAGCTTAGGTTTGGATAAATTTCTTTGAAAACAACAGATTTGTACGTCTCATCAGAATCAATGCTCTTTTGGGGAATTTTCAATTCACAGAATACATTTTTTATCTTATTATATTTGATGTGATTCAAAACTAAATTATACCAATCCATGTCATGTTCAACACATTCTACCCTTGCAACTCGACTTGAATAATATAACGAAGACCCTCCTGTTCCAAATTCAAAAACAGCAAATTCCTTTTTGAGTACTTTGGACAAATATCTAATTGAAGAGTATGTGTACCAAGGTAATTTTATTTCCAAGCTATTGACATTTTGTTTGGAGTACCTTACATATTTAAAAACGTATCGAACCGTCTTAAAGAGACCATCCGAATGTTTTGAACTGCTAGCTTGGGAAGCAAACCTTAGAATCCTATAAAATAGATCAATCATTTAATTTAATATTAAAAGGAACTAACACCTGCGCTTGCTCTTTTTTAGGAAGTCTACCACTACCATAAAAGTTGCCTTCAACCACTGTGAACATCATAAAATCCTTAACCCAAATCTGAGGCTCATCTTTATATGAAATAAAAACTGTCACAAAATAAACACCTTGAATTAAAGGATTGTTTTCAAGAACGAATTCAACTTGAGTTGCACTTTCTGATCGCAATTTTATTCCTTGATTATTCAATGCCGTATCCAAATGCAAAATTCGTTGCCCTTCTAAATTAGAAATACCCAATGCTACCCTTACATTATCAAGAATGATATTTGAATCATTCCTGATTAGCATTAATATTGAAAAAGTTGATCCACATTTAACTAAATTATTAGGCTCATTTTTTACGGAAACTAGTTTCATTAATTCGAGAGTCATAATCCGACTCTTTTGTACTGAGCTTTCATAAGCCCTTAACGAATTCAAATAACCATTAACAATATTTCCAATATTGTCATTAAGTTTAATTATTCCATCCTCTATCAATAATCCGTATTTGCACAATGATTCGACAGCCACCATATTGTGGCTAACAAAAACCACAGTCCTCCCTTCATTTTTACTTACCTCGTCCATTTTGCCGAGGCACTTTTTTTGAAACTCGGCATCGCCTACGGCCAATACTTCATCTACAATAAGGATTTCGGGTTCAAGGTGTGCAGCTACGCTAAACGCTAGACGCACTTTCATGCCGCTACTATAGTGCTTTACAGGGGTATCAATAAACTTTTCTACCCCACTAAAAGACACTATTTCATCAAACTTGGCTTTAATCTCTGCCCGCTTCATACCCAAAATGGTACCGTTAAGGTAAATATTTTCACGTCCACTAAGCTCGGGATGAAACCCTGTGCCCACTTCTAAAAGGGAAGACACACGGCCATTGATTTCAAAGCGGCCTGTGCTGGGGTCGGTAATGCGGCTGAGAATTTTCAACAAAGTACTTTTCCCGGCTCCATTACGGCCAATGATGCCTACAGCTTCGCCTCGTTTGATTTCAAAATTGATATCACGCAAGGCCCAAAACTCTTCCTGCTCCATGCTAGAAGGAGTGAACAGTCCACGTACCTTGGAGGCAAAGCTCTCGCGTAGGCTACCGCTCTTTTGGTGGCCTATGGTGTATTTCTTACCAAGGTTTTGTACGGAAATGGCTATATCAGTCATGATTTATTTTACCGCAAAGATGTTGTTCTTTTTTACCGCTAAGGCGCTATTTTTATTCACCGCAAAGGCGAGGTGTTTTTTTCTTCATTAATTCTAATATTCATTTCATTTTTATTCTTCGTGGCTTGGCATTAGATGTTTTTTTGAGAGAATTTAGGCACCCCACTAGCTCCCCTCTAAGGGGAGGACAGGGTGTGCTTCGAAAGATAATTCATTATAGCTACCACACTCTGTCCCTCCCTTGAGGGAGGTGAGGTGGGTGGCATACCCCTCACTCCACCGGAGGTATTGGCCTTCCATATTGTTCTTCAAAATCGAGAATCCAGTTTTCCAGCGTCCGTATCACATTGGGCAAGTCATCTTTCACTTCATCATCTGTAAAGCGGAGCATCTGGTAACCCAATTCCCTCAAACGATCCTCCCGTATCACATCCTTCTTGGCTACCTCTTCCCACTGGTGAGTAATGCCATCTATCTCAATAATCAACTTCAGTTCTTTGCAAAAAAAGTCTACTATGTATTTATCAATTGCTCGTTGTCTCAAAAACCGATATCCCATCATCTGCTTGTTTCTCAACACATTCTGCCACATCCTTATTTCTGCTCTTGTAGGGTCTTTCCTAAGTTGCCTAGCAAATGATTTTAAGTTTTTGTTATAATGAAAGAAATCCATTTAATACAATTTCCTTGCGACTTAGCGGCTCCGCGGTTCTTCAGTTCTGCGATTCAATTTAAATCTACACAATATCCGCCATTACCTTTTCAATCTTTTTGAAGTACACAATACCGCTTAAAAAGAGCAGGAAGATAAGCCCAAAAGATATCCAGCTATACTCAGATGGAGCGGCTCCGCCAATAATAGCCCAGCGGAAGCCTTCTACCACTCCTGCCATGGGGTTGAGGTAATAGAGCACATTGGCCCAATGCGGCAAATTTTTCACTATCGTCTCGGCCGGATACGCAATAGGTGTAGCATATAAGCCAAACTGCACCATAAAGGGCACCACATGCTGAAAATCGCGGTAGCGGATGGTGAGTGCGCTGAGCCATATCCCCACCGCCAAAGAAGAAACAACCGTTAGCAGCAAAAAGAAGGGCAAAGCCCAGATATTGGCAGAAATAGGTACCCGATAGATAAGCATCAGCCCAACCAGAAAAAGCATAACAATGGCAAAATCTACCAGCCCCACTACAGCCTTGCTCAAAGGAATAACCAAACGTGGAAAATAAATTTTCTTCACCATTTCCTGCGCGCCAATAATACTATTGCCTGACTGGTTGAGCACAAAAGCAAAATAGGTCCAGGCGCTCATGCCTGCAATAGCGAAGACAGGATAGGGAATACCTCCTGTATCTACTTTTACCGCTCGTCCAAATACAACAGAGAATATCAGCAGGGTGGCTGCGGGCTGAATAAAAGCCCAGAATAGCCCGAGAAAGGTTTGCGCATAGCGCACGCGCAAATCGCGGTAAGCGAGGATAATAAACAAATCGCGATAGGCCCACAGCTCCCGCAAGTTTAGGCGGAAAGGGCTGCTATTCGCATCTACAACAGTCTTGTGCATAAATTAAGAGCAGGTAGTAGGAGGCGGTATCATTACCACTTTTCCTGCATATCGGCATATACTTTTTTAAGTCCTTCTTCAAGGGAGATACGGTGCTTCCATCCCATAGCATGGATTTTTGAAACGTCCATCAGCTTGCGTGGTGTGCCATCGGGCTTGCTGGTGTCAAAGTGGATATCTCCTTGAAAACCTACAATTTGGGCAATGAGTCCGGCCAGTGCTTTGATGCTCAAGTCTTCCCCAATTCCCACGTTTACTTGCCCGGCTTCGCTGTAGTTTTCCATCAAAAAAAGGCACGCCTCCGCCAAGTCATCCACATGTAGGAATTCGCGAAGGGGTGTGCCCGTGCCCCAAACCTCTACTGTTGGACTCCCTGAAACTTTTGCCTCATGAAATTTACGCAATAATGCAGGAATAACATGGGATTTTTGCAGGTCGTAATTATCATTCGGCCCATAGAGGTTGGTTGGCATAGCGGATATAAAGTTACAACCAAATTGACTTCTATACGCATCGCAAAGCTTAATTCCAGCAATTTTTGCGATAGCATAGGGCTCATTGGTTTCTTCTAAAGGCCCTGTGAGCAGGTATTCTTCCTTTAGTGGTTGTGGAGCAAGTTTAGGATAAATACAGGAACTACCCAAAAAAAGCAGCTTTTTTACTTTGTGCAGGTAGGCCTGATGGATGACATGATTCTGTATCATCAGGTTATCGTACAGAAATTCAGCACGATAGGTATTATTGGCCAGAATCCCTCCTACTTTGGCGGCTGCCAAAAAGACGTACTCGGGTTTTTCCTGGGCAAAAAACTGGGCTACGGCTGCTCCATCGCGGAGGTCGAGTTCCGCACTGGTGCGGGTAATCAGTTGTTGATAGCCCAAGGAACTAAGCCTACGATAGATAGCAGAACCTACCATACCCCTATGCCCAGCAATGTATATTTTTGAATGTTTTTCCATATGTTATTACTAGCTATTAGCCATTAGCTTTTGGCCTCTAGCTGCTCCATGAAGTTTATTGATTTGCCTCGCTAAGCCGCTAAGAGTTTTTCATTTAACAACGAAGGCATATCATTAAATAACTAAACTCTAGTCCATTCCCAAAGGGATACCTATGGCACAACCGTCAACTAACAACCATCAACTAATTATTCGTTATAGGAATTAATTTTATGTCCCCCTTCTTTTAAGTAGAGGTCTTTGCGAAACAGCTCCATATCGGCTTCCATCATTTCTTTCACCAATTCGGAAAGGGTATATCGAGGCGCCCATCCAAGCTTTTCCTTTGCTTTGCTGGCATCACCTATCAATAAATCTACCTCAGTAGGGCGGTAATAGCGAGGATCTATGGCCAATACCGTATGTCCGATTTCTACAGCGCACTCTTTTAGCACTTCTTCTACCACAGCTACTTCCTCCTCTCCTTTCCCACGGAAGCTTACAATAATACCGACCTCCTCAAAGGCCATTTTTACAAAATCGCGCACAGAGGTAGTTTCTCCGGTGGCTACCACAAAATCTTCTGCTTTATCCTGTTGCAGCATCCGCCACATGGCTTCTACATAATCTTTGGCATGGCCCCAATCACGCTTGGCATCCAAATTCCCCACATAAAGTCGGTCTTGCAGACCAAGAGCAATACGGGCTACCCCGCGGGTGATTTTACGCGTCACAAAAGTTTCGCCCCTAAGCGGACTTTCGTGATTGAACAAAATGCCATTGCAGGCATACATATTATAGGCTTCGCGGTAGTTGACCGTTATCCAATAGGCATACAGCTTGGCTACGGCATACGGGGAACGCGGGTAAAAAGGGGTAGTTTCTTTTTGTGGAATTTCCTGCACCAAACCATATAACTCGGAAGTACTGGCTTGATAAAAGCGGGTTTTCTGGCCCAAACCCAGCAGGCGAATGGCTTCCAATATGCGAAGCGTACCTATACCATCGACATTGGCTGTATATTCCGGTTCTTCAAAACTAACTTTTACATGCGACATAGCTCCGAGGTTATAAATCTCATCGGGCTGTACATCTTGAATAATACGGGTAATGTTGGACGAGTCCGACAAATCCCCATAATGTAGGCGAAAGCGATAGTTTTCCACATGCGGATCCTGATACAGGTGGTCGATGCGTTCGGTATTGATCAAAGAGCTTCTGCGCTTAATTCCATGCACTTCATAGCCTTTGGCCAATAACAACTCGCTCAAATAGGCACCATCTTGTCCGGTAATGCCTGTTATCAATGCTTTTTTTCCCATACCGCAAAGGTAGTGGATTTATTGAAAAGAGAAGAAAAAACAGCGCTTTAGCCAGCCATGTTTGTCTTTACCAATTTCCCTCGGCTTTGTGTATCTTGCCCCCGTGAAAAAAGTCTACTTTCTGGCGCCTTACCCTTTGCACCATGCTCCCTCGCAGCGTTTCCGCTTCGAGCAATACCTTCCGCTTTTGCAAGAGGTAGGGATAGCGTGGCGCTTTCAGTCCTTCTTGAGCGAAAAAGGTTGGCAAGTGCTCTACCAGAAGGAAAAAGCTCCTGCCAAGGCTTTTCATGTACTGATGGGCTTTTTGAGAAGAATGGCGGTATTGTTCCGCTTATCAGATTGTCACTATGTATTTATTCACCGTGAACTGAGTCCTTTAGGACCGCCCGTTTTTGAATGGATTATTGCGAAACTATTGCGCAAGAAAATCATTTACGACTTCGATGATGCCATTTGGATGGCCGATGAAGGTGACCTAAGTGGCTTGCTCCTTCGCCTGAAATGGCACAAAAAAGTGGCGCAGATTTGCAGTTGGAGCTATAAAGTGAGCGCGGGCAATGCCTACCTCTGCAAATTTGCTGAGCAGCACGGTGCTAAAGCTTTTTTCATGCCCACCACCTTAGATACGGAGAAAGAACATATTCCTCCACTTAAAACTAGCAAACACCATCCGCTGCGCATTGGGTGGACGGGCACACACAGCACCCTGAAACACCTCTATCTGTTGTGGCCTGTGCTTGAAAAACTCTATGTTCAACATCCCTTTGAATTGTGGGTGATTGCTAATCGTCCTCCGGAAAAAGCCTTTCCGTCTTTGCGTTTTATCCCTTGGCGCAAGGAAAGCGAAATTCAAGATTTGGCCCAATTCGACATTGGCATCATGCCCCTGCCCGATGATGCATGGAGTAAAGGAAAATGCGGCTTTAAAGCCTTACAATATATGGCCTTGGAAATCCCTGCGGTGGCTTCGGATGTGGGCGCTAACAGAACGATTCTTAGCAATGGGGAAAGCGGATTTCTATGTTCCAGCGAGCAAGAATGGCTCGATACGCTTGGCCGCTTACTTACTCAGCCCGAATTACGAAAAGAAATGGGTCAAAAGGGGCGTGAACAAGTAAAGCGACACTACTCCATCGTTTCGCGTACGGGCGATTTCCTCGGCCTGTTTGCATAAAACTGAATGAGGAAAAGAGCTATCAGGTAAAAGGGAATCAAAGGGATTTTATACCGCACCAAACTCCCGAAATTATAGGTAGAAACACCTACTGCAAAAGCAAAAATCAGGGAGAAACTAAAGCAGAAAAGCACCTCTGATTTGGCCATTATTATGCGCCCCATGGTAGCCAAACCCACCGTATACCACACCCACAGGGTAAAAAGCAACATCCCAAGGCTTTCCAAAGCTGCCAAAAGCATAATGGGATTGCGCACTTCCCATAGGTAGGGCCGATACAAACTCACATTAATGGCCGCTGGCGCCAACGTCAACATGCTTTGCCAGGTGCCATCCAAATCGCCCAAGGTATAGCCGGAGCCAGCATCTTTACCCGTCCAGTAGCGGATATCGTAAGCGGTAATCTGAGCCGTGCGGGCAATGTTATCTAAGGCATATTTACTTTTTTCATCTACCACCACCTGCATGATCACATAGCCAAACACAAAGCCGACTACTAGCAACACAGGCCCTACCAGTCTGCGCAAAGTGGCATTGGCAATGGCATTTCGCTTGTCCCAAATCACCCATACCAGCAGGGCCGGAAGGATGGAAAGCAGGATATAGACTTTTACTTTTCCAATAATATAGGCGCTAATAGCCACCAGTAGAATGCTTATCAGGTACTTTCTTTTGGCAAAAAATAGGTTCATTACTCCCCAGACCATCCAGCCCAGCGCCCCAAGCGTAAGCGTATCTTTCAATAAGCCCGAACCCCAAAAAAAGACAGAAGGAACAAATAAAATGGCAAAAGCCAGCTGCTTGTGCAAGGCTGGAAAGAAATAATAAAAGGCTTTATAAAAAGCCCACAATCCTGTAAAGCTGAATACCGCGAAGCATACCGCAATGGCCGAATAGGTATTGAAAGTAAAAAAGGCAAAGAGCGAAGCCACCTTGATCACGAAATAGGAAGAAGGGTCGCGAAACCAAAAGATGCGCGAGGCATAGCGGTAGGTATCGGGTTCGTATTCACCATGGGCTATAAGCATTTTGAATCCGGTAATCAGGCTATCCTGAAAGGCCGCATACACATGCTTAGTACCATAATAGTAAAAGTTAAAGGTATCGCCACCGCCATAGTAAAACTGATAAATAAGCCCCACGGCCAAGGCTCCTATTATTTTTACCGTAAGGGCTGGTAAAAAGTACCGCTTGGTAAGTTCATCGCTGAGGTAGGGACGCAGAAACCAAGCCCCGAAATACACGAGCAGCAAAAGCAGGGGCGTAACGATGAGGTCTTGGCTAGTCAAGCTTACAGGTTTTTACTTTTCAAATAGGCATTGGCCTTTTCATGGGCGGGATGCTTACGCTTGGCATATTTCTTCACCAGTTTGTAATACTTTTTGGCCGCCTCGGTATCTTTTTGTTTTTCTGAAATCATGCCCAAGTGCAGCAAGGAATACAGGTAATAGCCCGTTTCCTGCGCTTCAATCTCCTCTCCAAAGGAGACAGCCCGAATGTAATATTGCTTGGCTAGGTCGTACTGCTGGTAGGCCTCATAAATCTGCCCTAGAAAAAAAGCGGCATAGCGCCCACTGGTGGCCTCGTAGCCATATTGGCCGCTATCAATTTTCTGAATTATGTCCAAAGATACGCGCTCCGAATCGCGGTAACGGCCATTCATGTACAGCAAGCGGGCATAGTAGCGCGCAAAATAGGGGTTATCGGGAAAGGTCTCCGCCAAATAGCCCGACACTTGCAAAGCTTTGGCATTTTGCCCTTCATCGGCATATATGCGCATCAAGAACGCTTGGGCCTCGGTGCGAGTATAGAAGGTATTGTTGGACACATAAATCAACTGCTCCAGTCCTTTTTCCTTATTGCCTTCGGGAAACATGTTGACCAAAGGCTTGAGGTAGGGATAATTCTCGGGAATCCAGATGGCGTAGTAATTAAACAAGGCATCGCCAAAGACAAATTCCGGACTGATACTTCCCTGGTCGCGGCTAACCTTGAGGTACTGCAAGGAGTTTTTACCCGCCCAAGCGGCACTGGTCCATGAGCTGCGCTCAGAAAGCAAACGCCCTTTAAAACCATAAGCCGCGGCTAAGAAAAAGGCCGCCTCGATGTCGTTCTCATTGGCATCAAACATCTTTTCGGCCTTGTCGATAACGGTATCCATATAGGCAAGGAAGGGCTTATCGAAAGATTTATCGTCCACATTAGGGGCTATCTTCCACCAATTACTCAGGCCCAGAAGAAAGTAGGGCAAGGGATGATTGGGATAACGAAAACGGATGTAGTTAAACTCCTTTTCGGCTTTGGCAAACTCAAAATTGTAGAGGTTATTCACCCCATCGGTCACCTCGAACTGTAAACGGATATTGTCCAACAAATAGGGACTTTCGCTGTACTGCGCCCACAGGGGTGCAAAAAGAAGTACTAATAATCCGATTAAAATAATTCTTTTACTCATATTTACACAAAGGTATTGTTCTCCCTAACGAGACAAATACCGTGCAAGATACATTTTATCTGGCAAGCCAAACCTACATTCCATACAAATACCTATGCAAGCTTCTCCTTGGCAAGGCTTATTTGAAGCCGACAAACGCCTGTTTTTTGTAGCTATTTGCTTACTCACCTTCCTCGTACTGCTTTTGAAAAAAAGTTTTATCGAAAGCGAAATTGCCGCTTTTGAAATCATGGAAGCGCAAGGCCGCAACCAAGCCTTTCACCTGACTAATTTTATTCAGTACGTGACCATTCCGTTCTTCTATGCTTGGAAGTTCCTACTTATAGCATTTGTGCTGTGGACGGGCTGCTTTATGTTTGGCCATAAATTCAGCTTTGGTAATACTTGGTCGGTGGTGATGGCCAGCGAACTGGTTTTCTTTATTCCTGAGCTACTAAAGATTGGGTGGTTTACGTTTTTTGAAACAGACCCCAGCATTTGGGAGGTAAAGGCTTTTTATCCCTTTTCCCTGCTTCAACTCACCGACTGGACACAGATTGATGAGCGTTATTACTATCCGCTAAAAACCCTAAACCTATTTGAACTGGCATATTGGTTTTTACTGGCCAAGGGAATTCAGCATTTTACCCCTAAGATAAAAAACAGGGCATATTTAATCGTGATGGGAAGTTATGTAGTGGGACTTATGCTCTGGCTGTTGTTTTTTCTGATTGTTTTTAAGTAATTTTTTCCTTCTAAAAATAGGGCATGAAGAAATCCTTAAAAGAAGTGGGCATTTCCGATTTGTACGAAAGCAAGTCGGTTATGAAAAGCTTGGCCTTGCTGATGGCCTTTGTGATTAGTATTGCCTCCATCGTATATACCAACTCTTTAGTTAAAAGCCTAAAAGAACGTGAAGAACGCCTGATTGCCCTCTATGCCAAAACCATAGAGTATATGGCCAATGAAAACACCAACGACAACCTTAACTTTCTTAACCAAGAAATTTTAATTCAAAACAACTCCATCCCCGTAATCCTTACCGATGAAGACTTCAGGCCATCGGTAGTCCGTAATGTAGATATTCCTGAAAACCTAGCACCACAAGAGCGAGAAGACTTCCTTTTGAGGGAAATGGAGGCCATGCGGGCGGAATACCAACCTATATTAATTACCTGGCGGGGGCCAGATGGCACAGAATACGGAAATCAATATGTATTCTATAAAAACTCTCGGTTGATTTATCAGCTCAAATATTATCCTTATGTGCAGCTTTCGGTAATTGGAGTTTTTGCCTTTTTAGTATACCTCGCCTTCAATTATTCGCGAAGAGCAGAGCAAAACCGCGTGTGGGTGGGCTTAGCCAAAGAAACGGCCCATCAGTTGGGCACTCCCCTTTCCTCCCTTATGGCTTGGTACGAATACCTCAAAACCCACGAGGGCCTGAAAGATGACCCGATGATTGATGAAATCAATAAGGACATTCACAAACTGGAAACCATCACCTCCCGCTTCTCCAGCATAGGCTCCATTCCAGTGCTGAAGCAAGAAAACGTGTATGCCATTATTCGCTCCATTGTAGATTACCTAGGAAAGAGGATTTCCTCTAAAGTTCAGATTGAAATCCATACCCACGATACCCACCTGATGGCCTCCATCAATAAACCCCTGTTCGATTGGGTGATAGAAAACATCTGCAAAAACGCAGTAGATGCCATGAGCGGCACGGGAAAAATCGACATCAGCATTAGTCGGAGTACTGAGAGTCAAATCATTGTAGATATCAAAGACAATGGCAAGGGCATACCCAAATCGAAGCAGAAACAAATCTTTCAACCGGGCTTTACCACCAAAAAAAGAGGATGGGGGCTAGGCCTTACTTTAGCCAAAAGGATTATCGAAAATTACCACAAAGGCAAAATTTTCGTGAAGGAATCCCACCCAGATACAGGTACAACATTCCGCATAATCCTGAAAAGCCATTCGTAAGCTAGAAGGCTAAAAATGAGCTTGTTTGGAAAATTCAATATCAGGTTTTGCTTTCAAACTTTTAACGATTACTTTTGCACACTGAAAATCACACGCATAATCAGATATTCAATTCATTAAAAAATGGCAAATATCGGCAAAATAACTCAGGTAATTGGTCCCGTGGTGGACGTGGCGTTCGACACCGAAGGCGCTAAATTGCCCAACATCCTTGACGCTTTGGAAATCACCAAAGAAAACGGCCAAAAGGTAGTACTTGAAGTACAACAGCACCTTGGCGAAGACCGCGTAAGAACCATCGCCATGGAAGGTACCGAAGGCTTGGTGAGAGGCATGGACGTAAAAGACCTTGAGTCTCCTATCCAAATGCCTACCGGAGAAGAAATCAAAGGCCGCCTTTTCAACGTAGTAGGTGAGGCCATTGACGGTATCCGTCAGCCACAAGGAGGCAAAGGGATGTCAATCCACAGAGCGGCTCCTAAGTTTGAAGACCTTTCTACTTCTACTGAGGTATTATATACTGGTATTAAAGTAATCGATTTGATCGAGCCTTATGCTAAAGGGGGTAAAATCGGTTTGTTCGGTGGTGCCGGTGTAGGTAAAACCGTATTGATCCAAGAATTGATTAACAATATTGCCAAAGCCTATTCAGGTCTTTCGGTATTTGCCGGAGTGGGTGAAAGAACCCGTGAAGGAAATGACCTTCTTCGTGAGATGATTGAGTCGGGCATCGTACAATACGGTGACGAGTTCCTTCACTCAATGGAAAAAGGTGAGTGGGATCTATCTAAAGTAGATCTTGAGAAAATGAAAGATTCAAAAGCCACCTTCGTGTTCGGTCAGATGAACGAACCTCCTGGTGCCCGTGCCCGTGTAGCCCTTTCAGGTCTTACTTTGGCCGAATACTACCGCGATGGGGATGGCGAAGGCAAAGGACGTGATATCCTTTTCTTCATCGACAACATCTTCCGTTTCACCCAAGCAGGTTCTGAGGTATCGGCTCTTTTAGGTCGTATGCCATCAGCCGTAGGGTATCAGCCAACCTTGGCTACCGAAATGGGTGCCATGCAAGAGCGTATTACTTCTACCAAAAACGGATCTATTACTTCCGTACAGGCCGTATACGTACCTGCCGATGACTTAACTGACCCGGCTCCTGCTACCACCTTCGCTCACTTAGATGCCACAACGGTATTGAGCCGTAAGATTTCCGAGCTAGGGATTTATCCTGCGGTAGATCCTTTGGATTCTACCTCTCGTATCCTTTCTGCCGACATCTTGGGCGAAGAGCACTACAAGTGCGCTCAGCGTGTGAAAGAGATTCTTCAGCGTTACAAAGAATTGCAAGATATCATTGCCATCTTGGGTATGGACGAATTGTCTGACGAAGACAAAACTACCGTACACAGAGCCCGTAGGGTACAGCGTTTCTTGTCTCAGCCATTCCACGTGGCCGAGCAGTTTACCGGTATCCCTGGGGTATTGGTAGATATCAAAGATACCATCCGCGGATTCAACGAAATCATGGACGGCAAGCATGACAACCTTCCGGAAATGGCCTTCAACTTGGTAGGAACCATTGAAGATGCCGTAGCCAAAGGACAGAAAATGATGGCCGAAGCAAAATAATTTGATAAGCCGGTGAGCAATTGCCGGCTTTTTAACCCATTACCAATATGTACCTAGAGATAATCACTCCGGACAAAAAAGTATTTGAAGGCGAAGTGGAATCAGCCATCTTCCCCGGTAGCGAAGGTTCTTTTCAAATCCTGAACGACCACGCTCCTTTGATCAGTGCATTGGGCAAAGGACCGGTTACTTATCGCAACAAAAGTGGTGAGCATACCTTGAGCGTAGATGGCGGGGTGGTAGAGGTACTTAAAAATAAGATTACCGTTCTGGCCGAATCGGCTAGCGCCTAAGCTATACAAGACAAAAAGAAAAGCCTCGCTAGTGAAAACTGGCGAGGCTTTTTTATGCCTTCAAGAAAAAAGTTGGGTTTATTTATTTTTTTCCGACAACTCGTTCTGTTGACTCTTTTTTCCAATAACAAAAACGGTTACAAGGCCGATAATAGTTGTTGTTCCGAAAATCCCCGCAATTGTTTCATGTCCATAAAAAGCTAAGGCTGAAGCAAGCAACATCCCTATCAAGCCAAGTGTAAACCCGAAAATCTGACCAAGTCTACTCTGTTTTAATTCTTCTCTAACAGCATGATTCTCTAACTGTATCCTATGGTTTGACTGTTTCTCCGCCATTTGAAGTATTCTTTCAGCTCCATCTTTCACAACTTCATTATAGCCCTTCAATAGTTCAGGAGGAGGAATTGGACCACTAAATGAGGACGCACTGTGGTGGGATTCGTGGATTAGTTCTTTTATTACTACCCGACTCTCTGGAGACATCTCATTTAAGGCTTTCTCCACCTGTCCCTTTAGGATATCATTCCTTGAATCGGAATCCCCCTTCTCCAAAGCATCATCTTTCATTTCTGCTCTGTTAACACCTTTAAATCAGCCGCTATTTTATCCTTAGCATTACGAATATCTTGCCCTACAATCCCCCAGTCTGACATAATTGCCTTCAAATCTGCTTCTGAACTAGAAGAAGATGTATTGAACTCAAAATATTTACCAGCTACATTAAAAACACTTCCTGCGCCCAACAAAAATGATGGAGTAGGAAACAAAAAATCTGTTCTGTAACGTCTATTCTTTTTCATTTTATAGCTACTTTATTATTATCTGTTAGTAATAACAGATAAGATAATATTACAAGAAAATTGATTCATAACACCCAAACAAGTAAAGACTTCCCTCTTTAACCTCTTATAGCTATAAGAATACAATCTAAGTTGTTCGAGTTTCCTAATTATTTCTTTGTTAGGAACGAAATGTAAGAATTACTCATTAATATTCCACGTATTTCTTTACGAAACTCACGGTATGGGCATTGGAGCGATAGCCCGTTTCTGACTGTACCATCTCCCCTTTTTCATTCAGCACCGCAGCAAACGGAATACTTTGTATGCCCAAATCAATCAGCTGAGCATCCATGGTGTACACCTGCAAGCCTTGAAGCGAGCGCTTTTCTAAAAAGGCTTGTACTTTATTGATAGGTTCGTAGGTAATAAAATGCACTTTATCGGCACTGATTTTTCCTTTCTGAACGGCCTCGTGTACCGCCTCCATCTCCATGATGCAAGGCTTGCACCAGGTGGCCCAGAAGAACACTACCTTTTGCGCATTGATTTCGGTATTCCAATCGGCCACGGCTTGCGTGCCCTTTTCATTGGTAAGTTTTAAGGACATAAAACGCTCTTCATCTAAGGTATTTTGTGCCTGACAGAACATCGCAAAGCCCACTACCAATAGCACAATCACAGGAAGGGTTTTTAAGAAAAAAGGTAACTTCATAAAAAATCTGATTTTATTACGCTCATGTTTAACTTTCTTTCGGCAAAATAAGTTGCCTATACTAGAATTAAAAACAAGACGATATGGAATACAGACGACTGGGCCGCTCGGGCCTGCTAGTAAGTGAATACTCCTTTGGTTCGTGGCTCACCTTTGGCCTACAAGTAGGCGACACAGTAGCCGAAGAATGCATGAAAATAGCCTATGATGCAGGTATCAACTTTTTCGACAATGCCGAAGTATATGCCAACGGGCAATCGGAGATTGTGATGGGCAATATCCTCAAAAAAATGGGCTGGAGCCGCGACACCTTTGTGGTTTCCAGTAAAGTGTACTGGGGAGGCGATAAGCCAAACCAAAAAGGATTGAGCCGCAAACACGTGATAGAGGCCTGCCATGCGGCCCTTAAGCGCCTGCAAGTAGATTATTTGGATTTATACTATTGCCACCGCCCCGACCTCAATACACCTATTGAAGAAACCGTGCGTGCCATGAGCGACCTCATCGCCCAAGGAAAGGTCTTATACTGGGGCACTTCAGAATGGAGCGCGCAGGAAATTCAGGAAGCCTATAGTGTAGCCCGCCAATACAATTTGGTACCGCCTACCATGGAACAACCCCAATACAATATGTTTCACCGCGAGCGCTTTGAAAAGGAATACCATCGCCTGTTTCAGGATATTGGCTTAGGAACTACCATTTGGTCGCCTTTAGCCTCCGGCTTACTTACCGGAAAATACAATGATGGCAAGCTGCCCGGCAATACCCGTGCAGAACTGGAAGGCCTTGATTGGTTGAAAGAACGCCTCACCGGAGAAGGGGCTAAAGAGCGCATTGAAAAAGTGAAACAATTGGGCAATCTGGCCAATGAGTTGGGCATGAGCCTTGTACACATGGCCTTGCTGTGGTGCTTGAAAAACCCGAATGTAAGCACAGTGATTTTGGGCGCCTCTAAAACCTCTCAGCTTCAAGATAACCTGAGCAGCTTGCAGCACAAGGATTTGCTGACCGATGATGCTATGGAGCGCATTGAGGAAATCCTTCAGAACAAACCAAAAATTGTGGTTTTTTAAATTAATTAACACCTTTGTCTCTGGCAAAGGTGTTTCCTTTTTATGCAAAGTGGCGATCAAATCATAACCAATATCCGCAAAATCATCCGGTCGCTCGATCTGGAATCGAAGCGTATTGAGAAAAATTACGGAATGAGCATTCCGCAAATGATACTGCTTACCCAGCTTAAAAATACCCCTAATTTCACCGCCAGTCATAAAGACCTCTCCAAGCAACTGCACCTCAATACCAGCACCGTAACGGGCATTATCGACCGACTGGAGAAAAAGGGATTGGTAGCGCGCACCCCCAAACCCGATGACAAAAGAGGAATACTAGTGGTGCTCACCAAAGCCGGCAAGCAAAGCATAGACCGCACCCCCGGACTGATGCAGGAAAAACTCCTCACCAAACTCCAGCAAGCGCCCAAGGAGGATGTGCGCAAGATTGAAGAAGGCTTGGAACTGTTAATCAAATACTTAGAAATCGTAGATCCGGAAGCTTCCAGCCTGCTAAGTACCCAAATTTCACTTTCTGACTAATTTTTGTTAATTTTGTTTCTGTACAAACAATTTATAGCAATAAGCCGTTTATTGAATCGATAATGTCACTTTATCGGATTTTTAACTTCTACACAAATTTTAATGCACTTTATTGACCTCAGTATATTTATCGTCTACATGCTGGCCATGTTGGGCGTGGGCGTATACTTTATGCGCAAAAACGAAGGCATGGACGACTATTATGTAGGCGGCCGAAGTATGGGAAGCTGGCATATAGGCCTATCGGTAGTGGCAACCGATGTGGGAGGCGGGTTTAGCATCGGCCTCGGTGGACTCGGTTTTATGATGGGCCTTTCCGGTTCGTGGATGCTCTTCACCGGACTATTAGGCGCTTGGTTGGCGGCCGTTTTTCTTATCCCGAAAGTAAAAGCGCATCCTGCCTTACAAAATCTTTACACGTTCCCACAAATCTTTGCACATTTCTATAATAAGAAAGTTGCATTAGCAGCCGCACTTATTTCCGGCATCGGGTATATCGGCTTCACCAGTTCGCAAATACTGGCGGGCGCCAAACTGGCCTCAGGCACTTTTCCGGAGCTGAGTATGCAGCATGCCTTATGGATTATGGGCGCTATTGCCATTATTTACACGGTAATGGGCGGCATTAAAGCGGTAATTTATACAGATACTATCCAGTGGATTATTTTGATGGCGGGTTTGCTGTTTATTGGCATCCCTATGTCGTACTATGCCGTAGGCGGATGGGAAGGCATTAGTTCTACGCTGCCTCGGGAATATTTCTCTATGAGTAATCTTACGTGGCAAAACCTTGTCAACTGGGGGCTGACCATCATTCCTATTTGGTTTGTCGGTATGACCCTCTACCAACGGATTTTTGCCTCACGCGATGTGCAGTCGGCACGAAAGGCATGGTTTATTGCCGGACTGTTTGAATGGCCCATCATGGCATTTATGGGTGTATTCCTCGGCCTAATGGCCAAAGTAGCCACTGAGCAAGGTATGCTCAATCATTTAATTGATGGCGGCACAATAGACCCCGAAAAAGGATTGCCCATGCTTTTGAGTACGATTCTGCCCTTTGGTATTATGGGACTGATGCTGTCAGCTTACTTTTCGGCCATTCTAAGCACAGCCGATTCTTGCCTGATGGCCGCTAGCGGCAATGTGGTAAGCGATCTCTTGCATCCGCTTTTGGGCGATATCAGCGACAAAAGCCTTATGCGCTTATCGCAACTGATGACCTTACTTATCGGGATTTTAGCCTTATGGCTCGCCAGCCGGATGACCAATGTGCTGAGTTTGATGCTATACAGCTATGCCTTTATGGTTTCGGGCTTATTTGTTCCGCTTTTGGTAGCCTTATGGGGCAAACGCCATTCGTCCTTAGCCGCCTTGGTGGCAATGCTTTCGGGGGGTGCCACTACTTTAGTATTGAGTCTTGGGCAAATTGCATTGCCTTTTGGCCTAGATGCCAACCTCTTCGGCATCAGCATCTCGGCCTTATTATATTTTATTATTTCACGATTTTCTTATGACAAGCACACTACATCCTACCCTACACTTTGAGGCCCTTACGGCCATCGACAACGCTACTTTTCTGCAAAAAAACGAGATTGCAGACTTCCTTTTTGTCCATCTTGAACAATACGGTGACAAGAAGGAGGACATTATGAAATGCCTTGATTATGCCCTCGACAACACGCGCCACCAAGGCGGATTTGTGATGATGGCACGCCAAAACGCTGAACTAGTAGGTGCAGTGGTGATTAACCATACGGGCATGTCGGGCTATATTCCCGAAAACATTTTGGTATACATAGCCGTACATGGCAAAACCCGCGGCATGGGCATTGGCAAGCAGCTTATGGAAAAAGCCATTGAGATGGCCAATGGAAACATTGCGCTGCACGTGGAGCCTGACAATCCGGCCCGTAAGCTATACGAGAAATTGGGCTTCACCAACAAGTACCTTGAGATGCGTCTCAACAAATCCTAAGTTCCATCAATATTCCTCCAAATGGCTTATATTAATCTATACCGCGATAAACTCAAGCATAATTTCGAGTTCTTACAAACCCTTTTCCAGCAGCATGGCTTGGAATGGGGCATCGTATCGAAAATGCTCTGTGGCAACCCTTTGTACCTCAAAGAACTGATTTCTTTGGGCATTAACGAGATTCATGATTCGCGCATCAGCAATCTGAAAGCGATCAAGAAGCTGAATCCCAACATCCAAACGGTATACATTAAGCCTGCCGCCAAGCGGAGCATCCCGCAGATTATTCAATATGCCGATGTGAGCTTAAATACCGAGTATTTCACGATGAAAATGCTTTCCGATGAAGCAGTGAAGCAAAACAAGGAACATAAGGTGATTATCATGGTGGAAACCGGAGACCTTCGCGAAGGCGTGATGGGCGACCACTTGGTGGATTTTTACGCTAAAGTATTTGAACTACCCAATCTCCAAATCATAGGACTGGGCACCAACCTCAACTGCCTGCATGGCGTAATGCCCTCACAGGATAAATTGATACAACTAAGCCTCTACAAGCAAATCATTGAATTGAAGTTCAATAAAAAAATCCCTTGGATATCGGGAGGGACTTCGGTGACTATACCTTTGCTGATGCGCCACCAGATACCGCAAGGCATCAATCATTTTCGTATTGGGGAAACCTTGTATTTTGGGGCTGATTTGTTTGAAGAAAAAACGATAGAAGGCATGCATGCCGATGTTTTTGAGCTTCATGCCGAGATTATTGAAATTACGGAGAAACCAACCGTGCCGATTGGTGAATTGGCCGCTAATCCGCAAGGCGAACTGATGGAGATTGACCCTAATGAATTTGGTAAAATGTCGTACCGGGCGATTTTGGACATTGGCTTGCTCGACATCGACCCGAAATACCTTATCAGCGATTATCCTTTCGATATTGTAGGCGCCAGTTCGGATATGCTTGTGCTTGACCTTGGGAAGAATGAAACCGGATACAAAGTGGGTGGCACGATCCCCTTTCACATGAAATACATGGGTGCGCTCAGCCTTATGAATTCCAATTATATCGAGAAAAGGCTAGTGTAATTACACCATAGGTAAGGTAATGATAAACTCCGAACCATTGCCCAAGGAAGAATTCAGCTCGATGCGCGCATTGATGCGGTCGGCTAGTATTTTCACTATGGCCAAGCCCAAACCATTAGAACTCTCCCCGGCCGTAGGGCGTGCCGAAAGCAGTTTGAACTTTTGATACAATAACTTTTTATCCTCCTCAGAGAAGCCCGGCCCTTCATCTTTCAAGGAGATCTTCACCTGAGGGCCATCACTCCAGGCGGTAATCTTGACCAAGGTAGAAGGAGAGGAAAACTTAATGGCATTGGACAATAAATTTTCCAGCATCCGAGAGAGGAACCCTGCATCGGTAACGGGCTGAGGTTTTCCTAGCACATTCAGTTTGATTTGAATATTCTTCGCCTGTGCCGCAGGGGCATGGGTAGCTACCAGCTCGCTAAGAAAATTCTCTAAAAACACCTTAGTGATATGCAGCTCTTCCCGATTACCCTCTAGGTTGTTCACATCCAGCAAGTCTAAAATCAACTCACTACCGGCCTTCACCTCAGCACGAATCATCATAATATAGCGCTTTTGTCCTTCGCTCAGATTGCCCTCCAGCATCATGATTTCGGTAAAGCCCCGAATACGGCTCAACGGCCCCTTTAAATCGTGCGCTACGATATTCATAAGCGTATCCTTCTCATTATTTAGGTCGGCCAGTTCCTTGTTACGATCTTGCAGCACTTCGTTTCTGTGTTCAATTTCTTCACGCTGCCGGGCAATCTCATCGCGCTGAATGGCCAGCTTGTGGTACATCACCACTTTGCGTTTATTGTTCCGATAAATCAATACCACCACGATAATGGCCAAAACCGCAACTACACCCAAGGTGATACTTTGAATGCGCTGACGCTGGATAATCAATAAATTCTGCTCCTCGCTGGCTTTGAGGCGTTCGTTTTCCTTTTCTTTCTTTTCAATTTCCAGCTGAAACTGTAGGCGCTCAATCTGGCGAGTTAGCTCCACATTTTGAAGCGTTTCGTTCAGTATGAGGTACTTATTGGTATAAAGATTGGCCTGCGATTCGTCCCCTTTTTTCTGATAAATCTTGCCCAAATAAAAATAGGCGTCACGCTGTGGTGCTATAGTGGAGGCTTTTTGCGCCTCTTCCACGGCCATAGTTAAATAAGAAATGGCTTTATCGAATCGGTTGGTTTGAAAATAGTATTTCCCCAAAAGCAAAAACGCATTTGTACTAAGCTTTACGTTCTCTAGTTGAGAAATAATTTGATACGCCTGTTGAATCTCCTCATAGCCTTGCTCCATTTGAGAGGTATTGAGATACACCTCCGCAAGCCCCAACTTGATTTCCGCGATGCTGATTTGATCATGAATAAGTCGGGCTAAAGAATCGGCCTTACGGTAACTCTCTATGGCTTGTGAATTTTCATTTATGGACTGATACAGTTGTCCGATCTCACTTAATGAGCTAATGATAGAACGCTGATTTCCAGTATTTAAGCGTAACTCATAGGCACTGTAGGCCATGGCAATGGCCTTATCATAATCTTTTTGCGAAGCATATAAGCCCGAAAGACTTCGGTACACATAAGCCAAACCCGCTTCATCTTTTAGCAAGGAAAACAAATCACCAGCTTGCTTCAGTTGCTCGTAAGCTCTTACCATATCGCCCTGATCAAAGAAAAGGCGGCCGAAATTATTATAGCAATAGGCCAACTGTATGGAATCCTGCTGCTGCAAAGCAATTTGAATAGCCTGATTATGCGCATCGAAAGAGGCGGAGTAATTCCCCTTATAGGCATTGGCCAGGCCAATAAAACTGATGGGTTTGGAAAGCTCCTTTTCCAAACCAATGCTTTTACCGTAATCGTAGGCTTTGTTGCAATAGTAAATGGTGCTATCAGGATGGCTCAAGCGATACTGAAAACCAATATCATTGAGTACGGCAAAAAGTTCGGGCCCGGTAGTTTCCGACATACGCGCACGAAGGCTATCCAGCAACTGGTAGTTTTGCGCAAATCCGGTAAAGGTGATGAAATATAAAAATGTAAAAAGAACTCGTTTCTTCATGCGTTTGACGATACCCGTTGGGCGTATCCGGTGAGCAATCAATTTATGCTTCTCCAAATTAGAGAATTCTTACAAATACTGGCGAGAAATCGGCCTTAATCTTTCTTCTTTTTGAAGCGCTGGAACAACCTTTTTTCAAATGCCCAAAAAAATTCAAACTGACCAAAAATAAATCCATAAAATAGCAGGATGACATTGTACACAGGAAATATCAGCACATAGTAGGCTACGCTAAACCACACATTGTCGTTGGCCGGATTAAAATAGGATACTATGGGTCTTTTCAAGAACAAAACTGTAAAACCTGTACAGGCAAACACCACCAACACAAGTACTACTTGCACGAGGCTTTTGAGTTTCCAGCGCGCTTGCAGGCGTTGGAGAAATCCCTGTTGTTCTTCCATAGACTAATTAGTAAACGATTGCCACAAACCCTGCGCAGGCACAGGTGCTTCTTGGTAAATTTCTTCTTTCTTAACCGGATGCACAAAGCGTATGGCCCGCGCATGCAGCATAATGCTGGCATCAGGCATAGCCTTGCTTGCTCCATACTTAAGGTCGCCCACTATGGGGCATTTTAAGGAGGCCAACTGTGCCCGTATCTGATGCGGCCTTCCCGTGAGCGGCTGCACCTCTAGCAGGCTTTTTCCCTCCATAATTCGGAGTAAGCGATAACTCAGTTCGGAGCGCAGCGCCCCCTCTATTTCTCGCGAGAATACGGTAGTTTTATTCTTTTGTTCGTCTTTTTTGAGCCATTGTATCAAAGTACCTTCCGCCTCAGCCGGAACACCTTCCACCACCGCCCAATAGGTTTTCCTTACTTCACGGGTCTGGAATATCTTATTCATGCGCTCCAAAGCCTTGGAGGTTTTGGCCAATACCACCAAGCCACTTACCGGCCTATCGATACGGTGCACCAAACCCATAAACACAGCACCCGGCTTTTGGTAGGCTTGCTTCACATACTCTTTAGCGTATTCCACCAGAGGCACATCGCCCGTTTTATCGCCCTGCACCAGTATGCCCGCCTTTTTGTTGACCAGCAGCAGGTGGTTGTCTTCATACAATACGGTAAACGCTTGGCGGAAATCGTGCATAGGCCACAAAGGTAAAACACTCCGCCAAACTATGGCCTGCTTGCCGATAGATAATTCCAATTTTGACAGACAGAGGCGGCTTTGCCTGCAAAATCCTGACACAGCCTGTCACTCTGTCACATAAAAACGCTTGAAAAGCTACTGGCACAGCGGTTGATGATAGGAGGAAAAACGAATTAATTACGAATCAAAAGATATACGTATCAATCATGGGAAAAATTATTGGAATTGACTTAGGAACCACCAACTCATGCGTAGCCGTGATGGAAGGTAACGAGCCTGTGGTAATCCAGAACAGCGAAGGAAGAAGAACAACCCCTTCTATCGTAGCTTTCTTGGATAATGGTAATGGAGAACGCAAAATTGGTGACCCGGCCAAACGCCAAGCGGTGACAAACCCCGGCAATACCGTGCAATCCATTAAGCGCTTCATGGGGAAGAAATTCTCAGAAGTAACAAACGAAACACGTGGTGTTTCTTATAAAGTAGAACAAGGACCAAACGACACCCCTCGCGTGCGCATTGGCGACCGCCTGTATACTCCTCAAGAGATTTCGGCTATCATCCTTCAGAAAATGAAGCAAACGGCTGAAGACCATTTGGGAACTACCGTAACAGAGGCCGTTATCACGGTGCCTGCTTACTTCAACGATGCGGAACGTCAGGCCACTAAAGAAGCCGGAGCGATTGCCGGATTGGATGTGAAGCGTATCATCAACGAGCCTACCGCGGCTGCTTTGGCTTATGGTATGGACAAGAAGAACAAAGACATGAAAATTGCCGTGTTCGATTTGGGTGGTGGTACTTTCGATATCTCTATCCTAGAACTAGGCGATGGTGTATTTGAAGTGAAATCTACCGATGGTGATACGCACCTAGGTGGTGATGACTTCGATCAGAAAATCATCGACTGGCTAGCCGAAGAGTTCAAAAACGATGAGGGCATTGACCTTCGTCAAGACCCTATGGCCTTGCAGCGCTTAAAAGAAGCCGCTGAGAAAGCTAAAATCGAACTTTCTAGCTCTAGCGAAACCGAAATCAACTTGCCTTATATCATGCCAGTGAATGGTATTCCCAAACACTTAGTAAGAAAACTGACCCGCTCAAAATTTGAGCAGCTGACCGATGATTTAGTGCAGCGTTCATTAGAGCCATGCAAAAGAGCCTTGAAAAACTCAGGCCTGAGCATGAGCGAAATCGATGAGGTAATCTTGGTGGGTGGATCTACCCGTATTCCTAAAATTCAGGAAGAAGTAGAAAAATTCTTTGGCAAGAAGCCTTCTAAAGGCGTAAACCCTGACGAAGTGGTAGCCATTGGTGCAGCCATCCAAGGTGGTGTGTTGACTGGAGAAGTGAAAGACGTACTTCTTTTGGACGTAACGCCTCTTTCTTTGGGTATCGAAACCATGGGCGGTGTAATGACTCGCTTAATTGAATCGAACACTACCATCCCAAGCCGCAAATCGGAAGTATTCTCTACTGCCTCTGACAACCAGCCTTCGGTAGAAATCCACGTATTGCAAGGCGAGCGCCCTATGGCAAAAGACAACCGTACAATCGGTCGTTTCCACCTAGACGGCATCCCTACGGCACCACGCGGAGTACCTCAAATCGAAGTAACGTTCGATATCGATGCCAATGGTATCTTGAACGTATCAGCTAAAGACAAAGGAACCGGTAAGGAGCAAAAAATCCGTATCGAAGCGTCCAGCGGATTGACCGATGCTGAAATCGAAAGAATGCGTCAAGAAGCTAAGGCCAACGAAGAGGCGGATAAAGCCGAAAAAGAACGTATTGAGAAACTAAACCAAGCGGACAGCCTTATCTTCCAAACAGAGAAACAGCTGAAAGAATATGGTGATAAGCTTTCTGAAGGCAATAAAACAGCCATCGAAACAGCTCTAGCCAACTTGAAAACTGCGCATCAGAATAAAGACATAGCGGCCCTAGATGGTGCACTTGAAGCCCTTAACACTGCCTGGACCAATGCTTCGCAAGAAATGTATGCGGCCAGCGGTGCAGCAGGTGCTCAAGGCGGGCCTGAAGCCAATGCCGGACAAGCGGCCGATGGCGCAGCCAGCGACAATGTGTCGGATGTGGAGTATGAAGAAGTGAATGATAAGAAGTAATTGACAGTAGGCAAATATCAGTAGGCAATAGTCTAATGACATCCTATTCTTCACTAGATTAACCAAAAAGGCTTTCTTAATCGAAAGCCTTTTTTTGTGCCCTTAGCGGTATAAATCGCGGCAAAATAAATTTCAATTCGCCCCTTGCACAGCAGCTGGCAAAACCGCTACCTTGCCTAAAATTGGTAGCGCTATGATGCTCGTGCCCTCTCTCTTGAAAGAAAGTCCTATTGCCGGAAAAGGAATTTTTGCGGCCAGTCCCATTAGCAAAGGAACGCCCGTGTGGGAATTCACCCCTCAGCTCGACTTAGCCATAAGCCCCGAAACCTACCAACAGCTTTCGCCTATTCAGCAAGAATATTTGAACGTCTACACGTATTTCACCGAAGGCAATTATTACCTCTGTGCCGATCATGCCCGATTTATGAACCATTCAGACGATGCCAATACTATAGAAGAAGGCTTTCGCTGCTTAGCCAGCCGCGATATTGCAGAAGGGGAAGAAATTACCTGTAATTATTTTCATTTCGATGATCACGCCCGCAGGAAGCTGGGCATGGAATAAATCTCGCTAGCGTGTTTTCTTGAGCTGCTCGGCATCATCGGTATCCTTGGGACGACCCGTACTTTCTTTTTCTTTGATAAGGTCTTCTTTAGAAAGTACCATCACGGGTACTCCTAGGATAGAAGCTTCGGCACAACGCTGATAACAGGCTTGGAAGGAAGAGGCTTTGAAAAGAAAAAGGTTATTCCTCATATCTACCTCAAACCCATTAGCTCCTAGGTGAAACGAGGTAAAACCAGCCACAAAAGGCATGATACTCAGCAATTCGGAACCGATTACACCCAATCGGCCAAAAGCTCGGGCAATGGCTTTTTTATTAGAGGGGCTATCTTCTACCCACACATCCAAATCTACGGTGCCACGAAAATACCCATGAAACGCTAAGGCAAAACCACCTACCAACAGGTACTTCACGCCTTCTTCATTGAGTACCGAAAACAGGTCTTTTACATCCGAAGCACTAAACTGCAGAGGCTCATTCACCGCATTGGCATTGTAAAACAGCAAGCTGGTATTGAGGAAATTACCGTATGATGACAATGGCTCCATGTAGCGTAAAGGTACAAAATTATCTTTAGAGTAATGGCCTTTAGCCTTCTGAAACACTATCGCCCATGTGCTTCTTCCACCACCATTGAAAAACAATCAGCGACCACACCAAGGCTTGAATATCGCCCGGCTGAGAGGAGAACAGTTGCTTTTTTAGCTTACGAATGGCCTGAGCTTGGAAAATCCCTTGCGCTTCGATAAAATCATCGTTCAGTAAATCATCAAGGATTACCGAACGCAATTCATTCTGAAACCACTTCATCAGCGGCACTTCAAAGCCATGCTTAGGGCGCTTATACAGTTCAGCTGGAAGCATCTCGCGGAAAGCATCTTGCACGATACGCTTCTTTATCCCTTTGGTAATCTTATCCGATTCTTCCAGCGAAAAAGCTAAAGCCACCACTTCTTTGTCCAGAAAAGGCACTCTGACCTCCAAGCTATTGGCCATGCTCATAAGGTCAACCTTGGTGAGCATATCGTTGGGTAGCACCAATTGGCAATCGGTATACAGATAGTCATTAATGGTGCTATCTTCCGAAATTTCTCTGGTAAGTGCATACCAGCGATAGGCCTCCTCATGGGCATCTTCAGCCCCGAAAAATTGGGGTGAAAGCCACTGTACCGCTTCCGCCACGGGCGTAAAACTAGCCCAAAGGCGATAACGCTCTTTAGGCGATTTCTGCAAACCATTGGCATAGCGCTTGGCCTGACGCAAGGCATTGGAGAAAGCACCACCACGCGAACCGCTATCCGGAATAAAGCGGCCGCCTAAACTGAGCAGGGAGTTCATCATACTCGGTTGGGAGGCCCTGAATAAAGCCGCATGTTTATTATATCCGGCAAAAAGCTCATCGGCACCATCGCCTGAAAGCGCTACGGTTACTTGCTGCCGCGTCCGCTGGCTCAGGATATACACCGGAATAGCGGAAGAATCGGCAAAAGGCTCATCGATATAGTCGAGAATATCGTGCAAATGCGTATACAAATCGGTATTGCTCAACTTGAACACCGTATGTTCGGTACGGAATTTCTTGGCCACAAGCTCCGCATAGCGGGTTTCATCATAGAAAGGTTCATCGCGGTAGCCCACCGAAAAGGTGTGCATTTTATCAACATGGCGGGCCGCCAAGCCTGTGATTACCGAGGAATCGATACCTCCACTCAGAAAGGAACCCAAGGGTACATCGGCCACGAGCCTGCGTTGTACCGCACCCTCAAGCGTATCGACCAGCAACTTTTGTTTTGCCTCATACGAAGCCTGCAAAGGCGCCTTTTTATCGTAGGGAATGGTATAATAGCGCGAAAACTTCACCTCCTTATTTTTGATGCGTACGTAATGACCGGGCATCAACTTTTTCACAGCTTTAAAAACCGTGAAAGGTGCGGGAATATAGGTAAGCTGCAAATATTGCAGAATAGAGGCTTTATCGAGGCTTTTATCAAAACCAAAACCCTTGAGGGCCTTCATTTCGGAAGCAAACATAAATTTATCCTCATCGTGCACGTAAAGCAAAGGCTTGATGCCCATGCGGTCGCGGGCGATAAAAAGTTCGTTCTCCTGCTTATCGTAGATGGCAAAAGCAAAAAAACCATTGAACCACTCCAGACACTTTTCCCCATGGCGGATATAGCTGTACAATAGTACCTCGGTATCCGACTGGGTACGAAAAACTTGCCCCTCGGCTATCAGGCGTTCGCGAATTTCTTGAAAATTGAAGATTTCCCCATTGAACACCACCGTGTAGCGCTCACTTTCATCTTCCATGGGCTGATGAGCACTGGCCGACACATCAATAATCGAAAGCCTGCGATGTCCCAAGCCAACCCGCTCGTGCGTAAACAAACCTTGGTAGTCGGGGCCGCGCTTGCTCAAGGCCAAAGTAGCCCGAGAGAGGTTGATCATGTGCAACTGACCCACCATATTAAAGGCCACGATTCCAGCAATTCCGCACATAGTATTAGTTGGTTAAAGGAAGATGAACAATAAAATTGGCGCCCTTTTCTTTTTCACTTTCACAGAAAATCTCCCCTTTCAGCGCATCGATATATTTTTTCACAATAGACAAGCCAAGCCCTGTAGAGCTTTCACCAAAGGTAGGCTGGGCGCTCAGGCGCTGAAATTTCTGAAAAAGCTTTTGTCTGTCGTTATCGTCAAGCCCTTGACCGTAATCTTTCACCGACACGACCAGTTTGTTAGGCTGTACGGCCGCCTTTATATCAACTTCTGATTCGGGATACGAAAACTTAAGGGCATTGGAGATGAGGTTTTCAAATATCTGGGCGAAAAACCCTTGGTCCGTCACTATTGGAATATCTTCTGCAAGATACTCCACATTGATTTTGATATGCTTTTTTTCCGCCTCCATACGAAAAGACTCCACCGTTTCGGCCAGTTGTGCATTGACAAGAAATGTTTCTTGCTTCACTTCCAACACGGCTTGTTGGTTTACAACAAAATCGTTCAGCACTTTGCTCACCAGCTCCGACTGCTTATCCAAAATATTTTGCGCCATGCTGATAAGCTCTTCCGTCTCTTTGGGGTCTTTGTTTCCGGTGAGCTGCACAATAGACAACAAGCCTTGCACTCGCTTAAGCGGACTTCGCAAATCGTGTGAAGCCACACTTAGGAGCTGATTTTTTTCCTCGTTGAGCAATTCCAGAGCCTTTACCTGCTTGTTTATGATTTCACGGTTGGTATCATATTCCTTTTGGAAATACTTCATCAGGTAAAATACCAAAACAAACAAAGCCAGGCTATTGAGGTAAAACACCACATCTTTGAAGCCATCATTATAAATGGTGCTTAACAGGAAAATCAGGAAAACTCCAGCCGAAAGCATAATCTGTATGGCCAGTTTTTGGAACAGGATTATAGGAATGATTACACAAATGATAAAATGGTATTCGAGTCCTCGGCCGGGTGCTAAAAAAAAGGTAAGGACAACATCGAAAGACAACACCACACTAAAAAAAAGAATGCGAGCGGCTAAGTGCCTGCCTTTATGATTCAAATAAATGGTGATAAACTGAACCGAAGTAATGCCTACTTCAAAAAGAGCCAAGGTATACCTACCCTTAATCAAATTGATGACCACAAATACATAAATAATCGCCACAGAAAGAATGGAAAACTGATTGGTAATTCGGACTTGCTTGCGCAACTCGAAATCCATATCGGGGTATACCCCTATTTCCATCAACTGCTTGATTCTTTGTATCATCAATTAAAAAATCTTTTCGGGGTTAAGTATGCCATTGGGGTCGAAGGCGCGCTTGATCCCACGCATCAGTTGCAAATTGGCTTCCGCCATGGCGATAGGCATATAGGGCCTCTTAGCAATTCCAATTCCATGTTCTCCGGAGAGAGTACCGCCCAAGCGCACCACCAAGGTGAAAATTTCCGCAATTCCCTCGTTCACCTCCTTATGCCAATAGGCATCGGCAAGCGCTTCTTTCATAATATTGATGTGCAGATTCCCATCGCCCGCATGGCCATAGCATACAGAGTTAAAGCCGTATTTCACCCCAATTTCCTTAATACCCACAATGAGCTTAGGAAGGTTGCCTCTAGGCACCACCACATCTTCCGATTTGGTGAGCGAATAGGCATTTACTGCTGGTGAGATATTCCTTCGTACTTTCCAGAGTTCATCTTTTTGAGTGGCCGTTTCGGCAAAGAGCACCTCTCCCACCTGAAACTGCTCCACTACGGCCATTACCTTTTCGGCATCTTGCATCAGTTGCTCTTCATTGTTGCCATCCAGCTCTATCAGTAAGTAGGCGTCCATATTTTCAGGGAAGTCGGTACCTACCGAGGTATTCATGGTTTCCTCCAAGTACTTTTTGGTTTTGATAGCCGCTTCGCGCTCAAAATATTCCAAACCCGAGGGCGAAACGCCCGCCACGAAAATGGCCGCAATGGCGCGACAAGCCTCCTCATTGGTCACAAAAGGCACCAATAGTAAAACCTCCTTTTGCGGGTAGGCACGTAGCTTGAAAACAATTTTGGTAATGATGCCCAAAGTGCCTTCACTGCCGCACATGAGCTGGGTGAGGTTATATCCGGTAGAGTTTTTCAATACATTAGCGCCCGTCCAGATGATTTCACCCGTGGGCAAAACCACTTCTAAATTCAGTACATAATCGCGTGTAACGCCATATTTTACGGCTTTCGGCCCTCCGGCATTTTCGGCCAAATTGCCTCCTAAAAAACAACTTCCACGGCTGCTCGGATCGGGCGGATAGAACAAACCTTTGGCACGCACAGCCTCCTGAAAGGTATAGGTAACCACCCCGGGTTCTACCGTGGCTTGTAGATTAAGCTCATCTATTTCCAGAATCCGATTAAAGCGCTCGGTAGAAATCACCACTCCGTTTTTCACCGGAAGTGCGCCCCCACTAAGTCCGGTGCCGCCTCCACGAGGGGTTACGGCTATTTGGTGCTGATTGCACAGCTTCATAATATCGGAAATCTGCTGAGCCGTGCTGGGTTTTAGCACCACATCGGGCAAGAAATTATAGTCCTCGGTTTCGTCATGGCCATAGTCGTGGCGTTTATCAGGGTCAACAATCACATGTTCTGCGCCAACAATTTGTTGGAATTGAGAAAGAATAAGGGAACTTGGGGTGTTAAATTCAAGTAACATATAAGAGAAAACTGGCGAGGCCTTTATATTTGTTGCTTATGATTAAAGAAAAAATACTACTTAGAGCACTTTTCAAAAATACACTTTTTTTTCTGCTTACAGCATTCTTGTTTTCATGTGCTGCCGGCAAGAGAATCAAGAACCAAAAGGTGGACCAAGTGATACACGCCTCGCGCACCTACATAGGCACTCCCTACAAATACGGAGGCACTACCCGTAGCGGTATGGACTGCTCGGGTTTGCTGATGGTTTCTTTTAAATCTATTGATATGGAAATTCCTCGCACCTCAGCCGACCAGAGCAAATATGGCAAGGGGGTGCGCATGGAAGAGCTCCAGCCGGGCGATTTGGTATTTTTTGCAGCAGGCAAAAGCCGAAGAAAAATCACCCATGTAGGCTTGGTTACAGAGGTTAGAGGCCGCAAGGATGTACGATTTATTCATGCCTCGACCAAACTGGGAGTGGTAGAGAATAATCTGTACTCAGATTACTATAAAAAAATTTTCGTGAAAGCCCGTAGGCCTTTGTGGTAAACATAAAAATTACTATACTTGCACTCTCAAATTTTTGGGGAATTAGCTCAGCTGGCTAGAGCGCTACACTGGCAGTGTAGAGGTCATCGGTTCGACTCCGTTATTCTCCACCAAAAAGGCATCTTCGGATGCCTTTTTTAGTTTAACTCAATGTATTTTCTCACCTTATCCAGCCACTCCTTTTGTAAGGTTTTGATTTTTAGCAAATCTTCTGGTCGGGCAAAGGCACCATGTTGCTCGCGGTAGGCGGCTATCAGGCGGGCTTGCTGCCAGCTGACATAAGGATGAAGCGCCAAAGAATCCGCAGGAGCTGTGTTAATTGCCAACTTTTGAGGGACAAAATCATGACTAACAAAAGCGTATTCATTTAACTGACGCACCACAGCCGTATCTAGTCCCCACACTTCCTGAAACTGTTGGGTATCCACAAAACCACCCAGCTTATCGCGGTAGGCCAAAATCCTAAGAGAGGTTTTACTTCCTATCCCCCTGATTTGCTTCAACTGCGTGGTATCAGCCGTATTAATATTGAAAGGAATGATTTGCCAAGCTTGTTTCTCTCTTTTCTCAGGAAAGTTGGTTTCTTGATTTGAGGCATAGCTTTTACGATGTCGTTCCGGAAATACCATGTAGGGGACTAGCTGATGATAGAGTTCTTCCGGAAAACCATAGATTTTCTGCACATCCTCCTTATCGTAAAACACTCCTCCTTTTGCCTGATATTTAGCTATTCGCTTAGCGATATAGTCGGGCAAGCCCAAATCCACCCAAGACTCTTCATTCAGTTCATTGGGATTGAAGGGTGACAAATCACTCGGTAAAATGTAGGATTGTGTTACTAAAGACTTTTCTTCGGCTAAAGTATCGAGCAGCTGAGCGGCTAAACTATCGAGCTTTTCACGATTTCCTTCCGGAATCACGGGCGGCTGGGCCCACCACACATTGAAAACCATAGGCAAGCAGAGCACCACCACTATCAAAAGCAGCAGTACGATAAACCCACGGGCTTCTCGCTGGGAGAAGCCAAAATAATCACGTATCCATCGGTTCAGTTTCGTCCTCAACGCTCGTCCTTTCTTTTTTAGAAGCCGTGAGCACGCGCCAAAACAAATATCCGGTAATGGCACTCACCAGCACCATTACACTTACCATCATCACTATCGCACTACTGCTCATCGTTTCACTGATTGATTTTTACTAGCTATGAATACCAATATAGCAATTCCTACAAAAACCAGCACCAACAGAAGGCGCGCCATGTCAATGTAAAATATAGAATGGATAAAATCGCCTTGGGCAATCGGGCTGCCTATCTGAACCTCTTGCTGCGGCCTTACCAAAATCTCTTCCTGATTATCGAAGGTATAGGCTTTCACCAAAGTAATGGAATCGAAATAAATTCCTTTGGGCATTTCTTGCTTTGCTTCTACTACTTTCCCCTTTTCGTTGCGCAGGTAGCGCTTTATCTGCCCCACTTCCACCACCACTTGCTTATTCGGAATCTCGATTACGTCCATTACCTGGCCTTCCGTTTCGCTTTCAAACACCGAAGAAAAATACTCCCGATTGGCCACAAACTGCTGATTTTTCAGCTTACCAATCACACTTTCGTTATCAAATACCCAATCGCCTTGCCACGCAGCCCGCCAATCGTTGTTGACAGGCATAATTAATGAGCTGACAAAAATCACGAGCAGCAAGGTGGGCGTTACAAACTTTAGAATAGGCTTATATAAATTGGGAATCCGGATTTCGGCTCCATGATTAATTTCTTTCCACGCTTTGTGCATCCCAAATACCCATACGAAAAGGATGGTTTCGGCCAAGGCAAACAGCACCAATGATAAGGTTCCCGCCCAATAATCATACTCAGCAAACACCCCTTGTTGGTAAAAAAACACCGTGGGCAAGCCCACAATTAATAAAATCAAACCGAAGGACCAAGCGGCATTCACTCGCTTCCATTGAAACTCATCCTGCAAAAAGCTGATCCAAGGCGTACCCATAGCCAGCGAAGAGGTAATTCCGGCAAAAAACAACAAGCCAAACCAAGCAACGCCTGCCAAAGTACCCATGAGCGGCCCCCATTGGGCAAACAAGAAAGGCATGGTTTTAAAACCCATAGCAAAGCTGGCATTTTCCACCACCCAGTCGAGGCCCAGATAGCCCACCGAAATAGGAATCAAGATAGATGCACCCAATACAATCTCCACAAAACCATTTACCCACCCAGCACTTAGTGCATTGAGCGCCACATCATCATTGCTGCGCAAAAAAGCCGCATAGCAGTGAATAGTACCCATCCCTACGGAAAGGGTAAAGAAAATCTGTCCTGCTGCAGCCATCCACACCTGAGGGTCGAGCAGGCTGCTAAACTGTGGCTCCCACAAGAAGTTAAGTCCCAAATACCCGTTGCAATCGGCACAACCCGCAGGGGCGGCCGAAGTGCCTAGCGTTAAGCCTTTGATGGCCAAGAATGCACCAAAAATCAGCAATAAAGGCATCCCGATTTTGGCTACCTTTTCAATTCCACCACTTAGGCCTTTTGATAAAATCCAGGTATTGAGGAGCAAACACAGAATGTAAAACACTACCGCCTCATAAGGAATTCCGGTGGTAGTGGCTGCATAATCCACATAGCGATCAAAAAACAGCGCTACCTCGGTCTGGCTCAGTGGGGCAAATGTCTGCCCAATGGAATGGAAAACGTAGGCCAGCGTCCATGACTCGATATAGCAATAATAAGCCGCTACCGCGATATTGGTAAAAATGCCAAACACCCCTATGTATTTCCAATACTTAGCCTTAGAAAGCCGTGCCATCATGAAAGGCGTAGCATGATGCCCAAATCGACCACCCAAGCGACCAATAGACCATTCGATCCAGAGCAAAGGAATGCCCATGACCAAAAAACACACCAAATAAGGAATAATAAAGGTCCCTCCTCCGTTTTGCACGGCCTGTACCGGAAAGCGCAGGAAATTACCCAAACCCACGGCATTGCCCGCCATGGCCAAAATCAGGCCTACCCTACTTCCCCAATTCTCTGACGACTGTTTCATCAATAATTCGCTTATGTGTTGATTCACAAAGGTATTAGCTAGTAAAATACCCAAATCAGAAAACAAAAACTATATTTTTATCAAACCGATAGCCACCTTCATCGCGTATATGCACGTAATTGTACAAAACCCTACGCATACACTATTTGTAGTGATTCTAAATAACCAAAATGTGACTTAAGTCATTTTTTTAGGAAGCCACTTCGCTGTATTTTTGTGCGTATTTTATTGGAGAAAAATGCATTCTAACTTTCGAGCCATAACGCTTAACTACAAGACTTCCCCACTGGAAGTACGGGAAGCTATTGCTTTAGACGAGCAGGGCATGGGCAAACTCATGGCCTACTTTAAAGAATACACGGATTTAAACGATGTATTGATACTTTCTACCTGCAACCGCACCGAAGTATATTACAGCGCTGAGACCGATTTTTCATCAGAAATCATCCGCCTCATTGGCGTGCAAAAAGGTCTCCTGAACATGGATGCGTATGCTTCGCATTTTCAGATAATCTCACATGCCAACGATGCCGTTCGTCACCTCTACCGTGTAGGTATGGGCCTAGAGTCGCAGGTGGTGGGCGATATTCAAATCTCCAATCAAGTAAAGCGCGCCTACCAATTGGCCGCTGACAACAACCTTGCAGGACCTTTCTTGCATCGTTTGATGCACAGCATCTTCTTTACCCACAAGCGGGTGGCACAAGAAACACCTTTCCGCGAGGGAGCCGCTTCGGTTTCATACGCAGCCGCGGAACTTGCCGAGGAGCTAGCACAGCAATTTGTGAATCCCAAAGTACTTGTATTAGGCCTGGGTGAAATTGGCGAAGATGTATGTCGTAATCTGGAAAATACCAAATTAGAAGATATTACCATTTGCAACCGTACGCTTGCTAAAGCAGAAGCATTGGCTGCTAGCCTTGGCTATAAAGTGGCTCCTTTTGAGCAAGCCAAAGAAGAAATCAAGCAAGCAGATGTTATCATCACCTCATTAAGTCTCAATGAGCCTTTTATCACCAAGGAAATGGTTGAGAGCTTTGGCTTATTGCATTTCAAGTTTTTCATCGACCTTTCTGTTCCGCGCAATGTGGCCGTAGAGGTAGAGGAAATACCAGGAGCCTTGGTATACAATATTGATACCATCAACGCCCGCACTAATGAAGCGCTGGAGAAGCGCCTCGCCTCCATTCCTCAGGTAGAAGCCATTATCGAGGAAGCTTTGGTGGATTTCAAAGACTGGACGCGTGAAATGATGGTATCTCCTACCATTCACAAGCTTATCAATGCCTTGGAGGTAATCCGCCAAGAAGAGATGGCGCGCTACATGAAAGAGCTGAGTCAGGAAGAAAGCCAAAAAATGGAGAAGATCACCAAGAGTATGATGCAGAAAATCATCAAACTTCCGGTGCTCCAGCTTAAGGCCGCCTGTAAACGTGGCGAAGCGGAAACACTCATTGATGTACTCAACGACCTTTTCGACCTTGAAAAGCAGCCTTCACAAGTAGGCAAATAAACAATCGGGATAATTTTATTATCTTGAGTGCGTATCGTTCACCCCTCCCTTTATGCGCCTTTTTTGTCAGGCTTTATGTGGATTATTACTACTTACACTTTGCCTCCAAAGGGCTCAGGCGCAATCGTACAACTTTGAGAATTTTACGGTAGAACAAGGCCTTAGCCAGTCACAAAACCGGGTAATCTTTCAAGACTCGCGCGGCTACTTGTGGTTTGGCTCTATCGAGGGTGGTATCAGTAAGTTTGACGGACGCAAGTTTACCGTTTTCACCGAGCAAGACGGCCTCAGCAGCAATATCGTATACGATATCGAAGAAGACACCACGGGCACTTTGTGGATAGCCACCTCCAAGGGCATTTCACTATTTGATGGCCAAACTTTCCACGCACTGGAGGCCAATAGCCTGCGTAACGTCACCATTTTCCATTTACAGAAAGATAAAAAAGGCAATATGTGGTTAGGCACCCGCGAAAAAGGCCTTGCCATCTGGAAAGACAGCACCCTGCACTTTATGGAGCGCTTTCCCGAATTTTACCTCACCTCCATTCGTGCGATTGAGTTTGACGATAAGGATAACTTTTACTTGGGCACCGACAATGGCATTATCACCGGAAAGGCAAGTGCTTTGCTTAGCGGCATTCCCATCACGCAAAAAATCAGCATTCCTAGCTCCGATACGCGGGTATTAAGCTTACAGACCTATCACGATACACTTTGGATAGGAACTGATAAAGGTGTGTACCTATGGCTCGAGCAGCGCCTCATGCTCCATCCGCATCCGGCATTAGGCAGCATGGAAGTGCGTGATATCGACACCGACAAACTGGGCAACTTATGGATTGGCACCTATGGAGCCGGACTTTTCCTTAAAAAAGGAGAGGATTTTGACATATTCAAAGAAGAAAACGGGCTGATCAACAACCGCATTCAGGCCATTGAGCAAGACGATTGGGGCAACCTGTGGGTGGCTACCTTCTTTGGCGTAAGCAAATTTGCCGGGCGTGAGTTCTTCCATATTACTACGCGCCAAGGCCTTCAAAACAACCTGATATGGGCGGTAGAGGAAGACACAGAAGGGGGTATGTGGATAGGAACCAATAACGGCCTCTCAATCTACAAAGACCAAAAAGTAATCAACCTAGGCCCCAAGCAGGGCTATACGGCTAATCGCTGCTGGGCCATTCGCAGAGATGCCGAGGGCAATATGTGGCTGGGCACCGACCAAGGCGTATTTGTGTGCAACAAAGGTTCAATCCGAGCTATTCCCCATACCTTAGATAATGCTTTTGTCACTATGCTGTATTTTGACAAACACGCTAACAAAATATGGGCAGGCGGCCAATTTGGCTTGGCCTATATCGATCTGAACCAAAAACCTTATGCCATAAAGAGCTTCCGAAACATAAAAGAACTGGCTGGGCGCAATACCAATTCTATGCTGGCCGATAAATCGGGGCGGCTTTGGCTGGCTACCGAGGGTGGAGGGCTTCTGATTGTCGAAGCCGATGGCAAGGAAAAACGCCTGCTGACCAAAGATGGCCTAAGCTCTGATGTAGTAAATGAAATTGTAGCTGGCAAAAACGGAGACATTTGGCTGGCCCATTCCCTGAGTGGAATTTCTCGTCTGCGCTTCACCGATCAAAAAAAATACACCTTCACAAAATACGACATCGGGTATGAGCAAGGATTGCTCTCTACCAATATCTATTCTCTTTTGCTAGATGACACTACGCTTTGGGCGGGTACAGAAAAGGGCTTTTTTCAGATAGCTATTCAAAACGATTCCGCCAAAAATGTTACGTTTTATGATAAGGAGAAAGGCTTTATAGGCATTGAAGCCAATCACAAAGCCTTATTGAAAGATTCCCAAAACAAACTTTGGTGGGGTACTATTAAAGGAGTAACCCATTTTGACCCTTCCCTACTATGGACAAAAGAGTCGCCAGCCAAGGCGTATATCCACCAAATCGATTTGTATTTCGAACCGGTAGACTGGAGTAAGCATACCAAGCAATTTTCTGATTGGTTTCATTTGCCACAGGGCTTAGCCTTAGGCCATAGAGACAATCACCTTACCTTCAAATACGGCTCGGTGGAAATGAAAGAGCCCACCAAGGTTCGGTATCGTTTTCGTTTAATTGGTTTTGACAGGAATTGGTCGCCACCGATGGAAAACACCGAGGTGGTATACTCCAACATCCCTCCTGGCACCTATACTTTTGAGGTACAGAGCAGTACACATGATTTATGGAACCAAACACCCGGCCGTTTTTCCTTTACCATCAAAGAGCCTTTCTATTTCAAGGCTTGGTTTATGATTTTGTGCGGAGTCGGCATTTTGCTTCTTATCTACCTGTATATTTTTCTTCGGGTGGGCTACCTTAAAAAAGCGCGTACCGAATTGGCCGAAAAAGTAAAAGAGAGAACCCACGAAATAGAAAAGCAAAAGTCGGAGATTGAAGCCCAGCGCGATGAGATTGAAGCCCAGCGCGATCAGCTCGGCCTTCGCTCGGAAAAACTAGAGTTGGCTTTAGAAGAAATTAGTAAAAAAAGTGACCAGATTACCAGCAGCATCACCTATGCACAGCGTATTCAGGAGGCTATATTGCCTTCGCAAGAGGCCTTGAAAAGTCTGAATGTGGAGCAATTCATTCTTTACAAGCCCCGCGATATCGTAAGTGGTGATTTTTATTGGACCAGCCAGTCGGACGACAAATACCTAGTAGCCGTAGTGGATTGTACAGGCCATGGAGTACCTGGGGCTTTTATGTCGATGATTGGCTATAGCCTCTTGAACCAAACCGTAAAAGAAAAAGGCATCACCGATCCGGCCGTAATCTTGCAAGAAATCAATCGAGGGATCATCAATGCCTTAAAGAGTGATGACACCGACCTACGCAACCGCGATGGTATGGATATGTGCCTCTGTGTATTCGATAAGAAGGAAAAAAAAGTACTTTTTGCCGGAGCCAAACGCCCGCTTTTTATTGTAGCCGATGGGCAGGTGCAAGAAATAAAAGGCGACAGGCATGCTATTGGTGGGTCTACCAAAGACTACAACAATACCTTTACCCTACAAGAAATCCCCTACACCAAGGGTACCAATTTCTACCTCACCACCGATGGCTATGCTGACCAGTTTGGCGGTAAGCAGGATAAAAAATTCATGGTAAAGCGCTTCAAAAACTTACTAAAAGAAATCGCCTACCTTCCGGTAGAGGAGCAAAAGAAAGTACTTACCCGCACCATGGACCAATGGAAGGCCGGCCACGAACAAACCGATGATATCCTCATCTGGGGCTTACAAAAATAAATGCCTCCGTTTAGCGTTTCGCTAGGTAAAAAGCTGCACATTATTTTACCTTTGTGCCCATGCAAATGTCTTTTCGGAAAGCCCTACTTTTTGGCTTTCTTTTGATTCTTCCTCAACTTTTATGGAGCCAGACCTACACCCTTTTTGCCGAAAAAGGCAAGGTAGGCGTACGCTCGGGTCAAGAAGTAAGTATCCCTGCCCGCTACGATAACATAGGCTGGAGCAATCAATCTTTTCAATGGGTAGGCGAAATTGTAGGCTATCAACTCAACGGACTGTGGGGCTTGCTCAATAAAGAGGGAGAAATTCTCAGTCCACCTATTTACAGCGGCTTGCAAGCCTTGCCCAACCAAACCGTTATCTTCTGGGAAAACATTCGCGCACACCGCACCCAAAAATACGGTTTGATGGATGGTGAGGGAAAAATCCTCATTCCAAACACCTACGCCTACCTGCATTTTGCTGCACCCTACTACATCGCCTCACAAAAAAGTGGCTCGAAAATGCTTCAAGGCTTGCTCGACCCAAGTGGCAAAAGCATACTTCCCATAACCTATCCGGCTATCCAAGCCCTTTCTTCCGAATTGTTGGAAATCACACAGGCGGATGGATTAAAAAACCTCTATTCCACCTCCCAAAAGCAATTTGTTTCGGCCTTTCAATGGGAATCCTTTCAGCCTTTTCATGATTTCTTTATTGGCTATAAGCAAGGGTGGGGCTATGTGTTCACTGCGCAAGGCAATCAATTAAATACGAGTGGCTTTAGCGACATCCGTCTGCAAGATGGAAAACTGCAAATCAAAACCCAGCCCCAATGGGAAATCATCGGGCTGGACAATACCCCCAAACAGCGTTTGGCTTTTGAGGAAATTAAAATCGTATCGCAGGGTGTATTTTGGGCACGCACGCATACCGCCCAATGGCTGATAAGCCCTAGCGGAAATACCCTTTTCGGCCCCTATGAGCAGCTTGTACCCACAAGTAACGACTGGGCGCTGTTCAAACAAAACGGAAAATGGGGCATGGCCAATTTCTTTGGAAATGTATTTTTACCAGCCGAATATGATAGCCTCTATGCCGATGAATTGTATATCTACCTCTTTCAAAAAACAGGTTTCGATAAAGGCTGGCAGGTACTTAACTACAAGAAGGAACCCATCGCCCATGAATCCTTCGACTATATTGAGCGAAGCACCGAAGGGATGATTAAAGTGGAACGAAAAGGCAAATGGGGCTTTATCAACAAAAGCACCCGAACCGTAATCCCATGCCTGTACGACCGCGTGGCGGACTATCAGTACAATCAATGTGTGGTGGAATACCATGGCCGTGAGGGAGTTATCGACAAAAAGGGATATTGGATTTTATTGCCGGAATACCTCACCATTCATCCCTTAACGCCATCTATTTATTTAACCAAATACCCTTCGGGGATTTCGAGCATCCGCGATACGGCTACCGTGTACTATGAAACGGCCAATAAAATCAGCCTGCATGGTGCCTTGCTCCTTGAGCGCAACAGCGAAAACCGCTTCGGACTTAACTCTTGGCTAGGGAAGCCCATCGCTCCGGTACAGTTTGATTTTATTTCTGATGAAATCAACGATAGCTTGTTGGTAGTACGCCAAGGCCAACAGTGGGGTGCAATTTACCGCAATGGCAAATGGGCGCTACCACTTAGCGCGCGCTACGATACCATAGCCGGGTACAACGAAGGTCTATTTCGGGTAGTGATTGATGGCAGTTATGGTTTTGTCAACAAAGCAGGGCAGCTGCGCATAGCCAACCGCTATGAAAATGCCCAAGACTTTAGTGAAGGCATGGCCGCTATCCGTATTCTAGGCAAATGGGGCTATATCAACGCTCAGGAGCGGCTGATTATCCAACCTCAGTTTGAAGAAGTGGGAAGCTTCCGGCAAGGCTTGGCAGAGGTAAAACGAAAAGGAAAAACTGGCATTATCAACACCAAAGGCGAGTTGCTCCTTCCCACCGAATTCGATTCCTTGGAAAAAGTAGACACAGAGTATTACATCACGCAAAAAAACGGAAAATACGGCTTAATGAGCACCCAAGGTGTAATACTGCAAACCGAGAAGTTTGAAACGATGCGTGCGCTGCCCAATCACTTGTTTTTGATTCAGCGTAATGGAAAATGGGGTACGCTCAATGCACAGGGCTTAAGCACCCTACCCCTCATTTACGATACGCTTATGTTAGATGAGGCCAATCAGGTGTTCATAGGTTGCATTCAAGGCAATTGGCAAAGTCTTCTCTAGCGCTTGCTGGCATTAAAGAGCTTTTCTTTTTCTTCCTTGCTCAAGGCCTCATAGCCACGCTCCGAAATTTTATCTAAAATCCTATCAATTTCCGCCTGATCAGACGAACTGGCTTTTGGAGCACTCGATGAAGTACGCGTACCCGAGGTAGTAGATTTTCGATGGGTTACCTTAATGCGCGCACTGGGCTGAAATAAGCCTTTTACCCAATCGATGAAAGAGGTGATCCAAATCCCCCAGTCACTCCCTTGTTGAAGCTGTTTGATATACACATAGCCCATCAGCACACCACCCAAGTGGGCAATATTGCCTCCGGCATTTCCTCCGGTAGAACCTACTAAGGAGATAAGAATATACACGCCCACGATGTATTTAATACGAACAGGCCCAAAAAACAGTAAATTGAACTGGTAATTGGGCGCCAAGGTAGCCGCAGCCATAGCAATGGCATATACCGCCCCCGAAGCACCCACCATGCCGGGGAAGCCGATGCGTTCTTGATAATAAGGAATCGTATTGAAAGCGAGCAAATACACCACCGCACCACTTAGCGCACCCAATACATAAAGGTTTATGACCTTAGGACTACCCAGAAAATCTTGAATGATGCGCCCAAACCAATATAGCGCCAGCATATTGAACAAAATATGGAAAAAATCGGTGATGCTGTGGGCAAAAGCATAGCTAATGATTGTCCACGGACGATAAATGAAATCGCCAAATACCGGAGGTATAGAAAACTGTCGGTAGACCAAGGCAAAAATCGGCTCCACGCCCGTGATGGTAGCTATCAGATAAAGCAATACCAATACCACATAAATCACCACATTAATCACGATTAGCTGATTAAGGGCATTGTTGGGCCTATCGAATTGCGCTTTTAAGTCGTCAAGAAAACTCATAATCAATAAAACGTATTACGTTGATTGCGCCATATGCGAATTAAGATATAAGCTATCAACATTCCGCCCAAATGCGCCCAGTGTGCCACATTGTCACCCGGATTGCGCTGTACGCCCGAATATAACTCATATAAGCCATAAAAAGTCACCAAATACTTGGCTTTTACCGGCATAGGCGGAATCAAGAGCATAAGTTCGGTATTGGGAAACAACAAGCCAAAGGCCATCAAAATACCAAACACCGCCCCCGAGGCACCCACCATAGGCACATTGGATATCTGCTGATAAATTTGACTCACATAAACCTTGCTTTGCTCTATATAGCGTCCATTGTCTTGATTATTGCCATAATCATCAATAAAATCATAGATGCTGGAATAATAGCCACTGGCATGCTCGGCCATAAAGGCAGTAAAGCTTTCATAATTGGGCGATTCCATATAACGTTCAGCCGCGGTTTGCACTTGGCGCACCTCGTAGAAATTCACCATTCCGTATAATATCCCGGCACCAATTCCGGTAATCATATAAAACAAGAAGAATTTCTTAGGCCCCCAAAAGCGCTCTAATAGGGGTCCGAAAATAAACAAGGCAAACATATTGGAGAACAAGTGCCCCCAACCGCCATGCATAAACATATAGGTAATGAGCTGATGAGGGGCAAACTGATCGGCTAATACATAGCGCAGCCCCATTATATCTACCAAATCGATACGAATAAGCCCCGAAAGGGCAAAAATAAGCACATTGGCTAACAAAAGATTTTTTACAACGGGCGTAAGATTACTGAACATACTATCGGAATAAGGTAGCCAATTTATCGAAATCTAAAATAGTAAAGGTTTTTTGTCCATTGGGGGCATAGCCCGGATTTTTACAAGCAAACAGTCGCTCCACGAGGTTTTTCATCTCCATCTTGCTCAATACTTGCCCCGGCTTAATACTGGCCCGCTTGGCCATGGCCCGCGCCATATTTTCGTGCGTATCTAACGACAGCTCCGATTTATTCTTCTTAAACTGTTCAATCAACCCTTCCAGCAGCGCTTTTTCATGCCCCGCCTCCACTTCGCTAGGATGCCCATTGATGGCAATGGTATTTTTCCCAAACTCAGAAATGCTAAAGCCCAAGGCTTGAATCTCATCGAGTAGCTCAAACAACAAAGCAAAATCGGCCGGATTCAGCGTAAGCGTTTGCGGAAACAGTGAATGCTGCGAGGCTCCCTTTTTTTGCGCCAATTGGTCGAGGTATTTTTCGTACAATATGCGCTCATGGGCCGCCTGCTGATCCATCAGTAGCAAACCCGACTTCACCTGCGAAGCGATATAACGTTGGTGCACCTGAAAAGTTTCCGGCTCGCTCACGCGCATGGCCTCTTCTTCTTTTCCTACTTCCAGTGCATTAACCATAGAAGGCAGCGTGTAGCTTTCTTCCTCTGAGTCTTGATCGAGGGCGCGTAGTTTATCGGCAAAAGAAGCACTTAGTGAAGGGTCAGCTTTTTCCCATCCCGAAGGAATCTGAAAATCGGAGGAAGGAATGGAGCGGAAAGAACCATAGTTTTTCTCTTCCCTAAACTGAGCCGGAGGTGCACTCGGGCGCACATGGGTGCTGGCAAAGTTCACATCCATGCTGAAATCTATGGGTGGGGCAATCTGGTGCGTACCCAAGGCTTGCCTCACGGCAGCACGAATTACCGCATACAAGGTGCGCTCATCGTCAAACTTGATTTCCGTTTTAGTAGGGTGCACGTTTACATCAATGTGCTTAGGGTCAATCTCTATAAAAAGCACATAAAAGGGATAGCTATCAGAAGGCAAAAGCCCCTCGAAGGCATTTTGCACGGCATGGTGCAGGTAGTTATTCTTAATAAAACGCTTGTTCACAAAGAAAAACTGCTCCCCACGGGTTTTCTTGGCATAAGCGGGTTTACCCACATAGCCTGTAATCTTTACTTGGTCGGTGGCTTCTTGGCAGCTCGCCAGCTGTTCACGGTAATTCTTACCAAACAAGTTCACAATCCGCTGGCTCAGCTTTCCTTCGGGCAGTTGATAAATTTCCAAATCGTTTTGCCAAAGGCTGAAGGCGATTTCGGGATGTGCCAAGGCCACCCGCTGAAACTCATCTATAATATGGCGCATCTCCACCGGATTCGACTTGAGGAAATTTCTGCGCGCTGGGATATTATAAAAAAGGTTTTTGACCGCTATGGAGGTACCTACCGGACAAGCCACTTGTTCTTGCTTTTTGATTTCTGAGCCTTCCACTACCAGTAGCTGGCCCAGTTCGTCTTCCGGCCTGCGGGTTTTCATTTCTACCTGCGCCACTGCAGCTATGGAAGCCATAGCCTCTCCTCGGAAGCCCATGGTAGTAAGGCTAAACAAATCTTCGGCTACGCGGATTTTAGACGTGGCATGGCGTTCAAAGCACATGCGTGCATCCGTCACCGACATGCCTTTGCCATTATCTATTACCTGAATCAGCACCTTTCCGGCTTCCTTCACAATCACCTGAATATCGGTACTACCCGCATCGATGGAGTTTTCCATCATTTCTTTCAGGGCAGACGAGGGCCTTTGCACTACCTCTCCGGCAGCAATCTGATTGGCGATGGCATCGGGCAACAGGTGTATGATATCCGGCATTATTCTTTCACCCTTCCTTTAAAGCGATAGAACAAATAGGCAGGAACGACCATGATGGCCAAGGTATAAAGAGCGACATTACCCCAGTACAAATACCCAAAAACACCTACTAGTAAGAAAAGCATCAAGAGTAATTGCAGCGTACTGGCTCCTTGTTCGCGGGCACTTCTGCGGGCAAAGGCATGCCCCATAGAACTCCTCATGCCTTCCGATAAGGTTTCAGGATTCTCTTTCATCTCCATCTCACGCTTAATCCGCTCGGTACGCTCACGCATTTCTTCTTTTATGGCATCGTAATACCGAGGCTCAAGATTAAATCGTTTATATTTGGGAAGTCGCACGAGCGATGGCAGTTTCATAGGGCAATCAGTTTAATTCCTTGACTCAATGTGGTAAAATGCTAATCTGCGGAACAAAGGCATACGTACACAAAGTTAATTGATTATTGCTTGCCTGACAGAATAAATATAAAAACCTGCTACTTTTTGGCCAGTATGATGCATTATCCCTTTCTCTCATTTGCTATTTTTTCAAACCTCGCTTCTGTAAAAAAAGTTTGTTTGGTGGCCTTACTCAGCTTCCTCGGCTACTTTGTACAAGCGCAGCAGTCGCCCCTGTATCAAGATACCCGCCAGCAGCAATGGGTAGACAGCGTGTTCAATGCCCTCAGTCAGGAGCAACGCCTAGGCCAGCTTTTTATGGTGGCGGCCTATTCCAATAAAGACGAAAGACATTATACCGAGATAGAGGCCCTTATCCGTAGGTTCAATTTGGGCGGCCTAATCTTTTTCCAAGGTGGTCCGGGTCGACAAGCACACCTAACCAATCGCTACCAACAAGCCGCGCCTACGCCTTTGCTCATCGCTATGGATGCCGAATGGGGCTTGGGTATGCGCCTCGACAGCGTAATCAGCTATCCGCGCCAAATTGCCTTGGGCGCTATTAAAAACGATCAACTGATTTATGATATGGGGGCTGAAATTGCCCGCCAGAGTAAGCGTTTGGGCGTTCATATCAATTTCGCTCCGGTGGTAGATATCAATAGCAATCCCAACAATCCGGTGATTGGCTTCCGCTCTTTTGGTGAAAACAAATTTCGCGTAGCCCAGAAAGGCATTGCCTACATGAAAGGCATGCAAGACCACGGACTGATGGCCGATGCCAAGCATTTTCCCGGTCATGGCGATACGGGTACTGATTCCCACTATTCACTTCCGGTGATTCGCCACTCTTCCCTGCGCATGGACAGCGTGGAGCTTTTCCCTTTTCGCTCCTTGATTGACCAAGGCTTGATGAGTGCCATGGTGGCCCATATTCATGTGCCCGCCTATGATACCATACCCAATAAGGCTACCACGCTTTCAAAAAATGTGGTAACAGACTTGCTGAAAACCTCCATGAAGTTTGATGGACTGATTTTTACCGATGCCCTTAACATGCGAGGCGTAAGCGATTACTATCCTCCCGGAGAGGTGGATATGGAAGCGCTTTTGGCGGGAAATGATGTATTGCTTTATTCGGAAGATGTACCTCTAACTATTGAACTTATCAAAGAAGCTTTCGTCAGTGGTCGCTTGCAAGAGGATGATATCAATAGAAGAATTAAGAAAATCCTGGCCGCCAAATACAAATTAGGCCTTAACAAGCCGCAGGAAGTAGCTCTGCAAAACCTGCACGAAGACCTCAATGCCCCCAAGGGCTTGGTGGTGAAGCAAAAACTGTTTGAATCGGCTGTAACGGTGGTTAAAAACGAAGAGCAAGCACTTCCCTTCAAACACCTCGAAATCAAAAACTTCGCTTCTCTTTCACTGGGAGAAAAAGAAGGCAATGAGTTTCAGCTCATGCTCGATAATTATGCCCCATTTACCCACTACGCCTTAAAGAATGAGCAAAAAACCATAGAAGCCTATTCCGAACTCATCAATAAACTCAAGTGGTACGATGTGGTGGTGGTAGGCGTACACGGACTGAATAATACCGTGAAGAAAAACTTTGGCGTGAACCCCAACGATGCCTTTTTCTTAGACATGCTTGCGAAATACACCCAAGTGGTGACGGTGGTGTTTGGTAATCCTTACAGCTTAAAATTTTTCGAGCAACAGAAAACCCTCGTTTGTGCGTATCAAGACGAAGCCATGATGCGCGAAGTGGCTCCACAAGCACTTTTTGGAGCGTTTGAAGTAAACGGAAGCCTTCCGGTAAGTGTAAGCGCTTCTCTAAAAGAAGGCACTGGCAATACCCTACCCAGCTTGGGTCGCCTCGGCTACGGATTACCCGAATCGGTGCAGGTGAGTTCAGACATTTTAGCCAAAATAGATGCCATTGCCCGTGAGGCCATCGAAAGCAAAGCCACGCCCGGCTGCCAGGTATTGGTAGCCAAGGGTGGGAAAGTCATCCTTAACAAAGGTTATGGCTACCAAACCTACGACAGCCTTATCCCTGTCAACAGCCAGACAATTTACGATGTGGCTTCGGTAACCAAAGTAGCGGCTACCTTACAAACCGTAATGTTTTTGGAGGATCGCGACATCATTAGTCTAGATAAAAAAGCCTCCAATTATTTACCCGAACTACGCGCTACTAACAAAAAGAACTTAAGCATCAATGCCATTTTGGCGCACCAAGCCGGACTTCAGCCTTACATTCCTTTCTGGAAACGCACCTTGGATGAAACAGGACAGCCACAAGCCGACTTTTACAGTGCTTATCCCGAAAGCAGTTTTCTCAGCCAAGTAGCGGGTGGACTCTATGGCCATACCAGCCTGAAGGATTCGGTTTGGAAATGGACCTTGGAGTCGGATTTATTGCCATTGAAAAAGCGCTGGAGCAGCTACGAATACAAATACTCCGACATGGGCTTTTACATCATGCAGAAAATGAGCGAGCGCCTGCTCAACCAGCCTATGGAAATCTTTTTGGAAGATAACCTGTATCGCCCTTTAGGCCTTAGCACCATGACCTACTTGCCTTTGTGCAAGTTTCCGGTTGACCGTATTGCCCCCACTGAGCGTGATACCTATTTTCGAAACGAACAAATCTGCGGCATTGTGCACGACCAAGGAGCCGCCATGTACGGAGGCATTGCCGGCCATGCAGGCATCTTTAGTAATGCCAATGATTTAGCCATACTGATGCAAATGCACCTGCAAAATGGATATTATGGAGGACACCGATACTTTCAGGAAAAAACCATCCCTAAGTTTACCGAAAAACATTTCAGAGGAAACCGCAGAGGCTTAGGCTGGGATAAACCTGCTACCGGAAAAGAAAACAATCCGGCTTCGCAGTATGCATCCTATAAAACCTACGGCCATACAGGCTTTACCGGCACGGCCGTGTGGGTAGATCCGGAGCACGACCTGATTTATGTTTTCTTGTCCAACCGTATCTACCCGGATGCTAACAATACCTTATTAATAAAAAACAATATCCGCACACGCGTGCAAGATGTGATCTATGAGGCCATGTGGTCGGATAAAAATGTGACCGATTTAGCGAACTGATATCAGCAAAAATCAGTTACTTGTCGCAACGTCTCAATAGACTTTACCATAAAAGAGCATATGAAAATAGGCATAGTTTGTTATCCTACCTTCGGAGGTAGTGGAGTTATCGCTACCGAATTGGGCAAAGGTTTAGCCAAAACCGGGCACGAAGTGCATTTTATCACCTATTCTATGCCCTCGCGCCTTGATTTTTTCAATGAGAATATCTTCTACCACGAGGTAGACCTTAGACCTTATCCGCTTTTTGAATATCCGCCCTATGAAACCGCACTCGCCAGTAAAATGGTAAATGTGGTGAAATACGAGAAACTCGACCTGCTGCATGTACACTATGCCATTCCGCATGCCTCGGCTGCTTATTTGGCCAAGCAAATCTTATTGCAGCAAGGGATTCATATTCCGGTGGTCACCACCTTGCACGGTACCGACATTACGCTTGTGGGAAAAGATGCCTCTTACGAGCCTGTGGTTCAGTTTAGTATCAACCAGTCAGACGGAGTAACGGCCGTTTCGGAAAGCCTCAAGGCCGATACCCATGCCCACTTCGACATCCGCAGGGAGATTGAGGTGATTCCAAATTTTATCGACCTCGAAAAATTCAAAAAGCAGAAAAAAGACCATTTCAAGAAAGCCATTTGTCCCAATGACGAAAAACTCATCGTACATACCTCCAACTTCCGCAAAGTAAAGCGTGTGGAAGATGTCGTATTGATATTTGATGGCATCCGCAAAAAAATTCCTGCTAAGCTTTTATTGGTAGGCGATGGGCCCGAGCGTATTAAGATTGAAAAACTATGCCGTGAGCTCGGCACTTGCGATGATATCCGCTTTTTGGGCAAACTGGAAGCCGTAGAAGAAGTACTTTCCTTGGCTGATCTTTTTGTGATGCCTTCTGAGAAAGAAAGCTTCGGACTGGCGGCTTTGGAGGCTATGGCTTGTGAAGTGCCCGTGATATCTTCCAATACAGGCGGCTTGCCCGAACTAAACATCAATGGCGTAACAGGCTTTACCAGCCCCGTAGGTGACGTGGAAGCCATGACAGCCAATGCTCTCACCATACTGGACGATGCCAATCTCAGCGGATTCAAAGAACGGGCATTGGCACGGGCAAAGGAATTTGAATTGGAAAATATCCTACCGCTTTATGTGGCGCATTACACCCGTGTAATTGAGCAGGCAAAAGCCAAAGTAGTTGGATAAGTTCGGCAAGTGCTGTTTATTTGGTGGAAATATGATATAATTGGGTGCTTTTTTTTCTTAATAAAAGAATTCAATTATTTTTATGAGACTTGGCTTATAAGAAGCCATCGCGCGCGCGTCCCCCTATGTGTACAGTAACCTATCTTCCATTTGGACCTGACCATTTTATCCTTACCAGTAATAGGGATGAAACTACTTTGCGCAAACCGGCTGATTTCCCTTACAGCAAGAGCTTTCACGATAAAAATATCATCTATCCTAAAGATGGAGCCGCAGGCGGTACCTGGGTAGCGGCCTCCGACACCAATGTGGTCATGTGCCTGCTCAATGGTGCTTTTGAAAAACATAAGCATGAGCCACCTTACCGCATGAGTCGTGGACTTATGTTGATGGAGGCCATAGAATGTATTCGCCCGGAAGAATTTATCAAAAACTTTGATTTTCAAGGTATTGAACCCTTCACCTTACTGATGATATATAAAGAAGGAGTGAGAAAATTTATTGAATTCCGCTGGGACGGAGCCAATAAATACATCACCATGAAGGACACCGACAAGCCCTACATTTGGTCATCGTCTACCCTATATACCAAAGAGGTGCAAGAAAAACGCGAAGCGATATTTCAGGATTGGCTCAAGAAAAATCCAAGTCCCGATGTATTTGCTATCCGTGATTTCCAAACACAAAAAGACCCACAAGACCCTGCCAATAGCTTTCTGATGAAGCGCGACAAAGGCTTGCAGACGGTTTCCACCACCTCCATTGAGCTTAAAGCCAACAAGGTGAGCATGGTGTACGAAGATCACACCCAGCCCGGCATCAAATCGCTCACCCTTTCGGTAGACCACCATTAAGGAGGAATTTCTACTCTCCCAAGGGAATTTTTATTACCTTATTTCGATTTCATACTACGGGTTTCTCACCCAAAACATTGTACTTCTAAATCAGGTTATGCCCTTATGCTAGGTTACCGTTTCACCCAATACATACCGGAAAAAGCGCAGGGAAAAAGCGATTTCGATTATCTCAATAAGATATTCCAGCAACTGCTCCTTATCACCGCGGGCAATGCGGGCGAAGCCTTGCAATGGCTTACCGAGCTCGATAGGCAACACAACATTACCAATGGGCGCTATGGCATTGGTGATTTTATCAATGACCTCAAAAGCAAGGGTTTCTTGACAGAAGACAGCCCCAAAGGCGAAATCCGGATTACGCCCAAAACTGAGCAGGCCATGCGCAAAAGTGCCTTGGAGGAAATCTTTGGCAAGCTCAAAAAAGGAGGAAAAGGCCACCATAGCACCCCTCAACAAGGACAAGGCGATGAAATAGCCCCCGATGTGCGCGAGTACCGATTTGGCGATAACCTCAGCCATATCGATATGACGGACTCCATCCGCAATGCGCAGGTAAACCATGGCTTGGGCGATTTCACCCTTACCGAGGGCGATTTGGAAATTCGGGATACCGAACACAAAACCCAAACCAGCACCGTGCTGATGATTGATATTTCCCATTCCATGATTTTATATGGGGAAGACCGCATCACGCCCGCCAAGAAAGTGGCTATGGCCCTGGCCGAGTTGATCACCAAAAAATACCCCAAAGACACGCTTGATATTTTGGTATTCGGGAACGATGCCTGGCAAATTCAAATCAAAGACTTGCCCTACCTGCAAGTAGGGCCTTATCATACCAATACCGTAGCCGGGCTGGAACTGGCCATGGACTTACTCAGAAGGCGAAAAACTAAGAATAAGCAAATTTTCATGATTACCGATGGCAAGCCCACTTGCCTGAAAGAAGGGATACATTATTACAAAAACAGCTTTGGGCTGGATAGTAAAATCTTGAACCGTACACTCAACTTGGCCGCCCAATGCCGCAAGCTCAATGTACCCATCACTACATTTATGATAGCCAGCGACCCTTATTTGCAGCAATTTGTAAAAGAATTTACGCAGGTAAACAATGGCAATGCCTATTACAGCAGCTTGCAAGGGCTGGGTCATTTGGTATTTGAAGATTATAAAAAGAACCGCAGAAAAAATATTTGAAAGGCCAGACTATGGCTTTCCTTTCTAATTCAACGAATCTATGATGCAAAGTAAAACCCTCGGAGAACTCAAAAAATCGGGCTATCAGCCCAAGTCCATCAAAGAAGAACTCCGCGACAACCTTATCGCCCATCTTCAGGCCAAGAAAAGTGTTTTTTCTGGCATTTGGGGCTATGAAGATACGGTAATCCCAGATATCGAACGGGCAATTCTCTCACGCCACAATATCAATTTATTGGGGCTCAGAGGACAAGCAAAAACCCGCATTGCCCGCACCATGGTAGATTTAATGGACGAGTATATTCCCATCATTGCTGGCTCCGAACTGAATGAGGACCCTATGCAGCCGCTCAGCAAATGGGCGCAACAAATACTAGAAGAAAAAGGAGACAACACGCCCATAGAATGGCTGCACCGCTCAGCCCGCTATACTGAAAAGTTGGCTACACCCGATGTATCAGTGGCCGATTTGATTGGCGATGTAGACCCTATAAAAGCTGCGGCCCTTAAACTTCCTTATTCCGATGAGCGCGTGATCCACTACGGGCTTATTCCGCGTTCGCACCGTAGCATATTCGTTATCAATGAATTGCCCGATTTACAAGCGCGCATTCAAGTAGCCTTGTTCAATATCTTGCAAGAAGGCGACATTCAAATCCGTGGGTTTAAGTTGCGCCTTCCGCTAGATATTCAGTTTGTGTTTACGGCCAATCCGGAAGATTATACTAATCGGGGAAGTATCGTTACGCCACTGAAAGACCGTATCGACAGCCAGATTATTACCCACTATCCGCGCTCTATCGAAATCGGTAAGAAAATCACCAGTCAGGAAGCGAAAATCAAACCCGCCCAGCAAGAAGCGATTCAGGTGCATGAAATGGCCAAAGACTTAATTGAGCAAATTGCCATAGAGGCCCGCAATAGCGAATATGTGGATGCCAAAAGTGGGGTTTCGGCCCGCTTGACCATCTCGGCCTACGAAAGCTTGGTGAGCGCAGCCGAGAGACGCGTATTGATTAACAAAGAGAAAAACACCCTTCTACGCATCAGCGATTTTGTGGGCGTGTTGCCCGCCATCACAGGAAAGGTGGAATTGGTTTACGAAGGCGAACAAGAAGGCCCGGGCATAGTGGCGGCCAACCTCATTGGCAAAGCCATCCGCAGTCAGTTTGTACTGTATTTCCCCAATCCGGAAGAGCTAAGAAAGCTTAAAAACGAGAATCCTTATAAAGCCATTGTCAACTGGTTTGGCGAAGGCAATACAGTGGATATCTTGAATGATGCCAGCAAGCAAGACTACCAAAAAGCCTTGGATTCCGTGCCCGGATTAAAAGAACTCATTAAGCAATACCACGCCCAACTCACCTTGGACGAAAAGTATTTTATGATGGAGTTTGCCCTGCATGGACTAGCCGAATACAGCCAGCTGAGCAAAAAAACCTTGGTATCCGGTCTTCAGTTTAAAGATTTGCTGAGTGGTATGTTTACCATGCCCAGCCCCGACAAAGAGGAGGATGAAGACGACCTATGAGATATCGCTCAAAGAAATAAACGAATGGGTAAAAAAAGGCGAACACCAAACCCTGGAGTTTAAAAAGAAAATCGCGCATCCCGAAAAAGTGGTGCGCGAGGTGGTAGCCTTTGCCAATTCACAAGGCGGAAAAATCATTATTGGGGTAGATGATGACCGCACGGTTTCCGGTCTGCGCTATGCCGAAGAGGAACAATATGCGCTGGAAGAGGCCATCAAACGGTATTGCCATCCACCCATCCACTTCACTAGTCACCTGATATCCCTCTCTGAAAAAAAAGGTGTGGTGGTTTTCTTAATTGAGGAAAGCCTTCAGAAACCCCACATGGTAATTGAAAACCCCGAGATGCTTCCAGGAAAAGCCTATGTGCGTGTAAACGACAAAAGCATACAGGCCAGTAAAGAGATGCGGGAGATATTGAAACACAGCAAGAAAAATAAGGAACTGCGCTTTCAATTTGGGGAGAAAGAAGCCAAGCTCATGCAGCATTTGGCTTTACATGGATCTATCACGAAAAGTACTTTTTGCAAGATTGCCGGCATCCCTTCGGCCGTGGCTTCGCGTACACTCGTACTTTTGGTGCTCACCAATGTGCTCCGTATACATCCGGACGATAAAGAAGATTGGTACGTGGCTAAAGAGTGAAGAAAAAAATGTGCAGAATGGAAGCTAACCACAAACTATAAATCGGTTTTAAACAGAATACCTATTGCCCATAAAAAACCTATCCATTCTGCACTTAATAAAGTAACTTGTTTTCAGCGATTTACGCCATACCTCTAAGGAGGTATTTATTTCCCCATAAAGGAGCTGTACATCCATACCAGCTTTTCTTGCTCACGGATATAATCGCTCATGAGGGCATTGGTACCTTCATCGTCTGCATCCGCTGCCAGGGCCAGTATTTCGCGCTGCTTAGTTAGTAAAAGTTGGTAAGAACTCAGAATATTCTTTACCGCTTGCACCCCATCACTCACATTGAGTTCTTCTCCCAAATCGGAGGAACGGATATAATCGGAATAAGAATGCTTAGGGGTAACGCCCAAGGTCACAATCCGCTCGGCAATTTCATCAACCTTCAAAATCAGATTGGTGTACAATTCCTCAAACTTCACATGGAGCTCAAAAAACTTATCGCCTTTGATGTTCCAATGATAGCCGCGCACATTGATGTAAAACATCATGTAATCGGCCAATAGCAAATTCAATTTCTCCGCCAAGCGGTTACTTTTTTCTTGATCAAGCCCAACTTGGTTTTTCATGTTTTGTAGTGTTGTATGATTAGTTTCCATAGTAATACAACATAACCGCTCTTAAAAATGTTCAAATTCCCTTCTTCTTATCGCTTAGCATCTCTATCATTTTATCGAGCCTGCGCAGTCTGGTTTCCTCTTTTTTCGCCTCTTCTATCCAGTGTACATATTCTTTTTTGTGCGTATAGGATAAACTTTCAAAAAACGCACGCTCAGCAGGATGCGCGTCAAGCTTTTCTTGTACATCCTCAGGTACTATCACTACACGCTCTTCGGTATCTTGCCAAAGTACAACCGATACAGTATCCCCAAACTTCTTCTTAATTTTTTCACGGATAGACTTTAACACAATAAGTATGTGGCTACCAGTGCCCATATTGGCCAGTGATCCCCGATACGGAACACCATCTATACTTGCTTGAATTTTGATTTGCCCCTTTTTACCGAACTCCTTCTCTACATCATACGGAAAGTTCACATACACGCCTCCGCTTTCAGAGCCAATCAGAGGTGCTTCAAAGGTATATTTCTTTTGTTCTTCCATAGCCATACGTAAAGCGACCAAGATACAAAAGACCGCAAAGAAAAGGGAAAAAAACGGAGATTTAGGCCATGCCGCCCACTATCACTTCGGTAAGGTTTTCGCGTACGAAGTATTTCTGTGAATAGCGCATGATATCCTCCGGTGTGATTTGATAAAGTGTACTGAGGAAATCTTGATAAAACTTATAGTTCAGCCCATAAAAATACACGCCCTTAAACTTATCAGCCAAAGCAAAAGGGGTATTAATACTGGCCAAAAGACTGCCTGCCATATAGTTACGCACTGTTTCTAGTTCATCGGCAGGTACCGGAACCGTACAAAGGATATGAAGTTCTTTGTAGATTTCATCCAAAGTCTGCTGGGTATATTCTTTCTTCACATCCGTACCGATAATCCAATAGCCTTGGTGCTTGAGGCTTACCACGCTGGAACTGATACCATAGGTAAACCCTTTCTCTTCCCTGATATTTTTCATCAAACGCGAACCGAAGTAGCCGCCCAAAATTTCGTTCACGATCATCATCGGGATGTAATCGGGATGGCGCTTGGTAAACATGCGACAGCCTATCCGTAGCGAAGATTGCACCGCCTCTTTTCGCTCTTCCACAAACTGCCCTTTTTGCGGATCGGGCATGATATGGATAGGAGGCGTGGGCCGTGTAGAGCTTTTAGAACCAAAGCATTTTTGAAGGCTTTTCAAATCAGAGGGCACATCACCGCTTAGTATCAGCTCGATTTCGGGAAGCATATTGAACTGATGATAATACTGCAGCAAAGGCGAGTTGATGGACGGAATATCCTTTTCCGCTATGGTTTGCCCATAGGGATGATTCTTACCAAAGAGTTTCTCCCGAAAGATTTTTGAAGCCACTACATTGTTCTTCTCCAAATCTACTTTCAGGCTTTGGGTTTTAATATTTTTCTGGATTTCCAGCTCGGCCTGAGGAAAAACCGAATCGTACAGTAATTCAGAGAGCAGTTCCACCATGGGGTGAAAGTGCTTGGTGAGGCAATAAATACTAACCGAACTTTGGTCGATACCCGAACTAATATCCAAGAAGGCACCCAAGCCATCAATATAGTCGGCAATTTGTGCAGCGGTACGCTTGCGCGTGCCCTCGGAAAGCATTTTAGAAGCGAAGTAAGAAACTCCGTTTTGAGGCTCATTCCACTTACAGGCTTTTAAAATCAGCTCGATTTTCACCACAGGCTGATGCGCCACACGCACTACATGCACAGGCACACCATTGGTGAGAATAAAACTTTCGGCCTTTACCAGGTCGATGGAGGTTACGGGAGCCGATAAAGGAGCCTGACTTCTGTCTAATGCCATACAAAACTATTCTATAGGTACCGAAGGCTGACCGCCCTCTCCTTTGTTCATGTCGAAATGCAGCGTAAAACGAAGGGTTTCCGCCAAGGGGTTGTTTTGTTTTTGGGCAATCAAATAGGCAAAGTCAATCCCAAATACTTGGTAACGAAAGCCAACTCCGGCCGTAAAGTATTTGCGATTTCCTTTGCTAAAATCTTCGTAGAAATATCCGGCACGGGCGGCAAAAATATTATTGTACCAATACTCCGTACCGAATGAAACGGTAATCTCTTTCAACTCTTCCGAAAAACCATCGGGCGCATCAGAAAAAGAGCCAAACATACCGCTCAGCAAAGGCTGAGTACGGCTGTCCTCCGCAGAGGTAGGCACCATAAGTTTGTTGAAATCCAACAATACAGTAATGGCATTATACGGATCCAGCTCTGTAGTATAAGCCCCACCCACACGCAAGTTCACCGGTATAAATTCTCTTCTGCTTTCATCGGTGTAAGTAATCTTCTGACCCACGTTGCTTACCACAGCTGCCAAGGCAAGATTAGAATTACTTCCGCCTACTATCAAATCAGAGGCATAATATACGCCCATATCTGCTGCAATGGAGCTCCCCGGATTAGGATCGCTGGCGGTGGTAGTATAATTCCCCACCATATTGGAATACACGTATTTACCCGTTACCCCTATGGAGAATTTATCGCTCAACATCTGAGCGAAAGTAGCATCTAATGAAAACTCACGTGGGTTAAAGTTAAACTGATCGGTACCGTCTTGGGTAAAGGTGATATCGCCCAAATCGAAATAGCGCATAGCCAAAGCGATTGTCTGTTGGCGTGAGAGTTTATAATATCCGGCCAAATAGGTGATGGACATATCGTTGATAATCTTGCCCAACCATGGCGTATACGACATGGACGCACCGAAATCTTTTTTCAAAAAGGCCATTTTAGCCGGATTCCAGTGGGCGCTATTGGCATCAGGCGATAAGGCCGCCCCGGCATCACCCAAGGCACCTGAGCGCGCATCCGGAGAGATGATAAGAAAAGGTACGGCTGTGGTAATCACCCTGCGACTAGTGTCCTGTCCGGAAATTACTTGCTGAGCCATAGTGGCTTGCGCACCCAGCAACAGTACCAATAAAGAAGAAGATATTCTCAAAAAAGCTTTCATGCAATCGTAATTAAGGCCTCTAATATAATCAATTCATTACTACCAATTTGTGTGATAGTTCACTTTTTGCTCCATCGATAGGCGAGCGCACCACTAATTTCAACAAATAGATTCCCTGTGGCACCTTATGTCCTTCGGAATCAGTGGCATCCCACACTAGGTTCTGTGCCTGGCTACTCGCTTCTTGATAGCTCCCGTAAAGTGTATTTACTTTTTGCCCATTGGCTCCAAAGATGTGTACTTCTATCTCTAAAGGATCTCCCCCACGGCTATGCTCGAATACAATTTCGGTTTGGTCTGAAAAAGGATTAGGGAAATTAAACACCCGCTCAATAGCCAGCACGCCCTCTTTCAGCACATAAAATTCTACCATTCCTTCGCCTGAATTATTGAAGCTATCCCAAGCCTTCACCGTCAAATAGTTTTTCCCTTCGGGCAAACCTTTTACAGGAAAATCTACCCATCCCGATTGATAGGTATCGAGCGAAGCGGTGTAGTAATCATTCATTTCATAGGCCGCTTCCTCTGCATTTAGCGTAGCTATTATTTCGTGACCAATCCCCGCTCGCGAGATATTGACTCCACTTTCATCCGAAATTTTGGCCACAATACGGGCATCGGCATCTGTTTTTCCTCCCGAGCGGAAGGTGCTATCATTCATAAATACGTGCACTTGCGGGGGCGTGGTATCCACAAAAGCATTTTCACTACTTCCTCCAATCTGGAAATCGATGGTGGCGCCACCGGCATCTTCCGAAAGGTCTTCCTGCAAGGCATAAAGCGTGATTTTACCGGGACCCACACGGTAATCAATATTTTTGGGCACTAAAAATTCAAATTCAAATTCCCCGTTCACTACGCTTACCTCTCCTCTGAAAAGTACACTATTACGGCTCCAGTAATTCATTTTGCTATTGCCTGTATTGCCGAGAGTTTCCAAGGTATTCACCTTATCATACACCTCCGCTCGTAATTTTCCATTGAACTGAGTATACACATTCCCAGAGGCGTCCTCAATATGGCCTGCCAGAAGCACCTTCTCCAAACTCTTCAGTTGGGTAGCATTTCTATTGATGGGTGCACCGTTACTGCTCGTAATTTTTGCATTGTATTTTGGATAAGCCAACTGCATAGTAGGGTCTCCCAAAAGTATGAAGTTGCGGTTATTGGTGCCGAGCAAGCTGCGATTCTTCGTATTGCGAATTACATCGCCTAAGCGCGGCCACTCCCCGTTTTGTTTTTCAAATACCGATTGACAGAAAGCCCAATTGGCCACAAAATTAGAACCGGAGCGCACCGGACGGGCTGTGGTAAGCAAAGCAATCGCGCCTTTCTCTTTTTGAATGAGCAAAAGCTCTCCTGCCGAATTACGCGAAGGGTCATCGTGGCGGCCAAACTCGCAGGTAGCCGTAATAAACATGGGCAAACGTTGCGTATTACTTAAGTTCTGGATGTTTTCTTTCGTAAAAATACTCTCATGCCCCAAGCGCTCCTCCGAGCCATGGCCTGTGTAGTTAATCAGCAAAGCCCCTTCTTCTATTTGCTCAATCAAAGCTTGGGTCATGGCGGGCACTCTTTCGGTGCTTCCCTCCAACTCCTGCCGATAGGCATCCATATAAATCTTCTTACTGGAAAAGGTAGTAAAACTCGTATCTACCAAGGTAGATAATCGCTCGGCATCGCGCTGATGGGTATTGGAATCTTCATCATCGGCTACAAAAACAAAGGAATTGCGCCAAGCCCCCAAGGTAAGCGGGCTGCTATCGTAGAAAATAATTTTATCAATGATATGCTGCAACTCCTCCACACTTTGTACCGGAAAACGACCTATCCCAATTTCAATATCCGAATTATCGGTATTGACTTTTGCCTCGTTCCATTCACCTTCGTCTTCCCCCATCATCCCAAAGAAATCATCAGAAGCATAGGTGTCTACAGGCTCTAAGGATTCCAAGGATTGATACCCCATTATCCATTCCTTATTATTACCTAGGATGTTCTTATAATCGAAGGTGGCATCGGCCATGAGCAATAAGTATTTCAACTTTTGCGGATTGCGCTGATAAAAACTACGCACCATGTCGCGGATGGCCACTACATCGGCACTTCCCGAAGAAAACTCATTGAATACCTGTCGGTCGGTGAGTACCAGCACGGATAGTCCACTTTGCCCTTCCCTGTGAGCCGCCAATCGCTGGGCTTCAGCATAAAAAGCGGGAGGACACACAAAAATCGCATCAGGTACGGGCTGGCCGGAGATATTCTGGTTGGCCACCGCCCCCATGGCTTTGGGACGCGCAAAATCACTTCCGCTGAAAACTACATACGTGCGCAAATCAGTACTTGGAGCTACAAAAGTTCCTTTGCCACCATTAAGGGTTAGGGTATAATTAATCGCTTGATTCGCTTGCGTCACATCCCACACCTGAGCGGAGGCATTCACCCCTTGAATTTCATAGATAGTGAACAGATTTTGCAAACTTTCCGCACTGCGAAACACCGTAAAAGGGCCATTCAATCGCAAGGCGGTAGGCAACACGGCCAAATAACTATCCAAATACCCTAAAGAACGTCCAGCTGCGGCCTCGCCATTGAACTGGATAGTCAGTTTCAATCCCGCTCCCACCGATAAGGCTTGCACCGGCAAACGCTGGCTAATTACACCTTCTACCCCTTTTTCTTCATAGGCGTTCAGGTAATTTACATTGGGGTCGGGGATGCGGTCGATAGGAATATTGCCAATCACTTGATTATTGGCTTTTACATCAAAACTCACGGGCAAGTACGATTGCCCCATTACTTTTACTTCAAAAAAAGCTTCTTTGGAGGCCACCAAATCTTGATTGGGTAAATCAAAACTGAGGCTCGGTTCGCTCAAGTTCATACGCTCGCCATACCATGAGCGGCCGCTGGTTAGCACATTGATGCGCTCTTGCTCATGATAAATTACCTGATCGAAGGAAGAAACTACTGGGAAACCGGAGCCTAAACTTGTTTGCGTTCCCACACGCGCGGGCGCGTTGCCATCTACCCGTAAAAAATAATACGAGGTGTCAGAATAGATATTTTGCTGATACTCGTAGCGATTGGCATCCGCATCGTAGCGCAAGGTGTGAGGCCCAGGCGCAAAAAAAAGCAAATATTCATTGTCTTGCCAAGTGGCATCGGTATTCCCTACAAACTGGGTACTTACTTCCAGTAAATCCACAGGCCGGGCAAGCGCATTGGGCTGTGGGAGCATTTGTCCGCCATTGCCATATACTTGCAAGCGCGTAGGATTAACAGTCGATACGTTCACACCCAACTGCCTAAGCAGCTCGGCATCAATCTTATACATTCCTTCTTCTGTAATCCCCACCTTATACCAAGTGCCATTCCTGAGCACCGGTTGGGCATAACTTTGCTTAAGGCCAATGCCTGCCAAAAGGATAAAACATAGGAAAAGAATTTTCTTCATAATTCACTAGGTAAAGCCCTAACGGTAAAACGAAACCGATATTTCACGACTTGCGCTGAAAAAGATACACCCCTACCGATAGTACAATATACGTTACGATGAGCAAAGGAATGCCTTGCACTTGCCAAATAGCCAGTTCGGCTATCGATAAAACAACCAAAATATACCTGCTTTGATTTCCTGCCCATGCAAAACTTTTGAATTTCAAGGCCAGCAAAGGCAATTCGGCCACTAGCAAATAACTCATTAGCAAGGTAATAATCAGCAATATCGATCCTGTGTTCAATACCTGATATACACTTTGCGGATCAAGCAGGCTAATGGCCAGCCCACTGATGAGCAGGGCATTGGCCGGAGTGGGTACGCCAATAAACTGATCGCTCTGTCGGGTGTCAATATTGAACTTTGCCAAGCGAAAAGCCGAAAACACCGCTATACTAAAGCCCAAAAAGGGAAGATACGGATGAGTCAGCTGTGCCTGCAAAAGCGAAAACATAATAAAAGCAGGCAAAGCCCCGAAAGTAACCATATCGGCCAGCGAGTCGAGTTCTTTGCCAATAGCAGATTGTACCTTAAGTAAACGTGCCGCAAATCCATCCAAAAAATCAAACACAGCCGCTATCCATACGGCATAAGCTGCCCAATCCATCCGACCTTGAAATACCGCCCAAATACCCACACATCCGCAAAAAAGATTGCAGGCCGTAAGGCTATTGGGAATATGTTTTTTTATGGCCATCATCTGCTCAATGCACAAAAAGGATTGGTTCGTTTTTCATAGCCGATAGTCGTGCTAGGGCCGTGTCCGCAGTACACCACGGTTTCATCCGGCAAGAGGAACATCTTCTGCTGAATGCTCTGGATCAGCGTGTCAAAATCACCTCCCGGCAAATCGGTGCGCCCAATGCTTCCTTGAAAAAGCACATCACCATTAATCACAAAACCCGCGGCATCGCATACAAACACCACATGACCAGCCGCATGACCGGGCGTAAACATTACCCGAAGCTCGGTACTACCGAAGCGTATCACATCTTCTTCTTGGAGCCAAACACTTGCCTCGCTCGGCTGATACTGAGTAAAGCCGTAAGAAGGCGCGTAGGATTCTACTGCTTTAAGTTGAGTTTTTTCTATCTCGTGGATTTCCAAAGGCACACCGTACTGGTGCATGACATAGGCATTACCCAGCACGTGGTCGATATGGCAATGGGTATTGAGCAGATGCTTTACTTGAAGTCCGTTTTGGGTGATAAAGTTATGTAGGGCCAACTGCTCCGAACGCTCGTAGCAACCCGGATCTATAATCACGCACTCCTTGGAATCATCGTACACCACATAGGTGTTTTCCATAAAAGGATTGAAAGTAAATACTTGAATTTGTGTAGCCAAGGTATAAAAGTTTCCTACAAAGTTGTCGGTTTTATAGCGAACTCACAACCTCTTTCGGATATTCGCAGCTCGTGGGACAGATTATGGAAGAAAAACCCTATTTAATTGTTGGGCAAGGACTGGCCGGAAGCCTTTTGGGCTATGAATTATTAAAGGCCTGCAAAAAAGTGCTTTTGGTAGACCCAAACGAGGCCAACACCAGCTCAAAAGTGGCTGCAGGGCTTTACAACCCCATCACAGGCAAAAAAATGCAAAAAACGTGGCTGGCCGATACCCTCTTCCCTTTTTTGGAACACTATTATAGTGAAGTAGAGCAGACCCTTGGCATCCGAGCACTTTTTCCGATGGGCATTTATCGCCCATTCCTAAGCTTAGAAGAGCAAAACGACTGGATGGGGCGCAGTGCCGAAACATCTTATCAGGCGTATTTGAAAGAAGTAAGCACCCATTCGGCCGATATCCCTCAGCTTAAAGACCCATTGGGTGGACTTCATTTGCAAAAAGCTGGATACGTTCATCTTCCCCGACTTTTGGCGGCTTTTCGTCACTATTTTTTAGAAAGAAATAGCCTTGAGACGGGACATTTTCAGGAAGAAAGCCTCCACACAGCACAAGGCATTCAGTATAAAAACCAAGATTTTGAAGCCCTCATTTATTGCAATGGCACTGCTGCCCAATCCCATCCGTTGTGGCACTGGTTACCTTTTCGTCCGGTTAAAGGCGAGGTATTAGAAGCCAAGGCCACGCAAACCCTGCCTTACGTGATAAACCGTGGCGTATTTATACTACCCACGGAGGAGCAAACCTGGCGCATTGGTGCTACCTATCAGTGGAAAGACCTGAACGATAGGCCAACCGAAGCTGCCAAGGAGGAGCTTTTACAGAAAATGCAGGAAATCTGGACGGGTGAAATACAGATAATAAACCACCGTGCGGGCGTTCGGCCAGCTACGGTTGACAGAAGACCGATTTTAGGAAAACATCCCGAGCGCACAGGCGTTTATTTGTTCAATGGCTTAGGCACTAAAGGAGTTTCTTTAGCGCCTTACTTTGCTAACCAAATGGCTCAACACTTGCTTATTGGTACGCAAATCCCCCATGAAGTGAGCATAGAACGTTTTTTTTCATTATATTTCCCTTCTAAAGCTTCGCTATGAAAGGCTTATTTTTCACCATATCGTTGTGGCTGTTCAGCGCTTGTTACCCTGTGCTGGCGCAGGTAAACTTGGAAGTGTTCGGCAAAAACCGCATGCAATACAAAGAATTTGAATGGCGCTCCTACAGTTCCGAAAATTTTGACATCTACTTTTATGACGGTGGGGAAACCATCGTGCGCGAGGCAGCCGATTTCTTAGAGGCCGAATACATCAACATCACCGATTTTATCGGCTATTCTCCGTATGCCAAATCGAAAATCTTCCTTTACAACTCTCATACCGACCTATTACAAAGCAATGTAGGCCTGCATGAACCGGGCTTCGATATTGGAGGCCAAACCAATTTCATGAAGCTTCAGGTGGAAGTAGCTTATACGGGTAGCAGAGCAGAGTTTAAGCGAGAATTGATTTACAAGGTGGCTCAAATGCTTATTGGCGACATGATGTTTGGCGGAAGTCTTACGGACATGTTTCAGAGCAGTTACCTCATGTCATTACCTGAGTGGTTTATCAATGGAGCTGCAGCCTATATTGCCTATGGCTGGGATGCCACCATGGACGACCACATTCGCGACATTTTGGTAAACGACAATGTAAAGATGGTGAACCGCATGGCCACCGACCGCGCTACGGTAACCGGGCAATCCATCTGGAACTATATGGTGGAAACTTATGGTCGAAGTAGTGTTTCTAATGTACTGAACCTTACCCGTATTATTCGAAACGAAGAACGCAGCATAGGAGGCACCCTGGCCGTTCCCTACAAGCAGTTTATGAGCGACTGGCGCATGTACTATCTGAGCATGGCCGAGAAAATGGCCAGCAGCTACCAAAATCCAGTAAAAAGCGATGCCCTCGACTACAAAAACAAAAGAGACATCAAGTTTTACAAACTTCGCTTTAGCCCCGATGGCAGCAAACTGGTGTACACCACCAATCTGGGTGGACGCTATCATGTCATTGTACGCGATATTGCCACCGAGAAAGAGAAAATCATTTTTAAAGCAGGCTATCGCACCATTAATCAGGAGCCGGACAACCAACTTCCTCTGGTCGACTGGAAAGATGACAATACTGTAGGGATTATCGCAGCCAAAAAAGGGCGTTACACCCTTTGGCTTCATGAACTTTCCTCCAACAGCAGCACTTGGAAAGACCTTGGCCGATTCAATCAGGTGAAAGATCTTAGCTTCTCCACCGAAAGCAATTTGGCCGTATTTAGTGCTGACATCAATGCCCAAAGTGACATTTACATCATTAGCTTGAAAAGCAATGGGGTAAAGCGGGTGACGAATGACCCTTTCGATGACCTCAACCCACGCTTTATTGCCAACTCCAAAGCCATTGTATTCAGCTCCAACCGCGACTCGGATACGTTGGCAACTCGCATCAAAACACTACCGGTAGAAAAGGTAAGTGATAACTTCAACCTGTACACCTACCACATCGATACCACCCGAAATATTTTGGGGCATCTTACCACCACGTATGGACGCGACTGGGATCCTCGCTACGATGGCGAGCATGTGTATTACCTCAGCAGCCAAAAAGGAGTGGATAACCTATTCCGATACAGCTTGAAAGACAGTATTTCAATCCAAACTACTGCCTTCAACTCGAGTATTCTCCAATACGACCTTGACTTTACCAATAATCGCATTGCCTATGTGGCCATTGACAATGCCCGCGAACATATCTTTTTATCGCCTATAGATTTGAAGGCCAACTTGTTTACCCTGCCTACCACACGCCAAGAAGTAACCACTGCGCGCAAACTCAGCAGACGCCTTGGCAGCCGTTCAGTTGCGGAGCAAAAATCATTAGAAATAAAACCAGACTCCGTACGAACCATCTCCTTGCAAGACAGCCTTTTGGTACAGCAAAAGAGTCAGGCAGAAGATACTATTGACGCCACAGGCATTATCAATACCGACAACTATGTATTCGATAGCGACCTAATCAAAAAACAACAAAGCAAATCCATTCTCAGCAATTACCTCAAACTTCAAAAAGAAAGCAAATTGCTTGGACCCCTTCCGTACGAAACCCGCTTTACGGCCGACAACATCCTTACTTCTTTCATCATCGACCCCTTGATTGGCTTTGGCATTCAGCTGGAGCTCCAGATGAACGATATGCTAGAGGACCATCGCTTTTATGGAGGGGTAATTGCCACTACCAATTTCAGGAGCGGACGTGTATTTGGTGAATATCAGTACCTGAAACGAAAGGCCGATTATCATATTCGCTTCGACCGCGATGCAGTGGAGCTACGGATATTATCATCCGACCAAGTAGTTTGGAAAAAGTATGCGCTTACTCAATTTGAAACAGGTTTTTCATTGCCTTTAAGTGTCACCAACCGCCTACGGATTTCAGGAAACTATTCCTTCCAGTCGATGAATGACCTCGACCCTTACGTGCTTACAAGCAGCGTGCCCGGTACCGATACTGTGTATGCCATACAGCACCAATATACTGGAGCAAAGGCCGAGTGGATTTTTGATAATACCACCCGCCAAGGCCTGAATGTATTGAACGGTACGCGAATAAAGGTAGGCTTAAAAACCTATATGGGAATCAACGATTTCGATAGAAGCTTTAATAATTTCAGCACCGAGATTCGCCATTATCAGAAAATCCACCGCGAGTTTATCTTTGCGGCTAGGGCTTTTTATGGCAACTTCTTTGGCCGCTCGCCCCAGCACTATATGCTAGGAGGTATGGAAAACTGGCTAGGCAGACGTACCGAAAACGAAAATTTCCCTAACGCACCCACTGAAGGCCGCGATGACAGCAATATCCTGTTCAATGAGTACGTAACCAATCTGAGGGGCTTTGACTACAATACTTTCCAAGGTAATGAAGCCTTTGTATTCAATGCCGAACTGCGCATGCCTCTGTTCCGCTACTTGTACAAAGACTATATTTCGTCTAATTTCTTCCGTAATTTCCAAATTACCAGCTTCTTCGACTTTGGCTCCTCATGGAGTGGTGTATGGCCTTTCAACCCCAACAACAGCATCAACACCGTAAAAACCACAGCCGGAAACAATTTCGATGTGATCTTGCGCAATTATAAAAATCCTTGGCTTTATAGTTATGGCGTGGGCATACGTACCGTATTCTTAGGGTATTACTTGAAAATAGACATGGCCTATCCGGTAGAAGATTTCCAGAGAGCGGAAAATCCTCGCTTCCACTTTTCACTCGGATTCGACTTCTGATAAGAAATTGGGCATTTATTGGTAACTTCCGCCTTTCAATTTGTGAATCTATGATAAAATCGATGACGGGCTATGGCTTAGCCCATCGTGAAAATGAACGCTGTACCATCAGCGTAGAGGTAAAATCCCTTAATTCTAAATTTCTCGACTGCTCGGTACGCCTTCCTAAGGTATTCTCCGACAAAGAATTGGAAGTACGCTCGGCTGTTACCGATATACTAGAAAGAGGAAAAGTAGGCATCTCTATTGATTATTCTTCCAAAGGCGACACGCTTTCCAAAGCAGAAATTAATGAAGCACTCTTCAAAGCGTATTATCAGCAATACCTTCAGTTACAGCAAAGTGTAAATGCTCCTGCCAGCGACTTATTTAAACTTGCCTTGCATTCGCCCGATGTTATGACGGCTGTAGATGCCAGCGAAAGCACCAAAGAGGATTGGCCTTTGGTAATGGAAGCCATTAAAGAGGCACTGCAAGCTTGCAACAGTTTCAGGGAAGATGAAGGAAAAACCCTGAAAATCAAGTTCAAAGAATACATACAGGTCATTACCGATTTATTGAGCCAGATAGAAGTGCATGACCCTTCGCGTATACTCTCCATCCGAAATCGTATCAGCCAGAATATGAACGAATGGATTGGAGCGAGCAAAATTGACACGAATCGTTTTGAGCAAGAGCTTATTTACTACATCGAAAAACTCGACATCAGTGAAGAAAAAGTACGGCTGAGAAGCCATTTGGAATACTTTATTCAAGTACTGGAAACAGAAAAGTCCGCTGGGAAGAAACTGGGCTTTATTTCACAGGAACTGGGCCGAGAAATCAACACTATAGGCTCTAAAGCCAATGATGCAGCCATTCAAAAATGGGTTGTAGCCATGAAAGATGAGCTGGAAAAAATCAAGGAGCAATTATTGAACCTAATATAACCAAAAGAGCCCTTTTCAGGGCTCTTTTCATTTATTGATATTTAAAGTAAATCGGCAACATCATCCGAAAGCGAACCGGCCTAAAGCTTTGCTTGGCAGGACTCCACTTAGGGGAAAGCTTCAGTACACGTAATACCTCTTCATCTAGTCCGGCACCTAAGCCTTTGGCAATTTTTATATCGCTCAGGCTGCCATCCTTCTCCACTATAAACTGTACATATACACGGCCTTCGATCTGCTGCATTTGCGCTTGACGTGTATATTTAAGGTTTTTCTTAAGGAATTTATTCCATGCTTTTTCTCCACCGGGAAACGAAGCTTGCTCTTGGGCAAAGCTTACAACTTCATCCGCCTTTTCAACATCAGGCTGATACGCTAATATCCCATTCTCTATCTCATCATCAAGCAATGGATCTACCGTAATCTCCATTTTTTCACTCTCGGCAATCTCATCTTTGGTTTCTATTATATTTTCAATTCGCACCAACTTTTGCTTAACGATTGGCTTAGGAGGTTGCTTGTCTTCAATAACCGTATTAGGCACATCCACAAAAACAATCCCTTCTTCTATGGGATCATCTAAGACAATCGTTCCCGGTTCGTTGACACTTTTCCATTCAAAAGCGACAATAACAAGGAACAAACTAATCACTAAGCCTATGTGGAAGAACAAAGATTGTTTTCCACGGAGATCAATGTTTGGGTTTTTGCGAGCTTCCATAGTTGTAGTAGTTATTTCAAACTTTAACGGATGCTCGCCAGATAAAGTATAAAAATGAACAATAAAAAAGGCCAGCTATTCCTAGCTGGCCTTTTACTATACTGATTATAAATTAGTTCAGTTTGAAGCGGATTGGGATAATCATACTCTGACGTACCGCACGCCCTCTTTGTTTACCAGGTTTCCACTTAGGCGACTGCTTCAATACGCGAATCGCTTCTTCATCTAGTCCGGCTCCGATACCTTTCGCCACTTTAATGTCGGTAAGGGTACCATCTTTATCCACCACGAATTGCACATAAACCACACCTTCGATGCCCATACGCTGAGCCTGTGAAGGGTATTTCAAATTCTTCGACAAGAACTTATTGAACTCTCCTTGGCCACCAGGGAACCCGGCTGGATCTTCTACAATCTGGAAGATTTGATCGGCTTCTTCTTCTTCTGGAGCTTCTTCAAATACGATTTCTTCGATAACCGATTCTTCCGTAATCTCCACATCCAAATCTACCTCAATCTCTTCTTCGATTTCTTCTTCATCAGGTACCTCGATAATTTGAGGTTGCTGAATCTTTGGTGGCGGTGGTGGTGGTTGCTCCGTTGGCGGAATTTCCACTATCTCTTCAAAGTTATCGGTTACCTGACCCAAGTTCATCAAACTTCCGTCATCATAGAACTTCCACTCGAAAGCGGTGATGGTAAGCACAAGGCTTATTACCAATCCTATGTTAAGGAAGAGCCCGAACTGGCGTGTCAAGTCCGCTTTTGGATTCTTCTTTAATTCCATTTGCGTATGGTTTTTTAGATTAAGTAACGAATTATCTATTTCGCAATTTCAAAGATACAAAACTATCTATTTATTTCAACTCACAACGGTGATAAATCATGAAATAAAGCCCCCAGCCTAACAAACAGCCCAAGGTATTGGCTATCATATCCTGTATTTCTAAAGTCCGTCCCGGCACAAGACCTTGTGCTATCTCCAACGCCAGACCATATACTACACAGACACTTACCCCCAACTGAACCGACTTGAATCGGCAAATCCGAAAAGTGTATTGCTTACGAAGCCCAATAATAGTCAGAAAAGTGAGCACCAGAAAGACAAACACATGGGCGAAATTATCGAACCTCAGTAAGTCCCAAATGTTGGTCATGGGCATAGCTGCTCCTGGCATCAAGGTAAGTGCCAGCACAAAGAACGCCCACGTGATATTAAATAGGTTGTATCGTAAAAACATGCCAATGAGCCTTAGGCTCCGATCAAGCTTTTATATTCTGCTGCGCTTAGTAGGCCATTTACTTCAGCAGAATCTTTCAATTCTACCTTTATCATCCATCCTTTTCCGTAGGCATCATCGTTTACGGTTTCCGGTGCCGACTCTAGGTCAGGGTTCACCTCCACGATTTTACCACTTACAGGCATAAACAAGTCAGAAACCGTTTTTACCGCTTCTACCGTACCAAAAATCTCATGAGCGGCTAATTCTTGTCCTTCGGTTTCGATTTCTACATATACAATATCGCCCAATTCGCCTTGCGCAAAATCGGTAATACCTACTGTAGCAACGTTACCTTCAACTTTCACCCACTCGTGGTCTTTGGTGTACTTTAATGACTCAGGAATATTCATAGATACGATTTATTAGTGCGCCAAAAATACTGTTTTTTTAGACACAATAAAATTTATTTGATAACGGTATATTACCTCCGGTAAGTTCTTGAAATCGTTAAAATATTACTGGGCAAGGTTAAATCGAAGCTGAACCCCACCGGCCGTATTGGTTCTGCGGAAGGACGTAGACACGCTTGGCTCATTTACGGTACGCTCAAAATACATCTGCAAGTTGATGCGCTTATTGATCACATAGTTGATCGTGGGGCGTAATTGTAAATTGACCGCCCCGCTGGTAATCACGTTGCTTTGCCCCAGCTGGCGCTGAATGGTCTGCGAATCGCGGATGGTGAAATTACAACGGAAGGTAATTTCGTTTTTCAGAGTAATAATCCGTCCTTTCGAGCGGAAAGGAAGCTTCAGGTTCGACTTGGTATAACCGATGTCCACCACCCAGTCTTCGTTAAGGTTTTCTTGAATTTGTACGTTGGACAAACTAAGGTTCAAGGCCCTTTCGCGCTTGTATTCCACACGGGCGGTCACCTTACTTTTGGTTTTCACATTGATCCCGATCAAAGGGGAAAAGCTTTCGCGCAAGGTGATAGCATTAATAATATAGATGGGGCGAAGCACACCATTTTCTTGTATGGCACGCGGATACTTTTCTATTGAATTGCTTAAGTCAACCGTTTCGGCACTTGCCCCTTGTATGGCGGCTCGGTTGTAGCTGGCAATATTGTAGGTAGAAGTATAGGCATGGGTCAAGTTTACGGAAGTAAAAACCTCTTTAAGGGCTTCAATTTTACTCAATCCTGCATAGTCGATGCGCCAGTTGGGCAAAGGAATGGTAGGAACCGGTGAGGTACTTACCGTATTGGCCGACTGACCGGTATAAGCCGCTAAGAAAGCCGGAATGATTACATCTTGAGCGGTAGTATCGTACGGCACCCCCTCTACCGTACCGAGGCGCTGCTGCATGGTAATCAAATTACGCTCAAAAGCCGCAAAGGTATTGGATTGCAGTTCTGAATTGGTACGGTCGAAAGCGGTATTAATCATCATAGTAGTGATGGTATAACTTCCCGCTCGGTTGATATTGAGGGATTGAAAATCTTGGCCAAGACTATCAATTTTAAAGAGTTCGGTATAATTGGCCGACTTGGTTTTGCGAGCGTCCAATTGGATTTTCACATCCGTAAATGGCTCAATATTCGCTCTGAGGCTCAAATCTACCGTTCGGTTTTGGGCAAAAAGATCGGTTTGCTCCTGACTTCTGACCAGCCAGTTGTTGGCCGGATCGGCTGCTGTAAATCGAATAGAAGGATCTTGGTCGCCCAATAAAAAAGGAATTCCAGGAGCAGTAAGCCCGCTGTCTAAACCAAATACATACGGACGGAAGCGGAAGCCCGGCAAGCGGGTACTTTCCTTCACACTGTAGGTTCCGTTGATGGATTTTACCGCCATCAATAGTTTCAGGGTATTTTTAGCAAACCTTCCTTTAGGTTGGTGTATCCACAAAGTATCTCCTTTGCCCTTGCGTGGTGGCGTATTGACCGTTTTTAAGATTTTCACCTTATTGTAGAGCTTTACCATGTCAATCTTACCATTTATACTTTGGTCGCGATTGTTTTGGATATCATGCCCGAAAATATTGATCTGGCTCAAGGAATCGATGGCATTATACGAACCCGATTCCCACAAATAGCCTGCTGCATAGCGCGCATCGGCACTAATCCAGTCGGTAAAAGGGATTTTATCTAAAGGCAAGCGGTAATTGGCGCCTATGGTTTGGTTGAAGTTTTTCATCCTACCCAATGACTTGAGGTTGTTGGTAATCTCATTTCGCTCAAATTGGGTATCGATATCGTCTGGCGATTCATCCACAATAGCCATTACATTGGCGGTATAGTCTACCGTTAGTGCCTTCGTTAGCCCCCAGCGCCAGTTGTAGTTACGATTGAAGTTAAATTGCTTCTCAAAGAATGGCTCAATCCCATCAATACTCAAATCGGCATTTCGGTACTGGGTGCGCACAAAACGTCTGTCGAGGTCGTAGCGAAAACCAAGGGTATTGGGTAAAGGGCTAAAATTAGCCTCTTTGAGGATTTTCAAATAGGGCGATTTCAAGCCTTTGGCTTTCTTGAATGGTTCTATACTGATGTCCTTGGCAGTGTAATTGTACGCCACGGCTCCTTTGTAATTTCTCAGGATATAGCTCTCTGTGGTAAAATTACTCCTCACCTGCTCACTATAGGCATAACTAAAGCTTAGGTTTTCAACATCATAGAAATGCTTGGGCGCATCAGCCTTAATTTTCACCTTGCGCACATTGGTAAAGTTTATACTCCGCCTCTCGCTCCGATCTTGTACTAAGCGAAGGTAATTCCGCCTGTCTTCGGCATTGTCATAGGCATTCAACGTGGCCTGCAAAGGAATATCCGGGTCACGCGGATCGAAGAAAGGCGTGATGATTGTAGTTTGGTAGCCCAAATACATAGGCACTTTCAGGCCAAGGAAAGCAGGCAAGAATTTATCGGCTGTGATATTGGCCGAAAGGTCGAACTCGGTGGTTTCCTCTCGGGTGCGTTCCGATATTTTTTGCTGGATATTGCCAAAGCCCACGGTGGTATGGCGAGTAGAAGCCGTAATGCTGGCCACATCGGCTAGTTTGGTATTCAAAGAAGCATTAGCTGCCCATCCGGCCGTTTGGTCGAAGTCAGTTACGCGAAGCTCATTGGCCCAAATACACACCGATTTCGGACGGTTGGTGGTTCCTTCCGGATTTCTCACTCCTATCATCAAAACTTGCACGGAACTCAGATCGGGTCTACCGCGGATAGTCAGTTTGTATTTACCCTCGGCATACGAAAAGGGGTCATTAATAAGCGCATCGTTACGCTGACCACGCACCGTTTGCCTGCGTGCTTTTAGCTCATAGAGTTGACCAAAAGAGATATCCAACTCATTGGATTCCGGCCAAATTACCGTGGGGTTTACTGTTCCGTATGGCGTAATCTCCAAAGGAAGCTCTATTTCGTAGTAGTTTTCTTCAAAGTCAGTTCCGAGGCGTACAAATGCTCTCAACTCGCCTGTTTCGGTTACATTCTGGCTTTGGGCATGAATGAACATCTTCAATCGACCGTAATTGATCAGGTCAAGCGTTACGTTTTTGTAGACAGCACGGGCATCTTTGTACTCCATATTGTCCACACATAGTTGTAGCGATTGCTCATTGACCCTGCGCTCTACCACACTGGTATTGTCGCGGTCGCGGATAATACCCGGAGGCAAGGTATAGGCCACTTTGTTGTCTCCAGAGCTGCCGTTTTCTTCAAACCCCACCACCGAAACCGTAAAATTGGGGTCACGGTCTTCAAAGGCTTCATCAAAACTGCTATTGTTGTACAAACTCTTATACTTCCGCCACTGGCTACCCACCAGCTGAAACTTGGCCATACGCAATACCACGGGCTGGGTAAATCCTGTCAGATAGGTACGCAAAAAGCGGATGGTTTTGAAGCCATCAATACTTCCATACACCTTATCGGGCTGGCGAATGGGCACCCTGAACAAATACCAATCTACTTGTTCGTTGCTTCCATCCACGGGTGCGGAAGTCACCTTATCTACTATGTAATTCTGACCAATCACCATAGAATTGGGCCTTAACTCCAGCTTGTATTCGTAATAACTTTCAAGGTCGTTGATGATATTATCTCCGTTCAAATCTTCATTATCCGGCAACTGGCTGGTAGACTGGGTAAACTGCAAATCATTATTGGCAAGAGGGGAATTACCATCTAGCCCATTAATATTTTTATAGCGCTCCAGCACGCCAGCACCGGCTTGGTCGAGGGATGAGCTTAGGAAATAAGAATAATTGTCGCCTGAGGGATCGTCTGTTGCAGCAGGCACATTGCGCACAAAATCGCTGAACTTAGCCGCTTCATCCGCATCTTTCAGTCCATCAAAACCAATATCCTGATTCTCGCGAGAGCCTGCACTGTTGTCGAAGGCGTTGTTGAGGTATTGCTGGCGTGTTACGCGTCCCCACGCATTTTGAAAGGTAGAAGCGGGATTATAATCAGGCGGAAGCCCATTTTCAAACGCATGGCGCTTATCGCGCATGACATCTTCTGAAATATTACCTAGGTTGAAATACAGCTCACCACCCGTAGTATTATTTTGAGGAGAATTGGAACCGTCTTGCACCACTCCGTTTGTACCCGAAATAAAAGGATCCATCATCCAAAATTCGATGTATTCGATATTGGTTTTATCGAAATCCACATCTGATGTAATGGCTCTTGTTATCCCTGCCCAGTTTTGGCGCAAATCCGACTGAAAGCGACCATTGCTACCAATCTCTGCACGATTGTAATTATAAGGACCGCGCTCTGCCGGATAATAGGCCAAATCGAAAACGGGAATATTGATGTTCACCTGCTCGCGATCACGCTGAAATAATTCCTGAGGAATTACCTTGCGGATGTAGTGATTATAGAGGTCTTCTTCGGTAATATTGTCAGGACGATTGTTGCCTCCGTAATAAAATACGTTGTCGATACTGTACCAGGCTAGTTTGGCGCGCTTGTAGTTAAGCCCAAGGGTATCGCCTCCAAAACTCTTATCGAAGCGCGAATCATCAGTTTGAGGAGTAGCTGCCAGCCTCCAAAGTGCCGGACTCGCTAGATTGAAGGGTGTGGCCGAGTTTTCAAAATCATCAATATAACTGGTGCCTTCGCCATCCACAAAATTAGAGGTTCCCGGCCGAAGCTGAGCAAACTCACCACTAAACGAAATACTTGACATCTCCTTGGTTTCTACCAAGGGAAGCGCATCAATCATTTTGGTCAGAAAACGCCAATCGGTGCTGTAGTTGAGATCAAATCCCCAAAGCACATTTCGCATGGGTTCGGTACCGATGCTATTGCGCGTCACGTTGGGTCTTTCGTTATAGCGCAGATAGGTGGCCCCAACATTCAACTTATCGCCTACTTTGTAGTCGAAGCGTGTACCCACCAAACTCCGCTGCTGGAAGGTGAACAAATCGGCCTTTTCATAAGCGATATCTATTTTCTTTCCCGAATTCAGTACGCCCTCGTTGATAATGACCACTCTGCCTAGCTGATAATCTACCGTATAATCCAACCCTTCGGTGAGGGCGGTATTTCCGGCCGTTACACGTACTGATCCGGGTGAAATCCCGATTCCGGGCAAGATGATTTCATTAGACGAACCCGCTTGTAGCTTACCTACCAGAAAGAACTTGTTTTTGGTAGCGTTCAGCTCGGCCTCCGCCTTAGTGCTTCGGTACAGCTCATTGAACACATATTTATTTTTAAACCCCTGTTCATCAGGAAGAAAACTGTTCTCTAGTGTTTTACCGAAGGGTTCAAGTACGGGGAAAATAATTTCACCATTGCGCGTATTAATCGTCACTCCTTCAATAAAATCGAAGTTGCCGTCTGGCTGTTGATCATTGTTCGGATTGAGTCGGTCCAGATTGGCCAATTGTAAAAGCTGCTTATTTTTCAGAGAGCTTTCGTGCAAACTGGGGTTGTCTACTCCGCTGCGGTCATCGCGGTAAATGATGCGCAATTGGAAATCTTCTCTGGAAACCTGTGTGGCATTCAGGTTGTAAATATTTTTCATCATCAGGTCCCATGAAGGGATGCTCCGGTTGATGTTATTAGGGCGAAGTAGTTTTAATATGGCTACTTCTGTTGCTGGGCGGCCTTGGTAGTCTTCGGTAAGTTCCCCTACCTTATAGGTGGCTCCATTCACCGAATATTCGTAGGCCACGGCCAGCAGGTCATCGTTTTGCAACTTGCGCAACAGTGAGATATAACCGAGCTGCTTATTGATTACATATTCAGAACCTTCCTCCAGCTTACGGGCTACATTGATTTCATAATCCGTTGATTTCACGTAGTTGAGCTGCTGCTCTACCTGATTGGCGATTTGGTCAACGCTTTTATTCAGGTTCAGCACGGTGCTGTACACATTATTGGCCTGATTATCTGAGGGCGAACCAGACTTACTTGGAATCACAAAACGTGGCTTATCGCGATAAATAGTATCGGCCTCGCCTAAGTCCATCACACCAAGTACACTGCGCAGATTTTCGGTATCTTGATTTCGATTGATTACATACACCTCTACGCGAGAAATAGTGACACCAGAGGTGATTTGAGGGGAATTGCGGAGCCAGCGTTCGTAATTATCGCGGAAATAATGAGAAAGGAAAAAGTGGCGGTTTTCGTCATATTCCGAACCGCGAATCTCAAAGTCACGTAATTGCGAGCCGCCTTCTAAGGCGATATTATCGGCTTTGCCGCGCTGATTGGATAAAATACTAGTCACATACAGTTTCCCAAACTGCATTTGGGTTTTAATCCCGAATAGGTTTTGCCCACCAGAAATCAAACTGTTGTTGATAGGCAAACTCACATTTCCTATCTCGATTTTCTTGATAATATCTTCCTCAAAACCAGTATATTCCACCTTCATATTGTTCTCAAAATCGAAGGTGTTGTTATTGTCGAAGTTAGCCGCCACGGTAAGCTTCTCGCCCACTTTTCCGACTACGTTCATACTGATTTGCTGATCGAACTTAAAACCTCCTCCACCACGTTGTTGGCGGATGGTCAGGCCGGGGTTATAGGTGCGGGGAAAATTGACCCCGAAATCAAGGGTTACAAAGCCACTGGGCTCAATATTGACATAGCTTCCCCCAAAAATCCGGTCAAAAATGGGACTAAAATATAGGGTAGGCACTAATTGGCGACCACTCATGGCGCTTTCCCCATCGAGTTCGGCTGCGCGGTCTTTCCAATAGTCTTTGATCATTTTCTTTTCTTCATAGGCCGAAAACTCCTCAAACGACATGGTAGTGGTAGGCCGGTAATTGATATCCCCCATTTTTTCATAAATGGTGTAATTCATGGCGGTATCAATCTCGGCATCGAGGGTAAGGCTAGCCGGATCTTTCAGTAAAAGAGGCGAAGGACTACTGCCAAAAGTAATTGGGTCGCCCATACGATCTTTGGGCTGAAAGGTGCTTCTGCGTGAAGGGGAATAGGGCAATAAGGTATCAGCCTCAGAAGAATCGGCCGGAACGGTATCGGTCAAAAATGCATACCAGCGCTGGGCATTCCATGTATTGGCATAGGGCTTCGCATCCGACAACCAAACGGTGAGGATAGAAACAACTCCAATGATAGTGAAATGATACCCGTAACTCTTGCGCAAAATGTTCGAAATTTAGGCCGACTTTAAGACCTGACGAATCAGTTCTTCCACTTTTAACTCAGCGGTGGCGCGTTTTAGTATACCATCAATTGCTTTTTCTGCTACGGCTTTATTATAGCCTAAAGTAAGCAGAGCAGCTAAGGCTTCTTCGCGAAGGGCATGCTGCGGCTTGGCCGACATAGCAAGCATATCGCCATCGCCTTTTTTCATTTTATCTTTCAGTTCCAAAATAAGGCGCTGGGCCGATTTGGCACCAATTCCTTTTATACTTTGTATAGTTCGCACATCCTCGGCCAGAATCGCTTGACGAATTTCAGAAGGATGCAAAGAGGAAAGCATCATAAGTGCCGTGGATGGCCCTACTCCCGATACGGAAATCAGAGAAGAAAAAAGACTTTTCTCTTCCGTATCATAAAAGCCATACAGCGTATGCGAATCTTCTTTTATGTGCAGGTAGGTTTGTAAGCGAATCTTTTCCTCCGACTTCACCAAGGCATAGGTATGCAGAGAAATCTTCACTTGGTAACCTATCCCACCTACATCAATTATGACATAGGTGGGATCTTTATAAGCAAGTTTACCTTCTAAATAGGCAATCATATGGACACTTTTTCGGCATGCATTTGAGCATCAATTACGGCTATGGCTACCATGTTCACGATTTCGTTCACGGAACTGCCAAGTTGTAATATATGCACGGGTTTTTTCATACCCAACAAAATAGGCCCAATTGCTTCTGCACCACCGATTTCCATCAGAAGTTTGTAGGCAATATTTCCGGCTGCCAAATTAGGGAACACCAAGGTATTGGCTCCTTTGGCAGCCAACTCGCTGAAGGGATAGTTTTCTTGCTGCAATTCGGTATTAAGAGCAATGTTCGCCTGAATATCTCCTTCAATCGTCAATTCCGGGAAGCGTTCTTTTGCTTTGCGAACGGCATTCATGGTTTTGGTAGGCACCTCTCCCTTGCTCGATCCAAAATTGGAGTATGAAAGCACGGCCACACGTGGCTCTAAGCCAAAGGTGCGCACCGCGCGAGCTGTTAAGCCTATGATTTCTACCAAATCATCTTCTGTAGGATCCACGTTTACGGTGGTATCGGCAAAGAAATGCGTTCCTTTTTTGGTGCTGATGATATACATACCGGCCACCCGGTGCATACCTTCTTCTACCCCTATCACGTTGAGTGCAGGAAGAATAGTACGTGGATAGTCTTTGGTAAGGCCCGATATCATGGTATCGCCCAAGCCCAAATCGAGCATCACACTACCGAAATAGTTACGGTCCCGCATCAGTTTTTTGGCCTCGTACGGAGTTACTCCTTTACGCTTGCGCTTCTCAAACAAGAGCTGACCATATTCTGACAAGCGGTTATCATCTTCAAAAGGATCGATGATTTCACAATTGGATAAATCCAGCTTGTGTTCTTCAATCAAAGAATGAATCTTTTTACGATTACCCAATAAGATAGGAATGCCGATTTTTTCATCTTGAATAATCTGTGCCGACTTCAAAATCTTAGCATTATCTGCCTCTGCGAAAATTACCCGCTTAGGATCTTTCTTTGCACGGCTGATTACACGTGACATAAGCTTTTGGTCGATACCAATCCGCTTCATCAAATCGACATGGTATTGATCCCAGTCAATGATTTTCTTACGCGCCACGCCCGAATCCATAGCCGCTTTGGCCACGGCCGGACTAATGGTGGTAATCAAACGAGGATCGAGGGGCTTAGGAATTAAATATTCACGACCGAAAGTCATGGTATTTTGTCCATAGGCTTTGCTCACAATATCGGGCACGGTTTCTTTTGCCAAAGAAGCAATCGCTTTTACCGCGGCTAGTTTCATTTCTTCATTGATAGCCGTAGCACGCACATCTAAGGCACCACGGAAGATAAAAGGAAAGCCCAATACGTTGTTCACCTGATTAGGATGATCAGAACGGCCAGTGGCCATGATGATATCTTTACGAATAGACATGGCTAAATCATACCCAATTTCAGGGATAGGGTTAGCCAAAGCAAACACAATAGGATTAGCCGCCATGGCTTTGATATGTTCTTCTTTCAGCACATTTCCGGCAGAAAGACCTACGAACACATCGGCTCCTGTCATCGCTTCAAGCAAGGACGATACAGGCTTAGCAGACACGAATAAACTTTTATACGGATCAAGGTCGGTGCGGTCGCTAGTAATGGCGCCTTCCTTATCAAACATGACTATATTTTCTTTGCACACCCCTAGGGCCACATATAATTTGGCACAAGCAATAGCAGCCGCTCCGGCCCCATTCATAACCATTTTCACCTCTTCGATTTTTTTACCCACCAGTTCGAGGGCGTTGAGAAGGGCAGCGGCTGAAATAATGGCAGTTCCGTGCTGGTCATCGTGCATCACCGGAATCTGCATCTGCTTTTTCAGCTCTTCTTCTATCTTAAAGCTTTCTGGAGCTTTTATGTCTTCGAGGTTTACCCCACCAAAGGTAGGCTCCAAGGATTTGACAATGCGAATGAATTCATCGGGGTCGGTGCTGTCGATTTCAATATCAAATACATCTATCCCGGCAAACTTCTTGAATAGTACCCCTTTTCCTTCCATTACAGGCTTGGAGGCTTCAGGGCCAATATTTCCTAGGCCCAATACAGCGGTGCCATTGGAAATCACTCCCACCAAATTGCCTTTGGCGGTGTATTTATATACATCTTCTTTATTGGCGGCAATCTCAAGGCAGGGCTCGGCCACCCCCGGAGAATATGCTAAAGCTAAATCTAGTTGTGAGCTAAGTGTTTTGGTGGGAACCACCTCAATTTTCCCAGGCTGACCTTCCGAATGGTATTTCAGCGCATCTTCTCTTCTGATCTTAATCGACATACTCTTTAATTTTCAAGTGGCGAAAATTAAGGAAAGTACGGCTGAATAAAAAATCAAGCGCCTGTTTGTACGCGTTCTTTGAAGGTGCGAAGAATGGTTTCCATTTCTACCATGTACTCGCGCTTATCTTTGCTGGGAGCATACACAAAGCCTTCGATATAATACATAGTGCCCGCTTGCTTATCTACCAACACATGGCTAATAAAAGGCCCACCCATGGAGATGGTATTGGTTTGCCAAAGGCCACGGGTTTCTACCGTGTACACTTCTACGTCATTTAAAATCTGCGAAACGGGAGGCACCACCTTTTGAATGGTGACATAGCTTTCTTTGTTTTCTGGATCACCATAAATGTATTTTTTGGTAATCTGTTCTCTCCAAGCAATGATGCTGTCGGGATGAAAGGCGGCTTCATTGGTGTAAGGCTTCACGGCCATAAAAATATTTCTATCCACTTCTTTTTCAGGATGGCGCAACCATACAAAATCCGATTGATTATCAGCTACTTTATAGCCATTCGGTATGCGAACAAAGCCCCCAAACTTATTGGTAAGCTCTTCTTGAAGTCCCGTTTGTTCTTTATTATTGTATAAAGCATCGAATACGCGTTCTTTCTCCCCTTTCAAAACCACATCTCTCAGGCCTTTTGGATTTTTGGCTAAGTGTCGCATCAAAATTTCAGAATTTTGACCAAAGAGATACAGTACGGTTTGCCCTTTGGCGAAATCATCCTTCTTCACCATCATAAACCGGGTGGTATCTTCTTTAATAATTTGCAGGGAATTGGCACTGAAATTATTCAAAATGGAGCGATTCATGGCCGACTTCTGATCTAAAGTGGCCAAAAAGATGATGTTTCTGGACTGCTTCAGGAGGTCATTGAAGCCTAAGGGATTAACATGACGCAAGTCTAAATACGGTTCGTCTTGAGGTAGGCCGGGAATTATCGGAGCAAATACCGAACGAAGACTATCGCCCAATTCATGCTTCCACAGGGCTGAGTCCATCACCACTAGCACTTCGTACAGTTGACCGCGCGACTGCGGCTTGGTACTGGTAGTCTCAGAGTTAGAAGTAGAACAAGCTGCTAGTATAGCTACTAGGCCGATTGCATAGAGATACGATTTCATACTAAGCCGTGTTGGTTAAAAACTCGCCTAAGCGATTAATGGAAAGGTAAATTAAAACCTTTCTTTTTTCTATCCAATAAATAACTTTTGTCCGGCTTTAATATTGCTGTCTTTCAGATTATTCAGCTGCTTTAATTTCTCAATAGTCAAGCCTTCGTACTGTTTGGATATTTTCCAAAGGGTATCGCCCGGTTGCACGGTATGTACTTTGTTGGCAGGAATGGGACGAGCCGAAGCGGTAGTTTTGGTAGGGGTTCCGTACATGCCCGGTTCCACATAAATGGCCAAGGTTTGTCCTACGCGAATGAGATTGCCGCTCAAACGGTTCCACTCACGAATATCGCTCACGCGCACATGGTATTTCTGGGCAATGCTCCCCAGCACATCGCCACTGCGTACTTTATAATACACCTTTTCGCGGCCATACGTACTACCGGGCGTAAAGCGTGTGAGGGCTTCCATTTGCTCCTTAGCATTGAAAGCAGCAGAATCTAAAATAGCATAACGATTGGCACGAATATTCAAGGCCTTATCAGCCGGAACGATTAGCGCAAAATTGCGTGTATAATCAGGTAGCACGCCTCTTTTGATGGAAGGGTTTAAGCTAACCAAATCTTCATAACACACCCCCGACACTTGGCTGAAGGTTTTGAGATTCACAAAATTGCTAACCAAAATGGTGTCAGTGGCTACACTATACAGTTTTTTCTCAGGGAAAAGATTATGCTCTTCAGCAAAGTTCATGGCGTAGGTAACGGCAATAAACTGAGGCACATAGGCACGTGTATCGCGGTGAATGTAGTTGTAAATCCCCCAGAAAGTTTTCTTTCCTCCTGACCTACGAATGGCCTTGCGGATATTTCCCGGGCCGGTATTATACGCGGCCAATGCAAGTTCCCAGTCATTGAAACTGCGGTACAAAAACGCTAAGTATTTACAAGCGGCTTCGGTGGCCTTCTCAGGATCCATGCGCTCATCGACAAACCAGTCAATCTTCAATTTATAATCGATGCGGGCTGTGGGCGACATGAATTGCCAAAGACCAACGGCACTGGCACGTGAAATCGCCTTGGGATTCAAACCCGACTCCACAATGGCCAAGTATTTCAGCTCATCGGGCAGGCCATATTGCTTTAGGTATTTTTCAAAAAGGGGGAAATAGACATCCTTACGCTCCAGCATTTTGCGGGTATACTCTCTATCGCGCACGGTGAAATAATCGATAAAAGAACGTACACGCTCATTGTAGGTAAGAGGAATTTCTCCTTCAATCTGCTCCAAACGAGCTTTTATCTCCTCATCGCTAAAGTCAGGAATGTAATCGTAAGAATACGTGGTAGCAATCAGCTGTGTAGAATCAATGGCTTCAAACACTTCCATAGAAGCAGTATCTTCTTCCATCACCAACTCTTCATTAGATTGAGCTTTCAGAGAGGTACTTATCCCCACACTCAGGCAAACGAAAAGAAAGAATATTCTACCTTTATTCATCATATTGGGTATTAATTTAATTGATTTTGCATCAAATAATCTGCAAAAGCAAAAACCGTAGCTTCATCAAAAGCCTTTCCTACAATCTGCAAGCCAATGGGCAAGCCTTGGGAATCTACCCCATTAGGAATAGAAATAGCAGGTACTCCGGCCACATTGGCCTGAACGGTGTACAAATCGGCTAGGTACATCTCCAACGGATTGCTGCTGTGCTCGCCTAATTTAAAGGCCACGGTAGGCGTGGTAGGCATTACCAACACATCGTGGTCTTTCAATAGCTCTTCGGTTTTTTCTTTAATCAACCTGCGCACCTTTTGGGCTTTGGTGAAATAGGCATCGTAATAGCTGGCGCTCAACACAAAGGTGCCGAGCATAATCCTGCGCTTCACTTCTTCGCCAAAACCTTCGGAACGGGTTTTCTTATATAATGACTCCAAATCTCCGGTAGCCTCGCTTCGGTGGCCATAGCGCACCCCATCAAAACGGGAAAGGTTGGCGCTGGCTTCGGCCGTGGTGAGGATATAGTAGGTTGGAAGAATATAATCGAGGTAAGGGAATGAAACCTCTTCCACTTCGTGCCCGGCTTGTTTCAGCTTTTCGAGCGTAGCCAAAGTGCGTTCCTTAATTTCAGGATTGAGCCCTTCGCTGTGGATGGTTTCTTTGATATAGGCCACTTTGGCCTTTTTGTTAAAATTCAATAAAGAGGAATAAGCCGGAACGGGCTTTTTCGAAACGGTGCTATCATGCTCATCGGCTCCGGCCATGATTTCAAGCACCAAAGCATTATCAGGAATGTTTTTAGAAAACACCCCAATGGTATCGAAGGATGAGGCATAGGCAATAAGTCCCCAGCGCGAAATGCGCGAATACGTAGGCTTCAAACCCACAATTCCGCAAAAAGCAGCGGGCTGGCGCACTGAACCTCCGGTATCTGAACCGAGCGATACCAAGCACAAATCAGCTTGAACGGCTACAGCCGAACCGCCCGAGGAACCTCCCGGTACACGGGTATTATCAAGTTCATTGAGGCATGGGCCATAGGCAGAATTCTCATTGGAAGAACCCATGGCAAATTCATCGCAGTTGAGGCGACCAATAATGATGGCATCTTCATCAATCAGACGCTGAAGGGCAGTACCTGTAAACTGCGACTGGAAAGTAGATAAAATCTTGCTGGCAGCATTCACTTCATGATTGGCATAGCAGAGCACATCTTTGATACCGATGACCATGCCCGCCAAGCGGCCGGCTTTCCCTTGGGCTATCTTTTGGTCGATGGCTTGGGCCGCAGCCAAAGCTTCTTCCTCATACACTTCCAAGAAAGCATTGAGATGGGCTTTTTCTGATATATTTTTAAGATAAAACTGCACCAATGTGGTGCAGTTTACTTTACCTTCTTTGATATCTTTTTGTATGGCTGAGAGCGAATGATACGTTTTCAAGCGTAATTATTTTTTATCGTCTTTAACACCTTCTTCTATTTCATTCTTGATTTCGCGGGTAGCATCTTTGAATTCGCGGATACCACGGCCTAGGCCTCTGGCGAGCTCAGGAATTTTCTTAGCACCAAAGAATACAAGCAGCACAATAAGAATTAACAGGATTTCCCAACCCCCTAATCCACCTAAGAATGCTAATGTTGTTAACATAATGTTTGCGTTTAAATTTATTTTGCGCAGCAAAGTTACCGCATATTATTCTGGACAGCAAATGTATACCCTAGTTTAATCACTAAGCATACCTTGCCACCTTATCCTTATCGGGCAATCAGCCAGGTTTGCGGGTTTACCTTTTCCGTATTTTTCCAAACCTGAAACTGCACCTCACTTAGTCCGTCTTTATCGCTAAACACCACGCCTATGGGGTCTTTGGCCTTAAGCACCTGACCCGTTTTCACTTGCACATCTTTCAGCTTGGCATATACTGTAAAGTATTCCCCGTGCTTCACAATCACGAAGTTATTGAAACCCGGCAAGAAGCCTGCGCGTGTTACTACCCCATCAAACACCGCCCGTACGGTTTCATTTTGATTGGTTTGGATATCGATACCATCGTTTCGCACCGTTACATGCTTCAGTACAGGATGCGGATGGGTGCCAAACTTACCGGAAACAAAGCCTGAGGCTACCGGCCAAGGTAATTTCCCTTTATTATTTTGAAAACTAGAGCTCACCAAAGCCGCTTCAGGCGTAAGGGCCATTTCGTTGGATTTGGTAGGCTTAGCTGCTTCTTTCTTAGCATTACTTGCGGCCGCTTTCTTGCGTTCCGCTTCTTCACGGGCTTTTTGTTCGGCTATACTTTTTTCAATTTCTTTTCGTACCAATTCGGCAATTACCTTTTCGAGGTTATCCACCGATTTTTTACGAGAAGTGATTTCCTTCCGGATTTCCGTTTCGCGCTGGCTCAGGTTCTTTACCAAGGCACTTTGCTGCTGCTTCATACCCAAAAGCTTATCGCTTTCGCTGAGCTGCTGGGCAAGTAGTGTATTTTTCTCCACCCGCTTTTCTTCAATGACGGTGCGCTGCTGGCTAAGCGCATTGCGTACGCGTTCAATCTGCTTCACCTGATTTCTACGCGCCTCTGCATATTGTTCCAAGTATTTCAGTCGCATGAGTAGGTGATTTACACTGGGAGCAGAAAAAATAAAATTCAACTTATCCAGCGTGCTGCTCGATTTCTGGGCGGCATAAATCATGGCGGCATATTCTTCGCGCAGGCGCTTTAAATCGGCCTCCATAGCCTCTACTATGCTATTAATTTCACCAATCTGGCCTTCCAACAGGCCTATCTCGCCTTTAATGGTATTTACCAGTTTTTCTTGCTCTTGAATTTGGTTATTGATGGCTGAAAGCTGACCAAGGCTGGCTTTTTTTTGTGTGGCCGTTTGGTTTAGGATCTTCTCGGCCTCTTTGATTTTTTGCAGTGTCTGTTTTTTTTCCTGCTCCAGCTGACTTTTGCTTTTTTGTGCCCAAGCCATGCTCAGGAAACCCAAAAGAAAAATACTGAGAAGAAGAATTTTACATTTACCTACGGTCATATCGGCCCGGAATTGAAAAAGGGAACGTGAGGGAAGCCTCGTCCAACTCCGCCTTACTATGTTCTATTTGTATGGTGGTAGTTGCCGACTGGCCTCCGGAGGAGTAAAGTAAGGAAATTAATGTTTGAAACGGAAATGCCTCTTCTTTCAACTTACGGAAGTCTTTGTACTGCACATCGAGGGAATTGAGCCCACTGGCATCTTGCACGTGCAATTGCTCTAGTTTCATCGTTTGACGCCCGATAGCATTGCTTACCTGAAAATCGCCCATTTGCTGCTTCACCTGAAAATGCTCACCTTCTTTGCTCACTTTTTCATCTCCGGTAAATACCAAGGGAAGGTTGCCCACCAATACATTCTGCACCAAGGCAAAATTGATATCCATCTGGAACATGCGCGAAAGTTCGGCAAAGCTATAGGTCATAAACTCCTTTTCGAGGCGATTGATCACAAAAAGCGAATCTTTGGTAATGAGCGCGCGCGCGGCTTCTATACCCAGACCGGGCGATACCGATACCCAAATAAGGCTATCGCGCTTCATGCGGATAGTTGCCACGGCATTCAGGCTCATGTCGGCATCGGCATAGCGGATTTTCGACTTAGTGCTTAAATAATCGAATTGCAAAGCCTCTACCGAAAGCGTATTGGAAGTCCCGCGGAAAGAAGTTAGCCGCTTATTACAGGCGCTAAGCAATAGGATAATGGCCAAAAAGGCGAGTAGCTTATTCATACAGTTTGCGTTCAGCTATTTTCTTGTCGATGTGTTCAGAAGCTTCTTTCTTGTCGCGGGCAATCTGCCATTGTTCAACGGCTTTATCGATTTCGCCCAACTGAAAGAGCACATCGCCATAATGCTCAAAAATGATGCCGCTTGCTTGGTATTGGATGGCCTTTTCTAAAAACTTACGAGAAGCTTTGTATTCACCCAAGGCATACAGCACCCAAGCGTGGGTATCCAAATAGGTGGGATTATCGGGGTGATTGTCTACTACTTTGGCCGACATCTGCTTGGCCATCTCCAGCTTTTCTTTGCGCAGCGAAAGGTAATAACTGTAATTATTGAGTACGTACTCGTTATCCGGATCGAAAGCCAAAGAGGCTTCAAATGCTTCATCGGATTTGGCAAAATCTTTCAGGCCATTATAGGCCTCACCCAATTGACTATTGAAGATGGAAAGCAATTCCACATTGTTGCTGGCCCGCTTTTTCCCCATTTCGAGAGAAGAAGCCGCTATTTTATAATCTTTATTGGCCAGATGGGCTGTGCCATTGAAATAGTATAAAGAAGCTTGATTGGGAAAAATGATAAGTGCCTCTTCAGAGAGGGCCACCACGCTATCCCATTTTTGGCGTTCCAGCTGTATGGTGATGATATTTTGCCACACATTGTAATTGCTTTCATCGAGGGCTATCACTTTCAGGTATTGATTTTTGGCCTCCTCCTTTCTATCCAAAGAAAAAAGCAAGTCACCATAAATGGCATAGGAATTATAGTTATCGGGGTGTGTCTTAATCAATAGCTGACAAAGCTCCAGACACAAATTTTGGTAATAACTATCGCTTAGTTGGCTCATATAATTGGCCAACAATTGCACCTTGGGATTGATATCTAGCTCGGTAGCGGCAAAGGCACGTTTGATTAAAGCTGCCGACTCTTCTTTCTTCCCCTGCTGACGATAAATTTCGGATAGTAAAAAGTTCAACTGCCCATCGTAAGGCTTTTTCTGTAAATATTCAGAAATCAGCGCTTCGGCCTCCTTTTCCTTCTCGTTCGAAAGGTAGATCTGTGCCAGATTCATCAGGTAGCGACTTTCTTCCGGCTCGGTTTCCAATAGTTTTTGGGCTTCCAAGATGGCTTTATCCAGCTTGCCTGTCCTCAGGTAAATTTCCTGTTTTTGTTCCGAAATTTGCTCATTAATTCCAAATACCTCCTCCGCTCGATTATAGGCGGCCAGCGCACTTTCCCACTTTTGATCGAACATATAAAGAGCCGCCAGTTCCAAATTGTATTCTTCATTGCCGGGCAATTCTTTCAACAGACGCTCCAAAGCTATGGTTGCACTTTTGATATCCCCTTTTTTGGTATAGATATTTGATAGAAATAGGTGGTAAAATTTATTATCAGGAGCTAACTCAATCGCCCTTTGGGCATGAGTAATGGCCTTATCGTAGGTACCGTCTTGCAGGTAAATTTCGGCTATCTTATACTGAATGGCCGCATTATTGGGTTGCAAAGCAAGCGCCTTATGAAAATAGGTGCTCGCTTTGGCAAAATCGCCCAAAATAAAGTAGCGTTCCCCATCAACAAACAATGCCTCGGCCTCGCGGGCATTGGGCATATCGTAGGCAATATTATCGGCAAGACCCGTATTGTCTTTCTTTCTTTTTTGTGCCCACAGCACCTGAGTGCTTAGGAGAAAAAGCACCAATACGAGTCCAAATTTTGCCTTTCTTTGCATACTTACTGTTTGATGGTATTGAAATCGCCCACGCTCAAATCGTGCGGAGTACCTTCGTAGGAAGCACTATTGCCCAGCATAGAATTGGCGATGTTGGCATTGGCAATTATCGAATCCTTTTGAACAATAGAGTTCTGCACGCGGCTATCCACGATTTTTGTTTTATCACCCACTGAAACGTGTGGGCCTACCACAGAGTTCTTAATTACTGCATTAGCCCCTATGAAAACCGGAGGAATGATTACACTGTTTTCGATTTTAGCAGAAGCATGTACTAGTGGAGTATCTTTGATAAACTCCAAATAGCGCTGATTGGTATATACGGTAGCATTTTTATTACCGCAGTCGAGCCATTCGGTTACTTTACCGGGCACAAAAGCGGTGCCTTTTTGCTTCATATTTTCCAGCGCATTGGTTAGCTGAAACTCACCTTTCTCGGTGATATTATTATCCAACAAGTATTTCAACTCACTGCGCAAGTAGGCGCCATCTTTGAAATAATAAATTCCGATAATGGCTAAGTCGGACACAAACTGCTCCGGCTTTTCCACAAAATCAGTAATTACCCCTTTGGCATCCAGCTTCACCACACCAAAAGCGCGCGGATCTTCCACTTTTTGCACCCAGATAATGCCTTCTTGCTTGGTATCGAGCACGAAATCGGCCTTGAAAAGGGTATCGGCAAAAGCCACTACCACATTGCCTTCCAGAAGGGATTCAGCACACATAATGGCATGGGCTGTACCCAAGGCTTCTTCTTGATAAAAAATCCGTCCTTTAGCTCCTACCGATTCGGCTATGGCGAGCAAATCTTTTTCTACCTGCTCACCAAAGTGGCCAATGATAAAGCCTATCTCATCGAGCTTCTCGCGACATACTTTATGAATATCTTCTACCAGACGCTGCACGATGGGCTTTCCGGCAATAGGTACCAAAGGTTTCGGAACGGTGAGGGTATGAGGGCGCATGCGCTTGCCCATTCCCGCCATAGGAATAATAATGTTCATGATTTTTTCTATTTATTTGGTTCCGGTGCTGCCATAGCCGCCAGCACCACGTTCAGTTTCACTTAGTTGATCGGCACTGGCCCACACGATTTGCTCATGCTTGGCCACTACCATTTGCGCTACGCGCTCCCCATCATTTACCACAAAAGGCTCGTTGGACAAATTGACCAAAAGCACCTTGATTTCTCCTCGGTAATCGGCATCGATAGTACCTGGGCTATTGAGCACAGTAAGCCCATGCTTAAAGGCCAAGCCGCTTCGCGGACGTATTTGCGCCTCATAGCCCTCGGGCAATTCGATAAACAAGCCCGTGCTGATAAGCTCTCTTTGCAAAGGAGCCAATGTAATAGGGGCTGACAAATCTGCCCTAAGGTCCAATCCGGCCGAGAGGGGCGTTTGATACGCAGGCAACGGATGTTTTGATTTATTGATAACTTTTACGTGCATAGCAATGGTAAATTAAAACGAAATATAGGCCAATTGTTTCAGGGGAAAAAACGCTGGCTTTTCAAAGTTACGCGCTGAGGGCTCGCAAGCCAAGTTTTAGCTTTCGCAATATCCACACACCCAATAAAAAAAGCAGGATTCCCAGTGAATTAACGGCTGTGCGCAAAAACCAATTTGAAATAGCAAACTGCTGAAAAACAAGGACTATGCCTACGCCAAGCAATAAAACCAGTCCAAGAAAGAGCATATTATAGGGAATGGGGTAATATCGTTGACCAAAACCATAGCAGGCCAGCGACATTAGCACATAAACAACTAGTGTAACCCATGCACTTCCTTCAAAGCCCTTGAGGGGAATCAGGTAGGCATTAAGCACTACGGTAAGGAGCGCCCCGCCTAGGCTAATGGCCGTTCCGAACTGGTTTTTATCGCTTAGCTTAAACCATATCGAAAGATTAAAATAGATTCCCAAAAACAAACTGGCCAAAAGCAGCACAGGCACTACATTGAGTCCTTCTAAGTATTCGGCCTTACCCAAGACCAAAGGGCCAAGCCACTCAAGGTGCAGGGAAATCCCCACAAACACCAACACACCCACGACCATAAACCAGTCCATAATCATCCCAAACTCCTGCTTGGAATCCGCTGATTGTTGCCTGGAAAAGAAAAAGGGTTCAGCTGCATAGCGAAACGCCTGAATGCCCAAATTCATGAAAACGGAAAGCTTATAGCAAGCTCCAAACACCCCAACCGCCTGCTTACGGGTAAGCGTATCATAAAAATCCTCCGGAAGATAGTGGTTTAGCATAATGCGGCTGAGCATTTCATTAGTTACTCCCGCCAGCATCATAATTACCAAAGGGTAAGCATACACCAATTGCGGTTTGATATCTTGCCAGTTCCAATGAATCCGTACTTGCATCAGGGTGCGCCCAAGCAGAGGAAGGTACAACAAATTAGCTATCAGGTTGGAGATAAAAATATATTCTACCCCATAGTCGGGTCTGTATACTAAAGATACCAAAGGCTGTAAAACGCCTCCATTTTCATCCACATAAGGACACAGCACCAAAAAGAACAGATTGAGTCCAATATTGACCGCAACATTGATTAGGCGAATAGCCGCAAAAGCCTTGGCTTTGCCTTGCAGGCGCAAACGGGCAAAAGGAATTGCCACGATGGCATCTACCAGAAAAATAATAGCCAACCAACGGATAATGGAAACCGCTTGCGAATAATCCGTCCATTCGGCCAGCGGGTGCGCTGCCCAAATGAGGCTCACTGAAAACAGCAAGCCAATAAAAGCTACCGAAGTGAAGGTTTGATGAAAGATACGGGGCTCCTGCTTTAAATCTTTGTTGGCAAAACGGAAATAGGTGGTTTCTAATCCGAAAGTATACAGCACATTAAAGAAAGCAGCAAAGGCATAAAAATAAGTTACCTCCCCATATTCCTCCGAAGGAAGGGTGCGCACATACAAAGGCACCAACAAAAAATTGAGCACTCGGCCCAAAATACTGCTGATGCCATATAAGGCGGTTTCGCCTGCTAACTTTTTAAGAAAACTCATACCTGAGGCCTAGGCTTACTCCCCAATGAAGCTAGCCTTTCTTTTGGCTAAAAAGGCCGAGGTGCCTTCTTTAAAATCGGCTGTTTTACAACAATTGGCAAAGCCATTGGCTTCAATCTGATAGCCATTGCGCTCGCTATCAAAGGCGGCATTGACACAACCTATTACTAAGCCCACAGCAATGGGGGCTTTGCTCATGATTTTGCTCAATATCTCTTGGGCTTTGGCTAGCGCTTCTTCTTTGGTTTCCACAACGTAATTAACCAAACGAAGACTTAGGGCTTCTTGCGCCCCGATAACGTCACCCGTCATCAGTAATTCCAAAGCTTTTCCTTTACCAACCAGCTGCGTAAGGCGTTGTGTACCTCCATAACCAGGTATTACACCCAAATTCACCTCAGGCTGCCCAAACTTCGCATTTGCAGTAGCGATGCGCACATGGCAAGCCATGGCTACCTCACAGCCTCCGCCCAAGGCAAAGCCATTGACCACGGCAATCACGGGCTTATGGCATTCTTCTATCATAGCGAACACTTCCTGCCCGCTTTCGGCAAACTTGCGCCCATTCATTTCATTGAGTTCGGCAATTTCCGTGATATCGGCCCCCGCCACAAAGGCCTTTTTGCCCGCTCCGGTAAGGATTACCGCTTTAATGGATTTATCATCATATACCTGCTGAAACGCCTGACGGATTTCAGCTATGGTTTCAATATTTAAAGCATTCAGTTTATCCTCTCTGTTGATGGTAATGGTAAAAATACCTTGGTCGAGAGATGTAAGAAGGTTTTTGTACGCGCTCATCTTTTTTTAAACAAAGTTAATGGGAGTTTTAAATAATTCAACCCTGGGGCTGGCTTAAGGGAACGATTAAGGCCGGAAGGAAATAGTAGTATACCAATAAAAATCACCCAATAGGCTACAAAAGAACTAGAAGAATAAGACTTTTTATGCATTCGGTACTACATCCTTACCTGTCAACATTACAATTTATTACCCCCTACAAATGAAGAAAATAACCCAAAACGGCCTTTCTCCCTCCTTTGGAAAGGAAAACAAGGCAACCTAAAGAGATACACTACACGCAAGTACCCTTTGTCGGTTTTATACTACTTATCTCCAGGACATTAGAGGAGATTTGTCGGCATACGAATGCAGAGAAGCCCATACAATGAACCTTTTTTCATCTGTTAGCCTATTTTTTACTACTCTTTTCCGAACACTTAGGCTACTGGTGACCGATGGCAACACTGTGCAATTTGGCACTCTGTATTTTTTGAGACCTAAACATATTTGACCTATGAAATTCAGAACATTTTCCCGACTAAGCACACTTGCATTGTTTTTATTGATGTGGTTATTGGTATTATTAGTCAACACCTCTTGTACTCAAATCTTGTGCCCTACCTATTCAAGGGCCGATCGGCAAGCCGTATCTGGTAGAGACAAAACTAGCGAGATTTATTATACCTATAAAACAAGGAAATAACCATGAAAACCCTAGGCAGCGATTTGAGCTTATATAGCGACCAAGTCGATTCAGAAATAATAGACAAGTACATTAGCGACTACTTCTTGCTCGATAAAGCCAAAGGGAGTTTTAATGGAGACCTAATTAAGCTATCGCAAACAGGCAATGGTTTGCTCATTACTATGGGCGATTGTATCGGAAACGATAGTTCCACCTGTTTGATCAAGGAGTTTGTACTTAACAAAATCGAGGAAATTATTCAGGTAGAAGGTATCACCTTGCCCAATCTGATTATTAACCGAATTTATGACTACCTACATCAGATAGCTCCTAAATATACCAATCCGGAGTTTTTAATGGCCTGCGGGGCGATTAACCTTGCTCCACAGAGTGGGTTTTTCACCTTCTCTAGCAGCCGGATTAACCTTCTATACATTGGATCCAACACCTTCGAGCTTTTTTATTCGGGGCTTTCCATCAATTCCAGTAAAAAGCTAAGAATCAACAATATATCGCTTGTACCATGGGACCCTAATGGGTCGTACTACCTTTTTACTGATGGAGTATTCGACCAACTCTCGGGAAGTAGCTTGGAACGCTACTCAAGGTCGCGGCTTATCAACCTGCTCTCCGATATCCGCGAAATGCCGTTGCCACTTCAAGTAAGAGAACTGACCAAATCGCTTGCTAGCTGGCAAGGAGAAATAGAACAAACGGACGATTACCTCATCCTCGGATTCAAATTACACGCTCTATAAACCAACAACAAAAAAGCCTCTCAAACGGAGGCTTTCATTTTTTCAAGATTATGAATCATATCATGGGTCATGGCATCCAGGTCGTACTGATGCTGCCAGCCCCAGTCGGCACGGGCTTGCGAATCGTCAATGCTCATCGGCCACGAATCGGCAATTTTCTGACGAAAATCCGGTGCATAGGAAATAGTAAAATCAGGATACACCTTTTGGATAGAGGCCGCCACTTCTTCCGGAGCAAAGCTCATGGAGGAAAGGTTGTAGGAAGATCGGATTTTAACACGTTCCGCTTCTACTTCCATCAAATCAATAGTGGCTTTTATCGCATCGGGCATATACATCATAGGCAAATAGGTACCCTTTTGCAGGAATGAAGTAAAAGGAACCTTATCTACTGCCTTATAATAAATATCTACGGCATAGTCGGTAGTACCACCGCCCGGAGGCGTTTTGTAGCCAATCAGGCCTGGGTAGCGCAAACTGCGCACATCTACCCCAAATTTCTGGAAATAATATTCGCACCAGCGTTCCCCTGCTTGTTTGCTGATTCCATACACGGTATTAGGATCCATCACGCAGTGCTGGGGAGTATTTTGACGAGGAGTATTAGGCCCAAAAGCCGCAATGGAGCTCGGCCAGTACACTTTGTGGAGTTTCTTTTCTTTGGCCAGCTCCAGCACATACAAGAGTCCGTCCATATTCAACTCCCAAGCAAACAGCGGATTTTTCTCACCTGTGGCCGAGAGCAAAGCAGCCAAATGATATATTTGGGTGATTTTGTGGGCATCTACCACCTCGCCCAGTCTTTTGGCATCGAGGATATTCAGTTTTTCAAAAGGGCCATCGGCCAAGTCGGGCTGCGTGGGCGGGTTAATATCAGCCGCCACTACATTGCTTTTACCAAACTTGTCGCGCAAAGCCAAGGTAAGCTCTGAGCCTAATTGCCCGCAGGCGCCAATCACTAAAATTCTTTCTGTCATACGCATCGAATTCGATTGCAAGTTAATAAGAATGCGCAAATCCCTAAAAATTCAGTTCGGATACCTGATATTTTTCCATGAAATCGCCCGATAGTAAAAATTCGTATCAAAGAAGTGCCATTTAAGAGATTTGTCCGGCCAAGTGCCCTTGCAAAGAATGACGATTTGCTTATTAATTTTCTATCTTTGCAGCCGTATGACCGTCACTTGGGAAGAATTTTTATTTCATAAGAAAATTCACGCAGAGGCTTTTCAAAAGCAAGAACCTCAGCTTTATGCCCAATGGAAACATGACTACGAACACATGCATCCTGAAAGCTTTGTAAGCAGGCACTTATTCCAAATTAACGGCATCCGCAGAAAATACCCTCTTGCAGCCAAAACTTCACATTCATAATCAATCGCATTAATCAAATAATATGTATACATCGCTTAAACCCATTCTTGAAAAAGAACTAGCCGACATTAAAGCAGCCGGCTTGTATAAATCCGAACGTATTATCACCACCCCGCAAGGTGCCGATATCAAAACCACCACCGGACATGAGGTAATTAACTTTTGCGCCAACAACTACCTAGGCCTGAGCGCGCACCCAAAAGTATTGGAAGCGGCCAAAAAAGCCATCGATACCCACGGCTTCGGCATGTCTTCTGTACGATTTATTTGCGGTACGCAAGACATACATAAAGAGCTGGAGGCTAAAATCTCTAAATTCCTCGGAACAGAAGATACCATTTTGTATGCCGCAGCATTTGATGCCAATGGCGGGGTTTTTGAACCGCTGTTTGGAGCCGAAGATGCCATCATTTCCGATGAACTGAACCACGCTTCCATTATCGATGGGGTGCGTTTGTGTAAGGCCCAACGTTTTCGCTACAAGCACAACAACATGGAAGACCTAGAGGAGCAACTAAAAGCAACTGCCTCTGCCCGTGTGAAAATCATTGTGACCGATGGGGTATTCTCCATGGATGGCACCATTGCCCAATTGGATAAAATCTGCGACCTGGCCGACAAGTACAATGCCTTGGTAATGACAGACGAATGCCATTCTACCGGATTTATGGGGAAGACCGGAAGAGGGGTGCATGAATTCCGCGGGGTGATGGATCGAGTAGATATCATTACGGGCACCTTGGGCAAAGCCTTGGGTGGTGCGTCTGGGGGATTTACGTCCGGAAAAAAAGAAATCATTGAACTGCTTCGCCAGCGTTCACGTCCCTATTTGTTTTCCAACACCCTAGCGCCTTCCATCACGGGCGCTTCCATTGCGGTGCTTGATTTGCTTTCCAGCACGACCGAACTGCGCGATAAGCTGGAAAGAAACACCAAATATTTCCGGGAGAAAATGACGGCACAGGGCTTCGATATTAAGCCCGGAGAGCATGCTATTGTACCGATTATGCTTTATGATGCCCCTTTAGCACAGAGGTTTGCGGAGAAACTGCTCGATAAAGGTATCTATGTAATCGGATTCTATTATCCGGTAGTACCTAAAGGTCAAGCACGTATCCGCGTACAAATTTCAGCTGTGCACGAAATGCACCATTTGGATAAAGCCATTCAGGCGTTCACCGAAGTGGCCAATGAGCTAAACTTACCTTTGAAGAAGTAATCAAACACCACAAAAAAACCACCTGCTTACGAGTAGGTGGTTTTTTCATGTCTAAATATCTCAAAATAGCCCCTAAGCTACATTTTTCACTTCTTGTTTCTTGTTCTTCTTTTGTTCTTTCACAGAAGGCACGTTTTCCTCTGTCCAGTCCACATCCTCGTAGAGGTATTGGTTGATTTTGGTGCGCAGCTCCTGCGAACTCAGGTTATGCAAGATGCGCCCATTTTTGGCTAAGGAGATCTGTCCGGTTTCTTCCGATACAATCAGTATCAAGGTATCGGTGGCTTCCGACATCCCAATGGCGGCTCGGTGACGAAGACCAAATTGGGCGGGCAAATTATCTTGTTCCGTTACCGGCAAAATACAACGAGCGGCTTTTATCTTCCCCCGATAAATAATGGCGGCACCATCGTGCAAGGGACTATTTTTATTAAAAATACTAAGCAATAATCGCTTAGAAACATAGGCATCAATCAAATCGCCTGACTCGGCATAAAACTTCAGTTCCGAACTTTTCGAAAACACAATCAGCGCTCCGGTATTAGAACCGCCCAAAGTTTTGGCAGCTTCAATAATGGGTGTGATGCTAAACTCTCGGTTATCAGCTGCTCGCTTCCAAGGGAAGTTTTTCATGATATTTTCCCGATTCAAAGCGGTGCTTTTCCCAATAATCAATAAGAATTTTCGGATTTCCTGCTGAAACAAAATGATAGCTGCCAACACCCCTACGCCCATAAACTGACCCAAAATGGCACTCAAAAGCTCCATTTCGGCTGCTTTAACTACTAGGTAAGTAAGGTAGAGAGAAAGGAATCCCAGAAAGATTTTCACAGCTACACTTCCGCGCATCAGCTTATACACTTGATACAATAGGATACTCACCAAGGCGATATCCGCCATGTCAACCGCACTGATTTCTAAAAACCCTATGTTAAAAAGTAGTATCAATCTTGTAACAACTTAAAAAGCTCTATGCACTCTTTGGCCTCCTTTACGTCATGCACCCGCAAAATGTTAGCCCCTTGTTGCAAAGCATGCATGTGCAAAGCGGTGGTGCCGTTGAGTGCTTGTTCGGCCGATACGGACAATGGACGCCATATCAACGATTTCCGGGAAACACCAAGCAATAAGGGCGCTTTTAAACCTTGAAAATACGCCAAATTTTTGAGGATTGCATAATTTTGCTCCACAGTTTTAGCAAAACCTATGCCCGGATCTATCATAAAATCATGAATCCCGAGGCGTATAGCAAGCTGACACTTTCGGGCCAAATCTTCCATCACCTCCTTCACCACATCTGTATACTCTGTTTTTTGCGCCATGTTTTGCGGAGTGCCCCGCATATGCATGAGGCAAAACACTGCTTGTGCATCGGCCACTACTTGCCACATAGCCTCCTCCAAATCGCCTCCTGACACATCATTCACTATGTGCGCTCCTGCCGCCAAGGCCTGCCGAGCTACCTCAGCACGAAAGGTATCGATAGATAGTATCGCTTCTGGAAAATACTTCGCAAAAGCCTCTATGGCTGGAAGCACGCGTTCGGCTTCCTCTGCAACCGAAACCTCCGCTGCACCGGGTCGGGTAGAATATCCTCCAATATCCAAAAACAAAGCGCCCTCTTGCAGCATGGTACCTGCCCGTTCCACGATCGCCTCCATATCACTTACTCGGCTGCCGCTATAAAACGAATCGGGTGTGGCATTGATGATGCCCATTACCTGAGGCTGCGACAAGTCCACCAATCGTCCACGGACATTAAGTGTCCTTTTTACCAAAAATGCTTTATCTTTCGCCTCCAATTGTAAGATTTTAAAACAAGTACTGTGCTAAGCCAAACAGAAAGCGAATATAGGCAAGTTATAGAGGCCTGTAAAGAAGTTTTTGAGAAGAAGACCCGCGACTACGGTTCTGCCTGGCGGATTTTACGCCTCCCTTCCATCACCGACCAAATCTACATAAAGGCGCAGCGCATCCGTTCCGTGCAAGAAAAAGGCGTGCAGAAAATCCAGGAAGACCTTGGAGGCGAATTTTTGGCGATAATCAACTATTGCCTCATAGCCATGATGCAGATAGAATTGGCCGATGACCCGCGCATGGAAATCCCTTTTGAGGAACTCCAAGCGATGTACGTCCGTTTATCGGAGGAAACCTTGGAGCTGCTGCTGAACAAAAACCATGATTATGGCGAAGCTTGGCGCGAAATGCGCGTAAGCTCCATTACTGATATTATCCTGATGAAAATATTCCGGGTAAAGCAAATTGAAGACAATGCTGGAAAAACCCTTATCTCAGAAGGCGTTAAGGCCAATTATCAAGATATGCTCAATTACTCGGTGTTTTGTTTGATAAAAATGAACTACTTCCATTGATATGAAATACCTTATACTTTTTCTTCGCTGGGCCGTAGGCGGTCTGTTTATTTTTTCGGGACTTATCAAGCTCAACGACCCCGTGGGCATGGCCATTAAGCTGGAAGAATATTTCGAAGTATTCTCGGCCGATTTCGCCTCTTTCTTTCACATTTTCATTCCAGTTGCCTTACCCATCGGACTTTTCCTCTGCGTAATTGAGGTGGTACTTGGCTTGGCCTTGCTCATCAACTACCGTATGAAGGCCACCATTTGGGCGCTGCTCGGGCTTATTGTTTTCTTTACTTTTCTTACGTTTTACAGTGCCTATTTCAATAAAGTAACCGATTGCGGATGTTTTGGCGATGCCATTAAGCTTACTCCTTGGGAATCTTTCACCAAAGATGTCATTCTTCTGGCTGGTATATTGATTCTTTTCTGGAAGCGCAGCGACTTGGGCAATGTAGTGAGCCTTCGCAAAGATTATATTCTAGCGGGCACCACCTTTGTGTTGTTCATGATAGGCTATTACGCCATTGAGCACTTACCTTTTATCGATTTCAGAGCCTATAAAATCGGGGATAATGTGGCCCGCAACATGGAGCCCGAAGAACAACCGATTATTGAATACACCTTCCGTAAGGATGGCAAGGAAATCACCTCGGAGCAGTATTTACTGGCAAAAGATGGATACGAATATGTGAGCAACCGCATCAAAAACCCCGATACCTCCACGCCTAAAATTACTGATTACAATATCTGGAACGATGAGGGCGACTTCACTTCCTACACCCTCGAAGGCAATAAGCTTTTGATCATTGTCAAGAAATTGGACAAGACCAATAAGGCTTCTTATGAAAAAATTACGGCCTTATTGAACGGTGGATTGCAAAATATAGAACCTATCGTAATTACTTCGGTAGATGCCGCTTCTTATGAGGCATTTGCAAAAACAGTAGGCTTAGCACACATCCCTTATTATTATGGCGATGCCACCGTGCTTAAAACCATCGTTCGCTCCGACCCCGGCCTTACGCTTTGGAGCAATGGCACGGTGCTAGGCAAATGGCATTTCAACGACATCCCTACGGCCTCAGAAGTAAACGGACTCTTGTGATTTTCTTTTTGATAGGCATGCCCGGCTCTGGAAAATCTACGCTGGGGCCTCCGCTAGCCGACTGGCTCGGGTACAACTTTGTTGATTTAGACACTTACATTGTACGAAAAGAAGGCCAGAGCATAGCAGAGATTTTTGAGCAGCAAGGAGAAGATTTCTTCCGACAGGTAGAAGCACAGGCCCTTCGCGAAGTGGCGAAACCATCCGATGGAAAAATGGTGATTGCCTGCGGAGGCGGAACGCCCTGCTTTCATGATTCCATGCAATGGATGCTGAATCAAGGGGTGGTGATTTATTTAGAGGAAGAAAAGGAAGAGCTTTTGAAGCGCATTATGCTACAAGATTCAAAACGCCCGCTGCTGCGCGATAATCCCCTAAAAAAGATAGGAGACCTCCTGCAAATGCGGTCTCCTATTTATGAGCAAGCCACTCTTATTTGTAAAAAGCCCACCTTAGAAAAACTCCAGCAGGCTATTGATTCCTACCTAGAAAGTAAAGCCAAGAGTAAGTAAGGCGGTAGTATTTTTCAAGGTATTCACCGCTCCGTTGGCATATCCAAAAGGACTATAGTACGATTCCGTTTGACTGGATACTAAGGCAAAGTCTACGTAATAGTCCTGAGTTTTAACTCCCACTCCTCCACTTACATTGAGTCGGCTCCTATCGATATCGTCTACATTGTTATAGGGGTCTCCAAAATACGCTACGCCCACTCTAAAGCGAAGTATATCAAGCCTATATTCACCGCCAACTCGGTAATTGAATACTTGATCAAAGGTACTTTTGATGTAAGCATTGTCCTCACTTACAGAGAAGTCGTCCGCAAAGAGTTGGTTTGTGCCATAGTTGAGCATATCTACATCCGCAGAAATAAATCCACTTTTACCGATAAAGGCCGTAGCGCCTAAGGTCAGTTTGCCAGGCGTTTTCTGAGAATAATTGGAAATATATACCTCCGAACTACTACTTAGCTGGTCAGGAAAAGTAAAATCCTCTGCCGCAAAATAGTAGCCCTCGTTGTAATTAGACACTAAGCCTTCAGTATACTCGCTCTTCAATTGATACAAAGTAGGAGTAGCATAGGACAAACCTAAAGTAACAAAGTCGAGTGGGCGCACAATCATCCCAAAAGTGGCATTAAGACCTGAGCCCGTGGTACGGTAGCGCTCTGAAAGCACATTATTCAGTAGGCTATCGCCTTGGAAGTTTTCTGTAATGGTGCGTTTGGAGGTATAATCTACCGAACTGACACCCACATTGGCCCCCAAATACACGCGGTCGTTATAATTAGCTCCATAAGCAAAGGTCCATTGTTTTTGCCAGCCACTGTTACGGATTGAAATCTCCTGATAAGGCAATTGGTCGCCCACAAAAGCATAATAGGTATTGCCATTAGGATCGGGACTATCCGGATTAATTAAATAGTGATCATAGGCCCATTTAATTAAATCATTCACTTCACCAATGGCAGGGTACGTTATCGCCCCATTTGCCTGATCTAATGCATATTGCGCAATATCACCCGATACATTGCTCCCCTCTACCCGAATGGAGGAGTTGAAATTATTGGTCCGGGAAAAACTGATACCAAAAGAGCCTCCTCTCCAAAGGCCCTTTTGAATATCATCTTTGCTATTATTGATCACCAAGCCCATGTGCCCGATGGTGAAGTTTCCTTTTAAAGCAGAGCCGACTCCTCCAAAATATTCACTTGATGCATTGGAGATGCTCAAAACAGGAGAAACAGAGAAGTCGGAGCGATTGTAAAAACCAAGACCAGCCGGATTAGCAGAAATTACGCTTACATCACCGCCTAATGAGCCTTGCACCCCACCCATGCCCAAGATTCGGGCACTGCTTCCATTTTGAGTTTGGCTAAAGAGTAAAGCATCTTCAGCAAACTGCGCCTTCGCAGGCATTGCATATAGGCAAAGTACCGTCAGCCCCCATCGGGAGATTGTTTTCAACGCTTTCATTTGAGTTCTTTTTAAAGTCTACACTTAATTACCACGACCTCCACGGCTACTGCTACCTCCGCTTCTGCTACCAGAAGAGGAAGAAGAACGAGAACCGCCTGTGCTACCGCTGCTTCTGCTGCCAGAGCTAGGTCTGGAGTAACTGCCGCTGCTACGGGTATTGCCCGAACCACTAGAGTAGTTACGGCTTCCTGAGCTGCTATTGGAGCGAGTTCCCCAGCTGCTCGATGAGCGGCTATTGCTATTGGTACCCCATGAGTTATTGCTACGGCTATCAGTGCCTTGCGAAGAATAATTGCCCGAACGTGAGCGGCTATATCCTTGATTGTTGGTGCTACCAGTGTTATAGCCTCTGCGGTTATAGGCATTATTGTTAGAACCTGTGCTTCTGGTGCGTGTCTGTACGGTACCTGAACTATTGGAACGATTTCTATATGAATTCTGAATCGTAGAATAATCTCTGCTATCGCGGGTAGTGCTAATCTGCTGGCTTCGTGAACTACGGTAGCTATCTTGAGCGGCATAAGCCGAACGACTAGAGCGAGTGCCTGTTACGGTATTGCTTGTGCTGCGCACTGCCGAGCTTCTGCTTGGGCGTCTGCTGTAGACTACATTGCGAGAAGCCACTTGATTGTAATTGCCATACCAGTATCCATCATAGAAACCATCATGATAGCCTGCCAAATAACTTCCATTGCCATATCCATACCAACCATTTCTCCAAGGTCTGCCATAGCCCCAATATGGATCGTACCAACCGTTACCCCAGCCATAGCCTACACGCATGGACCAGCCACCCCATGAGTTCCAGCCGAAGCCCATATTCCAACCATAATCGAAATAATAAGGGCTATTCCATGCATAGAAGGGGTCATACCAGCCACCATAATATACAGGTGCTGTCCATGGGGCATAGTACCACGAAGAATAAGCAGATGGAGAATTGTAATTATTGATAGTGATATTTCCTTGATCATCTACATACTCATCGGTATAGTAGGCGTCATCCGAAGCATAGCTATCGTACACCTCATTGGAAACTCCGGCCTGATTACCAGCCTTATACTGCGCGATAAGATCGGGGTTAACCTCTGTCTGACCTTCAAACGTTTGTGCCGAAGCCGCATTTGTGCCTCCATAAAAGGTCGTATTAGGCTCAGTGTTTGCAGTATTAGCATACACTACCTTTTTACGGTCTTTTGCATTGAAATACATATCATCGTACTCGGCACTACTTTGCTGAGCAAACGATGGCGTAGCCCATTGCACTAGGAATATTCCCAGAAAGGCTACCAAGAAGGGTCGAATTGCAGGTTTCATGGCTTGGAATTTTAAGTAAGTAACGAATTTAAAGCGATTAAGGGTACAATCATTTGAAACAATTATATTTGCCCTGTAATCATGTAAGATTATAACAAAAGTCATACCAAAAAGATTTCAGATGAGCAAAGGGATACCAAAAAGGAACGAGGATTATTCGCTGTGGTACAACGAATTAGTAAAGAAGGCAGATTTAGCGGAAAATTCACCCGTGCGTGGGTGTATGGTAATAAAACCTTATGGATATTCCATTTGGGAGAAAATGCAGGCGGCTTTAGACAAGATGTTTAAAGACACCGGCCATACCAATGCCTATTTCCCCTTGTTTATCCCTAAATCGTTTTTGAGCAAAGAAGCCGCCCACGTGGAAGGCTTTGCGAAAGAATGTGCGGTGGTTACACACTATCGCTTGAAAAATGCTGAAGATGGAAGCGGAGTAATTGTTGACCCTGAGGCCAAATTGGAAGAAGAGCTAATTGTTCGTCCAACCTCTGAAACTGTAATCTGGAGTACCTATAAAAACTGGATTCAAAGCTATCGAGATTTGCCTTTATTAGTAAACCAGTGGGCTAATGTGGTGCGCTGGGAGATGCGTACGCGCCTATTCCTACGTACAACGGAATTCCTTTGGCAAGAAGGACACACCGCGCACGCTACCCGCCAAGAGGCGATTCAAGAAACCGAGCAAATGCTGGATGTGTATGCCCAATTTGCAGAAGAATTCATGGCAATGCCCGTGGTGAAAGGAATAAAAACGCCTAGCGAACGCTTTGCCGGAGCGGAAGAAACCTATTGCATAGAAGCTTTGATGCAAGATGGAAAAGCCCTTCAGGCCGGAACCTCTCACTTCCTGGGCCAGAACTTTGCCAAGGCATTTGATGTGACTTTTGCTAATAAAGAAGGAAAGCTTGACCATGTGTGGGGCACCTCATGGGGCGTAAGTACCCGCCTAATGGGCGCTTTGATTATGGCCCATTCCGATGACGAAGGTTTAGTATTACCTCCCAAGCTGGCTCCTATTCAAGTGGTGATTGTACCTATATACAAAGGTGAGGATTCGTACGCTCCAATTGATGAAAAGGCGCAGGAAATACGCAAAGCTCTTTTAGCCAAAGGTATTTCGGTAAAATACGATAACCGCGACACCCACAAGCCGGGCTTCAAGTTTGCCGAGTATGAACTCAAAGGCGTTCCGGTACGCTTAGCCTTGGGGCTTAACGATTTGGCTAACAATACGATTGAAATAGCCAGACGTGATACCAAGACTAAGGAAGTCTTTGCTTTGGATGGCAATATTACAGGCAAAGTGGAAGAGCTCTTGGCCGATATTCAGCACAATATTTACCAAAGGGCATTAGGCTTCCGGGCGGAAAATACTACCAAGGTAGATACTTACGAAGAGTTTAAACAATTGCTAGACAGTAAGGGAGGCTTTATAGCTGCCCACTGGGATGAGACCGCTGAAACAGAAGCCAAGATTAAGGAAGAAACGAAGGCGACCATTCGCTGTATCCCTTTAGATGCTGAGGCAGAAGAAGGCCGCTGCATGGTTACGGGTAAACCTTCTAAACGAAGAGTGCTGTTCGCACGAGCGTATTAATACCTTGGCATTTCTTGCAAAATTGCACTTATTAACTAGCTTTGTTCAAAATCAGCTCTTATGGAATGGATTAGTGTAATCGTACTTATTGTATTTGGATTAGCCCTCCTGTTAGTCGAGATGATATTTGTGCCAGGCACTACAGTGGTGGGTATTTTGGGTACGGCCTGCGCTGTTTTTGGAGTGTATCTTTCCTTTGATTATTTCGGAAGAGAGACAGGCCTTGTAATTACCGGAGTCACCTTGGTGGTTTCTTTTATTACCATTGTATGGGCTTTCCGCTCCAAGGCTTGGGAAAAATTTTCCTTAAAGACCTCCGTGGATAGCAAGTTCAATGAACACCAAGCAGATGGATTACAGATGGGTCAAATTGGTAAAAGCATATCTTCCTTAAAACCCATAGGAAAAGCAGAGTTTGAACAAGGCATTTTTGAAGTGCGTACCCAAGGCGCGTTTTTGGAAGAAAACAAAGCCGTGCGCATTGTGAAAGTGGAAGGAAACAAAATTATAGTAGCACCTAACGAATAAATTATATGGCAGGATTACCTCTTTTATTGATTCTCTTTTTAGGACTCGTCCTATTTTTCATGTTTTTATACTTCGTTCCCGTTAACCTGTGGATTACCGCAGTTTTCGCGAACGTGAAAGTTACGATTGGCGAATTGATTGGAATGCGCATTCGTAAAGTGCCCCCGGGCATAATTGTAAATGCACTTATTACCGCCACCAAAGCGGGCCTTCAAGTGACTACCAGCGAACTGGAAACGCACTACTTGGCCAGTGGTAATGTACCTAATGTAATCAGAGCCTTGATATCGGCCGATAAAGCCAACATCAGCCTTACCTTCAAACAAGCTACCGCTATTGACTTGGCGGGTAGAGATGTGTTCGAGGCGGTTCAGATTTCAGTAAACCCTAAAGTAATTACAACGCCTAAAGTAGCTGCCGTAGCTTCTGATGGTATCCAGCTGATTGCCGTGGCCCGTGTAACGGTACGCGCCAGCATAGCCCAATTGGTGGGTGGTGCCGGAGAAGACACTATCTTAGCCCGTGTGGGTGAAGGGATTGTAACCTCTATCGGTTCGGCCAGTTCACACAAAGAGGTACTTGCCAACCCGGATAAAATCTCTAAACTGGTATTGAGCCGTGGATTAGATGCCGGAACGGCTTTTGAAATCCTATCTATTGATATTGCTGACGTAGATGTGGGTGAAAACATTGGTGCAAAACTTCAAATTGACCAAGCCAGTGCCGACTTAAAAGTAGCCGAAGCGAAAGCGGAAGAGCGTAGAGCAATGGCCGTGGCAGTAGAGCAAGAAATGAAAGCCAAAGCACAAGAGGCTCGTGCGAAAGTAATTGAAGCCGAAGCCAAAGTACCTGAGGCGATTGCGGAATCGTTCCGTAGTGGCAACTTAGGTGTGATGGATTACTATCGCATGCAAAATATCCAAGCCGATACCGATATGCGCGACTCCATCAGCGGAGGCGGCAAAAAAGGAAGTAAAGGCGAAAGCAAAAGCTAATAAACTTTTCTGAATTTGATAGAAAGGCTGTCCTTCGGGATGGCCTTTTTTGTTTCACATAAAGCCACACTTCTTGTCTACAAAAATCCGCATATTGATAAAGCCTTTAAATTTGCCGATATTGCATCGTTAAAACTTAATAAAATGGACGTAAAAGACAGCAATGGAACCCTTCTGGCCGATGGCGATTCGGTAACTTTGATCAAAGACTTGAAAGTAAAAGGCACCTCCACCACCCTAAAGAGAGGAAAAATGGTCAAAAACATTCGTCTTACCGATAATCCGGATGAAATTGATTGCCGCATTGATAAAATTTCGATGGTATTGCGAACCGAGTTCGTAAAAAAAGCGTAGAAACCCTCCGTATGAAAAAGATACTCCTACTTGTCTGCGGACTAATTTCCCTTCCCTATTGGGCATCGGCTCAGTTTGTGCAAGGCTATGACAAAGAGAATAGCACCTTTGAAAGAGAGCCCGAATACCGCTTTTTATTGGGCGCAGGCCTCGCTATTAATGATTACGGTATAGGCCTTACGGGCGAACTCCCGATTCAAGACCAGTATGGAGTTTATGGCAACTTAGGCGTAGGAGGCTGGGGCTCAAAAATTGGCTTGGGTGGTATTTTTTACTTTGATGAGGTGATACGCGGTGGAGCTATACAACTCGGCTTTGCTTCGGCCAGTGGCTTGCGCGACTATGAATTAGAAATGGAAGTACAAGGCAATACCACTGAGCTGGTAACCATGGATTTATTCCGAGCCAACACCCTCAATGCACAGTATGTACACAGCATTGCTCTTGGGAGAAATGCTAAGCTTTGTTTTCAAATCGGAAGGGCGTGGTCAGTTACTCGCAATGCCTATCGGGTAACATCCGGACATACACTCAGTCCGGCATCAGAGGCTTTACTGGAATTCTTAAAACCGGGTGGCTGGATTGTGGGCACCCGCTTGATGTTTTCCTTGTAAAACTTACCCTTCCAGCCATTTTTTAAAATCGCTGGCCTTTTCTCTACTGATATCTATATCAACGAAATAGGGGCTTACCAGTGTAATGGTGAGCCCTTTGTGTGTAGTACGCACTTTCCCAACTGATGATAGATGAACAATGTACTGCCTATTGGCACGAAAAAACTTCTGCGGGTCAAGCAATTGCTCCAGCTCATCCATGGCATGAAACTCACTAATAAGCCTTTCATTGCTCATAGTATGTAAGAAGATGAGTTCATCTTTGTGAAAAAAGCAGATTTGTTCAGCCGGAACAGGCACCATGGCATTTTTGTATACCGCCAAAAATCGCTCTTTATACTTTTTCAGAGGTTGCCCGTAATTGGCAAGTAAGGAGTTCAGTTGTTCACGATGTGCTTGTCCTTGCACTATTTGCCGATATTTCTGTAAGGCGCGGTCAAGTTCAATCCGGCTAATGGGCTTGAGCAAATAATCAATGCTATGAAATTTGAATGCCTTGATGGCGTATTCATTATAGGCCGTGGTGAAAATAATCGGGCAGTCAATCGGCAAGGCCTCAAAGATTTCGAAACTAATGCCATCGGAAAGCTGGATATCTGATAAGATCAAATCGGGAGCAGGATGCGCACGCAGCCAATCAAGAGAGGCGGCCACGCTGCTCAGTTTAGCCAAAATGCTCGCCTCGGGCAATAGTTGCCCAATTAGTTTCTCCAAATCACGGGCTACAAGGGGTTCGTCTTCTATGATGAGCAGTTTCATGCTTCTAATAAAGGAATTTTCACCATAAAATGTGTATCCGAGTGCTCAATAAGCACTGGCCTTTCCGTAAGGAAGCGGTACAGGTTCTTAAGGTTTTCTAAGCCTTGCCGATTGCTCCCCTCTACCAATTTACGCGGACGTAAGGTGTTGCTCACTACCAGATAATCGCCTATGGATTTCACCTCAATTTCCAAAGGCTTAGCCACATCCACCTGATTATGCTTTACTGCATTTTCAACCAGAATCTGTAACGTAACCGGCACAATGCCCTTGTCACGAGCCTCTTCCCCCACATCCATTTTAAATCGAATCCCTTCGGCATACCGGGTTTCCAGAAGAAAAATAAAATGTACAATGAAATCCAATTCAGTCTGAACACTTACCTGACCTTTGTCTTTATGCTGCAATACATAGCGGTACACTTTCGATAAGTTTTGCAGAAAATCACTCGCTAATTGCTGATTGTCAAAAATAAGGCTATTGAGTGAGGTCAGGGCATTGAAAAGAAAATGTGGATTGAGCTGATTTTTCAGGTTATCGAACTGCACTTGCGTTTTTTCTCGTTCCAATCGCTCGCTTTGCTTGATACTTTCTTTCCATTGCTCTAAAAAGTAGGAAGCGAAAAACACCAGATTGACCCCAATGGAAAGTAGCACAAAAATAATGACAGTAGAGGCGCGAAAGAGGCCATTCATCTCTTGATTTACCCCTACCCAATCGACTACGGTAAAAATAATATAGCGGAGAAAAAGCAGAAGTACCAGGCCCAGCACCAATTGAACGACAATCCGCCTGATTAACTGATTTTCGTAGGGAAGGTAATGATTGAGCAGGCGGTTGACCCCGCGAAAACCCTCCCAGATAAAAACAATATTGAAGATAGAAGCGGCATACACGATTAAATGCTGCGCTTCCGTATAGTGCTCCCATATCACCCTGCGGATAAAATAGCCCAGAGTGGCCAGAAGGAAAATAACAAAATACTCCTTGGCTTTTCGAGCGGTGAAAAAGGAACGAAGGTTTTTGGTCATGGGGATAAGATACAATAAAATTAATGCTGAACACCCTCCTTTTGAACCCTTGCCTGCTTAAGACTTTGCTCATAACGGGCCACTTCTTGCTGAAATCGCTCACGATAGCGCTGGTTTTCAGCAGAAATTTGTGGATTTCCATAGCCCAGCGAATTCACATGCGGAACCGGAGGAAGATTCAAAACTCGTGTTTGCATTGTATTAACTTAATATGGAACCATCACTCATCTCTACAATACGGTCGGTATTAGCCGCAAATTCATCATCGTGGGTTACGGCAATAATGGTTTGTCCAAACTCACGCGTAAGTTGCTTTAGGATGTCAAACACCACCTGGGTATTGTAGCTATCCAAATTTCCGGTAGGCTCATCGCCCATGATCACCGTAGGATCATTTATCAAGGCGCGGGCAATGGCCACACGCTGCTGCTGCCCACCCGATAGCTTGCTAGAAGCCTTTAGGGCTTGGTCGTGCATACCCAAAATGCGGAGTTTCTCATAGGCACGCTCCTCTACTTCTGCCTTGCTGTACTTGCCTAGCTTCATGGCGGGTAGCATCACATTTTGCAAAGCGGTGAATTCCGGAAGCAAAAAATGGAACTGGAAAATAAAGCCGATGTGCTCATTACGAAACTTGGCCAATTCGTTTTGCTTCTTTCCTGTTAGGCGGGTTTCGTTGATTTCCAAATCGCCTTCGTAGTCGGTGTCCATGGTGCTGAGCACATACATAAGGGTAGATTTTCCGCAGCCCGATTTCCCTACCAAGCTCAAAAATTCGCCTTTTTGTACGGAAAGGTCTATACCCTTGAGTACCTGAAAGCGCTCGGGTTCGTAGAAATATTTATTGATTTTATGTGTTTTCAATACCGTTTTCATAAGCTCGTGCTTAAACGCCCCTCAAAATTTCAATTGGATCTATCTTTCCGGCTTTTCGGGCCGGCATATAACCCGCAATGGCCGTAGTGCTCACTCCGAAAATAATCCCGATGATGTAATACGTAGGACTAAAGTTGACTGGCAACTGCGTAATACTGATAAACTCGCCCCCATCGAAGGGTGCTAATGAGATGAGATAGGAAAGACCAAACCCGACCATCAGGCCCAGCAAGCTTCCTAAAAAACCAATCACCAGTGACTGAATCAAGAAAATCTCCCGCACATCATTGCTGGCAAAACCCGTGGCTTTCAAAATCGCGATATCTTTCATTTTATTGTAAATGGTCATATTCAGGATGTTGTAAATCCCAAATCCTGCCACTATCAGCAAGGTGATGGACACCGAGTAGGTCATGATATTTCGCACTACCACACCCGTGAGCATGGTCGCATTGGCCGTTTCCCAGTCTTCTGCCCGGTAGCCATACACTTTTTCCATTTCCTGTGCCAAGGGCTTAGCCTGATGCGTATCTTTCAACTTGATATTGATTTCGGTGATATAGCTTCTGTCTTTCTGCATGATGTTCTGCACCGTACTGATGTTTGCATAACTCTTAATATTATCAATCGCACCAAGCCCCATCTGGAAAACTCCTACTATTCGTAAAGACATGGTAAAGCCCTGTGGGGTTGTAATTACCACGCGATCGCCTACTTGTACATTGAGCTTGCGGGCGAGTCCGCTCCCCATAATCAAACCATCGGGCGTGCTCAGCAGGTCTTCTAAACGGCCGCTTTTGATCTTGGCGCGCAAATCGAAGAGTTTATCTTCCTCCATAATATCCACTCCGGCAATCATACCATTAAGCTGAACGGGGCCATAATTATAAAACACCTGACTGCTCAGCTGAGGCGCGGCACCCAGCACCATAGGATTGGTGCGGATATCCGAAGCAATCTGAAAAGCATTACGCAGCTTGGCCGTTTCATTTTTAGGTTTTTGGTGGTGTACTTGATTGATGCCCTCCGGATTCCACTCTTCGGCCAAACTCAGGCGCTCTCGCGTGATATCGTTGAAGATGCGAATATCAGGCGTGGAGGTCATGGTGAGTTCCTCGGTGAAATTATTCAGCCCCGTCATAAGACTCACCATAGCGATGAACATTCCGATGCCGAAGGTCACCCCCATCATGGCCACCAGCGTTTGCTTTGGCTTGGAGAGCAGATGGGTTTTTGCGATTTCAAATGTAAGCATGGCTCTATTGAATAATCAGTTTACTATCGGCCGTGATTCCACCCAGCACTTCCACCTCACTGATGGTTTCCATCCCTTTTTTGATTTTCACCCTTTTCTCCCCTTCCTCGGTGGCAATGCGTACACTATCGCCTTCCAAAAGCAGGTTGCGAGGAATCACCAAGGTTTCTTTGGCTTCCCTTACCACAATATTGGCTTCTGCTGCCAGTCCGGTAAAATTACCCGGCAAGGTATCGAGCAAGAGGCCATCCACCCGAAACGATTGGTCGCGGGGGTCTACCATTGGGTAAATCCGCTCAACACGGCCTTCAAAGAAGCGACCGGGAAAAGCATCTACCTTTATTTTGATTTTTTGCCCCAAGGCCACCCTTTGCACATCTTGCTCATCTACCTTGAGTTTTACAAAAAAACCTTCCGCCTTACCGATAACGGCTATCAACTCTCCTCTCCGCACCCATTCGCCCGGCTCTTTGGTCACTTGAAAAAGCAATCCATCTCTTTGACTTTTGATGCTAAAGCGCGACTTATCTTCCCGAGCAATTTTCAGGTTATTCTCCGCCTGCTCATACTCTAGGTTTACTTGGTTTTTCACCCGAGCCAAATTACTTTCCCGCATCGTTACCTCCCGTGCCGACTGCTCATAGGCCAGCTTGGCGCGGTCGTACTCGGCTTGGGAGGTTGCCTGTGCTTTCCACAGGTTACTCAAGCGCACAAAGGTGAGGCTATCGAGCTGATAAGCGCCTTTGGCTCTTTGCAAGGCCGTAGTGGCTTCTTTAAGCACAGGGCCATCGGCTTGTTTGTTTTTTGCGGCCACAGCAAATGCCTCTTGTGCAATTTGCATGCGGGCATCGGACTGCTGACTTTCCAGCACCAATAAAGCCTGCCCTTTGCTAATGCGGGCACCATCTTGTACCAATTGCTCCACCAATACCCCATCGGTTTCGGCAAACACTTGGTATTCGTCACCACTACTGATATGGCCTGAGGCATATACCGCCTCTACCAAAGGCTTTAGGCTGGCCTGTGTGGTATTTTCAGATTCCGAGCAAGAGGACATCAGCCCTGTGAAAGCGGCCAAAATCCCGATGAGTAAGAAAAAGTTTTTCATGATTTTATTTCGTGTAAGATGCGTTTTCATAGCGTACAGATTCATTTTTGACGGCAATCATGGCCTGATGTAAGTAATAGTCGGATAGCTTGCTCAGGTATTTTTGCTGGCTTTGTATGTTTTCCAGATAAATGCTCACCAGCTGCTCAAAGGAATACACCCCTTCATTAAACTTGCGCAAAGCCAGAGCGTAGTTTTGCTCGGTAAGCTGGCGATGCCGCTGATAGGCCTTCACCGCTTGGGTGCTTTGCTCCGACTGGCGATGCAAATCGAGGAGTTCTTTGGTAGCTTTTTGGCCGTATTCTTCTTTTTGTAAGCGAGCAATTTCGCTTTGGCGCTTTGCTTGGCTCACCTGACTATTGCGCCCCATGCCATTGAACAAAAGCCACTCAGCCCGCAAGCCGACTACCCCTATTTCAAACCATGACTCCCCTGCCTGAGCAAAGTTCAGCTCATTTCGCTGGGCTTGGCGTGTGTAGCGGGCATAAGCCGATACCTCTGGCAAATAGCGCATTTGCTGTCGGCTAAGTTCGGCTTCGGCTTTTTTGCTGCTCCAGTCGAGGGTGCGATATTGCGGCAATTCCTCAGGTGCCGCTTGCAGGCTTTGCGCTTGCAGCAGCGGGTCGTTCAGTCCTTCGCTAAGCTCTAAAGAATCTTCCAAGGCAAGTCCTACACTCAGTTTGAGCGCATGGGCATTGCTTTGCAGCACCACCCGATTATCTAATACCTGCTGCGTGGCATCTACATGCAAGGCCTGCGCGCGGTTGTAGTCGAGCAGTTCAATAAGCCCTTGTTCAAACTTTACTTGTGCCGCCCTCAGGAGCGTATCATTGCTGGCTAAGTTTTTCTCGCTCAAAGCCAAGGCTTCGCGGCTAAGCAAGTAGAGGTAATAAGCACGCGATACTTCTTCTTTATACAGCTGCTCTTGGCTTTTCTGTTGAAAAAAAGCCGCTTCAGCAGCCAATTGACTAGCCTGAAGGCTTTTCCATGCAGAAACATTCACCAATGGCATATTGGCCTCTAAGCCATAATTGAGCTGATATTGGGTACCAAACTGAAGCTCGCGAAAGGTGCCCGGTTCACCACCAAATATTTCGGCTGGCACTAGCTGCACCGGAAGGCTGAAATAATTGTCAAAATTGGCGATAGCCTTCACCTGAGGTAGCAAGGTGGCCATTTGGCTATTGCGCTGGCTTTGGGCATTCTCCGCCAAAAGCCGTTCTCTTTCTACTGCCGTCCCATGGGCCATTGCATACTCGTAGGCTTCTTGCACCGAGCCAAACTCGGTTTGCGACCAAGCGGGTAAGCTTAGCAGTAAAAGTAAAAATCCTAATGTGAGTTGTTTTGCCATATCATCTACTGATTACACTTCAAAATACGGCTATTCAGCGCTTAGGGTAAAAAAAGAAAAAGCGAAGTGTAGATTTTTTGGTCGGAAGTGTAGGGAACGCTAGCCTCTTGGCTACGAACACCTTTGGAGCACCCATTTTTTAGCTATGGATTTTTTAGTAGTTTTCGCCCATGGCAAGAATTAAAATCGAACTTCCTTCGCAGTTTATTTACCAAACGGAAATCCCGGTGCGCATCACCGACCTCAACTACGGAGGCCACATGGGCAACGATGTGCTGCTCAGCATGCTTCATGAGGCGCGCATGCAGTGGTTTGCCTCCTTGGGATACCCTTCGGAAGTGGCAATAGAGGGTGTAGGCGTAATCATGACCGATGCAGCCCTGGTGTACAAAGCCGAGACCTTCTACGGTGAAACCTTGCAAATCCATCTGGCCCTTACGGATTTCAATAAATACGGCTTCGATGTGGTGTATAAAATCATGGGCAAGCAGAGCGCCAAAGAAATTGCCCATGCCAAAACCGGACTGGTGTTTTTCGATTATTCCGCCCGTAAGATTAGCCCCATACCGCCCCCATTCCTGCAAAAAGTAAAGGACTAAATGCCTCTCACTGGCATTTATGGCCTCCGAGTACGCAAAGCAGCAAACTCTTGTGTATCTTTGCACCATGCAGCAGCCGCTCGATAAAGCCATATTACTCCCCAAGGAAATTATTGAAGTCAACCACAGTAAGATTGACATCCGTAAACTCAGTGCCGAAGAAATCGGGCAATACTTGGTAAAAGCAGGCGAAAAAGCCTTTCGCGGCAAGCAGATTTTTGAGTGGCTCTGGAACAAATCCGCTTGGGATTTTGACCAAATGAGCAACATTTCGCTCGCCACGCGCGAATACCTCAAAAGCACCTTCTGCATCAATGGCGCCAAGGTACACAGCAAGCAGGTGAGTGCCGACCGCACCATTAAGTCTACCTTTCAGATGCACGATGGCAATATCGTAGAAGGCGTACTCATCCCTACCGACACCCGCATGACAGCCTGCGTAAGCAGTCAGGTCGGCTGCTCACTGAGCTGCCGCTTTTGCGCCACAGGCTATATGAAGCGCATGCGTAACTTGGAAGCTGCCGAAATCTACGATCAAGTAGTGCACATTCGTAACCAAGCCCAGCAGCATTACAATCAGCCCCTTACCAATATTGTGTACATGGGTATGGGCGAGCCCTTGCTCAATTACGCCAATGTGATGAAATCCATTGAGATGATTACCTCCGAAAAAGGCCTCGGCATGTCGCCTAAGCGGATTACGGTAAGCACAGCGGGTATTGCTAAAATGATCAAAAAGCTGGCCGATGATGCAGTGAAATTCAATCTTGCCCTTTCGCTGCACGCCCCTACGGACGACAAGCGCGAAAAGATTATGCCCATCAACGAAACCAACAACATCGAGGTGCTCACCGAAGCCCTCCAGTATTTCTATCAAAAGACAAAAAACTCCATCACCTTCGAGTACATTGTGTTCAATGACTTCAACGACAGCCTTCAAGATGCCGAAAACCTCTGGAAGCTGACCAAAAAAGTACCCGCCAAGGTGAATATCATTGAGTACAACCCCATCCGCGAGGCCGATTTTATTAATACCACGCAAGACAAACTCCAGCAGTTCAGCGATTACCTCGAACGCAAAGGCGTAACCGTAAACGTGCGCAGAAGCCGCGGCAAAGATATCGATGCCGCCTGTGGCCAACTGGCTAATAAGAGTTTGGAATAAGCAAAAACAGGCTGAATTGTTAGTTTCTGAGGGCGGCCCCTCGTGCCTCAGGCCGGGCTATTCGCTGCAAGTCCTCGCTGCGCTGCGGGCTTTCCGCTGCTATCCCTGCCGCGATAGCCTTTTTACTAATAGCTTACTTTGGAAGACTTGTCGGATACGTTTAAAGCTAAGCTGAACACGCGAAACGCGTGCACTAACGGAGGCCAAAAATTAGTAAACTTAAGAAAATACCGTCTACTTGGATTCTGAAATATGTAGTTCTTGGTTATGGTATAAGATAACAAATTTCTTAAATAACCACCTTGCAGAGCATGGCGGGAACGAGGGTATTTACGGCTCATGGTAGGAAGATAATATCCTTCTTCATATTGGCCAATTTAGGACTCATGCACACGCGGCACGTGTGCGCTAGCTAGAGGAGGAACCCACGACCCTTGCACCCCATGCAAAAACCAAAAAGCCTCGGATTTCTCCAAGGCTTTAACTCTGTCGGGATGGCGGGATTTTCCCACAGGGATTCTGTGAAGAACCCACGACCTCTTAATCCCTATGCAAAAACAAAAAAGCCTCGGATTTCTCCAAGGCTTTAACTCTGTCGGGATGGCGGGATTTGAACCCACGACCCCTTGCACCCCATGCAAGTACGCTACCGGACTGCGCCACATCCCGATTTTCTCTCGGTTTTTCGACAGAGAGGGATAGTTTTATAAACATTCCCTCCCTGCTGTGGCACCCTTGCATGCCGGGGAGAAACTCATCTCCGACAAAGGAGTGCAAATGTACAATAAATTGCTCACGCAATGCAAGCCCTCTGTCGGAACAAAATTAAAAATTGGCCAGTTTTCGGTAAATTTGTCACTAAAAATCTGCCCAAAAAGGTATTTTACAGCCATTCTGTCGGGTTTATGGCCTCTTACAGCTCGTGGTACTGCATTTGAGTCTAGGCATTTAGCAAAAGAAAGCAGACATGAATTTTAACCAATACACCATCAAAGCGCAGGAGGCTATCCAAAAAGCCGCGGACATCGCCTCCTCCTATCAGCAGCAGGCCATAGAAACGGGGCACTTGCTCAAGGCCTTGCTGGAAACTGACGAAAACGTAATCGGATTCTTATTCAAGAAAACCGGAGCCAATGCGGCTCTTCTTAATACCAAGCTGGATGAAGCCTTACAGAGCTATCCCAAAGCCAGTGGACAGCCCTATTTAGGCAATGATGCCCACACCGCGCTCACCAAGGCTACGCAATACCTCAAGGAATTTGGCGATGAGTTTGCCGCAGTAGAGCACATTCTATTGGGTTTACTGGCAGGCAAAGACCGTATCGCTAATGCATTAAAAGACATAGGACTTACGGAAAAAACCCTTATTGCAGCCATTAGAGAGCTGCGCGGTGGCAATAAAGTGACCGACCAAAATGCAGAAGCGAAATACCGTTCGCTGGAACGTTATTCCAAAAATCTCAACGAACTTGCCAAAGCCGGAAAAATCGACCCTGTAATTGGCCGTGATGAGGAAATCCGTAGGGTTTTACAAATTCTGGCCCGCAGAACCAAAAACAACCCCATCCTACTGGGTGAACCCGGTGTAGGAAAAACGGCCATCGTGGAAGGGCTTGCTCAGCGTATTGTCCAAGGTGATGTACCTGAAAACCTGAAAGATAAAATCCTTATCTCGCTGGACATGGGTTTGCTGGTGGCGGGCGCCAAATACAAAGGAGAGTTTGAAGAGCGTTTGAAATCGGTAATCAAAGAAGTAACCGATGCCGAAGGGCAAATCATCCTCTTTATTGATGAAATCCACACCTTGATTGGGGCGGGTGGCGGAGGAGAGGGCGCTATGGATGCGGCCAACCTCTTAAAACCTGCTTTGGCACGTGGCGAACTGCATGCCATTGGTGCTACCACACTTAAAGAATACCAAAAATACATCGAAAAAGACAAGGCCCTTGAGCGCAGATTTCAAGCGGTAATGGTAGACGAACCCGATGTGCAAGACGCCATATCCATCTTGCGTGGTATCAAAGACAAATACGAACTCCACCATGGGGTGCGCATTAAAGATGATGCTGTAATCAGTGCGGTGGAGCTATCGAACCGCTACATTTCCGACCGATTCTTGCCGGATAAGGCCATCGACTTAATGGATGAAGCAGCCTCCAAGCTTCGTATGGAAATTGACTCTGTACCTGAGGAATTGGACGAACTGAACCGCAAAATCATGCAATTGGAAATTGAGCGGGAAGCCATCAGGCGCGAAAAAGATAAAGACAAAGAAAGCGTACTAAGCAAGGAGCTTTCCGAGCTTAGCGAACAGCGTAATTCTTTAAAAGCCAAGTGGGATAACGAGAAACAGCTTATCCATAGCATACAGGCCAAGAAAGAAGAAATAGAAAAGCTTAAACTGGAAGCCGAGCAGGCTGAAAGAGCCGGGGATTATGGTAAAGTAGCGGAGATTCGCTATGGCCGAATCAAAGAGGAAGAGGCTACGTTGGAACAATTGAAAGCGCAAGTGCATACACTTGGTGATGGCGCCTTATTGAAAGAAGAGGTAGATGCAGAAGATATTGCCGAGGTAGTGGCCAAATGGACGGGCATACCACTCTCTAAAATGCTGCAAAGCGAACGCGAGAAATTGCTCTACCTGGAAGAAGAACTGGGCAAAAGAGTAGCAGGGCAAGCAGAAGCCATTGCAGCCCTATCAGACGCGGTGCGCAGAAGCCGAGCCGGATTGCAAGATCCTAAGCGCCCGATTGGAAGCTTTATTTTCATGGGCACTACAGGCGTAGGGAAAACCGAACTTGCCAAAGCCTTGGCCGAGTACCTCTTTAATGATGACAACGCCATGGTGCGCATTGATATGAGTGAATACCAAGAACGCCATGCGGTAAGCCGACTTATAGGAGCGCCTCCAGGCTATGTGGGCTATGATGAAGGTGGTCAGCTGACCGAGGCGGTGCGCAGAAAACCGTATTCGGTGATTTTGCTGGACGAAATCGAAAAGGCTCACCCCGATGTGTTCAATATCTTACTACAAGTGCTGGATGAAGGCCGCCTGACTGATAACAAAGGGCGTGTGGCCAACTTTAAGAACACCATCATCATCATAACCACCAACATAGGCTCACAGCTGATTCAGGAGCGCTTTGCCGAAATGGAAGAATGGAATAAAGAGCAGGTTATGGAAGACACCAAGCGCGAAGTGTTCGATATCTTGAAGCAATCGGTGCGGCCGGAGTTCCTGAACCGTATTGATGAAACCATTATGTTCGAGCCATTGAACAAGGGTATTATCCGCCAGATTGTGAGCATACAATGGAAGCAGGTACAAAATCGCTTGAAAGAGAATGGAATTGAAATAGAAGTGACCGATGAGGTGCTTGACTTCCTAGGTGAACAAGGTTTTGATCCGCAATTTGGCGCCAGACCACTGAAGCGCACCATGCAGCGACTTATTTTGAATGAGTTGTCGAAGCAGATACTTTCTGGCTATATCAAAAAAGATAGCGCAGTGATGGTACAGCTCGATGCCGATAAGCAGATATACTTTGAGAATATCGAGAAGGTAGAAATCCTTTAAGGAATATAGAACTACCTAAATGAAACGGGCCGCCTCTACGAGGCGGCCCGTTTTTTATTTACAAGGCTTTGACCGGAAAGCTTAACTTCATTTTTTCCCACATCAGGGTAACCTCGGCTGTATTGTCAGCGGCAGAAGTAACCGTAAATTGAAGCACTTCTACCAATTCATTCTCCATGCTGGGCTGCACATTGAAGCGCAACACATCTTTGGCGGCATCGTAATCATAGGCACCCCATTGATTGGCCACGCTGTTCAAAATTACTGTCCATTCTCCTTCGGTAGGAATAGTAAATAAAGCATAGGTGCCCGCAGGAACTTGTTTGCCTGCTACTTCTACTGTATCGCTAAAGGCAATGGTAGTAGCCTCATTGGCTCCTGTTCTCCATACTTTTCCATACGCTTCTAATCCACCCCAAATCGTTCTTCCTTTTACAGAGGGCGCACCATAATTAACTACCACACTTACTTCTCCGGCCTTTCCTTCGGCTGTCATTTTCGGACTGGCGCGTACTTCTACTTCCGGTGAGTTTTCCATTTGGGTAGAGTCTTGGCTTTCTACTTCTTGCGAAGATTTACCGCCACCCGTACACGCAAAAAACATACTCAACACTAGTACACCTAGGCTACTTAAGCCCCATCTTTTTAATTTATTCATAGTTTTTAGTTGATTTTAACTCCTATTACCAAAACGTCATCGGTTTGGGCTTGATTTCCTTTCCAATGATAGAAAGATTTTCCCAATTCTCCGTATTGGTCTTCAACTCCCATGGGCAAAATATGTTGGAGTAATTGACGAAACTTTGTCTTCATAAACTTCTTCTCTTGTGAGCCTCCAAACTGATCCTGAAAACCATCAGTAGCCAAATAAAAGAAATCACCCGGGCGCATTTTAATATGGTGGGAATGAAACTCTCGCTCACTTTTGCTTCTGGCGCCTACTGAAAAGCGGTTGGGCGGCACTACTTGAATCTGCTCACGATGCGAGTGATATAAAGGGATTTTAGCCCCCGCATAGGACAAAACCATAGAGCGCTTATTGAAAACCACCAAAGCGATATCCAGTCCATCGGTTTCTACCACATCCGAATCTTGCTGATGCAGATGATGCTGTATTTTATGATCAAGCAGGCTCAAAATCATATCAGGCGCAGTGATATGGCTTTCATTCACAATCTGATCGAGTAAACTATTGGCCAGCACGGTCATAAAAGCACCCGGCACGCCATGACCCGTGCAGTCAATCACCGCTAAAATAATCTTTCCATCTTGCTCAGAAAACCAATAAAAATCACCACTTACAATATCCTTAGGTTTGAAAAAGATAAAAGAGGCTGGAAGCACTTCCTTAAAACTTCGGGTATCGGGCAACAAACTTTGCTGGATACGTTGGGCGTATTTTATGCTATCGGTTATGAGTTTATTCTGTTCGGTAAGTACTTTGTTCTTCAAGGCGATGTCGTCATGCTGGGAGGCAATTTCTTCCTTCTGCATGCTTATGGCTTCTTTCTGTTGTTTTAGGATGGAATTGGTCTTGATTTTGACACGATATGCAAAATAGAGCACAAAGACCAGTACGATTACCATCAGCAAACCCGACAGCAGGCCAATATTGGTCAACTCCTGTTCATTGGCTCTCAATTCCTGAATTTCGTTTTCTTTTTTTAGTAGTTCTATCTCTTTTTCCTTTTTCTCCAGATTGTATAAGGCTTCCGTTTCCGAAATCTTGCGGGCATTCTCCTGTTCATACAACTTCTCCGACTGAAGCATGTACAGTTTGAAATACACCAAAGAGTTATCGGAATCACCCAATCGGTCGTAAAACTTAGCCAATTGCTGATAGATGTTTTTCAGAAGATGGATGGCATTCAGCCGCGAAGCGATGGTAAGGCTGTTTTTGTAATAGCGTATCGCTTCTATATAATTTTCCTCACTGGAACGGAGGTTCCCAATTTCAGTCAGAATTTTAGCCTGCAGGGCGTAATTTTCCTTGCTTTGCGCCAATAACAACGCCTTGTTAAGATATTCTTCGGCTTTATCACCTCGTCCCAACCCAAAATACACCTTCCCCATGTTATAATTCGAATAACTCAGCCCCCATTGGTCTTGACGGGCCGAATCGAGGCGAAAGGCTTGGTAAAAGTAGGCTAAAGCCTTTTCTGAATCTCCGGTTTTGAGCGCTACATCGCCCATATTGCTGAGTGAAGTAGCAATCCCCTGCGCTTCCTTATTTTTGCGGGCAAGAGCCAAGGCCTCCTCGAAATAGTTTAGGGCCTTATCGTAGGTATTGAGGTTAAAATATATTGTCCCGATGGAGTTGAGCACATATACGCGCTCCGTATCGTGAGGAAGCTCATCCCAAAGGCGTAAGGCCTCTATACAGTATTCGATGGCCAAATCATTTCGTCCAAGATATTTGTAAATATCGCATAGCAAAGAAGCCACCGAAGCCTGATTGGCCACCTCCTCTGATTGACGGTAATATTCATACGATAGTTGTGCCAGTGAAAGTGCACGGGCGTAATCATCGGCATTTAGGTAGATAAGAGCTAGTGTATATTGGGCATTAGCCTTTCTGCTGGCTTCTCCCAGTTGCTCATAGCTTTCTATCGCTTGATTGAGGTATTGTATGGCGCTGTCTTTCTTAGACTTAGTGAAATAATACTCGCCTAATTGTTGCCAGGTAAGTGCCCGCTGGTTTTGTATGGAGGTATCGGCCTCACTCTCTTGTGCAACCAAATCACTTGTTTTTAAGAAAAAGCAAATCAGAAATACGCTATATAGGATTTGCTTGCTCATCCCGCCCAATTTTCCCTGTCCAAGCTGCGGTATTGAATAGCCTCAGCCAAATGCTCGATGCGGATATCATCAGAATTAGCCAAATCAGCGATGGTTCGGCTTACTTTTAAAATGCGGTCGTAGGCACGGGCAGAAAGCCCAAGACGCTCCATGGCCGATTTTAGCAAGGCTTTTCCCGCTTCATTGATTTGGCAGATTTCTTTCACCATCTGCGAGGGCATCATGGCATTGCAATACACACCTGAAGTTTCCTTAAAGCGTTCCGTTTGCTTTTCGCGGGCGGCAATTACGCGCTCACGAATGGCTTCACTCGATTCAGCCTTTCTGCGGCTGGTCATCTCATCAAAACTTACGGGAGTTACCTCCACATGCAAATCGATGCGGTCGAGTAGAGGCCCACTGATTTTATTCAAATAGCGCTGCACCGCTCCGGGAGGGCACACACATTCTTTTTCGGGATGATTATAATACCCACAAGGGCATGGATTCATGCTGCTGAGCAACATAAAATTGGCCGGAAAATCAATAGAAACTTTTGCGCGACTGATAGTCACCCGTCTTTCTTCCAAAGGCTGACGCATCACCTCCAGTACGGTACGCTTAAACTCGGGCAGTTCGTCCAGAAACAGCACCCCATTGTGCGATAAGGAAATTTCACCCGGCTGCGGTACGCCTCCGCCACCTACTAAGGCAACATCAGAAATAGTGTGATGGGGAGAGCGGAAAGGCCGCGTGGCAATCAAATGTGCATTGGCACCTAATTTCCCAGCTACCGAATGGATTTTAGTGGTTTCCAAGGCCTCATGCAGAGACAAGGGAGGCAAAATGGTAGGCAATCGCTTCGCCAACATGGTTTTCCCCGCTCCAGGAGGGCCAATCATGATAACATTATGACCACCTGCGGCCGCAATTTCCAAAGCCCTTTTGATATTTTCTTGTCCTTGCACATCTGAAAAATCTACTCCGTAGTCATTCAGTTGACTAAAAAACACATCACGGGTATTGGTAGCCACGGGTTCTATGGTCAGATTACCTTCCAGAAAATCAATGGCTTCTTTGATAGTTTTCACGCCAATAACTTCCAGATTACTGACAATGGAGGCTTCGCTGGCATTTTCTTTGGGTAGGATAAAACCTTTAAACCCTTGCTTTCGTGCTTCAATGGCAATGGGCAATACACCTTTGATAGGACGAAGCACGCCATCGAGAGAAAGTTCTCCCATGATTAAGTATTCGTGCAAGGACTCAGTTATGAGCTGATCGGAGGCTTGGAGCAAACCAAGGGCAATGGGCAAATCATAGGCGGAGCCTTCTTTTCTGATATCGGCTGGGGCCAAATTGACGACCACCTTCTGCCGAGGCATTTTGTAGCCAAAAAACTTAATGGCGGATTCCACGCGCTGTTCGCTTTCTTTTACTGCATTATCGGGCAAGCCCACCATGAAAAATTTAGTCCCCTGACTAACGTTAATTTCTATCGTGATGATGGTGGCATTAACCCCAAATACGGCACTTCCAAAAGCTTTTGCGAGCATCAATTCATTTGTTTTTCAATCAAGAGGATTAATATATGAATTATTTTGATATGGATTTCTTGAATGCGGTCGGCATATCCAAAATGCGGAACACGCAGCTCCACATCGGCCTGTCCGGCCAACTTGCCTCCGTCTTTACCGGTAAGCAAAACCACCAACATATTTTTATTACGGGCGGCTTTCACCGCTTCTATCACATTGGCTGAATTCCCACTGGTGCTTATGCCTAGCAGCACATCGCCTGCTTGACCAAGGCCTTCAATAAACCGGGAGAAAATATAATCGAAGCCGTAGTCGTTACCCACACAGCTAATATGGCTGACATCCGAAATACAAATAGCCGGAAGGGCTTTTCGGTTTTCGCGGTAGCGTCCGCTCAGTTCTTCAGCAAAATGCATGGCATCGCAGTGTGAACCGCCATTGCCGCAGCTAATTACCTTATTCCCTTTTTTCATTTGCCCCGACAGCAAGTCGGCTGCTTTTTCGATATTGGCCAAAAGTGCCTCATCCGACATCACGCGCTGTAGCAGGTCGGCTGCTTCTTCCAACTCCTTCTTAATATCCTGTATTCCCACCATGGTTTGGCATTATTCCTTCTCTGACTCGTTTGTAGGGGCTGGCGTTTCTTTTTGCTCGGCCTCTTTTTTGTCATACAGTTTGGCCTTAAGATTTACGGTTTCTGATTCCAAACCAGAAATGGATTTCTTCAACTTGGCCACATCCAAATAATTGATGGTAAAGTACGTCAAGAACAAAACCAACCCAATAATGGCTCCAATAGGCAAATAATCCATATAACGAAGCAATTTATCGAAGTGCTGATCGATGTATATGGTGATATAGGCACTAAAAAAGTGATAGAAGAGCAGGGTGCCTAAGAGGACATTTCTGAATTTTTTCATGGTTGGGTATAGTAGGTTTGGACTCTAATTTAGGATTATTTTCAAAAATACAAGCGATTTATAGTTGCTGCATTTCAATCAATTTTTTGTACAGTCCTCCGGAGGCCACTAAAGCCTGATGGTCTCCACGCTCAACTATTTGTCCGGCCTGAAGTACGATAATCTCATCGGCATGCTGAATAGTGCTGAGGCGGTGGGCAATGACCAAGGATGTTCGACCTTTCATGAGCTGGGTAAGGGCATCTTGCACCAAACGCTCTGATTCAGAATCCAAAGCCGAGGTAGCTTCATCCAAAATTAAGATTTCGGGATTTTTCAAGACCGCACGGGCAATGCTTAGGCGCTGACGCTGGCCACCCGAAAGTTTCAATCCCCTATCGCCAATGGTGGTTTCGTAGCCATCTTCCAATTGCTCAATAAACTCATGTGCATGGGCAATTTTGGCGGCTGCCATCACCTTTTCCAAGGATACATCCTTCATCCCGAAAGCGATATTATTGAACACCGAATCATTGAAAAGGATAGGATCTTGTGCTACAATACCAATCAATCGACTGAGTGATTCCAATTTAAAATCGCGCAAGTCTTTTCCATCGAGCAGAATACTGCCTTCTGTTGGGTCATAAAAACGAGGCAATAAATCAGAAAGCGTACTTTTCCCACCACCCGATGGACCAACTAATGCGATGGTTTTACCTTTTTCCAGCGTAAAATTAATGGAATCGAGCACTTTGGTATTTTCGTAGGCAAAGCCTACATTTTTGAACTCAATGGCCTTTTCTAAGCCCTTTACTTCCACCGCATTGGGCTTATCCACAATCTCGGGCTTGGTATCAATCATCTGAAAAATACGCTCACCAGAAGCCAAGCCGCGCTGGATATTGCTAAAGGAGTTGGTCAGGGATTTAGCAGGCTGCAAAACTTGTGAGAATACAGCAATGAAAGTCAAGAAGCCTTCCGCCTCCAGCTCTGAATTATTGGTCAGCACCAGCGAACCGCCAATCAATAAAATACCGGCAATTACCCCTACGCCTAAAAATTCAGAGATTGGCCCAGCCAATTCGAAACGCTTGGCGATGGAAATATTCAGTCGAGCATAATTCCGAACCTCTTTATTGAACTTCTCATTTACAAAATGGCGGGCGGTAAAGGCTTTTACCACCTTCATTCCTCCCAAAACCTCATCTAAAAGTCCGGTAATCCTGCCTAAGGTTTCTTGGCTTCTTCTAGCCTTTTTCTTCAAATTTTTGGCAATAGATGCTATTATGCCTCCCGAAACAGGCAACAAAAGCATGATATATAAGGTAAGTTCAGTGGAAATCATAAAGAGCATCACAAAATACCCGATAATCAGGGCCGGATCTTTCACGATTACCTTAAAGGTACTTACCACCGAACTTTCCACTTCCAATACATCACTGGTAATGCGAGACATAATATCCCCTTTGCGAGAATTGGTAAAAAAGCCCATATGCATGTTCGACACATTACTAAAAATGGATGTGCGGAGATTGGTCACCACATTGGCACGAATGCGGGCGAGCGTAACACCGGATAGGTAGCGAAATACATTGGATAGAAAGACAGAAATAATAAGGGCAATGCATACAAATTTGAGCGCACCATAGCTTCCTTCCGAAATCACAATCTGCCCAAAGTGATAATTAAAACTATCGACCACATACGAAAGGGTAAGCTCAAATTCCGGCAAAGAAACCGGAAGTGCTTCACCCTCTTGGGCCTTACCAAATAAAATGCGCAATACAGGCAATAGCATAGCAATATTTACAATGCTAAACACCACATTCAGAATAATAAAAATCACATACAAAGGCCCATAAACCCCAATAGGGCGAGCGTAGGAAAGTAATCGGAGGTATGTTTTCATTCCAACAAATAAAAGGAGGCGCAAATACGCCAATTGTGATTAAAAATCGTGCAGTCGCTGCGGAATATTCATTCGAAAGCTTACGAAGAAAGCGTGGGTATGTTGCTCATAACCCGGCCATTCGGCTGTCCGGTTTCTATTTAAATACTTCAGATCCACAAAAATGTTGTTGCGCAACATCCAAGTAAGCGTCAATTCGGTAAAAAGGGTTTCGGCTGCAATGCCTTGGGTAGTAAAATGCCCAATATCATTAGGTCTAGCATAGCGGGTATTATAGGAATCCATCACCTGCCCACCAAAATTAATATTAGCTGAGTCAAGCCCTTGTTCCATACGAATAAACTTAGCAGTAAGGTTCACCCGCTTAATAGGCTGGTATCGTAAGATAGCCAAATATTCTCTGAAATTAGCGCCCAGAGGATGCGCCAAAGGCTGTCTGTAATGTGCATAATTGGTATATTGGTCGCGGTGCTGAAAGGTGAAGGGCCGTATGGTATTGTACTCGGCCTGTAAATCGAGGTGGCGAATGCCGAACACATTAATATATTTCAAGCCCGCCTGAAGGGCATATTTGTTGGCCCACCAGCCATTGCGCGCCCGAATATTTTCGAGCAAAAACTCATCGAGTGTAAATTGCCCATACAAGGAAAGGCTCTTGCCGATATTCCATTTGGCATCTGCCCCAAGGATGGCATTGCTTTGGCTCCCAGCTCCTGATTCAATCGCTCTGTAAAATATAATAGGATTCAAATACCCAAATTCAAAACCCGAACTACCCAAGCTATCGGGTTGCCCATACATCACCGACTCGAAAAAGCCGACATTCAAGCGCTCGGTCAGGTTAATGCCCAAGCGGTGAAACACCATATACTTGCGTGGAATATTCCGATCACCCTCACCGGGCAAGCGAACAAAGCCGTGGGCGCGCATTTCGGTAAAGAGGTTGGTATAATCTATTTTCCAAACCCGGGTATTCAGTTTTAAATAGGTATAAGGAGCTCCGTAATCCGATAAAATTACGGAGCGGTAACCATTGCCGATGAAAAACTTATCATGCCCAAACTGTACATTGATATGTCGGGTGGCATTTAGGCTGATGTACCCACGGGCCGTAAAAAAATCGACTCCCTGGTCTTTGAACCCTTTAAAGAAAATTTCTCCCGGCACATAGCGTCCTTCCCTTGTAAGTTCACGCACGTACTCGGGGAAGCGAGCTTGATTTTCTCCAATGAATGAGTAAAACCCCACCTTTCCATCAATCAAACCTCGCACCTCAGCGCCACGGGTATTGATGAAATATCGCAAATCCTCCTCTGTACTTTGCCCACCTGAAAAATGAAACACCGGATTAAAGCGCATTTTGAATGCTGGAGTGTTTACGGAATAGCAATCAATGGAATTGGTATACAAAGTGGATAAAAGACCTCTCTTAGGCAAGGTGTCGGCCTGTGTGGCAAACTCCCAATTATCCTGCAAAAGGTATTGGAGGTTAAATTGATCGCGAGTGCTTAGGGCTTGCTTATTAAGCGCCAAGGTATCTAGAAATACCGCCAAATGCTTACGATTATAGCCTTTTACAGAAGTATGTACCCCAGGAATAAATGCACCACTTTGAATCTCCAGTCGATCAATCAAATGCGCATAATCCGAATTGGGCAACGTGTTGGTTCCTTGACCCCATACGGTGAGACAACCTACACTTCCAATCAAAAAACAAAAGATTCTTTTCAATACATTACTCATTAAAAGGCCTAAATATACGGTATATTTATCTCTTTAAAGAACCTAGCCTGCTGATTACAAAGCTTTTTTATCATAGGGCTTTGAATTGTTTGAAACATATTCCTATCTTTGTAGCCCTTTTTATAGGGGACAATCAAGCAATTAAGAAATAAATATACAATACAATGAAAAAGGACATTCATCCTGAGTACAGAGAAGTAGTATTTCACGACACTACAAGTGACGTTAAATTCGTGACACGTTCTACAATCAATACCAGCGAAACCATCCAGCACGAAGATGGCAAAACATACCCTTTGGTTAAAATCGAGATGAGCTCTACTTCTCACCCATTCTACACAGGTAAGAAAATATTTGTGGATACCGCAGGTAGAGTGGAGAAATTCAACCAGAGATACACTAAGAAGAAATAATATTTTTTTCTGAATAAGGTTTTTGAAAGAAGTCTGGCAATAGCCGGACTTTCTTTTTTAAAATTATTTCCATTACCCCTCACTGTTTTCTAGCGAATTATCTGTAATTTTGCCCGGCAAATAACGAATCCTAATCTTATTTGCTATGTCGCTAGACACCACCAAATTCCTCTTTGAAGCACTTACCTACGATGACGTATTGCTTCTGCCCGGCTACTCCGAAGTTTTACCCCGCGAAACCGACACCAGCACTAGGCTTACCCGCAACATCCAACTGAATATTCCTTTGGTTTCGGCTGCCATGGATACGGTTACCGAATCTGAACTGGCTATTGCCATGGCCCTTGAGGGTGGGATTGGTTTCATCCACAAGAACATGAGCAAAGAGGCGCAAGCCGATCAAGTACGCAAAGTAAAGCGTTCACAAAGCGGCATGATCCTCGACCCAGTTACTTTACCGCTCAAATCAACCGTAAAAGATGCCGTAAACATTATGCGCGAGTATAAAATTGGCGGCATTCCGGTAGTGGACGATAAAAACAAATTGATTGGCATCATCACCAACCGCGATTTACGCTTCCAGAAAAAACTCTCGATTCCGGTTTCTCAAATCATGACCCAAACCAACTTGGTTACAGCCTCTGTAGGTGTAGGACTAGAAGAAGCCGAAGAAATATTACAGCAACATAAGATTGAGAAACTCCCCATAGTAGACGAAGAAGGCTACCTAAAAGGCCTTATCACCTATAAAGATATTCTTAAGAAAAAAGATAAGCCCAATGCCTGCAAAGACCAATACGGTCGTCTGCGCGTGGGTGCTGCGGTAGGCGTTACCCCCGATTTGATTGAGCGCATTGAAGCCTTGAAAGCTGCGGGTGTAGACGTTATTAGTATCGATACCGCTCACGGCCACTCCAAAGGTGTAATTGAGGCATGTAAAAAAGTGAAAGCTAAATTCCCCGACCTAGATGTGATTGTGGGCAATATCGCCACTGGCGAGGCCGCTTTGGCATTGGTAGAAGCGGGTGCGGATGCTGTAAAAGTGGGCGTTGGACCCGGTAGTATTTGTACAACGCGTATCATTGCCGGTGTAGGTATGCCTCAGCTATCGGCCGTTTATGAAGCCTACAAAGCCATTGGCCACACAGGTGTTCCTATTATTGCCGATGGTGGCATTCGCTTTAGTGGCGATTTGGTAAAAGCCATTGCCGCTGGTGCCGACACGATTATGATTGGCTCTCTACTAGCCGGAACCAATGAGGCTCCGGGCGAGATGACCATTTATGAGGGTCGTAAATTTAAAACCTACCGAGGCATGGGTTCTTTGGAAGCCATGGAAGATGGTAGCAAAGACCGCTACTTCCAAGATGCCGAGGATGATATCAAGAAATTGGTTCCTGAGGGCATTGTAGGCCGTGTACCTTTCAAAGGCATGGTTTCGGAAGTTCTCTACCAACTGGTAGGAGGCCTCAAGGCCGGTATGGGATATTGCGGTGCCCCCGATGTAGAAGCCCTGAAAAAAGCTCGATTTGTAAAAATTACTGCTGCCGGAGCACGCGAAAGCCATCCGCACGATGTGCAGGTAACCCGCGAAGCACCTAACTATACACGATAAACAGAAACCTCCCACAGCGGGAGGTTTTTTTATGTATCTGTAGGGCAAGCCATGAAAATAATACAATCATTTTACTAATTTAGCCTGCTTATTCAGGTGTAAACATGTTGTCGAACAAATTAATCATTAGGCTCAGCTTATTGTGCGCAATCCTTTGCTGGATTATGCTGGTAGTGCTCGACCTAGTGCTTCTGTTCAGCAACATGAACAATATGAAATCGGGCATTCGCTCTGAGCTGCCCCATTTGCTCCTAAGCCTGTTTTTCGTTTTCCTGTTTATCTATTACCGCTACATTATTGGCAAAGCCGAAACCGTCAACTTCATCGACCTACTATGGCGGGTGTTTGTCACTGGACTTTTGGCCACCATTGTATCTTTAGCTATTTCCTTTTTGTTTGTGCTATTAGGCAACAATAAGATTTCGGAGAATGCCCTCTTAATCAATTTCTTCTACCACATCAATCTGGGTTTGATAGCCGCTTTCCTCATTTCCACTTTTGTGGTGTGGAAGCGCCTTATCCTTTATCAAAAAACACGTAAGCTGCTGCTTACCTGGCAAGTATTTGAATACAGCTTGATGGCGAGCATCTTGTTCAATTTCCTGAACTTCCGCTTGCTAGACACCTCCTTTATTGTCCTTTTGGTATTGCTGGTGGTGATGGGGCTCATTTTATCATTCAATCTGAAATGGGTTGCTTATCTTAATTTTAAGCAAAAGTGGAAAAGCATTTTGCTGATTCTGTTGGTAATCTTATACCTATGGTATTTCCTTATCAACCTCTTTAATTTCTCTACCAAGTATGTGCTAGTGAATGATTTGCTCAACAATATCTTCATCTTAGCCCTATTTGGCTTTATCTTTTTATATGCTGTAATATCATTATTGGTTATTCTCTTCAATCTGCCTACCTCCTCGGTATTTGAGCAAAAGCTTGAAGAAGTAATCAATTTTCAGCGCCTGAGCCAGTCTATCCAAACCGGGCAAAACGAAGACCAAGTGTACGACATCTTGCTCGATAGCTCTGTAAGTGCCGTTTTTGCGTCTGCCGCATGGCTTGAACTGGACCCTTCCGCAGCAACCCCCAAAAACCGCAAAATCCTTTTCAACCTCGATGAGCTGGATTGTGAGCGCGTACAGGCCACAATCGAAAAAAGTAAGCTTCGCCTTTCCGTGACCGATTCCATAGGACAAAGCAATACCTCACAGTTTAGTGGTGCGCTGAAAGACAGCAGCTTCCGTTCAGTGCTCATTATGCCCTTATTGGTAAAAGGCAATGAAACAGGGCGATTAGTCTTGCTGAAAGATGTGGCCGATGGCTTTGACAAGGAGATGATTGACATCATTGGCACCTTTGTAAACCAAGCCTGCGTGTCGATCGAGAACTTCCAGCTACTGAACGATGCCCTCAAAAATGAACGCTACCAAGAAGAACTCAAAATTGCCCAGCGCGTTCAGAGAAGCCTTCTTCCGGATGCCTTGGATAGCAATCCTGATTTTGATATTATCGCATTTTCAGAAGCTGCTGATGAAGTAGGAGGCGACTACTACGATACCTATCGCATCAGTCCTACCAAAATAGCCGTGGTGATCGGTGACGTTTCGGGCAAGGGTACTTCTGCGGCATTCCATATGAGCCAAATGAAGGGAATATTCCACAGCCTTTCGCAGCTGGACATGGGCTCGAAAAATTTCCTCATTCAGGCCAACGATGCCTTGAGCCGATGCTTGGAGAAGTCCTCTTTCATTACTTTGTCGTATTTTATTATTGATTCAGAAAGCCGATCGGTAGAATTTGCAAGAGCCGGACATTGCCCTACTTTATTGTATCAGGCAGCCAACAATACAGCCGATTACTTCCAAAATAAAGGTTTGGGATTGGGAATACTTAGAAACGAAAACTTTTCTAAATACGTGTTTGTTAATTCATTCCAATACCAAGCGGGCGATATTGTGGTACTGTACACCGATGGAATCACGGAAGCGCGCAATCCGAGTTTGGAAGAATTTGGTGTGGAACGCCTACGAAAAATCGTACAAGACAACCATGCACTAGAGGCCAAACAAATTCAGGAACAAATCATTCAAGAGCTGTACGCCCATTGTGGTCACAATGTGTTGAATGACGACTACACGGTACTGGTAATTAAGTTCAAGTAAACTAAGGGAGGCTACACTCCGTATATGCATTGATGCTAGAGATTAAAAAACATACAGAAAACGAATACCTTACACTGGAAATCCAAGGAGATATAGACGCCAGTTCGTCCATTCATCTGGATGCGGCTATGGAGGAAGCCCTTGGGCAGAATCCCGGAGCTATTTTAATTGACGCCTCCCACTTAGAGTACATTTCATCGGCCGGATTGGGAGTGTTTATGTCTTATATTCAGGAACTTGAGAATAAGAATATCAGTTTGGTATTTTATGGTATGAGCGAAAAGGTAAAGAACGTATTCCAGATTTTGGGACTCGACCAGTTGCTCACCATCACCGAAACGGCAGAAGATGCCAAGAGGATTGCGAATGAACTATAATATCAAGGTATCGTGCAGTAAGGAAAGGCTAAAGTCCATTCGGGAGTTTGTCAAAGACACACTTAGCGACTACGCTATTGACGAAATGGAAATCAGCCAACTGGTATTGGCCGTGGACGAAATCTGCGCCAATATGATTATCCATTCCCATGGCTGTGACGAAACCCAAACCATAGAAATCAAGATTGATGTAGAGCCTAACCAAGGCATTGTTTTTCAGGTCATCGACAAGGGCGTCAGCTTCAATTTCAGCACCTATCAGGAACCTTCGCTGGAAAAAATCATCGAAACTAAAAAGAAAGGCGGCATTGGCCTGATGCTCGTCAAGCGCATTATGGACGATGTCCAATTTAGCAGTACAGATGGCTTCAATGTGTGCCGCATGTTCAAAAAACTACAGAAGAATTAATCAGCCTAGCTAATCTCCCCTCCAAAGGAAGGCTCCTTCCAAAAAAAATCGTTAAAATTGCAGGATTTTTTATCAAAATGGACTCACAGGTGTAATGATGAGAAAAAAACTATTTCTAGTCGCTTGGGCTTTTTTGCTCATTTTTGAATCGTGCATTACTTCTTCTTCCACCCCTACTTCACAAACTCCGGAAAACACCCTTTTTTCGGTGAACAACAAGCCCATCAGTGCTGATGAGTTTCTGTACGTATTCAACAAAAATCGCTACCTGGACGACTCGGTGGTAACCGAACAAGAAGTGCGAGATTACCTAGAACTCTATATCAAGTTTAAACTGAAGATAGAAGACGCCTTGGCACTTGGCCTCGATCAGCAGCCTTCTTTCAAAACCGAATTTGAAACCTACCGCAAGCAGCTCACCAAACCTTACCTTACCGAAAACACTACCAGTACGGCCTTGGTGCAAGAAGCCTACGAGCGCTTGAAGACAGAGGTGAATGCCGCCCACATTCTGCTTATGCTGGCGGAGGATGCCAGTCCGGCCGATACACTAGCCGCCTACCAGCGCATGGTAGATATCCGCAAGCAGGCAATCGCAGGCAAAGATTTTCATCAGTTGGCCGCACAATATTCTGAAGATCCTTCGGCTCAGGAAATGGGCGGGCGGCTCGGCTATTTTACCGGTTTGCAAATGGTGTATCAATTTGAAGATGCCGCCTACAAAACCGAAGTGGGCCAAATTTCCCCCATTGTACGCACCCGCTTTGGCTATCATATAATAAAAGTATTGGATAAGCGCCCTTCACAAGGCAAAGTGAAGGTATCGCACATTATGGTGCGCGCCTCCGAAGGGCAAAGCGCCCCTGATTCCCTAGCCGCCTACAAAAAAGTGAGCGAATTGCACGAAAAACTTTCCAAAGGTGCTAATTGGGAAGAACTATGCAGTCAGTTTTCCGATGACCTCAACACCCGCAACCGCGGAGGACTCTTGCCCGCCTTTGGTACCGGAAGTATGGTGGAGAGTTTTGAAAAAGCCGCTTTCGGCTTAACAGACATCGGAGAAATCAGCCAACCTATCAAAAGTCCCTATGGTTGGCACATTATTCGCCTCGAAGAAAAAATACCGCTTGAACCTTTTGAGAAGCTAAAAGCCAGCATTGAAAATAAAGTAAGTAAAGATTCGCGGTCACAGATTCAGCAAAGTGCCTTTCTTGCTCGACTCAAACGCGAATACACCTTCACTCCCAACCCCAAGGGTGAGGCGCTATTACCCCAACTGAGCGATAGCAGCCTGCTGGTAGGTACATGGCAAGCACCAAGCAATAAAAAAACACTGGCTACGCCACTTTTCACCTTGGCCGGAAAAGTCTACACCCTACAAGATTTCAGCCAAGAGGTAGTCAATAATCAATATGCCCAGCCGGGGAAAAGCCCTCAGGGAATTATGCAGCAGTATTATCAGCGCTTTGTAGATGAAACCTTACTTAGCTATGAAGAATCGCAATTACCCCGTAAGTATCCCGAATACCGTTTCTTAATCAAGGAATATTTTGAAGGCATTTTGCTCTTCCAGCTGATGGAAGAAAAAGTGTGGAACAAAGCCTCGGAAGATACGCTGGGTCTACGCAGATTTTTTGAAGACAATCTGGCCAATTACCAGTGGAAAGATCGTGCCGAAGCTTTTATCCTGCACACCAGTGATAGTAAGCTGGCTAAAGAAATAGCCCAAATTCCTAACCTGAGCGACAGCTTACTACGTGCGCTGGAAAAGCAGCACAACCAAACCAGCGGACTGGTACTACTTACTGAGCACAATGTATTTGAAAAGGGACAACATGAAGTTTTAGACCAAATAAATTGGGAGCTTGGTGCTTATGACTTAACTTTCAAAAACCGATACTATCACATACGCTTGGTTCGTTTGATACCTGCGGGTGCCAAACAATTGAAAGAAAGCAAAGGCGTGGTCATTTCCGATTATCAGCAATACCTCGAAGACCAATGGGTAAAGGAATTACGAGAGCGATATGCGGTAAAAATCATTGAAGAAGAACTAAAATCAGTCATACAACGTGCCATTAACTAACCGACTGCTTATACTATTGGGCATAGCCCTGGGAATGTCTTCCTGCGATTTGATTTCTTTTAAGAAAGAAGAAGATGCCAGTGAAATTACTGAAAAGCCGATAGCTCGTGCCGGGGAAGCGTACCTCTATCCTTCTGACATAAAAGATATGGTGCCCAAGGGAACCTCTGTAGCAGACAGCTCCAGTATCATTGAACGTTATGTTAGTAGCTGGATACGCAAACAACTTTTGATTAGGGAATCCGCTTCAAAAATTGACTTCAATGAAGCCGAAATCGAGCGAAAAATTCTCGATTACCGCTACGCCCTCATGGTGTTTGAGTATGAAAAATACTACATCAATGAGAATCTGAACCCCGAGATTACCGAAGAGGAAATCAGCACCTACTATCATGAGAATGCCTCTAATTTTGAATTGAAGCAAAATATCATCCGCGGACTTTTCTTAAAAGTACCAGCCGATGCTCCTAAGATAGACAAGCTGCGCACCTTGGTACAATCCAATAAACCGGAAGACCGCACCGAACTGAAATCGTATTGCTTCCGTTTTGCCAATGCCTATACCTTAGAAGATTCGTTGTGGTTCAATTTTGATGAAGTGGTAAGCAACACCCCCTTTATAAGTGTACCCAACAAGGTACAGTTTTTGAAAGAAAACAAGTATACCGAAATCACCTCCGAAGGCTTTTTGTATATCCTGAAAATCTCCGATTACAAAATCTCCGATGAGCAATCGCCCTTGGAATTTGTAAAAGAAGACATCCGAAATATCATTTTAAACAAAAGAAAGATTGAACTTGCCAAATCACTTGAAGAAGACATTTATAAACGTGCAGAAAAGAACAATGAATTCGAGATATTCCCTTAAAACACTTCTTGTCACCCTCCTTTTTACTACTACTCTTGCTTTTTCATCGGCTTGGGGGCAAGGTAATCCGATAGTGGTCGATAAAATTATTGGAAAGGTTGATAACTATATCGTGCTCAAATCCGATTTGGAAAGGGCCTATCTGGAATTTATGTCGAGAGGGGAAATAACGGGAGGAAATGCCCGCTGCGAAATCCTTGAATCGCTCATAATCAACAAATTGCTAGTAGCAAAAGCCGAAATCGACTCGGTGATTGTATCCGATGTGGAAGTAGAATCTAACCTCGACAACCGTATGCGCTACATCATAGCCCAGATTGGTTCAGAGGATATGATTGAAAAATACTACAACAAAACAATCGCTCAGTTTAAGGAAGAACTTCGTGAGCAAGTGAAAGAGCAGCTGATTGTACAAACCATGCAGCGTACGCTTACCGAAGGCATTAATGTTACCCCTAATGAGGTAAAGAAATTCTTTAATCAGATTCCTAAAGACAGCCTTCCTTATTTCTCTACCGAAGTAGAGATTGCCCAAATCATCAAAAAACCTTCTATCAGCAAAACCCAAAAGGATTTGGTAAGAAACCAATTGATTGATTTGCGCAAGCGCATTATGAATGGAGAAAGTTTTGAAGCATTGGCAAAGGAATATTCCCAAGAACCCGGTGCGGATAAATCAGGCGGAAATATTGGTTTCTTTAAACGTGGTGAATTGGCTCCCGAATACGAGGCGGCTTCTTTAAAGCTGCGTCCGGGGGAGATTTCCATGCCTGTGGAAACGGAATTTGGTTTTCACCTGATACAGCTTATAGAAAGACGTGGCAATGAGTTTAACACGCGCCACATCTTGCTGTTCCCCAATTCTTCCTCAGGTGATATAGAAGAGGCTACGGCCTTTTTAGATAGCATTCGCACACTCATCATCAACGACAGTATTTCCTTTGAAAAGGCGGCAAAAGAGCTCTCTGATGACAACCTAACCGCCTCCAACGGAGGTTTTTTCACGGATGATTCCGGAGCCTCTCGCGTGTCGGTAGAAGATATCGATCCCGTTATTTTCTTTACTATCGACACTATGCAAGTAGGAAACATAACTCGTCCTATGGCTTTCCGTACGGAAGATGGAAAAGAAGCCGTGCGTATTCTGTATTTCAAAGAGAAGCTAAAACCTCACCAAGCCAATCTGGCCGATGATTACCAGAAAATCAGAATGGCGGCACTTAATCAAAAGAAAACACAAATCTTAAACGAGTGGTTTGACAAGGCTAAGGATGATGTTTTTATCGACATCGACCCCGAATACAACCATTGTAATATATTAGGCTCTCAGTAAGTCCTCGGTAACTATGAGTAAATTTACATCGGACGTGGAAGCAGCAGATGCTTTTCACCAGCGTTTCAAAGAACTAGAAAGCGAAATCGGAAAGGTCATTGTTGGCCAACAAGGGGTAGTACGCTTATTGCTCACCTCTTTGTTTTGCCAAGGTCACAGCTTGCTGGTAGGTGTACCAGGCTTGGCCAAAACGCTCTTGGTAAAAAGCATTTCTTCGGCTTTGGATCTATCCTTTAGCCGCATACAATTTACGCCCGATTTAATGCCCTCTGATATCCTGGGAGCTGAAACCCTTGACAAAGACCGCAACTTCCGATTCAACAAAGGGCCCATTTTTGCCCACATTGTACTGGCCGATGAGATTAACCGTACGCCTCCAAAGACCCAAGCAGCTCTGCTGGAGGCTATGCAAGAATACTCCGTAACGGCTGCGGGAAACACCTATCCGTTGGAAAAACCCTTCTTTGTATTGGCCACGCAAAACCCCATAGAACAAGAAGGGACTTATCCTTTACCCGAAGCTCAGCTCGACCGCTTTCTTTTTAATATACTATTGGATTACCCTTCTTTTGAAGAAGAAGTGTCGGTAGTGAAAGGAACAACGAGTGGGACAGAAGCGCATCTCAATAAAGTAATGAGTGCGGATGAAATCCTATATTTTCAGCAATTGATTAGGCGCGTACCTGTAACCGACCACGTAGTAGAATATGCAGTGAGACTGGTGCAGAAAACACGCCCTAACACGCCCAATGCCCACGAATGGGCTAGCAAATACTTAGAATGGGGTGCAGGCCCACGCGCCTCTCAGTATTTGGTAGTAGCCGCTAAATGCCATGCATTGATTCAAGGGAAATACTCACCCGATGAGGAAGATATTCGAGCTATTGCCGAACCAGTATTGCGTCACCGTATTGTGCGCAACTTCAAGGCCGAAGCCGAAAACATCTCCTTGGAAAGCATCATCAAAACCCTTTTCTAAAAGGTTTCGGAACGGATAAACAGCCTATCGCCTTCTAAAAAGGTGAAATAGGTACGAAGGGGATTTTGTGCAGGCCCGCCACTTGGTATACCTTCCAGGTTGAAGGTAGATTCACAACAAGGGTCTTTCATGAAAAAGACTGAGGCATCCATTTCCACAATTCCACAGGGATTGGAGGAGTCATAGGTGCAATTCCGTTCAAAAGCCAGGTATTCGGTTTCACTCTTTTTGTAGAGAATAATACCGCGCAAGCCACCCTCTAAATACACGTAGCCTAGCGTATGTAAATCGTTATAGCGTAAATCGCGGACGTTTAAATCAATAGCCACATACACCAAAGGAAGGGTATCGCGCACAGGGTCGCTATCGCAGGCGGAACTGAAGAAAAAAGGAAAGAATATAAACCAATAAACCTTATTTTTCATACGTATAGAAGCCTTTTCCCGTCTTTCGCCCGTGATGTCCGGCATCCACTTTCTGTTGTTGAATCCGGCTTGGCCGAAACTTCGCCTCATAATGGAAAGAAGCAAACATGCTGCTGGTAACCGAAAAGTTGGTATCCACACCAATCAAATCCATCAATCGGAAAGGCCCCATTTTAAAGCCCGAAGACTCTAACAATCGATCTACCGTTGCAAAATCAGTTACATTTTCTTCTACTAGTTTGAGACTTTCCACATAATAGTGGCGTGCCACCCGATTAACGATAAAGCCGGGTGCATCTTGCGCAAAAACAGGTTTTTTACCCCATTTCAGTGATAAATCGGCTACTAGTTGGGCTACTGACTTATGCGTATCGGCTCCTGAAATCACTTCCACCAATTTCATGATATGAGCCGGATTGAAAAAGTGCATCCCCACTACGCGTTCGGGATGCTTCAATCCAGCAGCTATCTGTGTAATGGGAATGGAAGAAGTATTGGAAGCAAATATCGTTTCAGGTGAATTGATTGCTTCAAGACTGGCAAATAGCTTTTGCTTTACCTCTAGCTTCTCAACAATCGCCTCTATCACCAAATCTACCTGTAAACTAGTCAAATCATGAGCAACACGAATACGCTGAAGACTAGCCTCCTTTTCTTCTGCACGTAGTTTGCCTAACTCCACCGCCTTGGTCAGATTCTTATCGATCAGCTTTTGGGCCAACGCTAACATATCAGCCGACACGTCATATAACAATACTTCATGTCCGGCTTGAGCTGCTACCTGAGCGATACCTTGCCCCATGGTTCCGGCACCAATAACCGCTATCCGATGAATATCTTCAAGGCTTTTCATTTCTAGGAATTATAAATTGGCTGATGTAAACTGGCGTAAGAAACGCACATCGTTTTCAGAGAATAAGCGTAAATCACGAATCTGAAACTTCAGCATGGTAATGCGTTCTATTCCCATCCCGAAAGCAAATCCGGTATATTTTTCGGAGTCGATACCACTGTTTTCCAATACATTGGGATCTACCATGCCGGCACCACCAATTTCCACCCAACCGGTTCCTTTGCAGATGTTTTTACTTCCCCCGCACAGCTGACAGCCTTTAGGGTTATCAATATCGCAAGAGATATCCATCTCGGCACTTGGCTCAGTAAAAGGGAAGAAAGAAGGACGGAAACGCACCTTCGTTTCGGGGCCAAAAAGCTCCTTGGCAAAGTGATAAAGCGTTTGCTTTAAATCAGCAAAGCTCACATTTTCATCTATGTACAAGCCTTCTACCTGATGGAAGAAACAATGGGCACGGGCTGAAATGGCTTCATTTCTATAAACGCGTCCTGGCGATAAGGTGCGAATAGGTGGTTTTTCATTTTCCATCACGCGCACTTGCACCGAAGAAGTATGGGTACGTAATGCAATATCCGGATTCTTTTCGATGAAGAAGGTATCCTGCATTTCACGGGCGGGATGGTTTTCCGGAAAGTTTAAAGCGGTGAAATTATGCCAATCATCTTCAATTTCAGGCCCTTCGGAAACATTGAAGCCCATGCGCTCAAAAATCTCGATGATGCGGTTGCGTACCAAGCTCAAAGGGTGAATCGTACCTAACTCATTGGGAACGGGGGGCAAGGTGAGGTCAATCAACATTTCGCCTGTTTGCCCTTTGGTGTTTTCTAGCTGTTCGATTAATTCTTTGAATCGATTGTCAGCGGCCTGCTTTACTTCATTCACAATCATCCCAAACTCCTTACGGCTTTCAGGAGCCACATCTTTCATTAAGCCAAACAGCTCTCCCACCACACTTTTCTTACTGATAAAGCGCATACGAAAAGCCTCTAATTGCTCAGCATTCTCTACTGCAAATTGTTGTAAATCTATCTTAATCGCTTCTGCTTGGCGCTTAACCACTTCTATCATACATCGAAAACATTTGAATTTTTAAAGATAGGAATATCTCCTGAAAAGGGCCTTTAGTTCCGGTTGAAATACCTACGCTTAATCAGAATATCTAACAAGAGACTAAACATTAGCGTAACGCCTATCACCAAAGGCAACATGATGTGATCACCCAGATCTTTACCTAAATAGGCGATTCCAATAAATATCAGGTTGACACAGCCTATGGTCAATACCGCTTGCGAATGGCGCATGCCCATACGAAGCAGCATGTGGTGAATGTGCGTTTTATCGGGTGAGAAAGGAGATTTCCCGCGCATCATCCGCGATATAAAAACCCTCAAGGTATCAAACAAAGGCATGATAATCACGCAGATAGCGGCCGATACGCTGGCATCGAAGCGAAAATCGATGGTATGAGGCAATCCGTGATTTACGTGGATAAAATCAATAGTTACCACCGAAATAAAGAAACCCAATAATAGCGCTCCGGTATCGCCCATAAAGATTTTAGAAGGCTCCCAATTGAAATTGAGGAAAGCGATAAGACTACCGATGAAGGCAAAAATCACAATGCTAAACGTGATATTGTTCATGGCATAAAACCATACCCCGAAGGTAAAGAGGATAATGGTACTGATACTCCCAGCCAGGCCATCTAGCCCATCGATAAGGTTGATGGCATTGGTAATAACGATGATCGTAAATACGGAAAGCACATAGCTCACTATGAGCGGCATCTCATAGATACCAAAGATTCCATAAAGCGAGTTCAGGCGAATATCGCATAGGTACACCACCATAAAGGCTGCGGTAACTATACCTATTAACTTATGAAGGGGTTTGAGGGGAATCAAATCATCACGCACTCCGGTAATAAAAACGATAAGTAGAGCGCCATAGAGGTAGTTTAGCTCCTTAAAGCCATCAAAAGGCATCCATATAAATAGTGCCACAGCAATACCAATGAAGATAGGTATCCCCCCCATAGAGGGCTTCACTACTTTATGGATTTTCCTTCCACCCGGCTTATCGAAGATTTTCTTTTTCTTGAAAATCTTGATAATCACCGGGATAAACAAAAAGGTGATCAAAAAAGCCGTAACAAGACTGGCAATGATTAAGGGCATATGAAACTACTTGATGCGCAAAAGTAGCGCATGAAAAACAGAAACACTACTTTTTAGCTACGGAATTCAAAATGTGTAGCATCTTGTTAGCCAATAGATTTCGATCAAAATCGCGAGCCATTTGGAATCCTGCTTCACTACAAACCTCATACTGTTCTTTTGAGGTTTTAAGAACTAAAAGCTTTTCAAAAAAATCTGAGAAATTCTCCGGCTCAAATAAAAAACCACAACCATACCTTGATATTATCTCTGCAGCTTGCCCCTCAACACCAAGTAAAATCGGTTTGCCCATAGCAGCCGCCTCAAACATTTTAGAAGGAATTACTGTCTTAAATGTATCATCTTTCTTCAACGGAATCAATGACACGTCTGTAGCCGCCCAATACTTTACAATCTCATCTTTGGGCACAGAATCCATAAAAGTAATATTCTTTAACTGCTTTTTATTTGCCAAATCAACCAAACGCTGCTTCTCAGCACCTGTCCCAACAAACAAGAAATGGATATCTGTATAAATGGCGCATTTCTCAAGATTATCAACAAATACATCTAGCCGATGAGCCAAGCCATGTGTACCAATATAACTTACTACAAATTTCCCTTGCAAGCTATGTCGCATTCGAACCTCCTGACCAGAGACACTGGGATTAAACAAGGAAAGATTAGAACCATTCGTCACCACCTCAATCTTATCCCCATCAATTCCTCTTTCCATGAGGTTAACCTTAAAGGCTTCTGTCACTGCTACTACTCGATTGGATTTTCTATATAAAAACAGTTCAATTTTCTCCAACAGGTCTAAAGACCAATGACTTGACAGTGGAGTCAGCGAACGGATAGATTCCGGCCACAAATCCCTTAATTCAAAAATCCACGGTTTACTTTTAAGTACAGAAAGCAGGTAACCCGAGAAGGTTGTAAAAAACTGAGGAGAGGTAGCTACAATAACATCTGTTTTGATGAAAAGGGAGGCCCAAAAAGAACTGAAAGCAAAGCTCAAATAATCAAGTGTTCTTTTGATAAACCCTTCATTGGCGGTAATATATGTCCAAACCCGGATTACTCTTACCCCTTCAATACGTTCTTCTTTTTTGAAGAATTTATTTTTATACCCTTCATACACTTTGCCTTGTGGAAAATTAGGGTAGCAAGTAACTACCGTTACTTCAGCGCCTTGTTTTACCCACTCACGGCAATGCTCAAAAGTCCTTGTAGCGGGGGCATTTACTTCGGGCGGGAAATTATCAGTAAGGAAGAGTATTTTCATCGAATTAACGTGATAAGGCTATTAGAGAACGTGACCACTAAGCGTTTTGCTGTCACAAACTTATTGTATCCTTGGGGACATTCATAATCTTCGATTCGGAAGTCAAAAACAGAACCAGAAAAATGCATCTTACAATCTAAGCCGGCAAAAGAAATAATGCTTGATGACTCCCATTCTGGAACTATATCAGGGGCAAAATAAAAGAATGCCTCATTCAATAATTTTCTTTTCCCTTTTTTATTAATTACATCTTCAATCAAAATAGATTCATCGGAGTCGAAGCGCCATGAGCGTTGATGAGTTACTCCAAAAGAACTATAGCCACCATGGAATGCTGATATCTTATCTTTGGAATCCTCCACAATGCTTACCTTGGCACGTTTACCTACCCTAAAGCCGCCCCAAACATCAGACTGGTTCTTTCCATTTACACAAACAGTATTATGGAAGGAAGTACCTCTCTCAAAATTCCTTCTTTCGTTCTTTTCATAGGTAGATATGCCAGGATCAACTAGGAAGGGCTTGCCGGAATAATGCATCACAAAACTAAAGGTGTCTGCATGCGCATGGCCTGGGATATAGTCAGGACCAATTTTGCCTATATCGAGTACAAATTCCCACTTATCAGAAACCCTCTTTCTATATCCGGATTCTGACAATACACAGGATGGCGTCCAAACAATATCTAAGCTTCTGGCATAATTAAAAATCGTACTACTTGAACTGGCTATCCCTAGTGATGAATCATTTAGCAGCGGAATATCGCCATTCTTAAAAGTAATCTCACTTAGCCACGAAAGCATAGAAATGGCTTTACTTTCCATAAAATAGAAAAAGGATTGATCCACAAAATCGTCAGAATTCTTGGCTAGATTTATACAATCTAAAAGCCTTTCTAGCAAAATTTGATGATACATAGGTGACAGCTCAAAATGAGCTCCATCTAATAATATCTGCTCATTAAGCTCAGACTGTAAAATTTGAATAGCTTTTTTGTAAAGATTCTTATCTCGAAAATAGAGTGCACCAAAGAATAAGGAGTAGCCATTTTCAAGTAAATGATTGCCTAAAAGATGATATTCAAGGTTCTTTAAAAGATGTTGATACCCTGAAAAGATAAAGCCATCCACATTAGAATCTCTAAATTGATGCCTCATACAGAACTTTATCCAATTAATATTTCGTAACGAGATGGGGTAAGGCTCTAGGCCATCTTTTAAGGAATGAGTGTTATTTATATAGGAATGAATGAGAGTCATCCCATCATCGTATGTCATTTCGACTTGGTTGAGATAATCAAAATAGTTAAGGTTATAACACCACAATTTTCCCTTGCTGGCATAATTCCAATCAATCTTGTCGTCACTTTCAAAACTATGAACACTATTTAAAAAGACAAAATGCACTTCCTTAGCTTTCTTGATATAGTATTTTGGCACGGTCAAGAAATGCGTCTTAGCAGCGGCTGGGACAAGGCGAGAATCTAAGACCCTTACTTGAAAAGCATTCCCTATTAGTCTATTTCTTAAAAAGTAAAACCCACGATAATAAAATTGCGTGGGTCTTAGATGTATAAGAGTATAAAAATATCTTAAAATTTTACTCAACATTTATCCAAGCTTTTTCCTTCAAACTTTTTATTGCAGCAAAAGAGGCTAAAGTAACATTAATTATCTCTGATTGGGGAATCAGGCCTTCTCCACCTCTTTTTAAAAAATTCACGTATTTGTTAAACTGATTGGTATGACCTTTATCTAACTTTGTTCTTAAATCAGATGATTTTTTAAATCCAAAGAATGAGGTTTTTCTAAAATTGTCTATGATGGCCGTTCGTTCATTAGAATAAACCTCAACCCTTTCTTTAGAATATGCCTTACTTCCATTGGAAAAGTAATTAATTACACCATTAGAGCCGTTCTTAAACTGTAGTAGTATCGAAGCATTGTCTGTATTATCTTCTGGATGTTCCCCTAAACTACTCATACACACTCGGGTGATTGGAGAACCCGTTAGATAAACCAGCAAATCCATATAGTGGCAAGCCTCACCTATAATCCTTCCCCCGCCAACTTGCATATCATGAACCCAAACATCAGCGGGAATAAATCCCGCGTTCATAGTAGCATTTACGTTTATTGGTCCAGAATTATTACCCAAAGCACGCTTTACTTCTTGAACATGTGGAGAAAATCTTCGATTAAAGCCCACCATTATATTCTTGCCAGTTTTCGCTTGAGCATTTAAAACACTATTGAGCTCCTCTTGATTAAGAGCCAACGGTTTTTCAACGAATATATGTTTTCCAGCATGCAAAGACTCGGTAGCCATTGAAGCATGCATATTATGTCTGGTAGTTATGAAAATCGAATCTATTTCAGCATCTTTCAACATAGTTTGATAATCTGAGGTAGATTGTGATATCCCATACTTCTTTGCAAGAATTGTCCCTGATAGTCCAGCCGCACTTGCAATGGCTTTAATGGGAGCTTTGGCCTTTTTCAAAGCGGGGAGAATAGTAGAAGACGTAAAATTTCCTGCTCCAATTATCCCAATAACCCCATTAGTCACTGTGTAATCAGTCTTATTCAATTCTATGGTGCTTGCTTGAGAAGAAGAAGAAGAATACCTAATAATTGTAGCAATCGATTTAGATGAAGAAATACCTTCGTACACCCTTACAATTCCCTCTAAATCAACTTCTTCCGAAATCAAATCATCAACTTGAAGCCTTCCAGATGCTAAGGCACCCAATACAGCCTCGAAATTTCTTTTTTCTGTCCATCTTACAAACGGTAAAGGATAATCGATTCCATTTTGCTCATAATCTTCATCATACCTCCCTGGCCCATAGCTACATGAAACCTGAAAGCTTAGCTCTTTCTCATAAAAATCCGCTCGACTAAGCTCAAGACCAATAACTCCAATCAGAATAATTCGCCCTCTTTTACGGCTCATATGTGCGGATTGAGCTATAATGTCATTACTTTTATTAGATGCCGTAATGATTACACCGTCAGCACCCACACCGTTTGTATGTTGTAAAACAAACTGAACAGGATCAACACCATCAGCTAAATTAACTGCATTTACTCCCTTACTTTTTGCTAGCTTAACTTTGTTTTCATCAAAATCAAATCCAATTACATTACAACCCTGAGCCACTAGCAACTGGGCTGTTATTAACCCTATGAGTCCTAAACCAGTTACAACAATTGTTTCACCAAAAGTGGGGTTGCATAGCCGTATTCCTTGCAAACCAATGGCGCTTATTACCGTAAAGGCTGCTTGATTATCTGTAACACCATCCGGGATTTTAGCCACTAAATTTTTGGGCACATTCACAAACTCGGCATGAGGTCCATTGGAAACTACACGATCCCCAACAGAAAATTCGAACACATCTTTACCGACAGCAACCACCTCACCCACATTGCAATATCCTAAGGGAAGGGGTTGATTCAACTTATTAAATACTGCATCCAAGGTAGGCCCTACCCCATCAGTCTTCATCTTGTCCAATACTTGTTTAACCTTGTCTGGTTGTTGTCTGGCCTTTTCTATAAAATTAGCTTTTCCGAATTCCACCAACATCCGCTCTGTTCCGGCAGAAATAAGTGTCCTTGTAGTCCGGATCAACACATGCCCTCTTTTGGATTGAGGCATTGGAACATCCTCTAAAATAGTTTCACCTGACTTTAGGTTTTGCACAATTTGCTTCATTACTTATATTTTTAATTTCAATTTCCCAGAAAGACTCTTTATAGGCTCCTTAATGTATTTAAACTCAAAATCCATATCCACATTCGTCAAATCCATATCTAACTTAGCCTTATCAAGATCAATCTTTGAATTAGATGATATATAAATCTCGGCTTTGCCTTGCTCCACTTGCTTTACTTGTATATGTTGAATGTAGTCAAAAACACGATGATGCCTTCCAAAAATTAAAGCAGTAAGCGGAATCTTTTTACCGACACGATCCAATACAAAATCACCACTTCTTCCTTCGGTAATAGAAAAATCTTTTAGCAACCCATTATCAAAATAAACTCCAGAAGCTTTATCGCCAGTATCATATCTAATTAATGGCATATCAAAATTATGAAATGAGGTACCAATCAAACATCCATCTACAACTTCTGCATAGCCATAAGTATGAAAAGGCACATATTTATTATCATTATTTTCATCGTGTGCCAAAATACACATTTCTGTATGCCCATACCACGATACAAACTCAAGCTCCCATAAAGTATTCAAATAGTCCTTTATGTACTTGTGAGGAAATTCTGAACCCATAAGACATACCTTGACCCATTTTCTGACAATTGCAATCTGCTCATCTGACGCGACATCCTCAAGAACTTTAAAAAAATCATAAATTGCAGAAGGATAACCATGAATATATCCTATCTTTTTTGTTTCAATTAAATCAGTGATTTCACTAATCCTGTCCTTAATATCAATATATGTATTAAAGACAAACTCGTTATGGATAGGGTTATAGGCGAATAACTTATTCCCTAAATTCTTACCGCGCAATGTAAGTTTTACCAATTTCTGGTTATATCCTTTTGTTTCCCAAATAGTATGCATGTGAGCCCACTCTCTGGCAAAAGCATTTTTATCGAGATATAATGACATTGGTGAACCTGTTGTTCCACCTGTATTAACCCTCATACTTCCCTTGAAGTAGTCAAAATGACTCCTAATATCCTCCTTAGAAATAATTGGAATTTTCAAAATATCGTCAATACTAGTAATCTTTAAATCAATTACACCATTTTTTGAATATAGGGAATTATAGAAGGGGAATGTCTTGGCATACTGAAAAATATTATTGAAATGGAAAAGTGCGTAATCAAGCTTAGCTTCTTCAGTCTTATACTGATTTATTTCTAATCTAGACTTCTTGTATTGACTTCCCAGTCGCCATGAAAAAGGTATTTGGACTAAAATCTTTGAGAAAGAGTATGGGATTCTTTCGGCAAATTTCTTAATTAAGAGTAAAGAGTTCATTAAAAATTAATTCTAAAATTCAAATCTAACACTTTCACATTTTTTTTAACAACTAGCAATTACTACTTCCGCCAAGGAATATAAATTATTTAACGGAAGTAAAATAATCCTTAAGATTTGATTTCAATTCTTAAAATATTAAAACCAAACCTAAGTGAATAATTACTCAAGAATAAATGCCAACGTATCCTTCAATGAAGTTGTAAATTGATATTGAAGAGATTGTTCATAAGCCATGTTCTCAAATTCAATCTTCTCAAAAGAGTTAAAATCATACTCCAATGTAAGAATTCTGACAAATTCATCAACAATTGTTGGATTAAAATAAATAACTGATTGCTTTCCAAATTCAGGCATTGGCATGAATTTGGAACAAAATATCAACTTACGCATGGACATTGATTCTAATAGTATGTTGGGGCAGTTCTCACAAGAAGATGCAAAAATGACGGAACGGGCATTCCTGTATAGATTTGGAAGATCATTGTAAGCTACCTTACCTAGGTATATCACATCTTTTTCTAGACCGTAGGTTGCAATTTTTTTTAACACATTTTTCCCAAACTGGCTACCTATTGACCCAACCAATACTACAGGATTAAAACTCTCACCATTTGACTTTTTTAAATATATTGCTTCGATTAATTCAGCCTGGTGCTTATAAACTGTGACTGTAGACACATAAAGAACATAATTATCTGGCAAATTATAATCGACAAAAGAAGCTTCTTTTGTCGGCAGTCTAAAAATTTCATTAACCCCATGGGGAATAACTACAGACTTATTATTTATATCCGGAATATAGTCACGAATAATATTTTGTGCATAATTTGAAATAAAAACTAATTTATCAGCTGATTTAAACGAGATAATAAATAGTTTTTGCAAAAGCTTTAGTCTGAACCTCTCCATTAAGGTATATTTCTCAAAACCTAATTGATAAAAAGGCATCATATTTCTAAATGCTGTAATATTAACCACATCGCTAATTTTGAAAGGGCTAATAATTCCACCGGGGCAATAATAATGGGTTATTCTATTTGTCTTAATTAACGATTTAATATGTATAAGCTCCCATAAGTATCTTGCTAAAAAATTATTGGAGTAATGAGCCTCCACAAGTGTAATATTATCTTGATTAAAAGTATCAAATTTTAACTTATTGCTTTTATCCACAATGACATAATACCTCTCCTGTCGGTTATTCCTGCTGATAAATTCCAATAAATTCCTAACATAGGTTACTCCTCCTCCATCTTGAGCTGAAAGGGCATTAATTAATATATTTCTTGACTCAACTTTCATTTCCAACGCTATTAATCTTCATAAAGATACAACACAAAAGAACTATCAGAATACTGCCTGAACTTCGATTAAGAAATCCTTCAACCATAAAAACCGTCAAGCTTACTAAAATAAGTTGAAAAAGCAGGTGATTCCTAGACCTAGAGGCGTATATCAATAATGACGCAATCATCCAAAAAAATACTAACAGCCCAATAAGACCATAAGAAACTGCTTGAAAGACATATTGGTTATGAATGCTAAAATAATTCCTAATAATCAATAAGTCATAACCCTTATCCATTGCAATATCCTTCATAAAAGGAGACACCTGACCTAAACCAACTCCCAACAATGGTCTTTCTTTAATCAATGTCCATGAACATTCCAGCTGCTGTACCCGTTCCACCAATGTCCCTTTCTTTAATTCTCCTAAATTATTCAATTGATGAACCACTGCTTCGAATCTGCCTGAATAAACTGCTGATATAAATATAATAAGCAAACATAAACCAACAAAAAACCTATTGTAGGCTTGACTATTACGGAAGAAATAAAAAACCAACCAACCGCAACAGATCACATAAATTATTATTGATTGTAGGGCTAAAATAAGAACTATGTTTATGATAAGTATTACTACTTTTAAGAAAAGTGAGTTGATTATTCGAAACTGGAGAATAATAACAGTAGAATATATTAGATAAAAAGAAAAATATGTGTTGTGATGCTCGAAAAAAAGGAAACTGGTTCTAAAATAATGCAAAAGGGAATAAAAATCGTTTACTAGAAACTGTTCTCTTGTAATACCCTTAACCCAAAAGGGTTCGTTAAAAAACATAACATCAAACGACAATACAAAAGTTGTCAACAAACAAAGAGTTACGCCTACAAAAAACACCTTTATTAAGTTAAGGTATAGCTTTCTGTCAAACTCTTTAAAGGAAAAAAAAATTAATGGTACAAGATAAACAGCCTGCTTTTCTAAATCTTTTAAATACAAATCAATGTTTATCGACCAAAAAAAAGAGAAAATCGGTATAAGAATAAAGAAAAAATAACTACTTCCAAGGTGAGAATAGTTAAATTTAATTTTTCTTATGCCTGGTAAAGATAACAAAAAAGCCAATAAAAACAGAAAAGATACTAGATTGAGCAAAGCAAATGTCAAACCAAAAGTGGCCCCTATAACAAGCAGCTTCCTTGTATCTTGTATCAGTATTTTGAAGTTTATATTCATTTAGGTCTTTCCATTTCCATAAACATAAGACTCCTTGGCATAAGTATCTCTATAAAGTCCCACATAAAAAAGCATAGGTATATAAAACAAATGATGCCTATATATTGTCTCTGGAAGTTTCTCCGGAATTGAAATAAAAAAAGTTAATAGCACCAAAGTTGAACATATCGCAAAAGTTCTGTCATAATAATTTCTCGGCTTATGTATATTTTGAAAGAAAAACTTTAATACAACAACCGCTATCACAAATGAATCTAAATAGGTGATAAGGCCAAACAAAGTAAATCTAGGAACAAACAAAAGTGGAGAGAAATAGGCCGCCCAATTAAGAAACGAGAATGGGATGAAATTCAATTTTGTGATTTCAAGCTGATATACGGTAAAACCTACAACACTATCTTCATACCTAGCCAAGAGATTTGTAAGTTCTTGCCAGAAAAAATCAAAAGAAAGCAGAAGCGAGAAAAACACAACTAAGAAAACAGAAAACAAAGCGCCTATTATCACTTTCCTATTAATTCTATGATTATATCTTATTCTATAATAGTTAACTGAAAAAGCAACTATAAAAAGAAAAGCTGCTTCGGGCCTAAGAAGAAAAAGAAAACAAATCAAAAGAAGTAGGCTTTTATTAACCTTACAATTTTTTGCAACTAAATTATCAAGGATCAATAAAGAAATCAAGTAAATGTAGATATCACGGAGATATGCTGAAGCAAAGTATAAAAAGCTAGGCAATAAAAACAAGACAAGGATTGAAAATTTGGAGATTGAATACCCTTTCACCATAAATGTCGAATACAATCTTCTAAACACCAAAACGGAAAGAGAAATATTGACTATTTGAAAAAGAAAAGGGTTGACTTCATAAAGAAACCGTATCACATAATAAGTAACAAAAAACTTAATCGACATTTCTTCAAAGTCAAATCCAAGGCGATCCAATTCAGATTTTTGAGATGTATAGAATATCTCATCCGGAGTTGGCTCTCCAAAAAGAGTTTTTGTTACCAAGAAAGCAATGGCTGTCAAAAAAATCAGGATTGAATACAGGTCTATTCTTTTAATCAACATTATTCTCCTTGGGATAAAAGAAGGAAATCCCTCCTAAGATTTTTAAATCTATCAAAACAGAATAAAAGAACCTCTTTATGTAGCCTACTCTTTCAGAAGTCTTCTTTATGAAAACCAACTTAATTGCCTGAGCGACAAAATAAAAAAACAAAGGATATATACTAAGAAAAAGGAAAGAAAAGAGGATTGAAACCAACAAGATTACTAGAGACAAATCAGATCTCAGAAGTCTCAATAAAATAGTTAAACTATCAAAATGCTTTCGATAAAGAACTCCTTTGAAATAAAAATACTTGCCAAAAACAATTTTCTTAAATCTCAAGGAATCAGTATATGCAACCGTATGATGCCTAGCAAGCACAACATCTTTTTTGAGAACCCTCAACCCAGTATTTTTAAATATTCTATAGGCCAAATCATTATCTTCAAAACACATTAGTCGATTATCCATACCTCCAACTTTCTCCCAGAGCCAACTATCTATAATGAACAACCCGCCCGTTGTAATTGAGAATTCATCCCCCTTTGAAGCATTAAGAATAGAACTTTCATTATCATAAAGAAAATCGCCTTCATTATTATAGAATAAATCAATTCGTTTCCCATTCATTATTGGATTCAACAGAACACCAGGGCTTTTGAATATGAAATTCGCAGCTTTCTCGTTAAGCTCCATGTCTCCATCAATAAAAAAGAGAATATCTCCCTTGGCCTGTTTGGCGCCATAGTTACGAGCCCTTGCTGCATTACATTGTCCTTTTAACAAAAGACCAGTAGCACCCTCTTGGCTCGCAATTTGTAAGCTATCATCAACAGACTGACTATCCACGTAAATGACCTCAAAGGCTTTTATGTGTTCCGAATTGCGTGCAAAACTATGAACACTTCTGATACATGCCCTCAATCGTTCTCCTTCATTAAGGCCAATAATTATAAAGGATACATTCATAGACTATTAATCCTTTCTAAAAATGGTAACACCTTACGCGCATTTATCTCAATTTTTTCCTTAAAACCTTCTTGCTCAAATTTATTCAAATCATCAATAAACTTTTCGACAACATCGATGAGGTCAGATGATTTTATATCAACAATTTGACCATAGGGGTAAAACGCCTCTTTAACTACACCTAAAGATTTGTGATTGTATGATAAATTTAAAGCAGGTATACCCTGCGATAAAGCATGAACAGCAGGGTGCATCCTTGCAGTAACAATGGCCTTTGTTTTAGAAATTATATATTTCCATTCTGATGCTCTAAAATTTCTATCAACAAACATTACATTTTCATTATCAGCAAAAAAATTAGTTTTAACTAATCTAGCAACCTCAATATCGTTCCCCTGCTTCGTTGATACATGGTTTATTAACAAAACCTTAAACCCTCTATTCAAACATACATTAATAATATTTTGAAAAATTGAAGTATAGTTTGTTGCGCCAAATTTTTTAACTAATGAACTTACGCCAAGTGCAATTGTATTTTTATCAACCTTATTGATAATCTCATGATCAACTTCCCTAGAGGCAAGCATAAAAGCTAAATCCGAGGACAAGCTATAATTAATTACATTGATTTCATTCAGGAACTGAGATGAATAACCCTCTCTTAAATAAATAGTTACATCCTTATTAAAAGCAAAACTTGCCAATTTTCTTTGAGCAAAAGTCTTAAAAGGGCCTAACGTTTGAGGCGCATAAATAAAATCTACCCGCTTTTTATCTACGAGAAAGTTTGGAAGAAGACTCAGAAACAATGATTTGGTTCCATAATCGCTTGAAATACTATCTCCTGAAATGTCAATTACTGTATTAACCTGCTTCAGAACCGTATTTAAAACTTTGAAACGTGACCCAAAAAACAATGACATAATTATCTTATAAATCAGGCTGTATTTTCCGCCTGAAAGCCATTCTGTTTCAACTAATTCTACATTGGAATAGATTGAATACCTTTCCTTATCCTGAGTCCAATAATCATTGGAAGACATTATAAATATCTTCCTATCGGGATACTTCTGAACGATGGCCTCAGCCATAGCCATTACACCTGAATTCATTGAATGATAACAGCCAACAATTAAAATATTATTCATGCTTTTTTGGAAAGAAATTTTTTAATATGAAAGTAATGCTTGTAAAAAACAAACAGAACAAATACTATGTTGATAATAACAAAGACAAAAGTTGAAAACACACTGAAAATAAACAAAGTCACTATTGATAAATATATTAGAACTATTAACCCTTGGAACAAGGACACTCTTATCTTAGTATACTTCACAACATAGAAATATCGAATTAGTGCTATACAAAAGAAACTTAATAAAGTTGCAATAGCAGCCCCCATCCCCCCCAAAATTGGCAAGAATATCAAATTAAGAATAATGTTTAATACAGCACATAAAACTGTTGTATAAGAGGCCCCCTTTGTGTTTTCCTCTCCTAAATATATCACACCATAAAACTTTGAAAAAGCAGCAAAAAAAAGTGCAATAATTAAAACAGGAACGATTGCTTTTGCAGTGCTGTACTCTGATGACCTTATGTAATAGTTAAAAAATAATTCATTAAATAATATTGAAAAGATTAGCATCACAAACATTATAAAAAAATAGACATTAAAGAAATCAGAAAACATTTTTGTATTTTTTCTGTCATAGTTCTTCAATGCAGTAATAGTCCAGCTTGAAACTAATGCAGAATTAACTACTAGCAATAAAGTCGGGAGTTTTGAAGCTGCTGCATAGATGCCATTTTCCTTAATTCCATTGAATGAAAGAATCATGAATCGATCAGCTGAACTATTAATCCACCAACCTATTAAATTAAGAACTAAAGGTGCGGAATACTTTAGTAATTCTTTTATCTGGGATAAAGAAATAAAATTTAACTTTATTTGCTCCCAAACTCTCATTGAAACAAGTAGGAAAAAGAGTGCAATCCCTCTGGAAATAATAAGAGAATAAAAAAAACCATTGACACCTTCTTGCTTATAAACAATAAAGAATAGTGAAAAAACTACTAAAAAAGAACTTTCAATTATACTAGAAAAGCTTGAATACTTAACTTTGTCTAGGCCAATAAAATAAGACAGAGCGACCCCTCTAATGGATGTTATAATTAGTATAATAAATAGATAATCAGTAAAATCTAAAAAAAAATATTCCAATAATGGGTAAAAAGAAAGCGAAAGAAATAATCCCAAAACTATTACTACAAATACATTAGTAAGTATCTGTGACGCTTCCGCCTTTTTTTTAAGTAAAAACATCTGCAAACCGTCATATATCTGTAATGAAAAAACAGGGACAGCTATCGCCACAAATGTACTTATTAGATCAGTATAGCCATACTCCTCTGGAGAAAGGTACTTTGTATAAACAGCAACTAATGAAAAAGATGCGAGAACTGGAAAAGCTGAACCTACAGAAAGGAAAAAAGAGTTTTTGAAATACCCTCTAAACTCTATCATCTTATAGTTTTTAAAACTCTATTAATTATACCACCACCTGATAAAAATTTATGCAATTCTATAAAAGGTACATGAAGATATCTATAAAACCACAACGTATTTGTTTTCTTCAAAAGGAGATAAAAAACCACTGATTTTTGGGAAATAAAATATCTTAACTTATAAATTCTTTCTCTTCTAGCCCCTAAAGCAGATATATTATTTAATAAGTAATCTCTTTTTTGAGGCTTCCACACCTTTTTGTTCATACTTAGCCTAATTGCCAAGCCATCCCTCCTATGTCTAAATCCTCCAGATTGAGACTCGAACACAAGGTCTTTATTAATCTCTGATAACTTAAGCCTTCTATCATCAATTGCTTTTAGAATAATGTCATTTATGATTTTATTTCTAGTAACAACAATATTATCCCCTCTGAAATCATTAACATAATCATTAATCCATGCATCACCTAAAGAGAAGTCTGCAGTTTCACCCGTTACGTCATCACAAAAGTCACAAGCCTTATATTTAAAGAAACCGTAAGACCATGTCGTGCCAAAAAGTTTCTTTGTAGGTTTATCTATACTATGCTCAACACCCCCTTTTAAAAAGGTGGCCTCAGTATTGTATTTATCTGCCCTACTATTAACAACCTTTTTTCTAAAATTTATTTTCTTAAGTTCATTACTCTTAACCCCTAACTGGTATCCTAGATACTCGGCATACAAACTTGATTTCAAATGACCGCAGAACAAGGCTCCAATAAAAGGAACTTTGATTCTATATAACTCATTCTCCATTTGTAATAATCGAATTGCCTTGACAAAACATGGAACACCAATAATAGCAAAAGTATCGCTTGAACTAGCAACTAACTCTAGAACCTTCTCTAAGGTAATAGGATAATATTTAGCTTTCGCCCCGGATAAAAGATCTTCTTTAGTTCTAGAAATAGCATATTCGTACTGTAAGCCTTGATCTAAGCTATGCACAGTATCTTTTACGTGAATTACACATGAGATAAGGTTTCTAACAAGTAATTCATTCAAAATCCATGTCCCCATTCCACCTGACCCTCCCTCTTGGCGAAAAGTGGATTCCAAAACATGACCAGCAAACGTTTGAATATATCTACCTATATACGTATCAATACTTGTGCAATCTTTACTCAAAAATTCATTGGCAATAACATCTTCATTTTTGCTATCATCGGAGAAAGGACAAACTCGACTAGCAGCAGGATTTATATCTGTCCTAGAGGAATTATAAGCCTCAACAAAGCCATAGTTATTAACTTTCATTTTTAAGTTATTATCAACTGCCGAGCAAACCCCACAACCTATACAATAACCTCCCTCTATTACATTTTTAATCGACATTATTAACTAGTTATTTTACAAACGATAGAACTTTTGAATCAGGCAGCGTTAAATTTTTAAATTCCTTGTGTCCTACTAAAAAGACATGAATATCTGCAAGTCTATACGCCTCCTCCAGATTGACTAATTTAATATTAGTCAATTCATTTATATTGGGCTCAACTGCTAGAATATCCAGCCCATAACTCACTAGTCGTTTAACTACTTCTAAAGCAGGACTTTCCCTCAAATCATCAATATCAGGCTTAAAGGCAAGCCCTAGGCAGGCAATTGTAGGCTTTCGGCCTTCTTTCAACTCAAACTGAAGGGCTGCATTCTTGATTTTTTCGATTACCCATTCGGTTTTGTAATTATTTATTTCCCTTGCAGCTCGAATAATTTTGGCTTCTTGAGGGAAATCGGCTACGATAAACCAAGGATCTACGGCAATGCAATGCCCACCAACTCCCGTGCCCGGTTGAAGGATATTTACCCTTGGATGTTTGTTTGCCAGTCGGATTAATTCCCATACATTAATTCCTGCCTTGTCGCATATCATTGATAGCTCATTGGCAAAGGCAATATTCACATCACGATAGGAATTTTCTACCAATTTACACATTTCTGCGGTTCGAGCGTTAGTGGCATGCAATTCGCCTTTTACAAAGTGACGATAAAAAGCAATAGCCTTTTCCGTAGAAGCGGCATCCATACCTCCAATGGCGCGGTCATTGTGCTCCAATTCGTATATCACATTCCCGGGCAATACGCGTTCGGGACAATAAGCAAAGAACAATTTTCCTTGTAATTCAGGTCTGCCGCTATCTACTATTTCCTTTACACGCTCTGTTGTTCCTACCGGACTGGTTGATTCTAAAATCACTAGATTCCCTTCTTTCAAATAAGGCAAAAGTGCCCTTGCAGCCGATTCCACATAAGAAATATCAGGCTGATGATCGCCTTTGAAGGGTGTAGGTACAGCGATGAGATACACATCAGCCTCTGCGGGCTTTGTATCAGCTTTTAGATAGCCCTTGCTTACAACATGATTTACCAAACCATCTAAATCAGGCTCTACAATATGTATTTCACCTCGATTGATAGTATCCACTGCCTTCTGGTTGATATCTACCCCATGCACTTTGATGCCCCTACTAGCCATAAGAGCCGCTGTGGGCAAACCGATATATCCTAACCCGACCATCACGGCCTTAATATTCTTGTCCGCTTGCATATTATATCTTATTAAAAAATGCTAACACTTGTTTACTGGTAGTACCATCCCCATACGGATTCACCGCATTGGCCATGGTTTCATAATGATTTTTGTCATCCAAAAGTCGTTTCGCCTCACGAACGATTATTTCATAAGAGGTGCCAACCAACATGGCCGTACCTGCTTCTATTCCTTCTTGGCGCTCGGTAACATCGCGCATTACGAGTACGGGTTTACCCAAAGAAGGTGCCTCCTCTTGGATTCCTCCTGAATCAGTAAGTACAAAAAAGGATTTGCTCATCAACCAAATCAGATAAGGATAGGCCAAAGGCTCGATAAGCTTTACATTGTCTACTCCATGCAACACCTCATTGACGGTCTTCCTTACATTCGGATTCAAATGTACGGGATATACCATTTGTACATCGGGATAAGCCAAAGCAATATCACGCATGGCACGGCACATATTCTCAAAAGGCCCACCAAAGCTTTCTCTCCTATGCCCAGTAACCAGAACTACTTTTTTGGAAAAATCGATATCTTTGAAGAATGTCTCGTAGGGGGCCTCTCCCTTTCGTTTGATAATCTCCAAACCTAGCAAAAGCGCATCAATTACCGTATTACCCACATTGTATACATGCTGAGTGACCCCCTCTTTATTCAGGTTTTCTACAGCCCGTGGAGTTGGGGCAAAATGGTAAGCCGATAAATGTCCCGCTAAAATACGGTTTCCTTCTTCGGGAAAAGGACTGTGCATATCTCCGCTTCGCAAACCTGCCTCAATATGAGAAACCTTGATTTTTTCATAAAATCCAGCCAATGCACCTACGAAAGCAGTAGTAGTATCCCCTTGTACAAAAATATTATCAGGCTTCACCTTGTCCAAGATAGGCTTCAAACCCAACAAGGCCTTGGCCGTTACATCATAGAGCGTTTGGTTGGCCGACATTAGGTTCAAGTCAAAATCAGGCTTTATTTCAAAGAACTCCAACACTTGGTCAAGCATTTCCCGATGCTGACCCGTTACACATACGAATACTTCTTGCTTGCTATCCGCCTGAAAAGTTTTGATGAGCGGAGCCATTTTAATAGCTTCCGGCCGTGTGCCAAATATGAATAAATGCCTCAAATCCTTTATTTATTATCTTCCTATACTAAAATATACAAAACCTAAATCGCGTATTGTCTTTACATCATACAAATTACGCCCATCGAAAATGGCTTTTGACTTAATTTGTACTGCTAGTTTATCAAAATCAGGGGTCCTAAAGACTGGCCACTCCGTAGCTATCAATAATGCATCAGCTCCTTCGGTGGCTTCATATTGATCAGTGCAAAACTCTATAGTATTTCCTAAGATGCCTTTCACATTTTCCATGGCTTCGGGATCGTAGGCTTTTACTTTCGCACCTAATGCTAGTAGGGTTTGAATATTCTCTAAAGCCGGGGCTTCGCGAATATCATCGGTATTAGGCTTAAAGGCTAGTCCCCAAACGGCTATGGTCTTTCCTTTCAAATCATTTTTAAAAAATTCCTTCATCCGAGGAATGAGGGTGGTTTTCTGAAGTTGATTGACATTCATTACCGATTTCAAAATCTGGAAATCGTAATTTACTTCTTCAGCCGATTTGGCCAGGGCCTGCACATCTTTAGGGAAACAACTACCTCCGTAGCCAATACCAGCAAACAGGAATCTTTTACCAATACGGTCATCCGTACCAATTCCTTTACGAATCATATCAACATCGGCCCCCAAGCGCTCGCACATATTGGCGATTTCGTTCATAAAGGTAATTTTAGTTGCCAAGAAGGCATTGGCTGCATATTTGGTCAACTCGGCCGAACGCTCATCCATGAAAATTATCGGATTCCCTTGACGCACAAATGGGGCATACAAGGTTTCCATCACTCTGCGGGCTTTCTCTGATTGCGTGCCAATCACCACGCGATCGGGTTTCATAAAATCTTCTACCGCCACCCCTTCTCTTAGAAATTCAGGATTGGAAACCACATCAAAATCAACCTTAGCTCTAGCGGCAATACGGGCATGCACCTTTTCGGCTGTACCTACCGGAACCGTACTTTTGTCAACAATTACCGTGTAGTCCTTTAATAACGGGCCTAAATCATCGGCTACGCCCAGTACATATTTTAAATCAGCCGAACCGTCTTCTCCGGGAGGGGTAGGAAGTGCCAGAAAAATAATTTTGGCATCTTTAATACCATCTTCTAAACTGGTAGTAAACTTTAATCGGCCTTGAGCAATATTACGTTCGAAAAGCACTTCCAATCCCGGTTCGTAAATGGTTACTACACCCGATTGAAGCTTTTCTACTTTCTTTACATCAATATCCACACAGGTTACGTTATTGCCTGTTTCAGCAAAGCAAGTACCTGTCACCAAGCCTACATACCCTGTTCCTATTACTGCTATTTTCATCTTATTGTGTTTGACTCAAAAATTGGCAATACTTTATCTTTATCAGATACTATCATTTTTTCTTCAGGAATCATCCAATCGATACCTAGAGAGCTATAATGAAGCCCTCCCTCATGCTCAGGACTATAAAAGTTATCGCATTTGTAAAAGAAATCCACTTCTTCGCTTAAAACAGCTAATCCATGCGCAAAGCCTCTAGGTATCAAAAGCTGTAGTGCATTTTCTTCACTTAACTTAATGGAGAAAGTTCTTCCATACATAGGAGAATCCCCTCTCAAGTCTACTACCACGTCCAGCACTTCGCCTCTTAACACACGCACCAACTTGGCCTGTTCATACGCTCCAGTCTGAAAATGAAGCCCCCGTACAACTCCGTATGTTGACCGCGATTGGTTGTCCTGCACAAATTGGTACTCTCTACCTACTAAGTCTGTTAGCTTTTTTTGATTGAAACTTTCAAAAAAATGGCCTCTATTATCTTTAAAAACTTTGGGCTCGAGAATAAACAAGCCTTCAAACTCCGTTTTATGTGCTATCATTACAAGCGAGCCGTAATTTGGTTTTTGGGTAGCAGCGACTTCACATCATACACTACCACGTTTTCATTCAACCGGGCAAAATCCAAAGCGACAAACTCTTTATGACTCACCGCCAAAACGACAGCTTGGTAATCAGTAAGAGTAAGCTTTTCAATTAAATCCAAACCATATTCATGCTTCACCTCCTCTTTATCTGCCTGAGGGTCGTACACATCAACGGAAACACCAAATTCCTTTAGCTCCTGCACAATATCAATCACGCGTGAGTTGCGAATATCGGGGCAATTCTCTTTAAAGGTAATCCCCAACACCAAAGCCTTGCTATTATTAATTTGATGACCTTTACCGATCATCAACTTCACCACCTTTCCGGCCACAAAAGCACCCATGTTGTCGTTAATCCGTCTTCCTGAAAGAATTACTTGGGGATGATAACCCAATTGCTCAGCTTTGTGGGTGAGGTAATACGGGTCTACCCCGATACAGTGACCACCCACCAAACCCGGTCTAAAAGGTAAGAAATTCCATTTGGTTCCGGCAGCTTCTAATACCTCTAAAGTATCAATACCCATCCGATCAAAAATTAACGCCAGTTCATTCACAAAGGCTATATTGATATCGCGCTGGGAATTTTCAATAACTTTAGAAGCTTCCGCCACTTTAATACTGCTGGCCTTGTGAGTACCGGCTTCGATGATGCTGGCATATAAGGCATCCACCTTATCAGCTATTTCAGGCGTACTACCGGAAGTCACTTTTTTAATCTTTGAAACGGTATGTAGTTTATCTCCCGGATTAATGCGCTCTGGACTATAGCCAGCAAAGAAATCTACATTGTATTTCAGGCCACTCACACGTTCCAATACAGGAATACAATCTTCTTCTGTACAACCCGGGTATACGGTAGATTCGTACACCACGATATCTCCTCTTTTCAAGACTTTCCCTACGGTTTCGCTAGCCTTGATTAAGGGCGTAAGATCGGGGCGCTTAAATTCATCTACCGGAGTGGGCACCGTCATAATGAACACATTGGCCTGTTTTAACACCTCCAATTCATTGGTATAGGTAATCTTTACCGCTTTGAGTTTTTCGCTTTCCACTTCAAGGGTACGATCATAACCTGATGTAAGCTCATTGATACGAGCATGATGTATGTCAAAACCTATGGTGGCATATTTTTTAGCAAATTCAACGGCTAGTGGTAACCCTACATAGCCCAATCCAATAATGGCAATCGTATCCATATCTAAAAAGCGATTCATTTAAGCCTGCAAATATAGCACTATATTACATACCTTATAAAACAGATGTAATAAAGTACCTACTTAATCCATATATTTGCGGTCCACTAGAGGTATAAACTTATTTGATGAGCGCAAAAAATTGAAATAGATCTGATTGTAGGGACGAGACCCAATTTCGTGAAAATGGCGACCATTCTCCATGCTATTAATCAATTCAATCGAACAAGAGAAATTTTCTCCTATCGTTTAATCCACACAGGACAACATTATGACCATGCCTTGAGTGGTTCTTTTTTTGAGCAGCTTGATATACCCTCCCCAGATGTCAATCTGGAAGTTGGATCAGGCACCCAAGCCGAGCAAACCGCAGGAATTATGCTAGCATATGAAAAGCTATTGCTCAAAACCTACTCTCCTACAATTTGCTTGGTAGTGGGCGATGTGACTTCCACTATGGCCTGCACCTTGGTGGCGAAAAAATTAAATATTAAAGTAGCCCATGTGGAAGCCGGAATACGATCGGGAGACCTAAGTATGCCGGAAAAAATCAATCGATTGGTTACAGATTGCCTAAGTAATTATTTCTTCACTATCACTCAATGGGCTAGCGACAACTTGATAAAAAGCGGCATTCAAGCCCACAAGATTGAGCTAGTGGGAAATACCATGATTGATACGCTGCTACGCCATGAAAATCGACTTTTCCAACCTTCTTGCTGGAGTGAGTATGCACTTAGGACTAAGAAATACATAGTCTTGACTTTGCACAGGCCATCAAATGTGGATTCCCCTGAACAACTTGAAAAAATCCTAAGAATCATTGAAAATAATTCAGTAGGAATACCTGTCATTTTCCCAATCCACCCGAGAACTAAAGAAAAGATCAAAACTTTGAATTTAGCCTTAGGGGCAATCAAACCTATAAACCCACTAAGCTATCTTGAATTTAATTATCTTGTCAAAAATAGCGGATTGGTCATTACTGATTCAGGAGGAATTACGGAAGAAGCCACCCTTTTTAGGGTTCCTTGTATCACACTAAGAACCACTACCGAAAGGCCGGAAACAGTGGAGATAGGAACAAACGAGCTTATTGGGGATAAACTGGATAAGATTTCAAGCTACATTCATCTCGCCTTTAATAGAAAATGGAAATCAAGTTCTATTCCTTCTTTTTGGGATGGACAAGCTGCAGAACGAATTATCCAATTCCTATACGACAGACTAGAACCTTAATTGTTGTCAATTTCAAGTAAAAAACCAATATTTGTAGCAATTTTAAAGAATTAACAATGGCAGACCAGAACATTGACCAAGAAAAGATTCAGCTTCATAACACCCTCATTAAGCAACAAGAGCTTTTGCTTAAGCAATATGAGGTAATGGCCCGAGAAAAAGAGAAAAAAGAGGAAGAAATTGATCTCAGGAGAATTTTTGGTGGATGGTTCTCTAAGAAGAAGCAAACCAAAGAAACCTCCGAAACGCAAAAAGAAGAAATTGATAATCAATTTTTACACGGCATCAATTTAAGCTGGACAGGCTTAAAAAGACTGGCTCGCTTGGTTACATTCAACTTCTATAAGCGAATTGGTATCATTGCTATTTTTGGAGGTCTTGGTTTAGGAATGGGCCTATATATTAAATATACTTCAGCGCCAGTATATAAGACCTCCATGACGCTGTCTAGCGGCACCTTACCCAATAACTACTATTCAAGTCTTCTTTTCACCCTTGAAGAACTGGTAGCCAACAGAAGTTATGGAGAAATTGCCAAGAAATTGAATTTACCTCTTGAGAAAGCCGAGCAGGTAAAAACCATTCAATACAAAGACTATTTAGATGCCGGCAAAAAAGAACTCAACGATAGTACATTGGAAGTTCTTAACCGTCCTTTCTTTAGGATTTATGCTGAGGTGACTGATAATAGCATTCTTCCAGATTTGCAAGAGGGTGTATTTACTTATATTGCCGAAAACCAGTATGCCAAACGCAGAAGAGAGGTACGTAAACAAAACTTGGAGAATAATATCAAAAAACTCGGCATGGAACTCCAACTTATGGACTCCCTCCGAGTGGCAGTTATTCGCCAAATTGAAAGCCAAGACCCTAGAAACAACCAATATTTCGTAAGGGAATCGGGCTTGGGTGGTGGCCTTATTTTAAGTAAAGACCAAGAAATGCAACTCAATCCATTAGATGCCTTCTCTAAAACCAAAGAGCTTTATGATGAGCAACAAAAAGCCCTTCGTGACCTCTTGCTAATTGAAAACGAAATTGATATAGTAGACGAGTTTGCTGTGTATCAGCAGCCCGTATTCCCTAGAATGCGCCACGTGGCAATTGTTGCCATTGCTGGAGCTATTTTAGGGTATTGCATTGGTCTTGCTATGACCATTATGGAACTCAGAAAGAAAAAGGCGTGAGAAATCACCCCATTTTAGCACTCCTCAAAAAGGAATTCCTGCTGGAGTGGCGCCAAAAATATGCACTAAACGGTATCCTGCTCTATGTAGTGGGTACCGTTTTTATTTGTTACCTCAGCTTTAGCGGCCGGGGCAACTCGGTAGGCATTCCCACCTGGAACGCCCTCTATTGGATTATTCTTCTTTTTTCCGCCTTACATGCCATCTCCAAAAGTTTTATTCAAGAACGGGCTGGACGCACCTTGTATTATTACAGTTTAGCGAGCCCTATCCACATCATCTTGGCTAAATTGATATACAATAGCCTCTTAATGCTCCTACTCTCCTTTTTTGCTTTACTGGTTTATGCCACGGTTTTGGGTAATCCTATTGGCGATTTAGGCTTATTTCTGCTCACCTTGGTATTGGGCAGCCTTGGCTTTGCAGGAGCCTTCACTTTGCTTTCGGGCATTGTGAGCAAGGCAGGAAACAACGCCACCCTGATGGCCATACTCAGCTTTCCGGTAATTTTGCCTTTTTTATTGATGGTAATGAAGCTTTCCAAGAATGCCATCGATGGACTCGACAGAGCCAGCAGTTTTGATGAAATTTTGGTACTTATTAGCCTTAATGCTATTACCTTTGCACTTTCATTGCTCTTATTTCCATTTCTCTGGAGAAGCTGATTATGGCAAAAAACTGGTGGAAAGTACTCACAATCGCTTTAGTCCTCTACACCCTATGGGCGGGACTCATGTTTCAAGTGCCTCGACTGGCCATTCTGAATGAAACCATTCGTGCCATGCACTTTCACGTACCCATGTGGTTCGGCATGGTGATTCTGCTTCTTATTTCTGTGGTCTATTCGATCCGCTACCTAGCCAAACCTTCCGATGATTTGGACACCAGGGCCATTGAGTTTGCCAATACCGGTGTACTTTTCGGGATTTTGGGCATCATTACAGGAATGGCCTGGGCCACCTTTACATGGGGCGAACCGTGGAGCAATGACCCCAAGCAGAATGCTGCGGCCATAGGCTTATTGGTCTATTTTGCCTATTTCATTCTGCGCAATGCCTTGGAAGACCCTCAGCAAAAGGCCCGAATAAGTGCCATCTATAATATTTTCGCCTTTTCAGTACTTATTCCTATCCTTTTTATCCTTCCTCGGCTGACCGACTCGCTCCATCCCGGTAACGGGGGAAACCCGGGCTTTAATGCTTACGACCTCGACAGCAAACTTCGCTTAGTATTTTATCCGGCCGTTATCGCTTGGACTCTGTTGGGCGTTTGGATGAGCACTTTACGCATCCGTACCAAAAACTTGCAAACTTTCTTGAACGATTCTGAAAAATGAAAGCACTTCACACCCTTAAATATTGGACTATTCTTATCCTTTTAAGCCTAAGCTTGCAGGCAATAGGACAAGAAAAACAAACCATTACTGCTACTGATTATAGCAACCAGCAGATTGAAATGGCCGATGCCATGCGCTCTAATGGAAAAATTTATGTAGTGGTAAGTGTTATTCTGATCCTATTCATCGGAATGAGTGCCTACTTAGTGATTTTGGATAAAAAAGTGACCGCACTTGAAAAAAAAGTGAAGGAATCGGCTCAGGCCTGAACCTAAGTCAAGCTATTTTGAGTTACCAAGCTAAAGCAACAGATTTATGAAGCGTACCCATATTTTCGGAATAGTAATTATAGCAATAGCCATCACCATCATCATATCCACAGCCGGTGATGCCAGTTCGTATGTTAGCTTCACCGAAGCCAAAGAAATGGCCGAAGAAGGTGACAATGGCCTGATTCACGTAGTGGGCACTTTAAAAAAGACCGCTACAGGTGAAGTAGTAGGCATACAGCCCTCAGCCGACATGCTTTCTTTCTCTTTTCTTATGATAGATGAGAACGGATTGGAACAAAAGGTGATTTACAACGAACCCATCCCCAATGATTTTACCAAATCGGAACAGGTAGTGGTGATAGGTTCTTATAAAGGTTCTGAGGTATTTATGGCAGATAAAATCTTGCTAAAATGCCCTTCCAAATACCAAGAGAACAACCTGCAATAATTCCGAATTAATTAACAAAGACTTGTACCCAAGTTTTTGTACTGCATAGTGAACCATTGATATTCAACTTGTCCCAAGCATCCTGATGATCAACACATTTCCCGGTAATGCCGGACACCTTCTCGTCATTATCTCCTTCGTGACCGCCCTTGCGGCCACTTTTTCTTTTTACAAGGCCTCTCAAGAAAATGACTTGGCCAAAAGCTGGCTCAAAACGGCCAGCTTAGTGTATTACCTCCACGTAGCAGCAGTAATAGGCGTAGTAGTTGCCCTTTTCTACATCTTGCTCAACCATCTGTTTGAATACCATTACGCGTGGAGCTATACTTCGATCAATCTTCCTTTTCAATACATCCTTTCCAGCTTCTGGAATGGGCAAGAAGGAAGTTTCTTGCTGTGGATTTTTTGGAACGCCCTCATAGGCTTGGTGCTGCTACATACTAACCGTACCTGGAAAGCCCCTGTGATGACTATCTATGCGCTGGTTCAGGCTTTTCTGGCCTCCATGATTTTAGGTGTAGTTATTAGTGATGTCAAAATCGGAAGCTCGCCTTTTATTCTGCTACGCGATGCCCTGAGTATGCCCGTTTTCCAAATCAATCCCAACTTTGTTCCGGAAGATGGCAACGGACTTAATCCTCTCTTGCAGAACTACTGGATGGTCATCCATCCACCTACCTTATTCTTGGGATATGCCAGCACGCTCATTCCTTTCGCTTTCTGCGTAGCCGGACTTTGGAAAAAACGCTACAGAGAATGGATCAGACCTACCTTGCCTTGGGCTTTATTCTCAGCGGGCGTTTTGGGCTTGGGAATTATCATGGGTGCATACTGGGCGTACGAAACCCTCAATTTTGGTGGCTACTGGAACTGGGATCCGGTTGAAAATGCTGTTTACGTGCCGTGGATTGTGCTTGTGGCCTCCATTCACACCATGATTGCCTATAACAAGAGCAACACTGCCTTAAAAAGCTCTATCATTTTGGTGATTGCCACTTTTATCATGATTTTGTATTCTACCTTCCTTACCCGAAGTGGGATTTTGGGCAATTCCTCAGTACACTCTTTTACCGATTTAGGGCTTTTCGCTCAGCTCGTAGTGTACATGGCGGCATTTACTATTCTATCCATCGGCTTGGCGATTGTGCGCTGGAAGGAAATCCCCAGTTCGGAAAAAGAAACCAGCACCTATAGCCGTGAGTTCTGGATTTTCATGGGGGCGACCGTCCTTTCGTTGATGGCTTTCCAGGTAATTATCCCGACTTCTATTCCGGTATACAATGCCATTATCGAAGGCTTTGGTGGCGTATCCAACCTGGCTCCTCCTGCTGATCAAATAGGATTTTATACCCAATGGCAACTTTGGCTAAGCATTCTCATCGCCATCCTTTCCGGTACGGGACAGTTTTTCTGGTGGGAAAAGATGGACAAAGAGAAGCTCAAGCAAGTGCTTACCGCTCCTTTAATTATCACTTTACTGCTTTCAGGGCTTATTATTGCCTTGGCTTCTATCCGTGAAATCCCTTACATGATACTGCTCACCGCCAGCATGTATTCTTTGGTAGCCAATTCCTTTATTCTTTATAGTGTAGCCAAAAGCAATATTCGCCTATCGGGTGGAGCCATTACCCACATTGGTGTGGCCTTAATGCTACTGGGCGTGTTGTTTTCATCCGGTTATTCGCATATTATTTCAGAAAACAATACAGGACTGCTCTATTCAAGGGAATTTGATGACGAAGTAAACCAAAAAAACCTGCTTCTATTTGTAGATGAAACCCGTGAGATGGATGGCTACCAATTGATTTATAAAGGGCAAAGACTGGAACTCCGTGACCGCGAGGGATATATTGCCAAAGAGGTGCTTAGAGCCACAGCAAAGCATGATTATTTCACCGTTTCGGAGATGGTGCAATTAGAGGACGAGATTCTGGCTAAAGGAGATACCGTGCGCGTTTTCCCAGAAAACACCCACTACGAGATTGCATTTACAAAAAATGGCCGCACCGATGTATTATATCCTCGCTTGCAACTCAACCCACAAATGGGCAATGTGGTATCACCGGCCATTATGCGTGGACTATGGAGAGATATCTATACGCACGTGACGGTAGTGCCTCCTACAGATGAAGAAATCGAATGGGATGAACCTACCGAACAGGTGATTAAACCACAGGAGCGCTTTTTCCTTAATGATCAAGTATCCATCTTAGAAGAAGTGGCCATACTCAATGCCCAAGAAGACCCTAGTGTGGCGGGTGCCGACTTGGCCGTACAGGCGAAAATCAGAGTATTTGGCAAGGAAAAAGAATATCTAATTGCGCCTAAGTTTATTATTAAAGATGGTATGATTGGACGTGTGCCCGATGTTTCCAAACCTTTAGGCTTGCGGATTACGGTGCAAACAATCAATCCCGAAGAGAATACCTTCACACTTAAAATTGAAAAAACGCAGCGCGACTATATTATTTTAAAAGCCGTAGAAAAACCCCTAATCAACCTTTTGTGGCTGGGCACACTGGTACTATTGATAGGTTTTGGAGTTGCCTTAAGTAGGCGCTATTCCGATTTCATCAAGATGCGCGACAAAGGAATAGAATAAACAGAAAGAAGGAAATTAAAGAAAAGGGGTTTACTTTAGCGGTAAATCCCTTTTTTATGAGCTTTCCAGCACTTGCATTTATAGGCTCCGGAAATGTGGCTTGGCACTTGGCCCAAGCCCTCGAAAATGTGGGCTACCCGGTAAAGGAGGTCTATAGCCCCAACAATGCCCATGCCCAAGCCTTGGTTGAGCGCCTGTACGATGCGCGGGTAGTACAATCCTTAGATTTCTCTCATTCAAAAGCACAGATATTTATTATTGCCGTTTCCGATGCCGCCATAGAAGAAGTGGCTGGCGACTTGGTAATACCAGAAGATGCCATAGTGGTACACACTTCGGGGAGTATGCCGCTCAGCAAATTGGGTTATGTGCCCACTGAACATATTGGCGTGTTTTATCCCCTTCAAACTTTTACCAAAAAGCATAAGGTGGATTTCTCTCAAGTGCCATTTTGTATCGAAACCGAAAACATCTTTACCAAAAAGGCATTGTTCCAACTGGCCTCTTCGCTCAGCAAAAAAGTGCTGGAGGTAAACTATGCCGACCGCATGAAACTGCATCTGGCGGCTGTGTTTGCCTGTAACTTCAGCAATCATATGATGGCTATTTCAGAGAAAATCCTCTCCGAACAAGGCTTGGACAATACACTCTTGCATCCTTTAATTGTAGAAACCATCAACAAATCCTTAGAAATTGGCGCATCGAATGCCCAAACTGGCCCAGCCAAAAGAGGAGACCTGGAAGTGCTCGACAGGCACATGGATTTGCTAGTCCAACACCCCGACTGGGCACAGCTTTACCAAATCATTAGTCAGAATATACTAGATACCTACCGATAGTCGCTAAAAAATCACGCCTAAGATGTAACTTGCCAGCTCATTGTATTTTTATGCAAGAACCTGCCCTCACCTTTTCAGGCTTTATGAAAATTGTCCGCTGGCCCAATCTGCTTATTTTGGGTTTCACGCAATACATGACGGCCATTTTCTTATCAGGCGTAAGTCCGGCATCTTCCCTTATTTCACATTTTGCTTTACACTGCATGGTGTTCAGCACGCTATTGATTGCCGCTGCCGGATATATTATCAATGACTATTACGATGTAAAAATCGACCTCATCAATAAGCCGGAGCGGGTAGTGGTAGGCCGATTTATGAAAAGGCGCGTAGCCATGATTTTCCATACGGTATTCAATTTTGGAGCAGCCTTCTTGGTGTTATGGATTAGTTGGAAACTCAGCCTTGTATACCTCGCCACCGCTTTTGGACTTTGGCTCTATTCGAACCAGCTCAAGCGCTTGCCTTTGATAGGCAACGTTTCCATTGCCCTCTTCACCGGACTGGCTTTATATATCTTAATAGTGCTATTTCCGGAGAAAAGTCAGCTGATTTTTACCTATTCCTTATTTGCCTTTTTCACCACTCTTATCCGTGAGATCATCAAAGACATGGAAGACCTCAAAGGCGATAGCACCTTTGGCTGTAAAACCTTGCCCATCATTTGGGGTATACGAAAAACCAAGCAGTTTATCTACCTCATTATCATCGCCTTTATACCAGGTTTGATTTACTTGTCGGTTCAAATGAACAATACCTATTTACTATATTATTTCAGCCTAATGGCGCTTTTCTTCTTAGTATTTATTGGATATTTAGTAAAGGCCGATACGCAAAAAGCCTTTGCCCAGCTAAGTACTTACAGTAAACTTTTGATGATTAGCGGGGTGCTGAGTATGATTTTCTTTTATTCATGAAAAAATTTCGAATAGCCATTTTTGCTTCGGGTAGCGGCACCAATGCCGAGGCCATTATGCAACATTTTACCCAGCACGAGCAGATTGAGGTGGGTCTTATCGCCTCCAATAAAGCTGATGCTTACGTGCTCCAGCGCGCGCAAAACCACCAAGTGCCCGCCATTACTTTCACCCGTCCGGAGTTTTACCAAACAGAAATCATCCTTTCCGTTTTAATGCAATATGAGATTGATTTTATCGTATTGGCGGGTTTTATGTGGCTCGTCCCTGATTATTTGGTAAAGAATTTCCCCAATAAAATCGTGAACATCCACCCCGCACTTTTGCCCAAATACGGTGGCAAAGGCATGTACGGCATACATGTACACGAAGCGGTGATTCAGGCCAAGGAGAAAGAAAGCGGCATTAGCATACATTGGGTGAATGAACACTACGATGAAGGTGCCATAATCCATCAGGCCAAATGCACAATCGAAGCCAATGATACGCCTGAAAGCCTTGCCCAGAAAATCCACCACTTAGAGCACCGCGACTATCCGGTGGTGATTGAAAAAATCGTCTTACAAAGCATGAGGTAATTGCCTTATCGCTCAAATAAATTTTCTGTTTTACGTAACTTCGCCCATTGTTTTAATTAAGTCCCGATCATGTCAGTCAAAAAAATCAAAAACGCATTAATTTCTGTCTACTATAAAGATAACCTGGAACCCATCATTCATTTGCTGCACCAACACGGAGTGAACATTTACTCTACCGGAGGTACGCAAAGTTTTGTAGAGTCGCTAGGCGTGAAAGTACATGCGGTAGAAGATTTGACTGGCTATCCATCCATCTTGGGCGGTCGCGTAAAAACCCTTCATCCAAAAGTATTTGGTGGCATTTTGTCGCGCAGGGATTTGAAAGAAGATCAAGAACAAGTAGCACAATACGAAATTCCGGATATGGACTTGGTGATTGTGGATTTATATCCCTTTGAAAACACCGTAGCTTCCGGAGCCGCTCATGAAGACATCATCGAGAAAATTGATATCGGTGGTATTTCCTTGATTCGTGCCGCAGCCAAAAATTACAAAGATGTGGTCATCGTATCGTCCAGAAACCAATACGGATTGTTGCAAGAAATGCTGGAGCGCAATGCCGGAGGCTCTACCTTGGAAGAACGCAAGCACCTTGCCGCTTTGGCTTTTGATACCTCCTCGCACTACGATACAGCCATTTACCACTATTTCAACCAGTCGGAAGGCCTGAACCGCTATAAGGCCAGCTATCAGCAAGATACCGTACTTCGCTATGGTGAAAACCCTCACCAGAAAGGGATTTTCTATGGCGATTTGGGCGCCATGTTCAATCAGTTGAACGGAAAAGAATTATCATACAACAACCTAGTAGATATTGATGCCGCCATCGGGCTGGTGGAAGAGTTTGATAAAGAAACGGCATTTGTTATCATCAAGCATACCAATGCCTGCGGTGTAGCCACAGGTAGCAGCGTAAAAGAAGCCTATCTAAAAGCCTTCGCAGCCGACACGGTTTCGGCATTTGGTGGAGTATTGGCCACCAATCAACCTATTGATTTGGCCGCAGCCGAAGAACTCAACAAGCTTTTCTTCGAAATCATAATCGCCCCAAGCTATGATGCAGATGCCTTGGAACTGCTAAAATCGAAAAAGAACCGAATGATTTTGGAGCAAAAGCAGGCTATTAGTGGAAAATATCAGGTGAAGAATATCTTAAACGGTATGTTGGTACAAGATAAAGACCTAAAAACTGACCAAGCCGAAGACCTGAAGCCTGTAACCAAAATGGCTCCCGACCAAGATCAGATTGATGCCTTGGTATTTGCCAGCAAAATCGCGAAGCATACCAAATCCAATACCATTGTTTTGGCAAAAAAAGGACAAATGCTTTCGAGCGGTGTGGGACAAACCTCACGTGTTGACGCGCTGAGACAAGCCATCGAAAAAGCGAAAACCTTTGGTTTTGATTTAGCAGGAAGCGTAATGGCTTCCGATGCCTTTTTTCCCTTCCCCGATTGCGTAGAAATTGCTGATAAAGCGGGAATCAAGGCCGTAATTCAGCCAGGTGGCTCTATCAAAGACCAAGACTCGGTAGACTACTGTAATCAAAATGGTATGGTAATGGTATTTACCGGAGTCCGCCATTTTAAACATTAATAAAAAACTGTGTTTTTTTTACGTGCAAAGCAGGGTTTTTCAAACTAATTTGTAAATTTCAAGGATTAATCGTTTTTAGTATTTTTAAAGGGAGCCGACCGAATGGGAATTTTTGATTTTTTATCCAGCGATATTGCTATCGATCTGGGAACCGCCAATACCCTCATCATCCATAAGGATAAAATTGTAGTGGACGAACCTTCCATTATCGCCATCGACAAATCCACCAATAAGGTGTTGGCGATTGGTCGGGAAGCCATGCAAATGCATGAAAAAACCCACGAAAACATCAAAACTATCCGTCCGCTGAAAGACGGTGTAATTGCCGATTTCCATGCAGCCGAACAAATGATTCGGGGAATGATTAAAATGATTGATCAAGGCAAGAAAAGTTTCTTCCCTTCTTCCCACCGCATGGTTATTTGTATCCCTTCTGGCATTACTGAGGTAGAAAAACGTGCCGTGCGCGATTCGGCCGAACATGCCGGAGCCAAAGAAGTATACATGATTCATGAGCCGATTGCTGCGGCCATCGGGATTGGAATCGATATTGAGCGCCCCGTAGGCTCTATGATTGTAGATATTGGTGGAGGAACCACTGAGATTGCCGTAATAGCCCTTTCGGGGATTGTTTGTGATCAGTCTATCCGCGTGGCCGGGGATTCTTTCAACCGCGACATATTAGATTACATGCGCAGACAGCACAACCTATTGATTGGGGAGCGTTCTGCGGAAAAAGTGAAAATTGAAGTAGGCTCAGCCCTTACCGAGCTCGATGATGCTCCGGAAGATTATGAAATCCGCGGTCGCGATTTGATGACGGGTATTCCTAAAGTAATTAAAATCTCGTATTCGGAAATCGCCTTCGCTTTGGACAAATCGGTATCGAAGATTGAAGAAGCAGTACTAAAGGCTTTAGAGATTTCTCCTCCCGAACTTTCAGCCGATATTTATGACAATGGTATTCACCTAACAGGTGGTGGCGCTTTGCTTCGCGGACTGGATAAGCGATTGGCCATGAAAACCAAGCTTCCTATCCACATTGCCGATGATCCACTTCGCGCAGTAGTGCGTGGTACGGGTATTGCCCTCAAAAAACTGAATGATTTCCGTGCGGTACTGATGACCTGATAGTCCATGCAGAGGTTATTTGAATTTTTATACCAATACCGAGCGTTCTTCTTATTTATCTTTCTTGAAGTAGTTTGTAGCTGGCTGATTGTGAACTATAATCGCTATCAGTCGGCCGCATTTTTCAATTCTTCCAATGCCTTATCGGGAAGCATCATGGCGGGCACCACAGCCACGGCTGACTATTTCCGCTTGGGGCAAGTGAACCAGCATTTGGCAGACGAAAATGCTCAACTACGTAAGCAATTGCTCAGTACAGAAACCAAGGTGATGGTAGTAAGCGATTCTAGCGCTATTGAAAAGGCAGATTCCATCACACGCAATCAGTACACTTTTTACCCGGCCAAGGTAGTAAACAACTCCGTAAGGCGTTACAACAACTTTTTGACACTCAACAAAGGACTAAGCGATGGCATAGAAGTAGGCATGGGTGTAATTTCGGCCGAAGGTGTAGTGGGCAAGGTGCGCGCTGTGTCGGAACATTATGCTACAGTAACTTCCATTTTACATACCAATATGAGCATTTCGGCTCGCTTGCAATCATCGAACACATTGTGTACCGTAAAATGGGATGGTTTAGACCCTACAGAGGCTCAAGTGCTTTACGTTCCTCGTCACTTAAAACCCCAGATGGGAGATACTGTCTCTACTTCTGGCTTCAATGCCATTTACCCCGAAAGTACTCCTTTGGGCATCATAACCGATATTGAATTGGGTGATAGCGATGCGTTTTATACAATTACTATCTCGCTCAGCACCGATTTCTATACACTCTCTTATGTGTATGTGGTGAAGAACCATCTCTTGAACGAACGTGATTCATTGGAAACCCTAAGCACTGTGCAAGATGAAGAGTAGAGATTACATCACCCAGATAATGAGCTTTGTGGTTTTTATTACCATTCAGCTTCTCTTCACCCGCAATATGGTGATTTATGGCGTGGCCTTCAACTACATCTATGTAGGCTTTCTCTTGCTACTCCCTTTCGATACCAGTCGCTTACTTTTGCTGGCTTTAGGATTCACCACAGGCATTTTTCTAGATATTTTCTATGATAGCCTAGGGATACATGCAGCCTCAGCCGTGGCTATTATGTTTGTACGCCCTTGGTGGATTAATATTATTACTCCGCGTGGTGGCTATGACGATTCACCTGCTCCCCTACTCAACCAAATGGGCTTTCAGTGGTTTAGCACCTATGCTTTCCCGCTGATTGTTATTCACCATGCTTGCTTGTTTTATATAGAAGTGGGTGGGGGTACACATTTTTGGTTCTCCTTAACTAAGGTTATCTTTAGTAGCGCATTTACTTTTGCCACCTTGGTAATCCTCCAGTATTTATTTTTTGAAAAGCGGAGACGCATGCTATGAACGACAATCGCTCCTTAATTATCCAGATAGCCATTGTAGTGGTAGGCCTCATCTACCTTGTTCATTTATTTAGTATACAGGTATTAGACGATACCTACAAAGTAGCCGCAGAAAACAATGCCGTACAACGTCTTACCGAATACCCTTCGCGAGGTTTGATAAGCGACCGAAACGGGGAACTGATAGTAGTAAACGACCCTATGTACGACCTGATGGTCGTGCCCAAGGAGGTTGAAGCTATCGATACGCTCCGCCTTATCTCTCTTTTAGGGATTTCTCAGGAAGATTTTACCCAAAAAATGGAGGCGGCCATAAAATTCAGTTGGGTGAAACCCTCTGTATTTTACAAGCAGCTTAGCGTAACGGACTATGCCCGCATACAAGATGCTTTGGTTGATTTTAAAGGCTTCTATGTGATTGCGCGTACCGTACGTTCCTATCCTGAAGCCATAGCGGCCAATGCCCTAGGCTATATTGGGGAGATCAACAAAAGTAGATTAGAGCGCGATACCACAGGTTACTATAAACAGGGCGATTACATCGGCATCAGTGGACTTGAAAGCTATTATGAGGAGTTCCTTCGCGGAAAACGCGGAGTTAAATACCGCTTGGTAAATGTGCGCGGTATTGAGAAAGGGGCTTTTAAAGATGGAGAATACGATACTTTACCCATCCCTGGAGAAGACATAACCACCACCATCGACTTGAAACTTCAGCAATACGGAGAAAAGTTGATGGAAGGAAAAGTAGGAAGTATAGTGGCTATTGAACCACAAACAGGTGAAATCCTCAGCATCATTTCAGCACCTGATTATGATCCTAATCTATTGACAGGAAGAGACTACAGTGCCAATTTCAATGTGCTGCAAAACGACAGCTTGGTGCCATTATTCAACCGCCCGATTATGGCCACCTACCCTCCGGGTTCTATGTTCAAAAGTATACAGGCCCTTATTGCCCTACAAGAAAAAGTGCTCTATGCCAATGAGCAGGTATTTTGTGAAGGTAACTTGATTGGCGACCACGCCCCTCCGGGCTATTACGATGTGCGAAAAGCCATCATGCTTAGCTCCAACAACTATTTTGTAAAGGTATTCCGCAGGGTAATCAATCAAAATGTAGACCCGAATACCTTTATCGATTCACGCATTGGGCTTGAAAAATGGCGTGATTATATCAGTCGATTTGGCCTGGGAGCCCCGCTAGACATCGATATTCCTAACGGGAAAGGAGGTTTTGTGCCTACTTTGGCCTATTACGACCGCTATTATGGGGAAAATCGCTGGAAGTTTTCTACCATTATGTCATTGAGCATCGGGCAAGGTGAATTATTGGTTACACCTATTCAGATGGCTAATTTTGCAGCTATTATTGCCAATAAGGGCTATTACTATACCCCTCATTTGGTTAAAGACATAGGAAAGGGCGAAATCCCCATTTCAAGTAAATACACCACCAAAAACTATACAGGGATTGATTCAGTACACTACGAGGTAGTAATTGAAGCCATGGCCGATGTGGTGAAAAGCGGAACAGGACAGTACCGAGCTAAGCTAAAAGATATTGAAGTCTGCGGCAAAACCAGTACCGTACAAAACCCTCATGGGGAAGACCACTCAGGTTTTATCGCGTTCGCGCCTCGGGAAAATCCCCAAATAGCCATTGCGGTGTATGTGGAAAATGCTGGACAAGGTGCGCGTGCCGCGGCTGCTATTGCCAGCCTAATGATAGAAAAATACCTTAAAGGGCAAACCGATCGCCCTTGGATAGAAGATTATGTACTTAAAGGCTACTTTGGAGATTGAGAAGGCAGGATAACATAGTAAATGATGTCGATTGGATTACCATATTACTCTATGGCATTTTAGTCATTTTGGGTTGGCTGAATATCTATGCGGCCGTGTACGATGAGCAATCGGTAAAAAGTATTTTTGACTTAAGCCAAAACTCGGGCAAGCAGCTACTATTTATAGGCGGATCTATATTGATTATCATTACCGTACTGGTAATCGACTTTAAGTTTTATGATACGTTTGCCTACGTCATTTATGGTGTAGTGATTGGTTTGCTTGTGTTTGTACTCCTTTTTGGGCACGAGGTAGCAGGTTCTAAAAGCTGGTTTCAAATTGGTGGCTTTCGCTTACAACCCTCAGAAATCGCTAAATTTGCCTCTGCATTGGCTCTTTCAAAGTATCTAAGCACGGTAAATGTTCGCCTCGATCGTTTTTTTCACCAAGCGGTGGCATTAGGCATTTTGCTTCTTCCCGTTGGCCTTATTATCCTTCAGGGTGACACAGGAACCTCTATGGTATTTGCGGCCATGGTATTGGCCATGTACCGCGAAGGTTTTCCGGGCATTTATCTGGTGCTAGGCTTGGTGATTGCTGTTTTGTTTGTTCTTACACTATTGGTTCCTCAAACCTATCTGATTATCGGACTGGTGGTGCTTGCCGCCTTAATCATTCTTTTCAATAAGAAAAGTGTACGCAATATCACTTTGGTGATTGGTTCACTGGTTATCGTATTGGCCTTTGTGCGCAGCGTGGACTTTGTGATTACCGATGTATTCAAACCGCACCAGCAAAACCGAATCAAAGCCCTTATCAATCCCAACTCCGACCCACTAGGTTATGGATGGAACGTAACCCAGTCAAAAATCGCGATTGGTTCAGGCGGATTTCTAGGCAAAGGATTCTTAGAAGGCACGCAAACTAAGTTCGACTTTGTGCCTGAGCAAAGCACCGATTTTATTTTCTGCACCATTGGTGAGGAACACGGCTGGATTGGCAGCTTACTGCTTATTGGCCTCTTCGTTACGCTTATGCTGCGTATCACTATGATTGCCGAACGCCAGAAATCTAAATTTGCCCGGGTATATGCCTATTGCATAGCCTCCATTTTCTTTTTCCACTTTTTGGTCAACATCGGAATGACCATTGGTCTATTCCCGGTGGTGGGAATTCCCTTGCCCTTTTTTAGCTATGGAGGTTCTTCATTATGGTCATTCACCATTATGTTGTTCATCCTCATTAAGTTGGATGCCCACCGCAAGCAAGTACTGGTGAGGCTTTAAGCGAATTTCTTTTCAAGCAAATCCATAAATTCGGTCACCTCTTCGGATTCAGTATCCCAAGAAGAAGCACCACAGTTGGCATTCAAATACTCGCGAGCGGCTTGTAAAGAGGGCAGATTATCGAGTGCATCAATCGCCTGATTAAAGGCATCATTATTTCCACCAAAAAGCTCCTTCACAAACATAAAGCGCTGATTGATAGAAATATTCTTTTTGATACTTCCTGTCACTACTTTTTGCTCCAAGGTGTTCAATAGATTTTTTCCTTCCTTACTATTGGCCACCAGACTTTCATGTAAGGGTGCCTGCGTAACTTCCCGTTGCTCGGCCACGGCTTCCGCTATGGTTTCTTTCAAGGGTGGTTTGTTCAGCTTCTTATAATCTTCCGCCTCAAAATCTGTCTCACAGTCAAAGTAAATCATCTCAATGCTCAACTTTGCCACCTCATTGAACTGCTTTAAGAAAGGCTCAAAATCTTCTGGCGTAGCTTTCAACTTTTCGCACACTTCATTGAAAACCCCAAAAGCCTCATCATTGAACATTTCCTTCACTTCCCCTTGCTCAAACTCTTTAATAAAAGCCTCCAACAGCTGCTTGTTCACTTTGATATAGCGCTGGGTATCTTTTAAATCATAGATTGAAAGGCGCGTGCGCTCCACATGGTTGATTTCGCGCGAGTAGAATTGATACGGAGAAAAAATAAGCAGGAGCGTATCTTCCACCGCTCGCTTCAGTAAGGGTTCAAAGTGGTTTTTGGGAACTGAAATGTGCTGAGAAAGTGTATTCATAAAGGCTTGAAGTGCCTTTTTTACTTCAGGATTTTCATAGTTAAAATATGGGCTTTGCCATTTGTCCGATTCCTTTTTCCATTTCTGGAAGAGGTTTTTCAGCACCATCAAGTTCACTTGCTTTACCCCTTTGAGGTCTACAATCTGCTGACCCGTAATTTTGTCGTGTTGAATAAAAAAATCGGCTATTATCCGTTTGCTGTAGGTAGAGGCATAGGCCTCGATAGCTTCGTGATTCAATTTGCTTTCCATACCTAAAAATACAATTCTTTACTTTACCTAACGGGCTTTTGCTACAAATTGATGCAATCCCTAAATTACTTTTGTGAAATGCGGGTATTGATGTAGGTTTGTACAGTACAAATATGCCTAGGCTTGAAATCATAAACTTATCGCACCGGATAATTTCTTATTCGGAACCGGAAAAATCGGTATTATCGGTTATCCACGCGCATGGTATCGACTGGATGCATGCGTGCGGAGCCAAAGGCCGATGCACCACCTGCTGTATGGAAATTGTGCAAGGCATGGAAAACCTAAGCCCATTAAACGAGTTGGAGCGTAAGTTTCATGAGGCAAATCGATTGGCTCCCAATGAGCGTCAGGCGTGTCAGGTACACATACGCTCGGGCGAAGTGCAGGTAAAAGTGCCCAAGCGCTATCAGTTTCCCCATATAAAGTATTCAGAGGATGTTTATTGAACCACAAATAGGACATAGCAAAAACGAAAAACGCGGCTGGATAGAGGTGGTATGTGGCTCTATGTTTTCCGGAAAAACAGAAGAACTCATCCGCAGGCTGAACCGAGCATTGATTGCCAAGCAGAAAGTAGAAATCTTCAAACCGGCCATTGATACACGCTACCATGCCGAAAACGTGGTATCTCACAATGAAAACTCCATCCGCAGTACTCCAGTGCAGTTTGCCAATGATATCCTCCTTTTGGCCGCCAATAGCGATGTGGTAGGCATTGATGAAGCACAATTTTTTGATGAAGAATTAGTTAAAGTCTCCAGAAATCTCGCCAATGCAGGCAAGCGGGTAATTGTAGCCGGACTGGACATGGACTTTAGTGGAAACCCTTTTGGGCCTATGCCCGAACTCATGGCCGTGGCCGAATTCATTACCAAGGTGCATGCCATTTGTGCGCAGTGCGGGGGCTTAGCCAGCTTTTCGTACCGTACTACCGCCTCTACCAAGAAGGTGGTTTTGGGAGAGAAAGACCAATATGAGCCGCGTTGCCGACAATGTTTTAATAAAGGAAACCGAAAATGAGAATAAAGTACCGTGTACTCTGTAGTGTCGCCTGCTTATGGAGCGGCCTTACCTTTGCTCAGCAAATCCCGCTTGGCACATGGCGTACACATGCTTCCTATTACACCCTCAGTGGAATTTCCGAAGCTGATAATCGTATCTATGCCTTCAATGAAGGCGGACTTTTCTTTTATGATAAAGTAGAAAATACAATCCAAAAGCTCAGCAAACTCGATGGACTGTCCGGTGTGGATTATAGTCAAGTAGGGTATAATCCGGCAGACAAAACCTTACTAATTGGCTATGCTTCCGGGGCTATTGACCAAATTGTAGACGGAGAGGTCTACGCTATCTCCACCATCCAGGAATCTACCATTACGGGATCAAAAAAAATCAATGCCATCAATTTTGCCGGAGGCTTGGCATACCTTTCGGGTGATTTTGGCATTGCCGTGCTCAACCTCGCTCAAAGAGAATTTAAAGAAAGCTACCTCAACTTAGGCGCCAACGGAGAAAGGCTTAGTGCCTATGCTGCTATCCTGTTTAACGATACGCTATTTGTAGCAACCTCTAAAGGCGTGATAGCCGGAAATATAAGTGGCTCTATCAACCTGCAAGATTTTGCCAATTGGAAGCGAAGTACCGAAGACTCCGGCATCATCCCTAAGAGTTTTACCAATCTTGTTCAGTTCAATAATCAACTTTTTGCGCGCTCTGGGGAAGAAATTTATCGCTATCAAAATGGCGAGTGGACAGCGCTAGCTTTTAGCCCTCAAGGGAGTATGCTATCGCTTCAGGCAAGTGCTGGGGGCATGGTACTGGTAACAAGCACCAAAACCTACCTGTGGGATGGCAACAGTTTTCAGGAAAAGGCTTTACCATCCGGTATTATCGCCAATCTGGCGTATGTAGATGAAGAAGGAAAACTATGGATTGCCGATGCCTCACAAGGACTATTCATGGAGCAATCGGGTGAATGGATGTCCTTAAGTCCGGCTGGCCCTGTAAGTAATCAAAGTACATCACTTAATTTTGACCAAAAACGCCTTCACGCCCTTCCCGGAAACCGCACATTTTTAGGCAATGCCGTTGGTCTTTCATATTTTGAAAATGGCGTATGGACACGCCTAGATCATTCAAATTTGGTCAACTGCACCGATATTGCCTGGGCAGATACGGCCTACCTGATCACCAGCAACCACAGTGGTGTATTTAGTTGGTCGGGCACACCCGATAGCGCTCCTACGCTTCTTACCAATACCTCTTTAAGTACCACCGATGATGGTTTCACATTCGCGGCAGCGCTGACTGTACGAAATGAAGAAGCTTGGATAATCAATTATCAGGGAAATGCAATCCTTCATCGCTGGAATGGAACTTGGGAAGGGTTCCTGAGCAATGTAGCCGGGGCCCAACTTGCTACCGATATCCTCATTAATCGATTAGGACAAAAATGGCTGAGAATAGAAGCCGCTCGAAAACTGGGGCTTTATGTTTTTTCAGATGCCAGTGGCGAGATTCGTCAAATTACAGAAAACAACTCTACTTTACCTTCCTCCGAAGTATACGATATGGCAGAAGATGCCCAAGGTAATCTGTGGGTGGGAACCAGCAATGGCGTGGGATATTTGATTAATTCCGGCTCAGTTTTTGAGGAAGAACCAACCTTTATCCGACCGATTGTAGACAATCAGTATCTTTTTGAAGACCGCGAAGTTACCAGCTTGTACATCGATGCCGCCAACAGAAAATGGATGGGGACACCTGATGGTCTTTGGCTTTTTAATGAAACGGTTGACCAGTTATTGGCACATTACACAAGCGAAAACAGTCCGCTTCCCAGCAATTCCATTTTAGCCATTTCAGGCGATCCAATAAACGGTGAAATCTTTATTTCTACTCCTTTGGGGATGGTTTCTTATCGGGATGGGGTTACACAGGCGAGTAATTTGCATGCTCAGGTAAAGGTATATCCCAATCCGGTCAATCCGCACTATCAGGGAATCATTGGCATAGAGGGCCTTGCCTATAGTGCGCGGGTAAAGATCACGGATACTAGCGGACGCCTAGTGTATGAGACACGAGCAGATGGCGGAACCGCCAAATGGGACTTAAGCCAGACGAACGGACAGATAATCCGCTCGGGAGTTTACCTCATTTATAGCTTGGCCGAAGATGGCGAGGAGACTTTTGCCGCAAAACTTGTGATTGTTCGTTAACATGCTTCACAAAACCCGCGGCATCGTATTACACTATATTCGCTATCGCGACACCAGTATCATTACCAAAATATATACGGAGCGCTTTGGCTTGCAGTCGTACATTGTGAATGGTGTGAGAAGCAAATCGGCCAAATCGAAGATTGCCCTTTTTCAACCCCTCACTTTACTCGATATGGTGGTGTATCACCGCGAAAATAGCATCAACCGTATTTCCGAAATACACATTGGCCGACCTTATCATAGTCTGCATACCGAAATCAAAAAGTCATCGATTGCACTTTTTTTGGCAGAGCTTTTACAACAGCTCTTACATGAAGAAGAGGAAAATACCGAGCTTTTTGATTTTATCTTTGATGGGCTTACTTATTTTGATTCGCAATCTGAAGCCTACGAGAATTTTCACCTTCAATTTCTTTTACAACTCAGCCGCTTTTTGGGTTTGGAAATATCCAGCCATATCGATATCCTGAAAGAAGTAGAAGAACACGAGACCTTACCTCCTCAGAGTGAAGCCTTTGGGGAAGCTATTGACCATTTCCTACAAAGCGCTTGGCATGAAAGCCTACAAATTACAAATGCCCAGCGAAGAACGATATTAGACATTGTTTTGTCCTTCTACCGCTATCAGCTGGGCATTAAAACCGACAGTAAATCGCTTATGATTTTCCGCGATGTATTTTCTTAAGCTTACTCGCTTAGGGTGAAAGTTCTTTCTACTTCATTGAAAGGTCCCGGAATCGTATTTCCTGCATTATCCACCAAGGTAAGTTTCACCGTGTGCGTACCCATACCCAATCCTTCGATGGTATAAGGTAGCCACTTATCCAGTAAAAATTCTTGTCCATCAATCACGGCTTTTACCTTGTTGCCATCGGCACTTAGTTCAGTATTTACCAAGTAGAAATCCAGCATCAAATTCTTCACATCAGCTCCTTTGTATTCTCCCTTAGGGCGGCTGTAGAACATATGCGGAGCTGTTAAGTCCACCGTATCAGCCGGGGCATCGCCTACAGTAAACTGGCGTAATACATAAGCACCGTATTGCTTCAAACTCTCATGATACGAGCGGCTAAGGAAAGAAAGCAACACATAGTGACCATCGGTAAGCTCCACCTCGTTATTAGGCGCGTAAAGTGCGGTATAAGGTGAATTGTTCAACAAGAAATGGATATGCTGACCTTGCGCACTATTGGCACATTGGCGTACATCTTTGTCCAAAGTTTGGGCGGTTAACTCATAGTTTTTTACCTCAAACTGGAAATTATATTTTCCGGCAGCTAGGCGTTCGCCTTCACCAGGTCCCATCAGTTCTAGCTGGGCATCGGGGAACTGCGAACTTTCTGTAACCGCCACCAGACTGATGGCCGTAGAATCAGAATTGGATTTCTCCTCTTCCGCCTTTTTTTCAGAAGCCCCGCAGGCAAACAAAAGTGATGATAATCCAACTAATACTGTGTATTTTACAAAATATTTCATGATAAAAAAGTTTTACGTGGTATAAATCAATCTTGTACTAAATTTATATATTAAGTTTGTTATTCATAAATATAACCCAAAATATGAGCACTAAGTTATACGATTCTATTCCGTCACTTGATTTAGCCGACTTTACCAGTGGGAATCCCGAAAAGAAGAAACAGTTTGTGGCCGATTTAGGAGCTGCTTATAATGCCATCGGCTTTGTGGCCATCAAAAACCACGGTCTTTCGGATGAGCTTACCCAAAAGCTATACAGCAGTATTAAAGAATACTTTAGCTTGCCCGATTCGGAAAAAGCCAAAGACGAACGCCCCGACAACGGATATCAGCGTGGCTATACCGGCAAAGGAAAAGAGCATGCCAAAGGCCGCAACACAGGCGATTTAAAAGAATTCTTCCATGTGGGCCAAGAAATCACTGAAAACGACCCTATTAAAGAAGAATATCCAGAAAATGTATGGCCTGAAGCACTTCCTGCTTTCCGCGAAGTAGGCTTAGAGGCTTATCGTACCTTAGAAAAAGCCGGAGTAAATATGCTGCGTGCTATTGCTTTGTACTTAGGGCTGGATGAAAACTATTTCGATGCGAAGGTGAAAAACGGCAATAGCATTTTGCGCGCTATTCACTATTTCCCTATCGACAATCCGGATGAAATTCCGGCCGATGCGGTACGTGCAGCCGAACATGGTGACATCAATCTTATTACGCTTTTGATGGGCGCCAGTGCCGATGGACTTCAGGTGCTACGCAGAGATGGCAAGTGGATTCCTATTACCGCTCTTCCTGACCAGATTGTGGTAAACGTGGGCGATATGCTGGCCCGATTGACCAACGACAAATTGAAATCAACCATTCACCGAGTGGTTAACCCTCCCCGTGAATTGATGCATACCTCTCGCTATTCGATTCCTTTCTTTATGCATCCACGTTCAGAAATGGACTTAAGCTGTTTACCGAACTGCATCGATGCAGAGAATCCTAAGAGATTCGAGGATATCACTGCGGGCGAATTCCTTAATCAACGCTTAGCCGAAATTGGATTAAAGAAAAAATAATCGGGTGGTTAAGAGTATCCGATACTACATTTTTCTCCGCGATGTGCTTGCGCTCACCCTTATTTGCTTTGGAGGGCCGCAAGCACATTTTGCTCTCTTTTTTGACAAACTCGTAAAAAAAAGAGCTTATCTCACAGAAGAAGAACTTATCGAACTCAATGCCCTTTGCAGCATTCTTCCCGGGCCGACCAGTACGCAGACCATCACCGCAGTAGGTTTCAAAATTGGTGGGCCACCTTTGGCCTATCTCACCCTTTTGGTTTGGATTCTTCCTGCAGTAAGCATTATGACCTTCGCAGCTGTGGGTATTAGTAACCTGCAGGAAAAAAGCATTTCATTGGCGTTTACCCGCTTTATCCAGCCCATGGCCGTAGGCTTTATTGCCTATGCGGCCTATAGTATCAGTATGAAGGTAGTAAGGACCAAAATGGCCTTGGTTATCGTCATTATTTCCTCTATACTTTCATTCACCTTCAATTCGCCTTATCTGTATCCCATACTTTTACTGGCAGCAGGGCTTATTACCGCCTCCAAATACAACCAACAGCCCATTGTAGAAGAAAAAGAGAAAATCAAAATCACTTGGTTCAATTTCTTTATGTGGGCAGGAGTATTTATAGGTATTGCTATTCTGGGTGGTATAACCCGCTCTTTACCCGTACGCTTATTTGAGAACTTTTACCGAAACGGCAGCTTAATTTTTGGAGGCGGACAAGTGCTTATTCCACTGATGTATACCGAGTTCGTAAACTTTAAGCATTACTTAAGTTCCGAAGAATTTCTTTCAGGATTTGCTTTGGTACAAGCCATTCCCGGCCCGGTGTTTTCCTTCTCTGCATACATTGGGGCGCTAAGCATGCGCGAATATGGCATCTGGGGAGAGATTACCGGAGCTTTTCTGGCTTCTATGGGCATTTTCTTGCCCGGTACTTTTTTGATATTCTTCGTCAGCCGATTTTGGAACGATCTCAAAAAATTTCGGATTGTGCGGGCTTCATTGGAAGGAATCAGCGCAGCCAGCTCCGGCATGGTAATAGCCGCGGCCTTGCTTTTGTACATGCCTTTGGAACAAAACCCCATGAACGTAGGCTTTACCGTAGGCACTTTTTTGTTGCTCACAGCCACTAAAATTCCTCCTCCATTTATTATTGTGGGCGGATTAGCGGCTGGACTCGTATTTTAGAGAAGATTGGGTACTACTCACTTCTAAATTGCACGACTTTCCAAAAACTAAAGGCAGATGAAGTGCCTCATGACCCGCCTCAAAGCCAAAAGCGATAGGAAAGGCATATGAAGCACAATGCTCCTGAATAATTTCCTCCACGCTCGCGCCAAAAACTTGCGGATTATCTTTTGTATCCGTAAACTGACCTACTACTAAACCCTTGATACGTGCTAGAACGCCCGCCATCTTTAAGTGTACCATCAGCCGATCGATACGGTATTTGTATTCGGATACTTCTTCAATAAATAAGATGATATTCTCAAAATCAGGCTGATAGGGTGTTCCCAAAAGATGGGAGATAATAGACAGATTTCCGCCCCAAAGAACACCCTGTGCACTTCCCAATCGGTTAGATGCACTGTTTGCCCATTGATGATTGGCGTTTCCGGTGAAGAGTACTTCTTTTAGTCCTTGAATGGTAGCTTCTGGAGCTGTAGGATTCATAAGCAAAGGCATGGTAGCATGTATACTCATCACCTTGTGCGCATGCCAAAATGCATGAAGAAAGGTGATATCGCTAAAGCCTATAAGCCATTTGGGATTCGCCAACAAATACTTTGTTTGCAAGGCATCCAGCAAACGGCCTGAGCCATAGCCTCCACGGGAACAGAAGATGGCCTTTACTTTCGGATCATCCATGGCCTCTTGCAAATCGGCCAATCGCTGGGCATCCGTTCCGGCCATCTGAAAATGACGCTGATACACACTTAAGCCAATCCGCACCTGCAATCCCCAGGATTGGAGAATCTGAACAGCAGACAGCAGGCTATCTTGTGGAATAAACTTGGCTGGCGAAACAATGGCCACAGTATCGCCCGCTTGTAAGAGTTTTGGCTGAATCATAAAAAAACCCTCACTGTGTAGTGAGGGCTCCTGTTGGTTTTAGTTTCCGGTCGGAACCGTAACACCTAATTTTTTCAAGACAAGGTCGGAGATGTCATCGCTATCGGCAGCGTACAACAATACGGGCATACCGCCAATGTCAGAGCTGAAAACGTGCGTGAATCCGTTCTCTTTGGCCACATCATCAATCGCCAATTGGATTTTCTCATAAGCCGGGTTCAATAAGTCGGCTCTTTTCTTCTGCAAAGAAGCATCGGCATCGCGCTGGAATTTCTCAATGCTAGTTTGAAGATTACGTAATTCGTTTTCTTTATCGGCACGAACCTCAGGAATCATTTTATCATAATTCTGCTGATATTCAGCACCTTTGGTTTGAAAATCCTGTACTTTGGCTTGCAACTGATTGGTAAGTTGTTTTTCATAAGCCGTGTAATCGGCCTCAATTTGCTTTGATTCGGGCATCATCGACAAGATATAGTCAATATTGGTATAGCCGATTTTAAGGGTAGCATTTTGTGCCTGAGCAAAACTTAAGCTAGCTACAATAAGCGTAAGTATGGCAATTGATTTTCTCATGATTGTTCTATGTTTAACAGTTTATTTAATTGTATCGTTTTCATCTCCTAAGCCCAGTTCTTCCAATACGAAATCCGTATAGTCATGCACGGGGTCGGTATATATCATCACTAGTTCGCCCGACTTATCAAACACAATTTGCAGTCGGTTCTTTTTAGCCACTTTCTCTACGGCCGCAAATATTTTGTCTTGAATGGGGTTAATCAACTCTTTCTTTTTCAAGAAAAACAAACCCTCAAAACCAAACACCTTTTTATGGTATTCCTTTACGTCTTCCTCCATCTTGCGGATAGCGGCCAGACGCTCATCTTTCATTTCTTTTGTCAGCAGTACTTCTTCAGCTTGAAGCGTATTGTATTCGGCTTCTATTTCCTTGTACTTCTGTTGAATCTCCTCCTGCCACTTCAAAGATAATGCCTCAATTTCACTTTGAGCAACTTTATACTCAGGAACTCGGCTTAAGATGTACTCGGTATCTACATAGCCGAACTTTTGGCTAAACGCCCCCAAGGCACTAAGGCCTATAGTAGCTATCACTAAGCAAACTTTGCGCCAAATCATATTTATCGAATTTGTTGTCCGATGGTAAAGTGGAATTGCGGGCCACTTCTGCCAGTTCCGTTAGGCGCGCGATCGAAGCCATAGCCCCAATCCAGACCGATAAGTCCGAAGGCTGGCATGAAAATCCGGGCACCTACTCCAGCAGAGCGTTTTAACTCATAAGGGTTAAATTCCGCATAATTGTTCCAGGTATTTCCTGCTTCGGCAAAGGTAAGTAAGAAGATAGTAGCCGATGGATTGAGCGAAACGGGGTAGCGCAACTCCATCACAAATTTATTGAAGATGGTTCCGCCTGAAATATTACGTGGTGAAATGGTGGTCTGTCCATTTGCATCGGTTTCTCTGCTCAATACCGTCTCAATAGGTCGCAATGAATTATCCTGATATCCTCTTAATGCAATGATATCGGCACCCAATAAGAAACCTGATTGTTGACCCGCCAAACCGGATCCACCTAAGGTAAAGCGTTCGAAAGGACCGATTCCGGCCTCCTGTGAATAGCCACCCAAAAAGCCAAAGTGCGCACGGGCATTCAGAACTAGGTCGTCAAACACCTTAACGAAATAGCTGGCATCGAACATCCACTTGTGGTATTCCACCCACTTGAATTTCTCCGCATTGCTGGCGTTGTTATAATCCAACTTATTAAAAAGCGAATAAGGAGGTGTAAAGGTAGTACTCAAGGACAAAGAAGAACCACCACGAGGGTACAGTGGGTTATCGACACTGTTTCGGGAAATGGTGTTATTGAAGTTGATGTTGTTAGCCTCTCCATTATTAAATCCAAAATCAGAGCCGGAATTGACCGGAAGATCGAGGTAATAATATTGATAGTTGATGGAATTGCTTTGCACAAAATAGTTATCCGGCCATTCCAATCTGCGGCCTAGTCCCATTGATACCCCTGTTACACGCAAAGCACCATTGACATCACGCGTACGGAAATCTAGGTAACGTTGAATGCTGTGGTTAAAATTAATAGAGAATGAATTAGGTTTTTTACCACCTAGCCACGGCTCTACAAAGCCTACCGAATAGTTTTGGAACTGCACACCACTGGCCTGCGCGCGGATAGAAAACTGCTGTCCATCACCCACGGGTAGCGGACGCCATTTGTCAAGATTGAACAGGTTTTTGGTAGAGAAGTTATTGAACACAAGCCCCACAGTACCAATAAAGCCGATAAAACCACCCCATCCACCGGAAAGCTCAATTTTATCCGATGAACGCTCTTCCAAAGTAAACTCAATATCTACTGTAGAATTAGCAAAGTTAGGAATAGGGTTAAGACCAATTTTTTCAGGATCGAAATAACCCAGCTGCGATAGTTGCTGCTGAGTACGGATGAGTTCTGAACGATTGAACTTTTGTCCTGGCAGGGTGCGGATTTCACGCAAAATCACGTGGTCGCTGGTGCGGTCGTTCCCTTTCACAATCAGCTTGTTGATAGTAGCCTGCTTACCTTCGAAAATACGCATCTCCACATCAATTGAGTCGCCTTCTACGCGCACTTCTACCGGATTGATAGTAAAGAACAAATAGCCGTCATCCATATACAAAGAGCTAATGTCAGCTCCTTGCGGATTGTAGTTCAGCTTTTTGTTAATCATCTCCATGTCGTACACATCACCCTTTTTCACATCGAGGATGCGGTCGAGTACAGCATCGGTATACACATAATTACCACTCCAGATAATATCTCGGAAGTAATACTTTCTACCTTCGTTTATAGTGAGTTTGATGTCGATGGTGCGGTTATCGTGACGATAAAAGGTATCCGAAACAATCTCGGCATCTCTAAACCCTTTGGCATTATAATAGGTAATCAGCGACTCTTTATCTTCTTCAAAATCAGCTTTAATAAGCTTTGAAGTATTGAACACATTCAGTTTTACGTGGTCGTTGATGTATTCTTTAGCGGCTTTGAAGGGCACCGTGTCGCGGTGAGAAAGGCTGTAGAGCCATTGCGAAGGCGAGCTGTATACCACATGCTTGAGCATATCTTCAATGATATTGAATCGGGCATGCTCATGGGTATTTTTCATTTTGCGCTTGAGTGTGGCATCTTTCACATTGTCGTTGCCCTCAAACACAATTTTATTGATTTTCACCTTGGCATTTTTATTCACCTTGATGGTGAGCTGCACCCCATTTGAAATGAGGGTATCTTTGGCCTGGGTGATTTTTACCTCCGTATTCAAAAAGCCTTTGTCTACAAAGTATTTCTTTACATTGATTTCAGTATTTTTCAAGACGGCATCGGTCAGTACCCGTCCTTTAATGAGCTTGATTTTATCGTTCAATTCCGACTCCTGCGACTTATTCACCCCAGCAAAATTAAAACGGGTAAGTCGAGGGCGCTCGGTCAATTGAATAACCAAAAACACCTTTCCTTCTTCAATTTTCGAAATTTGGATCGACACATTGCCAATAATGCCTTGTTGCCACAACTTTTTGATAGCACCACTGATGGCATCGCCCGGTACTTTAATTACATCGCCAACTTTCAATCCGGTAATGGAAATAAGGGCATTAGCATCTAAAAACTCTGAACCTTCCACCTTGATTTCGGCTATTTCCAATTCGCGCGGAGAAGAATAGCTCAATTCGGGGGTAGCGGCAGCTCGGTTATTACGCCTAAAACCTACTTGTGAATAGGCAGCGGAAACATTAATAAAAAGCAGAAGTAATACTATATATCTCATGTAATGTCTAATTCTTCAATTGTTCGCTGATTTTACCAAATCTACGTTCTCTCTTTTGATAGGCCTGAATGGCTTCTATCAAGTCTTTTTTTCGAAAATCGGGCCAAAGCACTTCCGTGATAAAAATTTCGGTATAGGCAATTTGCCATAACAGAAAATTGCTAATCCGCAGCTCTCCGCTTGTTCGAATCAGCAGTTCGGGGTCGGGCATGCCTACGGTTTGCATATAAGATGCCACTAAAGCCTCATTGATTGCATCCGGAGCAAGCTTTCCGCTTTGTACCTCGGAGGCTATTTTTTTAATAGCCTGAGTAATCTCTGAGCGGCCACTGTAGCTCAATGCCAGCACCAAAGTAAGGCCTGTATTCACGCTGGTTTCTTGTATGGCTTCTTGCAGTTCCTTCTGACAATTGACAGGCAGAGTGTGCAAATCACCGATAGCGCTTAGGCGCACATTATTATCGTGCAAGGTTTTAATTTCCTTACGAATGGTGGCCACCAGCAACTCCATCAGTCCGTTCACCTCTTCCTGAGGCCGCGACCAGTTTTCTGTAGAAAATGCGTACAAGGTCAAAAACTTAACCCCCAATTCGGCACAGCCCTCGGTTACTTCGCGCACGGCTTTAATAGCATTGGTGTGCCCAAACAGGCGATTAATAGCGCCTTGCTTTTTGGCCCATCTGCCGTTGCCATCCATGATAACGGCTATGTGCTGTGGTAAATTATTCGGGTCAATATTTTCCTTCATCGCAGCTTCTTTCAGCTAAACAGGGCGCAATCTACAAAATTGATTTTTCTTTTTAAATGGATTCACCAATTAAGGCGACTATCTGGCAGGTACACGCGCACAATTCACCGAATAGAAGGTATAGCTCAGCGTGAGATTGGTGTTAAAATACCAATCGGTGTCGTTGGGGTTGCCATACTGAAAGTTTTTTTGCGACACATCGCCATCCGATATACCATCGAGATAGTCAAAGAATAGCTTGCGGGCGCCTGTTTCAAAAAGTACCGTCCATTTTTTAGAAAAGGTATATTTAAAACCTAAACCAAAAGGAAGGGCCGGCTGGATATTGCTATAAGGTGCAGGGCTGGCGCTCGGGGGTCTAGAGAAATAGAATATGGCTGCGCCTCCATAAAAATAAGGCGAGAAACGATTCAGGAAGGAGCCTTTCACCACATCAAGAAAGTAGTATTCAGCCGAAACAGCCGCTTCTACCAAGGTAGAGGTGAAGCGAGTAGCCCGGGCTTCCGAAAGGGCATCGTAGGTAGAGCGGTCAACACCGATTAGGCGACCGGCCGTGGCTCCTACCTTTACGGATAAAGCCGGATTAAAATTGTACCGAAAATAAGCCGTAGCAGCAGGGCGATTATCCCTAAAAACATATTGCTCGTGCAAATCGCCCACATAATTAAGGGCTGCTAGCCCTCCTCCCACTTCTTTCTGCTGGGCGTGTAAATGCCCGAACTGCAACAAAAGGCCGAGAACAAAAATAGGAAAGCATGCGGCATGCTTTCCTACTCGTGTATTTTTCAAGCTATTATTTATCTTATCTAAACTTAGCATTCTTCTTTCTGAATAGTTTCAACATAAAAGGACCACTGCCCATAATATACGAAACATTGATACTAGTAATTGTGTACACATCGTTAGAATCTGCCGTTCCTCGATAATTTCCCGGCCCTGACTGCCCAAAACCATAATAGCGGTCGGTATTGGGATTATAGGTCAAAAACTCTGAGAAAGCGGCCACATCTCTGGCCTGACCCGACATGGCGGCAACAGGCTCTAGCGAGCGATCGGCCATGGCATAGGCCAAAAGCTGCTCTTGAGGAAGGGCATCTAACTCTGCATCGCTCATTTGTGCTACTTCAAGACCCGAATCGGTATAGATAGAGCCCATGTCATCCAAGAAATCGGTCAGTAAATAACGAGCCGACATCTCAAAAGAAGCATCGAGGTTGCGATTTACTTTGTATCTCACCCCAATCCCTACTGGAAAGGCAATCGCAAATTTGCTGTAGACTTCACCGCCTGTTTGAAGCGGTTGAAGTTCCACCCATTGTCCGGCACTTTCTAAGGGAATAGCCGCACGGTTGAGTCCAGGAATAAAAGTATCGGGTGCTATTGCCTTAGGGTTATGATGAAAGACCGCTACTCCCGCAAAAAGATAAGGAACTACTACCTTACGCGTAGTAAAGCCTCCGGGGTGTTTAAATGCATCTAAAACACCTACTACCGAAAGCTCTTTAATGTCATTTCTGAACGAAAGATTACGTACATAGCGCCATTGTGAAGGATCATTCAGCTGGGTGGTTTGGTTATCGTCACCGCTGATGCGCCCATAATTAAAACTAGTTTTTAAACTATAGAAAGGTCCAAAACGATAGGTAGCCGTAACGCCAAAACCAGGACGGGTAAAGGAAATATCGGTACTCATAAGAGATGCCTTAGGAGCAATATCACCAAAGTAGTTGAGCGCATTTACATTACCGCCAAAGGACCAATAACGTTTACCGGCAAACACATTGTCGTTCCCCTTGAAGTTAGAGATTTTAGAAGCGGATTTCGGCCTTTTCCTTTTCTTCACCTGCGCTTGCAAATCGGTGCTCGCCAGCCCCAACATACATAAGCAAAGTACAACTAGTAATTTCCTCATAGGATTCATTATTCATCAAGTTCACGTAATTACTTAAGTGACTGAACAACAAAAGTAATCAAACAAATTAGTATTTAAAATTTCAATTTCTCAAATCTAAGCCCCAGTTGAGCTTTTGGCGCAGGGTATCCAAAAAGTTATATCCGTCAAATTTTACCAAACGGGCCTTGAAGTCAGCTTTTCGTACGGCTAACTGCACGTTCATCTCGACAGCCTTGGAACGAGAATCGAGCGAGACCATGCAATTTTTTCCTCTTCCTTCCATCTCAAAAGATATCACGCTGCGGTCGGAGACAATCATAGGCCTTACATTTAGGTTATGCGGGCTCACCGGAGTGATGATAAAATTATTGGAATGGGGCAATACCACCGGACCTCCACAGCTCAATGAATAACCCGTAGACCCTGTGGGTGTGGCTACAATAAGGCCATCGGCCCAGTAGGAGTTCAGGTATTCGCCATCGATATAGGTATGCACCACAATCATGGAGGAAGTATCGCGCTTAAGAATAGTAAACTCATTCAGGGCGAAATTCACCTCGCCAAAAATATTCTTGTCCGACTCCAAGCGCAGCATCACACGGTCGTCAAAACTAAAAGCCTTAGCGTACAGCGCATCGAAAGCCTCTTTAATTTGGTCTTTGGGAGTAGTAGCCAAAAAACCCAATCGGCCTGTATTTATTCCTAAAATGGGCCTCTGAGAGGGGCCAGCAAAAGTGGCGGTTTCGAGCAGAGTTCCATCCCCACCCAAGCTGAACACAAAATCCATGTCGTCATAGTGCTGGCGATCCAATATGATGCACCAGTTCTCGCCCAAGTCGATGTCGTTTTTCTTCAGAATATTAAAATATCCTTCGGAAACGAATATCTCGGCACCTCTATGTTTGAGCTGATCGACTATCTCCTGAATAATGGGAGTGATGGGTTCATCAAATTTACGTCCGTTGAGGGCGACTTTCACACGGTATCAGTTTGGTTCAAATATCAAGGAATTTAAGCAAAATATCGAGGCGCTCTTTCTCATTGGAAATCATCACCTCCTCTTGGAACTTCGCTACCACTACATAGCCAAAGCGCTCTAAAGTAGCGATTACCCGCGTCAAATCCACTTTGTTTATCTTGAGGGTGAGTTTTATCTTGGAAGGATCGCTAGGGTCGTTCAAAATAGACGATCCAATAATTTTGGCATTATCCGATTCTACAAGACGGGCAATTTCTGCCAAGGAATAGTCTATCTGCTGCATGGAAAGTACCAAAATCCCACCCGGACTCTGCACTGCTGCTGTTTGTGCCACTGCCGAGATAGTATCAACAATAGTGATTACCCCTAGGTAATTATTGGCCGGATCGAGCACGGTAACCAATTCGGAATCGTAATCGCTGGCGATTTTCATGGCATCAAAAAAGTGCTGATGCCCCTGCACAGTACAAGTAATATCCTCCAATTCAAATGACTCAATCAGCTGGTCGGGATTATTCTGCTCCAAGATGGCTTCTTCGGAAATAAAACCTAGAAAACGCTCCTGAAACACCACGGGCAGCTGGCTCACCCGAAGCTCTTCCATCCAGCTCAAGGCCTTTTTGGCTTTGTCGCTAGGCTTTAGCGGAGGAATCATTTGGTTTATCAGCTCTTGGGTGACCATGGGATGATGGTTTTTTATTAATACAGGTAACAACTAAAATGAAACCTCGGTTTGAAAAAATTGTGCATCTAAAACACGCTTCGGTGGCATTACAGTGATTTAGCCTGTATTTGATGCAAAATACAGGAATTAGTGGAGATTTCAACTGTGCAAGTCGTAGTAGTGCACCCAGTTTTTTATCATTTGCAATCCGCCTTCGGTTAGTACCGCTTCCGGATGAAACTGCAAACCGCGTATGGGCAAGTCGGCATGGGCTAGCCCCATCAATTCCTTTTGATCAGTCCAAGCTAGTGGCACAAGCGGAGATGGGCACTTTTCCAAAACAAGGGAATGGTAGCGCACTACGGTAGACCGCGCAGGAATGCGTTCAAAAAGAAAATCCTGCTCAAAATACACTTCCGACAATTTGCCATGCATGGGTTTGGCGGCTTTTACCACCTTTCCTCCATAAAATTCGCCCAAGGCTTGATGTCCCAAGCAGATACCCAAAATAGGAACCTGCTGCTCGTATTCTTTTATCAACTCCATCAGTATTCCGGCTTGAGCAGGCGTGCCCGGGCCCGGAGAAAGCACAATGGCCTGAAAGGAAAGGGAGCGGATTTCTTCTAAGGTACAGGTATTGCGCCTCACAAGGCAATCGGCTCCCGCCTGCTTCAGGTAATCCACCAGATTGTAGGTGAAGGAATCAAAATTGTCGAGGACAAAAATCAATGGGAAACTCCGCTTAACAGCTCCTTTATGCTCTCCACTAAATCGTTGGCATAGGGCATTAGGCCCGAGAAAAAGCCAATTACCTTGGGGGCAAAGGCCAATAGATAGGGATATAAAAATGAATCTTGCGTAAAATTTTCCGGGATTTCCACCGAAGCGGAACTCGCCAACCACACAATTACGCTCAGGGCTAAGCCCCATTTGAAAATCCCCAGCAGAGCGCCCACCATATTGTCAATCAAGCCAAAGGGGGTAAGGTCAATGATTTTCTTTACCGCCTTGCCCAGCAGATTGACCAATACGAGTATCCCTATAAACAAAAGGACAAAGGCAATAAAGGGTAATAGGCTATCGAAATAGCCTGTTTTTTCCTGAATAAAGGCCATCCCCCAATGCAAAAGCTTAAAGCTTCCAACAATGGCCAGAATAATGGCTAGCAGGGAAATCACTTCCATGATTAGTCCTTTGCGGAAGCCCATGAAAGCCCCTATTCCCAGCAAGACCAGTAGAATAATATCGAAAGTATTCACTCGATTTTATTTACTTAACAGACTTTTCACCATCTCAGAAATCATCTTGCCATCGGCTTTTCCGGCCAAAGCTTTGGTGGCTGCGCCCATTACTTTACCCATGTCTTGAGGGCCATCTGCTCCTACTTGAGCAATGATTTTCTCCAGCTCGGCCTTCACTTCGGCTTCGCTCAGTTGCTTAGGCAAATAGCGGCTAATCACCTCTAGCTCTTGTAGCTCTATGGTTTCCAAATCGGGGCGATTTTGTTGTTTGTAGATTTCAGCCGATTCTTTTCTTTGCTTGGCGGCTTTGTTCAAAAGCTTCATTTCGGTGTCTTCAGTAAGCTCTTCTTTGGCTCCTTTTTCCGTTTCGGCTAGCAAAATCAAAGACTTAATGGCACGAAGGGCTTTTAGTTCGTCTTGATTGCGGGCTAGCATGGCTTTTTTTATATCGGCTTCAATTTGTGTTTTAAGGCTCATGGTATTTTTACTTTCTATTTGGGAATCTATTAACTTGCCCCAAAGTTATACAATTATTCGAAAGCCAAGCTTTTTGCCATGACTCGACTTAGTGTAAATATCAATAAAATAGCGACCCTGCGCAACGCCCGTGGCGGAAACAACCCCCATGTGGTGCAAGTAGCCAAGGACTGCGAACACTTTGGTGCGGAGGGCATTACCGTGCATCCCCGGCCCGATGAGCGCCATATCCGCTACCAAGATGTGGTAGATTTGAAAGATGTGGTCACTACCGAATTCAATATTGAGGGTTATCCGGACGAGCGCTTTTTTGAGTTGATTGCCTTGGCAAAACCCGCACAAGCCACCCTTGTACCCGATGGCCCCGATGTGCTTACCAGCAATGCCGGATGGAACACCGTGGCGCATTTCGATTACCTAAAAGAGATTACCAGCCGACTGAAAGCCCTCGGCACGCGGGTTTCTATTTTTGTAGATCCCGATACGCAAATGGTAGAACATGCCGCCAAGTTGGGTGCCGACCGCGTGGAACTTTACACCGAGCCTTATGCCGCTCAGTATCATCAAAATCGTGAGGCGGCTGTGGCGCCTTATATTAAAGCGGCTGAAGCGGCCAAAGCACATGGTATTGGCCTCAATGCCGGACACGATTTAGACCTCCACAACTTGGCCTACCTGCGGCAAAATATTCCTTGGCTGGATGAAGTCTCTATAGGGCATGCGCTTATTTGCGATGCCTTATACTATGGATTGGAAAACACCATACAGATGTACCGCAGGCAACTGGAGCTTATTTGATTTTTGAACCTAACGAATCCCGATTTCATGAAACTATACTACCGCGAACTGGGCGAAGGCACGCCCTTGATTATTTTACACGGACTTTTTGGCTCTTCCGATAACTGGCTGAGCGTAGGCAAGGTGCTGGCCGAAGCATACAAAGTATATATGCTCGATCAGCGTAATCATGGACAATCGCCCCATAGTGAGGAACACAGCTATGAAGCCATGGCGGAAGATTTGAAGGAGTTTATTGAAACCCATGGTATCGAAAAACCTATCGTACTGGGCCACAGCATGGGTGGAAAAACGGCCATGACTTTTGCCGTGAAATATCCTGACTTGCTGGACAAACTGATTGTGGTAGATATTGCTCCAAGAGGCTATCCGGTGCACCATGATGTGATTTTGGAAGGCTTGTTTTCCATCAACCTCAATGCCTTGGAAAGCCGCCAAGAGGCCGACCAGCAATTGGCCCGCTTTGTACCCGACCTTGGTACACGCCAGTTTCTGTTGAAAAACCTTACTCGCAACAGCGAGGGGCAATTTGAATGGCGTATCAACCTAAAGGTAATCAACGATACCATCCAGATTATCGGCAAAGGAATGGACAAAGGACTGAGCAAAGCCTTGCCCACCCTCTTTATTCGTGGACTGAAAAGCCACTATATCAAAGATGAAGATTTCGACCTGATTTATCAGCTTTTCCCTGGAGCGCAAATTGAAAGCGTGGCCAATGCCGGACACTGGGTACATGCCGAAAAGCCTCAAGAGATAATCGATATAGTGAGAGGGTTTTTAGGGAAATCTTAATGACAAACTTCTACTTCCGTCTGGCTCAAGGAAGAATGATTAATCACGGGGCTGACATAGGGTATACCCAAATTCAGTCCGCGAAGGATTAAAAGAAGCGCCAGGCAAGCCGCTAGGTATGGCACGGCCTTCTGCAACCTGTTTCTCCAGTTCATAGGTACCATCTGCAAGCCAAACACGAGGGAAAGAAGCAAGGGAAAAGTACCTAAGCCAAAAAGCGCCATATACGATGCACCCCAAAGTGCCGAAGCGGCATTTAAGGCTCCGGCCAGAGCCAAATACACAAATCCGCAGGGAAGAAAACCATTTAAAGCGCCTATTAACCAGTAGGTAGAGTTGCCTTTTTTCTGCAATAAACCGCCCAGTGCGGCTTTTAGCTTTCCTACACCACGGGTGATAAAAGGAATGGAACGGGAAGTATTTTGGGTAGCCAAAAGCAGCAACATCAGTACGCCCGTGCCAATGCTCAGGCCTTGCTGCCAACCAGCCCAGTGTATCATGCTGCCTAATATGCCCACGATAGCCCCTAAAAAAGAATAGGTAAGCACACGACCCAGATTATAATACAGGCGTGTGAATAAAAACCTTCTCCTTCCGGCTCCGGAAGCGGGCAAAGCCAAGGCAATAGGCCCGCACATGCCCACACAGTGGAAACTTCCGAGAAAACCGATGAGGAAGGCCGTAAGCATATCAGGGTAGAATAAGGGTTTGTTCCCGACTAAAAGCTACGTTATTCTGCACCCAATCTACCTTTACTTTCCATTGGCCACTGGCCAAATCCTGCATGGGGAGCACTTGCTTCCCTTCGGCATCGGTAGCAATGGCTATGCGCTTATCTAAGCGGGCATCGGAAGGGCGGAATAGGTGTATGGTTCCTTCGGGCATTCCTTGCACCTGATCATTGGCAAAAGAAAAGCTTAGCTCGCGGCTTTCTTGCCTATATTGGGCTATTTCGCCCTGAAAATACTGTTCGTAGTTGCGCTGCTTATCAATTTCCTGCTGATACAGAATTTCCTTTTCGTAGTAGTTTTTGCTCACCAAGTGGATGTCGTCCTGACGGATGGCAATCACCACTAGCGTAACAATAAAACTCACGAAGAGAATGATGACTATCAATATTTTATATCCCCAGTTCATATCAATTAGCGTTTTTGCGTTTTACGGGAGCGACAAAGCTCGTTTCTATGGTTTCGATCAATTCCTCTCCGGCATACACCTCTATGGCCAAATCTTGCCTATGTTGGGTAATTTCCTCAGCCGGAAGTTTAATAAAAAAGGTCTGCTCAATTTTCTCTTGCTGAGGGAGCAGAATCTTATCACCTCCTACCAGCACGATTTCCGCTTTTGATTGGCCTATGGACAAACGTACCGGAATATCGGAGAAGGTTTTATTGACCAATTGGATATTGTACAAATTGCTCACGCTGCCATCGGGCTGCTGCTGAAAAGTGGTGCCCCGTACTTTGGTAATGGTGGCTTCAAAATCGGTGCGCGTAATCAATAGCGCAGCAAAAGCTGCCAGCAAAAGTACGAGCACCAATGAGTAAGCCGCGAGGCGCGGTGTAATCCTGAAAGGTTTCTTTTCTTCTATCCCCGCATGGGAATCGAAGCGGATCAGTCCTTTGGGCTTATTGATTTTCACCATCACATCATCGCAGGCATCGATACAGGCGGTGCAGTTTACGCATTCCATTTGTGTACCATTGCGGATGTCTATCCCCGTAGGGCATACATGCACACAAAGTTTGCAGTCGATACAATCGCCTTTAGACTCTTGCACTTCGGCCTTTTTGATTTTGCCGCGAGGCTCGCCCCGTAGCCAATCGTAGATGACCACTATGGAATTTTTATCGAGCAAAACACCCTGCAATCGCCCATAGGGGCAAATTACCGTGCAAGCTTGATCACGCAGAAAGGCAAATACAAAAAAGAAGATTCCGGTGAATACCATTAGGCCGATAAAGCCTGCCATATGCTCAGCAGGAGACTGCGATACAATAGCCAGTGTTTCGTCTATCCCCATGAGATAGGCCATCACGGTATGCGATATCGCTAAAGAAATCAGTAGAAAAACCCCATACTTAATCGTCCGCTTAAACAGCTTTTCGGTACTCCATGGTGCTTGTGAAAGCTTACGTTGGCTGGTATAATCGCCCTCTATCCAATACTCTATCTTTCGGAAAACCATTTCCATAAACAAGGTCTGCGGACAGGCCCATCCGCACCATACCCGCCCAAAAGCTACGGTGAAGAGGATAATGAAAACGAAGAAAATCAGTAAAAGGAAAATGAGCAGGTGGGTGTCTTGCGGCCAAAACACCTGCCCAAAAATGATAAACTTTCTGTCGAAGATATTGAGAAGGAGAAAGGGCTGCCCTCCTATTTTAATAAATGGTCCGGCAAACAGAATTCCCAACAGCACTATGGTGGCTAACACGCGCCAATTGTGCAGCGGCCCCGAAGGCTTTTTAGGAAATACCCAATTGCGTTTGCCCCCTTCCCCAATGTAGGAAGGGGCATTTCTAAAATCCGAACTCACTGTTTCCATTACGTATTGTTAATTGCTTACAAGCTGGCCGTAGCGGTACTGTCGGCTACCTGTGGTGCACTTTGCATTTTTTCTCCTTGCGGATCTTTCGGGCTGGCCGGAGTAGTGCCCTGCATCAGCAAGATATAGCTGGCCATATTCTGCATCTGCTCGGGCGTCATCTTATCCTGCCAAGGAATCATCCCCTTTTCTTTCACCCCATATTTAATGGTTTTGAACACATCACCCACGGTTCCACCATGAATCCAATATTCATCGGTAAGATTAGGCCCTACGCCCCCGCCCCCATCTTGGGCATGGCAAGCCGCACAATTGGCTAAATAAAAGGCTTTTGCACCTTCCAAGGCAGCCGCATCGGAAATCATTACGGCATTTTCTTCATTGATATTGTTTTTGGCAAGGGCTAAGCGCGCATCGGCTTCTACTTTGGCTTCGTACAATTCTTGCTCGTATTCTTCCATTTGCAGCTTTCCGGTATCCAGCACCATATAATGCAATAAGTACACCACGGCAAAGCCAATGGTACCTATAAAGAAATACTTGAGCCAAGGTGGCATAAAGTTGTCGAGTTCATGAATACCATCATAGGCATGGTCGAGCATGATTTCTTTCTCACGTTCTACGGGCAATAAATCCCCGGAAACAAAACGCTTATTGAACCGCTGCCAGAACGTTTCGCGCGCTTCCTCGGGCATGCCCATTTGCTTGTACAAGACTTGACGAAGCGTGCTCAGCAAGAAGATGAGCATGATAAGGACTACAATGATGGCCAAGGAAAATAAACTGACCGCCAAAAGCATCCAAAACTCCTGACTGTTGGGGTCGGTGAATGAGTTTACCTTTTGGGCCTTTACGCCCACAGACGCTGTCAAAAGGGTAAAAATCAACCCTAAAGACTTTATTAATTGACTATTGCTTTTCATGATTCTCATTGTTTTTAGCAAAGGGCAATTCCTTCATGGTTTTGATATAGCTTTTGTCTACTCTTAGCACCCACACCAATAGCGAGAGGAAGAATAAGAAGAAGATAATCAGGGAAATCAGGGGATAAATTTCTATCCCCTCAATCCGTTCGAAATAATGCTTGAACATATCGGTAACGCTTATTGGTTAGCAACTTTAATATCCGTACCCAATCGTTGCAGATAGGCAATGAGGGCCACGATTTCCTTATCCGACTCCGTAAACACGCCATCTTTTTCCAGATTGGCCACTATGGCATCGGCTTGTTTCATCAGATCGGCATTGGCTTGTTGGTCATAGCCTTCCGGATAGGGCACCCCTAGCTTTTGGAGCGTCCTGATTTTGGCCGCTGTGGTGGATGTATCCAGCACATTGCTAATCAGCCAAGGATAAGGAGGCATGGTAGAGCCGGGCGACATACTGGTAGGGTCTTCCATGTGATTGAAATGCCAGCTATCGGGGTATTTGGCTCCTACACGGTGCAAATCGGGACCGGTACGCTTAGAGCCCCACAAGAAAGGACGATCGTACACAAATTCACCCGCTTTGGAGTATTCGCCATAGCGCTCCGTTTCGAAGCGGAACGGACGAATCATTTGTGAGTGACAGCCCACGCAACCGTGGCTGATGTAAATATCACGACCTTGCAGCTCAAGTGGTGTATAAGGCTTCACCGCCTCTATGGTAGGCACATTGGATTTGATAATAAAGGTTGGAATCAGTTCGAAAATCCCTCCGATTAAAATAGCTACCGTAGCCAAAATGGTGAACAACAAAGGTTTTCTTTCCCATACCCTGTGCCAATGCTCATTCTTAACCGCATAGGCTTTTTCCAAAGCGGGAAACTCATCGGCCTCCTCAGCCATAAAGCTACCTTGCTTGGCCGTTTTCCAGAGGTTATACACCATTACAAAGGCTCCTACCAGATACAAGGCACCACCCATGGCACGAAGCATATACATGGGTATGATTTGAAGCACGGTTTCGAGGAAGTTGCCATATTGTAAGAAACCATCAGCATTAAACTCTTTCCACATCAAATTCTGGGTAAGAGCCGCCACATACAAAGGCAAGGCGTACACGATAATCCCGAGTGAACCCAACCAGAAGTGGGCATTGGCAAGGCTACGCGAATACAATTCGGTTTTCCACATGCGTGGGATAAGCCAGTACAACATAGCGAAGGTCATGAAACCATTCCAGCCTAAGCCCCCAATGTGCACGTGCCCTACGATCCAGTCGGTGTAGTGAGCGATGGCGTTTACGTTTTTCAAAGAAAGCATAGGGCCTTCGAAGGTTGCCATCCCGTAGGCGGTAACGGCCACCACCATCATTTTCAGAATAGGATCTTCACGCACTTTGTCCCAAGCACCACGAAGGGTAAGCAAACCATTGATCATCCCGCCCCAGCTAGGCGCAATCAGCATAATGGAAAACACGGTACCCAAGGCTTGCGCCCATTCGGGCAAAGCGGTGTACAATAAGTGGTGAGGACCGGCCCAGATATATAAGAAAATCAAGGACCAGAAGTGAACAATAGAAAGCTTATAGGAATATACCGGACGATTGGCTGCCTTAGGCAAGTAATAATACATCAAACCCAAGAAGGGCGTAGTGAGGAAAAAGGCCACGGCATTGTGACCATACCACCACTGCACCAAGGCATCTTGCACGCCCGCGTACAAGGAATAACTTTTCAGGAAATTAACCGGAAGCTCGAAAGAATTGACCACGTGCAGCACGGCCACCGTAACGAAGGAGGCTAGGTAGAACCAAATGGCCACATACATGTGACGCTCCCTGCGCTTGATGATGGTGCCTAACATGTTCCAGCCGAAAACCACCCACACCAAGGTGATGGCGATATCAATAGGCCATTCCAGTTCGGCATACTCTTTAGAAGTAGTATAGCCAAAAGGAAGTGTAAGCACTGCGGCCACAATAATAAGCTGCCAGCCCCAGAAATGAAGCCAGCTGAGGGTATCGTTGAACATGCGGGCTTTCAGCAAGCGCTGCATGGAATAATACACCCCGGCAAAAATGGCATTGCCTACGAAGGCAAAAATCACCGCATTGGTGTGTAGCGGCCTGATGCGGCCAAAAGTGGTGTAAGGATTGCCCATGTTGGCCTCAGGCCAAAAGAGCTGAATGGCTGCCGTAAGACCTACCAGCATACCCACAATCCCCCAAAAGACCGTGGCTATGGAGAAGTATTTTACGATCTTGTTGTCGTAGTGGAATTTTTCGAGGTTCATAATGGAGAACTTTTTTTTTGTAAAAGTAGCCTCCTCCCTCACCAAGGAATATGAGTAAGATAAAGTCAAAACATGACTTTTGTCAGGTTTTTAGGATGGATTTGGCGACCAATGCGCAAAGGATGGAAAATTGGGAGGGTTGGAGGTAAACTTTAGGAAAGTTGGGAATTACCGACTGCAAAGATTTTCTTGAAAAGGGGTCACAGACCCCACGATACGGCTTCGAGATAGCATATCTCGAAGAGCTGAATTAAACTTTCCGAAAGTTGGGAGCTTTCGGAAAGTTGGAATTAAAGCTTGATAGAAAGCTCAAGGTGTCCACCAAGTCCGAGTTCAACTATTTTTTGGAGTGTAGAGATTCGAACCTCTTTGATATTGTTTTCTATCTTGGAAATGTATCCTTTATTTGTTCCGCATCTCTGAGCAAGCTCTTCTTGGGTCAATCCCTTTTCAAGTCGCGCCTGCTGAATTAAAAAACCTAGCTTAAACGCTTCATAGCCCTTCTCAAACTTATCGCGCTTGGGAGTTCCCTTCTCGCCATATTGTTCATCAACAAATTGGTCGAGTGTCTTTATGTTATTTTTCTTGCTCATATTCCCTTTTAATTTTTAATGCTCTCTCGATTTCAGATTTCGGTGTCTTTTGAGACTTCTTTTGGAAGCCATTTGCCAAAACAACAAGCTTTCCTTCATCAAAGAAGCAGAAAATGCGAAAAATATTGCTTCCCTGCTGAACCCTGATTTCATATAGGCCATCCGTTCCTTCTAAGTGTTTCAAATAGTCAGTCGGGATTTGCTTATGAGTCTCGATAATCCTAAAAGTCCATAAAATCTTGTCTTTGACCTTCTGCTTCTGTTTATGATAAAAATCAGAAAAGTAATCCTTATACAAGATTAAGGTTCTCAGCTTTATTTCTCCCATACGATGCAAAGATGAAAAAGGTTGTCCGAAAAGACAACTAAAGGTATTTGATTTTTTGTTTACTATGCCCTAGTTCGTGTCCTCACCAACCATAATCCTATTTTAATCAATAAAGCTTAGAAGGCACAAGCGGACGCATACGACTAGTGGAGATAGCATTTCTCAAAGAGCAGAAATCCAAAACGCTATATATTGGCAATTAAGGTATCCGTTTTTATGTAATTTAAGGTATCAATTTGAAAGAAGCCGTTCTCTAAACTGATTTGCAATTCGGTGTATTCGTGTTCTCTTGTATACCCTAAGTCTTCTCCATCGCCAAACTGGTCTTCATCATAATACGAGTCGTGATAAAGCTTGAATTTGCCGAATCCCAGTCTTTCCCCCCAATCATTTTCAGCCCATCCTCCATCGCCCCCTGACAGGCCAAGTTGACTGATAGCCAGCAACTGACCCGATTTGTCTGAAACACATAAGTACATGGTCATACAGCAAGTTTCATCTTGTTGGAGCAAGGTAAAGAGGAAGTAGTTCTCATTTTCTTCCCATTGATGGCAAATAAGCTGTTCCCAATCATTGACTTTTAAATGCCATTTTTCATTTCCATTGACTACAATTCGCCCTAAAGAACGTTCAACCATGTCATTGTCCAGATACTTTTTCGTATCGGTAATGGTATCCATGCTAAAAGAGGTAATTCCTTCTTGTGCACATCTTTTTATGAACTCAATATCAATATTCTCAACAGTCTTTGATTCCGACACTTGGATTTCAATTGAATCGGATTTTTCCTCAATTACTTCCGCTACTACTTCTTTCGCATGAGTCTCCTTCTTGCTAGAGTCATCACACGCCCACATCATAGCAGCTAGTACACATAAAAATACACTGTGGTTTTTCATCTATATTTCTTTAGTATCAGCTTATATTTCTCAAACTAACATGCATGGCATATGGCCTCACGAAAACAACCATGTGAAACATGGCGGGAACAGAGGAACTAGAGCAGAAATATAACACTCATTCATTATAAACATGAACATTTAAAAATAAATGAAAGATGTAAAGACTCCTAGCAAGAGTAAATACCAATAAAAGGAAAACGCTAAAATTAGCAATAGAAAGCAAAAGGGCTGTAAAATAAATTATATTAAACTGTATCAACAAAAGAAAAAAAAGGACTAGGGACACTTCGTATGTAGCAGAAATAAATACACTTACGACTGCTTTATGAATTGGTGTATTATAAAAAATACGTGCGTTGGACTTCTTTTTGTCAAAAATTGTAACAGTTGGAATTGTGGTAAAATCTTCTATCTCTTCCTTTTGTTTATCATTTAATTTCTCAGCAAAAGAATTCTTAAAAGTCACAATTATGGTTATAATAGTAAGCAAGAAACCCAATAGTGTGGCACTAACGGATATCATTGATACATTAAAACCATTTAAGGTTTCAATCTTTGGCAACTGAACAAAATCTTGAAGCATAGGTCTACTAAAATATAACACTAGACCTATACTAAACGCAATAGCAATGTCTATAAAAAGCGAATTATCAAAATACCTTTGCATAGATTGATGGTTAATCAAAATTAGTGCTAGTTAACCCTGTTTTTAGGTATTTATTGAACTCAATACCCACTTCGTACTTGAAATCTTTATTTTGATAGATTTTCCCATTAATAATTGGAACTTTGACCATGCTGACAACTTTGTTCTTTATAAAGTCTAAATCAACTATTTCTCCCTCATCATTTAGTTGATATGTCATCTTTAAGTCTTCTAAATAATCTATATTTGTTCCATCGTTTTTTAACCAAGATATAATTTTTTTCGCAAAGCTTAATCCTTTAACGTTTTTAAAATATCTACCGTTCTTATCTTTTGATCTATTGTAAAAAAACTCCAATCTAACGTCTTTAAATCCTGTGTCATGATTCATATCCTTTAACACATTTAACCAATTGGAATGGCTAGAAGAATTAACAGAATTCACCTTTACTGTAATTGCAAAAACATTCACAATCTCCTTGTCTAATTGGTTATAGTTTGTGTTTAGATGTAAACTATAATTAATATTTTTGGCTATCTTAAAATCTTTAGCTATTTGCCTAATATAAAATTCAAAATCATTAAGTCTTGGACCTTCATAATTATATTCAAACATAATAACAGGGTCAGAATTCTCACCAAGATGAATGACGTAATTTGTAACTTCAATAAACTCTTTGTTTTCTTCTTTCTCAATCTCTTCAACCAAATCTACCTTATTCCAAAGCAAAGGTGCTTTATTCTTTATTAAAGCTAACTTACCAAAAATCCTTTTACCTGTATCTTCATAATGATTTGAAATAATCACTAGTTTTCTACTAATAGAATTCTTTCTGTTTTCATGCCTATCAATAATCCGTTTTTCCTTTGGAAAATCTTTATCACGAAGCTTTGATACAATTTCCTTCAGCAGCTTAGTACTGCCTCCATTTTTACCTGCATAAGGCTTCATACTAAATGAAGCATAGTTAAACTCAAATATTTTATGGGAGTTAGTCATTAAACTAATGTTTAAGCTCAAAACTTACCTAAAAAGGCCAATATCAAAATAGGCGCCAATTTATATAATACAAAACATGTAACTGTTTTATGTGGTATAATATAGCTATATATCTTCAATAACCAAACAACTTATCTAGCGAGTCCACTTGTGTTTAATATAAAAGACCTTAAAACACCAATCTCTTATACATTAATTCAATCAATAGCATGCTGTAAACCCTCCTCAAAACAAAAAATCCCCTCCAAGGCCTAAAACCTCAAAGGGGATGCTTTTATTGCTACTTTATTATCGCTTATACGCCTGCTACATAGTCGGCTAGGTAGGCGTATTTTTTAGTCAGGCGGCCATTTTCGGCTATGGTGGCGCGCTTAATCACCTCCTCGGCATCGGAGCCCAGCAAGTGGGGCAACACCTTATCAATCAGGTCACGGCCAAAATCGTGTGAGGCATTGCGCGGCAGTTCGCAGGGCAGGTTGTCTATGGCCATTACGGTTACATTTTGCTTGCTGCTGTAGGGAATTTCCTCTTTGCCCGTAGCCGGATTATAATCATACACAGGATCATCAATGGTACTAGGGCGCAGGGTGGAAGGAATAGAACCTTCAATATCGCAAGTTACATCGGCAATTACCTTTATCTTGAAATCGGCTTGCTGCATTTCCTCACGGGTAAACAGCACGGGAGCGGCTGGATGCCAGAAAGCGCAGGCTATCAGCAAATCCGTCACTTGGGCAAAAGGCATAAAATTACCCTTGAACTCAGCCGGATGGCTATAAAAACGCTCGCTGGAGAAAGGGCTACCATCCTTGCTCAGGTGATAATGCTTGCTGCTGAGCTGCACATACACAGGCTCTGCAAAGGTCTGCCCGAGATATTCCTCTACCGACACCTTGCGTATGCCCATGCCATCGAGCACTTCCATGGCGCCTTTTGCCACGCGGCCACTTCCGGTTACAGCTATTTTAATGGCCGGCAATTGCACTTTTTTATATTCCGTCTTCAGGTCGTTCAAATCAAAGCAATCGCGCGCCCTACGAATATCGAATAGGTTTTCCCTGCGGCCGTAGGTCATGATGCCATTATAAGCGCCTACCAGTCCGGCATAGCGCCCAAAGGCCACAATGCGTTCGCCTTGGGTATTGGTTAGGCATTCGTAGTCGATCAGGCGGATGTTTTTATGCAGGATTTCCAGTAGCAGATGGCGGTTGTAGGCCTGCTTTTTAATGGTATGCGAGAAAAAGAAATAGGTTTTATTCTCTACCAAATCTTTAATGGGCACTTCTTTTACGCCCATCAGGATATCGCAACCATGAAGGTCGTCTTCCAGCAATGCAATACCTTGCTGGCTATATTCTTCGTCTTTGTAGCAGCGCACCTGGCTAGTTTGGGCCAGCACCTGCACATTAGGGAATTTCTCTTGGATTTCGGCAGCTTGTGGGGGAGTAATCGGCACGCGTCTGTCTACGGGGATCTTACCTTCTCTTATCAGGCCAATTTTAATCGTACTCATAGGGTATTTTTAGGTTCAGCGGCAAAGATAGAATTTCTTTGGGAAATGGCGGGTTTTACCCGATTGAAAACGTTTGCTAAAAATTGAGCCGCCTCAATAGTACACTAGCGGTATGATAAGTTGTCGAAAGATGGCGGCTTTTCGCTCGGGCTTTAGTTTCTTTGCACCCGAATAATACTTTCAAAGAAATGCGCCTTCTAGTAATCACCCTCTTTTTCTTTTCTTTTGCCTTTGAAAGCCTCGGATGGGGCAAAACCGGCCATCGCACCGTGGGCCAGATAGCGGAACTCCACCTAACCGAAAAGGCTAAGCAAAAACTGAATCTTCTGCTCAACGCTGAATCCTTGGCCATGGTGAGTAACTGGATGGACGAAATTAAATCCGATAGCACTTATGACCATACGCATGATTGGCACTGGGTAACCATCCCCGATGGCGAAAGCTATGCCAACTGCGCCAAAAATCCGCATGGCGATATTATCATGACCATTGAACGCTTAATAAGCGAACTGAAGAAAGGCGGATTGAGCAAAAGTCAGGAGGCCGAGCATGTAAAAATGCTGGTCCACCTTGTGGGCGACATTCATCAGCCCCTGCATGTGGGCGGTAAAGACGATCAAGGCGGTAACAAGGTAATGGTGCAGTGGTTTGGTGAGAAAAGTAACCTGCATAGAGTGTGGGACTCTAACATGATAGACGGACAATTGCTTAGCTATACCGAGTGGACACAGTGGCTTATGCCCTTGGACAGCTTACAGGTAAAAAAATGGCAACAAAGCACCGTGCTAGACTGGGCTGAAGAATCCCGCAGTTATTTGCCTTTGGCCTATACCCTGCCTGAAAACATGCGCCTAGGTCATGAATATAGCTATACGGCCGTTCCGGTAATTCGTATGCGCCTCAGCCAAGCGGGTGTACGACTAGCGGCTATTCTTAATGAGATCTACGGATAAGAAACAAAAAAGGGGCTTTTAAAGCCCCTTTCTAATTATAAGTTTTTCAACCATGCCTCACGCAGGGCTTTCTGAGCATCGCTAGGGTTTTCATCTACCGTGAAAAGGTATTTTTCCACTTTCTTCTTTTCACCTACGCTTAGGGCAAGGGCTACTTCTTCTTCCCCTCTTTTCACTACGTAGTTTAAAGTATCGCCATTTTTAGTTCCCTGAAGGATAGGTACAATCTTACCAAAGTTGGCGGCTATCGCTTCAATATCATTGATTTTCAATACGATATCGCCAAGCACTAGTCCTTCTTGGATACTGCGCTTTTCGGCATTGGCTACATAAATATTGGTACCGTTGTAATCCAATCCGTGGCCACGGTCGGCTACCATTTCATCCAGGGTTTTCTCCAAATGAAAGCTAATGCCCAGTTTGGCAAAATACTCGGCCATAGGCAGTGGATTGGCATTTTTTACATACATATCCATAAATTCGCCCACTTCGGGGTAGGTCATGGCCACAAACTCATCAAAGAAATCCTTCTCGGAGAAGGCTTTTTCAGGGCCATATTTTTTGGTCAGTTCCAAAATCACTTCACGCAAGCCGCGGGTACCATTTGATTTTTCCAACAAAAGGATATCCAACAAAGTAGGCACCAAAGAACCTCTGTAATAGATATTGCTGTACTGTCTTTGGCCTTCGGGCGTGTAGGAAGTAAGGGCAAGTTTCACCAAGCTGTAGCTGGCATCAAAGCGCTCATCTACCAGAATTTTTTCACGCACCTGTGCCAAAAACTCCTCCGTAGTAGTAAGTCCGGCACGAAGCTGCATCAGGTCGCTGGCCCACTCGGTAATTCCCTCATACAACCAAAGGTGCTGAGAAGGCGTAGGGGTAACGAAGTTGAACTGCTCGATGATTTCGCTGTGGATGTTCAGAGGCGTTACCATGTGGAAGATTTCGTGCGCAGCAATGCTATTAACCGAGGCGGCTTTTTCAGGCGTGAAAGGTTCTTCTTTCAACACATATTCAGAGCTATACGAGTGCTCCCAAGCACCCCAACCTTGGTCTTCAAAGTGGAACAAAAGCACATAGCGATCGATAGGGAAACCTTTAACGAAAGTATTGGCGGCCACAAAGATGTCTTTCATAGCACCCATCAAATCAGACGACTTGATCATATCCGTTTTAGAATAGGTATATACCTCAATCTTCTTTCCTTCTACATCCAAATTGGCCTCGGTAAGGCGACCTAAAAGAATTGGCGAATCCACGGCAAAATCGAAATCAGAAGCCATATAAAAGCCATTTTTATCTTGGCTTAGGGGCGTTCCTACTTTCCACTCAGCAGGGTATTTCAGACCAATCAACATATCGGCTTCTTGCATACCGTGGAAATAGCCCAGCATACAATGTGTATTGATGAGGGCGTGGTCTTTCTCCAAGCTAGATCCGGCCATGCGGTAAATCATGTTTTCTTTCACCTGCGTATCGAAGGTTTCGGCTACGGCATAGGTAATGCGCGCTACTTTGCTCGGCTGAGCCAGTTCAAATTGGTTTACCGAAAGCTGCTTCACTTCAATGGCCTTTCCTTTTTTATCATAGGCTTTGAAATTGCTCACAAAGCGGCCAATATCCATAATTTGGTAGGTACCGGGCGCGGTAGAAGCAAACTGAAATACTTTGTTTTCTTCTGAAAGTTTATGCACCAATACTTCAATCAAGAAGGTATCGGTAGAGGGGCCTGTCATGTCGATGGTAAAGGTTACGGGCTTGGTTCCGCCCGCCAAGGCTACCATGGCCCAAAGCAGACTTAGTCCTGTTAGGAGATGTTTTTTCATGAGTTTTACTGTAAAAGGATTAAATGATTAAGTGTTGTTGTACAGATGCCTAAGCATTTGACGGGTGAAATATACGGTAGTTGGAGGATTTTTCCTTGCCAATGATTCCGACAGGCCTGATTTATTACATAAGCGAGCAATTTTTGTAACAAAGCAAGCTGTGCCGAGTCTAAGCGAATACCTGACCTGTTGAATTTGTTATGAAAGTTTTACGATGGGGCCAATCGGCCACGGCTATTTTCTTGGGATTTACCTTTTTCGGAGCCGGCATGGCCAAACTCTATGCAGAGCACCAGTTTATTGGCTGGATAGGCCCGGTTTGGCTTATCGAACAACTAGAGCAGTATAAACTCGGACTTTACGCGCATTTTATTGCCCTTTCGCAAGTTGTAATTGGTTTTACCTTGCTCACTCCTCGCTTTCGCAGCTTAGGGGCCGTTATGCTAGTGCCTATGCTCTTGAATATTTTGCTTATCACCATTTCGCAGCAGTGGACGGGCACGCCCTATCTGGTGAGTATCTTATTGGGAATGAATGGCTTCTTACTCTTTATGGATGCGCCCAAGCTTTTACCCTTGGTACAGCCCGACCGCATCTATATTCCTTCGCGCCTTCAGAAATACACCTGGGCGGGGCATTTCATTTGGCTTTCGGGCTTGCTGGTGGTGCTAGGTGCCATTCCTTTGAGTTTTCGCTTTCTGCATTTGAGTTACGGACTGGTAGCGGGTGGCTTGCTTTTATCTTTCCTGAGCCACAAAGCCGACCCGAGTTTTTCTATGGAAACAAAAAAGGCGGTATAAACCGCCTTTCCAATGAATTCTTATTCTATAATTATTTCGTCAGAACCACCACATAGTCGCCTACCAAGCCTTGCAAACGGGCTGTTGGGGCTACGTAGGAGAAGGTAAGGGTAAGTTCAGTATCGCCATTTAGGGTAGCGGTGAAATTGCTGGCATTACCATCAATATTGTTTACCACCAAAGCAGTTAGGCTGCTACCATCGAAAGTCCAATTACTGGCCGAGCTCGTTCCAATAAGTTTTGCATCGGTATTAGGCACCGCATCTCCCGATACGCTAATGCTACCGGAAGTAAGGGCTTCATCGGCAGTGAAGGTTACAGAAAAGTTGCCAAATACATCCAACACATTATTGCCTTGCACATTGATGCTGCTCACGCTCCAAGTTCCCACTAAGGTTTCGGCAATTACTTGTTGTTCGGTAAGCTCCTCATCTGGTTCTCCGTTAATCAAATCACAAGACACAAGGCTAGTAAAGGCCAAAAGAAGGAATAGATAATTACTTAGTTTCTTCATAGTTAGGGTTATTTAATAAACAATTTTATCATTTTTTTCAGATAAAGCCTCGCAAATCCGCAATTAAAAAAGCCCGATTGCTCGGGCTTGGTATTATTTCAGCTTGAAGGCCTTTTTGATTTTATCAGTATAGTCCAGTTCCTCCCAAGGGAAAAGCTTCACTTTTACTTTTTTCACAGTACCCGAGCCATCTTTAAAGCTCTTTTCTACCACTTGGGTTTCGCGACCCATATGTCCGTAAGCGGCTGCCTCGGAATAGATAGGCGAACGAAGCTTGAAGCGCTGCTCAATGGCATAGGGCTTCATATCGAACAGAGAGTTGATTTTCTGCGCTATCTCACCATCTTTCATGGCTACTTTGGCTGTTCCGTAGGTATTTACATACAAACCTACCGGCTCGGCTACGCCAATGGCATAGGCTACCTGTACCAATACCTCATCGCACAACCCGGCTGCTACCATGTTTTTGGCAATGTGGCGGGTAGCATAAGCCGCTGAGCGGTCAACCTTGCTTGGGTCTTTTCCGGAGAAAGCACCACCCCCGTGAGCGCCTTTGCCCCCGTAGGTATCTACGATAATCTTACGGCCCGTAAGTCCGGTATCGCCATGTGGCCCACCGATTACAAATTTGCCCGTAGGGTTCACAAATAGTTTATACTCGGTATCGAAAAGTTTCTGAACTCGCTTAGGAAAAAGTTTCTTCACGCGAGGAATTAAGATATCCTGCACATCTTTTTTGATGGCATCCAACATCTTCTTCTCGGTATCGAAGTCGTCATGCTGGGTAGAGATTACTATAGCATCGATGCGGATAGGCTGATTATCATCTCCGTACTCGATCGTCACCTGACTTTTTGCATCCGGACGAAGGTATTTCATCTTTTTGCCTTCCTTGCGGATAGCGGCCAACTCGCGAAGCAAGGTATGCGCCAATTCCAAAGGAAGGGGCATGTAATTATCAGTTTCGTTGGTGGCATAGCCAAACATCATCCCTTGGTCACCCGCACCTTGGTCTTCTTTTTTCTTTTTATCTACCCCTTGGTTAATATCAGGGCTTTGCTCATGGATAGCCGACAAAATGCCGCATGAATTGGCCTCGAACATATACTCGCTTTTGGTATAACCAATACGGGTAATCACCTCACGGGCGATGGTTTGCACATCTAAATAGGTGCTTGTTTTTACCTCACCTGCCAGCACCACCTGTCCGGTAGTCACAAGGGTTTCACAAGCCACTTTCGACTCAGGATCGAAAGCCATAAAATGATCGACAAGGGCGTCAGAAATCTGATCTGCCACTTTATCTGGGTGTCCTTCGGATACAGACTCGGAAGTGAACAAATACGGCATATGTTCTTTGTTGTTAATTACTTACTAAATGTGGCGCAATTTAGGGTAAAATGTTCTCAAATTAAAAACAATACCCGAGGGATTATTTAGTAAGGCTTAGCGGGGCATTTACTGACTTTTATCATTTCTTCCTTTGACCCGGCTCAGCAAAAACCAGCGCCAAAAACACGAAATTTGTTGAAAACAAGCTGATTATGGAAACGCTCGATTTAGTTAAAAAATACAATGTAGCCGCTCCCCGCTATACGAGTTACCCTACGGTACCGTTCTGGAAAAACGATGTGACTGATAAACGCTGGTTCCAAATCGTGAAGCGCGCCTATTTCGAGTCGGCTTCCGAAGGCATCAGCCTGTACATCCACCTCCCCTTCTGCGAAAGTTTGTGCACCTATTGCGGGTGCTCCAAACATATCACCGCCAACCATTCGGTAGAACACAATTATATAGAAGCCCTGCTGGATGAATGGCATCAATACGTAAGCGCCATTGGCGAAAAACCCATACTTCGTGAGCTGCACTTGGGTGGTGGAACGCCTACGTTTTTCCAGCCCAAGGCTTTGGAACGATTGGTAAACGGACTTTTTGCCTATGCCCGCAAGCATGAAGATTTTGAAGCCAGCTTTGAGGGCCATCCGAATAATACCACCGGAGATCACTTGCTGACACTTTTCCACTTAGGGTTTAGTCGGGTGAGTTTTGGCGTACAGGATTTGGATTTAGAAGTTCAAAAAGCCATACACCGCATACAGCCTTTTGAAAACCTTGAAATAGCCGTGAAGCAAGCCCGCAGGATAGGCTATCGCTCCATCAATTTTGATTTGGTCTATGGCCTGCCGCACCAAACCGTGCAGAGCCTAAAAATGACCTTGGAAAAAAGCCTGCGCCTCTCCCTCGACCGGATTGCCTTTTACAGTTATGCCCATGTGCCTTCTATGTTCCCTTCGCAAAAGGTGTATGAGCAGTTCCTACCCGATGAATACCTGAAAAAAGAACTTTACGATACCGCCTGTGCCTATTTTGCACAAAAAGGGTATAAAGACATCGGCATGGACCACTTCACCAAAGACACCGATACACTCTACGAAGCTTACCAGAAAGGCAAACTCCACCGCAACTTTATGGGCTATACCGCCCACAAAAGCGGTTTGCTGATTGGCTTGGGTGCCTCCTCCATCAGCGATGCCGGCTATGCCTATCGCCAAAACGAGAAAAAAGTAAAAGCCTACGAGCAAAAAATTAAGGAAAGAGAAAGCCTCCACCTGCGCTCGCACATGGTAACTACTGAAGAAGCCGCTACCCGCGCCATTATTCTACAAATTGCCTGCAATGGACAAGCCCAGTGGACGGAAGATAGCTATGTGCTGAGCCCCGAGCAGATGAATACACTAGACGAAATGCAAAAAGATGGCCTACTCACCTACAACCTTTCATCGGTAAGCCTTAGCCAGCGAGGCCGTCAGTTTACCCGCAATATTTGTGCGGTGTTTGACAAATACCTGATGGCCAAATCGGAAAACATGCATTTCAGCAAAGCGATTTAAGTCGGTAAAAACTGGCGTTTGCGGGAGTTTTGCTGCACTTTTGGGGTATGGATACAGCCACGGGCACCCTTTATCTTATTCCCAGCGTGATAGCCGAAGATACGGCCGAGCAGGTACTCTCTCCGCAGATTCGGGAGGTTATGCGCCACACCACCTATTTTTTGGTAGAAAATGTACGCACCGCCAGGCGTTTTATCAGTTCCCTACAAATGGGTATAGTTATCGATTCCCTGCACTTTGAGTTGCTGACTAAAGACAGCTCCGTGGCCGAAGTACAAGCCGCCTTGGCTCCTCTGAAAAAAGGAGAAAACATAGGTGTGCTTTCCGAAGCCGGATGCCCGGGCATAGCCGACCCCGGTGCCTTGGCCGCCCAAGTAGCCCACGATTTCAAAGCCAAAGTGGTGCCGCTAGTAGGCCCCAGCGCAATTTTCCTTACCCTTATGGCCAGCGGCATGAGCGGTCAGCAGTTTGCTTTTCATGGCTATCTGCCTATTGATGCCAAGGAAAGAACGCAAGCCATCAAGCAATTGGAACAAGAGTCGGGACGAAAAAAGCAAGCCCAGCTATTTATAGAAACGCCTTACCGCAACCAAAAACTGCTGGATGACCTTATCCAAACCTTGCAGCCCGGCACACGCCTCTGCATAGGCAAAAACCTTACGGCTGCCGATGAAGAAGTCATCAGCAAGCCCATAGCGGCCTGGCGCAAAGAGAAAACCGTACTCGATAAGGTGCCCGTAGTATTTATTTTTCAAGCCTAAAGCCATGGCCGAACTTATTCAAACTCCGGAAGACATACGCCACTTGGTGGATAGCTTTTATCAGAAAGTGCAAACCGATGCTTTACTAGGGCCTGTATTTAATGAAATTGCTCAGGTAGACTGGGCGCATCATTTACCTCGTATGTATGGCTTTTGGGAGAAAATGCTGCTCGGCACCGGGCACTTTGAAGGCAACCCTATGCGCACCCACCTCGATCTGAACCAAAAACACCCTTTGACAAGCGAACATTTTCAGCGCTGGCTCCAACTTTTTGAAGAAACCATTGCCGAAAATTTTGAGGGACAAAAGGCTGAAATCGCCATAGAACGCGCCAAAAGCATTGCTACGGTTATGCAAAGTAAAATTGCCCAAGCCAAGCGCCATTTCTCCTGAGCGAAATCAGTATTTTTTCGGCAAAAAGATTGATTTACTTAACAATAGGCTGTAATTTTAAGCTATTCACTCCTCCGCTAAAGCTATGTCTACAAAACCTGCCAATGTTAGTTGCGAACTTTGCTTAAGTAGAAAATTTTCACTTTTTAATGAAGTTTCAGCAGAGCACCTTTGCCACCTTTCTGATAACAAAAGTTTCATCTCCCATAAGAAAGGGCAAATACTTTTCTATGAGGGCACGCGCCCTCTAGGGCTATTCTGTATCAATACCGGAAGCATTAAGATTTATAAAACCGCCTCGAACGGAAAAGAACAAATCGTTCGCCTCGCCAAAGGAGGGGACTTTGTAGGCTATGCCAACTTGCTGGGCGAAGAACAATACTCTTGCTCTGCCACGATTTTGGAAGATGCCAGTGTGTGCTTTATTCCTAAAGAAAGCTTTATGCACCTCCTCACCCAAGACAGCAACCTGAGCCGCAAGCTCATGAAAGCCGCCTGCCATGAGATTGGGGAAATGGAAGCAAAACTTACCGACAGTACCCAAAAATCGGTACGTGAGCGTCTGGCGCAAACCTTGCTCATGCTCAAAGATACCTACGGGATAGACGGTGGCGAATCGGTAAAAATTGATATCGCTCTTTCGCGTGAGGACTTAGCCAATATTGTGGGTACGGCCACAGAAACTCTCATACGCTTACTTTCAGAGTTCAAATCGGACGGATTGATAGAAATGGATGGCAAAAAAATTAAAGTACTTAATGCAAAAGGCTTGGCCAAGCTGGCCGATTTCTACGGATAAAAAAAGCTGATAAATGTCATTTTATAAGGTGCCTCTCATCAGGGGGCACCTTTTTTTTTTGCTTTAGTTTTGGTACGTAGATGAACCACTAAAGAGATGGCCAAATTATCCGATATCGATGTATTGCTACTGAGCGAGGCCGATGTAAGCCAAAAGCTTAACAGCCTCACCCAAGGAGCGCCCGTTCGGCTTCATTGGATGCCCCTCACGCACGTGCTGGAACATCAGCTGGCCACCGGCAACGACTATAATTTCCCCCAACAAGATTTTGAGAAGCATCAACAAAATCCTTGGATTATCTTGCTTCCCAGCCATAATACTCTGGGAGAAGAAGGAACCGTCAATCTGCTTCAGCAGATTATCAATCACCACGGCAGGGCTACCTTATTATTACAGCGCCTGTCGCTTTGTGAAAACCTAATGGTGCTATACGATGGCAGCCCCGAAGCTAAAGACAGCCTACAGCAGTTCACCTCCCTTTTCCCTAACCAAAGCCAAGGCAAAGAAGTGACCGTGCTGTCGACCGAGAATTTTGGAAAGAAGAAAATCAAAGAAGAAAAACTCTTTTTGGCTATGATACGGCATAAATTCCCCAACATGGCCTATATCAAAATCCCCGGAACCACCGAAAGTATACACCTACAACACTGGCTCAAGCGCGGCAGCTATTGCCTGATTATCAGTCGGCAGCTGGCCAAGGAGCTGTTGCACACCTACCACATCAATCCCGATGCGCGGGATATTTTTCAATCCTTTGGCTCTTTATTTATCGCCTAGCAATCTATCATGCCGTTTTATGACCTAGGTCATATTTTTTGCCTGCCAAGGGTCGTAAAATTGTAGTATAATTATCCTGTATGGCGGGCTCTGTAAAAGAATATACCTTATGCTATCATTGCGGACAGCAATGCGAGCAAGACATCATCGTGGCCGATGACAAATCGTTCTGCTGCACGGGGTGCCACACCGTGTACGACATCTTGCAGGCCAATAACCTGTGCACCTATTATGATTTAGAGAAAAATCCGGGCGCCAACCAGAAAAACAAAAAAAACAGTACAGCCTTTGCCTTTTTGGATAACCCTGAAATGACCGCCAAGCTGCTGGATTTTCAGGAAGGAAATCAAGCCCACGTTCAGCTGTACTTACCACAGGTGCATTGTAGTTCGTGCATTTGGCTCTTAGAAAGTCTTCATCGCCTGCATGCAGGTATATTACAAAGTCGGGTACACTTTAGCCGGAAAACCATACAGCTGGCTTTCGATACCGAGCAGATTTCCCTGCGCGAAGTGGTGGAACTGCTTAGCAAAATTGGCTACGAACCTGCCCTCAACCTTTCCGACCTCGGCAAAAAGAAACCCCAAAATGCCCACCGCAAAACATGGTACCAATTGGGCGTGGCCGGGTTCTGCTTTGGCAATATCATGCTCTTTAGCTTTCCGGAGTATTTCTCCTATGCCGACTTCTTTCATGAGGAGTTTGCCTCCCTATTCGGTTGGCTAAATTTCACCCTGGGCCTTCCGGTAGTATTATATTCTGCGCAAGACTACTTCCGCTCGGCTTGGTGGGCACTCCGCCAAAAAGGCGTGAATATGGATGTACCCATCAGTGCGGGCATCCTTGCCTTATTTATATACAGCACCTACGAAATCGCCACGGGCACCGGAGCGGGCTATTTCGATTCCCTGGCTGCGCTGCTTTTCTTCTTGTTGCTGGGCAAAATCTATCAGCAAAAGACCTACGATACACTGTCTTTTGAGCGCGACTATACCTCCTATTTCCCGATTGCCATCACCCGACTGAAAGGCAATAAGGAAGAATCGGTGGCCTTGCCCGCCTTGCAAGTTGGCGACCGCATTTTGGTGCGCAATGGAGAGCTGATTCCGGCAGATGGGATTCTGTACAAAGGCGAGGCCCTTATCGACTATAGCTTTGTAACGGGCGAAGCCGTGCCTGTGAGCAAAACCTTGGGCGAAATTATTTATGCCGGAGGTAGCCAACAAGGTGCCGCTATTGAACTGGAGATTGTGAAAGAGCCTTCGCAAAGCTACCTCACCGACCTTTGGAACCACGAAGCCTTTCATAAGCCCAAGCAGAAGAACTTGGCTACACTGTCGGATGTGGTGAGCACGTATTTCACCTTTATTGTACTGGGGATAGCGCTTGTTTCGGCTATGTATTGGATCTGGCAAGGCGACCTGTCCATCGGCATCAAAGCTTTCAGCACGGTGCTGATAGTGGCTTGCCCCTGTGCTTTGGCACTTTCTACGCCTTTCACCTTGGGCAATAGCCTACGGATATTGGGCCGAAACGCCTTCTACCTGAAAAATGCCGAAGCCATAGAACGCATGGCGCAAGTGGACACCTTGGTGTTTGACAAAACCGGAACTTTATCGGAAACGCATCGTGCCCAAATCCAATGGGTAGGCGAAGCCTTACATATTGAAGAATTGGCTTTTATAAAAAGTACCTGCAAACAATCGAGCCATCCGCTTTCGGTACGGATTTATCAGCATCTGGAAGGCGCTGTGCATGAAGTACACGAATTCACTGAACATTTAGGCAAAGGGGTAGTGGCGCGCACGCCTGAGTTTTTACTGCGCCTTGGCTCCCGCGAATGGATAGCCCCGCAAGAAATGGCCGTGGCCAATGCCGTGTGGATAGAAATCAATGGGCAAGTGAAGGGGTATTTCCGTTTTGAGGCGCAATACCGTGAGGGCTTGGAGCAGATGATACAGACCTTGCAAAGCCGCTACGACTTGCACGTACTATCAGGAGACAATAATCAGGAAGAAGCCCGACTACGAAAAATCTTTGGCGAAAAGGCCCACCTGCGCTTTAACCAAAGTCCGGCTGATAAGCTGGCCTTTATAGAATCGCTGCAAGCTCAGGGCAAAAAAGTGATGATGATAGGCGATGGGCTTAATGATGCCGGAGCCTTGCAGAAAAGTGAAGTAGGGATTTCGGTAACGGAAAATATCAATCAGTTTTCGCCTGCCTGCGATGCTATTATTTCCGCGCCTTCGCTGCGTCAGTTGCCCGATTTCCTACGCTTCAGCCACCAAAGCCGCAATGTGATTAAGGCCAGCTTTGCGCTGAGCTTTGCCTACAATATCGTGGGGCTCAGCTTTGCCGTACAAGGACTGCTTAGTCCGGTGCTGGCGGCCATTTTAATGCCCCTCAGCTCGGTAACGGTGGTGGTTTTCACTACCTTGCTCACCAATGCCCTGGCCATGCGCCATCAGTTTTTACAGAAAAAACCTACACTATGAGTGTGCTTGTTGTATTGATCGGAATCAGTTTGCTATTGGCGCTATCCTTCTTGTTTATCTTTTTCAGGGCGGTAAACAAAGGCCAGTTTGACGATGACTACACGCCCTCTGTGCGCATTCTTTTCGATAAGCCCCCCACCCAAGCCAAAGAGGCTCAGGTGAAAGAGGAAGAGAAGAAGGAGGAGTAAAGGGTTGGCTTAAGTGAGAGCACCTGACACAGCTGCAATATCGAAAAGCCTAGTACTAATTATTCTCTACCAGCACCTTTTCGATTTTATTATAATCCGCAGGTTTAGTAAAATAACTTATTATCAATTTTGAATCTAAGGCTTCTTGAATTTCATCATCAATAGCAAAGCCCGAAAGCAAATAAAACCTTTTGTCAGGGAAGGTCTTTGAGGCTTCATGAACAAACTCCAAACCCGACATCTCCGGCATTTTCATATCACTGATAACATGCGTCACATCAGGCTCTTTTTCCAATATTTCAAGGCCTTCTGCCCCGCTAAGGGCCACCAATACATCAAACTTTGCTTCCATCACCTTCATGAAAACCAATAGATTAATCTTTTCATCATCTATATACAACACTTTACATTTTGAATCCATCACACGTTTTTATTAGGTAATTCTAACACTACTAAGGTTCCTTTATTAAGTTCAGAGGTAATTTGCATGCGTCCATTATGTTCATCCATAATAGCCTTGGTGATATAGAGACCCAATCCGGTACCCTTACCGGGTGGTTTTGTTGTAAAAAACGGATCAATCACTCTTTCAATGATTTCGGGGGCTATTCCACAGCCATTGTCAGAAATGCTAATTTTTATATACTTTTTGCTGAGCGCAGTTTCAATACTAATTGCTCCTTTATTGGCAATAGCATCGATGGCATTTGACAATAAATTCAATAGGGCTTGACTGAGGCGTCCGCTATTTCCTACTACAAGTGGCTGGGCACTTGAGTACTTTTTAATGATATCAATTCTCCCTTTATATTTATTCTGCAATATCAATAAGCTATCGTCAATTAGTGCATGAATAGAGCATTCTTCTATTAAGCTATTGGTATTTCTACTAAACAGATTCAGACTTTTCACGATTTGGGTAGCTCTATCCGTGCCTATTTTAATCCATTCAAGGCATTCGCTAAGCTCGGCTCTTTCTATTTCTTTCTGCTCCTCAACGAGATTTTTTATAGCCGTATATCCTCCATGAATATAATTTAAGGGGTTATTAATTTCATGGGCAACACCCGCTGTAAGCACCCCCAAGGAAGCCATTTTCTCGGACTGAATAAGCTGTGATTGAGTTTCTTTTAGTGTATTAAGCGCCTTTTCCCGCTCATCGGCCAGCTCCATTTCGCGCGTTACATCCCAATTGGTTCCATATACTGCTATTACATTTCCCTCCTCATCGAGTTCTACTTTTCCTTTAGCACGAATGTGTGAAATTTGATGGGTATTTGGATTAATAATCCGGAACAAGGAATCAAAGATAGTCCTTTTGCTAATCGCCTCGTTGAAATCGTTGATGGCACGATCTTTATCCTCGGGATGCAGGTTTTTTCCCCACGCATCGAAAGCACCGGAAAAATCCTTTCTGTCGATGCCGTAAAGCTGATACATAATATCATCCCATTCTAGCTTATTAGTCCGCATATCCAGTCGCCATACACCCGATTTAGCGTTTTCGGCAGCCAACCAATACAACTCAAGCTCTTTGGCGAGTTTTATAGCCTTCATGGCCCGCTCTTGCACCAAATCTTCTAGGTTCTTATTAAGCTGTTCCAATTCCTGTTCGGCTTTCTTTTGGGGAGTAATATCAATCCCTATGGTATCCCAAATTATACTTCCATCGTACTGTTCGAAAGGTATGCCCTTCATCAATACCCACTTCTCGGTTTGATCGGTCAATTGTACCCGATGTTCAAATTTCCAAGGGCTGAGCTTTTTGGCGGACTCTTGAATTAATGCCATAAAAATAGCAAAATCCTCCTGCGGAATCCTTTTCCAGATTAGTTGATTATCCGCCATTACTTCCTCTGCCGGCACCCCATACATATCCTCAACGCCCTTACTCACAAAAAGCAGCTCATTTCTCCCCTCAGCGGTAAGTCTATGTCTCAGTACAATTCCCGGCAAGTTTTCCGTAATGTTTTGATACTCCTGTTGGCTAACCCGCAAGGCTTCTTCGGCCTGCTTTTTTTCCGTAACATCAAGGAAAACACCATTGTGCACTATTCCGCCATCAAAATCTCGGATGCTATAGGAATACCCTTTTATCCACACGATTGCCCCCGCACTATTCAAAGTTTTAAACTCCTGCGACCAAAGTGTATTTTCTATATTGGCTTCAAAAATAGAGTGCATGATGCGCTCCATATCCTCAGGGTGAATGCGCGAAAACAGAAAATTCACATCCATCATTTTCTCATAATCGAAACCCAAAAGATCTACCGCCCTTTCGCTTATGTAAGGCATAGAATAGGAGCCATCGGCATGAAACTTAAATTGATAAATGGCTCCCGGCACCGAGTTGGTGATATTTCTTAGCTTCTCTTCCGCTAGTATTCTTTCCCTTTCATTTTTTCGCTTTTCCGTTACATCTATTAGCGTGCTTAAGTATTGATTTGAATCAATTTCTTTGGTAAAAACCTCCACCATCCGGATTTCTCCATCCTTACGCTTGATCTCTATCTCGCTGGCTTCATTTCTTCGTTGAAAATAGGTGTCTTCGGATTGAAGTGGAGCATTTATTATCTGAGAGATGCTCATCATCATTAGCTCCTCAAACGAATAGCCTAATAGCTCACAAGCAGAATCATTTACATCCAGGTAATTGCCATGGGTATCTACCAAAATTTTGGCCACCGATGAGTTTTTAAAAAGCGACTTAAACTTTTGTTCACTTTCCTTCAATCGCCTTTCGGCCAATATATCGGAAGTAATATCCCTTCCCGTGGAGATAAAATATTCGCCCATAGGGATGGTCTTCATGCTCAAATACTGATGGGTGGGCTCAAAGTATTCCACCCAAGTAACGGATTCGTGCATTTCAAAAATTTTACGAATGGTAGGCATGAATTGAGCGGTAGCATCATAGCCAAAAATTTCATTGGTCAGCTTACCAATGACTTCTTCTTTGGTTTTATTCCATGATTTAAGAGCTGAGGGGTTTGCATCTACCAGCTCCCAGGTTACAATAGCGCCCCTATCATCGCGGATAAGCCGCCATTGGTGCACCTCATCGCCTAAATTATTAAACAGATTCCGATACATTTCCTCATGGCTATTAAGCATCTGAGTCAGTGCCGCAACTCGCTCCTCAGCTTGAATGAGCCTTCCCATCAGCAGCTCGGTTGGCAACCTTGTATCTCCCATATCCATTGTTCATTTATTCACATTCCATCGTAATTTACTTTAATTTTTCTTCAAATTATTCACTACGATTCATACTATTTCATTGCTGCCTTTTTATATCCACAATCGGGGATTTACACCATCACAAGCAATAGGAAAAAGGGACATTCTTATTTAAAACGATGATAAAAATCATAAAAAAGAGCCTTGGTATGGCGATGGAAAATGAGAACAGCGAGGAATACTAGGCCCTAGACCAAGGAGCCTGAGATGAGTAGTTGAGAGCTATCAGGGTCACAGACCCTACGATAGGGTTTCGAGATTACAAATCTCGAAAAGCGGATTCTATATTTCAACTTTAATACTCAAAGGTTCAAATATCTTATTTGCCATACTTATTGAATTTTCCCAGGAGCCACAACATTCAGGACTTAATGCAACTGTTACGATGTCAAATTTTTGTAAATTTTGTAAAAGCCAGCTGGAGAAAAAGCTCACTAAAGAATCGCTGAACAATTCATAAGAGGACTTATAGTTTTGTTTGAAAAAATAATCTATATCGATATTTAATATTTTCCTATTCTGCGTTTCTTTCCAAAGGTTAGAATTAAGGTGCCATATGTCATATTCCTCTATTTCGACAGTCGCCAGTTCATTAAAGTTACCTAATCGATGGGTAATAGAAATGAATTCGTTTATAAGACCTGGATATTTATCATTAAAAACATGGATATAATTATCCCAAAGAAAATAATTATACCCTCGTGGATGTTTATAATCAGTAATTTTATTTATGGGTATTGTTATCAAATCTAATTCTTGATAAATCGAACCATTTGGGGGTGAAGTTCCTAAGTCGTAGTGCGCATCAATATGTACCAATGTAATATTCTTATCTTTGGGCAACCTATCCCAACACCAAATTGCCGCCAAATGATTATCCATGATGAAAATATCATCTTTACATGCAAAATAATTCAAATTTTGACCAAGAGATGTATTTTTCCCTTTATTAATTAAGATATTTAGCATCAATAAATATTCAGTTTAATCAAACCCAAGCCTTGGTTCGTGTCTTCACGAACCTTAAACCCTAATTAACAACAACTTACGGAAAAAGTCTTTACTATGGAAAGCTTTTCATAACCCGTTCAAAAGCTTTGAGTATTAAGCCTCTACCCACTTAATGCTCTTTTGAAAAACGCTCTCAAAAGTAAAAAGGAGTTTAATCTTTCTCCGCCATGGTTCGTGAGGACACGAACCATGGCGGAGTCAGCCCCGCTTGCAATTGGCGTTTATTAGCAGCAGATTTATATTAAGTTAGTTAGCGATTGAGCCTTTTCGATGATATCTGGCAAATTATCTGTCAAGCCTTTTTCTACCATTTTTTTTGTCAAATTACCAACCCATGTTAAAATTCGTTTTCCTGTACTAATTTTACTTTCCTCTCCACGAGCATTCTGATTGATTACTTCCTTTAATGTACTTAAATCACTTTTTTCAACTCCTAGAACTTCAAGCTCTCCTAAAATTCTATCAATTTGACCCGTGTTTTGTAGCACCTTATTATTGTCACCGACAGTAAGATTTACTAATGAACCTTCAGTTGCTGTAATACTTATATTTCCTTTAATTTGGTTAGTATCTTCATTCTTGTGGCTTTGTATAAAGGTCGCATATTCGACTGCTTTTTCAAGTTCATTTTCTAGTGCACCAAAATGTTCTGGGCTAAATACAAGTGTCCCAACGTCATGGTGGCTAAAACTTGAAGCCTCTTCGGGTCTTGGTGGATTAACTTCTTTAAGGTCTCCGAATATATCTGAGTCAAGTTCCGTAAATGCGTGTCTTAACTCATTATATTCTGTCAAAAGATTTATAACTTCAGTACTGTCAGCTCGCACGCCAAAGAATGCAGACCGCTTATATTCCTTTAGTCTTTTGTATAGTAGTCTTAACTTTATTATTGCCTTTTCCTTTGTCATTGCTGTCAAAAATTTGCTGCTAACTTCCGTATAATCCCCAAATGGCCATTACCCAACCAATATAAGCGATATATCGGCAAGAAAAAAGCAGGAAACAGAAAGCAATACCGCCCATTAGCCCTCTCCTAAAAACAAAAAGAGCCTAAAAAGGCTCTTTTCTATTCATTCGGCAGCATCCACCGTCTATTATCTCCTATCTCCTCCTCTATCAATCTAAATCCGGTGCTTTGCGGTGCTGGGTCTTTTGCTCGTAGGCGTAGGCAATTTCTAACAATATCGGCTCGCTCCAAGCTTTCCCAAAAAAGGAAATACCCAGCGGCATACCGTCTATCCAGCCCATGGGCACGGTAATGGAAGGATAGCCTGCAATAGCAGCCGGAGAACTGGAGAAGACCCCAAAATTATCGCCCAAGGTAATGTCAGTTTTCCAAGCGATGCCGCCCGTAGGGGCAATGATGGCATCCAAATTATGCTCCGCCATTACACGGTCTATGCCTTCTTCACGGGCATATTTCAGCATAGTGGCTTTGGCTTCGAGGTATTCGGTTTCGGTCAAATCCCCTTTTTCTTGCGCCATTTTGAGCAAGGCATGGTCGAAGTATTTCATCTCCACGGTGTCGGTAAAGGTTTGGGCAATAATCTCCTCCAAACTTTTCACCGGAGCATTCGGGCCTAGTTGGCTTAAGTACTCGTTTAGGCCGGCTTTAAATTCATACAAAAGCACTTGAAAAGAAGGGCCATTGATGTTCTGGGTATTGATATTTTCTAATGTTATCACTTCCGCGCCTTCGGCTTTCAGTAGGGCCACAGCTTGGGCAAATACGGTATCTACTTTAAAATTCTGCCCTAAAGGTGCCTGATAAATCCCTATGCGCTTGCCTTTGAGTCCATCGGCTTTCAAAAACTGTGTATAATCGGAATGGGTATGCCCTTGAGAGGCCAGTGTGGCCTCATCGGTGCTATCTACGCCCACCAAGGCGCCCAATACAAGGGCGGCATCGCGCACGCTTCGCGCCATAGGGCCGGGCGTATCTTGCGTAGCAGAAATGGGCACTATGCCCGAGCGGCTAATCAAGCCTACGGTAGGTTTTATGCCCACAATGCCATTGTTATTAGAAGGGCACACAATGGAGCCATTGGTTTCGGTACCGATGGCCACCACACACAAATTGGCCGATACGGCTACTCCCGAACCAGAGCTGGAGCCGCAAGGATTGCGCGTGGTATCGTAAGGGTTTTTGGTTTGTCCGCCCACGGCACTCCATCCGCTGGAGGAGAAGGAACTGTGGAAGTTGGCCCATTCACTAAGGTTGGTCTTGCCCAAAATAATAGCTCCGGCTGCACGCAATTGCGCGGCTACGCGGCTATCGCTCAGCGGATAGGAATTAGCCAATACACGCGCTCCGGCTGTGGTGGGCATTTTGTCGTGGGTATTGATATTGTCTTTGAGCAGCACTGGAATTCCATGCAAAGGGCCACGGAGGGTACCCGCTTGGCGTTCAGCATCGAGGGAATCGGCTAAGGCTAGCGCATCGGGGTTGACCATTATGACTGACTGCAAGGCCGGACCGTTTTTGTCGATGGCTTCAATGCGGTAGAGATAAGCCTTTACCAATTGTTGGCTGGTGTAGCGGCCTTCGGCCAAATCGCCCTGAATAGCGTCTATGCTAAGCTCTTCTAATGGAATATCGACCGAGGTATTTTCTTGGGGGGCTGAGCAGGAGAAATAAAGTGCCATGCTCAGGATCATAAGTAGTGGTTTTTTCATCGGGATGAAGTTTTGGAAAAGAAAATTACCAAAAACTTCGGGAGAATGTTTTGCCTTTCATCACAATGCGAGTCTGGATCTGGGAGATAGTTGACAGTTGTTGGTTGATGGAGGTTTATAACGTGTGGCAAGTCAGTGAGGACACTGACCTTGGGAAAATAAAATAGCCCTTTACAAGTAACAGAATTTATAAAGGGCTAAGTCATCAATTTACTCAATTAAAACAAGACTCCTAAACGGATAGAATTATTGTAATACAGGCCAAATTCTCCACTCTTGCTAGACGGATAACTAAATTCTTCATCTTCAAAAAACGAATCCGGAGCCAATTCACGGTTATCAACCACTACCTCTATCTGAGCATATTTCATCAGATGATAACCTAAGCCAAACTCAAAACCCATATACAAACCTTTCCAAAGAAAAACATCTGTCCCAAATAATAGATTGGCACCGTAAGACGTAAATCCTCTTTCCTGGTCATAGCGTACCCTTGAGTAGTAGAAATCGCCATTGAATTCCGAATAGAATTCACGCCAAACGCCTTCTACGGTATAATCCACAAGCTCATAGGAATATCTGTCTTGTGAAACATCATAGTATGGAATATAATCGGTATAGTTTGCACTTGAGGACTTTTTACGATAAGCCAACTCCACACCCACATAAGGCGAAACCCTATTATTCTGCCGAAATCTATATTCTATCCCCGGATTTATTCCTAGTAAAAGCGATTGCTCGCTATAGGAAGATCGATCCCTGCTATCGCCTTGGTAATCCGCATCAGTAAGTTCGTTCGAATTATAATCAAACTGAAAGCCTAATCGTAAGGCAACTTTGTCGCTAATCCAATATTTAGTCCGCAGATTATCGATGTTAAAAACTCCTTGTCCGCCAAAGGGATTGAAATTGAGTTCAACCATAAAGTCTTTGTTTTGAGGGGTTCTTGAGGTACTGTCCGTTTGGGCAAGAGTAAGTTGAGAAAGGCATAATACGCCTACTAGCATAGAGAGGGTCTTCTTGTTCATTTTACTGGTTGTTTATAGTGAAAGATTTTAATTAAGGGCCTACTCATGGCTTTGCTAAAGGCTCACCGCTACCGTTTGGCCAAGACCAAAACAGCTAAGTAAGCTCCCTCGGCTAACGACCAGAGCAGGGACATTATTTCACAAAAACCATGCCCTACCAATTTTTATTAATGGCTCGGCTGCTGGATGCCGTATTCTTATTCATTTTAAGGCTATTGGGCTTGTAATTATCATAAATACTACGGTTGGTGGCCAAGCCTTTGTCGCGGTTTACTTTGTATACCGTGTAGGTGGGACAAGCCTTATCGGCACAAGAAGAGAAAAGAAAGCCGAGCAACACAAAGGTGCTAAAAGTGAGGGCCATGCGAATTGCTGTACGCATATAAAAGGGGGTTTTGTGAAGGTAGGAAAAAAATCATAAAGCCAAGAAATACAACTAACAAAAAAGGGATTTCACTGAAAATCAGATAAAATCCCTTTTTAAAACCTTAATTATATTTACTTCTTCAAGCTCACCGCTATACTAAGTTCTTCTAATTGCTTGCTATCGATAGTAGATGGCGAATCGATCATCACATCGCGGCCGGAGTTGTTTTTCGGGAAGGCAATAAAATCGCGGATCGAATCGGCACCACCAAATAGCGAGCATAGGCGGTCGAAACCAAAGGCAATACCCCCGTGAGGAGGCGCTCCGTACTCAAATGCTTCCATCAAAAAGCCAAACTGCTTTTGTGCTTCTTCCTCACTAAAGCCGAGGTATTTGAACATCAGCTGCTGCGTGGCCCTATCGTGAATACGAATGGAACCTCCTCCCACTTCCACGCCATTAATCACGCAGTCGTAAGCATTGGCGCGCACCGCACCCGGATTGGTGTCTAGCAAAGCCATATCATCGGGCTTGGGTGAAGTGAACGGATGGTGCATGGCATGCCAGCGGCCACTTTCTTCATCAAACTCCAGTAGCGGGAAATCGAGCACCCACAAGGTAGAATACGTATTTTTATCGCGCAGGCCAAGGTCGCTACCCACTCGCAGGCGAAGTTCGTTAAGCTGCTTGCGGGCTTTATCGGCTTCCCCGGGAAGAATCAGCATCAAATCGCCTGGCTGGGCATTCATGGCCGAAGCCCATTTCTTCAAATCTTCTTCAGAATAGAACTTATCTACCGATGATTTAATGCTTCCATCGGCATTGTAGCGCGCATAAATCAGGCCTTTGGCACCAATCTGCGGGCGCTTCACATACTCGGTAAGCTCATCGAGCTGCTTGCGGGTATATTCGGCACAGCCTTTGACCACGATACCGATTACCGCCTCAGCCGCATCGAATACCGGGAAATCTTTACCTGATACCAAATCAGGATTGTTTTGGGAAATCACGCGCTCGCCTTGAGGCGATTTGAGTTCCACAAACTTCATTTCAAAGCGGGTATCGGGCTTGTCGGAGCCATAGTAGCGCATGGCATCGTTATAGCTCATGCGGGGAAATTCTTTTAGGTCAATACCTTTTACGGCTTTGAACAGATGGCGCACCAAACCTTCGAAGGTATTCAAGATATCTTCTTGGGTCACGAAAGACATCTCGCAGTCGATTTGGGTAAATTCCGGCTGGCGGTCGGCACGAAGGTCCTCATCGCGGAAGCATTTCACAATCTGGAAATAGCGGTCGAAGCCACTCACCATCAGCAATTGCTTAAACGTTTGGGGCGATTGCGGCAAGGCATAAAATTCACCGGGATTCACACGGCTAGGCACCACGAAATCGCGGGCGCCTTCGGGCGTGGATTTGATCAAGACAGGCGTTTCTACCTCAATAAAATGTTGGGCATCCAAATACCTGCGGGTTTCTTGACCCATTTTATGACGCAATACCAAGTTCTCACGCACCGGATTTCTGCGCAAATCGAGGTAGCGGTATTTCATGCGGAGCTCATCGCCCCCATCAGTTTCGTCTTCAATCAAAAAAGGTGGAATTTTAGCGGCATTGAGCACTTCTAAAGCCGCCACCTTTATTTCGATATCGCCAGTAGGCATTTTATCGTTTTTGGCTACACGCTCAATTACGGTTCCGCTGGCTTTCACCACAAACTCACGACCCAGCTTTCCAGCTTCGGCCAGTAAGGCTGCCTCGGTTTTGCCCTCTTCAAAAATCAGCTGCGTGATGCCGTAGCGGTCGCGTAAATCTACCCACACCATGCCCCCTTTGTTGCGTACGCGCTGTACCCAGCCACAGAGGCTTACTTCTTTGTTAATATCGCTAGCGCGGAGCTCCCCGCAAGTATGTGTTCTTAGCATAATCTTGATTTCCTATAAATCCGAGGGGCAAAAATAGGAATTTGTTTGATGGGATGAGAGGCTAAGAAGGCTTTTTAGCATTTCTTTTTTGTGGGAACAAAAATCATCCTTCTTGATAGGATTGTGCACATCAGCCTACTTATCGATATAGTATCGCCAAAGGATTTCGTCTTGACCCAGCATACCCATCAATCGGGGAAAGACGACAATATCACCGGTAGCAGCTCCATTGCCAAACAAACCACTAGGCGCATTGGTAAACATAGTGGCTCCTTCCAAATCTACTTCGGTAACTTCCTCTCCATCAAATTGCACGGTTTTATTCTCCCAGCATCCATACATCACTCCTTTGAAGGGCACGAAACCGAGCGCAAAACCCGCATCGACAGAGAAGTTTTCACCTCCTCTGGCCCAGGTGTCGGTGGCGATATCATATACATATTTACCCGTGTAGATTTTTCCCTGATAGGCAAAAAAGAGCTCACCTACTTTTCCTCGCTCGGGTCGGTCGGCCAGCTGAGTCCATTGATTGGTGGCCGGATTGTATTCGTAGAGATGTTCCAAGGCTCCAATGCCGAAATAACCTTTTCCACCTTCCGATATCCCAAGTACAGGATTATCGTACTGTGCGCGATCACCAAATGCTCCTAGGTTGAGCATGGAAGAAACCAGTGTGGGAAGCTGCCCCTTATTGGTCCAAGTATCGGCTGAGGGATTGTATTCATACAAAATAGAATTGTTGCCGACCAGGTAGCCTTTTCCATTGATAGCAAACCCTGCAAAAGCATTGAAATCGAGCAAATTAGGAATATTCGTCCTTTCTGTCCAGCGGAAGGTTAGGGTATCGAAGCGATACCAGTTATTGAACATGCCAAAACCGGAATAAATGGTGCCGTTGATGTTCATCACCACACTTTGTTTGGTTTTTCCTCCCGGGAAATCCAGATAATGCGTGGCCCAAACGTGTTTTCGGTGAACGGTAACGTCCTTGCAAAGTGGATCGGTTTTCCCATCACCTGAATGCAATTCCACACACATAGTACCGCTGCTAAGCACCTCATGCACACGGCCATTCACTTCGTACACTTCTCCAGAATAGTCCCACACAAGCTCTGCGCTTCCGCCAAAGCATTCTCCGGCTATGTAATACACATCTCCGCTGACGGTATTGTGGTACACCACATCTTGGGTAAGTGTATAATCCTCATCCGTTAGTGGTTCTGCTGTAATGGGGCAATCCTCCTCTTGATTGAGCAGGTCGCAACCTGCTAATATGGACACAAGGAGTACTGCATTTAGAAAGGGATATTTCATGAAGAGATGGTGTTAAAATGGATTACAAGAGGATGGGGCGTAGTAATTATCCGCGCCTTGCCCCTTAGCAAAAACAAAGGTGCCCTCGGTATATTCAAAAGTAGTAACACCGCCCGACTCGGCTTTCAGCGAAAAAGTACCCGCGATACATCCGGAGTTTTGGGTTCCGGGAGGGTCAAACACCAACAGCGTCAGGCTCCCTTCTGTGATTACATCGGCATCTAAGATTTTACCTTCGATAAGAGGATAAGCCGTATTTAGCGTAACCCCCTCAATGGGAACGCTAAATTCAGCATTAATTTCTGGCGTGAGTGTGGTAAGCGATTCATCGCGGGTGAATAGGATTATTTTGGCGGAATTGGTGTTTGCATTCCAATACGTCACCTCCACAGCACCCATACAATGCGCTTCACCGTTACGGTTGGCTTTGGCCCATTGGCCATCTTCACATGATCCTAGCGGCTCGGGTTTTTCTTCACAGGAAGCAAAAAAAACGAACATCAACAAAGCACTTATTACTATCTTATGCATGGTTAATCCTTTAAGGAATTACACTCAAAATCATCCCAAACAAAGCCCAGCCCCTTTTTATCCTTCTCTTTCATTTGCGATTCGTCAAAGGGAGTCAAAACACGATCGCCAAACTTGACAAAGTCAAGCTCTGCATGTAGGGAAGCAATAGGATTGAAATGAGAAATGGCCGGATCTACGCCAAAGTCGATGTAGAAGACTTTGCTGCTTGCCGAAATGGGGGAAATGGCTTGTGGATTGAGCTCATGATTGGTTTCAAATACAGCCGAGGTACCTTCTGCGTAGAAGAAATAATTACCTCCTCGCGCACTATACACACGCTTATCATCCACATACCCTTTAAGTGCTCCCTCTGAGGTCACGGCCATGCCCACAAAAGAATTAGGGATATTGGCCTGATAAGCAAAGGAAAACCGCATTTCCGCATAGGCTTTTTCTTCATTGGATGATTGTGCCTCTATGGTTCCATTGAACCAAGCACCCACCACTGCGTGCAGTTCGTTTTGCTGCACCTGCACCAGGCGTACATCGGTAAAAGAAGTGGGATTAGGAATATCCACTATCAGCTTGCCATTTTCAATCTTCACACTTGCCTCCGGATTGTTAATCTGCACCTCCCATTTGGTACATGGCGGGGTTCTGTCATCTTCCACTACGCATCCAAAAAGAAGCAACACAAGGAAGAGAGCAAGTACATTCGTGTATTTCATCGGGTGAAGATTAAATTTGGACACCTATCCCAAATTGCTGACGCTTGATACGATTGCCCCAGTCATTTAGTCCATATACTACTTCCACATTGAAGAACAATTTGCGGAAACGTAACTCGAACATTTGATTCAGAATACGGGGCTTTACATCGGGAGCAACTGCCAAAGGCTCTTCCCCAACCGTGAAGGCATAAGAGCCTTCGTAGTGAATAAAGAATCCGCTTTTGCCAAGAGCTACATCGGCCATCCAAGCAGGACCGAATCCCCCATAGTAATAGCGGGTGCCACTGGTATTCTGGTCAGAATCCCTATCAGGATGTAGCCCATGTATACCATACAAGTAATCGCCCGCATGAAGCCCCAGCGAAACTTGCGCATGCTTAGTGTACAAAGCCGAAAGGGCAAAATTATGCCAACCCAGAAAGCTACTTAGGTAAGGAGTGCCCGGAGGGGTTTTGTGCAGAATGCCTCCGGTGTAAAGTGAGGATATCACATCGCCCAAAATTTTGAAGCGGTGGCTGGCCTGATACTTCCCCCAGCCAAAAGTAGAGCGGGTTCGGCTCCAGTCAAAAACCACGGTGCTGTGCGATTCGTCTTCAATCTTCCCCGACCACTCGTTAGTGAGCGAGCCATAGAAAAGGGCTAATCGCATGACTTTCTGGCCATCAAACTGATAGGTGGATAACTGGGCGTAACTTGATAGGCTTAAGGTGAGGCCTAAAAGCAAAACAATAAGGTGTTTCATGTTTCTCAACTTCATATTTTGGGGATCAAATAAGGTATTCACACCAGTGCTCGAGCAGTATGTGATGCGCAATTGACCGCGTGTGTACCTTAAGGTAAACCCGAAATTATAGGAAGAATAAAGAAAGAAAGGCTGTTTTAGATGAAATGGAGTGCGATATTATAAAATCGAACTAAATCGATTAATTGACCACCGGCTATTGCCAAAACAAAAGTAGGGCTTAACTTGTGATGTTTGTGAAATTTTATTCCCTAATGAACTGGCCCCAAGTTTATCTTTTCATCTCTGTATTTACTATTGCCAATAAGCTCTTACTTTTTTTTCTATTCTATTTTCAAAGAAGCAATAGGCGGTTCAATAGGTTGCTTGCCTTTATTATTGGAAGCGCCATCCCCTTATTAATCTCCAATTTTTTAAATTTTCTGGGCCTAGAGCAATTCGTTGTTTTAACCTTTGTGGGTTCAGCCTTTAGTCTTCTTTACTATCCCTTATGCATATTGTTTTTGTATGAAACGCTCCGAATTCCCTTAAAAAAAGGAAGATTGTTTCAGGTGTATATGTGGGGCCATGCGTCATTTGACTTTATTTTAGCCGGCATCTATTTATTCTTTTTTGACTCCGAGGCAAAACTTGAATTCACGCAGGACATTTTCTCCTACCAATGGGAAAGCGGCCTTGCATTAGCAAATTTGATTCCCTTATACTTGTCCTTTTTAGCGCATAGTATTTACTTCATTTTCTTTCTCAGAAAAGCAAATTATCTTACTCAAAACTATAACCCTGAACACATTATCCGAAGGCGCTATCGATTTGTACGCACTTTCGTAAGGCTACTAATTAGCCTTTCAATATTGTTATTTATTTTTGGCCTTTTCAACATTAGCAATGAGTTAATTGATATGATATTGGTACCCATGGCATCTAATGTCATAACCTTACTTATTGTATATTTTGCTTTTGATGGCCGACTCGTACGGGAAGAAGAGCCCACCTTTCAATTGGAAGAAAAACAAAAGGGAAGTGCCACGCTTAACCCCAGCAAGGGAGTAATCGAAAAAGCGAAGCGGGAAGCATTGAAACAAGAGATTGATGACTTTTTTGCCCATAACCCTGCCATTTACGCAAGTGATTTCTCTCTCCAGAAAATGGCAGAACTGGTAGATGCACCCCTGCATCACCTCTCCTTTGTGATCAATGCCGAACACGGCCAAAGCTTTTCTGACTTACTGGGGCAGTACCGCATCATAAAAGCCAAAGCCATGATAGAAAGTGATTCTTTCGAGCATCTGAGCATAGAAGGAATAGGCAAATCGGTGGGCTACAAATCGAAAAGCACCTTTTTTAGCCATTTTAAAAAGAATACGGGCATGACGCCTCTGGATTTTAAGAGGAGCCGCACTCAAAACAGGTGAGGCTTAAAGAGCAACAGCAGCTTGTGACTAAAAACGTACAGAAGCGTACCTATCTGTTTGTCTTCATATCCAAGGTATTCTTCCCCACGGTGTACGCATAAGATGAGGAAGGAATGAATTGACAGTTAATCCCCTCATAATCAATTTTACCTTCTTTGCTTATAGATGTAATAATAGGATTTTGAAGCTTATTCTCATAGCAAAACTTGATGAGACTCTTAAGCTCATTGGGTTTGTCAAAATACCGATCTGTCCATTTGATTTCAAGCGCCCAAATCGGTTTTAGCGTATCGCCCAAGCCCACCATATCCACCTCCCCATTGTTCCAGCGTGCGTACCAAGGGGTAAACCAATCCTTATGCATCCATTGAGCAAAAATGGCCGTTTCCACCATGCTGCCCATCATTTCATCAGTAGCGGTAAGGGGAGAAAACAAGGCACTTCGTAGAGAGGGATTGGTAAGGTAGATTTTAAAGAAATTATCCCTTTTGAATCGTTTTCCACTTTGGTCTATCCTTTTTACTTGCTTTATCAGGTAGGCTGCTTCCAGGTATTCAATATACTTTTTAAGCGTATTTTTAGGTACCTGCGATTGCCTGCTTAGAGTCTCCAATGAAAATTCATTGCCACTATTATACGCAATGGTGGTAAACAAAGAATTGAGCTCTCGGGTATCGGAAATGCCGTATAGGCTTGGCAAATCCCTAAGCAAGACCTTATCCACAATATCTTGACGAATATACCTGCCGGGGTTGGCCTGAATCTTTTCCGAGAAAATCACTTCCGGATATCCTCCAAAATTTATATAGTCAATAAAGTGTTTGTTAAGCTCTTCTAAATAATTGGTAGAATAAAAAGCTTTCACTTTTCCGTTCCACTCAATATCAATTGTTTTGATAAGCCTATCCAATCCTTTGAGCGCGATGTATTCATTAAAAGTAAGCGGAGGCAATAGGAAATCGGTAAATCGACCGGCACCACTTTCCGTGCTGGCAAACTTTAGTGCAGCTGCTGCTGAGCCCGATACAATGAACTTATCCTTTCGATAGCTATCCACCAATGACTTCAGGTGAACCTCCCAGTTGCGGCAATATTGGATTTCATCAAAAATAATATACCAGTCGCTTGTATCATTTTTGCCTGAAGCTTCTTTGGCATAAGAAAAAAGTTGCTCAAGCGACATATTGTTATAGATGGGATTTTCGATGGTAATGAAAATAATCTTCATAGGATCAATCCCACTTTCCATCATGTCTTGCACCATATGGTAGAGCATCACTGTTTTGCCCACACGTCTTGGCCCCATCAAAACCACAGCCCTTCGGATATCACGTTCATACACCAAGGGTTTGAATAAATCAAAATACAAACGCCTGGGCATCTGTTGATAATCCTCTTCAATTTTACCATTAACCCACCAGGGATTCTCAAAGCGAATCCGATCTAACACTTGTTTCTTGGATATTTCCTTAAGCATAATCGACTTATTTGAAACGAAAATACAAAATAGAATCAATTAATTGACTCTATTTTACACAAATATTGAAAATAAGATAAAATAGATGGGAAAAATACCTTATTATACGTTTTACCTGCCTTATATATGTCACATCTAGCAGCCAAGGCAATTGATTGTAACAAAAGCCACAAGCACTCGTCTTGCGAAAAAACACCCCTACTACCATGCATACGCTCGACCAGTTTCTTTGCCGCCTGCTCTTGTGGGCCAAATCACAACCCTTACTCTATCGCTTTACCTTGGGCACCAAAATACTGTTGGCCTTGGGCTTTATTCCCACTGGGGCGGTTAAGCTTATGGGCTTACGCTTTGCTCCTAACCTCAGTACGCAGTCGGAAGCTGGGTCTTTATTTGAAATCTTGTACCAATCTACCTATTACTGGGCGTTCCTCGGACTTGCGCAGGTGCTGGCCGGACTGCTCATACTTTGGGAGAGAAGCTCCGCATTGGGGGCGGTACTGTTTGCGGCCATCATTTCTAATATCTTTCTGATTACGGTATCCTACGAGTTCAGCTATACTTGGGTGGTTTCTTTATCTATGTTGCTGGCCGCCTTTTGGCTGATTTTCTGGGAATGGGCGCGCATAAGGCCGCTATTCTTTGCGCAGGCGCCCGCTACTTTGCACTTGCCGCAAGTACAACTCTCCGGCATTTGGGAGAAAGGCATTTATGCCACCGGCTTAGTGGCAGGCTTGGTATTCTGTTCGATTCTTCGTGGTTTAGTAGTACCCATGCCTGTGGTATATGTCTCGCTTCTGCTTTGTTTGCTTGCTTTACTTCTTTCTTTAGCCTTTGGCATTCGGTATCGAAAGAGGCTGACATAGGTGCTTGAATGATTTAGTTTCCAGATAGGCCAATTGAAATTAGTCTGATAAAAAAATCAACGATAATCGCTCCAAGTGTCTGAATAGAGGTTTTTCTCTGAAAGCAAATCCTCATGCGAACCATAACTGACTATCTCTCCTTTGTCCAGAATGTAAATCCTATCCGATTTGCGGGCCGTATTAATTTTGTGGGTTACAAGCAGTATTCCCATTTCCTCTTTTAGCTTATGCAATAGGCTCATGATAAACCCTTCCGTATTTCTATCCATGGCCGCAGTAGGCTCATCTAATATCAATAGCTGAGGCTTGCTAAACAATGCCCGTGCTAAGGCCACTAATTGTAGTTGCCCACCTGATAAGTTAATGCCGCCTTCTCCCAAGATAGTAGCATACGATTGAGGAAAAGAATTAAAGAAAGGATGAAAACCGTAGCTCATACAAAAATCAACGACTGCTTGGGCATTTGATTGGGGAGTATCCAGGCAAATGTTCTCCAACAAGCTGCCATTGAATATTTTGATTTCCTGCGGCACCACACCCAAAATAGCACGCCATTCACCCAAGGGGAAGCTTTTTGCTTCTTGACCGTTCAATAAAACAGCTCCCGATTCCACCTCATAAAACCTTTGGATGATTTGAAGCGTAGTGCTTTTACCCATACCGCTCTCTCCCAAAAGAGTAATTATCTCCCCCTTGTTCAGCTCAAAAGAGACATTCTTTAGCAACAAACTACGACCAGCAAAACGGAATGAGATATTTTTCACCTCCAAAGACTGAAACCTTATACGATTCTCCTTCTTATGCTCGGCCTCCGTGGCTTCCGGCTTAATTTTAATAAACTCATACATTCGATCAAAAGCCACTTTGGCTTCTTGAAGCTGAACATTGACCATAGACAAGCGGGCCAGCGAAGGCACTATCCCTCCTGAAATACCAATAACAGCCACCAGTTCTCCCACCTTATAGTCTCCATTAAGTACAAATTGGGACATGAGCAACAATACACCAATGGTCAGCACCACTCCTATGCTTTCAGCCAGCAAACCATAGCGTAAACCAATCTTGCCCAAGGAGAAGGTCTCATCTTGCAGCTTGCCATAAATCGCTTTTGTCCGTTCACTGTAGGTTTGCTGCTTGCCTGTAATCTTTATTACATCAACCCCTTGGATGGTATCAATATAATTACTTTCATTATGCGCATACGCCTGCATTACCGCCTTCTGCCCTTTTACTATCTTTCCATTGAGTACAAACGACAAAAGCAAGAACCCCAAGCTGGCACTTAGTGCCAACACACCGATCCAGACAGAATAAAAAAAGAGGAAGCCTGTAGAAACCAATACTACCAGAACATCTATCATAACAGAACCTGCCAAAGTACTGATTACCGATTGAATCCTGCGGGTATCGTTCATGCGGGTTACCAACTCGCCCGTTTTACGGCTATCGAAAAAATATTTGGGCAAAAAAAGCAAAGAAGAATAGAAGCGGTTGATTATCCGATTATTAAACTCCTTGCTTTGCCATAGCAAAAAGTACCCCCTAAGCCAGCCAAGCCCGCCCTTAATAAGCAAAAGAAGGAATAGCAGGGAAAGACCTATGTAAAGCTTTTCAAAATCCTGGTTAGGAATGATTTTATCAATCAATTGTTGAGAGAATAGGGCGGTAGATATACTCAAAAGAGAGGTTACAATGCCCAGAAAAACGGCAATACCCAAAAAAGGCAAATCACTTTCTAGAATATCCCTAAGCCATGCGGTCTTTTTCTTAGCACTTTCCTTTTTCTTCTCAAAGTGTTCATTTGGCTCCAGCATAAGCAGGGCTTTAGTTTGCCAAATAGCATCAAGTTCCGCCTCTGTATAGTGTACAATACCTTGCGCAGGATCTCCAATAATAAATTCACCCTTTGCAAAGCCGAAACAGACCACAAAATGCTGAAGCTGTCCTCTGATAACAACATGAAGGATGGTAGGCTTATCTATAGTTTTAAGATTAGGAATATCCGCTGTGTAGGCTTCGCATGAAAGACCATATTTTTTTGCTGTTACGGATAAGCCCAAGAAACTGGCACCATTTTGAGCTAGAACAGAAAGACTAAGCTCATCATAACCGTACGTACCTTCGTAGAAGGAAACAATTGTGGCAAGACAAGCTGGGCCACAATCTAGGACACTACGCTGCAAAACTAAATCTTTCTTTTTAAAAAGAACTGTTTTAAGTCTATTAACAAAAATCATTAATAATTGGTATCTATAAGAATATAAATAGGCCTATTCGACTATGGTTGCGTTAATACTATTAAATATGAAACAAGAATTAGCCAAAAGAATAACAAAATTCCGTAGGAATAAAATACTGATTTAAAACACTTAGCGAAAGAGTTTTTGGTAGCCCTCCAAACCACCAAAGTCATTGTAAGAATGTAGACAATTTCAAACAAGTTAATTTTAGAAAGGACATAACCAATAGGAGAAATTTTTGAACCTAATTCATAATCTAGAATAACATTAAGAGACAAAAGGTTAAAGGTATATATATCGTCAAGGGTGTAGTCCAATTCAAGAACAGAAAACCAAAACAACTTTACAATCAGCTCGCAAATAAAGACAAACTCAGCTATAATAACAACTTTAAGCGTTTGAGGAAATGACAACTTAACATTATACAGAAAAAAACCAATTTGTAAGACTATTGAGATTAGAATAAACTTAATAGAGTAGTAAATGATATTGTAAGGAATTGCGAGAAATTTAAACGATCTAGCATCTTCTATGATTTTCAGAACCTCTTCATATGCTACTCTATTAATCCAATAATTAAGAATTAAATTATCATCAACCAGTACAAAATTTAAAACATGGATTATTAGGAAGTATGAGATGAAATAAAAAATATAAACAATCAATAGCGAGAATTTAAGGTAGCTCTGGGTACTATTTTCCATTTTTATATGTTATAACTACATCCTCATACACTATTGTAGCAATCACCATATTATTTACATATGATATCGCTTGAGGAATCAAAACCCCATTCACCCTATTATAATTAATTACATTAGTCTCTCTCTTACCTAAATCAGGGTATTTACTATTAAAATCAATTCTCTTTACAATAGTAGACTTAACAGGATCAATTTTATAAATTTTTAAGCTACCATCTTTTAAATTAGATATTTGTAAAACAAGAAGTTCAGAATCACCCTCCAGTACCTCAATATTATTTATCAGGCTATCAAATCGAGGAATATAACCCAATTCATATTTTATACTTTCCAAGCCTTCTAACCCTTCATTAAGGTAGGCCACTTTTGGTAACGGCAACTGAGTTAAAGAGTCAATACAAACGGCCTCCCCTGATGAAAAAAAAGTGCAAATCTTGGTAGATTTCATATCTACACCTGAGTGTGTCAGTATTGAAATATTCTTCCTAAATGAAATACTTTCAATAGATTCAAGTAGTTGCTTTGGGGCAATATTATTGTTACAAGCCAATATAAGAGAATCAATATTTTGGGCTGAAAGCCTATAAAAAAAAGCAAATAATATACATGTAGTTAATTGTATTATTTTTTTCATATATTCCTATAATGAAGAATAGAATTGTATCAAATACTAAATTTTAATTTTTGCACTACAGTTCCGACAAGAAAACTGTAGTGCAAAAATATCTTATGACTCATTTATACGTATTCAGCACAAGAACCCCAATAATTAGTAAACATTTCGTATATAATTAGTCGTTCAACGCTGCTAATCGCAGAATCTCCTAAAGCTACAACAAGGTTAATAGAACACATGAGCGATGCCATTGACCCACCTTGAATCATTTCCATTTCATTCATTTCTAACTTTTTCATAAGTCTTGAATTTTTAAAGGTTTAAAATAATTTGGTTAATGCTCTCTACTCTTCATCGAAGCTAATGGCTTGGCCACCGCACATTTCGCCTGTTTGGATAGTAAAAAAGCGACCAAGTATAATGAGGATTAAAACACAAAACAAGCTTACGGCTATTAGCTGTTTAAACACCAATTTATCCAAACCGAATACATAACATAATTATTTTAATATAATTATTGCATTTTACCCCCCCCCGATTGCATCAATAATTGCACTATTCCTGTATAATTTTTTTTACACTTTCTTCATTATTCTTTGTTAGCAGGTCAATTAATATACCTATAAAAAGGAGAATGTTTTTTACATTTACCTAATACCTCATTGAAAACCTCTGCTTCCTATGGTAAAATTCCACAAAACGGCTTCAAAGAAAAAAGGACTTCCCCCAGGCGCGGTCATTTATCAGGAAGGCCCCATGGCCAAACCCATTATTTCGGTATTCGATTATAGCAGCGATAGCTTCTCCGAGAAAACTTCTGTAAGCAAAGAAGAACTCTATGCCTGCAAGAGCAGTGCCACCGTAAGCTGGATTAATATTGATACCTTGGAGGATGCGCGCTTTATTGAAGACCTTTGCGTACATTTTGGCATCAACCCGCTCACCATTGAAGATATCCTGAACAATGAGCAGCGCCCAAAAATCGAGCTTTTTGATTCCTACATTTATGTAGTATTAAAAACCTTGGAGTATTTCCCTCAGCAAGGTACGCTACAAACCGAGCAGGTGAGTATTTTGCTGGGTAGCAATTACGTAATCACCTTTCAGGAGCGGCCGGGCGATAGTTTCGACCCCATTCGCTTGCGCTTGCGCAAAGACAGCAGCCTAATCCGTAAGGAAGGCACCGACTACTTGCTGTATGCCTTGCTGGATACTATTGTGGATCAGTATTTTTTAATTTTTGAAGATATTGGCGATTCGCTGGAAAGTATGGAAGATGATCTGCTGGCCGGAAAGACCCACTTCAGCTACAAACGCCTCTATATGCTTAAGCGCGAACTGATCTTGATGCGCAAATCCATTTGGCCACTTCGCGAACTGGTAGGACGCTTACAAAAAGAGCATGTACCTTTTATCGACCCGAAAACACGGGTATATTTTGGCGATGTTAATGACCACACCATCCGCATACTCGATACCATAGACACCTATAAAGACATGCTCATGAGCATGGTGGATTTGTACCAGTCGAGTATCAACAACCGCATGAACCAGGTGATGAAAGTGCTCACCATCATCTCTACTATTTTTATTCCTTTAAGCTTTATTGCGGGCGTGTATGGGATGAATTTTGATAATATGCCTGAACTGTCAACAAAATACGGCTATCATATAACCGTAAGTACCATGCTGGTTTTGGCTTTAGTTATGTTGGGTTTCTTCCGCAGAAAGGGCTGGCTCTGAGGCCCAAGGAAGCCAATCGGTATACTGAAGTAGTGCATTTCCATCAAGTCCTTTTCTAATGGGGCTGTATAAGCGAAGAGAATGAGGCGGATTTTTTACGGCTAATTTCCATTCAAATTCGCCCCGACCTGACATGGGAAGACCGATCAAACCCTTGGCGGCCTTGAAATCGCCCATCACCATTTGTGGACGAAGACCTGCTTGTCCCTCCCAAGCGAGCAGTAAAGAATCGGGAGAGAAAAACACATCAGCCGTAGTTCTATTGACCGCTTTGAGGATAAAAGAAAGACTATCGGGAGAAGCCCAAGCTGAAACGCGGAACATGAGTCCATCGCGGGTAAGCTCTCGTTCCGAATAGTATTGCTGGACATTCTCTTTTGATGAGGCATCAGGCTCTTGAAAGCGATAAGCCGTAATTTCTTTTGACTTGGGTAATGGAGTCGATACTTGAAATACTACCTCCTGATTTCCATTGCTCAGGGTATAGCTTTCTTTCAAAAAGCCTCGATGATCACATTGCTGATGCAGTGCAAAATCATGAATGGGTTGAAAACGGATTTCCCCATAGCCCTTGGTTGACCATTTTACCCGTACCGCATCGGAGCGAATGCCTTCTGGATTTATTACTTGCCAAGCCTGCGCGGTATCGCTGGCCAAATTGGAAGTATATATGAAAGCAGTGAGTGATTGGGTAAGTGTATCGCCCAGCAGATAGGCTTCAAAATCGGCAGTTTGCTCCCCTTGGGTATAGAGTACACCTCCGTCATGCTCGGGTGCAGGTAATTTTAGCTTAGGCTCCGACTGACAAGCGCACAAAAAAATAATAAGGAAGAAAAATGGAATGGTTCTCATAGAAATAAAAGGGGCAATGCTGACGCATTGCCCCGAAAGATACATTAATATCCATTAGCTGACCAAACGGTATAGCTATTTGGCGGACATTGGATTTTCACCCAACGGTCGCCTTGTGTCCATGGGTACCAGTTGGAGCCCCCCGTATAATCCTTGATCTGGGTATTGGCCCACTTGGTTTGCACCCAGCGCTCTTGCCAGTTGTTGGAGTTATTAATATATACCACCAAACCAGGCGTACCATTACGCTGCGCAATGTATTCGTCATTATCTACATATAAAATGGAGGTGCTACCAACGGCCAGGTTCCTACGAATCCACATCAGGTTGTTAAGCTTGTTTTTGTCCAACCACTCTTCATAATCGCGGTAGAAAACACAAGGATAGCCCTCATGGGTAAGGATATAGGCATAGGCCAACATTTTTTTCCAGATGACATCGGTATCGTGGTTGGCTACGAAAGTAACGGCTTTGTAAGGATCGCGCTTCCAAAGCATGTCATCGTTGAGCTTGTTCAAGTTATTTCCATCAAAGGCTTCATCCATGCGGTAGTAGGCGGCAAAGTCAAAGGCGGAAGCCGTGCGTCCTGTGGCATCTACCCACCATTTGAGCGTGCCCGCATTGCCATCCCAGTATTCACCTACAGCAAAGCCACCAATGGCATTTACCCAGCTTTGTACCACCCATGGGCCAAAGCCTTTCACGTAATCGAAACGCCAGCCATCAAATCCCATAGTGTTTTTGTAATACTTGCCTACGGCATCGCTGCGATTCCACAACCAGTCTTGTACATAAGGTTTTGCATGGCTAAGATCAGGGAATCCGCCAAAAACCCCTTCATCGTTAGCTACCTGATCGTTGGGGTGAAAATCGGTAGCGCTTCGGAAGAACTTTCCGGAAAGAGGATTATAATCTGTCCATGTATCGGTGCCTGTGTAGGGATTGGCCTCCAAATCACCTCCGCTATTGTGATTGAGAACGATATCAGCAATCACTTCAATGTTTTCATTGTGGGCAGTGTTGATCAAGCTTAGCAGCTCAGCGCGTGAGCCAAAGCGGGTTTCAATAGAACCCATTTGATTATACTCACCAAAATCGTAATAATCGAATGGGTCGTAGCCCATAGAGAAGGGGCCATTCTGTGCTTTGCTGACAGGAGGAAGCCAGATAGAGGAAAATCCGGCATCATCCCAAGCACTAAGTTTACCATTTACGGTGTTCCACCAAGTGCCACCTGCGGGTACATCCCAGTAAAAGGCCTGCATCATAATAGGGCCACCGGCACCAGGTGTTCGTCCATCGATGGCGCCATCAGGCGTGTTGGTAACTTTAATTTCATGTTGTACGGAAGGTTTTCCGGCAACATCTTGAGAAAGTTCCTGCTCGCTGCAGGAATAAAAAAGGGTGAGCATCGTGCCTAGTAGTATAGGCGTGCGTGATGTGCGTGAGTTTAAACGTGTGTGCTTCATATGTGGGTTAGGTTTAAATTTCGGATAGTATTTTTCAAAGAAGCGGCTTTATTGCATAGAATTTCCTCATTTCAAACTATTGCATTATAATATTCTTTCATAAGCCATTTTGATGAAAGAATATTCCAATTTATGAATACCAAAAACAAAAAAACAAGTACTTTTACAAGTAATTGCACTTGCACCCATATGCAAACGATTGCGGTTTCGATTGTTGAATTTCCGTGATTTGACAAGACAAACAAAAAATAGGCTCACCCTTTTTCAAGAATGAGCCTACTCCAAAAATCAAGTATTCTTATTACAAACTACTGCTCACCTCACGTAGGTTGGCGTCAAAAATCATGTGTACCAGTTCGTCTGATTCTTCAATTTTTCGCCCCTGCACCTGCTCCCAAGGGCCTTGGTAGCCTAAGAGGTTGATATTGGCATCGTTCACCTTCACCACTTCGGTAATGGCGTAGGCTACTGGATTGGCAATTAAAAGCAGGCCCTTTCTGTCACCTTTGTTATCAATGCGCATGAGCCAGGCATTGGTTTGCCCTTCATTAGCCTTGGTACGCTGCAAGCGCCCACTAAGGTCATTCATTTGAGAGTAATTCCCCACGAACAAATAGCCATCTTGCAAATTGATGACCGATTCAAAGGTGCCTGCGTATTCCATCTCGCGCGTCCATAAAATATCACCTATGGCATTGATATTCATAAAAAACAGGTTCTCACGAATGAAGGGATCTTGCTTTTCCGTTTCCCCTTTGAAAGTCAAAATAAAAGAGGCATTGCTTTCTTTGAAAGACACCTGACGCGGATAGGCTTTCGTATCAAGGGTTTTTACAAACTTCTCTTCGGCTTTATCAGAAAGATACAACAGCGTATTCTTCTTGCTTGATCGATCGATTGATTCAGAAAATAATAGCACCAGGCAACCTTCTTTGGTCAGTTCAATGCCACCCGGCTGGGTATTTCCTTGATTACCCAAGCTATCGATAGCCGGATTAAACTCTTTAAGCCACAGTAACTTACCATCAGCCCCTACGCGTGCCAAATACGTTGTGCGCAAATTGGTTTTCTTATCGGGCATAAACACGCCCGCTACATAGGTGCTTCCATCGGGACTTTTCTTCACTTGGGTCGTCAGCATTTGTCCGGCTTGAAGAGAATCCACCGCCTGCTCGCTTAGCTGCAAAGGCATTTGAAACGCTTTATACTTAATTGCTTTGGTCTCAGCACTTTGTTGCGCGCCTAGTTCCTGTAAAATAGAGGTGCGCAATTGACCCACCGTTTCGGCAAACAGGCGATTGTTCTCATTGCGCTCGGTTTGGGCAAACTGGGTCAAGCCTTGGCTTCCTCCATAGTTTTTGGCAAAGTAGTCGGGATGTTTGGCTATTTTCTCCTCCGTATTGCGCTGACGGATTTTAATCAACAAGCTATCCGCTATGCGCGCATGGGAGATGATATCACTGTAAAAAGCATATTTTCGAGCTGCTTCCAGCGTCTGAGCCGAATCGAAATAGCCCTTGTTTTGCAGGCGGTTGACTAGCTCTTGTTTAAACTGCTTGTATTCCAGCAAAGCCACTACCAGCGATTGATAATCGTATTTTTTCAGGTTGAAAACTGTGGCTTTTTCTAAAGGAACCGCCTTAAATTCGGTACTTGGGATCCCGGGCGCCCGTTTGAGTGCTTCGTTCATAGCCTCTTCATTGCGCTGAATATCGGCACGAAGCTTTTTGATTTCTGCACTCTCATTGGCCATAATTTGGTCTACCCAGCGGGCATAATCCCAGAAAATCAGGCGGTCTTCCAAGAAATTCATCTGAGTAATAAGGCCTTCCAAGCGATAGGTAAGAATGGGCTTGATCTCGTAGACTTGATTATGATTTTCTAAAGGATAGGCCGTTAAGAGGCTACGATACTGATCAAAATGCTGAACCGCAGTTTGAAAATGCTCTTTCAATGCCAATAGCTTTTGCTCTAAATTGGCATCATAAAGCAAATAGAGTTCATCTAAGCTGGCATATTGTCCATTGATTTCGGCAAAAAGCTTAATGGCCTTATCATAGGCAGCCACACTGGCGGTGAAGGCTTGATAGATTTCGGGAAGTTTGAGTAAAAGCTGGTCGGCTTGCTCATAACCTTGGCTAATATCACTCAAAATCTGAGGGGCATTCACCGCAGTTTTACCTTTGGCATCTACGGTAGAGGCGATGGACAGGTAATACTCTTCATTTTTGCGAATTTCACGCTCATCAATCAAAAGTTTGGCCTTTAAAAAACGGTTTTTGGCCTGTTCGGCATTGGCCATTACTTTATCATACTCAGTAAGTGGATCGGCTGATCGGTATCTGTCTTGATAAATTAAGGCAAGGCGAAGATTGGCATTAGGATTATCCAAATCATTGATTATGTACGCTTTGAGCATCTCAAAGCCATCGGCTTGGTCGCTTACTTCTAGGGTAGGCACAAGGTCTTTATAGCGCACTTTCTGTCCAAAAACCCCATGCACGCACAGCAGAAGGAGGCAAAGGCCTACTAAAATTTTTCTGGTTGTTTTCATTATATGCCAAGGATTTTAAGTTCTACTCTTCGGTTAATAGCCCGTTGTTCTTCATCAGAATTAGGCACTTTAGGCTGCGATTCGCCATAGCCTTTGGCTACTAAGCGGCTTGGGTCAATCTTATAATCGCTCAGGTAATTCAGCACAGATTGGGCCCTATTGTTTGATAACATCAAATTGTATGCATCGGAGCCGATATCATCGGTATGGGCGGCAATCTCCACTTTCAGGTCAGGGTTTTCCGTCATCAGCTTGATTACCCTTTGGAGTTCGGTAAAGGATACATCGGAAAGCTGGGCCGAGTTCGATTCAAAATTGATATCGCGAAGCGTGAGTTTGGTGTCTTTCTCTAGCTTTTGCAATTTCACCTCCACTTGGGTTTCTCCTCCTTTGGCTACATCAATGGTGGTAGAATTAAAGGCGTAGCCTTGGTCAGAAGTAGCTTCCAGCTCGTAGCGGTCACCACTACGCAACTGAACCATTTCGTTTCCACTTACTTCTATCACCTCATCGCGGTCTTTGTTGCGAAGCAAAATTTTAGACTTCACCTTAGAATTATTCACCAAATCGGCCACATTAATCATCACGCCCACCTTTTCAGGTACTAGTTCCACTTCTTTCTCAAAATTGCGGTAGAGCACTAGGCCCGAAGCATCGAAAGTAAAGAACTCCCCTTTGAAATTGGGCGAGCTCACAATGATTTCATATTGCTTGCCAATGGGCAATTCCAAAAGCACACGGCCATCTTGTACATCATTCTTCACTTCTTTGAAAAAGCCCGAGGCTCCCGGATTCTTCACTTTAATATCTGCCGGAATGGCCTCAAAAATCTCGATATCGTTCACGCTTACAGTGAGTTTCACCGTTTTAAAGAGCGCAATGTTCTTTTCCTGCTCTTGGTATTTTTTTACCTGGGTGAGGTCAAACGAAGCGGCATAACTAGAATAACCCTCCTTCCTCACTTCCATATTAAAACTCCTACCTACGGGCAATACCACCGTATAGCGACCATCGCTGGGGTTGTTAGTCAAGCGCATTACCTCCTCAGAGGTGAAAGCATCCGTAATAATAATTTCAGCAGCAATCCCTTGGCGGGTATCTTCATCAGTAATATAGCCTTGCACCACATTGTTCATAAACTGACGCAAGCTGGGTGGGATTTCTACCGAAAAGATACTCTCATTGTTGTAAGTATAATACATTAAATCCCCTTGGGCCGAAATGCAGGGCAGCTGATCGCTTGAGGCCGTATTTACGTAGTCCAAAGGCACTGGTATGGACCATTCGCCCAGTACGTTCAACTTCGACTGGTACATATCATAGTCTCCTTTTCCTCCCGGTCGATTAGAAGAAAAGATGAGTGTTTTGCCATCAGCCATGATTTTAGGTGCTTTCTCACACTCTTGATTAATGGGCGCGGGCAATCGCTTGGGCGTGTCCCAAGTGCCATCTTCTTTCTTTTTGGATTGGTAGATGGAGGTACAAAACTGGTTGAGCTTACGCAAATCTTTATCTTGCGGCCCTGCAATATTCTGTCGAACAAAATACAAGGTTTTACCATCGGCTGAGATGGAGGGGAAAGCCTCGTATCCAGTGGTATTGATGGGAGCGCCCAAGCTAGTAGGCTTACTCCAACCGTCTTTCTCACGAGTAGAAACATAAATGTCCTCAGACCCTCCTTGCCCAATGGCCGCAAAAAAGAAAAGAGTATTCCCATCAAAACTGATAGAAGGCCCACCTATCAGGTCGGTGGAATCACCAAAGGAATTGATATTGGTAAGCGCTACCGGTTCCGACCACTTGCCTTGTTCATTCAGTCGCGATTCAAACAACTTGTAGCTTCCACCCTGATTGGCCTCAAAGATGATGGTTCTCCCATCGGCACTGATAGACGGTGCAAAAGTGGTGTAGCTACCATTGAGGCCGCCATCTACCTTTTTCTTGGTGGCGCTATAATAGGCTATGGTATCGAAGGGAGCCGGAGCTGCATCTTGTGCTTGGGCACTCCACACCGAAACCAAGGCAAATAAGGATAAAACAATACGTTTCACGTGCATAAAGGGATATATCTATTGTCCGAGCAGTACAAATGCGCCCCAATAATAAGGGTCGGGGTACTGGCTTTTCAATTCTAACTGCGCTTGGCTAAACGCTTCAAACTTATCTTGTCCGCCTAGCCATTTTTTATAAAAACTGGTCATGAGCATTTGGGTGGTTTGATCATCTACCTTCCACAAACTCATAATAATGCTCCGGGCTCCGGCCACAATGAACGAGCGCTGCAAACCATAAACTCCTTCACCGTTTCTGACTTCACCTAGACCGGTTTCGCATGCAGAAAGTACAATCAGCTCCGTACCTTCCAAGTTGAGGTTCATAGCTTCATAGGCAGTAAGAATACCGTCCTCGGTTTCTTTATCCACTCCTAAGGCAATGCTTTTACCTGAGCCCGCCAATAGCAAGCCTGAGCGAAGCAATGGATTCTCTACCGCTGCATTTTCTTCTCTGTTTTCCACATCGCTCAAGAAAAAACCGTGTGTGGCAATATGCAGCAAAGTAGGATGTTCCAAACGCTTAATATTCTCCTCACTCGCTTGGCTCAGCGTCATGAGTTGGGCTTGCCAACCGCCTTTGGTAAGCAGGCTGTCAATCATATGCACTTCCGTTTTGGTACCCGGCAAATCGCTGATTCCTCCCTTGAACTCGGTAAAAGCCGAATTTCGGGTGAGTCGCTCACGCGAATGATTACTAGCCAATTCAGCCTTCAAATCCTGATTAAAATCCGGGAAACCCAACACGTGCGCTTGCGGGGAAGCGCTGAGATCAATAGCAGGCTTTTTCTCTACCAATTCCCGCGTATTACTCAGCAGGCGAATGTCAAAATCATCTAAGACAAAGCGTTGCGTAGCTCCATTGGGAAGGGTATTGAGGTTAATTTTGTTGAAAATCGCATCAGCCGAAACATACAAACGCTTTTGGCCCTGCAAAGCTGAGGCAATAGGCGCAAAATAATAGTCATAACTGTGCGGGTCGGGATGCTGGTAGCGAATGGTATTGCGGTAATATTTATAGTATTTTCCTTCGGCCTGATTGCCTAATGGCATCACCACCAGACTTGGTTCGCGCTCATTGGCCGAAGTAAGCACGAGGCTTACATACATTACTGAGTCAAGAATAAATTTCTTTTTGATACGGATGATTTCTACGGCTGCCTCCTCAGCACTCAAGGCTGCCTGCACCTGCTGCCAGGTAACAGATTGCTTTTCAAACTCCGAAGCAAAGGCTTGCGATTGTAGCGAAAGTTGTTTTTCAAGGTCATTGGCCTTTTGCTCCAAGGCATGGAGGTTTACATTTTCGCGCTCCAAATCTTCTTTTCCGTAATTATAATAGCGTACCAAGTCTTCTTTCAAAGTATTCCACTCATTGAAAGTAGTGATTAGGCCTTCATCCTGACTAGCCAAAATCCGTGCCCGCACTTTATTGCTGGCATTGAGCAATAGCGCTTTGGTGGCCAACTGCACATCGTAGAGTTTAGCAATCAGTCGAGACGTGTCGCCTTTCAGGCTTTGCTCTACACTAAAATCTTGAAAAGCTTCAAAAACAGGCTTAATCTTGGCATAAAAAGCGCCTTTTTCCTTTTCGCTGAGCGCAGGAAAATAGGTGTCGATTTGGTGCAGATACAGATCAATAACTTCCAGATAACGTACCTTGGCCTCCTCGGCTTTGTCCATACGATGGTACAAAACCGCCAATCCGTACACTCCATAGGCATAATCGGGATGCTGCTTGCCTAGTTTTTCTTCCCGGATTTTCAGTGCCTCCACAAATTGCTTTTCGGCTTCGGGATAAAGCTCCATATCCTGATTAAGCACGGCCAAATTGTACAAGGTACTGGCATAGCTCGGATGATCGAGTCCATACGTGGTTTCATAAATACCCAAAGCCTCTTCAAACAAAGGTTTAGCCTTTTCAAAAGCATCTATGGACTGATACAAAGTAGCCAAATTGCTCAGGGTTAGCGCATAGGTGGGATGCTGTTTTCCATAAATCACCGCATCAATAGCCAGGGCTTCTTTCAATAAAGGCTCTGCCTTTTCTGACTCACCTTGCAATTGATAAAGAGTAGCCATATTCTCCAAAGCAGTGGCATATTGCGCATTATTCTTTCCTAGTATGTCGGCATATAAAGTAGCCGCCTGCTGAAACAAAGGTTGTGCTTCTGCAAAATTCCCCATGGTTTGGTACAAAAGTGCCAAGGCATTGATTACCTCCGCATAGGCTACCGACTGCTCTCCTTTGCTGGCGCTTACCAGTTGCTGAGCCTCGCGGATAATTGGCTCGGCTCTTATGTAATCGCCTTTGGCCTGAAATATCCGGCTCAAGCTCAGCAGGCTGCGGGCATACAAATAGCTTTGCTTTCCGTATAGGTTTTCTTGCAGAGCCAGAACGGTATTTTGATACGCCACCGCCTGATCATAATTGCCCAGTGCCAATTCCATCAAGGCTAGGTTTTCGGTAGCTTGGGCATATTCACTTGATTGTGTACCTGCAGTGGCCGCAATAATTTGCTGCGCCTGAGAGAAAAGTGCCTTTGCCGCTCTGAAATCTCCTTGCGCATCTTTTACAATGGCGTAATTATTCAAGATACTGGCCAAATCGGTAGAGGATGCACCTGCTACTTCCTCCGCAATGCGCTTGCTTTCTTCAAAGGTAAGCGAAGCCTCTTCGTACTGACCCATGGCCTGATACCACGTAGCCTTGTAATTAAGGGCGTTCGCATAGGCCAGGGTATTAATGCCAAGGCTGGCCTCCAAACCTACAAGGGCCTTATCATAAAGCTCTCCTGCTTCCTCCAATTGGTTTTGGGCTTTGCGCAGTCCGGCCAATTTCAGCACACTGCTGGCATAACGCGGATGCTCTTCTCCCAATAAGGATTTGAAAACACTTTCTGAGCTTTCAAGAAGTGGAGCTGCTTCGGCTATTTTTCCTTGCGAAAGGTACAGCATGCCCAAGTTTTCTTGTGCCTCAGCCCAGTCGCTGCGACTGCTTAGGCTGTCGGATTCGCCAAGCGCTACGACCTTTTTAAAATACTCTTCCGCTTTGGCATAATTCTGATTCCTTTGATTGATAGCGCCCAAATTATTGAGCGAAGCCACGGTGGCTACTCCCTGACCCAGCAAAGTTTCGGCCTCCTCCCCTCTGCCCATTAACTGGAGCAGCACGGCTTTTTTATTGATGAGCTGTTGATAAGCCGCGGATTCTTTACCTTCTAAGGTTGCATAAATAGATAGCGCTTCTTCATAGCGCGCCAAGGCGGAACTGTACTCCGTTTGCTGCTGCAAGCAAAAAGCCAATTGCTCTACCACATAGGCATTATCGAGGGTTTCGGTAAGCTCACTGGCCTGATAAATGGCGTTGGCGTTGGTAAAGAAGGGAATGGCTTTGGCGTATTGTCCTAAATCTACCCATAGCATGCCAAAATCGTAGCAGGCGGCCAGGTAATCGAGGGTGATGTCTTCGCTATTTCCAAAACCCGCAAAGGCTTTTTCAAACAAAGCTAAACTTTCATTGCGTTTATTGCGCTTGTACTTTACGGAGGCCAGTTTCCACTGGGTATTGATAAGATCAGGATCTTGAGGAGAGAGGTATTTTTCAAAAATAGTAAGCGACTCCGCAAAAGAGGCTTCCGCAGCAGGCCAATCTTCTAATATCTGCTGAAAGCTTCCCAAGTTATAGTGTGCCAAGGCGGCATTTACATCTTCATTGCCTAGTTGCTGGCGGATTTCAACTTCCTTTTGGGCAAACGTAAGCCCTTTTTCATAAACACTTCCATTGAAACAGGTGGTGGATAAAAGGCGCAATATGCTGGCGTAGTTTTCCGACACTTGACCATCTTGGCCCAAATATTCATTTAAGCATTGTTCACCCAGCACTAATGCTTGCGCATAGTACTCTTGCGCGTACAGCTGCTGCGCTTGTTGGTAGGTAGCGCGCCAATCTTGGGTCTTAGCGGCCAAAGCCAAGCAACAAAAAATACAAAGAAGGGAAATCCGTAGTCTGTGTTTCATTTGTATGGGGCTTTAATCTACAAAGATACCGAAGAATGACTGCGGCAAACAATACCCTAATCTAAGTATTCTTATGCATTTGTTTCAGCAATTGCCCGATTAGTCAACAAAAAAGGCGGCTTCGAGAGAAGACCGCCTTTTTATATCCAACTTAAACTAAATACGTGTTAAGACTTCTTGCCTTTTCCGATAAAATCTACCACTACCGGAGTAGCAATAAAGATAGAAGAATAGGTTCCGAATAGGATACCGATAAACAAGGCAAAAGAGAAGCTGCGAAGTACCTCGCCACCAAAAACCAACAATACTGTTACTACCAGCAAGGTAGTCAATGAGGTCATCACGGTACGGTTTAGCGTACTGCTGATCGAACGGTTTAGGGTAGAAATGAAGTCTGAAGCAGGGTTGTCGGCCAAGAATTCGCGGTTACGGTCGAACACTACCACCGTGTTGTTGATAGAGTAACCAATTACCGTTAAGATAGCCGCTACAAACACCTGATCGATTTCGAAGGAGATGCCCAACAGTCCGGCAAAACCAAAGGCTGCCACCACAATTAATACATCGTGGAAGAGGGCGATAACCGCACCCAAACCAAACTGCCATTTTCTGAATCGCATCAAGATGTACAAGAAGATACCAAGCAAGGCAAACAAGATGGCTTCTTGAGCCGAATCTTTAATGTCATCTGCAATGGTAGGCAATACTTTTGAAGTACTTGAGATGGTGAATTCTTCGGCACTTACCTCAGTACCTTGTGCATCGAAGGTAAATCCGCTAGCGGTTAAGCCTTCAATCAAGCGCTCTCTTACTTTTACATCGGCTTCGTCAGAATCGTCATCGATCAAGTAGGAAGTAGTCACTTTCAATACATTGTTAGCACCATAGGTTTTCACCTCAGTACCTGTATTTTCAAAGGTCTTGGCAAGGCTCACTTTGAGCTCAGAAGCTACCATAGGCTTACCAAAGCCTACTACATACGAACGGCCACCGGTAAAATCAACCCCAAAGTTCAATCCACCTTTGATAAAAATCGCGGCAATACCCAATACGATAAAGATGGTGGAGAAAGCATAGGCTGCTTTTCTTTTCTGAATAAAGTTGCCAGTGATATTCTTAAGCATGTTTCTTGAAAGAGCCGTTTCGAAGGTGATTTTAGAGGTATCTTTCGTACGTGCCACAATCGCCTCGATAATCACGCGGGTAATAAATACCGCAGTGAAGAATGAACAAGCAATACCGATCATAAGGGTTACGGCAAAGCCTTTGATAGGCCCTTGACCCAATACATACAGGATAATACCTGTTAAGAAAGTAGTCGCATTGGAATCGACAATAGAGCTATATGCTTTGCTAAAACCTAAACGAATGGCTTCTTTGATATCCACGCCATTGGCTAATTCTTCTTTGATACGCTCGAAAATCAATACGTTGGCATCTACCGCCATACCGATAGTCAATACAATACCCGCGATACCCGGCAAGGTAAGTGAAGCACCCAACTGCGCCAGAATACCCAAGATAAAGAAGATGTTGAAAATCAGGGCGATATTGGCAACAAAACCACCACGGTAGTAATAGGCAATCATAAACAATACAACCAAGCCCAAACCACCAATGATAGAAATGATACCTTGTGCTTGGGCTTCTTTACCCAAAGTAGGCCCAATGATTCCTTCTTCCACAATTTTGGTAGGAGCAGGCAAGGCACCCGCTTTCAGCACGTTAGCCAAATCTTTAGCTTCTTCGATAGTGAAGTTACCAGCAATCTCTGATTGTCCGTTAGGAATCTCACCGTTTACATTAGGGGCGGTGTATACATAATTATCCAAAGCAATGGCAATTCTTCTTCCGGTATTCGCTCCGGTTAGTTTTCTCCATTTTTTAGAACCTTCGGCATTCATGCTCATGCTTACTGAAGGCTGACCTCTTTGGTCGAACGCTTGGCGAGCATCGGTAATTACCTCACCTGTAAGAGGGGCTTGTCCGTTACGGCCAATTTTTACGGCATTCAATTCCAATACTTCTTGACCATCCGTCAAGGCTACTGGCTTGTGCGACCATTTGAAATCGATGTTATTCGGAATCAAGGCTTGCACTTCTTTACGCTTCAAGATACGGTTGATTTTAGCGGTGTCTTTCACGCTGTACACCAATCCGTATTGTGCTTTAAGCAAGGCAATGAAAGGCGAAACTTCGTTGTTAGCCAATGAATCCAACGCGCTATCTTCAGTAGCCGTAGTATCGGCAGAAGCATCATCTGTCAAAGCAGCAAGGGCATCTTGGTCTGAAGAAGCAGTCTCGGTAGAAGCAGCTTCTTCGCTTAATCCGTTAGCAGCATTCGCCTTTTGTTCTTTTACTAGGAAATCGTTGATAGCACTAACCGTTCCGTAAATCTCATCGATGTTCCATACTTCCCAGAACTCCAATTTCGCTACGCCTTGCAAAAGTTTGCGCACACGCTCAGGGTTATCGGCACCGGGGATTTCCACTTGGATACGGCCTGTACCTTGCAAACGCTGGATATTAGGCTGTGAAGTTCCGAAACGGTCGATACGGGTACGAAGGATTTGGAAAGAACGGTCGATGGCATCATCCACCTCTTTCTTCAATACTTCCATTACCTCAGCATCGGTAGACTCAAAGCTGATACGGCCACGATTGGCGGCTATCGCAAAAATAGAGCTTAGCTTACTGCCCGGGGCCAATTCTTGATACGACTCATAGAACAAATCCACAAAAGAGGATTGGCTGGTAGCTTGCTTACTGGCGGCTACTTTTAGGGCTTCGTTAAAGTTTTTGTCCTCGCTATTGCCGCTAAGTCCTTTGATAATGTCTACCGGAGACACTTCAAGAGTTACGTGCATACCGCCTTGCAAGTCAAGACCCAGGTTAAGCTCGGTTTCTTTTACTTCTTGATAGGTAAATTTAAACCCAAGGAAATTGTACACAGGCTGGGTCCAGATGGAATCCAAATAGGCCTGTTTTTTAGAAAAATCAATGGTGCCTGTTTCGTCAGTTGCTTGCGCTATGGCATCGTTCTGAACAGAACGCGACACGAACGTGAACGACAAGTAATACAAACACAAAACTGTGACAATGATCGTTAGAAAGATCACTCCGCCTTTGTTACGCATGTAAATAAAAGATTAAAGTGTAATTGAATAAAAAACTAGGGTGCTGCGCAATGCAGTAAAAGAAGAATGGCAAGGCTCCCTAACTCAGGGGGCGTTGGTTGAGATGATTTTCTGCAATACTACTGAGAGGTATTTGCTAAGCGAAACAGAAGGTAAATCCGCTTCTTTTTCTTCGCTTGGTTCAGAAAATTCAGTAAAGAATACAGGAGTGGTAAATACCGAAGCCGAAAGATGGGCTACGGACGGCACGATGGCCTGATAAGAAAGTGGATTAAGCTCTACTTCTTTCTTATCCTTTTTATCGGTAGGGGTGCTTGGCTTTTCGCAAGAGCGATTGATGCACACCTTGTCTTTCAATGAAGCTTCAATACCCGACTGGATTGGACCCGAAAATACCACCAAAAGGGCCGTAAGAACCCCAAAACCTAGCAAAAGGCCTTTTTTGAGTGATGATATGTTCGTGCGTTTCTTCATTTTAGAGGGCAAACTTAATTAATATCTGCCGTTTGTCAAGAGTTTGTTAGTATTTTTTATCAAGAGTACAAATAAAGTTCGGCAAGCAAGGCCAAACTACTTATTCACCTCAATGAAGCGGGTAACATCCTGCGACTTACCCATCAAAATCAAAATATCCGATTCATAAATCAAGGTATCGCCACGAGGCACGCCCACAATGTGCTCGACCCATACCTTTTCGTTATCTTTTACTTCCTCAAACTTCCGTTTGATGGTAATCAGGTTGAGGTTGTATTTTTCTCTTAGGGCAATTTCCGAAACCGATTGATTGGCCACGCGAACCGGAGTGTTGATTTCTACAATCTCGTAGTTATCGGGCAAGGGAAGAAAAGAATGCAGATTAGGGTGCAGCAGCATTTCGGCCACGGTTTTACCCACAGTTTCTTCCGGAGAAAGGATTTCTTGAATACCCATTTTCTCTAAGATCATGCGCTGCTGGGCATTGGCTGCACGGGCAATGATACGCTTCACATTTAGCTCCAGCAAAAGCACGGTAGTGAGCAGCAATCCTTCAAAATTCTCCCCAATGGCTACCACCACGGCATCCATATCCTGAATATTTTGCGCCCTAAGCGCCTTAATATCGGTAGAGTCAAGGGCTACGGCATGAGCTACCTCGTCTTTTAAGTCTTCTACTATTTCCAAATCCAAATCAATCGCCAACACCTCCGCGCCTCTGTACGAGAGCGTGCGTGCAATGGACTCGCCAAATTGACCTAATCCGATTACGGCAAATTTATTAATCATACGGTTTTGGTTTTAAGGAATGCAATCAGCACATCTAAGGCCTTACGAAAGCTATGATTATTAGGAATCACCAGGTCGGCTTCTTGCTTGAAAGGTTTAATGTATTTTTCATAGGTAGGTGCCACATGGCGCTCGTAGCGATAGAGCACATCTTCTAAATCGTAGCCTCTTTCATCGCGATCGCGGACAATGCGCCTCTTGAGCTTAATGATGTCGTTGGCATCGATAAACACTTTTAAATCGATGAGATTAGACACCTCCGGAAAATAAAATACAAATATACCCTCTACTACTATGATGGGAGCCGACTTGGTCTCTATCATGGTAGGGATGGCATTAGGATTATTGAAGGTGTATTCCTTACGAAATACAGATTTACCTTCTTTTAGCGCCTTGATATCGGCTGCATACTGGTCAAAATCAATGGATTGGGGCGTATCGAAATTATAAACCCCGTTTTCGTCTTTGGGCTGTAGCTCGCGGTCGCGGTAGTAATTATCCTGCGACACTAAACATATTTCGTGAGGTTGGAAGGCGCCTAATAGGCTTTTCAGCAATAGGGTTTTTCCTGAGGCACTTCCTCCCGTGATACCAATTATGTATGGTTTTGAACTCATTAAAGACTGCGTGGATTAACCCTGCAAAACTAACACAAAAAGATTAACCCTCGTTGTAAGTGAGCAGAAAATCAAGGAATTTCTTCGTGGCGATGGCCCGATGGCTGATAGCATTTTTCTGTGAGGCATCCATTTCGGCAAAGCGCTGCGTATAGCCTTCCGGAATAAAAATGGGGTCATAGCCAAAACCATTCGTACCCGCAGGTTCCTGCGCTATTACACCACGAATGATACCTTCAAAGCTTTTTTGAAACTGAGGCGTGCAAAAGGTAATCACTGTTTTAAACTGAGCTCCCCGCTGAACCACTCCTTGCATTTTTTGTAGAAGCTGGCGCACATTGTCCGCATCATTCTTTTGCGGGCCAGCAAATCGGGCCGAATACACGCCAGGCGCTCCTTGTAAAGCGTCTACCTCCAGGCCGGAATCATCGGCAAAACAGGCTATACCGTACTTGGCTAATACATATTGCGCTTTGAGCAAAGAATTGCCTTCAATGGTATCGGCTGTCTCGGGAATATCTTCGGTACAACCTATGTCTTTCAAAGAAACAATGCGGTATCGCCCTTGCATCAGGCTTTGTACTTCGGCCAGCTTGTGGGCATTATTGGAGGCAAAACAGATTTCTTTTAGCATAAAAAAAAAGAAAAAGCCCATTTCATGCTGCATCGAAATGCAGGCAAAGAAATGGGCTAAGTACGTAAAAACTATTATTCTATGCCCATCAATTCCACCTCAAAAAGTAGAGGGGTATTGGCAGGGATGCTTCCTACCGAGCGCGTGCCATAGCCCAAGCGCGAAGGAATTAAGAAATAGGCTTTCTCACCGATAGAAAGTAAGGCAATGCCTTCATCCCATCCGGAAATGACCTGTCCTGCCCCTAAGGTAAACTTAATGGGCGCACGCCCTTCGGAGCTATCGAATACACGGCCATCTAAAAAAGTGCCCGTATAGTGTACTGAAACTACATCGCCTGCGATGGCACCTCTGCTTACACTATCTTCTAATATTACATAGTGCAAGCCAGAAGCCGTTACATTCACCGAATCGGTCAAATCACGCTCAGCAAGCCAAGTTTCAAAGGCTTCTATTTGCTCATTGAAAATCTCTTCCTGCGTTTTTTCTACCTCATCTAATCCGCCACAAGCCACAAAGGCAAAGAGAGCGCTTAGCAACAAAAGATATTTCATCTTATTCAAAATCAACCATTTCCACTTCAAACATCAATACCGAATTCGGCTTGATAACTGGTCCGCGTTGACTGCTACCATAGGCAAGCGGTGAAGGAATGTATAGGGTAGCTTTAGCGCCTTTGTTCAAAAGTGCTAGGCCTTCATCCCATCCTCTAATAACCTGACCAACTCCTAAGGTGAAGGTGAAAGGCGCTCCTCTGTCGTATGAGCTGTCGAAAGGAGTACCGTCCAACAAAGTACCTTTGTAATGTACGGTTACTTTCTGTCCACGCTCAGGAGTAGCTCCGCTACCTTCTTGCGTAATAACATAATAAAGGCCATTAGCCGTAGATTGCGCCTCAATTCCTTTTTCTGTCAAGAAATCAGTAATGAGAGCTTTGTCGATGGCCATTTGCTCAGCAGCCATGGCTAGCATTTTCTCTTGACGTTTCTGATACTCGGCCATTTGCCACGCTTCAAAACCGGCTTGATCAAGGATGTCGGCCAAACCGATATGAATGGTAAGGTCTGTACCTTTAGTAACGCCCGGAGGGGTCATAGAGCCACGATAAATAGAATCAGCCGCCACTTTCAAGGTAATGCTATCGCCTTTTGACAACATGCTGATGGCCTCCTCAATACTTCCGTTTTTAGGCATTAATGAATCGTAATATTGAAACACTTCTTGACTTCCATTGGTAGCGGTGCTGAAAATCACCGAATCGGTATGGTTCAACAAGCTTAGGTTCATAATAACAAACTCGCCATCTTTAGGCTTAGGACCATCCCCTTTTTTCACCATGGTGTAGCGAAGACCAGTGCTGGTGGTTTCTAATCCGCCTGAATTACAGGCAAACATCATAGCGGCACCCAATAGGGCTACGCTTCCTTTTTTTAAAATTGAATTAAGCATTTACTTGATTGGTAATTTTTACGTTAGTTAAATCTGCCTGATAGGCGGGCAGCAATGATAGGAATTTTTCTACAGTTTTCTCCAAGCTTTCATCCGATTTACCACCAGCGGCATTGCGGTGGCCACCTCCTTCAAAGTGGGCACGGGCAAAATCGTTTACCGAGAAGGGGCCAATAGAGCGAAAGGACATTTTCACCGCCTCGGTACGGTCAATAATAACCGCAGCCAGTACAATACCTTCTAGCGAAAGGGCATAATTCACCAATCCTTCGGTATCGCCTGTTTTGGAATTGAACCGCTTGAGCTCTTCGCTAGTAATAGCAAAAAAAGCTGTACGGTACTCGGGCAATACGGTGAGTTTTTCACTAAGGGCATAGCCCATAAAGCGCAGCCTGTCGAGGGAATTGGTATCATACACCAACTTGGCCACGCGGGCATTATCGGCACCGTGACTAATAAGCTTGGCGGTAATATTATGCACATTGGCCGTGGTATTGTTGTGACGGAAGCCTCCGGTATCGGTCATAATACCGGCATATAAGCACTCGGCCAAGTCTTTATCGAGAAGCGATTCGTAATTCATTTTTACCAGCAGCTCATACACCAATTCGCAGGTGGCTGCTGCAGCTATGTTCCAATACTGAAAATCATAAAAAGGCTCGGGCTCAAGGTGGTGATCTATCAGCACTTTTATAGCCGAAGAGGCACGCACCAGTTCGCCCAATTCATTAATCCGACTAAGCGTATTAAAATCTAAACAGAAAATAACATCCGCTTTCTCTACCAAGTCTTTAGACACAGCTTGGTTATTGGCTTCGTAGATAATGACCTCGTCATTGCCTTTCATCCAATTCAAAAAAGCCGGATAGTCGGTGGGAGTAATTACGCTCACAGTGTGCCCTTTTTTCTTGAGGATACCGCCTAGGCCTAAAGAAGAGCCAAGGGCATCGGCATCAGGCTTGTGATGCGTAGTGATAACAATATTTTTGGGTGAACCCAGCAGCTTACTGAAAGCCTCTAAATTCTGCATAGTCAAAAACCCCGCAGGGATAGTTATGGACAAGATGCAAATGTGCTAAGATTTTATGGAAAAACAAATTCGGAAAAGGACACGCGGGGCAGGCCGCTGTATTATGAAATTGGGAAGTATTGAGCAGGCACTATGAAAATGCACATTTATTTTCTAATTTTGCGGCCGATTAAATCGGATAAATACAATTGATTTCTATGGCAACTAACAAAACCTTTACCATGATTAAACCGGATGCAGTAGCAGCCGGAAACATTGGTGGTATCACTAAAATGATTGAAGAAGCAGGATTCCGTATCACTGCTATGAAAATGACAAAATTGAGCAGCGAAAGAGCCGGTCAGTTTTACGCTGTGCACAAAGAAAGACCTTTTTATGGTGAACTTTGCCAGTATATGTCTTCGGGACATATCGTAGCCATGATTTTGGAAAAAGAAAACGCTGTAGCTGATTTCAGAAAACTAATCGGTGCTACCGACCCTAGCAAAGCCGAAGCAGGTACTATCCGTGCGATTTATGCCAAGTCTATCGAGGCTAATGCTATCCACGGTTCTGATTCTGATGAAAATGCCGAAATTGAAGGTAGCTTCTTTTTCGCTGGCACTGAGAAATATTAATCTCTTTTCTTACGGGCGAGCCTTCGGCTCGCCCGTATTCTTTTCCTTTCCTACCTACCGGAAAAAAAGCGCAGGGGTTTAAGTATCCAACAATTCTGCTATTTTTGCGTAAGCACGCTTTACTGCACCCTTGCAAAATGATCCTCAACAGAGTATTTAGTACCACACTTATCTTCTTTATGATTTCACTGCTCATGGTGGTGAGCGTGGATAAGTTCTGGCTACTGTTGAAGCCTTGCAAAACCACCACACTCACCACCAACTGGACACTCGACCTAGAGCAAGAAACTCAAGAGACTCCTCAAGAAAAAGAAAATCCTCCTTCCAAAAGAAGCAGCAATACCATTTTAGAAGAAGACAAGTGGCTGGAAACGCCCAAAGTGCCTTCTTACCAACCACTCGCCATACTTTTTATTCAAAAGCTCAATCAGCTTCCGGGGATTGACTCCGCACAAGATGTGATTTACGGCATCATTCCCCCTCCTCCCAAAGCCTAACCAACGCTTTTTCTGCCGGTAGTCATCTAACGGCCTTTCGTTCCTATTGGACAATTCTGCTCAGCATTAAGCTGATGAGCTCTCCAAAGGAATCTCTTATTATGCCGTACACTCGTTGGCACACACTATTTTAATCCAAAATGCTAAAAAATAATTCTCTCTTATCGCAGGCAAAGTATGACTTGCCTGCAGGCCTAGTGGTCTTTTTGGTGGCGCTCCCTCTTTGTTTGGGGATTGCCTTGGCCTCAGGCGCACCCCTATTTTCCGGCATCATTGCCGGTATTGTAGGCGGTATTGTCATCGGATCGTTAAGCGGTTCGCATGTGGCCGTAAGTGGCCCGGCAGCCGGACTTACCGTAATCGTTTTAAATGCTATTGAAGACCTTGGCTCATTTCAGGGCTTTTTGTTGGCGGTAGTACTGGCCGGAGCCATTCAGTTTGTACTGGGTGTAATTCGGGCGGGTATTATTGGCCATTATTTTCCCACTTCGGTTATCAAAGGCATGCTAGCCGCTATTGGCCTAATCCTTATTTTGAAGCAAATCCCTCATGCTTTTGGCTACGATGCCGATGCAATGGGTGATCAAAATTTTCAGCAAGCCGATGGGTACAACACCTTTACGGAACTTTTGCATGCGTTTGAACTTTTGAGCCCCGGAGCTATTGTCATTAGCTTACTTTCTTTGGCCATTCTTATCCTGTGGGACAACCCCAAGCTGAAAAGCAAATTCGCTTTGTTCAATTATGTGCCCGGGGCACTGATAGTGGTATTCTTGGGCGTATTGATCAACTACTTGTACGGACTCTTGGCTCCACAATGGCTCTTGAATGAAGAACACTTGGTGACTTTACCCAAGGCTGGTTCCTTGCAGGAAATGGGCGGCTTGCTCACCTTCCCCGACTGGTCATTTTTTAGTAACAGTAAGCTTTATGTAGCATCAATTACCATCGCTATTATTGCCAGTTTAGAAACCTTGCTCAGCTTAGAAGCTTCTGACAAACTGGACCCGCAAAAACGCAATTCGCCCACCAACCGCGAACTCAAAGCACAGGGGATTGGCAATATGGTGAGTGGCTTGATTGGTGGCCTGCCCATTACTGCCGTAATCGTGCGCTCTTCTGCCAACGTAGCCGCAGGAAGTCGTACCAAGATGTCGGCCGTATATCATGGACTATTCCTTATGGTATGTGTATTGATGATTCCTGGGCTGCTGAATTTAATTCCCTTGGCTAGCTTAGCCGCAGTATTGCTAATGGTAGGCTACAAACTGGCAAAAGTTTCTTTGTTCAAGCAAATGTACAAACTAGGCTGGGCGCAGTTTATGCCTTTCATTGTCACTATTGTGGCCATTTTATTCACCGACTTGCTAAAAGGAATCGGCATAGGAATGCTCTTCGCCATTTTCTACATCCTTAGAAACAACTACCGTACGCCTTATGAATACCAAGGCATTGGCGAGGGTGAAGAAAAAGAAACCATCAATATTAAACTGGCCGAGGATGTATCTTTCCTGAATAAAGGGAGCATGCTACTTACCCTTACGGCCATTCCTGAAAACGCCCATGTGGTGATTGATGCCAGCCGATCTAAGAACATCGACTATGATGTATGGGAAATCATAGACAACTTTAAAACAACAGCACAAACAAAAAATATTACCTTAGAGATAAAAGGGCTCGATCCCGCCAAAATTGTTTAACCCAATGACCGAACTACTACATATGGAACAATCGTATAACAGACTCCTAAAAGGAAACGAAAAATTTGTAAGAGAAAGACTTGCCCTTGACCCTGATTTTTTCGCTAAACTAGCAAAAGGTCAGCACCCTGAATTTTTGTGGGTGGGCTGCTCCGATAGCCGCGTACCTGCCAATGAAATTACAGACACCCTACCGGGCGAGATTTTCGTACACCGCAATATTGCCAACATGGTGGTGCATACCGACCTCAACTTCCTAAGCGTATTGCAATATGCCGTGGAAGTACTTCATGTGAAACACATCATCGTATGTGGTCACTATGGATGCGGTGGGGTATTGGCCGCTATGACCAACAACAACAATGGCATGGTAAACAAGTGGCTTCGCAATATCAAAGAAGTATACCAAAAGCACGAAAATGAGCTTAATGCCATCAGCGATATAAACCTTCGCGGACGCAGATTAGTGGAACTTAACGTGACGGAGCAAGTACAAAATCTAGGAAAAACCTCTATTGTACAGCGCGAGTGGAAGCGCAGAAACATCCAAATCCATGGATGGGTGTACGATATTGCTGATGGAATCATCAACGACCTAGATATTAAGATTCAAAGTGCCGAAGATTTGAACCCTATCTTCCGCTTTGACGAAAACCAATTGTAATCACTCCTCAAAAGGATAATTCTTGTGTTCAGGAATTATCCTTTTCCTTATTTTTTCATACTTTTAAACAGACGTAAACCATAAGTATGAAAACCTTTCTTTCTGTTGTCTCTTTATTCCTATTTCTTTTTTCAACTACAAAGGCGCAAGAGGCCATCGGCCCAATAGCTACTGATCGCCCCGACCAAACCGAATCTTCTTCCCTTGTGCCTAAAGGCTATTTTCAATGGGAAACTGGTTTCTTATACGAGCATGCAAACAGCGCAGAGCAAAACTATTCCTACAATACCTCGCTACTGAAATACGGCCTGTTCGATAGTTTTGAATTACGCCTAATTGTGGAATACAACCGCAGCAGAGTGGCACTCACAGGTTCGGAGATAGACGACCAAGGTCTTGCCCCCATTGCCATAGGAAGTAAAATTGCCATAACCCAAGAAAACGGTTGGATACCTGAGATTGCCTTATTAAGTCACTTGACTCTTCCTAACACAGGCTTAAAAGCGTTCCAAACCAATTTTCTCGCTCCCGATTTTCGTTTTTTAATTAGCAAAACCCTTACCGAGACCCTCTCCATAGGCCTTAATCTAGGCGCTTCATGGGATGGGCAAACCCCTAATGCTACCCGCGAATATACTCTCGCCTTAGCCAATGGTTTTACAGAACGCTTTGGAGGATTTATTGAAGTATATGGATTTGCCACGGAAGGTAGCCAACCCGACCACCGCCTGGATGGAGGCTTCACCTATTTAATTCAAAACAATATGCAGCTGGATATTTCCGCAGGGCTAGGCCTTTCTGATATATCACCTGAATATTTCTTAAGTGCAGGTTTTTCCTTGCGCCTGCCTAACTAATACTGCTTATGAAAAAGAAATTCACCCTCAAGAAAGCACACATCACCGGACTATCGGTAGCCGCCACAGGCGTATTGATACTGCTGATGGTGATGGGCTTGCAACGATACACGGTTAACACTTTTCAAAACAACATTCCCTACATTCAGGTAGGGGATGCCATCAAGTACAAGACGACCATTGGTCACCTTTGGTTTGAAGAGCTAATGGCGGGCGATGCTAGCATCGATTTGGAAAAGGATGTGATTGCCAAGTTCAAAGAAAGTCGCCAAATCTTAGATGGCATACTGTACGGCACCCCTACCGAGCTGGGTGAGTTTGAGCCCGTATCCGACATCGACCTAAAACTCCTCATTCGCAAGGCCGATGAACAAATCAACGAACTGGAGATCATTACTCGCCAGCGATGGAATGCCCAGAATAATTCCAGCCTTAGCTATGATAGTACTGGAATGCTGATAGCAGCTGATGGAAATGCAGGCAGCGGGCTTGATACAAGTTTTGACCAAGCATATACAGATATCCAAATGCAAATGGATATGTTTGAGCAAATGGCCACCCAAATAATGGAAAGGGACCTTAGAAATGAAAACATTTTTGCCATTACGGTTTTGGTGCTTCTTTCCCTAATATTCACCATTATGAGTGGTATACTTTATCGTTTTCAATTGCGAAATGACAATACAGCACTTGAGCAGAAAAACCGCATGGAAGAAGAGCATGCCAAAATCCAACTCATGGCAAGCTTTGCCGATGAGATAGGGCAAGGGAATTACGAAGCGGAATTGAGTATAGAAGAAGACAAGCAAGATAGCTTGGCTCATGCCTTGCTCAATATGCGGAATAAACTGAAAAACTTAGCACGGGAAGATGCCAGACGAAACTGGAGCAATATCGGCTTGGCCCAAATGAGCGACATTCTACGCACCAATTATGACAGCACCGAAGAATTGTACTTCAAGGTGATTTCCTCGGTAGTCAATTACTTGGAAGCCACCCAAGGTGGCTTATTCTTACTCAATTCACACGATAGCAATGACGAGCATTTGGAAATGGTTTCTTGTATTGCCTATGATAGACGTAAATTCTTGCAGAAAAGAATTGAAATTGGAGAAGGCCTTATTGGCCGATGCGTGCTGGAAAAAGCCCCTATCTACCTAAAGGAAATCCCCAAAGATTATATACAAATCAGCTCGGGGATGGGCGAAACGAGTCCTTCTTTCTTGATGATTGTTCCGTTGATACTGAACGAAACCATTTTTGGAGTTATTGAAATTGCTTCTCTGACGGAAATGCCCGAGTACCGCAGAGAGTTTTTAGAGAAAATTGCCGAAAGCATTGCCTCTTCCATCTCCTCTGTAAAAATCAACGAGCGCACACGCTTGCTGCTTGAGCAGTCGCAAATGCAAGCCGAGGAAATGCGTGCGCAGGAAGAAGAAATGCGCCAAAATATGGAGGAACTAGCGGCTACCCAAGAAGAAATGCGCAGAAAAGAGCAAGAGTATATCCGGGTGATTGAGGAGCTGCGAGGGGCAAAATCTTAAGTTACTTTCGCTTTCCGAAGTACACGAGAGAATAGGCTTGGCCACCAACGCTTAAGGTAAACTCCGGCTACTTCGCGAAGCCCTCCAATGTACACTTCCTCTTTCTGTTTTTCCATGGCGCGTACCATATGGCGGGCAAAAACCTCCGGCAACATGCCATTGGCTTGCGCCTGATCCATAGTATTTTGCTTGGCTCCGCTCTCTGTAAGTGCATTGACCGAGACTTGTGTTTTGATAAATCCGGGGCAAACCAAACTTACCTTGATACCATCCGCATAATGCTCGGCACGCAAACTTTCAAAGAAACCATGCAAAGCATGCTTAGAAGCAGCATAAGTGGAGCGCATAGGCGTGCCGAATTTTCCCACGAGACTGGTTACGACCACAAAATAACCCGAACGCTGCTTGATAAAATGCGGCAAGAGGCTTTTGGTCAAGGCTACCGTACCGAAAAAGTTCACTTCCATCAATTGCCTATCCACTGCCAAAGAAGTGTTGGCCAGATAGCCACGCTGACTAATGCCCCCATTATGCACCATCACATCTACACGCCCAAAGGCGGCCACCGCCTCCTCTACTTTGGCGGACATGGAGGCAGCATCTGCTAAATCAAGTGGTAAAACCACGGCCTGAACCGGAAGACAAGCTTCTTTCACCCTCTCCAAAGCCTCGCGATTGCGTGCTGATAAAATCAGCCGAGCTCCTTCTTTGGCTAAGGCGTAAGCTAGGGCTTCTCCAATGCCCGAAGAGGCTCCGGTAATCCAAATCACTTGATTGCGTAGGTTCATATTAAGCAGATTTAAAGATGGCAGAAAGTTCTAACGAAAGACCCAGGAACAAAATTTTTGCATTGGCATTTCGCTCCGAATGGTAAAGTGCCTGATCCATAGCTTTGCTTATGGCCTCAATTTTTTCCAAGCTCAGCACCGTTTTGAATCGACTGATAAATGCCTTATCCTCCTCGGAGCTTTTCAGCAAACTATCGCTCCCTGAAAGAGCAATGAGGCTGTCGCGCATAAGGCTCAGGCCATAGTTCAACAGCGCCTTTTGGGCGGTTTTGTTCATTTGGGCAAACTGATCGGCCAATGGCACCAACTCTTGCACCGCCATGGCATAGCAAAGCCGCAGCCAATCGTGCACCACCAAGGTACGCTGGTCTTCCAGCTCGGCACTAAGGCTGAGGGCTTGGCTCATATTTCCTTCTACCATTTGGGCTATATGCCGGGCTTTATCCGGACTAAGTTCTTTGGTCTTTATCAGGTGATTGGCCACTTCTTCGTCAGTAAAGGGCAAAATCTGCACCATTTGCGTTCGGGAGCGAATGGTAGTGAGCAGGTTTTCTGCCTCTTGAGTCACCAATAAGAAAATCGTTTTGGCGGGCGGCTCCTCTAAAATTTTCAAAATGGCATTAGCCGAGGAGCTGTTCATATACTCAGGAAGCCAAATCAGCATAAACTTATAGCCCCCTTCCACGGGCTTTAGGGACAGGTGCTGTACAACCTGGCGGCTTTCTTCGCGAGCAATATTGATTTGCTTATTCTCGATTCCGGCATGTTGCGCCCATTTCACCTCATCGGAAAACGGCTGACTGAGTACAAAGCTTCGCCACTCGGGCAAGTAATGTGTACTGATTTCCTTCTTTTCAAAATTGGCCACGGGATAGACAAAATGTACATCAGGATGAATCAGCTTTGCATTTTTATGACAGCTGGCGCAAGAACCGCAGGCATCGTTTTCCTGCTTGTTTTCACAATTCAAAAAGGTAGCGAAAGCCAATGCCATAGCCAGCCCAGCTCCACCCACTTGGGTACTAAAAAGCTGTGCATGAGCCACATGATTGCGCGCATAAGCCGCTATCAGCTGTCCCTTTACCTTCTCATTGCCCGGTATATCTGAAAATAGCATAGTTTAAAATTTGCGGTACTCAGCAGACAGCTCAAATACATGAGACAGAATCTCCTGTTCGGTTTCATCAAACATCTTCTTCCTACGCGCCATCACCCGTTCGGCTACTTCCATAGCGGCTTTCAACTGATAGCCTGTAAAGCCTGCGGCTCCACCCCAAGCGAAGGAAGGAATGAAATTACGAGGAAAACCATCACCAAACACATTGGCACTTACGCCCACCACCGTACCGGTATTGAACATGGTATTGATGCCGCACTTGGAATGATCGCCCATCATCAGGCCGCAAAACTGCAATCCGGTATCTTTAAAACCCTTCTTGCTATAGCTCCAGAGCTTCACATTGGCATAATTGTTCTTGAGATTGGAGGTATTAGTATCAGCTCCTAAGTTGCACCATTCGCCAATTACCGAATTACCCAAAAAGCCATCGTGGCCTTTATTGCTGTAGCCAAAAATCACCGAATTACTGATTTCCCCTCCTACTTTAGAATAGGGACCTACGGTGGTATCGCCCCGCATTTTGCCTCCCATATTCACTACGGAACCTTCGCAAAGAGCAAACGGCCCTTTAATGAGCGCCCCTTCTTGCACTTGGGCATTCTTTCCGATATAAATGGGCCCTTCGGAAGCATTCAGCACAGCCGCTTTGATGTCGGCCCCTTCTTCTACAAAAATATTTTCTTCGCCATATACCATAGTATAGCGGTCGTTTACCCCTGCACTTTTACGCCCTTGGGTAAGCTGGGCAAAATCGTAGCGGATTTGAGCAGCGTTCTTACTAAAAATATCCCACGGATCGCGAATCAATTCGGCTTCCTCTGCATAGGCAACTTCCCGCCATTTGACATCGGCTACGTCAAAAGACTTCACCGCCTCACCATGCACACGTGCGGCCAGCATCACGCCCTCTTTTTTTAATGCTTCACCGGGCTGCAAGCCTTGAATTGCCTTCCAAACGGTAGCATTGGGTAGCAAAGAAGCATTAATAAAGACATTCTCTGAACCCATCTGCATGGGATATTTCTTTTGAAGATACGCTTCGGTATAAAAGCTAACCGGAAGCAACGTCTGTTTTGCCCATTTCTCTTGCAAGGTCACAATACCTACGCGTATAGCTCCTACAGGGCGTGTATAGGTAAATGGGAGTAAGTTGATTCGGAAAGTGGGGTCATCAAACAGAATAATATGCATAGGGCAAGAAGTTAATGGAGAACAAAAGTAAAAAATCTGGGGCAATGGGGAATAAAAAAAGGGATTGCTCCCTTCTTAATTTTTCTTTTTCGGCTTAAGCATAGGTTGACCACCTCCGGTGCTTGTGTCGGGAAGCGGATCTTCCTCAATACGCATTTGTTCATTTACGATATCTTCTTGTAGCATACGTTGCTCTAGCATGGCATTATAGCTTCTAGCCTTTTTATTGCCATAATTAATGTAGGATTTTCCGGCCCATGCCTTGGCTTGCGCGTAATCGCCCAATACTTCAAAACCCACCGCCACATTGTAGGCGAGGCGCCCAGCTGTTTTAGCATCGGCTGTAAGCATACCGCGTCTCCAGCTCACAATGGCCTCTTCCCATTGGCCCACTTCCGATTGGCGCACACCCGCTTGCATGTATTGGTTTTTTCGGGGTTTTCCATAAAACTCACGACTGATGCGCACGGGCATAGGGGCAATTTTATGGGCGTAAGAATTTCCCGCCAAGCCGCTTAAGTAGCGTGTAGCTTCCGACTTTTGGATAAGTGCTGCCAAGGCATCTTTCACGCTATTGGCTTTGGCTTCCCAGGTGTTGGTTCGGCTAAAGGTTTGCTGGTCGGCAATATTTTTATTCTTAGGGTCGTACAAACGAAAACCGATTTTAGCAGTGGCCACCCCTTCGGCATAATACTCAATGGCATCTATGGTTTTCTTCACCCCATTCTCTTCCACTTCTTTTTTTACACTTCGCTTACCATCGGTTACGATAAAGTTGGTATCAAAAAGCTCTAGGGCAATTACTGCATCGGCCTTGTACTTGCTGCACAAAATATTGATTTGGTTCCAAGTGATGGGTTCGGGAAAGGTAGCGCCCAGCATGGAGTTGCCTTTCAATACCTCAGAAGCACGAATAACCTGATAGCGCGGTGAGCTCATAAGTCCGTTTTGCAAAGAGGAAATGGCTTCTTGCACCCCATTTTGGTCTTCACCTATGCCTTCACCGGTAAGTACGCCTTCCAGTGTGCCTAGTCCGGTTTTTTCATGTTCGGTTCTATCCACCAATACGATGGTTTTGATATGTGGGGGCAAGGTGATGGAAGCAGGCACCATGCTGTTCATGCTTACGTGCTTCATGCCGCAGGCTCCAAGGAAGAGTACAAGAAGAGCCCAAAGTAGGTAGTTGGATCGTTTCATATAGGATTAGTTTTTCAAATGCCTTGGCAATAAAGATACCAAAATAAATCATTCCTATATAAAAAAGGCCAACCCTTAGGTTGGCCTTAGTATTACTCTAGTTCTAGTTTTTTGAGGGTGGCCTTTCCATCCTGTTCAATTCTGAGAAAATAGGTTCCCTTTTCGCGATTTTGCAGATTGATTTGGTTCCTATATTTTCCTTCAAAAATCGGGTAATATTCACTGTACAACTCTTGTCCTTGGCTATCGAACAAAGATACCTTTAGGGGCTTCTTTTCGGCTGCATCAAAGGCTAAGACTACACGCCCGTTTGGTCTATTGGCAAAGAAAGAGAAATTATCCAGCTTCAATTCGTTTTTAGTTTCCAATGCTTTGATGGCCTTGGTTCTGTCCTTATCCTCCAAATCGGACAAAGCGATGCTACTTTCTTCAAAATCTCCCCTTCTGTGGCGCTCCACCCATACATCTCTATCGATAATCATCATTGAATCATCTTCCTCCATCATTCGCTGCACCATTACCTTGTGCTTTCTATGCATATCTCGGGCGATTTTATGCATACTATCGGCTTTAAACATCATCACACGCGGATTTTCTTCATCGTCCCAAGCATACCACATCGCATGGCCTTCGCGCAGACTATCGCTATGTATGCGCTTCATCTCTCGCATAGCTTTGTGGCGCATCTGCATGGCCTCTTCTATTTCAAGCTCCAACTCTTCTTCCCATTCTTCTCCATCACCAAAAACCATGATGTGCCGTCCTCTGGGCGGGTGAGGAGGAAATGGAGGCATTTGAGGGTCGAAAGCACGCAATTCTTCATCTTGATGCATCTCTTCCACAGAGGAATAAGTCCGTTTAAAGGTTTTTGTTTCGCCATCTACCTCTTTGGTGATTACGATAGAAATCTCCTCTTTCTTGGCTTTATCAGTGTTTTCTTGTGCGCAGGCTCCTATAGGACTCATCCCCAATAAAAGAAGGGCGCTGAACGCGGTGAGTGAAGGTGTTGTGAATTTCATAGTTGTATTTTTTGTTTTATCAAATGTACTTGAAAAGGGAACCGGGGTCTGTTAAAAGGGCGTTAAAGCTTGTTAAAAGCTGTTAAAAACCACGACTATCGCCCAACAATACCGTATTTTAGAGCAAATATTTACAGCAGTGAACAAAAGACAAATCCGTATTATCATCAGCTTAATGACCCTGGCCCTGTTAGGACTGGTGGGTTTTCAGATGTACTGGATTCGTAATGCCATTCGCCTTAGCCACGAACGCTTTGAAAAAGATGTGCAAGATGCGCTATTGGAAGTATCTACCCATTTGGAAAGACTAGAGGTAGCCCGCCAGTTCAACTACCGTAACGATGTGTTCCAACAATGGGAAAAAGCCTTTGAAGATACTTTGCTCAAAGAAATGCAAGAGGAACAAACACAGCATTGGATATATCGTGCGGAAGCCATGCAAGCAGAGGCTCTTCATGAGCAAGCGGAGGAACAGAGGCACCAAGCGGAGCAGCTTCATGCGGAGCATTTCTCCAATTCTATGGTGTTTGAATGGAGCACCTCCACAGAAACCAAGGAAGTGACCATCGTAAATCCGGAGGAGGCCGAATCGGAAAGAACCATTGTAATGGTAGGGCCAAAAGAAAAAGTCAGGGTACAGGTGAGCCCTCCGGCATCACCTCAGCAGCCGCTGCGTTTTCGTAAACATATGATGCGCGATTCTATTCGAGCTATTCGGGAAAGCCGGAAACGCATCGAACAGAAATCGGCTATGGTCACAAAAGTATTAAACGACCTGCTGGCCAGCGAGCAGAATGCCCACATGCGCTTCGATAGTCTTTTGCTCGATAGTCTGATACATTTGTCGCTTAGTAACAGAGGAATTACCCTTCCTTATGAATTTGTAGTTTGGCAAAAACCCAGTCGTCAGTTTATCACCGCCAGCCATAGCCACAATCCACGAGCTACTTTGAGCAATGGATTTAAAGTGGGCTTGTATCAAGGTGATGTTTGGGGGCCGGCACACCTGCTCTCTGTACACTTTCCGGGCAAGCGCCAGTATATTTTGAGTCAAAGCTGGCTTACTATGGCCAGTTCGATAGTGTTGATTGGGATTATTGTGTTCTGCTTCTGGTATGCAATCCAAACCATCATCCGTCAAAAGAAGCTATCGGAAATCAAAAATGATTTCATTAATAACATGACTCACGAGTTCAAAACGCCCATTGCCACGGTGGCCTTGGCCTGTGAGGCTTTGCAAGATCAAGATATCCGCAAAAATGAATCGTTTATGCAACGCTACCTCAAGGTAATTGAAGATGAAAACAAGCGCCTGGGGGCGCAAGTGGAACGTGTACTTCAAATTGCCACCCTCGATAAAGGCGATTTCTCTCTCAAATTGGAAGCACTGGATATGCACGAAATCATAACCGGAGCGGTGGAAAACATCCGACTTCAAGTGGAAAATCGCAACGGAAGCATCAGACTTCAGCTTCAAGCCGAAAGACCTCATGTGATGGGCGATGAAGTGCATCTGACCAATATCATTTTCAACCTGCTCGACAATGCCAATAAATACTCGCCTCAAGTGCCTGAAATAACCATTAGTACGTTCAACTCCTCCCTTGGCCTGCACATCCGAGTGGAAGATAAAGGCATGGGCATGAGCCGTGAGGCCATCCAAAAGATATTTGAAAAATTCTATCGTGTGCCTACGGGCAACTTGCACAATGTGAAGGGCTTTGGGCTTGGGCTCGCTTATGTCAAAACCATGATTGAAGCCCACCAAGGGAGCATACAGGTGCAAAGTGAAGTCAATAAAGGAAGCAGTTTCGAACTATTCATCCCCACCAAGCCATGAGCAAAATCCTACTCGTAGAAGACGACCCCAACTTGGGACAAATCCTTCAGGAATACTTACACCTAAAAGGGTATGAAACTATGCTCAAACGCGATGGCGAAGCCGGATGGGAGGCTTACCGCAACGAACCTTTTCAACTATGTATCTTGGATGTAATGATGCCCAAAAAAGACGGCTTCACGCTGGCTAAAGAAATCAGGGCCATCGATACGCGCATCCCTATTCTTTTTCTCACTGCTAAATCAATGAAAGAGGATACCTTGGAAGGCTTTAAGATTGGGGCGGACGACTACCTAACCAAGCCTTTCAGCATGGAGGAGCTGCTGCTTCGCATTAAGGCGATTCTTAAGCGTACACAGGGAATCAGTGCCGCCATCAAAGAAAAGACTTACACCTTGGGCCGCTTAACTTTTGACACCGAAAGGAAACAACTTCAAACTCCCACCCAACTCTATAAGCTCACCTCAAAGGAAAGTGAATTACTGGAGCTATTTTGCCTTCACCTGAACCAAGTAGTTAACCGAAACTATGCCCTTCAAAAGATTTGGGGAGACGATAGCTACTTCAATGCCCGCAGCATGGATGTGTACATCAGCAAGCTCCGCAAAATGCTCCGCGAGGAGGAAACCATCCAAATCATGACCCAACACGGACAAGGATTCAAACTTGTCAAATTGGATTAAAAAGTGTATTTTCAACCCTGCTATGGATTTACCAAGTGCCCAAATAGGTGCAACGGGTTCTATATTTTACCTACTTGGTTTCCATTTCTTCCCCATTTTGGCGATATGGCTTTAAAATAAGCCTGCGCAAATCATAAAAAATACTTAAAGAGCAAGCTGATAATTATTCAATCGGGTTGCGTATTTTTGGTTATAAACTCATTCGTACATGATTCAGATTATTCCATCCATTACCATTATTGAAGGCAAAGTGGTACGCTTAAAACAAGGTGACTTTTCTAGCGAAAAGGTGTATGACTCTAACCCATTAGATGTAGCCAAGCGATTTGAAGACCACGGGATTAAGGTGGTACACTTGGTGGATTTGGATGGTGCCCTGAAAGGCGAACCAGTAGCCTATCATGCCTTGGAGGCCATAGCAGGCCATACTAACCTAGAGGTAGATTTTACAGGAGGTGTAATGACGGATGGTGATGTAATGAAAGCCTTTGAGTATGGGGCTAAATATATCACAGCAGGTACTATTGCACACCAAGACCCTGAGCAGTTTGCTTCTTGGGTGCTTTCCTACGGCCGCGAAAAAATGACACTTAGTGCCGATGCGCAAAACAATAAAATTGCGGTAAAAGGTTGGCAAAAAGCCACCCAGATTGACCTATTCGAGCACATAGAGTTTTTCTACAACCGTGGACTGAAATATGTAAAAACCACCGACATTTCGAAGGATGGTGTGATGGAAGGACCCGCTTTTGACCTTTATGCTGATATTTTAAAACGCTTCCCAAATATCTGTATCCTTGCTAGTGGTGGCGTGCGCCATGTAGACGACATTCGCCAACTCAATGAAATGGGCGTGTTTGCAGTAATCTTTGGCCGTGCCTATTATGAAGGAAAAATCAAACTGGAAGATTTGAAAGAATTCTTAGTGTAATGGATTGGGTTTTCTTTCGAAAAACCTATCACCATATAATAAAAAAGGGTCGACTTATATAAGCCGACCCTTTTCTTTGGTATCTATATCGCCTATTAAAGCGTTCTTTTTACTTCTTTTTCTTCAAAGCCTTCAATCTCGTCTCCTACCATGATGTCGTTAAAGCCTTTTAAGCTAATACCGCACTCATAGTTCTGACGAACCTCAGCCACATCTTCTTTGAAGCGTTTCAGGGCATCTACCTTACCAGTAAAGACCACAATACCATCGCGAATCAAGCGCACCTGATGGCTACGCTTAAGCGTTCCATCGGTAACCATACATCCGGCCACAGTTCCGACTTTCGAGATTTTAAACACCTCCCGCACCTGTATGGTAGCGGTGATAACTTCCTCAATCTTAGGCGCCAACATCCCTTCCATCGCATCTTTCACCTCATTGATGGCATCGTAGATGATAGAGTACAAGCGGATTTCAATTTGCTCGTTCTCGGCCAACTTACGGGCACTAGAAGAAGGACGAACCTGGAAACCAACGATAATGGCATCAGAAGCAGAAGCTAACAATACATCGGATTCAGAAATCTGACCCACCCCTTTGTGAATGATATTTACTTGCACCTCTGTAGTAGAAAGTTTCAACAATGAATCAGAAAGTGCCTCAACCGAACCATCGAAGTCGGCTTTCACAATCACATTCAGTTCTTTGAACGATCCGATAGCCAAACGTCTTCCAATCTCATCCAAGGTAATATGTTTCTTGGTACGTATGCTTTGCTCACGAAGCAATTGCTCTCTCTTATTGGAAAGTTCGCGGGCTTCACGCTCTGTATCCATCACGTGCATCTTATCACCCGACTGAGGGGCACCGTCTAAGCCCAATATCAATACAGGCATAGAAGGACCGGCTTCTTTCATTTTCTGACCCTTATGGTCAAACATGGCCTTAACACGACCGTGGTTAGAACCCGCCAGAATGATATCACCTACATGAAGCGTACCTGACTCTACAAGCACAGTAGCTACATAGCCTCTTCCTTTATCCAAAGACGCTTCTACCACAGTGGCTACCGCCTTCTTATCAGGATTGGCTTTCAGGTCAAGCAATTCCGCTTCAAGAAGCACTTTCTCTAATAGGTCGTCAATACCCACTCCGGTTTTGGCCGAAATGTGCTGACACTGGTATTTACCGCCCCAGTCTTCCACCAAGATGTTGATTTTAGAAAGTTCTTCCTTAATCTTATCCGGATTGGCGTTAGGCTTATCTATTTTGTTGATAGCGATTACGATAGGTACACCCGCCACTTGTGCGTGGTTGATGGCCTCTTTGGTTTGAGGCATCACGTTATCATCAGCCGCCACCACAATAATTACGATATCGGTAACTTTGGCACCCCTTGCACGCATGGCCGTAAAGGCTTCGTGACCAGGCGTATCTAAGAAGGTAATGCGTTTTCCAGTATCGGTAGTCACATCATAAGCACCAATGTGCTGGGTGATACCTCCGGCCTCTCCGGCTGTTACCTTGGTATTACGGATATAATCGAGCAAAGAGGTTTTACCGTGATCTACGTGACCCATGATGGTAACGATAGGTGCACGTGGCTTCAAATCCTCTGGTGCATCATCTTCTTCCAAGATATCAGCTTCTTCTTCCGTAGAAGCAAATTGCACATCATAGCCAAATTCATCGGCAATAATGGTAATGGCTTCGGCATCGAGACGCTGGTTGATGGATACGAACATACCCAAGCTCATACAAGTAGAAATTACTTGATTTACCGATACGTCCATAAGAGTAGCCAAATCGTTAGCCGAGATAAACTCGTTCACCTTCAAAATTTTTGCATCCTCCTGAGCGGCAAGCATTCTTTCCTCTTCGGCTTCTGCCGCAGCGGAACGCTTATCTCTCCGATATTTACTACGGTTTACAGCACTAGCACCTTTTTTGGTACCTCCACCGCTTAGTTTGGCCAAAGTGGCCTTTATCTGATCTTGAATTTCTTTATCGCTTACATCCTCCTTGGCCAGCTTGTCTACTTTCTTGAAGTTTCCCTGGGCATTTTTATTGCCCGGACGCGCTTGCTGATTGCCACGGTTAGGACCGCCACCTTGGGCATTTCCTTGTCCGCCACCAGCCGGACGATTATCGCCTTCACCGGGTTTATTGATACGCTTACGCGGGCGTTTGCCTTTCTTCTTGTCGCGGTCGTCTGATGAAGCCACAGGCTTCTCCTTACGAGAAGGTAACTCTATCTTACCTAGCACGGTAAGTCCTTTCAAGGTATCTGCTTTCGCCTCAATCAATTGTGATTCTTCAGGAGCAGCAGGCGTTTCTTCCGTCTTGGCTTCAACTTTTGGAGGAGCAGGAGTTTCTTTTACGGGCTCTTTAGGAGCCTCTTTCTTAGGCTCTTCCTTCACAGCCTCCACCTTAGGTTTCACTTCCTCTTTAGGAACTTCCACCTTTGGAGCTGGAGCCGCTTCTACTTTCGGAGCAGGCGCTTTGGGCTCTTCTTTCTTAGGCTCTTCCGCTTTCGGTGCGGGAGCAGCTGGCTCGGCAGGCTTCTCTTTTTTGTCGAGATCAATTTTGCCCAGCACCTTAATGCCTTGCAATTTATGACTCCCCGCTAGGGTAACTTTCTCGTCTTCTTTAGCGGCTGGCTTTTCTTCCTGCTTAGGAACAGATACATTTTTAATCAATATCTCCTGCTCTTCATCCTTCTCTCTTTCTTTGGTAGAAGGTTCTATCACTGGGTCGCCATCGATCACTAAATCGTTGTGTTTCTTTCCAATGGTGAGACTAGAGGCTTCCTCCTTTTCCATGGCAGAAGAGGCAAACTCTTTCGCCAACATATTAAAAAGGTCAATAGTTATTTTGGAGTTCGGATTATTTTCAACCTCATGGCCTTTAGAAGCAAGGTGGTCTATGATCGTAGATGTACCTACGTTCAGCTTCCTTGCCACTTGGCTTAACCTCATCATTTTATCTTCAGACATAGTGCAATTTGCCTTTTTTCTCGCTTAAATTAAAATTATTTTATTATTCAAACTCCTGACTCAGGATGCGGAATACTTCCAAAATGGTTTCTTCTTCTAAGTCAGTACGTCTCAATAAGTCGTCTTTGCTCAAAGCCAATACGCTTTTTGCTGTGTCAAGACCCACACGTTTCAATTCTTCCAGTACCCATCCTTCAATCTCATCAGAGAATTCAGACAAAGCCACATCTTCCTCTTCCACCTCATCCAACTCGCGGAATACGTCAATCTCCAAACCTACCAGCTTGCTGCCAAGCTTGATGTTCTGACCACCTTTACCGATGGCCAATGACACTTGGTCGGGCTTAAGGTATACCGAGGCACGGCCGGCATCGGCATCTATTTTGATTTGACCAATCTTTGCCGGGCTCAAGGCACGCTGAATGTACAGCTCCATGTTGTCGGTAAAGTTGATTACGTCAATGTTTTCATTTTGCAATTCACGTACGATACTATGGATACGTGAACCTTTCATCCCCACGCAAGCACCCACCGGATCGATACGGTCATCAATAGACTCCACGGCCACTTTGGCTCTCTCACCTGGCTCGCGCACCACCTTTTTGATATTGATGATACCATCATACACTTCAGGTACTTCTTGCTCAAACAAGCGCTCAAGGAATACTGGGGAGGTGCGAGAAAGGATAATTTTAGGATTTCCATTCACCATCTCTACGCGGTGCACAATGGCACGTACAGTTTCGCCTTTGCGGTAGCGGTCTTTGTATATTTGCTCGTTTTTAGGCAAAGAAAGTTCGTTGCCTTCGGCATCAATCAATAGTACTTCTTTACCAAGGATTTGATACACTTCGGCTGTCATGATTTCGCCCACCAGTTCTTTGTATTTCTGGAAAAGAAGGTCTTTCTCAAGATCTTTTATTTTCTGAATCAAGGTCTGGCGAGCAGTCATTACGGCTCTGCGACCAAAATCTTCCAATTTCACTTCTTCGGCTACTTCTTCACCAATCTCAAAATCGGGCTCAATTTTTTTGGCATCGCTTAAGCTGATTTTATCGTGATCCCAGATGTCCTCGGAATTATCGTCAACGATTTCTCTGAAGCGCCAAATTTCCAAGTCACCCTTATCGGCATTGATAATGATATCGAAGTTATCATCCGTAGTGTATTTCTTACGGATCATAGTTCTGAATACATCTTCCAGGATGCGGATCATGGTAGGCCTATCTACATTCTTATTTTTGGCAAATTCCGCAAACGAATCAATTAAAATTCCGGTATCCATGTGTCTTATTTGAATGAAACTGTTACTATCGCTTTTTGTATATCGGTATAGGAAAGACGTCTTTCCTGCAATTCAATCTTTTTCCCTTTGGCTGCTTTTACTTCTTCATTGAGCAAAATACCTTGCTCATCGGCTTCCAAAAGTGCCCCTTTACTTTCCTTGCCATCGGCCAGTTGAAGTTTCAAGCTGCGCCCTACATTCTTCTTGTACAACCTAGGCGAGTTCAATGGAAAATCAACTCCTGGGCTGCTCACCTCAAGGGTATAACTGTCGGCTATTATTTCTCCTTCCTCAATTTTGCCCCCTAGTTCACGGCTGATTTTTGAACATACTTCTATGCTCACACCATTGTCGCCATCTACCAATACCAGCACCTTCCTGAATTTGGGATTAGTGCTTACCTGCACCTCCACGATAAAAAGTGAATCATCGTGCAAGCACTCTTGGGCCAATTGAGAAATCTGTTGCTGTATCGTGTTCAATATCGTATAAGAAAAGAGGGGACTTGATGTCCCCTCCGTGGTATTATCGAATTTCGTCTGCAAAAATACGAAAATATATTTGATTTCTGCAAATTGGTTTAGCCTTTATCAAACTTATCCCGTATAATTCTGTTCATTTTGCTAAATTGCGGCCATGCAACACGAGTTGAAGATCTACAACACCCTTAGTCGTCAGAAAGAAGTTTTCAAGCCCCTCAACCCACCTTTTGTGGGCATGTATGTGTGTGGGCCTACCGTTTATAGCAATGTGCACCTAGGCAATGTGCGTACGTTTACCTCCTTTGATGTGATGTTTCGCTACCTAACGGCTATAGGCTACAAGGTGCGCTATGTTCGTAATATTACCGATGCCGGCCACTTGGAGAACGATGCCGATGAGGGCGAAGATAAGATTTCAAAGAAAGCTAAGCTGGAAAAACTGGAGCCAATGGAGATTGTGCAGCGCTACAGCGTGGATTTCCATGATGTAATGGCGCAGTTCAACAACCTTCCTCCCAGCATTGAACCTACAGCCACAGGGCACATCTTAGAACAAATCGAGATGACCAAACAGATCATTGCCAATGGCTTTGCTTACGAAAAAAACGGTTCAGTATACTTTGACGTGGAGAAATATGCCCAAAACCAAGCCTATACTCAGCTTTCGGGGCGTCATTTGGAAGAACTCCTCAACAATACCCGCGACTTAGGCGGACAAGATGAGAAGAAAGGACGTTTGGATTTTGCCCTTTGGATAAAAGCCAAACCGGAACATATTATGCGTTGGCCTTCGCCTTGGGGCGTGGGCTTTCCCGGCTGGCATATCGAATGCTCGGCCATGAGTTCCAAATACCTAGGCGAGGAGTTTGATATACACGGTGGCGGCATGGACTTGGTACCAACTCACCATACGAATGAGATTGCCCAAAATATTGCTTGCCATCATAAGTCTCCGGCACGCTACTGGTTACATACCAATATGCTGACCGTGAACGGCCAAAAGATGTCGAAATCGCTAGGCAACTCTTTCTTGCCTCACGAACTATTCACCGGAAACCATCCTCTACTCGATCGTGGCTATAGCCCCATGACGGTGCGTTTCTTTATGCTTCAAGCACATTACCGAAGCACGCTGGATTTTTCCAATGAAGCTTTGGCAGCCGCCAAAAAAGGCTTTATCAAGCTGGTGAATGGTTTGTATATTATTAAAAATATGGCTTTTGAAGCCGATGCCGAGCAAACTGTTCAAGCGGAACATATCGAGCAAATCGAGAAATCGGTAGCGGCTTTTTATGAGGCTATGAATGATGATTTCAATACGGCAGCAGCTATCAGCCATTTGTTCAACCTTTTGAAAAAAATCAATCTGCTGAATATCCGCCAAATTACTCCTGCCCACTTGGGTGCTGAAGGATTTGCCTTATTGAAGGAAAAATACGTTCACTTTATTGAGGATATTCTAGGACTGAAAGAAGAAGACACCGTGAGTCAAGAAGCCTTGATTCAATCTTTATTATACATTTACAAGCAGGCCAAAGCGGTGAAAGACTACGAGAAAGTAGATTTCATTCGCGGAGAATTAAAGAAAAACGGAGTGGCGGTAAAAGACATGAAACATGGTATTGAGTGGGCCTATGAAGAGTAAGAGTATAATTTTAGGCCTCTTGGTAATTACCATGGCGTGTAAGCAAGAGAAACGAGGCGAAACAGAAAAGCAAGCAGAAGTAATGAATCCCTCACCTGTTTTTGTAGCCGATTCGGCCTATGCCTTTGTACAAAAGCAGGTAGATTTTGGCCCAAGAGTACCCAACACTGCTGCGCATTCCGCCTGTGGAGACTATCTGGTGGCAAGCCTTACGCGCTTCGGATGGCAAGTACAGGAACAGCTTTTTGAGATGGAAGCCTATACAGGTGAAAAATTGGCCCTCAGGAATATTATCGCCAGTATCAACCCTGAAGAGAAAAAACGCATTTTATTGGCCGCCCATTGGGATACACGCCCTTTTGCCGACAAGGATGCTGAGAGACAAAAAGAACCGATTGATGGCGCTAACGATGGAGGAAGTGGAGTGGGTGTGCTATTGGAAATTGCCCGTGTACTAGGAGCTGAAAAGCCTGAAGTAGGGGTAGACATCATTCTTTTTGATGGGGAAGATTATGGTGAGGCTATGTTCGATGCAGGCAATGCCCCCTACACCAATACCAGCTGGTATTGCCTAGGCTCACAATATTGGTCCAAAAACAAACATAAAGCAGGTTATTCGGCCTATTATGGCATTTTGCTCGATATGGTGGGCGCTAAAGATGCCCTTTTCTATCAAGAAGGCAATTCTTTGGAATATGCTCCTTCTATAGTATATAAGGTGTGGGAAACGGCCAGTGCCATTGGCTACGACCACCATTTTGTGAATCGTAAAACCTACGGCATTACCGATGATCATTATTTCGTGAATACTATTGGCAAAATCCCTATGATTGACATCATTGAGTACGACCCGCTCAATCCGGAGTCCTACTTTCCTGACTATCATCATACCCATAAGGATAATATGGACATCATTAGCCGTGAGACACTAAAAGCAGTGGGCCAAACGGTGATACAAACGGTAGTGAATGAATAAATAAAGGAGGGTTATCCCTCCTTTTTATTTGATTAGGTTCAACAAATACTTTCCGTACCCGCTTTTCACCAGTGGTTCTGCTACTTGGCGCAATTGCTCTTTGGTGATAAAACCCATTCGGTAAGCCACCTCTTCAATACAGCCAATTTTTAGGCCTTGTCGCTCTTCTATTACGTGCACAAACTGTCCGGCTTGCATGAGGGATTCAAACGTTCCGGTGTCCAACCAAGCAGTTCCGCGGCTCAAAACACCCACACTCAGCTTGCCTCTGCGCAGGTATTCTTTATTTACATCGGTAATTTCCAGTTCACCCCGTGGGCTAGGCTTTAAGTTTTCGGCAATTTCTACCACGGAATTATCGTAGAAATACAGTCCCGGAACGGCAAAGTTTGATTTCGGATTTACAGGTTTTTCTTCGATACTGAGCACTTTACCTGATTCATCAAACTCCACCACGCCATAGCGCTCAGGGTCGGTTACGTGATAGGCGTACACCACACCTCCATCGGGGTCGCTATTCGCCTGAAGCAATTTGGCCAAACCCGAGCCGTAAAAAATATTATCGCCCAACACCAAGGCTACCTTATCCTTACCAATAAACTCCTTCCCAATGGTAAAAGCCTGCGCCAAACCTTTGGGTTCGGGCTGTATGGCATAGGTAAATGAGCAGCCCAACTGCTTTCCATCGCCCAATTGCTTTTGAAATAGTGCTTGGTCGTGAGGCGTAGTGATAATCAATATCTCACGAATGCCCGCCATCATTAGCACTGACAAAGGGTAATAAATCATGGGCTTATCGTACACAGGCATCAATTGCTTACTGATAGCAATAGTCAGCGGGTGCAAACGGGTACCAGAGCCTCCGGCTAGTATAATTCCTTTCATGGTCTAAAGAGTTGATGGTTGACGGTTGTTAGTTGATGGAGTAAATAGCTATTGGCTATTGGCTTTTACCGAAATTAATGCGTTTATTGGTTTCTGTACCGATTCTAGCTGCTCTAAAACAGGCTGAACCTGCTCGTTGGTAGCAAAACCCAATTCTTGAGTTAAGATAAGTAAATTCTCTACCTCAAAAGAAGAGCCAATAGCAATTTCAAGAAACCGGCTGTATTCTCTTTCAGATTTCCTTGAAGCACCCTCCGCAATATTAGAAGGAATGGATACAGAAGCTCTTTTAATTTGAGAGACAATACCATACTGTTCTTCTTTCGGAAGCTGATTAGAGAATAGGTATATGGCTTTGCAAAGCTTAATGCTATCACTCCAAATATCTAATTTTCTAAAATTCCTCATCTCAGTTCAACGGCCAAAGACTAAAAGCAAAAGGCCAATAGCCAGCAATCACTTATACATCCCCTCATAATATTTCTGATAGTCGCCTGAGGTAACGTGTGCCAGCCATTCTTCATTGGAGAGATACCAGTCCACGGTCTTTTCAATTCCTTCTTCAAACTGCAAAGAGGGCTTCCAACCAAGCTCGTTCATGATTTTATGGGAATCGATGGCGTAGCGCAAGTCATGCCCTGCGCGGTCAGTCACGAAAGTTATGAGCTGCTCGGAAGTACCTGCGGCACGGCCTAATTTCTTATCCATCACACGGCAAAGTAAACGCACCACATCGATATTCTTCCATTCATTAAATCCACCAATGTTATAGGTTTCCCCAATCACCCCTTGATGAAATACTGTATCGATAGCACGGGCATGGTCTACCACATACAGCCAATCGCGTACATTTTCCCCTTTTCCATACACCGGAAGCGGCTTACTGTTCTTGATATTATTGATGCACAGCGGAATAAGCTTCTCTGGGAAATGATTAGGTCCATAATTATTGGAGCAGTTGGAAACCACCACCGGAAGCTTATAGGTGTTGTAATAGGCCCTTACAAAATGGTCGGAACTGGCTTTTGAGGCACTGTAGGGCGATTGCGGATCGTAAGGAGTCGATTCCGTAAAGAATCCACCATGATCGAGAGAACCATAAACCTCATCGGTAGATACGTGATAAAACCTTCTACCGGAAAAGGAATCCTTCCATGCTGTCTTAGCGGCATTGAGCAAATTCACCGTACCCACCACATTGGTCATCACAAATTCCATGGGATTGCTGATGGAACGATCTACGTGCGATTCAGCCGCCAAATGGATGACTCCTTGAAAATTATGTAAGGCAAATAGCTTTTGAAGAAAGTCTGCATCGGTGATATCGCCTTTCACGAATCGGTAATTGGGCGCTTGGTCTATATCTTTCAAGTTCTCCAAATTCCCCGCATAGGTGAGTTTATCGAGGTTGTAAATGGTGTATTCGGGGTACTTGTTTACAAACAAACGCACCACATGTGAACCAATAAATCCGGCACCTCCGGTGATTAAAATATTCTTGCTAATCTTATTCATGATGTTGGATATACTGTTGCCATTTCCATGCATCGCGCATGGCATCTTCTAGGTTCAATTCCGCCTTCCAACCTAGTGCTTTTTCACTGAGGCTTACTTCGGCATAAACTTTCTCGACATCGCCCGGCCTGCGTGGTCCGATTTCATAGTTCAAGGCTTTTCCGCTTACCTTTTCAAATGCCTGAATAGCCTCAAGTACGGTATTCCCATTTCCTGTACCGATATTGAAAACCTCATAACTTGGGCCTTTCCCTTCCAACATACGACCTATGGCTTTCACATGAGCCTTGGCCAAATCTACCACATGGATGTAATCCCGTACGCAGGTGCCATCGGGTGTGTTATAGTCATTGCCAAACACCGTCAGTTTCTCACGGATTCCTGCAGCGGTTTGGGTGATAAAAGGCACCAGATTATTAGGTACACCCAAGGGCAGCTCACCAATTAGAGCAGAAGGATGCGCGCCAATCGGATTGAAATATCGTAAGGAGATGGCACGAATTTCTGCTTGCTTAGCGTGTGTTACGGCCTCTAGCATTTCTTCTCCCATTTGCTTAGTATGTCCGTAGGGAGATTCTGCTGCTTTTCTTGGCGACTGCTCCGTAACGGGCAGTACATCGGGCTGGCCATATACGGTACAGGAGCTGGAGAAGACCAGGTTCTTGATGCTATATTGTTCCATCACCTCTAGCAGGGTAAGCAAGGCGCCCACGTTATTCTTATAGTATTTCAAGGGATGCTGCACGGATTCACCCACAGCCTTAAAAGCCGCAAAGTGAATTACACCTTCTATATGGTGATGCCTATCCAGCACCTCACACATAAATTCCTTATCGGCACAATCGCCCGTATAGAGGGTGATGTAGCGACCAATAATTTGCTCTATTCCCAAAATGGCTTTACGCTCCGAATTGGAAAAATTATCAACAATGATAGGCTCATAGCCTGCATTAAAA
>JAUHJS010000002.1:0-73980 GCA_030412945.1 Shiella aurantiaca | reverse complement strand
GGTTACGAGAATCTTTTTCTTGTCGGCCATTATGATTTCGGGTTTAGCTGATTTTTAAAAAACTCATACGTAGGCTTCAAACCTTCGGCTCGGGAATACTTGGGCTCCCAGCCTAGCAGCTTTTTGGCCAATGAAATATCAGGACGTCTTTGCTTGGGATCGTCTGTTGGCAACGGGCGATACACGATTTTCGACTGTGTACCGGTTAGCTTTTGAATCTCCTCGGCAAACTCCTTTAAGGTGATTTCATCCGGATTGCCAATATTTACCGGCTTGGCATAATCGCTGAGTAATAGTCGGTAAATCCCATCTATCAAATCATCTACATAGCAGAAAGAACGCGTTTGCGAACCATCGCCAAACACCGTAATATCCTCACCGCGCAAAGCCTGGCCAATGAAAGCAGGCAATGCACGACCATCATTCAGTCGCATGCGCGGTCCATAGGTATTGAAAATACGCACGATACGCGTCTCTAAACCGTGAAAAGTATGATAGGCCATCGTAATGGCTTCCTGAAAGCGCTTAGCTTCATCGTACACCCCGCGAGGGCCAACCGGGTTCACATTCCCCCAATATTCTTCATTCTGTGGATGTACCAACGGATCGCCATACACCTCGGAGGTAGAGGCCACCAGTATGCGAGCTTTCTTCGCTTTGGCCAAACCCAATAAGTTGTGTGTACCCAAAGAACCCACTTTCAGGGTTTGGATAGGCATTTTTAGATAATCTATAGGACTGGCAGGAGAAGCAAAATGGAGAATGTAATCCAATTCACCCGGCACGTGCACGTATTTTGATACATCGCAGTGGTAAAACTCAAACTGAGGGAGCTTCATCAAATGGGCAATATTGTCCATTGATCCGGTTATGAGGTTATCCATGGCAATCACATGATAGCCTTCTTTAATAAACCGATCGCACAAATGTGAACCCAAAAAACCTGCACCGCCCGTTATGAGCACTCTCTTTTTTGACATAGTACCGAATAAGGAAATGAAGGTCAAAAATAATTTTTTCTAGCTGATATCGCTACTTACGAACCATTTAATTCAAGATTTCACCCTTATGTGTAAAATCCTCAAACGTATGCAAATTGATTTGTCTAACGAATGTTAGTTTTTTATATTTGTGCTCTTAATTTAAAACGATACCGGATATGCATTTCGAAATGAATGAAAATCAGAAAATGATTGCCCAAATGATTCGCGATTTTGGCGCAAAAGAAATCACGCCTTTCCGCAAGCAATGGGATGATGATCAGGAGTTTCCTATACAATTATTCAAAAAAATGGGCGGATTGGGCCTGATGGGCGTTTTCGTGCCCGAGCAATATGGTGGCTCAGGTTTTGGTTACTTCGAGTACGTAACCGCCATTTTGGAACTGGCCAAGCTCGATGGTGCCATTGGTTTATCTATGGCAGCACACAACTCGCTTTGTACCGGCCATATTTTGCAATTCGGCACGGAAGAACAAAAGCAAAAATACTTGCCCAAACTTGCCACTGCTGAGTTTATTGGTGCTTGGGGACTTACAGAACCCAATACAGGATCAGATGCGGGCAATATGCGAACAGTAGCCAAGCAAGAGGGTGATTATTGGGTAATAAACGGAGCCAAAAACTTCATCACGCATGGTAAATCAGGCGATGTTGCCGTAGTGATTGTTCGTACCGGAGAGGTGGGTGATTCACATGGGATGACGGCCTTTATCATAGAAAGAGGAACACCCGGCTTTAGTTCAGGTAAAAAAGAAGACAAGCTAGGTATGCGCGCTTCTGAAACCGCTGAGTTAATTTTTACTGACTGCAAGGTGCACAAAAGCCAAATGCTGGGCAAAGTAGGCGAAGGTTTTATCCAAGCTATGAAAGTGTTGGATGGAGGACGTATCTCCATTGCCGCCTTAAGTTTGGGCATTGCCGAAGGCGCTTTAGAAGCAGCCATTCAGTACAGCAAAGAAAGACAGCAATTCAACAAGCCGATCTCTTCTTTCCAAGGCATTAGCTTCAAGCTTGCTGATATGGCTACCAAACTAGAAGCCGCCAAATTATTGACCTTCCAAGCAGCTGACCTGAAAAACCGTGGCAAAAGTGTGAATTTGGAATCGGCTATGGCCAAACTCTATGCCAGCGAAATTTCGGTAGAGCTCGCCAATGAGGCCGTACAAATATTTGGTGGCTATGGCTATATTAAAGACTATCCAGTAGAAAAATTCTATCGTGATGCTAAGCTTTGTACCATTGGAGAGGGCACTTCCGAAATCCAAAAATTGGTAATTTCGAGAGCCATCTTAAAATAAATCAAAAAAGACTGGGCTCGGTTTGGTATTTAATCAGGAATCGCTAAATTTGCAGCCTTGATTCTTCAGAATCAGAAAAGAGGTGTAAACTATGATCATAATCAACGTAAAAGAAAACGAATCTATCGATAAAGCATTGAAAAGATTCAAGAAGAAGTTCGAACGTACCGGTGTGTTGAAAGAGCTAAGAGCCAGAACTTTTTTTGAGAAAAAATCTGTAAAAAGAAGAGAAGAAATTATTCGTGCGGCTTACAAGCAGAAGATGTATGCCACTGATAATTATTAATAGCTGAATACATTTCTCTTTTAATAATCTTTTTGATAAGTTAGTAAAGCCGAGTAAGCACTCGGCTTTACTTGCTTATGATAGAGTCATTTTTAAAATATCTCCGCTACGAAAAACGCTACAGCACCCACACGCTGAGCTCGTACGAAAATGACCTGTTGCAATTCGAGCAATTCCTACTCGCTGAATTTGAATCAGAACCTCCACAGGCCAGCCCAGTAATGGTACGTGCGTGGGTAGTATCCTTAATGGAAGACGGGCTCGAACCCCGCTCCATTAATCGAAAAATCAGCAGCCTAAAATCCTTTTATAAGTTTTTGCTACGTCAAGGAAGTCTCGAAAAGGACCCTACTTGGAAAATTCAGGTACTCAAAACCCCTAAAAACATTCCGCACTTCGTACAAGAGCAGGAACTCAGCCTTGCTCTCGACAATAGTGCACTGCCCGACAATTTGCCCGAACTCCGCGATCGTGTAATCATAGAGCTTCTGTATACCACAGGTATGCGGAGAGCCGAAATTATTTCTTTACAAAATCAGGATATTAATTTTACCGCTTGCACCCTTAAAGTATTGGGCAAGAGGAACAAAGAAAGAGTGATTCCTTTCCCTGCTAGTTTATTGCCTTTATTGAGCCAATATCGGGCAAAAAAAGAGGCCGAATGGGGCATCGAAAGCCCTGCCTTTATCGTTAATAATAAAGGAACAACTTGCAGCCCTATGTTCATTTACCAGACGGTAAAACGTTTCCTCGGACACTTATCCGTAGACAAAAAAAGCCCTCACGTGTTGCGCCATACCTACGCCACCCATTTGCTCAATCGTGGGGCTGACCTTAACGCAATCAAAGATTTACTCGGCCATACCAGCTTGGCGGCCACTCAAGTGTATGCTCATAATACACTTGATAAACTCAAAAGGGTGTTTGACCAAGCGCACCCAAAAGCTTAATTAAAGTTTCACATTAAACAATTACCATTATGAAACTCAGAATGCAATCCGTCCACTTTGATGCAGACATCAAATTGTTAGACTTCATCCAAAAGAAAGCCGACAAATTGGACACGTTTTATGACCGGATAATAGATGGGGAGGTCATTCTGCGACTCAATAAAGACAGTGATAAAAAAGAGAATAAAATAGTAGAGATAAAAATCAATGTACCGGGCGAGCAACTGTTTGCCAAGGAACAAAGTGCTTCTTTTGAAGCGGCTGCTGACGAAACCATTGAGGCTTTGCGCAGACAACTCAAGAAGTACAAAGAGAAAATGGTAGCGCATTAATCTGCGCTACTCTATAACAAAAAAGGCTCCGAATGGAGCCTTTTTTGTTGGTATGCAATTCGTATTATTGCTTCAAAAAGTCTTCTTTGCTTTCAAGACTAAAGGCGGTCAATTGCTGAGCTGCAGCTACCTTTTCGATGTTTTTCCAATGCTTGGTTTTGATTTTGCCCAAATCGGCTAGCGCTTTATTATAGCGAGTCTCCAATTCCTCATAGTTTTCATACTGAGTATTGGAAGGCTTATCATAATTGGACACCACCACAGAATACAGGTTACTGATTTTCTCTCTCAATTGTGGCTCTGCACTTCCCACGTAATTGTCTCCGGTGGTAATCACCAATCCTTCTTTTAAAGTATTGATTTCCTTCAAGAACGCATTAATGGTTTTGGCCGATTTAGGGTCTTTCGCCAAAGCAGCATTGGCATAGTCTATCAAAGCATCTACCTCATGTACAGTATAGGCCAAGCTTTCGGTCATGTCGAATAGCTTTTGCACCATTTCTTGCTGTAGCTTACGGCTTTCCACCGGAATAAGCGATTGAGGATCATAGCTCACCTCTATCGGGTGCTCAAAGGTTTCTTTGCCCTTTTTCATAACCACCTTATAGCTTCCGGCTGGTACTCTAGGCGCAGCAAAGCCACCAAAAGCAAAGGTTTTCCCTTTGGCTGTCTTAGGCATACGGGTAATATATGACCAAGTAACGATATTAATACCTTTTTGCTTACCCGGATCCAGAACAGACACCTTATTTCCCTCACTATCTACCACTTCCATGCTCATAGCACCAAAGGTGTGACGCTTTTTTAAGTAATAAACAATTTTTGCATTGGGGTTAGGGTTAGGCCCAACATATTGGGTTTCGGTACTCGTACCACCAAAGCTACTTTGTTCTGACATTACAAAAGTGGGACTTTTGAAAAAGTGTACCTCTTTTTGCAAAACCTCCTGATTGATTTGGCGCAAAGGACTGATATCATCAATGATGATAATGCCTCTACCGTGAGTAGCCACCACTAGGTCGTTAGTCTTAGGGTGTAAGGCTAGATAATGCACCGAAGCAGCCGGCATGTTATTGGTGAACTTCGACCAGTTTTTACCCCCATCAATAGTTACGAACAAGCCGAGCTCTGTTCCTAAAAACAGCAGGTCTTGATTCACATAATCCTCTTGAATGTTGCGAGCAAAGCCGTGCACATCGGGGGTGATGATAGAAGTCCAGGTTTTACCAAAATCGGTAGTTTTATAGGCATAGGGCTTCATATCATTGCGCGTGTGACCATCAAACACGGCATAGGCAATTCCTTTATCAAAATTACTAGCTTCAATATGGTAGCACCAGGTGTTTTTTGGCAATTCGGGAATATTCGCCACCACATTGGTCCATGTTTTACCTCCGTTTTGGGTAAGCTGCACGTTTCCATCATCCGTACCTACCCAAATCACGTTTTCGTCCAAGGGTGATTCGGCAATGGTGAAAATGGTACAGTGATTCTCCGCACCAGAGTTATCTACAGAAATCCCTCCCGAATTGGCCTGCATTTGTTTGGCCGGATCGTTGGTGGTGAGGTCTGGAGAAATTTTCTCCCAGTTATCGCCCATATCGTTCGAACGCATCAAAAACTGGCTACCTACATACAAGCGATCAGGCTGATTGGGACTCAACTCGATGGGTGCATTCCAGTTGAAGCGGTATTTCGGCTCACCTTTCGTTGGAAAAGGTTTTACTACCTTGGTCTGATTTCTTTCAATATCAAAGCGCCAGATGTTCTCGGCTCCTTGCATTTCAGAGTAAATGATTTTTTTAGTAGGGTGACGCAATACACGGAAACCATCTCCGGCACCTACAGAGCTCCAGTCGCGGGCTTCGATACCTGATGGGCTGGAAGAAGGGCCATACCAAGAGCCATTGTCCTGCAAACCACCATACACATTATAAGGCTCCTCGTTATCCAGACTTACATGGTAGAACTGAGAAACGGGAAGATTACCAACCATCTCTAAGGTAGTACCTGCATTATACGAGCGATACACTCCACCATCTGTACCCACGTATAGGCGGTCAGAATCATTTAAGTCAATCCAAATATCATGGATATCGGCATGCATGGCACCCATATTTTTAAAGGTTTTTCCCCCATCGAGGCTCACGGAACCATAAAGTCCGCCTTTATACACTACATCTGGGTTACGAGGATCTACCACGATACGAGAGAAGTAGAAGGGACGAACCGTTAAACCAAAATCGCCATTAAGCTTAGTCCAAGAAGCTCCGGCATCATCGGAACGGTACAAGCCTTTGTCTTCTTTAGCCTCCACTACGGCATATTGAATGGAGGGATTAGATGGAGCTAAGGTAAATGCTATACGGCCATAAGGGCCAGCGGGAAAACCTTTGTGGATTTTCACCCAATTTTTACCACCATCGGTAGATTTGTACAGGGCACTGTTTGCACCTCCACTGCTAAAGGAATAGGCTGTTCTACGGAATTCCCAAAAAGAAGCATACAAGGTATTGGGATCTTTAGGATCCATCACCAAATCGGAACATCCTGTATTATTTGTTCCGGCTAATAGGCGTTCCCAAGTAGCGCCACCATCGGTAGTTTTGTACACACCTCTTTCGTTGCTATCACCCCAGAGAGCACCTAGCACCCCTACGTATACTTCATCAGAATTATTCGGATTGATAACGATGCTACTGATGCGATCGGAGTTTTCAAAACCCATCTTTTTCCAGTTGCTACCGCCATCGGTCGATTTGTAGAGGCCATCGCCATAGGAAACGCTATTGCGGGTCCATGTTTCACCCGTTCCTACCCAAATCACATTGTCGGGCTTATTGGGGTCTATGGCAATGCAGCCAATCGATTGATTATAATCATCAAAAATAGAGGTGAAAAACAGACCTCCATCGCTGGATTTCCACACACCACCACCGGCTGTGCCTACATAAATCACGCGGTTGTTAGTAGGGTGTCCGGCAATATCAGTAATCCGGCCACTCATTAAGGCAGGCCCAATCTGACGGGCGGAAATAGCACCAAAAAGTTCATTCCCTTTTAGCACGATAGGATCTTGTGCCCATGCGCTGAGCGTAAGCAGCAGCACGGCACTCAGTAGAGCGCTTAGTTTTTTCATAGTTGTTTTGAGTTTTAGGTAAAAAAATACCTTTCCCACTCGCCACAAGGCAGGTTAAGAAAGGTATTTGCTTGGGTTAAATTTTTGATTATTCTTTGAAGGCAAAGATTGAATCATCGATTTCGGGGTTTAACATCACCGATTCAACTTTCAAGCTTTGGCCACCAGACTCACCCTTTAGTTGGAAGGATAGAGAGAAGGGGAAATACAAACCGTCTACCTCTTGGTAGTCGCTGAAGATTTGCTGAGAAATTTTGCCTTTCATAGGACCGGAAGTAATCATTGTTTCCGCTACCAAGGGAACATAATTTTCGGCATCGAAGAAGTAGTATACCACGTTTTCTTGCTCTTGACCATCCACCATCAAAGGCTTTTTGGTAAGCTTTACTTTGAAGCAAGGGGTACCTTCCATGTCTTCTTTACCCATTAGCTCCACCTTGAAGCCTTTTTCTTGATAGTTCAAGAAAGGATCGGGGAAACTTCCTGCCTCTCTTTTCATGTTTTCTGTGGTTTCAGCATCGCTTTTTTCGGCCACCATGGTCATCATATTATGCGCCCAAGCGGTTTCTCCGTCAAATGCTTGCTGAACTAACTCTTTGCCTTGAAATTGAAACTTCATCAAAGATTTCCCATCCTTCGTGTTTACAATTTCTACAGGAAGTTCCATGCCTTGCACATTGACTTTGGCTGTCATTTGGGTGGCATTAAGGGTGCTTAATTTTTCTTTCCCACCTACGTTTTCAAAATAAGTGTTCAAGATTTCTTCTACCGTTTGGGCTTGTGCAAATAGCCCGGTAGCTACCAGACTTAGCAGGAGTACGATTTTTTTCATAAAGATAGATTTGTTGGTTATAAGGTGAAGCAAGATACGGAATTCCGTTCCAAAAGTTATCTACTTGGTAATAATTTGTGAAAAGCTTGGATAAAAATATTACCGCGGATGGAAGCCTAGCCGCTGGGGGCCTCGGCCCAGTCGATAAGTACATTGCCACTTTTTTCTCCTGTTTCTACATAGGCAAAGGCTTTGTCAATTTCATTATACGTATACACTCTATCAATCAAGGGGGTGAATACTCGGGTCTGAAGTTCCTTTTGAGTCATCTGCAGAGTTTCTTTTGGACGCGTGGGGACAGGAAAAATCACTCTTCTTCCTTTAGAAAAAGAAGTAAGCAAAGCCAAAAAAGGGTTTTGCATCAAAGGCCCCAATTCAGAAGAGATGTACACACCATTCTTTGAGAGCAAGTGTTTGCAGCGTGCAAAAGTACTCTTTCCCACCGCATCGAATATGTAATCGAAGGTTTCGTTCAGCTGGGTAAAATCCTCCGCGGTATAGTCGATCACCTTTTCCACTCCCATTTTTTTCAGTACATCTATATTTTTGGTATTCCCCACGGCACTTACTTGCAAGCCTTTATTCATCAGCAATTGCACTAAGGCCGAACCGATGGCGCCTGTAGCCCCATTGACCAACATCTTCTGGCCTTTTGTCAGATTCACCTTATTCATAAAGTTGAAAGCATAATGCACTCCTTCCAAACTTGCAGCTGCATGCTCGAAGGAGACACCCTCTGGAATATGCCCAATGGCTTTATTTACTGAAATGGAAAGAAACTGTGCATGAGAGGAAAGGCCACTGTCATCGAAACCAAACACCTTATCGCCAAGACCAAAACCCGTGACTGAATTACCCATACCTACTACAATTCCCGCAAAATCGGTTCCCAAGATGGGCTTTTGGGGGCGCAAAAGTCCGGTAAACAAGCGCATAATCCATGGCTTGGCGCGCAACATGGCACAATCGGTTCTATTAACCGTGGTAGCATGCACATGAACCAGAATCTCACTATCCGAAGGTACAGGGACAGGCAAATCCTCCAAGCGAAGTACCGAAGGTGGCCCATACTGGGAATAAAGGGAGGCTTTCATTACAGATGATATCATAGGCTTGAAGGGACTTAATTGCAACAAGAGCTGCCCTTACTTACGACCAATGCTAATATGTGTTGCCTCAAAATTTAAGCGAGAGCATCAACAAGAAAACTCCTAATGATTTTCAGACTCTCTTGCGGGCATTCATAAAAGCCCATATGACCCGCTTCTTGAAGGAGGTGAAAATCCTTTTTGTCAATAAACGGTTGATGTTGCAAGGATTTCTCTAAAGGAACGGCAGCATCTTGCGCTCCGGCAATAAAAAGTACGGGCTTGCTTTTCTGCTTTAGCAGATACATTCTCTCCGAACGATCGCGCATGGCAGCTAGGTAACTCATAATGGACTCTGCTGAAGTCTTCTTCCCCATTCTTTCGGAATGATGCAAAAACTCTCCGTACTCTTCTATCCGTAATGGGTTATAAAGGCCGGGAATAAAGGTCTTCAGAAAAGCTTCTTTGCCATATTGTTTTACCGAGGCAATGGTTTTATCGCGCGCTTCTTTTTTCTCGGGTGCATCGGCCAAGGCGGAGGAATGAAATAGTCCGTAGGCTTTCAGGAAATTAGGATAAGCCTCCTCTATGGCCAAGGTAATATAGCCCCCAAGGGAATGACCTATAAATATGCATTCAAAAATATCTTTTGCTTTCAGCCAATCGTACAGTGCGGCTGCGGCACTTTCCATGCTCACCTCTTTCAGGGCGGGAGAATCGCCAAAACCGGGTATATCGGGACAAATTACCCGATAATCAGCCGACAACTCTGTCTGCAAAGTTTCCCACATGCTTTTGTTTTCACAAAAGCCATGAAGAAGCACGACAGGGTAGCCTGCCCCCATTTCGGTGTAGGCGATTTCTGTCATGGATATTAATGAGGTACGTGTACAGATTCAAACAAAGCCAATACAGTTTGCTTGATGCCTTCAGGGCCAAATCCGCATTCATTGTGCAACTCTAGCTGTTCGCCATGTTCTACAATTCTGTCCGGAATACCCAAGCGCTTCACTTGTGCCTGATAGCCGTGGTCGGCCATAAATTCAAGTACAGCTGTGCCGAATCCTCCGGGAATGCAGCCATCTTCTACCGTTACTACCTTTTTGTATTTTTTGAATACGTGGTGCAGCATTTCTTCATCGATAGGCTTTACAAAGCGCATATCGTAGTGGCCGGGCGTCAAACCTTCTTTGGCCAACTCTTCGCACACCTGCACGGCATAGTTTCCGATATGACCAATCGTAAGAATCGCCACTTCATTGCCTTCCTGAATCACACGACCTTTACCTACTGTTACGGCCTGCATGGGCGTTCTCCACTCCGGCATTACACCGTTTCCTCTCGGATAACGAATGGTAAAAGCGCCTTCTTTGTTCAAAGTAGCGGTATACATGAGGTTGCGCAGCTCCTCTTCATTCATAGGGCTGGACACTATCATATTCGGAATGGCACGCATATAGGCAATATCATAGGCACCATGGTGTGTAGGTCCATCGGCTCCGGCAAAACCTGCTCTATCGAGACAGAAGATAACCGGAAGATTTTGGATACATACATCGTGAATCACCTGATCATAGGCTCTTTGCATGAAGGAGCTATAGATATTACAGAAAGGAATCATCCCCTGAGTAGCCAAACCAGCAGAAAAAGTAACGGCATGTTGTTCGGCAATACCCACATCAAAAGCGCGATCGGGCATTTCCTTCATCATAATATTGAGTGAGCAGCCCGATGGCATGGCGGGCGTTATACCCATCACTTTATCGTTTTGCTTCGCCAGTTCTACTATGGTGTGACCAAATACGTCTTGGTATTTAGGAGGCTGAGGTGTATCGTATACTTTTTTAAATATCTCTCCTGTCACCTTATCGAAGGTGCCGGGTGCATGCCACTTGGTTTGGTCTTTTTCGGCCAAGGCAAAACCCTTCCCTTTTACCGTTACGCAATGAAGGATTTTAGGGCCGGGTATTTTTTTCAAATCGTTGAGCACGTGCACCAGATGGTCTACATCGTGGCCATCTACCGGACCAAAATACCGAAGATTCAATGATTCAAACAGGTTACTCTGCTTAAGTAGGAAAGACTTTACGCTGCCTTCTACTTTCGAAAGAACTTCTTGAGCGGAGCTGCCAAACTTGCTGAATTTCCCCAGTACGTTCCACACCTCATCGCGGAATCGGTTGTAGGTTTGCGAAGTAGTGATATCGGTAAGGTAATCTTTAAGTGCCCCTACGTTGGGGTCGATAGACATGCAATTATCGTTCAGGATGATAAGCACATTGCTATTGCTGACTCCGGCATGGTTCATGGCTTCGAAGGCCATACCGCCCGTCATGGCACCATCGCCAATCACGGCAATATGGTGTTTGTCATCGAGGCCTTGGTATTTGCTGGCTACTGCCATACCCAAAGCTGCCGAGATGGAAGTAGAAGAGTGTCCTACTCCGAAGGTATCGTATTTGCTCTCTTTTCTTTTGGGAAAACCCGAAATCCCGTTGTAGACTCTGTTGGTATGGAAAGAATCCCTACGACCAGTCAATATTTTATGCCCATAAGCCTGATGTCCCACGTCCCACACGAGCTGATCTTCGGGCGTATTGAAGGCGTAGTGTAATGCTACAGTAAGTTCTACCACCCCCAGGCTGGCACCGAAGTGACCTCCATATACCGACACGTTGTCGATAATAAACTGGCGCAACTCCTGACTCAAAGCCACCAATTGGCTTTGGTCGAGCTGACGCAAATCCTGCGGCTCTTGTATGGTGGCGAGTAGTTTTCCGGGCTTAATTTGCATATGCTTGGTATTAAATGATGTTTTAACCCCTTAGCTGCCAAAATGTTTCAAACGATTTCAAAAGGACAGTCTGAGCTTAAAATAAGTGGTAAAAGTACACAATTTTAAAATTGTACGTGTTCAATTTCAAGTTTAAAATAATATCTTTGAAAATCGCATAGATGAGCAGTTTATTGTAAAAATATTTGGCACGTGAGTTTCGAAATTAAGCTACCTCTGTTTGAAGGCCCTTTTGACCTACTCTTGTTCTTCATCGAACGCGATGAGTTGGACATTTATGATATTCCTATCTCTAAAATCACCAGTGATTTTCTGGACTACCTACACCACTTGGAAAAACTCAATGTGGAAGTAGCCAGCGAGTTTATCTTGGTAGCAGCCACACTCATGCGCATTAAGGCTAAAATGCTGCTTCCGCGCCCTGTGCTGGACGAACTAGGCAATGAGATAGATCCGCGCGAAGAGCTGGTGCGCCACTTATTGGAATACAAAAAGTACAAATCCATAATTGGGGAACTCGCCCAATTGGAAGAAGATAGGCTTCAGAAAGAGAAAAGAGGCAATATCTTACAAGAGCTGAAAAGCCTGGCCTCCAGCAGCAATGTGGAAGCCGAACTTCAGGACATTGACCTATACAAACTGCTTAAGGTGTTTGAAAAAGTCATCAAGCGCTACGAAGATGAGCAAATGAAGCCTACCCATACGGTAGTGCAATATCCGTATACGATAGAAGTACAAAAAGAAAAAATTTTACACCTTTTGCCTAGCCAAGGCCGACTGGCTTTTGAAGAGGTAATTTCGTTTGAGCGCAACAAAATTGCGGTTATCTATAATTTTTTAGCCATTTTGGATCTTCTTCAGCTCGGCCTTATCACCATGCAGCTGGGCGAAGGCTTTAATAACTTTTGGATCAGCCATAAAGAAGGCGAAGAGGTAACTCGATAAATGAGCAAAAAGAAAATCAAAGAAGTTGACGCTAAAAAGGTATTTAAAACCTTAAACCCCAATAAAGTATGGATTCCTATCCTACTGGGTTTGGGGATTGTCTTCTATTTGTTTTACAGCGACCCCAACATGTCGGCTAGCAAGCTGAAACTGGTGTTTGATGCCGAAGCGAGTGCGATTATTTTGGCTTTCCTAGTTTTACTTACCCGCGACATCGGCTATGTATACCGCATTCGCACCCTTACCGGAGAAAAACTAAGCTGGAAAAGCAGCATTCAGGTCATTCTTTTGTGGGAGTTTGCCTCGGCAGTAACCCCATCGGCTGTAGGAGGTACCGCAGTAGCTATCTTTATCTTGCTAAAAGAAGGACTGAAATTCGGAAAATCACTGGCCTATGTGATGCTCACTGCCATTCTGGACAACCTCTTCTTTGTGCTTTCCGCTCCTCTGGTTTTCCTGTTTATTGGGGGCGATGTGTTTGCAAACCTTTCAGCAGGTAGTACGCAGTTTAAGTATGGTTTTTCCATTGTGTTTATTATCAGCTATTCTTTAATAGCCATATATACGCTCATTATGGCCTATGCCCTATTTGTGCGCCCAAGGGCATTCAAATGGTTGCTGATAAAAGCCACCGGATTGGGATTTTTGCGCAGATGGCGCCATCAAGCCGTGGAACAAGGCAATGAGATGATTCTGGCTTCGCATGAAATGCGTGGTAAAACGGCCAGTTATTGGCTCAAAATCTCGCTGGCCACGGTCTTTATTTGGTGCGCGCGCTATGCCATGCTCAATAGCCTCATTGCCGCCTTTACCGATATCAATTTCTTGGAGCATATGGTGGTCTTCTCCAAGCAAATCATCATGTGGATTATTATGCTGATATCGCCAACTCCGGGGAGCAGCGGCACGGCCGAGCTTTCGTTCAATCAGTTTTTTGCGGTTTACCTAGGCGACTACACCTTGGTAGCCAATATCTGTTGGCGCTTGCTTTCCTATTATTTATACTTATTCATTGGGGCCTTTATCTTGCCTCGCTGGATCAGACGGGTATTCTTTACCAAGAAAAACAAAAACAAGGTGTATGAATTGGATTAAACACATACCCCTCCTCCTGCTTTTTCTGTGCTCTATGACTATCAAGGCGCAGCAAAGCGAACAGACTGTAAAACCCTTTATTGAACAGTATCTGGCCTATGTACCCGAAGGCTATGATAGTACCTTAAAAGCTTACCCGCTGGTAATTTTTCTGCATGGCTCAGGTGAGCGTGGAGATAATCTCGAAAAAGTAAAAATTCATGGAATTCCCCGCTTAATTGCCGAAGGAAAGAAGTTCCCCTTTATTGTGATTGCCCCCCAATGTCCCGATGGCGTTCGCTGGAATACAGGTGCCTTGAAGGCGCTTTATGATGAAGTGCTTTTAAAATATCGGGTAGATATCGACCGCGTATACCTTACCGGACTCAGTATGGGGGCTTTTGGTGCTTGGGATTTTGCCATACAGTATCCTGAACTTTTTGCGGCCTTGATTCCCATCAGCGGAGGCGGAAACCCTCGGGAGGTATGTGCGGTTAGCACGATTCCTACGTGGGTATTTCATGGGGAGAAAGATGATGTAGTGCCTCTTTTCAAATCGGCCGATATGGTGGAAGCCTTAGAAGCCTGCAATGGCAAAGTAACTTTTACCACCTACCCCAATGCCAACCACGATGCCTGGACAGAAACCTATGCCAGTCCGCAGCTGTATGAGTGGATGCTGCTCCAAAAGCGTAGCACCCCTTGGGATAAAGACTGGCGGCTCTACCAGCGCCAAGAACAAAGAAGTGGGATTAAGAAAAACGGAACCCTATTTCTGGGAAGTAGCACCATCAAGCGCTGGAAATACCTTGAGAGCCAGTTCAGAAACCACAACCCAACCGCCCGCGGCTTCAGAGGTATTACGATTGCCAATGTAGATAGCTATTTTTTCCCTTGGATATACCCATACCAGCCCAAGCGGGTAATTCTTTACCTTGGGGATAATGATATCGCTACCGGACTGTCGCCTTTGGAAATCAGCCGGGCCTACGAATCGTTGATACAAAAATTTGAGCGCTATATGCCCCAAACGGAAGTGTGGGTAATTTCCGTAAAGCCTAGCCCCCTGCGCAGGCGCATGAGCAAAGGCAAAGTGATCCTTGATACCAATGCTCGCTTGAAGCAAATGGCCGAAAGCCATACCAAGGTGCGTTACATCGATTTGTACAGCCTTATGGTAAACAGCCGAGGTGTTCCCGATCCCAAATATTTTGTGCGCAATGGCCTGTACCTAAGCAAAGAAGGATACAAACTTTGGCAAAAAACCTTAAGCGAAAAGCTCAGCGAAGGCAATAAAGCGAAGAATTAAAACATTTTTTTACCTTTGTAGCACACCGTACTATTATGACGATACACAGAGAAGGATACAAAATACTATTAGTTGCCCTGTTTTTGGTTTTGGCTATCAATCATGCCGTGTTCCGCTGGCTTAGCTGGCCCGATTGGGCCGATTATACCGTGCTGGGCGTTACCGTATTTTTCTTCCTCGTTATTCTTCAGTTTTTCAGAAATCCCATTTTCACGGTATCTAAAAACCCCAAGCAGATTCTAGCCCCGGTAGACGGCAAGGTAGTGGTGATTGAAAATACCCATGAGGGGGAATATTTTAAAGATGAGCGCATTCAGGTATCCATCTTTATGTCGCCTGTTAATGTGCACGTGAACCGTACGCCTGTGGGCGGAGTAGTATCCTATTTCAAATACCATGCGGGCAAATATTTGGTGGCTTGGCATCCTAAGTCGAGCACCGAAAACGAGCGTACCACAACGGTAGTAAAAATGGAAAATGGCGTGGAAGTGCTCTTCCGCCAGATTGCAGGCGCCTTGGCCAAGCGCATTTGCTGGTATATCAAAGAAGGCGATGCGATAGAGCAAGGAGCCGAGTTCGGCTTTATCAAGTTTGGGTCTCGGGTGGATATTTTCTTGCCTGTGGGCACTAAAATAGTAGCTGAGCTCAACCAAGTGACCAAAGGTGGCCGCACGGTAATAGCCGAATGGAGCTGATTTGCAATCAGTTAAAAAATAATTGGATAAGTTTTTTTGATGTTGGCAAAAATGCTAACTTACTGAGGTTAACCGAAGATTTCGTTTAGCCTGAATAAACCCATCTCCCTAAAAGTGACGGAAATTTCTTGCTAGCCGTTAGCTTTTATTAATGCCACCTTATTCAATTATTTATTATTTATCATGAACATTTTCGTTGCAAAACTCCATGCCAGAACAACCAGTAAGGATTTGGAGAAAACATTTGAAGCATTTGGTGAGGTATCATCTGCTAAGGTCATTATGGACAAAGAAACAGGCCAGTCGAAGAAGTTTGGCTTTGTAGAAATGCCCGATAACAATGAGGCGCAAAACGCCATTGATCAATTGGACAATACTGACTTACAAGGGAGCACTATTGTAGTAAAAGAAGCAAGACCAAGAGAAGAAGGGGCCAACCGCGGTGGAGGCGGTGGGTACAGAAGATAATTTACCCGTTAAAAAATCAAAGCCGACCCAAACGAGTCGGCTTTTTTGTTGGGGTGAATTTAAAAAGAAGTAGAGATTGCAAATGAAAAGAATACGCTAAATGTGCATGGAGCCAAGGGTGATTAAGAATTGGTTTTTTGAGTATATTTAAAGGAATTAACACGCGTTGCAACCGCGCGCTAGATGAAGGCGGATTCGGGTTTCAAACCCTACTGTAAGCTCCCCAAAAACAGTACGATTTAAAAATTATGGAGTTTGATTTAAGAAAAGAATACCATACAATTTACTTAAAATCAGTATCCAAAGTGAATACCAAAGAAAAAAACAGTATTGAATTTATAGCTGTGAATTTGATTACGAATTAACCCTAAATGATATGTATTTTTACAAATACTGGATAAACAAAAAGTAACCCATATTCTTCAAATCATGAGCATTGAAATGTATTTATTGCTGACCAGTTAACCTTTTGTTACGGGCCGCCCCCTTACTGAAAGATAAAAACATGCCTATCTTAATACATTAAAACAGTTAATGGATAAGAAAACGTTTGGTGTCTTACAAAAATGAAAAGAACAATGAAAAGAACACTTTTAATTCTCATTACAATCTGTTTGGCACAAGTAGTATTTGCCCAAACCGAAAGCTATAAAAAAGCTATTGATAATTTTCAAGCGAACTATAACGCTGGAAATTATGATGAGATTTTCAATAGTCTTTCCCCTGAAATGCAAAAGACCTTACCAATTGATAAAAACAGACAATTTTTAACAAGTTTGAAGAATCAAGTAGGGGAAATAATAGGTATGGAATTAGTAAAAATTGAAGAGGGGACTAATACTTTATACAAAACTCAGTTTGAACGAGCTATTTTAGGGATTTATATCACACTTAACGACCAAAACAAAATAGCTGGCTTGCTCATAAAACCTTACGAAGAACCTAAGACAATTGAAAGCGTAAGCAAAAACGAATTAGCCGAATACCCAAAAGAAATTGCTGAAATTATATTTTCAAAAACCAAAAACCTGCCAAATAACACCCAACTCTCCATTGCGGTAATTGAAAATGGCAAGGTTAACTATTTTGGAATAGTAAGAGATAACGAAACTATTAGACCAATTGAAAATCAAAACCAAGTATTTGAAATTGGTTCGGTAACAAAAGTTTTCACTTCAACTGTTTTAGCTGCCTTGGTCAAGAATGGGGAAATAAAATTAACAGATACGATCAATGCCTTCTACCCATTTGACTTTAAAGACAATATCAAGATAACATTTGAAAGTTTAGCCAATCACACATCAGGTGTAGCTCGATTGCCTGAAAACCTAGACTTGTCAAACACCGACAACCCGTACGAAAAGTATGGAGCCAAAGAAATCGAGGAATACTTAAAAAATTCATTAAGTATCAATAGCGACCCCTCAAAATCGTACACCTATTCAAACTTAGGAACAGGCTTGTTGGGTTACACATTGGGCATATCTCAAAAAACCACATTTCAGGATTTAGTACAAAAACATGTATTTGAAAAGTACGATATGAACAGCTCATTTACAAGTTCCAAAAATTTAGGAAATCTACTTGTTAAAGGAATGGATAACCAAGGGAAAGCAGTATCCAATTGGGAGTTTGATGTATTATTTGGATGTGGTGGAATTTTATCAACCACAGAGGATTTAGCCAAATTTGTGCTTGCCCATTTTGACAGTTCAAACAAGGATCTCGAACTGACAAGGAAACCAACTTTTGAAATTGGCAAGGATTTCAAAATTGGCTTAGGTTGGCATATTTTGAAATCAAAAAATGGAAACAACTTATATTGGCACAATGGAGGAACAGGTGGTTATTCATCATCATTGACAATGGATGTAGAAAATAAAAGAGCGGTAATAATCCTATCCAATGTTGCTCAGGCTAATAAAAATATTGATGATTTGGGAATTGAACTAATAAACAAAATGGAAAAATAACACCACCCCAACAGCGTACAGAACTTATAGCAAAAAGGTGGTAATTTTTTGTAAGGGCAAACAATCCACAAAAAACTATACAAACTATGACAGACATAGAATATTTGAAAAAATTAAGATCACCAACGAAAGGAAATCCACTTAGAGTTTTAATGAGTGCTTGCTTGTCGGGGATTACTTGCGGCTGGGACAGCACTGCAAATGGTGAATACCCTTCAGCATTAAAAATCTTACAGTATGACACGGTTAAAGTAGTTACATTCTGCCCTGAAGAATTTTCCTATGGGACCCCAAGAGAAATGAGCGACATTCACGGTGGTACGGGTTTTGACGTTTTGGAGGGAAAGGCGAAGGTGTTATCAGAAAGTGGAAAAGATTGGACAGAAGGAATGATAAAAGCGTCTGAAAAGATGCTTGAAATCGCAAAAGATGGGGATATTGAAATTGCAGTATTAATGGACATTAGTGCAGCCTGCGGCAGCCAAGTAATTTATGACGGCAATAGATTTTCCGAAAATAAAGTATATCAAATTGGGGCGGGTGTGGCTGCTGCACAATTGTTAAGAAATGGATTTAAAGTAATAAGCCAAAGAGATTATGCTTCGCTTGAAATTTTGTATTCAAAAATTGACCCGACACACCAAATTGACACTAATAAAATTGACCACCACGAAAATAAGTGGTACAAAGAGTATTTTAAGACTTATAAGCACACAACATTATAAATAGGGAAATTACAACTAATCGTCTTAATATCTTCAAAAAGTCAATTCTGACTAAGCCCTTTCCCTGTAAAAGGACAGCGAAATTTTATCCAAAAAATCATTATTTGTGTTTTGGCAAGTTTGCACCTAAAATCCGAATGTTCAACACCAAAACAAGACCATGGCGGGAAAGAAATAATCAATAAGCCCGTCTGGTTTTAAAAACCTAACAAACCTCCTCTATAGGGCGTTTTAACAATGCGTGTGCAGTAAATCAGTAGGTAATTCTCACACCCTAATTTTACTCCCTTTATACAATACACTGAGGCGGTCTTTGGTTTCTGCCCTTTGCTCATCACTGGCGCGCTTAATGCCCTCTATGGTATAAAAAGCCTGTGGATTATATTCCTTAATCATACGCAGCAAATCGGGCAGGTGCTCGCGCTTTACTACGGTAAAAAGTACGTTTACTTTCCCTTCATTGCCTTCGGCATCGAGGTTGGCAAAGCGGTATTCCTTTTGTTTGAGGTGGTTCACAAGGTTTTCGGAGGTGGTTTTGGTAATTACCCGCACCACCACACGCCCCAGGGCCAGCTTTTCTTCTATATACATACCCACAAAAGTGCCCGTGCCATAGCCTCCGGCATAGGCCACATAGGTGAGGATATTATCTACATTTTGAAAGATCTGCCGTATGGCTAGCAACCAAATAAAAGATTCTAAAAAGCCCATTACGGGGGCAATTTTTTTCTTGCCACTCATTACAAAAATCACCCGCATGGTGCCTATGGACACATCCGATACGCGCGCCAGAAAAATGAGCAGGGGAAGAATAAAATACTGGTAAACCGAAGAAGGAATCCCTAAGGATTCGGTCAAAAAAGTGTCCATAGAAAAGGGAATTTAAGCCATCCAGACAAAAGGAAAAATACAATCAGGCACGTGGCCGAGATGAAATTCAAACGCATGGTAGCGTGGAAGTCAGCCGCTTGGGCATTTTTGCGCACCCGCAAGTACCAGCGGAAGAAGTAAAACAAAACAGGCGAAAGCACCAGCGGATAGGCCAAGGCCAACCACGGATTTTGCTGATAGAAATAGGCCACAAAAGCCGCTGTGGCCACCGTAAACACCAGCATGGTAAAATGAAAGGTGCCGCGAATGCCCAGCAAGAGGCTGAGCGTGCGGTCGCCCCGCTGGCGGTCTTCCTGGTGCTGATACACTTGCGTCATCGGGTAAGAGCCCATCAGCATGAGAGAACTGAGCAGGGCGGGTAGGTATACTTCGGGCTCCAAAAGCATGGGAATGCCCGTAGCATGCAGGCCTTCAAAACTCATCCATACCGTTACAAAACCTTGGAAAACGCCTGCCACTACCCAACTGATAAGCGGATACTTTTTTAACCGTACCGATGGGTGACTGTAGGCGCGCGAAGCCAAGGTATAGGCCAATAGCAAGAGGGCAAACAGCGGACTGAGCACATAGGCCATGATGAGGGCCATCATATCCATGAGGTTGGCGGTATGGAGCAGTTCTTTGCTTACCGGAGGCGGATTTTCCAAGCCGCCTATGCTTCCTTCGTCTTTATCATGATAACTATTGAAAGCATTGCTGGCCGGATACAAAAAGAGATGCAGAATAAGAAAAGTGCTCACAAGGCGCCAGGTTTCTACCTCTAAGGGCTGTATAGCCCATGCCAACAAAAAAACAGGCATCAGGTAATACGAAAAAGGGATGCGCAAATGCAGGACGGTAGCTCGGCTTATCATTACAGAAAGGTACACATTGACAAAGAATTTATGCGTTTTGCCTACGCATTTTTTGAAGGATTTCCGTAATTGAGGCAAATTTTACACTATGCGTTGGTTATCGGAGCCGGAAAACAAAATTCATTCTTTTCGTTTAAAAAATCACTTTACCTGGCCCTTCATGCTAGTAGGCTTAGCGATACTGTCGGCAGGCTTTTATGTGCTGCTTACCGTAGAGCCTGCTTTGGGAGCTCTACTTATTATGCTGAGCGGAATCGTTTTTTCGGCTGCTCAGCGCATTGAGTTTGACCTACAGCGCAAGGAGTTTTTCCTCTACCTTTCTTTGGCGGGGTTTAAAAATGGCAAACGTACTTCGTTTGAGGAATTGCAGCATTTTGCTTTGCATGCACATTTGCCCGAAGGCGCTAAGCATTACTTTAGTTTGCATTTGGTGCATTCACAAGGAAAGTCACAAGAGCTGTGCCGCTACTACTCGTACAAGCAGATAAAAGCCTTGGCTGTGGAACTGGCGGAAGCGGTGAGCATGCCCATAGAAGACCACACGCAAAAAGGTGAATAGGCATAATTTGGTTTTGGCTTGGCCAATTCCTATTTTTAGTTAATTGTACACTATGGGAAAAGTTATTGCATTTGTAAGCCGCAAGGGTGGCACCGGAAAAACTACCACTGCCATTAATTTGGCCACTATGCTCTTCAATTTGGGGCATAAAGTGAGTTTGGTGGAAACCGATACCAATTACACCCTCAATACCCTCCGCCAAATGGAGCTTTTCAAAACGGGGGCAAACGATAAAAGTGTTTTTCAGATTATTGCTTCCGATGACCGCAACGTGATCAACCAAATCGATACGCTCAAGGCAGACAAAAAGCTCGATTTCATCATTATCGACAGTGCCGGAAAGCATACCGATGAGAACATCAAAAAACTCAGCATGGTTTGCGACATGGTGGTGGTACCGACTAGCCTCACCCAAAACGATTTACTGGTGACTTTCCAGACGGTGGAAGATTTGAAACCTGCGCGCGTGCTCAATCCCAATCTGAAAATAGTGGTGCTGCCCAATCGTGTGCACAGTTCGACCAAAAAAGAAACCATACAAGCCTTGCTGGAGCAGCTCGATGCTATCGTGACCGAATCGCGCGTGCCCCAGAAAAATACATTCGCCAACTTTAGCACCCTGCTCCCTGAAAAGGAGTTTTTAGAAGTAAGCAAAGAACTCATTAGCCTTTTGTAACATGGCCAAGAAAAACACCCTGCAAGATTTGAATGCTTTCTTGAAGCATCAGCAGCAAGAAACACCTAGTGCCTCCAATGAGCAAGAATTCCTGAAAAGTAAAGGGACGGTACTCGCTAAAGTAGAGAAGAAATCGCAGTGGCAAGACCCTAAGCTAAAAGCAGCCGCTGCACAACTGGCCAGCCAGCTGCAAGCTATTGCGGATGCCCAGAAACTCTCCGGCTACCAGGTGCTATTGGCTGCCAGCATACAGTTTTTAGAAGAAAAAGAAGATCTGAAAGCGGCAGAAGTGATGCTGCTCAATACCCTTTTGTATCTCCAGCACAACGAGCGCTAAGCGGCCGATAGGTTCAAACTCTTGTTTTTGATATACTAAATTTCACCTCTTTTCCTTAAGCAGATTTGGTGTTAGAACATATAAATCTGCTTTTTTACTCCTTTTTAGGGGTTTGCTATCCAGAAAAATACTATTTCAATAAAATATCCCTCCAGATTCATCCTATTTCAAATAAATTCAACTTATTGTAGGCCGAAAAATTAACCCTATGATCCAGCACTTTACTAAACCCCGCTTGCTTATATTGGCTTGCCTGCTTGTTGTAGCCCACCTAGGCGTGGCTCAATCCATAAAAGCACCCAACAAAAAAGAAAATTATAACAAAACTCCCAAGGATACTGCACGTCCAAACGCCACCGTTCCCGTATTCAATCCGCCTCCTATTGTGGGTGGAGAAGATACGGACATTACGGCTGTACCTTGGCAAGTGGCCTTGCTGAGCAATGGTTCGCAGTTTTGCGGAGGTACCATCATAGATCCATATTGGGTATTGACGGCCGCCCACTGCATCGATGGCGAATCAGCAGCCAATATTCAAATTGGTGCGGGTATAACTGATATCACGAATTTAGAAGAAGGTCAGGTAATTCAGGTGGACGAAATCATCCAACACGAGACCTATACGGGTGTCAGTACAGGATACGATATTGCTTTGCTTCGTTTAGAATCACCCATCGACCTATCAGGCCCTCGGGCGCAAGCCGTTGCCTATGCTACCCAGGCGGATGTGGATGCCGGACTGATTGATGCCGGAGTTCTGGCCATTATTTCCGGTTGGGGAACACTCTCCTCGGGCGGTAGCGCACCTGATATTTTACAATCAGTTCAAATCCCTATTGTAGAACTTTCGGTAGCCAATGCTTTGTATGAAGCCCATCCCGATGGGCCTGTTACGCTCAACGAAACCATGTTGGCCGCAGGCGACACCGAAAATGGCGGTATAGATGCTTGCCAAGGCGATAGTGGTGGCCCTTTGGTAGTACCCAATGCCAGCGGTACAGGTTATATTGTGGCAGGAGCCACTAGCTGGGGTTTTGGCTGTGCCGATGCCGATGCTCCCGGACTGTGGGCCAATGTGGCCTATTTTGCCGATTGGATTTATGAAAACTCAGGAGTTTCTAACAATGCCTATCCGGGTTTGATTATCAGTGAGGTGGTGAGCGGCAATGAGTCGGGTAATTTGCCGAGCTACATCGAAATTCATAATGCTTCTGATGCCCCTTATTCTTTGGCCCAACTGGTTATTCAGGTATATGAAGGAGGAGCTACCGAAGCTACCCACACTCTATCGATTGCCGATTTGGGTGAAATCCCTGCGGGGACAAGCTTCACTATCTCTTCTGTAGCCTTCTTACCTCAGTGGGGTGGTCCATTTACCAATACCGATGCCGATTTAGTGCTAGCCAACCTTAGTGGGGATGGCAATGATGTGTATGCTTTGTTCGATGCAGAAGCAGGAAAAGTATTGGACTCCTATGGAAAAATAGGCGAAAACGGAACAGGCACCGATTGGGAATATACCAACAAGGTAGCCGTTCGCGCTTCATGGGTTATCAGTGCCAACAACGGTGAGTTTGCCTCGGATTTTCCACAAAATTGGTCACTTAGCACTTACAGTGCCGATGTAGCTACCCCGGGTACGCATACAGCCGCCAAACCTGCTCTGGATATCGCTCTAAATGCTTTTACAAATATCAACGAAACCCTATATGCCTGTACGGGCAGCTTTGTAATTGTTCCTAGTATAGAAATTACCAATCGGGGAACAGATGCTTTCTCATCCATTAGCCTTAGGATAACGACCAATGTAGGAGCACCGCTGGAGCAAACTATCGACTTGGATACTCCTTTGGAGGCTGGGCAAAGCACAGAAATTAGCTTGACAGGGATTGATTTTGGGGCAGAAGGTTCTCACTCCATTTCTGTGGAAGTTCTTGACGCAGCCGATGGCAACCCTACCAACAACACCTTGTCTGCAGACTTTGTCCTGAGCTCAGGATATCCTTTGTTTGTATCGATTACCTTAGATGAATATCCTTACGAAACCCTTTGGAAAATTACCGACACAGAAGGAGTGGAAGTATATGCCGGTTATGAAGGAAATACCTATTTCAATGTGGATCCCAACTCTACCCAAACAGAAAGCTTTTGCTTGAATGAAGGCGACTATATTTTTGTATTGGAAGATACCTATGGGGATGGATTGGAAGCAGGGGCTTCCCTTTCCTTATATTCCGGAGCAGATGATAGCGGTGAATTAATAGGAACTCTTAGCGGACAGTTTGGTAGTAAAGTGAGTTTTAATTTCTCCTTGCCTTTCGAGCAAACTTTTGATGCATCCTTGCGCATGGCTTTTCCAGAGGATGGATACCCTTCCAACCTGCATTCATGTGACGATACAGCCGAGATTTGGGTGTATCTGAAAAACGAAGGAACGGGCGTGCTGACATCCGCTAATGTGTCGTATCAAGTAGGTAGCCAAAGTGCGCAAAGCTACCAATGGACGGGCAGTCTTACAGGTGGGGATGAAGAAGCCTTCCCTATTCGGGTGAGTGGTATGAGTACGGGTGAAAATGTGATTTCCGCCAACCTAACCACCATTCAAGGTGAATCTTCCGATGAAAATTCCACTAATAATGCCTTTGAATGGACGCAAAACTTTACCCAAGGTACGCAGGAGGATAAGATTAGTATAGAAATCACAACCGATAATTACCCTGAGGAAACCTATTGGATGATTATGCAAAATACCACGCTCATCGCTTATAATTTTGATGCTTTAGTTCAAGAGGGGATTACCTATGTTTTTGATGCCTGCTTGGCTCCCGGTACTTTCACTTTTGTACTGGGCGATTCGTATGGCGATGGCGGCCCAAGTGCGGCTATCAAGCAGGGCAATACTACCTTGGCTTCTATTACCAACTTTAGCACAGGGGAAGAAGCCTCTGTGGACTTTACCATTGAAGCCCCCGATTTGTTTACCGGAATACCTGATTTTACTCAAAGCTTCATGCTGTTTCCTAATCCTGCGGAAAATCATCTGATGGTTTCGGGATTAGAACAAGTAAAGGGAGCTGATTGGGTTATCACCGATCTCAGCGGAAGACGCTATTCGGTTCGCGGACAAGCGAGTTCGCAGGGATATCAGCTCGATATCAGTCATTTATCGGCTGGAATGTACCTGCTTTATTATGAAGGGGCAGAGGGTCGAAAGATGGGTAAATTCACCAAGAAATAAGAAAAAAGGGAGCGTATCAATCATACGCTCCCTTTTTTTTACTCGCTTTTCAGGCGATCAGCCGGATTGCTTAGAGCTGATTTCACCGATTCCCAACTTACGGTGAGCAGGGCAGCCAATAAGGTAAGTATGGCCGCTAGCGCAGGAATAAACCAGTGGATTTCGGTGCGGAAAGCAAAATTGCTTAGCCATTGGTTCATAAAATAGAACGAAAGGGGAATCGCCAAGACCATGGCCCACACTATCAGTAGGACAAAATCTTTATTCAGCAAAATCACCAATTGACCTACTGAAGCGCCCAGTACTTTGCGCACGCTGATTTCTTTCGCACGCTGAATGGTGGTGTAGCTGGCCAAGCCGAACAAGCCCAAGGCTCCTACTAAAAGTGCAATGATAGAGAAGACCTGAAAGATTTGGGCAATATTCTGCTCGGAGGCATACATGTTTTTGAAGTTCTCATCCAAAAATTCAAACTCAAAGGGGCGATGAGGAGCCAGTTTCGACCATAGTGTTTGTAATCCCGCCAAGGTATGTTCCATATTTTGGGGTGCCACTTTCACCATTACATAATTGAACTGCTCCGGCTCAATAAAGTAGGCCACCGAGCCTATTTCTTGTTGCAACGATTGGTAGTGGAAATCTTTCATTACCCCTTTAATAATGCCCTTGCGTTCGCCCACATTGCTGGCAATGCCCACGGCCTCTTCGGGCGTAAGGCCTAGTTTTCTCACGGCCGTTTCATTTACCAGAATATTGTAGGTGCGGTTTTGGTAGACGGTGTCTTGCACCAGTAGTGCATCTGTAGCCGTAAGTTTTTCCCCCGCTACCAATTCCATATCCAGCACTTCCAGGTAGTTTTCATCAATCGCTTGTGCGGTGATCATAAGTTCGCTTCCTTCAGCCATGCCCTGTACACTAAGCGAATAGCCTCCGCGGACTAAGTTGGGTAGATTGGTGGAAGACGTTACACCTAATACACCACTTTGGGCACTTAGTGCCTGTTTGATGGTGGGTAGTTTTTCACTGAGTGCATAGTCTAGTGGGAAGGCCAATACTTGGTCTTTGGTATAGCCGAGTTGCTTATCTTGGATAAAGCGCAGCTGGCTCATAATCACCAAGGTGCTCATGATCAAAAACATAGAGATGGCAAATTGGAACACCACCAAGCCTTTGCGCAAGGCCACTGCCGAAGTGCTATGCTTAAACTGACCTTTGAGCACTTTGATAGGCTTGAAACCCGATAAGGCCAAAGCCGGATAAGCGCCTGCCAATAAACTTACGGCCAGCAAAATGGCCCCAAAGTAGCTGAGGAGTTCGCGGTTCAGCAAAATAGCCGAGGTGAAATTTTTACCCGTTACATCATTGAACACGGGGATAGCCACCTGTACTAAGACCAAAGCCAACATTCCCGCAATGAGCGTAATCAAAATGGCCTCACTCATAAACTGACTGAATACCTGCGAACGGTAGGCACCCATCACTTTGCGCATGCCCACTTCGCGTGCCCTATCGGTGGCGCGGGCGGTAGATAAGTTCATGTAATTGATGCAGGCAATCAAGATAATCAGGAATGCAATAGCCGTGAATATGTAGATATATACCATGCTGCTGGTGGGTTCCCACTCATTGCTATAGCTGGTATTGAAATGCAAATCGAGGAGGGGCGTGAAGCTATAGCGCACATAGTCGCCATTGCTTGGCAATTGCCCTTTGGTCATTTCTTTTACTTGTTCAAAAAGGCGGTCTTCCACCACTTTCACATCGGCTTGCTCGTTGAGCACCACAAAAGTCTGATAGTTGGCGCCCCACCATTCTTCTCTTTTGGCTACACCCAGCGAGCTGAAAGTGGCTAAAAAATCGAATTGTAGATGGCTATTCTGAGGAACATTTTCCAAAATGCCAGTTACGGTGAAGTCGCGCACATTATTGAGGCGTATGGTTTTCCCGATGGGGTCGGTATAGCCAAAATATTTGGTGGCCATGCGCTGGGTCAGCAATACACTGTTGGGTGTACTAAGCGCAGTTTTTTTATCCCCTTGGATTAATTCATAGTCAAACACCTTGAAGAAGGTACTGTCGGCATAGAAGAAACGCTTTTCTTCATATTTCTGCTCGTCAACCTGCAAAACCATCGGAGCAAAAATACCCGGATTGTATACGCGAACGCCTTCTTTTATTTCCGGAAATTCTCTTTTTAAATGAGGCAAAAGAGCCGTAGGGCTTACTGAGGTGTTATTGTCCTCTCCGCCAATATGGAAATTCACCTGGCTGCGGTAGATGTGATCTTTCTGTGAATGGAATTCATCGTAACTGAGCTCATGCTTCACATAGGCAAAAATAAGGTAGGCACTGGCTATGCCTAGGGCAAGGCCAAACACATTGATAAAGGTGTAGCTCTTCCGCTTCATAAGACTGCGATAGGCTACCAGTAGATAGTTTTTGAACATGATGGTGTTGTTTGTTGAGTAATTGACTGATTTTCGTTTGAGTGTATGTGGCCCCAAAAGACGGATTACATTCCACCAGTAGAGTCTGCGTGCCTTGCTGACGGAGTAGCGACTGCAATGGTGCTCAAACTGCTCGGCCAAATCGCCTTGCAGTTCTTCGTGCAGGTGCGGGGCACAGTACCACGCAAAAAAGCGCTCGGCCCAAGTGGGGATGCTGGCGGGCTTTTTCATAGGTTTCCTCCTTGCCACTGTAGCGAAATGCTCGACCAAAAGCTTTCGCGTACTTCGCGGTTTTCTTGCAGGGCTTGCGCCCCATATTGGGTCATTTTAAATAGGCGTTTGCGCCTTCCGCCTCGCTCGGCTGTAGCCCCGCCCATCTCAGAACGCAGCAAACCTTTTTCTTCTAAGCGGTACAAAACCGTGTGCACGGCACTAAGGCTCAGGTTGCGCTTGGCTTTTTCATTGAGGGCTTCCATGATGGCCAAGCCGTAGGCATTTTCGCCTAGCGAGGCAGCTGCCAAGAGGATAAGTTCTTCTAATTCACCTAGGTAACTTCCTTTCTGCATATTTCTTACACTTTTGTAGAAGATAGACGCTAACTAGACTAATGAGGTTGCATTGGCATAAAAAAATAACAGAAACCTAGGGAATGGTGGTATATTTGGCACCATGACAGATAGCATTCTTGAAGGGATATATTCCGCTTGGCAAGCCATGACCTGGTGGGAAGCAGCCGGAGTGTTTTTTGGCCTTCTTTATATTTTTTTGGCAGCGCGGGAAAACAGCTGGTGCTGGGGAGCCGGACTTATCAGTGTATTGATTTATGTAAAAATCTGCTGGGAAGCCCACCTGCTAGCCGAGCTGAGCCTGCAAGGTTTTTATTTGATTATCACCGCCTACGGATGGTATCAGTGGAAATGGGGCTTTAAGAAAAAGGAATTGCCTATCGGTCAACTTTCCCTACCTCAACATGTGGGATTAATCAGTGGAGGACTATTGGCCAGTGCACTTATGGGTTGGCTGCTTAGCCGCTATACCGAGGCTTCGCTTCCGTATATTGATTCCTTCACTACGGTGTTCAGCATGATTACTACCTGGATGGTAGCGCGAAAAAAAATCGAAAACTGGTTATACTGGATTGTGGTAGATGGCGTGGCCGTGTATATGTATTGGAGCAAGGCTCTGTATTTAACAGCACTGCTTTTTGTAGCCTATGTTATTATTGTGATTATTGGGTATTTTGAGTGGAAAAAGCACCTCACTAAGCAAATGGCGCATGGATAAGCTCATCAAGGTGGCCATTACAGGGCCGGAATCTACCGGAAAATCCTATTTAGCAAAGGCTTTGGCGAAGCACTATGCCACGCAATGGGTGCCGGAGTTTGCCCGACAATACCTCGAAACGCTCGGGCGGCCCTATGCCTATTCCGATATACTCACTATGGCCCAAGGGCAAAAAAAAGAGGAAATCCGCCTTGGGGCGAAAGCTAATAGCTTGCTCTTCTGCGATACCGAGCTTATCAACCACAAAATTTGGAGTCTGCATAAATACGGACGGGTAGATGAATGGATAGAAGCCTCTATCCGCACCCAGCCCTATGATGTGTACCTCCTTTGCGATATCGATATGCCATGGGAGCCCGATCCGCTACGCGAAAATCCGGACGAACGCTTTTTCTTTTTTCATTGGTTCCAAAAGGAAATCAAGGTTTTGGAAAAGCCTTTCTATACTATTTCCGGCATGGGTGCTCAGCGGGTGCAAAGGGCGATTGATGCGATAGATGATTTTTTGGCAAGGCGAAAAGCCTAAAATGAAATTGGGGCGGGAAATGGCAAAAGGCTGCGGATTCTTGTAGTATTACGAAAGCGTTCAATCACATGGATAGTTTTCTTATTCAAACCGACACTTTTCAACTCAGCTCCACGGACTTTATCATCCGCTTGCTCGTGGCATTGGGCATAGGCGCTATCATCGGCTTGGAGCGTGAACATGCGGCCACCAAAGAAAACAGCCCGAGCTTTGCCGGCATTCGTACGTTTGTCTCCATTGTTTTATTGGGCTTTCTGGGCGGACTCACCTATTACATCTTGGGCATGTGGGTCTACATTGCCATCGTATTATCTGCGGTAATCCTAACAGGTATTTCGTATTTCATCACCGCTTCCAAAGGAGATATTGGCGCAGCCACAGAGTTTTCCCTGCTCATTACTTTTTTTCTCGGCACCTTATCGTTTATGGGCATGCTCAGTATCAGCTTGCTGATTACCGTGTTGGTGTTGGTACTGCTTTCAGCCAAAATCCGCTTGCGGACATGGGTAGGAAAAATCACGCCCGAAGAGCTGTACGATTTCATCCGCTACGTGGTGATTGCCCTGCTGATATTCCCCTTCTTACCCAATAAAACCATCGACCCATGGGAGGTGATCAATCCCCACGAAGTGGGCTGGGTGATTTTGCTTACCTCTGGGCTCGGCTTTGTGGGCTATGTGTTGATGAGAATTCTTGGCTCCGGCAAAGGGATTTTGTTGAGCGGATTTGTTGGAGGACTGATTTCCAGCACGGCCGTTACCTGGGTGTTTTCCAAGAAAAGTAAAAAAGATGAATCGCTTTCCTTGCACTGCGGGGTGGCGATACTGGCGGCTTCCACCATGATGGTGGTACGCGTAGGGGTATGGACGTACTTATTCAATCCTAGCCTGATGCAAAGCCTCATTCCGGCCATTGCCTTGGTACTGCTCACGGGCTTGGGAATTACCTTCTTTTATTATCTGCGTCAAAAAAACAAAACCATTCAGGAAGAACCCATCCGCCAAGGTAAACCTCTTGATTTGCGTGGCGCGCTGGTATTTGGTGCCTTGTATATGGCAATTCTTTTGAGTGTGAGCTATGCCAATAGCTATTTGGGCGACCGCGGTTTGTTAATTTCCAGCGCCATTGCCGGATTCTCCGATATCGATGCCATCAGTATCACGGTGGGCAAACTCAGCCTCAATGGTTTGGCTCTTTCCTTGGCAGCTCAAGCCATTTTGATCGCCACCCTTTCCAATAGCTTGGTAAAGCTAGGAATTGGACTCTGGGCCGGAAGCAAAACCCTACGAAAAATCCTACTTTGGGGCTATGGCGCGATGATTATCGCCTTGGTGATTGGTTTATGGATATCCTAACCTAGAGAGAAAAATACGCTTTTCGGTGCCGAAGCCATTTGATTCCTTCAAAAAGAAACAACAGACCAAAGGCGGCTACTACCGTAGGGATAAAATGCCTCAAACCGGGATAGGCCAAGCTGAAAACTTCTTGTAAAAGAGGAGTGCCAAGTATCAGGAGCAGCAATACCAAAGCTAAGCTTATGATGGAAGCGGCAGCCACATTGCGCTCCAGTACTACGGCCACTGCGCTGCGTGTTTTCGATAAGCTGCTGAGAATAAGGATAACATTGCCCAGAATTAAAGAAGAGAAGGCAATCGCGCGTACCTCTTCTTCGGTATGCCCTTCTGAGAGCGTGAGGAAATACACGGCCCAGACCGCAAATAATATCATTAAGCCTTGAAAAACACTGTACATAATTTTAGAGGCTCCAAAAAACTTCTCCTCAGGCTTACGGGGCGGACGAAGCATAATGTCTTTTTCCTCTTTTTCTGATTCAAAGGCCACGGAACATATCGGGTCGATGATGAGCTCCATAAACACAATGTGCAAGGGCATCAAAAGTAGGGGCAGGCTGCTGATAAAGGCCGGGAGCATAGTAATGCCGATGATGGGAATATGGATGGCTAGGATATAGGAAATGGCCTTTTGGAGGTTGTCGTATATTTTCCGTCCTAACCGGATGGCGGCTACTATGGACGCAAAATTATCGTCAAGCAGTACCAGCGAGGAGGCTTCACGGGCTACATCGGTGCCTTTATTGCCCATAGCTATGCCGATATGAGCGGCTTTAAGGGCAGGGGCATCGTTTACGCCATCGCCTGTCATGGCTACTATTTCACCATTGGCTTTGAGGGCTTTAATGATTTGCATTTTCTGCTCGGGCATGATGCGGGCAAACACTTGCACCTCGGGAATGCGCCTTTGCAGCTCCTTTTCACTCATTTCATTCAGTTCGGCTCCGCTGATTACCTGCGCGGCATTCAGCCCGATTTGTGCTGCTATGCTTTGTGCCGTGGCTGGATAATCGCCCGTAATCATAATCACGCGCACACCCGCTTGGGCACATTCCTGAATCGCTTGAGGCACTTCCGGTCGTATGGGATCTTCCAAGGCTACTAAACCCACAAAACGATGGGCAAAGGTTTTTCTATCTTCCGGAATTTCCTTTCCGTCCCACTCGGCCTTGGCCAGCCCAAGCACCCGATAGCTTTTGGCAGCCAAACTTTCGATGGCTCTAAGATGGACTTGCTTTTCACTTTCGGGCATTGCGCACAATTCGAAAATGGTTTCGGGGGCTCCCTTGCTGTATACCCTATACTTCCCTTCATGTTCTTTGAACACCCGCGTAATCGCCATAAGGGGTTTACTCAAGGGGTATTCTTTAACTAGACTTTTCGGCTCGATTATCACAGTGGGCCATTGGGTATGTGCGGCCACTATAGCTTTGTCCATAGGGTCGGCAGAAGGCTGGCTGGTAGCCAAAAATGCCGTTTGGAAGAGTGGAGCGAGGGTGTCTCTGTGGTGCGTAAAATCCGCCTTCGCTAGGATCTGGTTTCCGGCATACAGTGCCACCACTTCCATTTTATTTTGCGTGATAGTGCCTGTTTTATCACTGCACAGTACCGTGGCCGAGCCGAGCGTTTCGATAGCCGAAGGTTTGCGGGTAAGTACATTTTTCTTGGATAATCGCCAGGCGCCCAAGGCCAAAAATACGGTAAGCACTACCGGAAATTCTTCTGGCAACACGGCCATGGCCGCAGCCAGTCCGTTCAAAATGGCCTGTAAACCATCGCCACGGGTGAGGTAAAATAATGCAACTACGCTGAGACAAATACCAATACCTATAAAGGCAAATCTTTGAATCAAAACCTTCATTTCTTGTTGAAGGCGTGTGCTGTCTTCTTCGGAACTATGCAAGGCAGCCGCGATTTTGCCCAATTGTGCCTGTGTACCCGTGTGGGTAACTTGTGCTATGGCACTACCTCGTACGGTCAAAGTACCATTGAGCAAAGGGCTGTCGGGCTCTTTTTCAATGGCTACGGATTCGCCAGTAAGGGCCGATTCATCTACCAAAAAATGGGTGGTATGCACTACCTTGGCATCTGCCGGAATGCGGTCGCCTTCTTGCAGCAATACCACATCACCGGGCACTACCTCACGACCGGGAATCCGCATTTCTTTTCCATCGCGCTTTACCAATACGCGTGGAGCGGAGAGTTTTTTGAGGGCATCGAGGGCTTTTTCGGTTTTGTTGTACTGATAAAAGGTAATCCCGATGATGAGGAAAATGGTGGATAAAAGAATGATGCTTTCTTGATAATCGCCCAATATCAGATACAAAGCCCCACAGCTAATGAGGAGTAAAAACATCGGCTCCTTTATTACCTCTTTGGCTATTTGGAGGAGGTTTTTGGGCTTGGAGGTAGGCAATTCATTGTAGCCAAACTCCAAGAGCAGGCGCTCGGCTTCGTGCGATGAGAGTCCTTCGGGCATGGGCTTTAAAAAGCTTAAGTTACGGATTTCCGCGGAGTTTTGCTGTTTCTGAACAGGCAAATATCAACACAAAAAAAGCCCGTGAGAATCCCACGGGCTTAATTAGTCTTTCTTAAAAAGCTATTAGTATTTTATGATGGCATTGGTGCCGTTTTGGCCTTCCACTTCAAAGGTTAGATTACCTTCTACTTGCTCCAAGTTGTACACGGTAGCGAAGTCGCCTGTTACGCGGAACGAGTTTTCGTGAATCATTTCTTCGTTTTGGTTGAAGATACGAACCGTTACAAACTCATTGGCAGTGTTAGTGATACGAAGCAAATATTTGCCTTGGAATTTGGCTACTTTGCTTACCTGCACCATGCTTTGGATACGGGCTCTTTTATAATTTACTTTCTCTACGGTTTTGCCGTTTTTGTCACTGATTTCGATAGTGTATTCACCTTCACCCATGCTGCTAAGGTTGTACGGACGCACGAAGGCGTTCATCATAAGGGTTTCATTGAATACGCGCTCATTGTTGCTGTTGTAAATAGCTACCGATACACGAGAAACCTCATTGGAACGATACGCCACTTTGTAGATTCCATTGTTTTCATCGGCAATAACTTTAACCAATGAATTGCTGCCGCTGTTGGCATAAGCTACTGAACCAAGGGCGATAAAAAGAGCGATAAGAGATACGTTAAATTTCATGTTTGTTTTTTGTTGATTGATTTGATGATGCAAAGGTGGGGGCTTTTCTGTTAAGCGCCATTCGCATTGTGAGGAGGGACTATCCTTTGTAAGAAAAGGGGCGTTTTGTTACTATTGGAACTTTCTATCTTCGGGCACATCCGGAAGCGTTGGATATAGCTGCTTTTTTAGCCGATTTGAAATAATGTATTGATATTTTCGGATATGTAAATTAATATTTTGTCAGTTGACTGGATTTTACGAAAATAAAGTGTAAAATTCGGCCAATTTTAAAGCTGATTATTTTCCTTAACACAGAGATAATGCAAGACCGAGCAGAGAAATGAACATTTTTTTGATTTTTCTACACTTATTTAAAGAATCCTGCATGAAACGAAGGAGATTACCTCCCTTGTCCAAATAAAATTAGGTACGATAGAGTAAAAATATTCTTGCCCCATACATTATTCTGTCGGGATACGGTCTCCTTTCTTGGGTTCTGTTTTTTCAGAATAAGACTCTTAGTATCTTAACAAAATTTTATGCCTGTGCATCATCTGTTTTATCTCTTACAACAAAAGGAGCTGATTAGTCCCGAGCGGGCAGAAACGCTCCGTCAGGCCTATTCTGCACGCCCGCATTCTTTGCAAATGGCCTTGCGCCTGATTTGGTATGTGGGCGTATCGGTATTAGTCAGTGGCTTGGGCATGTTGCTGTGGGCCTATATCGACCAGATTGGTGAGTTGACCATTTCCCTCTCTCTCTTACTCTTGGCTACAAGCGCTTGGGTGTATGTAGCTAAAAAAACTCCTGCTTTTGCCAAGGAAGAGGTGAAAAGTCCCAGCACACTTTTCGATTATGTGCTGCTCTTGGCGGTATTGTTAAGTTTGAGTTTGGAGGCCTATGTGCAATTTCAGTACGGAATCTTTGGTCAGGCCTATGGCTTGGCTGTGGGGATTCCCACCCTAGCTTTGTTTGGTATTGCGTATCGCTTCGATTCCAAAACCACCCTAACCATGGCCGTCAGTTCCTTAGCCTCATGGCTGGGTTTGCAGGTTTCGCCACTAAAGCTAGTTGGCGAAAATGACTGGACTTCTGAAACCTTGATCTATTCAGGCTGGATATTGGCCATACTTCTCTTCCTTTTCAGTTGGGCTGGCAAACGCGGAGGCTTAAAAGCGCACTTCACCTTTACCTACCTGAATATTGCCCTGCATGTGGCCAGCCTCTCCCTTTTGGGTGCTTTGTTTAGTTTTAGCTATCCCTTATTGTACGCCATTCCTTTAGCGGCCGTGCTTTTTGCGGGCTATCGCTATGCGGAAAAAGAGCGATCTTTTTACCTGATAGTAGTAGTAAGCCTGTATGCCTATGTAGGCACCACCTACATTATGTATTGGCTGGTGGAATACTTTGATTTTTGGTCAGACCTGATGGTATATGGTATTCTGCTCTATCTTATTGGAACGGGCATGGGAGCGGTAAAACTTTTGAAACGATTCAAACAACACATTGATCCCTCATGATAGCCTACGATAAAAACCGTTTGACGCATTATTTCATGCGTCAGCAAATCAAATCCTTTAGCAGCTCGGGATTGTGGTCGGCACAAGAAGAGGGGAAATGGAAAGAGGGTTTGCAGCCGCATTATATGCCTACGCCTTTGTTCTTGCGCATAGGCATTTTTATCCTGACCCTGCTGGTGCTGAGCTTTTCGATGGGATTTTTTGGAGCGCTCTTCTTCGAAGTGCTTGGCGATGACGACTCCATTGGCATTTTGCTTGCCTTAGGCGGATTGGCCTCTTTGCTAATGGCCAAGAAATACGCCATTGAATCACGAAATCAATTTGCCACGGGCATGGACGATGCCTTTATATATACGGGACTGTCTTTGTTCTGCATTGGAGTGCTGGTGCACTTTCAGCAAGATTCCGACTGGAGTTCCGCCAATATTGCCTTGTTTTTGAGTATTTGCTCGGGTGTGGTGGCCTATTATTTTGTGGATAGACTACTTACAGTGTTTACAGTATTGGGCTTGGCTGCTTATGTTTTTTTTACGCTCACCCAGTTGGGGAGTAGTTTTTTGGCTTTTATTCCCTTTCTGATTGGCGGATATGCAGGTCTGGTTTTGTATGGATATAAGAAGATAAAAGATCTTCCTCAAGGTTATTGCTGGGCCTCTTGCCTCCAGTGGGGCAATTATACGGCCATGCTACTTTTGTATGCTTCCCTACAGTATTATTTGTTGATGGAGCTGCATATACAGCTTGCCTTGGCCGATGGCAATACGCCCGGCCCGCTTCCTTTTGCTTATGTTTTCTTGGCTATCACCTTTCTGCTTCCATTGGCCTATATGGTGTATGGCTATCGTAAAAAATTGCCTCACTGGCTGTATATCGGTTTTTTACTGGAAGTGATTAGCCTTATTTGCCTACATTATTATGCCGCTCCGTGGGAACTGTATTGGTCATTGATAGGAGGCGGAGTAATTCTTATCGCTATTGGCTATGGGGTTTGGCGCTATTTTGCCCAAGAGCGAAACGGATTTGTAGTAAAAGAAGAAGAGAAAACCCTTAATGCCAACATAGAAATGGGAGCCAATATGGAGCAGATGCCCGAAAGGCCATCCAATACCGGATTTGAATTTGGAGGCGGCCACATGGGCGGAGGTGGTTCCGGAGGGGATTTCTAAAAAGACTAAAAGCAAAGAGGCTGAACCGCAATGGAACAGCCTCTTTGTATGTTGAATCAGGACAACTTAGTCGATAATGACTACTTTATCCATTTTATCTCCTTGTTTGATCTGGTCGATAATGTCCAAACCTTCTACCACCTTACCAAATACGGTATGGTTTCTATCAAGGTGCTTGGTGTTATCGCGGTTGTGGCAAATAAAGAATTGCGAACCACCTGTGTTGCGTCCGGCATGCGCCATTGACAATACACCACGGTCGTGGTATTGGTTTTCACCATCCAATTCGCATTTAATAGTATAACCGGGGCCACCATTGCCAATGCCATTCGGGCATCCGCCTTGCACCACGAAATTAGGGATTACGCGGTGGAAAGTCAGGCCATCGTAATAGCCATGTGAGGCAAGGTCAATAAAGTTTTTCACCGTGCCGGGGGCGTCTTTCTCGAAGAAGTCAATCTTCATCACGCCATATTTGGTATGTATTTCAGCTTTTTTCATGTGTTTCAATTAAGATGCAAAAATAATAAGCTTTGCCGGATGATGGGCTATAAAATAGATTTTTTACCAGTCGCAATTAATTTCCCTCATAAAACCACTTATACGCTTGTCCATTGATATGGATTACATAGAGCCCGAAAGGTAGATTCTGAGGTAATTGCACCCGGCTCCTAGTAGCTTCTTTTTCTACCGTTTCAAGGGCTACCGATTTTCCGTCCATGCTATACACGGAAACCTGGGCAGGCTTGCCCGTATGACTAATGTAAAAACTAGGCTGTACCGATGGATTGGGGAAAGGATAAGGAACCACATGGGGCAACACCCCACTTTCTGATAAAAGTAGCTGAGGCATTTGCTCAAGAGCCGTACCTCTTCGAGTTTGCAAGTAAGAGCGAATGCCGTACTCCACATGCTGAAAGGTGCCTGAATGAAAGGCATTTTCGAAATCGCTAAAACCAAAGCCGAAAGCCAAGGGATAATAGGTATCTTCTTGAATAGCCTCGGCCAGCATTTCTTCTGCTTCATCCAGCAGCGGGTGTACAAATTCTTCAGTAAAAAATTCTTGCATCAGCACACTTAAATAGTAGTGGTAGCGGGCCTTGTATTCCTCCTGAGCTAATATTTTATTCGCTAATGGCCTTGGTTGGCTTTCATCGCGTACCCATTGGCGCAAATCGCGTGTGGCCCAGTCGCGGTCTACCCAGTCAATGCCCCAGGTATTGTCCGTATCGTAGGGGAAAAGCTCTACTTTTTGGGTTTCGGCATTATAAAACAAGTAATAGTTGTTCTGATTATAACTGTAGCCATCCCAATGCCCAATTAGGGCTTCCACCGCCAGATAGCGCAGGAAACGGTCTACATCAAATACTTCTTCAATAGCCTCTTTAAAATTGGCCGATGGCGTGGTGTTTAGCACTTCTACAAAATGGTCGAGCTCCGCGCGGGTATCGGTATCTTTATTGATTTCTGATTCAAAGATCACCGGATCAAATACCTGTCCATTGTCTTGCAAATTGGCTCCATAGCCACATTTGTAAAGGTAGCCTTCGGAGTGCCCATGGCGATTTTCCAGAAACTCATCATCTACCTGCTCCACATTCAGGTACACGCCCATGTATTCTTCATTGATATACAATTGGGTAAGATGGGTACGTGCTGCGGGCACTTGCATCTCACGAAAAAACCGCATACTGAGCTGTTCTCGAAAGGCTGAGGGATCGTTTACATTGGGTTTCAAGTTAAACTTCTTATAGCCATAAAACTTGCTACCGTCAAACTCTCTAAAATCTATCTTAAAGCCCTTTTTGTCATGATTACGCGAGGTGTTGCCACGAAGCCGAACTCCGGCTCCACTCACCACGGTATCCATCTGTGAATTAATCATTTGGATGCTGCTTTCCATGTATTCTTCCAGATAGCTGTTTTCAGGAGCCAGCAAAAAAGCCTTATCTTCTTCCGACATGGTGATTTTGATAATGGCCACCTCATCGGAACGATAGATAGCATCATCCGTGGGGTTGATATTTTGTGCCGATACGGACAGGATCCATAGACTGGCAAGCAAAAAAAGGAGATGTTTTTTCATTACAAAGTATCTTAGAATTTGATTTTTTTCCATGAGCGAAGCAGGAAGCCAAAGCCCAGTACACTACTAAAGGTAGCAATTAATGCATATGTAATTTGCCCATAGAGCCAAAAGCCTGTAGCAAACAAAAAGGCATACACCGAAAAACAGGCCACCAACATCAGCAAAATCTCAAAAGGCAATTGTCCTTGTTCCACAGGTAGTTGCGGGTGATTCTTTTGTAAGATGCGCCAACCATATCCAGCCGGACGCACCAGCTGGTAAAACTGTACTAGGGTTTTTTCCGATTCGGGTTGGGTAAGAAGTGTTACCGTCAGCCAAATGACCGTAGTAATTCCCACGCCACTCAAAAGTTTATAATGATCGGGCAGGGGAGCAAAGCCTAAAGAAGTATGCACAAATTCAAAATAGACCGCTACTAAAAAGGAAGCGATCATACCGCTGATTTCGGTATAGGCATTGATGCGCCACCAAAACCAACGTAAAATGAAAATCAAACCCGTACCTGCACCGATTTGCAGCAAAATATTGAAGGCTTGCAAAGCATTGGACAAGAACAACGCTAATATCCCCGACAGCGCCATCAATATAAATGTGCTCCATCGGCCTACGGCCACCAGCTCTTTGTCGCTGGCTTCGGGTTTTACAAAACGTTTATAAAAATCGTTTACAATATAAGACGATCCCCAGTTCAGGTGAGTACTGATGGTGCTCATATAAGCCGAAATGAGCGAGGCAATCACCAAACCGAGCAATCCGGCTGGTAAAAAGGTGAGCATGGCGGGATAAGCCAAATCATCATTCAGAACTGAATCGGCCACGTGCGGAAAGGCCTCTTTTAAAGAAGCAATATCCGGAAATACCAAAAGGCTGGCGAGGGCAATGAGTATCCAGGGCCAAGGGCGCAAGGCATAGTGGGCTACGTTAAAAAATAAGGTCGCACCCAATGCATGTTTTTCATTTTTGGCCGAGAGCATACGCTGCGCAATGTATCCGCCTCCGCCCGGTTCCGCACCCGGATACCACACACTCCACCATTGCACGGCTATCGGTATTAGCAGCAGCGGCACATACACGGAAGGATCAGAAAAATCAGGCAAAAGTGGTGTGCGGTTTACTACAATTTCGTGATCGAACAAACCACTGAGTCCGCCTACTTGCGGCAAACGCAATATCACATAAGCCGCAGCCAAAGAGCCCGCCATGGCTACAATAAATTGCAAAAAATCGGTTACCAGTACGCCTTTCAATCCACCCAGAGAGCTGTAGAGCACCGTTACTACGGAGGCGATAAGGATGGTTTGGATAGGGCTTAGGTTGAGCATTACCCCGCCAATTTTTATGGCTGCCAGAGATACCGAAGCCATAATCATTACATTGAAAAATACCCCTAAGTACAAGGCACGGAAACCCCGCAAAAAGGCGGCAGGCTTGCCTCCGTATCGGATTTCGTAAAATTCCAGATCAGTATTGATTTGTGACCTTCGCCAAAGGCGCGCATATACAAACACCGTGAGCATACCCGTAAGCAAAAAGGCCCACCACACCCAGTTTCCGGCTACGCCATTTTTGCGCACAATGTCCGTCACCAGATTGGGCGTATCGGCCGAAAAAGTGGTAGCCACCATGCTCACACCCAACAACCACCAAGGCATGTTACGCCCGGAAAGGAAATATTCAGAGGTAGATTGCCCCGAGGATTTGAAATAATACATACCGATTGCCAAAGAAATCAGCAGGAAGCTTACGATGATAAGCCAGTCGAAGGTTTGTAATACCATGCCTAAAACGGATTTTCGGCTAGTTTACACAATTATTTGCTTAGGCGCATGGCCTTAGGTAAAATTGATGGGGCGATGATAGAAGTAAGAAATGCCATTGGGCACATCATCGTAGGTGACTACCTCCTCATGCTTATGCTCATAAAAGTAACTCATGATGCTGAAATCGCCTCCGCACATACCTGCATGCAGCACCATGCTGCTGAGTAAGGTGATTTGCCAAGCAATGGGCACAAAAAATAGACCGAGCAAACACGCAAAGCTAATTACGGCAAAGGGCAGCACTGCTACAAAATTCAGCTCCCTCCGATTGACCACAAACTGATCGGCCACGGCCATGAAATAAAACTGCTTCCAATTGGCTTTGTAAGCCACCCGCGGAGCGCCCACTCGCTTATAGGCAAAGCCATGAAGACCTTCGTGTAAGGGTAATAAAGCCAGGGGAATGGCAAGCCCAAAAGAAAGATGCTGAAAGATATCCGAAGCGGAAAGAAAGTCTTTGGCGGCAATGAAGCCTATCCAAGCGGCCAAAGCGATAAGACCTACCAAAGTAAATCCATAATAGAAGCGTGTATAGGGATTTTTCTTACCGATGTACATCTTCACAAAAGGAATTAAATCCTGATGCGGAAGCTTCTGCACAAGTGTAAATCCTTTTTTCTCTAAGGCTGCTACGGTGATTTTCATAGGGCAAACGGTGGCGTATAAAAACCTACAAAATGAAAGGGAGGATTGTTGCCTTTCAAGAACGCATCTTTGGTAGTATGGTTATACTCTGGCTCGAATTTCCCTGATCAATATCACAAAATCCCCTTACCCATCTTAGCCCATAAGTGCATCTATATGGGTATCTTTAAGAAAATCTCACACCATGGAAAAGATTATTGTTCCTTTTGATTTTTCGGAAACCGCTGAAAATGCCCTTGGCCTGGCAGCCGAAATTGCACAAACCCAGCATGTGCCGCTCGAACTGTGGCATGTAATAGAAGATATGGCCTCTCTCGCAATGGTGGGTGAAGCCGGAGCCATGAACCTCAGCCTGTGGGAAAGCTATTACAGCCAATTGCAAGAACAGACCGAAGCGCGGTTTAAAACGCTTGTTCTTCGCTATCCCAGTTTGCGCATAAGCTATCGGGTAGAGGTGGGTTCTATGTACGACCAACTCATCCATCCCCTCAGTGAGGTAAAAAATGCATGGATTATTATGGGCACACAAGGGGCGCAAGGCCTCAAAGCACTATACCCAGGCTCTACTACCGAAAAAGTCATCCGCTTGGCGCAAAGCCCGGTATTGGCGATAAAATCTCCCATTGCTCTGGCCGATTTACAAAAAATTGCCGTAGCGGTAGATTTTCATAGCCTTACAGAAGAATACCTGCTACAAATCAAGTTTGTACAACATGTGTTTCAAGCTCACCTGTCACTGGTATGGGTAAATACGCCTTCCACTTTCCAAAAAAGCCGCGAGGTCCTCGATCAGCTCCATCGTTTGGCCTTGAAGCAACTCATGACCAATTATTCGGTAAGTGTGTACAACGATTACAGTATAGAGGAAGGGATTGTAGATTTTGCCTTGGCAGAAAAGGCCTCCCTCATTGCACTGGCCACTCACGGGCGTACGGGCTGGGCACATTTGTTTAAGGGAAGTATTACGGAAGACCTAGCCAATGCCGTTGATTTGCCCGTATTCTCATTTCGGGTAATAGCCGAGTAGTTGGGGTTGTATTACCTATATATTTATTATTTCAATGGTGAATCACTGATTCAAAAAATCCTGTAAATTTCCTGCCAACACCTGCCCTTTTCGCCATGGCTCCTGACGAATAGCTCAGGATAAATCCTACTATATGAAACGCATTGGCCTCATTGGCGGTGTAAGCTGGGAATCGTCCGTAGAATACTACCGCATTATCAACCAAACTACCCAAGCCTTGCTCGGCAAGGCGCATTCTTGCGATTGCCTGCTCGATAGCTTTGATTTCGAAGAGGTCCGTACCCTGCAATACGAAGACCGCTGGCCGGAGCTAGCACAGCGGCTGATAGAAAAGGCTCAACTCCTCGAAAAGGGCGGTGCCGAACTTTTGCTTATCTGCTCCAATACCCTGCACAAAATGAGCGAAGAAGTGCAGGGGCAGATTCAAATCCCCATCTATCATATTGCCGAAGCTACTGCTTTGGCCATTCAGGAACAAGGCTTGCACACCGTGGGCTTGCTCGGTACACGCTTCACCATGAAGGAAGATTTTTATAAACTACACTTACGTAAAGCTGGAATTTCTGTCCTCGTTCCAGCTGAAGAAGAGATGGCGCTAGTGAATGACATTATTTATAATGAATTGGTAAAAGGTCAAATCAAAGAAGAGTCGCGAGTAGTGTACCAACAAGTGATTGCTCAGCTGGAACAAAAAGGCGCGCAAGGCGTGATACTGGGTTGTACAGAAATTCCTCTGCTCATCAAGCCGGAGCACAGTCCCATTCCGGTATTTGATACCACCTATATACATGCCACGGGCGCGGTGAAAAAGGCCCTTTCTTTAGCGTAAAACAATGAAAAAACAACTTTTCTGGGCCTATATGGCCATAGGGGCGATATGCCTCATCTGGGGTACTACCTATCTAGCCCTACGCGTGGCGGTAGAAACCAGCCCTCCTTTTTTCTTTTCTGCGGTACGTCAAAGTATAGCCGGAGTGCTTTTGTTTTCCTATTTAGTATTTATTAAAAAAGTAGAACTGCCCAAGGGAAGATATTGGGGACAGCAAGCCTTAGCGGGCTTCTTGATGATCAGTCTGGGTAACGGGCTAGTTGCCTGGGGCGAGATGTACGTAAGCAGCGGCTTGGCGGCTCTCATCTGTAGCCTTATGCCCGTGTGGGTGGTAGTGATAAATGTGAGTATCTCTTCTTCCGAACGCCTCAATTGGCAAATACTGGTCGGCATACTTATCGGGATGTTGGGCATTTTTATGGTGTTTTCTGAGAACCTTTCCGAATTTGCCCAGCCTGCGTATCGCTGGGGAATTTTGTTTACCTTTTTGGCTGCCATTTCTTGGGCAGGAGGCAGTATTCTTTCCAAAAAAATTGCCGGAGGCAACGGGCCTTTTATGAATGCTTCGGTACAAATGATTTTCGGGAGCATAGGGCTATATATTATGAGTCCGCTGAGTGGAGAGCAAGCCTCTTTTGCCTTTACCTCAGAAGCCCTTTATGCGCTTGTTTACCTTATTGTGTTTGGGTCGATAATCGCGATGAGCTGTTATGCCTACGCCCTGAGCAAGTTACCCGTTTCTTTAGTATCTTTATATGCCTATGTGAATCCGCTCGTAGCGATTCTGTTGGGCGCATGGGTGCTGAACGAAACCCTTACCGGCCAGACATTTGCGGCTATCGGTGTTACCCTTGCGGGGATTTATATCACCAATTTTGGCCACCGAAAAAATGCCCGAAATGAAGAGAAAGTGAAATTGGTAACAGTTTTGGTGGGTAAGCATGAAGAAAGCCATAAATAAACCGTAAATTGTGTATATGAGAACCATAACCATTAACATTCCGGATACGGTGGATTTTGATGATAAAGAAGCCTTGATGATGATTGCTTCTAAACTTTACGAGAAAGGAAAACTTTCTGTGGGGCAGGCAGCAGAACTCGTGGGCTTGTCAAAAGGAGCTTTTTTAGAGCTATTGGATTCGTATGAGGTTTCTGTGTTCAATTATCCTTCTTCCGACCTTGACAGAGATGTAGCGAATGCAAAAGATTATTCTATCTGATACAAGTTGCCTGATTCTAATGGATAGAATTGGTGAGTTGGAGCTTTTGCACAAACTCTTCCGTCAGATAACCGTCACGCCTGAGATTGCTGAGGAGTTTAAAGAAAAACTCCCTAATTGGGTAAAAATTGAGGCCACGAGTAATAAAACGTATCAAAAAATATTGGAAGCCTCACTTGATAAAGGAGAAGCTAGTGCCATAGCTTATGCTATTGAACATCCTGATTGCCTTCTGATAATAGATGACTTTAAGGGGAGAAAGTATGCGGAACAACTGGGTATTCAAATAACCGGAACTCTGGGAATAATTGTTCAGGCAAAGCTTAGCGGAACAATAAAATCGGTCAAACCTGTTTTAGAGAAAATCAAAGAAACCAATTTCAGAATAAGTGCAGAACTTGAGCTGGAAATGCTAAGAAAAGCCCAAGAGGATAAGGGTTTAAATTAAAGCTGGCTTTTGGAAGGGAGTAGTTAATTTGATTGGTGAAACAAGCCTTTACCTGTGGTTTAGGAATAGAAAAATACAAAACGAATATGTATGAAAGCTCTCCATCATCACTTAAAATTGGTCAATTACCAGCCCCAGCATCAGCCTTATTTTGAGCGCTTTAATAAAGACTGGATTGAGAAATATTTCAAGCTGGAACCCATTGATGTTCAGGTGTTGGAAAACCCCGATGAGCATATCCTTAAGCCCGGTGGCGCCATACTGGTGGCAGAGCTGGAAAACCAGCCTGTTGGCGTGGTGGCTTTAAAGAAATTGGAGGAGGGGATTTTTGAGATGACCAAAATGGCTGTGGCCGATCGCTGGCAAGGCCGTAAGTTTGGGCAGGCACTGGGTGAAGGGATTTTGGAGAAGGCGCAGGAGATGAAGGCGCAAAAGGTGATATTATATTCACAAACCAATTTGAATGCAGCCGTAAACATGTACCGCAAGCTGGGCTTCCAAGAAAGTAGGCAGATAGATGGGGTGTATGCACGCTGTAATATCAAAATGGAGATTGACTTTGCCCGCCATCGCTACCTGCAAGAGCAAGCCCAACAACTTCATCGAACCGTAGATGTGTTTTTGAATAAAACCATACGATTGGGCATCGCTTGGCATTCCAAAAAAGAATTCCGCAAATGGAGCCCTATTGAAATCATAGGCCACCTAATAGATAGTGCCGCCAATAATCACCAGCGCTTTATTTTTGCTCAGGCGGGTAATGCATTACACTATCCTGCATACAATCAAGATTTTTGGGTAAGCACCCACAATTATTTCCACTTGCCAACGGAGCAGCTTTTGGAGTTTTGGCGCCAATACAATTACTTCCTCTGCGAGGTGATAAAAAACATCCGCTACGAGGCTTTGGATGTGCCCTGCACCATTGGCGATGCCCAGCCTGTACCCCTTCGCACGCTCATAGAAGACTACCAAGCCCATTTACAACATCATTTATCGCAAATTGTACCTTAAATCAAGCCACTATGGAAAGCCTAGGCGCACAATATCTTAAAAGCAGTATTCAGCAGTTTGAACAATATAAAAAAATGGGCGATTCCGCCATTAATCAAGTGCCAGAAGAAATGATGAGTTGGCAACCCGGTGAGCAAAGTAATAGCCTAGCCGTGATTGTGCACCATATGAGCGGCAATATGCGCTCCCGCTGGACTAATTTCCTTACCGAAGATGGCGAAAAACCCTGGCGCCAGCGCGATGAGGAGTTTGAAGAAGACGAACGCAGCAAGGCCGAGGTAATGGCCGCCTGGGAAAGCGGCTGGAAGGTGGTGTTCGATACGCTTAATAGCCTGAAAGAAGAAGACCTTAGCAAAACCATTAATATCCGTGCCCAAGGCCTTACAGTAGTAGAAGCGATCAACCGACAACTAACGCATTACGCCAGCCATGTAGGGCAGATGATTTATCTGGCCAAACTTATCTGTGGCGAAAACTGGAAAACCCTTTCTATCCCCAAAGGAGGCTCGGATACTTATAACAGTCAGCTGATGGGGAAAAACTAAATTGATTTTTTGAAAACATAAAGCTAGGGATGCTTTTGTGGAAAGCATAAGACTTTTTTCAGGATACAATACTAATAGCATACTTTGTCACTAAGCCCGTGGCCAAATGATTATATATAATTAATTTAAAAATAGTTCCTTATGCTCACCGCTATTCATCCCAAACTCCCTATGCGCGATAAGCAGGCAACGCGTGAATTTTATACAAATAAATTGGGGTTTAAAGAGTTTGGGAGTGCAGACTTTGATGGTTACCTGATGATGGAAAAAGACCAGATCCAACTTCATTTTTTTGAATTTAAAACGCTCGATCCCCAAGTAAATTACGGGCAAGTATATATCCGAACGCAGGGTATTGAGGAATTATATAGGACTTTACAGGAAAGAAATACTGCCATTCATCCCAACGGAAAACTGCAAATAAAGCCGTGGGGCCAAAAGGAATTTTCAATTCTTGACCCAGATAATAACTTGTTAACCTTTGGCCAAAACCTATAGAAAATCGTGTTGTAAGCCAATAAAGCACTCGCTTCTACTAAAGTTTTATCCCCATTTTCACGGCTAAGAGAAAGTCATCATAGTAGGCGCTTTTTTCTACAAACTCATACACCGGAGGCTCTTGGCTTTTATGGACCTCGTATACCAATTGCTTATCGCCTACTTCCCAAGTAATTCGGTAAGCCATCATAGAGTCTGAGAACTGTTTGCCTTGTATCCCGTGCACTAAAAAGTCCCCTTTGTCCAGAAGGGACTGTGAAAGGCTGTCCAGTGCTTTGATTTTAAACTTGCCATAGTCTCGTATCAATTGATGTACAATATCTTCCGACAAGGAATATTTTACTTTCAGCATTTCACTGTCCAGATAATATAACACCATTCGGTCAACGGCTTGCCCGTAAAGTTTACGGTCAGGATTAGGGATGACATAGTAGGTGGCGCGGTCTTCATAAAAGCTACCAAAAAGCTTGTCGGCTAGGGCCTCATCGGCATGCTCTAGGCGCGAGACGGTATCATATACATGGGTGGCGGCAAGTGGTACATGATTCACATGAGCAACACTGTCTTCAGTCTTTTGCTCGCTAGTCAATTTCTCTGAAGAAGGGTTTTGACAAGAGAAAAGAAGGCTTATTGCTCCGCTTAACATTGCGATTTTATGCATGTCTTATTTTTTTATAAATGAAACCACGGTAGATACAAGCTCCGGATGCAAGGGCAGCTCGGGCTGATTATAAGTTTGCACATTGGCCATTCGGTCGGAAGGGGCTTTTTTTAGCACATGATTCATTTCCTCTAGCAAGACCAATGTTGCTTGAGGCTTTGCTTGGGCTAGTCGCTGGGCTTCGGCTGTGGGCACTTGTATGTCGTGTGTACCCTGCACAATCAGTACCGGAATCGTCAATTGCTTAATTTCTTCTTCCGGATTCAGGGCAAACCATGAAATGATATAAGGCTGCACACTCGGGCGGAATAAGCCCATTAGGTAAGGGCTGTATTGACTCACGGTAAATCCTTGGCGGAGGCTGTCAAGATCATTTTTACTAGCTGCTGCCAGCTCGGCTGATTGCGCTTGTATTTGCTCATAAATAATATCAGCCGCATTTCTTCCCGGTCCGGCTAAGGAGATATAGCCTTGTACATTGCTAGTTTGAGCTGCCATCAAACTGATTAAAGCCCCTTCGCTATGCCCAAGCAAGATGATGCGTGAAAAAAGACCTGTTTTTTGCATCTGGTTTACCCATCCTTCCAAATCATGGATAAAATCGCTCAAGCGTATGTCTTCCTCCTTATCGCTGCCTTTGCTGGCTCCAATGCCCCGCTTATCGTAGCGTAATACGGCTATTCCATTTTGCTGTAAGCCTTCGGCCAAGAGCTTAAGGCTATTGTTTTTCATTTGTGGATTATTGCCATCGCGGTCGGTAGGGCCTGAGCCGGAATGTAAAATCACCAATGGAGGCTTCTCTTCTGTAGGCAAAAGTAAAGTACCTTGTAAGGTAGCCGTGGCGGTTTCTAAGTACACAGGCGATTCTTGTGCCCATACGGATGTACTTGTAGCACACAGCAGAAAGAAGGTAAATAGGTGTTTCATAGCTAGGGTTTTGAATCTATAGTACAAAATATAGGATAAAAATCCATAGAAAGTCAAGATAATTGCCTCTATCGAATCTCTCAACGATTATAAAAAAGCCCCGCAGGGCAGGGCTTTGAAGAGTTTAGGAAACGTTAATGCTAATCACCGGGAAGGGAGCTTTAAACACCAAATGCTCCGTAACGCCCATTAGGTAATGTGCCGAACTAGCCTTTCGGTGGGTGACCAAAGCGGCCATATCGGCTTTGATGTTTTGGCAATGGGTAAGTATGCCTTGCGCCACATCCTTATTGTTTCTAACGCTTACTTTTACCTCTCCTTTGGCTTTGTTGGCATCTATGAAGGCGTCTAAAATCGCCTCAATATCTTCCGAGTTTTTGAATTCATGGGGCGTGTTCACATATAACAGCTCCAGTTCCGCACTGAGGGCTTGTGCAATTTTACGTATCCGTTGGAATGGCGCATGGGCATCGGCTCCAAAATTAGAAGCAAACAAGATTTTATTCACCTCGGGTAGTTCATAATTCCCTTTTACGGCTATTACAGGCACGTGAGTATTGCGCATTACTTTTTGGGTATTCGAGCCAATAAACAAATCCGCCTTGGAGGCAGAACCATGCGAACCAACCACTACTAAATCTACTTCTTGCTTACTGAGGTAGCGGTTGATGGAATCTATGGGTGCCCCGTAGGCCAAACTGCTTTTGATATCCACTCCAGTAAATAGCACATCTTGGCTTAGTTCTTTGAGCTTGGCCTCGGCATCACTCACTTTCTTTTGTGACTCCGGATAGTGGCTTTTCATTTCATCGGTCATCAGCTCCCAGTCGGCTGGGGTATACACCACATGCAATAGGTGGATTTCGGCACCTGTGCTGCCCGCCAGTGTGCGGGCTAGTTTGCAGGCATTGTAAGAGTTGGCAGAAAAATCGGTAGGAACAAGGAGGGTTTTCATGAGGAAAGGGTTTTCTAATTCAAATGCAGGTCTTTTTTCAGCTTGAGAATGAAATTGATTTCAGTCTTATTTATCCCATGAAAGGCAGTGGCTACTTTCAGGGCCAGAACGAACATATGCTGACGGGTGGCCTCATTGATGGATTTTGGATAGGCATTAACATAGTCGATAAAATCGGCATAGGCCTTTTCCACATCCACCGACTGGTCTACCAAGCGCTCAAACTCAAACTCCGCATAATAGGCCGTGTCAGTCCCGAAGGCATCGGTGTGCTTCTCCCAGGTGCTGATTTCTTCTTTTACCAGCTCATGGAGCTTCTCTTTTTCGGCAGGATATACTTTTCCGTCTACTGCCGCCATGGCGTACAGCAGCTCTCCCAGCGACTTATAAAATGATTTATAATTCATGGCTTTAGGATTTATGTTAATATAAGAATTTATACCTAAATATTTGCATAAAACCTTGTAAAAAGCATGACTCCGCTCAGGCTTTTAGGTGATAGATGTCAAGGAGAAAAAAAAGGTACTAAAGTGCCAGCAAACCGATTTCTCGTAGTTTACTGATGGATTTCCCGTACCAGAAGAGAGCAAAGTTGGGGAATTGCGCCTCGTAGTGTGCCTGCATCTGCTCAAAGCTCAGCGTGTTTTTCTGCTGTATCTGAATGCTTGCCAAAAAGTCCACCAGCCATTCTGCTTGGGCGGCCTCCACGTGGAGGTCAACCTGCTCGCGCTTGTCGTAAAAACGCAAGGTCAGCATAGGCTTAGCCTCTTTCTTTTGATGGGAAGGCAAAATTTCCGGAGCATTGCCCAGCCATACGATTTTAGCATTGGGCTTAGTGATGGGGTTTTCGCCCCTTTGTAGGCATTGCTGTATGTAGTGGCGGGGGATTTTGGTTTTGGGGATGCGCTGCTCAAACCAGTCCTGCAAGGGCAAATCGAAGCCCACCCCGTGCATGTAATTGAAAAGGGATTTTTTGAGTCCAAAGCTGAACTGGGTGTGGTCTATGCCCGTGGCATCGGTAAATTCGAGGTCGTTTTCGGCAAATTCTACCGCTTTTCGCTGCGGAAGTACGCCAAAAGCCTGCGGATCGAGGCCTACCGGACTATGAGCGGTAAGGGCAAACTGATGCCAAAAGCCCGATTGCAGCACGCCCGCTTCGAACAGCTGGCGCACCATCTCCAGACTGTCCACGGTTTCCTGCACGGTTTGGGTTGGGTAGCCGTACATCAGGTAGGCATGCACCATAATGCCCGCCTCGCTGAAGTGCCGCGTTACCTGCGCCACCTGCTCCACCGTCACGCCTTTTTGAATGATCTGCAAAAGCCTGTCGGAAGCCACTTCCAGTCCGCCTGATACCGCCACACAGCCTGATGCCTGCAAAAGCTGACAGAGGTCGCGGGTAAAGCTTTTCTCAAAGCGGATATTGGTCCACCAGGTTACGTTCAGTTGGCGCCTGATGATCTCCAAGGCCAGTTCGCGCATCAGGGCTGGTGGTGCGGCTTCATCCACAAAGTGAAAACCCCGCTCGCCCGTTTGGGCAATCAGTTCTTCCATACGGTCTACCAGTAGGCGAGCCGTTAGTGGCTCATAGAGTTTGATATAATCCAGCGAGATATCACAAAAGGTGCACTTGCCCCAATAGCAGCCATGCGCCATAGTGAGCTTGTTCCAGCGCCCATCGCTCCACAAGCTGTGCATGGGGTTGGCCACTTCTATTACCGAAATATAGCGATCGAGGGGCAGGTCGGAGTAATCGGGCGTGCCCACGTCCTGCTGTTTATAATCCTTGCGCGCGGAGTTGTTTTTATATACTACCGCTCCGTTTTCAAGCAGGAAAGTGCGCTTAAATTCTTGGCTTTCCGGATTTTGTACGTGCTGCAAAAGCAGCTCCAGCGGCAGCTCTCCATCGTCTAGCGTAATAAAATCAAAGTATTCAAATACCCGAGGGTCGGACAGGGAGCGCAGCTCGGTATTGGGAAAGCCGCCTCCCATACTGGTTTTGATGTGCGGATGGTGCTTTTTTATCCACTGCGCACAGCGGAAGGCGCTGAACAAATTGCCCGGAAAAGGCACGGCAAAACCCACCATGCGGGGCTGGTGCTCGGTTATGCGCTGGGCCAAAATGCTAAGGCTGATTTCCTCAATATAGCCGGGAGCTTGCTGCAAGTGCTGGTGCAATTCATCAAAACTATTGGCACTGCGGCCCAGGCGCTCGGCATAGCGGCTAAAACCAAAGTGCGGATCGATGGTGGCTATGATAAAATCCGAGAGGTCTTCCAAATACAAAGTGGCCATGTGCTTGGCCTTGTCTTGCAGGCCCATGCTGCCAAAAGCCCAGTCCAGATCCTGCGCCTGCTCAAAGCGTGAAGCCTGAGGCAGGAAATTCTCCGAACAAATGTAGCGCGCCAAGCTTGGGTTTCGGCCTTGTAAAAAGGCAATGGTTTCTTCTATGGTGCTGATGTAAGCCTCCCGAAGGGCAAATATGCGCGCGATATTACCCGCCTTGATGCGTTTTTTCTCCGCAGCCAAGGCAAAAATCCCGCGCAGGCCTGCTTTGGAAAAGAGCCCAAGGATGGTTTCTATACCCAAATCCATTTGCTGAGCCGCAAGGCCTTTGCTGCGCAAAAAGCCCTTGAGATAGGCCGTAGCCGGATAAGGCGTATTCAGCTGGGTAAAAGGAGGCGTAAGCAGAAGAAGCTCGGTCACAGGAGTTTTTTTGGTAAAGATAGCACAAGCGATTTATCTTTTGGATAGGACCGGGCTAGGCAAATACTAAGCGCTTACCTTTCCGTACTTGCGGATATCTCTTATATTTAGGGAGATAATGGCCATTATGGTGGTTATACAGTAGTTGTGTGCAATGCCCTTCGGAAAAAATGAGACTACTAACGACAATACTAATATTAGGACTTCTGACTTATGGACGAGTTAACGGACAATTAATTTTGACAGAAGAGGAGAATAAAACTTGGACTGCAAAATTAAGGACAGAGAAAGAATTAAATAAACAGTTGGACTTATTAAGGAATCGTATTCTCGCTGACACCAACGTCTATGTAATGATTTTTGGAGACCGAGTTTTTTTGAAGACCGACAGAGATAAACAAAAGTCTGACGGACTTTGTAGACCTCTATTAATTGTCGATGGACAACCGATATATATTAACAATGGAACACCAACTAAAAAGATTAAGGAATTAGTAAACATTTTGACGATTGACAATATTAAAGGATTAAGTGTCGCGGACGACAAGCAAGCAACTGCTCTATATGGGTCAACCGGACTTTGTGGACTAATTGCTCTGACTCCTAAGAATAAGAAAGTAAAAAAAGAGTTACTTCGAATAAACGGTTGACTAAGGGCACAGCACACAACAAAATGTTTGCGCAATGGTGCGTTGACGTGTAGCCCAAAGTTTATATCTTCGTTCCACGTTTGGTGTCGGGGACAGGACGCGGCTTCGAAACCGCACCACTGCGCAAACACAAACGTTGGTGGCAATTTTAGGAAGACCTCACAATAATAAAAGTAATGACACAGAAAGAAACATTTATTCAGTTTATTGACACTGCATTAACTCAACTAAATCAACACCGACAAGTTGCATTTGAGTGTGAAGTTGAACAAACTGTTTTAGACCTTCACGACAAATTAATTGACCATTGTGGAACTATAAAAGAATTAGTTTCTAATACAGACCTTTCTGTTAATTACATTAACCAATTTCAAAGAGATATTAGCCAAGCATTGGGACATTTCCCTTTTAGAGGTCGTAATTTCAATGTAATTCAAGAGCCTCAAAAAATACAAATCCGAACAAATATTGAAAACCAAAAAAATGCAATTGAACAACAGTTAAACCTTTTAGTGTTTAACCTTGATTTTTTTAATAAGTTAGGTTTTTTCAATAATAACATTGTTGCAATTGGAGCAAATGGAAGTGGTAAGACTTCGCTATCTAACAAATTAAAAACATACATACAAAACAATGGAGTTGTGATTTCTGCACAACGAATATTGTTTGTTCCAACATTTGAAACGCTTCACAATCCAACTAAAACAGCACAAGAGTTAAAACAAACGCAGTTACTCGACAAATCAAACAAAGACCAAAATAATTTCCATCACTTACATCAAGAATTTGGTGTTGTTTTAAAAAATCTTTTGGCAGACAGTATTGCATCAGGAAACGAGTTTCGTATGAATGCAATTGAACAAAAGAAAAAAGGAGAAGAAATATCTGACCCACCAATAACTAATTTGGACAGGACACTTGAAATTTGGAATTCCTTAATTGAACATAGAACTATCAAGTGTATTGACGGAATGAACATTAATGTTGAATCCGAAACGAAAAGACCATACCCCGCAATTCAAATGAGTGACGGAGAAAAAGTAATGCTATTTCTAATAGCACAAGTTCTTCAAGCACCAAAATCAGGCTTTATTATTGTTGACGAACCTGAAATGTATTTACACAAAACAATACTCAAAAAATTGTGGGACATTTTGGAAAAGGAAAGACAAGATTGCATTTTCGTTTACTTGACACACGACTTAGACTTTGCTACAAGTAGAACAACGGCAAAAAAAATATGGATTCGTTCATTTATACATCCTGACAAATGGGACATTGAAAATATTCCCGAAAATGATTTACCCGAACCGTTGCTTTTAGAATTACTTGGAAGTAGAAAAAATATTCTTTTTTGTGAGGGCAAAAAAGGTAGCATTGACGAAAAAATTTACAACATCCTCTTCCCAAGTTTTACCATTACGCCTGTTGACAACTGTTTTGCTGTTATCAACTACACAAAAGCATTTAATAAATTACCAAATTCAAACACAATAGCATTTGGCATTATTGATTCAGACCATCACGGAAGTGAGCGACTTAAAGCATTAGAGCAAGAAAACGTTTTTTCACTATCATTGGCTGAACCTGAAAATCTATTTTTAGATGAAGATTTTCTAAAAGTTTTATCCAAGCAATTATTATTGGATGAATCAATTGTAAATGAAATTAAAACAGAGGTTTTAGTTCAACTAAAGAATGAAATAGAACTACAAACATCAAATTATGTTTCAGCAAAAATCAACTATTACTTTAAAGACTCACATGTTTCTAAAGGCAATACTTTGGCGACAGTAAACGATAATTACAACAAGTTCTCAAACGAAATTAAAATACAAGATTGGTACGACAACCGAAAACAAGAACTTGAAAAAATAATTGCTGACAAAAATTACAATAAAGTTCTTTCTGTATACAACAATAAGGGTTTAAAAGCCATAGCTAATAAAAAGTTTAAAATAACAGACTTTACAGACAGAGCAATCAAACAAATGCAATTTGACACCGATACACACGACATATTACGAAAACATTTTCCAGAACAATTAAAAAGATAAAAACTGCTGCCAACACGGGTTTTGCGTCAGGCGGGGTGATGTGCAAACTGGGAGCTTTGTGCTTCTATTGAACTTTAGTAATAAATTGAAACTTTGTGCTACGAAACCCCGCCCGAACGCAAAGCCCGAAAACGTTGTGCACAATTATTTAAAGAATGAAAATTTCACACAAAGGTGCTTTTATATGCAGTGAATGTGGAACAATCCTTAATGAGGAGTATAATTTCAAACACAAGGAATTATCAAATAAGGAGTTTGAATCTATTATTAGCAATGCCGGGAAGGATCGAAGTGACCTAATCAAGCTGATTTCATTAATAATATTTGTGCTTGAAGGAAATTCGATATTAATAAAAACCAAAAACGGACAAAATAATACTGGAGTATTTAGCACGAGTATGGCTGAGAAATTTTTAAATGAAATTAAGGACGGGTTTAGGATTGGCAAACTACTCAACATTGCGGACTGGGTAAACAACATTTCTAACCTACGCCTTGGTTCGTGTCCTCACGAACCTTTGAAATGAATAATGTAGGCTCCTACGCCTTGGTTCGTGTCCTCACGAACCTTTGAAATGAGTAATGTAGGCTCTTATATTACGGTCAGTGAAGACACTGACCGTGGCGTGGTTTGGCGCAATAGCTAATTTAATCTTACACCTTCCACTAGCGCATTTGTACTTAGAATCCGCATGTTAGAGCGGAAAAAGCCGTAAAACACTTACCATTAAGACTTTGCGGCTTTAGTGTTTTCACCTATATTGGTGATGCGAACAAACGCTGGTATGAAGGCAATAAATGCTAAACAGGTTAGCCAGTTTGGCGGTTTGAATTTTGTCCTTAAAGCTTTTGACGACCTATCCATAGGTGAGCTTTTTGGAGAGCTTACAACAACAAGTAAAAGATGCTCCGTGTGGACGGATTCTTTTCGGGGAAGTGTAGGTGCTGACTGCACTAGCGCTCTTTTGAAAACCTCTCTTAAAAACTAGTGAGCAAATATCTGAAGACCGCTGGGTAAAGCTTCGAGATTGTATTGATTGAAAGGGGGGATTTCAGTCCGCGTTGTTAAAACACGTGTAAACCAAAGCCCTCTTTTCCAAAATATTCCTATTTTTAGCTAGTTAATATCATTTACATGAAGCAGCTATTCCCCCTTGTGTTATTTCTTATTTTCTTGTTTCCCTGCCTGCGTGCTCAGGATTTGAACTTGGCCGAGAAACAAAAACTGGCCGATGAGGCGTTTGCCAACAGGAATTACGAAGAGGCCAGTAAGCATTACATTTTCATTTACCAAAATACCAGCACCCTTAGCGAAGAGAAAGGAAAGCTGGCTTTTAAAATTGGCAACACCCTACAGAATTTGGGTCAGCCGAAGGAAGCCCTCGATTGGTACAATGCATCGGCTGATATCATGTACGAACTTGAAAAATGGGACAATTACTACATCACCAAGTCCAGAGTAGCCAGTGTGTTGGATAACGAGGGCGACTATGCCGCGGCCATTGAAATAGCAGAAACAGTGACCCGCTATTTTAAAGAGCAAAAAGACAGCCTGTATGCGGGCAAAATGCTGCACGGTTTGGCCCTTTATAACTACCACGATGGCAATACCGATAAGGCGATACAAGGTTTTTCAGATGCCATTGCCTGGGTGGGCCAGCTTGACGACAACCTGAAATCCAAGTCCTTAAATATGATAGGCAATATCTGGGCGGTAGACCTAGCCGATGAGCGGAAGGCCCTTAGCTATTACAAAAAAAGCTTGGCGCTCAAATTACAAAGTGGCACGCCTGAGTCGGTTTCGGCTTCTTACAACAACATAGGCATCTCTTACAAAAACTTAGGCGACTACGACAGCGCCCTAGTCAATTACCAATTGGCTTACCGCTATGCCCAGGAAAGCAAGATCCGCAATACAGAGATTAACCCATTAATCAACATAGCCAATCTGTACAAGAAGCAGGGCAAAACCAAAGAGTCCATAGCAGAGTATGAAAAAGTACTGGAACTGGAAAAATATATGAACGTACGGCAGCAGGCCGATATACGACTCAACCTAGGCATGGCGTATAATGAGTGGAAGGAGTACCAAAAAGCCTTGAACCAACTCCGCCAAGCCGAAGCGCTCGTAAAGGAGACCGACAATGTACGAGACCATGCCACTATTCTGTCGCATATCGGTATCGCATACAGCGGCCTTAAGCAATTTGAAGAAGCCTATCGGGCACAAATGACTTACAACAACCTGAAAGATAGTCTGTTTGCCAAAGAAAGGGAACAAGAGATTGCCGACCAGATGATAAAGTACGAAGCCGCCCAAAAAGACCTGCAACTCCTCGAGCAGCAGCAGGAACTTCAAGCGCAGGAACTGAAAAGCCAGAAGCAATTGCTTATTGCTTCCCTATTGGTGGGCATAGCGCTCCTACTAGCGGTGATCTTGTTTTACCTCTTCAAAAGAAAAGCGGCCATTGCGAAGCAGGCTTCTTTAGAATTACGATTGGCCGAAGAAAAAGAGCTGGGCCGCTTGCAGGCCGAGCGCTTGCGGATATCCAGAGAGCTGCATGATAATATCGGCTCCTACCTTACTTTGATGAGTGCTTCTATTGAGCAATTGAGCTTGCAAGATGAGGAAGAGGGGACCGCTCCCACGAGGAAAATGAGCGTGCAGAATTTGCAAGAAACCATTTCGGTGAGTATGCGAGAGCTCCGGAAAACGGTTTGGCTCCTCAATAAGCAAAGTGTGGCGGTAGATGAAATCGCCCTACGGATTCGTGATTTTTTCAAACCCATCCATCAAAACGGAACACATATCAGTGTGCAGGCCGAAGGCAATACCGATTATAAAATCAATGAGTTGCAAACCAATCAGCTTTTTAGAATGATACAAGAAGCCGTAAACAATGCGTACAAACATGCCCAGTGCACAGAAATTGCCATCAGGCTGCGTGTAAATGAGGAGACCAGCCTGGATTTCAGCATAGCCGATGATGGCCAAGGCTTTGAAGGCGCCTCTTCTGAGCTTGGCAATGGTCTGCAAAATATGAAAAGCCGCATGGCCGAATTAAATGGCAGCTTGCACATTACCAGCCAGTTAGGCAAAGGAACGAAGGTGGAAGGCAGCTTTCCACTGGCGAATACGAAGTTATTCGTATAGCATATTAGCCCCTACCCAACTAACTTGCTAAAAATTTCAACACTACCTATGCCCATATCCATAGCTATAGCGGAAGATAACAGCATTGCCCTCTCAGCCTTGCGGGAGCGCTTGAAAAACTATCCCGAGCTGGTGGTGGAATTTACGGCATCGCACGGGCGCCAGCTCTTGGCCCAATTGAAAAAACAACCCAATATCGACTTGGTATTGATGGATATTGAAATGCCCGAACTAAATGGAGTGGAAACCACCCGGGAAATCAAAACCAAATACCCACAGATAAAAGTACTGATGCTTACCATGTTTGACGATGAGGAGCTGCTCTTCAATGCGATTATGGCGGGTGCATCAGGCTATTTATTGAAAGAGGATAGTGCCGTACAAATCTTTCAGGCCATTACCGATACCATGGCGGGCGGTGCGGCTATGAGTCCGGGTATTGCCATGAAAACCTTACGACTGGTGCGCCAGCCTCTAGCAAAAGATACCAAAACCGAAGACTTTGGACTTACCGATAGGGAAACCGAGCTGCTCATGCAGTTGAAAAACGGACTGACCTATGAAGAGATCGCCTCCAACCTGCATATTAGCTACCATACCGTGCGGAAGCACATTGAGAATATATACCGTAAGATGCAGGTAAATAATAAAGTGGAGGCCATCCAAAAAGCCTCGCACAATCGCCTGATGTAAGGCGCTTTCTAACCATCTTCCATCCGAATTTTACGCTCCCTCTACTTCTTAGCCCCACGCGGTACCTAGGCTAGGTACGCTTAAGTTTATCCTGTGCAATTAATTTTTAAGGTATTGATTAACAATATTTTATACCTACACCCACCATCTTTGTCTGCAAAATACGCAGAACTTCGTATTGAAATCCTTCTTACATCCTTGTTGCTTTACAGTATAAACTTTAACACGAAAAGAGTATGCAAAAGCTAATTGTAACCGCATTATTCCTGCTATCCCTTAGCGCAGTTTCTATGGCTCAAAACCCAACCTCAATCGGTAAAATTGACTACAGTTTTGAATTCAACGACCCCAATGATGCCGCGAGGCTACTCGTATTGGCCGAAATAGGCGTGGATGGAGCCATGGGAAATCGCATGTTTGTGGGAGATATCAACCTGGGCGCTATTGCTCGATATTCGGTAAACGACCACATCGATGTGCAGACTAAAATCAGAAAGTCACTGGCCAACTTTATGTTCGACCCTGCTTATCGCAAAAATTTTGAGTTTGAAGGTGTTGGCACCTTGTTTTTGAGCAATAAGGTGAAGGATCGCTCCGAAGAGGTGAGGATATCGGAAAAGGAAGTGGGCAACAAATTCGAAATCCAGTATTTCAACACACCCCTTCCGCAGCGCAACTCCTTCGGATTCAATGCCGGACTCAGTTTTAAAACCGTAGGCATAAACCCTACCGAAACCTATGACCCTGCCAAGGGCGATGGCTACAATGGCGTAAGAGAAAATGTAAATTTCAGCACCGTTTCGCTTATTGGAGGGATACAGTTCAAGCGCATCAATGCCAGTGTGATTAAACTGAAAAAATATAAAAAACCGCGCGTGTTCGACAACTATGTGGTGATGAGCTTCGATGGGATTTTTGCCCCAATCAATACCTTCACCGATGGCATTACTGGTGAGCGCGTAGGCGATGAAATCAAAAGCGAAGGCTTTGCTACCTCTTTACCCTTTGGTGCGCGTTTTACCTACAATGTATACGGCTCTCTTCCTGCTTCTCTTACTAAAAAAGCTATAAAATACACCACTACGGCATCTATTGGTATCCGTCCGTATTTAGGTTTCAGTTTTGATTTTGGCATAGGTGTTATGCTGGTGCGCAAATGATCTTCAGCGCCTCTCCATTCCGATAGTATACTTTATTAGATTTATTCAGATTGGTTTTGTGTATGAAAATTGTATCGAAACATTCCGTATTGCTGCTCTTGCTGGTAGTATCACCCCTACTGGCAAGTGCACAGCTCAATAAAACCCGATCGGCTGTAGATGGTATGCTTATCAATGTGCGTATGCAAACCGTGCTATTGGCCGATCCCTATGCCTTGTACTCACCTCATCAAAAACACGGCTGGTATCCATCATTTGGCTTTGAGCTTCAGCAATACGATTATTCGGTGTTCGGACTCAGGCAGCGATTGGATTTTGATATGGCCGCAGAAGCCATTTATCTGCTTATCCGCATGGCCAGCTCGGGCGATTGGAACGACCCCGATGGACGCTTTGGTACCACCTCTTATTTCAATACCATATTTTTAGAATATGTGCCGCAGATTCCGCTTTATACCAATTATTTTATGAGCACCGGACTCGGAGGGGCGCTCTATGACATCAGCTATACCCATTATTTGTATGATGAAAATGGGGAGCCTGAAAACCCACAGAAAAGCGATGCCAGCCACTATGGCATTTACGGAGGTTGGAGTGCGTTTATCGATATCATGCTCCATGAGTCGCTTACCCTGCATACCGATTACTTCTACGGATACAGTTTTTACTCAAGTGCCGCCAGTAAGCTTAATAAAATGGACGAACCCACCTCGGCTTTTCGCTCCTGGAAAATCACCTCTACCTTGCTGCACAAAAGCGGGCTATTTGTTTCGGGCCGATTCCATCAGTTTGTCAACCGCACCGATATACCCACCGAAGCCTCACGCTTAAGTCTCGGCATAGGCTACCGCTTTGGAATGAGGTGGTAAGACTCATATTAGTCTTGGCAAAAGCTTCCTCCATTATTTTTCTTTAGTGCATACATAGTCCTTGAGCAATGGGGAGTATGGGAGAAAGATGCCGCTTGTCCGCAAAACAAAAAATCAAAGAGAAGCAATAAAACCGAAAATAGGGCATCAAATAAGTCTATTGGGCTGATAAGTTTACTATTGGCTTGAAAAATTCATTTTATGTGTGTAGGATATCTAAACTTTAATACATAGTTTTGTGATGTATTGTCAATCTACATTACCATGAATACATCCACCGAATTATTGAAGGGCACTTTAAGTACCATAATATTGCGATTACTTGAAGGAAATGGCAAAATGTATGGCTACGAGCTTACACAGCGGGTAAAGGAGTTGACGGGTGGTAAAATATTAATCAAGGAAGGCTCCTTGTATCCGGCACTGCACAAGTTAGAGGCAGATGGCCATATAGCGGCCGAGTCGGTATTTATCGGTAAGCGGATAAGAAAGTACTATATACTAACGGCACAAGGCAGTAAAGTAGCGAGGCAATCGGTGCATGAGCTGTTAGATTTTTTGAGCACCATGGAGCATTTAATTACTACCGATCCGCGCTATGGAATGGCTTGATGAAGAGCATACAGAAAAGGTTTGGAAAGCTATTAATGGTAAGGCCTCAAGCTCCAGCACTTTAGCCAATGATTTGCTAGATCACGCATGTTGCTTCATAGAAGAGCAGATGCGACAAGGAGTTGATTTTGCAAATAGTTTGCAAAACGCCATGGAACACATCCTCCCCAACGGCTTAGAAGAAATAGAACAAGAGTTGGCTCTAATGATGACCATAAAACCCAATAAAAAAATGAAACAATTGTTTTATATCTCCACATTTATCAGTGTGTTTTCCCTCATTTTTTCTTTGTTGGCTCGCCATTGGAACTGGCATGCGGGCACTATCATCAGTACGCTAGTGGGCAACCTGTGCTTGTTATTTTTTGTATTTCCTTTGGTTATAGCACTTGCTATAAAAAACCGAATGATTCTTAATAAAACAGACATATTTAGGGTAGTATTAGGCGTTAGCTCCGGTACACTTATTACCACGGGCATGATTTTTAAATTTCTATATTTCCCTATGGCCAATTACATGTTCAATATTGGTATGCTTATCTTATTATTTTTCTTTCTACCATTATTTTTTTACCAGTTATATGCACGCTCGTACTAGCCAACCTATTAAGTGATTGATATAAAATGAGAGTAGCCAAATTCATTGCATTGTTTGCATTAATCAGCGTATTTGTGCTTCTGGTGGCACATTTACTGTATACATTTAGTTTTAGGGCAGTGGAACAATTTCCAGCGGACACTCAACTAGAGCATATGGTAAATAAAACCGCACTTGTAATAGTAGCCCATGACGATGAGGCCAGTACTTTTGCCGGCACCATAGCTTATTTGCGCTCCAAAGGATGGAAAGTAGACTTTCTTTGCTTTTACAAAAGAGAAAATGCCGAAATAGAAGCTCTCCGAAAATCAGAAGCACTACAAGCGGGAAGGATTCAGCAACTCAGGAATGTAGAGTTGATTGATCTAAATATGCAAAAAAAGCCGCTACCGTATATCGCAGTACCTTATTCCGATTTCGAAGAATATTTCTTCATCGATTCAGTGGAAGCCGCCATTGCCAAAGCTATAGTAAAGAGTAACCCATCAATTATATTTAGCCTAGATGACGTCATTGGTGGATACGGACATTCTGAGCATGTGCTAGTGGGTCAGTTAAGTAGAAAAATGGCCAACCAACTAAATTCAGAGGGGAAGGCTCATGTCGAGTATTTATATCATCATGTATATCCGTCATCCATGGCCAATCGTATGATGGCCGACCAACCTGTGTATGAAATAAGTAAAAAAATATATAATTGTACAGGTATGCCTGAGGCAAATGTACAAATTACTATTAGCCCCTTTAGTTATGAAAAAATGTCCACTATTAAAGCTTATGCATCTCAGCACCGCAACCTTAAGAAATTCATAAAGCATTACCATTTATATCCACACTGGCTATATTTTCGGATTTTTGATAAAGAATTCTTCAGGGTAATACGTTTAGAATGACTTCGAAAGCAACAAATGATAATTATTTGACTTGAACTTGCACCTTTTTATTATTGAATATATGGGATACATAACAACAGATGAGTCAAAACTTCCTTTAGTAAAGGTTACAATTAATTTCGGAAACCCGTCTTTTAGTGATTATAAGTTGTTCTTGGATTTCCAGATTAAGTTACTCAGCATTAAGCATCCTTTTGTACTTTATATGGATGCTAGAAAGTTGGGATACTTGAGTTCAGATATTCGAATGGCTCAAGGTAAATATTTTAAAGATTACAAAATTGAATTGAATACATATTGTGTAGGAACTATAATGCTTGTAAAATCTACTTTGGCTAGTTTGATGTTTAAAGCTGTTTCTGTAATGGAAAACCCTCCGGGAGAAACATATATCACTTCTGATGAAATGGAGGCACTTAACAAAATCGAAGAGTTGTTAAATAAAACCAAAGCAGCTTCTTTTTATAAGCATTACTTTACCGATGGCAGTGGTAAAAGGGACGCGTTGGATAATGAAGAAATTGGATTGGGCAGTTCCCTATATTTATGATAATAATCTACTTTATGCGCCATCAGGTGTTCATGCCTGATAGTTTTCAACCGAAAACTAATGACCCAGCTAAAGCGTAAGTAGGCAATTCTTTACCACCTCACCCCAAAGCGGTAGTCTATGCCGAGGCTTAAGCGTGAGACTTCTGTGGGTATATCTGTGCGGTTGACAAACTGATGGAATCGATCCGAAACGAATAGTCCGCTTTTGTGCAGCAAGGTAGAAGTGATTTTCCAGGAGCGAAAAGCCGAGGTGGGTTCGCCCAGTTCTTTCCTTTGTTGTCGCCATTCTGTTCATGGTGGTTCTTTTTCCCTGGCTGGTACACGCGTTTCTCGTATTCCAACGATTTGGTATCGGGACTCATCTGGTCGTACGTAAATGCGTTAATGCAGCGCCTTTTATTATACCTCTGTAGCAAGTGTTTTAACAATGCGTGCTGTAATGCGGCATTTTCCATATCAGATGTATTTTCCTTTGAGTAGGGAAATAATATCCGCTATCTTACCTCCAACTATATGATAGAAATCTGAAGCTTGAAAAACCTTTCCCCCTAAGCCTCTGTTTACTTTGTGTTTTGTAAATCCCTATGCATACGATCACAGAAGTTTTACCCTACGATGGACAAGCACGATATTTTGGCCCTGTGCTAAGTCCTGAGGCCTCTGCGCATTTTCAAGAAACACTGCTTGGGCAAATAGTCTGGGAATCCGATCAAGTATTTATTTACGGAAAGCACTATATCACCAAACGCCAAGTGGCTTGGTATGGTGATAAATCTTATCCCTATACGTATTCTAAAAGCACTAAGCGTGCCCTACCTTGGACGCCTGCCTTACTTTCTTTAAAACAACAGATAGAAGATCTTACGGGTGAGGTGTATCATACCTGCCTGCTCAACTTATACCCAAGCGGAGAAGAAGGTATGGGCTGGCATAGCGATGACGAAAAAGAGTTGCGGAAAAATGGAAGCATTGCTTCCCTAAGCCTAGGTGCCTTACGTCCCTTTGATTTTAAGCATCGCGCCAGTGGCCACAAAGTGAGAATCCTGCTCGAACCGGGTTCGCTATTAGAAATGCGCGGCACCACGCAAACCCACTGGCTCCACGCTTTGCCTAAAACCAAGAAGGTAAAAGGCTTGCGTATCAACCTTACTTTTCGGCAAATGGAGCAAGGCTAAAATAAAAAAAGGGAAACACACCCTTACGGGGTCTCCCTTTTCCGACCGTATGAAGTGACTACTACACCAACTCCATAGTTTCTTGTTTCACCAAGCTTTCCCAAGCAAAATCGCCTTGGTAGCGGTGAGCGATTTGTCCATTTTCATTCAAAGCCCAGAGGTGTATCCAGCCGTTGTCGCATAGCTGGCGTACGGAATCATGCTTCATAAGCACGCTGTTCATGGCCTCGGTAGGCGCCTCTATAATCACGGTAAGCTTAAGCGGCTCGTGCTGGTATTTTTCGCCATCGTGCACCGACTGCATGGGCAAACCAACCCGCAAATCACCAGAGTGGCCTTCAAGCACCCCTATGCCCGCGGTTACATTGTGCAATACCTTGTTGCCAGCTCCCAGTTTTTCATTATCCACCGTGGAGCCATAGTATTGTAGGTTGATCCAGCTGGTTACTACCATAGGAGCCGTCATAATGAGCTCCAGCACACTGAAATCAGTATCTTTTTTCCAGTCGTACGAGTGCAGGAACGAGCGGCCGCCTAAGTCCATGTTTCGGGTTCGTTCGCGTGGTGCCACCACAAAAGCCGAACAACCTGCCAGTCCCCATTCGGGGCGTACCTGCGACCAATCCTTGCTGCGTGATAGAAGCAAGGCTTCCGGTTTTTTAGCCTCTTTCAGCCCCATGCGCAAAGCACGCTCCAGGCGAGTGGCGCTACCCGCTTTTTCCAAGGATTTTTTCAGGTCGGCAAGCTCTTGCGCTCTATTACTTGGCACATCGTATTCGTTGAAAATATGAATCTCGTCCGTAGTGGTATCGTGTACGCAGGCCAAGAAGATAGTCTTCTCAGGAATGGGCATCCCCTCCTTCTTCAGTCCCTCACGCACCAAGGTAGAATTGAGAATGGCCGCAGCCAGCTTGGCATTGGGCTCTCCACTATGTCCTCCACAAGCCCCACAGTCAAGGCCGCTGGCATGTGGGTTGTTCACGGTGGTGGCTCGGTGGCCCACTACCATTACCAAAGGTGCCAATTCATTGCCCAATGACATGGCCTTGAGGGCATTTTTGGCCATCTGGATTTGCTGAGTCAAAGGAATCCCGAACGTAATGCCGTCCAATTGCTGAGGAGCTAAGCTAAGTTTGCGCTCGCTCGGAGCCGATACGCCTGCCCAAGAATCGGGACTAGGCACGGGGCGAGTAAGGCCTAGGGAATCGGTAAAGAGTTTGAAAATATAAGACAAGCCTATCGGGCTCACAAAGCTGAAGCAGGTAATAGCTCCGGATTTGAAAGATTTCCAGATCTTCCACAAGCTGGCACGTGTCTGAATTTTATCCACTGCTTGGTGGGTACTTTCTTCCTGCCCTAAGCCTTCGGCCACGCGTAGCTGAGGCGCCAATAGCACTGGGCATTGAGCACTGCTGTGCTGATGTCCCAAGGACTGAAAATGTACCGGAAAGGCGAAAAATCCGGCAAATCCGAGGGTTTCTATGCCCGCATCCGCTTGTTCCCAATTTCTGCGGAATACCTCCGAACGCACATCGATACAAAAAATGGCTTGCGCTTTCACTTTGGTCTCTGATGTACGCGGTTTGCTTCCTTTGAACTTCTCTATGAGCATGCGTTGTTCTGCCCGCTCAAAGGCCGCCTGCAAGATCAGGCGCTGCACTAAGGCTTCGTTGGCATCGGTTTTCACCCCTTTTTCTAAAGGTTGAAGTGCCTTGCGCCAATGGTTTTCTATGCCCTGTGAAACGAGGGACTGCAGTAGACACAGCTCCCAGCAGAGTAGCACGCTCAAAAACTCCATCAACACACCTCCTTTGCCTCCTTGAAGCTCATTTTCAAAATCGAGGCGTGCGGCATGTGCCGACCAACCACCCCTGAGCAGCAACAGTCGGTGGAGGTAGTGGGAAAGTCCGTTTTCCGGTATGCCTAGCTTTTCGATGGCATAAGCGGCTGCTTCCATAGGCTCTTCGGGCAATTGCTTTACCCAAAGGCGAAAATCGGGAAGTCCTGAGATTTCAGGTGTTCTGTCGACTTCCGCCTCCTGCTTCCAGGCGGTAAACAAGCTGATTTTAGTGGAGGCACTGCGCCAAGTAGACTGACCCTCATCGAAATAAGAAGCAGCCCATTGGCTAATGCGCGCGCTGCTAAAGCGCTGCCAATCTTTTCCGCTATGCCTACTGGCCACATCAGCCACAGTAGGGATGGAATCGGTTGGAATATTTTCCTCATGCGCCTGCTCCAAGTGTTGCACAAAACGCTCCGGTTCCTGCGCCCAAGGGTGTTGCCTTTCAGCAAGCACTTGGTTAAGGTCTTTCAACAAAATTCTACCTTCTTTTATCTTTTGCAGATAAAAAGTGCTAGGTAAAGTAGACTGAATGCCCGCCACTTGGTCGAGGTCATGCGCCACTTGTTCAAAGGGCTTATCAATAAGACCCAGGTAAGGGTTCACGGCCACAAAGCGATCCAGAGGCCATAAAGGCGCTACCTTTTTGCAGGCCTGATGCATGCTAGCGGCTAGGTTTTTTATTTTAGAGGCGTTTTTAGTCATGATTGTGTACGATTGATGAAAACGTAGTGACCTTTAGGCCAATTTTTGCTTTTTATTGATTGAAGGCTGTACGGCCAAGGCATTAATCCATCGGTCGAAAAGCGCATTGGCATAAAGGCCATTTTTAACATGCACCGCCAGACTTCTGAACCTCGGCTGGGAGGACCAATCCGGATAGCGCATTTGCAACACCACCACTAGGCCAAATACACCTAGTAGCACCAAACTCAGCAAGCGTTCGGCCGGATGTAAGGTAATGGAAGCGGGAAGCTGCGCCATAATCACCTTGTGCATGCTAGTTTCCAGTACAAAAAAGGAAGTAGCTACTGCCAGCACCATGAGGCTGGTGCGCGGCAAGAGCTTACGCCAAGCGGCTGAATCAAAAGCAGATACCAGTAAGCTTGCCATACCCATCACGATAATGCTACCGATGACGCGTACCCCAAAGCTGGGTACAATGCCCAAAAGGCTCAAGAGATAAAGCAAACCTGCATATACCCCCAAGGCAAGCAACAATCCCCAGAGGATATTCCAAGGATTGGATAGGCGCTTGACAGGATTGATGCGGGCAATCTTGAGTGTGTCGATAGCGCTACCGGACGACAGAAAAGCATGTGCCTTGTAGAAGGAGTGCGCCACCAAGTGTAGCATAGCGGCTGAGTAGGCACCAAGTCCGCAGGCAAACAGGCTGAAACCCATATGGGCTACGCTGGAATAGCTAAGGGCGGTTTTCACCGAGCTTTGGGTAAGGAAAGCCAATGAGGCAAAGAGGGCAGTAAACCCGCCTATGGCAATAAGCAGAGAGGGACCAGCGGTACTAAACTCCATCACTTGAGCCATACGGATAATCAAAAAAGGACCACCATTTAATAAGCCTGCATGTAGCAGTGCCGATACCGGGGTGGGTGTTTCCATTACTTCTATCAGCCAGCCATGGGTAGGGAACTGTGCTGATTTCAAAACCGCTGCCAAGGCGATAAATATAGCCGCCAGCTCCGTGCCCGTTCCCCATGTTTCTTGGCTTACCTGCTGAAAAAGCTGCGTTAAGTGGCCGGTGCCAAACTGCTGATAGAGCAAAGCAAAGGCGACAAATAAGCTGACATCGCCTAGGCGTGCCATGATAAACTTCTTCTTGGCGGCAATTAGGCCACCCGCACGCTCCGGATAAAATACCAACAACCTGTGCAGGCATACGCTGGTAAGCACCCACGCGATAAAGAGAAGCAATAAATTGCCCGAAAGCACCAAAAGCTGTACTGAGGCGATGGTAGCGGCTAGTCTTCCCATAAAAGAACCTTGCCTTTGCTCACCATCCATGTAGTTGATACTGTAGCGTACCACTACAAACCCAATGAGGGCAATCATGCCAAAGAGCAAAACGCTCACTGAATCGAGGCGAAAACCAATGCCAAGGCCTGCATATTCGAAAAGAATCAGGTCTTTATCTCCTTGAAAATAAAGGCCTAGGGCCACCCAAAGGGCGATAGCAATACTCAATACACTGGCCCAACGGCTACCTTGCAGCAGGGCTTTATTTCCTCCCTTAGGATAAAACCAAGAGGCTAAGGCAATGAGGGCGAAAGCAAGGGGCGCCAGCATAAGCGCCCAATCAAACATCTGTACTGTCATGAAAGCGCGGCTTAAACTAAGTCAATGGAAATACCCGAACGAATGCGCAAATTCTTCCCTTGGGTTTTTGCGTCTTGAAGTAATTCATGGAAGGTTTCCAAGGCTTCGTTTAGCTCTTCTACACGCTGAAGGGCATATTCATCATCGTGGCCAAATCGTACTTGGCTACTGAAATTTTTCAGGGTGTTGAAATTGATTTTCTTCGCGATAAGCTCATTCACGATTTCTTCTGCCTGCACAGGGCTGAAGTCACCATTGATTAATTTCAACTCTTTTGTTTGTGTAGTTTGACTGGATGATTGTACGGTCGTTTTCATAGTCGTTTTGTTTTTGCTTCAAAATTACAAGCACCTATTCATATATTTTTATATATGTTTCATATGCTTATCATAACAAAAACTTATGATTCAACTAATCAAACCAACGCAAAAGCTATATAAGTGATTGATAAATAATGCATTGTGATTTTATCGTATGCTAGGCATTACTGCCTAAAGCTGAGCACAAGGTGGGATGTATCACCAAAAAAAAGACTAATTGGGTAGGAAATTACTGTTCTCCTACCCGATTACTCTAGGCGAGGCGAGGAATATGCTTATTCTTTTTCAAACTGATTTTCTAAAGCCTTGAGCTCTTGAATGATGGTTTGCAGGCGCTGGTTTTCTTTGCGAAGTACTTTTTTGCCCAACACAAAATAAGCATAAAGCACCCATGCTAAGTAAATACCCAACACGATGGCCACGTTCATCCAGGGCCTACCACTCATAATTTCGATGAAGTAGATGCCCATGGCGGCATTGAGCATAATGAAATACAGCGGTGTATTCCAGCGGTTTTGGCTTTGGCGTAAATGATAATAGCGTTCCCATTGCTTCAAATGCTCACCGGGCGCGGCACTTTCATCGATTTTGCGCATGCTCAGGTAATTGGAAAAGATTAAAAAGCTCTGGCCCCAGCAAATGGCTATGACCAGCCCCATAGCGGCATAGGTATACCATTGCTGAAAATTCAGATCGAGGCCTAAGGCCATAGCACCAATAAAGATGCCCGTAAGAAACAACAGTAGGCTGCCTACTAAGAACTGGCGCTGCATTTTGCTGCGCTCGCTTTTCGCCTGCGCACTAATGGGTATGGGTTTGGCTTCAGGTTTTTCCTGCTGCCATATATTTTTTAGAGAATCAAAGTCGCTCATGTCTTTGGTAAATTTCGGTAAGTTCTTTTTTGATACGGTGAATTTTCACCCGTAAGTTGGCCTCGGTAATGCCAATGATTTCGGCAATCTCCGCATAGGGCTTGTCTTCCAGCACCAGCATGATAATCACCCGGTCGGACTCGCGCAGCTGGCTGATGCTTTTGTACAAAAGCTGCACTTGCTGCTCGGTATCGCTTCGTTCTTCTGCCAATTGATGCAGCACGGTATCCTGATCCGACACAAACTGCATTTTTTGTTTGCGCAAGTTCACCAAGCAGGTGTTTACGGCAATCCGGTAAATCCAGGTGCTCCATTTGGCCTCGCCCCGGAAGTTTTCCAAATGATTCCACACTGCCATAAAGGTATCTTGCAGGAGGTCATCCGCTTTAGCGGCATCTCCGGTATAGCCCAGGCATAGCTTACGTATGCCCGGGCCGTATTGCCGGTAGAGTTGTGTGAAAGTATCCTGTTTATTCATTCTCGGTCAAAAATGCGCTAATTTCCTGATAAAACCATTTCGCCTGATCGTACATGATAAAATGCTTGCTGTCGGCTATCTTGATGGTTTTGTGCGGCACAGCGGCATACTGCTGCCCGAGGATGCGCTCACTGGTTTCTTTGTTGTTGTAAATGCTTCCCAGTACCAATACCGGAGCTTGAATTCGGCTTATGGCTTTGCGCAAATCTGTAGTAGATATTTCGATCAAAGTAAGGCCCAGTGTGCTGCGGTCGCTTTCAAACTGCCAAGTGGCAATCTGGCGGGCGCGGGCCGTATCATTTACCTGATAGAGCATGGCTTGGGCGGTGCGCTCGATAAAGCCTTCGCTGGGCAAGCTTTTGAAATTACGCACCACCAGTTCCGGATCGAGCTGAGGGTTTCTCCGCATAGAGTCGGCCGTCATGGCCGGATTGAACATGGAGCTTATAAAAGGCACACCATCTACAGCTATTACCTTCCCGAAAAGCTCGGGTGCCTCACTGCTCAGCCATAAGCTCATAAAAGCACCCAGACTATGACCTATCAGTATGGGTTTGCTTAATTGTTGCTCTCGAGTGTAAGCAATGAGTTCGTTTTTAACGGTTTCTAAAATGGGGCTTTCGATAGCAGGCACTCCGGCAAAACCTGCCAAGGTAACCACATGGCATTCGTAGCGGCCTTTCAGCTGGTCCACGGTTTCTTTCCATACCGCACCACTGCAACTGTAGCCGGGAATGAGTATAATAGGCTGGCCCTGGCCAATTACATCTACCCGAAATGCGGGCGTATACTGTGCTTGCGTAAGACTTACCAGGGCAACCAAGGTGCCAAGAAGAAGGAGGAATCGTTTCATTTTCTTTCAGTTTTAAGGGTTTTGTGCTCATTGGATACACTAAAGCCGGACTTGTTACAGAAGAAATTGAAATTTTTTTATCCTTGTCTTTACCCTAAGACGAAAGCAAATACGAGTGAGCCTACAACAGTCGCACGAAGATTTTAAAAAAGAGTGCAGATTGAAGCGATTATTAGCATGCTTTACAACGTTTAGCATATGGCTTGTGGCGGTTTGAAGCACTTCCCTGTCATCCAAGCAGATGCCTTTAAAAAAAGAAGCAATTGCAAATAAAAGGCAGATACGGATTCGGGTTACAAACCCTACGATACGGATTCGACATTACAAATGTCGAATAGCAGGGTGTGTTAAAAATTTTTATTTCATTATTTACTAAATCAACAACATATCCACCATTATATATTTTTAATAAATCGTGTATTAAAACACTTATATCGATATTATATGGTGTTGATGGGGATTTTTTTAATAATTTCTCCCATTCGTTTAACCTCTTAATTATGTTTTTTTCACTTTCACTTAATTCTCTCATTGGAATTAGTTTGTATCGTTTCTGTCTTTCTTTAAACTGACCGCCAACGTTCCTGGCTAAGAAACGTAGGGCATTCGAAGCTATTACTTATCCACCGAAACCGAAGTTTGACAAGTGAACGAACCTTTCTGAAAGCCTTATCAGCCCTATGTTTTCTTAGCCATTGTTGGGCTTAGTTTATTTTTTCAACGTGTTTTTGGTGTCCCTTTTTAATTAAGAATCCCTTTTGTTTAAGAACCTTTTCTTGTTGTTTTCTAAAGTTTTGTTCTGCTGCTCTTGGAACTGAGCTTGAGATAATGAAGCCTTTATAATTAATAGGTGGTTCGTCTATTTTATTTCTAATCTGGTCATACGTAGATGTAATCTGATTAACTGCATGGATTACATCGGTTCCTTTTAACTCGACTAAAAAGATTTGATTGGACTGACAAATTTTAAATAAGTAATCACATTTATCAACTGCCTGATTTTGTATCAAACAACCATCAATCTGCACTTTGCAAAGTTCTACGTTATTGGGCTTCTCGATTCTAAATTGCTTACCATTTTCGCTTGCCACATTAGAGTTTGAGTAGCACTCGATTGAGCCACCTAGCTCTTCTTTAAGATCAGTACAACACATACTAAGAATATTTAATTTCCAAAAGCTTCTCGTACGTGTTACCCAGGGAAATAGAAACATCATCAATGTTAGATGCACCAATCGAACGTGATTCTTTGTCTAAAGTAGATTTACACTTTCCTTTTTCGAAATAATATGATGAGACATTTTTAAAGTCTAACCACCTTTTTGGAGACACTAATTCTTCAACAGCACCTTTCATTTCCGGTTTTTTATCTGCTGTGTTTTTTGCCTGAATTAAATTATCGAGGGTTGTTAATACATAAGGACTATGAGTAGTAATTATTATTTTGTCCTTAGCTGATTGAGTCTTCTGAATAAGATGTTCAACTAATTCTTTTTGTACCGTAGGATATAAATTGAGTTCCGGTTCTTCAACTGCCACAAAATTTCTTATTACATTTTTCTTGGTTAAGAAATGCTCAATTACAATAAACAAAGGAGTAAGGCTTTGAAAACCGCTCGAGGCATGCTCCAATTTAATGCTTGCCCCATCTTCAAGAGTTAGAATATTTTCCTTGTCTGAATATTTAAAACTTGCATTTAAAAGGTCAATTTTGACTTCTTTTAGTTCCTTTCTAGCCGATTCAAATCGTGACCCAAAATCCTTAATACATTTCGCAAGGGAAACATCATTTTTAAGTAAACCAAAAACTGATTCGGCAACCATGGATAAAACTATCCTTTCAGCAGGAATATAAAGAGGGTTAAAGATCTCGATTTCATCTCTGATGTTCATGTAAAACGAACCAAGAGTGTCAATTACCGTGTTAATATGTCCGTATTCGCCATGGTTTATTTCATTTCTCAATTTTTGAATCTGTTCTATTTGATTTCCTATTTCAATTGCTTTCTTATTATCAAAGGCAATGTTCTTCTCTAATTCTAGTTCATCAAAGTTGATAGTGTTCAGAAGTAGTAACGAAAGAGTCGCTTTATTTAAAGGGAAGCCATCGCCCTGATTTTTATTAGTTAACAGGTCTTCAAAAAATGGTCTAAGTATGGATACCAAACCCTTAAAAGGATAATTGTTACTCAGTTCATTTTTTTCTAGAATCCAATGGTAATTGTCTTTGCAATATTTGATGTAAGTTTTTGGACTTATTTCGAAATCAATGTTGTACTCTTTTAAAAGTTTTGAAAAAATCGATTCATTTCCGCTTCTAATAAATTCATTGCTGTTGAATATGCAAATGAGCTTAGCAACAGTACTTTTTCCACTTGACGTGGTTCCTATAAGTACGTTGACATCCTTTATTTCAACCTTGACCTTTTTAATCGGTCCGAAGTTTCTTATTTCTATTGATTCCATTTGTCAATTTTAGTTGTTTTCAAATTAAGCCCAACGGTTGGCGGTATGAAAAGTTGCCGATTGCGGGCGATTTCCTGTCAAGTTACACAAAAGTTGAAGCGGGCTAC
>JAUHJS010000019.1 GCA_030412945.1 Shiella aurantiaca | reverse complement strand
TTCCGCTACGCTCCACTCTGTCCCTGATGTTTTGATGATAGATTGAAAATGAATATAAAAAAGTCTACTTTAGATACGTACTAAAAAGGGGGAGCCTACAACAACAACAACAAACAGGACGATGAGACAATTTTTGGAGCTAAAATGTCCGGACAACTTCCAAAAGGAAATAAACCTGACAAGGACGTTAAAAAAATTAAGAACAAGGATTTGAAGAAACTTTATGAGACTGCCTTTGACATCGTTGAGGATTTAAATAAAACTATTCTCTCGCTACCAAGCACGGACGAACAGGACTTATTTGATAAACACAAAAAGAGTAGAGCGTAAAAAGAACTACGCACAACATCAGCTATAATACATATGCTGCATTGTAGGTTCTTAAAGTTTGTGCTATTAAATTTAGGCAGCAACCTGGGACAAAGATGTAGGTATTTACACGCATACGTCTTATAGCTAGGCGTTACCTACAATTATGAAAAACACTGCATTACTCATATTAACATTGATTTTAATCACAAGTTGTAACTCAGAACAA
>JAUHJS010000018.1 GCA_030412945.1 Shiella aurantiaca | reverse complement strand
CGTTACCTACAATTATGAAAAACACTGCATTACTCATATTAACATTGATTTTAATCACAAGTTGTAACTCAGAACAAACTTCATCGGAAATGGAAAAAATGAGCGAAAAACTTGCTGAAAAAGAAAAACAAGTCGTTGAATTGCAAAACCAAATTAATAAACTAGAAAACGAATTAAAGTCACCCCAAACAATTCAACAATCATCGGACTATTATCTTTTTGTTGAAAGTTCAGATTCTGAAATTAACGTTGCGGAAAGATTAATAAGTGGAGAGCAAAAATTAATTGATAAAAAGGATTTTACAGACACTTTAGATATCTCCGACAATTTTTTTGTCTATAAACATACATCAGAAATCACGCAGACTTCAGATTCAGAATTTGAATCAATTCTTCGTGATTTTGACCAAGTTAAATCAGAATATGGGGATAACTTTTATGTAAGAGTAATGACTTTTTATAACGGACAAAGTTTACCTCTCGAAACAGAAAACTCTAAAACTGATATACACATATTAATTCGACCAACAGAATTAGGTTATGAGAATAAGACATTTGTGATTTCAGATTTTTATGATGTTGATTTAAAATCATTGGAAAAGAAAGATAATAGTATCGTATTGACTTTTGAACACGGAAAATTTCCCCGAAAACAGGAAATAATAATAATTAGACCAGAATTGATAAAATTTAGAAACAAATAACTGTAGGTAACACGCGGTATAAAAAATTGCCGGGTCAGTAGGTTATTCAAGGGTTGTAGCCCGCTTCAACTTTTGTGTAACTTGACAGGAAATCGCCCGCAATCGGCAACTTTTCATACCGCCAACCGTTGG
>JAUHJS010000017.1 GCA_030412945.1 Shiella aurantiaca | reverse complement strand
CTACAAGAACGACTGGGAAAGTGCCCAGTCCGCCTTCTACGGGAGCGGCACCACTACCGACCGCATTGCCAATGACAGCAAGCCCTACAGCCAAACGGACTATGAGGCCAGCCCCCTGAACCGCCCCGATAAAAACTATGCCCCCGGAGCGGACTGGCATACGGCTAACACCTCGGTGCGCCACGGCTACCACGTGAACGTACACGGTACGGGCAGCGGACAGGAAAAGGTAATTGCCTGGGATATCAACACCAGTGGCAGCCTCATTCGCCATGCGGCCGTTACGGGCTATGTATACAGCGGGGGCTATTATTACAGCGGCCAGCTCCAGATCAAGAGCACCAAGGACGAAAACGGCAACGAGGTAAGGGAATACACCGACAAGCTGGGGCGCATTGTTCTAAAAAAGGTGCAGGATGCGGCCAGCCCGGTACTGTCCACCGACCTCGACTGGGCACAGACCTATTACGTGTACGATGACTTCGGCAATCTGCGCTTTGTTTTACAGCCCGAGCTGGTAAAGACCTTGGCCCAAGGGACAAGTGCCCCTAATGCCGACCAACTGAATTACTTTGTGTTCCAGTACCGCTACGATGGGCGCCAAAGGATGATAAGCAAGAAAGTGCCGGGTTCTGGCTGGGTAGAAATGCTCTACGACCCATGGGACAGGCTGGTGCTTAGCCAAGATGCCGTGCAGTTAGGCAAGGCCAATAAGGAATATACCTATACCAAATACGATGCCCTGAACCGCCCCATCCTTACTGGGATTTGGACCACTAGTACAGCCATTGCTACCCTGCGTACCCAGGCCATGGCCCACAATACGCGCCATGAAAACCGCACAACCGGCAACATAGGCTATACCCTTAACCAAAGTTACCCCACAGGTGCTACGGACGCCAACAAGGTGCTGAGCGCCACCTATTACGATGACTAT
>JAUHJS010000016.1 GCA_030412945.1 Shiella aurantiaca | reverse complement strand
TGTAAGCTCCCCCAAAAACAGTACGGTTTAAAAGTAGAATAATTAACTTTAAAACTGTAAGATGAAACGGAGTAAATTCAACCCAACACAAGTTGCCAAGATCCTCAAAGAGTTCGATCAGGGCAAAGACGTAGATTCCATAACAAGGGAACACGGAGTAAGCAAGGCTACCTTTTACAAGTGGAGGCAGCGTTACGGTGGCATGGAAGCCAGTGAGCTGAAAAAGGTCAAGCAGCTGGAGGAGGAGAACGCCAAGCTGAAACGCATGTACGCAGACCTTGCCCTCCAATTGGACATTGCCAAGCACATCATCGAAAAAAAGCTCTAAAGCCTTGCAGCAAAAGGGCAATCATCGGTGAGCTTGCCCATTTATACCCTCGTGGCATCAGCAAGGCGTGCCAAGTGCTCAAGACCAGCAGGAGCAGCATGCGGTATGTATCCATAAAGGACGATTCACTATTGGTGGCCCGGTTGGAAAGCCTCAGCATTGCCCATCCGCGGGAAGGTTTCTGGAAATGTTACCACAGGCTATCCAACAGTGGCCGCCACGTCAACCACAAGCGCCTGCACCGGGTCTATAAGCAAATGGGCCTTCCGCTGCGCAGGAAGGTCAAGAAGCGTCTCCCGGCAAGGGTAAAGGAGGCCATCATTATCCCCCAGACCTTTGCACAGACATGGAGCATGGACTTTATGAGCGATGCCTTGGGCAACGGAAGGAAGTTTCGCTCCTTCAACGTGATTGACGACTTCAACCGGGAAGCACTTTTCATAGAGACCGACTACTCATTGAAGAGCAGCAGGGTAGTCTGGGTGCTCAGGCACTTGGTCAACAGGCATGGCAAGCCCCATAAGATAAGGATGGACAACGGGCCGGAGTTCATAGCCAAACTGGCACAGGGATGGGCATGGGCCAATGGGATAGAGTTCAAATATACCCAGCCCGGCAAACCCACACAGAATGCCTTGATAGAGCGTTTCAACAAGAGCTATAGGGAGGGCGTGCTGGATGCCTATCATTTTGACAGCCTCGATGAGGTAAGGGACGTGACATGGGGATGGATGAAGGATTATAACGAATCCCGGCCACACGATGCTTTGGGAGGCATGAGCCCGGTGGACTATAAAAACCAAAAACATCAGGGACTCCGTTCCGCTACGCTCCACTCTGTCCCTGATGTTTTGATGATAGATTGAAAATGAATATAAAAAAGTCTACTTTAGATAC
>JAUHJS010000015.1 GCA_030412945.1 Shiella aurantiaca | reverse complement strand
CCCTGTACCAGTGCTTCTCAAACCATAACGATCACGATCAATGAAGCGGCCACGGTAGAAGCAGGCACCGCGCAGACCATCTGCGAAGGCAGCGATGTAGTACTCTCGGGCAGCCAAGGGGGCAGCACAAGCAGTATAACCTGGACGACCAATGGAGACGGCAGCTTTGATGACGACACGAGCCTGACAGCGACTTATACCCCTGGAGCCACAGATATCGCCAACAATACGGTCACCCTGACCTTGACGAGCAATGACCCGGACGGGGCAGGCCCATGTACGCAAGTTCAGGACCAAGTGATCATCACGATCAACGAAGCGGCCACGGTAGAAGCGGGCACCGCGCAGACCATCTGCGAAGGCAGCGATGTCATACTCTCGGGCAGCCAAGGGGGCAGTACCTCAAGCATAACATGGACGACCAGTGGAGACGGCAGCTTCGATGACAACACGAGCCTGACAGCGACTTATACGCCCGGCCTTACGGACATCGCCAACAATACGGTCACCCTGACCTTGACGAGCAATGACCCGGACGGGGCAGGCCCATGTACGCAAGTACAGGACCAAGTGATCATCACGATCAACGAAGCGGCCACGGTAGAAGCGGGCACAGCGCAGACCATTTGCGAAGGCAGCGATGTAGTGCTCTCGGGCAGCCAAGGAGGCAGCACAAGCAGCATAACCTGGACGACCAGTGGAGACGGCAGCTTTGATGACAACACGAGCCTGACAGCGATTTATACCCCTGGCGCCACAGATATCGCCAACAATACGGTCACGCTAACCTTGACAAGCAATGACCCTGATGGTGCAGGCCCTTGTACCCAAGTTCAGGACCAAGTGACGATCACGATCAACGAAGCGGCCACGGTAGAAGCGGGCACAGCGCAGACCATTTGCGAAGGCAGCGATGTCATACTCTCGGGCAGCCAAGGGGGCAGCACAAGCAGCATAACCTGGACGACCAATGGAGACGGCAGCTTTGATGACGACACGAGCCTGACAGCGATTTATAGCCCTGGAGCCACAGATATTAGCAACAATACAGTCACGCTAACTTTGACGAGCAATGACCCGGATGGGGCAGGCCCTTGTACACAAGTACAGGACCAGGTCATCATTACAATCAACGAAGCGGCCACGGTAGAAGCAGGCACCGCGCAGACCATCTGCGAAGGCAGCGATGTCATACTCTCGGGCAGCCAAGGGGGCAGCACAAGCAGCATAACCTGGACGACCAATGGGGACGGCAGTTTTGATGACGATACCAGCCTAAGTGCTATCTATACCCCTGGAGCCACAGATATTAGCAACAATACAGTCACGCTAACTTTGACGAGCAATGACCCGGATGGGGCAGGCCCATGTACCCAAGTTCAGGACCAAGTGACGATCACGATCAACGAAGCGGCCACGGTAGAAGCAGGCACAGCGCAGACCATTTGCGAAGGCAGCGATGTAGTGCTCTCGGGCAGCCAAGGGGGCAGCACAAGCAGCATAACATGGACGACCAGTGGAGACGGCAGTTTTGATGACGATACCAGCCTAAATGCCATCTATACCCCTGGATCCACAGATATTAGCAACAATACGGTCACGCTAACTTTGACGAGCAATGACCCTGATGGGGCAGGCCCATGTACCCAAGTTCAGGACCAAGTGACGATCACGATCAACGAAGCGGCCACGGTAGAAGCGGGCACAGCGCAGACCATTTGCGAAGGCAGCGATGTAGCACTATCTGGTAGCCAAGGAGGCAGTACCTCAAGCATAACCTGGACGACCAATGGGGACGGCAGCTTCGATGACAATACGAGCCTGACAGCGATTTATACCCCTGGAGCCACAGATATTAGCAACAATACGGTCACGCTAACTTTGACGAGCAATGACCCGGACGGGGCAGGCCCATGTACACAAGTACAGGACCAAGTCATCATTACAATCAACGATATCCCAACGGTAGATGCCGGTAGCCCAGTAACCTATTGTGAAACAGACAACATAGCAGTAAGCGGTACAATAGGCGGCAACGTACTTACTACAGGTAGCTGGAGCGTGGTAAGCGGAAACGGAACCCTCCAAAATGAAAATACGGTAGGCAATACGGTCAATGTAGAATATGTACCGGGCATCGGAGATGCAGGAACTGTAGTAACACTCCGTCTGAGCAGCAATGATGTGGACGCAGGAGGTCCCTGTACGGTAGTAACGGATGATGTAGCCATCACGATCAACGAAGCGGCCACGGTAGAAGCGGGCACAGCCCAAACCATCTGCGAAGGCAGCGATGTGAACCTCTCTGGTAGCCAAGGAGGCAGTACCTCAAGCATAACCTGGACGACCAATGGGGACGGCAGCTTCGATGACAATACGAGCCTGACAGCGATTTATACCCCTGGAGCCACAGATATTAGCAACAATACGGTCACGCTAACTTTGACGAGCAATGACCCGGACGGGGCAGGCCCATGTACACAAGTACAGGACCAAGTCATCATTACAATCAACGATATCCCAACGGTAGATGCCGGTAGCCCAGTAACCTATTGTGAAACAGACAACATAGCAGTAAGCGGTACAATAGGCGGCAACGTACTTACTACAGGTAGCTGGAGCGTGGTAAGCGGAAACGGAACCCTCCAAAATGAAAATACGGTAGGCAATACGGTCAATGTAGAATATGTACCGGGCATCGGAGATGCAGGAACTGTAGTAACACTCCGTCTGAGCAGCAATGATGTGGACGCAGGAGGTCCCTGTACGGTAGTAACGGATGATGTAGCCATCACGATCAACGAAGCGGCCACGGTAGAAGCGGGCACAGCCCAAACCATCTGCGAAGGCAGCGATGTGAACCTCTCTGGTAGCCAGGGAGGCAGCACGAGCAGCGTGACCTGGACGACCAATGGGGACGGTACCTTCGATGACGACACGAGCCTGACAGCGACTTATACCCCTGGAGCCACAGATATCGCCAACAACACGGTCACCCTGACCTTGACGAGCAATGACCCAGACGGGGCAGGCCCATGTACGCAAGTTCAGGACCAAGTGATCATCACGATCAACGAAGCGGCCACGGTAGAAGCAGGCACCGCGCAGACCATCTGCGAAGGCAGCGATGTCATACTCTCGGGCAGCCAAGGGGGCAGCACAAGCAGCATAACCTGGACGACCAATGGGGACGGCAGTTTTGATGACGATACCAGCCTAAATGCCATCTATACCCCTGGAGCCACAGATATTAGCAACAATACAGTCACCCTGAC
>JAUHJS010000014.1 GCA_030412945.1 Shiella aurantiaca | reverse complement strand
AAAAAAGGGCAAAAAAAAGCCCGTTCTTATGAACGGGCTTTGTATAAAAACTGGCAACGACATACTCTCCCAGGTGTTACCCCAGTACCATCTGCGCTGATGGGCTTAACTTCTCTGTTCGGAATGGGAAGAGGTGGACCCCATCGCCATAGTCACCATAAAATCGTGATCTAACGATAGATATAATATTTTAACATGCCTTTGTGAAAAAGATAATGAGAGCTCACTACAGAAAGCTTACGGGTAATTAGTACTACTCGGCTATGGCATCTCTGCCTTTACACCTGTAGCCTATCAACGTCATAGTCTCTGACGTCCCTTAAAGGAAATCTCATCTTGAGGCGAGTTTCGCACTTAGATGCTTTCAGCGCTTATCTCTTCCAAGCGTAGCTACTCAGCGGTGCACCTGGCGGCACAACTGATACACCAGAGGCTTGTCCAACCCGGTCCTCTCGTACTAAGGTCAGGTCCTCTCAAATTTCCAACGCCCACCACAGATAGGGACCGAACTGTCTCACGACGTTCTGAACCCAGCTCGCGTGCCACTTTAATCGGCGAACAGCCGAACCCTTGGGACCTTCTCCAGCCCCAGGATGTGACGAGCCGACATCGAGGTGCCAAACCTCCCCGTCGATGTGAGCTCTTGGGGGAGATCAGCCTGTTATCCCCAGAGTACCTTTTATCCTTTGAGCGATGGCCCTTCCATGCGGAACCACCGGATCACTATACTCGACTTTCGTCCCTGCTCGACTTGTCGGTCTCACAGTCAAGCGCCCTTATGCTATTACACTCTACGCACGGTTACCAAGCGTGCTGAGGGCACCTTTAGAAGCCTCCGATACTTTTTTGGAGGCGACCACCCCAGTCAAACTACCCACCATGCAATGTCTCCCACCTAGGGATTAGGCTCCAGGCAAATAAAGGGTGGTATTTCAAGGTTGGCTCCCCGATACCTGGCGATACCGGTTCGCAGCCTCCCACCTATCCTACACATCATTTACCCAAAGTCAATGCAAAGCTATAGTAAAGGTTCATGGGGTCTTTCCGTCCCGTGGCGGGTAAGCGGCATCTTCACCGCTACTACAATTTCACCGAGCTCATGGCTGAGACAGCGCCCAGATCGTTACACCATTCGTGCAGGTCGGAACTTACCCGACAAGGAATTTCGCTACCTTAGGACCGTTATAGTTACGGCCGCCGTTTACTGGGGCTTCAGTTCAATGCTTCGGGTTGCCCCTAACATCCCCCCTTAACCTTCCAGCACCGGGCAGGTGTCAGGCCTTATACTTCATCTTTCGATTTCGCAAAGCCATGTGTTTTTGTTAAACAGTCGCCTGGGCCTTTTCACTGCGGCTTCTCCATTGCTGGAGGAAGCGCCCCTTCTCCCGAAGTTACAGGGCCATTTTGCCGAGTTCCTTAGCCATGATTCACTCGAGCACCTTAGGATTCTCTCCTTGACTACCTGTGTCGGTTTGCGGTACAGGTACCTTCATCATATGTTTAGAGGTTTTTCTTGGAAGTCTGATTAGGACCACTATCCACGCTGCCGAAGCATTGTGGTACTATCACCTTTCAGCAGGAAGAACGGATTTGCCTATCCCTCCTATACCTACGGGCTTTAACGTACTATTCCGTCAGTACGCGGGTCTTTCACTACTCCGTCACCCCATCACTCATGAAGGTAGTATCAGAATATTAACTGATTATCCATCGACTACCCCTTTCGGGTTCGCCTTAGGTCCTGACTAACCCTGATCCGATTAGCGTTGATCAGGAAACCTTAGTCTATCGGTGGGCAGGTTTCTCACCTGCCTTGTCGTTACTTATGCCTACATTTGCTTTTCTAATCTCTCCAGCACCCCTTACGAGATACCTTCATCATTATTAGAATGCTCCCCTACCCCCATTGCTGGGCCTTAGCTTCGGTACTACACTTGATGCCCGATTATTATAGATGCTCTGTCGCTCGACCAGTGAGCTGTTACGCACTCTTTAAATGAATGGCTGCTTCCAAGCCAACATCCTGGCTGTCAATGCAACTGAACCGCCTTAGTTCAACTTAGTGTAGATTTTGGGACCTTAGCTGAAGGTCTGGGTTCTTTCCCTCTCGGACTTGGACCTTAGCACCCAAGCCCTCACTCCCGGGCATATCTTGAAGCATTCGGAGTTCATCAGGATTTGGTAGGATGTGACTCCCCCTAGTCCTATTGGTAGCTCTACCTCTTCAAGACTCTATCCCGAGGCTGTTCCTAAAAACATTTCGGGGAGTACGAGCTATTTCTCAGTTTGATTGGCCTTTCACCCCTACCCACAGTTCATCCAAAAACTTTTCAACGTTTACTAGTTCGGACCTCCAGATCGTGTTACCGATCCTTCATCCTGACCATGGGTAGATCACAAAGTTTCGCGTCTACCTCCACTGACTGCACGCCCTATTCAGACTCGCTTTCGCTCCGGCTCCGTACATTAAATACTTAACCTTGCCAGTGAAGAGTAACTCGTAGGCTCATTATGCAAAAGGCACGCGGTCACCCCACGAAAGGGCTCCCACCGCTTGTAAGCGTATGGTTTCAGGTTCTATTTCACCCTCCTATTCGGAGTACTTTTCACCTTTCCTTCACAGTACTTGTACACTATCGGTCTCTCAGGAGTATTTAGCCTTACCGGATGGTACCGGCAGTTTCAGACGGGATTTCACTTGTCCCGCCCTACTCAGGATACTGCTACCGCTTGTAAACTTTCCCTTAAGGGGCTTTCACCCGCTATGGCTTACCTTCCCAAGTAATTCAAGTTCATTTACATTTGGATATCGCAGTCCTACAACCCCGCAGCAGCCGTAACTGCTACGGTTTGGGCTGTTCCCTTTTCGCTCGCCACTACTAAGGGAATCACTTTTGTTTTCTTTTCCTCCGGGTACTTAGATGTTTCAGTTCCCCGGGTTGACCTTCCGCTTGGCGGAATCCATGATCTTCAATCATGCAGGTTGCCCCATTCGGAAATCTTCGGATCAATTCCTATTTGCGAATCCCCGAAGCTTATCGCAGCTTATCACGTCCTTCTTCGTCTCTGAGAGCCAAGGCATCCCCCATACGCTCTTATTTACTTTCTTGTAGAGTTATACTTGCGTATAACTTTGTACTCATTATCTCTTTCACAGCATGTCAAAGAACTTTTGCAGGTATGATTGCTCATGCATACTTATCCTGTCGGTAGGCTATACCGTTCAGTTCCATATCTTTTACCGTGCATCGCAGATATAATCTGTCTCTTTATTGTAAGAAAGCCTTCTGCCCTCTTCATTCTTATTTTGTGGAGAATATCGGAGTCGAACCGATGACCTCCTGCTTGCAAAGCAGGCGCTCTAGCCAGCTGAGCTAATCCCCCAGGAGTTTCCTTTTTACTACATTGATTGTGGGCCTGCGTGGACTCGAACCACGGACCTCTACATTATCAGTGTAGCGCTCTAACCACCTGAGCTACAAGCCCGGTCCATTCAGTGGTTAATGACCTGACGGTCACTCTTCCCCAATACTTTAGAATAAATGTTCAGATAGCAAACCAGCCTAGTATATCCGCTTTATGCGGACTCCAGAAAGGAGGTGTTCCAGCCACACCTTCCGGTACGGCTACCTTGTTACGACTTAGCCCCAGTCGCTGGTTTTACCCTAAACAGCGCCTTGCGGCAACCATCTTCAGGTCCACCCAACTCCCATGGCTTGACGGGCGGTGTGTACAAGGTCCGGGAACGTATTCACCGCGCCATGGCTGATGCGCGATTACTAGCGATTCCAGCTTCATGAGGTCGAGTTGCAGACCTCAATCCGAACTGAGACGTACTTTTTGAGATTGGCATCTTGTTACCAAGTAGCAACCCTTTGTATACGCCATTGTAGCACGTGTGTCGCCCTGGGCGTAAGGGCCATGATGACCTGACGTCATCCCCTCCTTCCTCTCTGCTTGCGCAGGCAGTCTCTTTAGAGTCCCCACCATAATGTGCTGGCAACTAAAGATAGGGGTTGCGCTCGTTGCGGGACTTAACCCAACACCTCACGGCACGAGCTGACGACGGCCATGCAGCACCTTGCTTCGGGCCATTGCTGGCTGACACATTTCTGCATCATTCCCTCGCATTCTAGCCCAGGTAAGGTTCCTCGCGTATCATCGAATTAAACCACATGCTCCACCGCTTGTGCGGACCCCCGTCAATTCCTTTGAGTTTCACCGTTGCCGGCGTACTCCCCAGGTGGATTACTTAACGCTTTCGCTTGGACGCGTACTGTGTATCGCACACATCGAGTAATCATCGTTTACAGCATGGACTACCAGGGTATCTAATCCTGTTCGATCCCCATGCTTTCGTGCCTCAGCGTCAGTTACAGTTTAGTAAGCTGCCTTCGCTATCGGTGTTCTTTATGGTATCTATGCATTTCACCGCTACACCATAAATTCCGCCTACCTCATCTGTACTCAAGGTCCCCAGTATCAATGGCAGTTCGACAGTTGAGCTGCCGGCTTTCACCACTGACTTAAGAACCCGCCTACGCACCCTTTAAACCCAATAAATCCGGACAACGCTTGCACCCTCCGTATTACCGCGGCTGCTGGCACGGAGTTAGCCGGTGCTTATTCATCAGGTACCGTCAGTTACCCCCGCAGGAGCGTTTTCTTCCCTGATAAAAGCAGTTTACAACGCAGAACGCCTTCATCCTGCACGCGGCATGGCTGGTTCAGGCTCTCGCCCATTGACCAATATTCCCTACTGCTGCCTCCCGTAGGAGTCTGGTCCGTATCTCAGTACCAGTGTGGGGGATCATCCTCTCAGACCCCCTACCGATCGTTGCCTTGGTGGGCCGTTACCCCGCCAACTAGCTAATCGGACGCATGCCCATCCATTACCGAATTTCTTTAACAACTAAGCCATGCAGCTCTGCTGTGTTATGGGGTATTAATCCGGATTTCTCCGGGCTATCCCCCAGTAATGGGTAGGTTGCATACGTGTTACGCACCCGTGCGCCACTTTCGGTGATATTGCTACCACCTATCGTTCGACTTGCATGTATTAGGCCTGCCGCTAGCGTTCATCCTGAGCCAGGATCAAACTCTCCATTGTATATGTGTTTTTCCATATTGCTATGGTGATCGACCTATAGCCGATCTTGTGTCTGTCCTAGGCTTTCCTTGACGTGATCATTCACTTCAAGGGTGGTTTGCTATCTGTTCAACATTCATTCAAAGAACTTTTGGTATCTACTAGCAAATCGTATTCTATTCGTTTTTACTAGCTTCTTCCTTCGTAGTTTTTCAACTTTTTCGCCTGCCGACCGTCTGTCGTTCAAGCCTTATTTCGTAAAGCGGATGCAAAGGTAAGTGGTTTATTTTATCTTGCAAAACTTTCGATCAAAAAATTTGTTTTATTTTTTCGGCCGTTTTCCGCTCCACCCTTTCAATCCTTTCCGATTCCTTCTGAAACGGGTTGCAAAGATAAGACACCTTCTGTCTCCGTTCCAAATCTTTTCAAGGTTTTATTTTTAAAAACTTTTGGGGGCTTTTTACTCCCTCTTTTCAACTTTTCCCTCTGGCCTTCTACCGTTTTGGGAGTGCAAAGATAAGAGACTATTTCCGCCCTTTCCAAA
>JAUHJS010000013.1 GCA_030412945.1 Shiella aurantiaca | reverse complement strand
ATTTACTCCGTTTCATCTTACAGTTTTAAAGTTAATTATTCTACTTTTAAACCGTACTGTTTTTGGGGGAGCTTACACAAAACCAGGTGCCTTCTCTGTCTTGAATTTGTAGTGTCCACTTATATGCTTTGCCATTCTTTGAAAATTCTTTAAGTCTTGCAATTCCTGTCAAGCCGAAAACAAGTTGATTTAGCATTTCGTTAGTTTCTTCTTCTGTGTTGTCATAATGCCAATGAAATGTTCGGAAATGCAGTGTGTTTTCACGTTGGTCAGTCTGCAATAAAATGTCAAAGCCTTTGTCGTCACGGCTATATATTTCAAGTTCGCTGTCATTTTTCTTGTCGAATTTAATGTCAGGATACTTGTTAAGTTTTTCAACTACCGTGTCGATAATATTTTGTTCCGTCATTGTTTTGCTGTCGTCTTTTAAAATGCCCTATAACGTTTGTGCATAAGCAGTGGCGGGAATTCGAAGCGCGTCACTGTCCCACGACACTAAGCGTATTTTGAAAAACTAAACTACAAATTTACACTGAACCCCGCCATTGATTATGCACTTTGTTGTGGGCTGGCGCTACCGTCAATTTTTAGTCAGGTCATTATACAATTTGTCAAGTTCTTTGCTGTCCGTCCAACCACCACTTTCAGTCATCGCGATTACTATTAATTTCTTGAGCTCGGCCAGTGATTTCGTCCCTCCTTTTATTTTTGCATTAGTCCATGGCTGCTTGTCTGGAGTCATCGCGTACTCAATGTAGTATTCACCCTCCAGTCCATTTAACGCTACAAACCAAGGTGATAAGGAACTGTCTTCATTCAGTAGAAGTAAGGTCGCATGTGATGTTAGTCCGTATATCTTTGTCTCTTTAAAAGTTTCGTTTAATAATTTAAGAACATTTAACATAGGGGTTCCAACGTCAGCAAAGGTCTTCACTTTGTCCGGAATAAATTCTTTATAGAATTCATCAAGAGTCAGTCGCTTTTGCTCGGAACAACGAATTATTGGCATTGTAAAATATTTGATTGTTTGTCAGCACTTGTCCTCCCATTAATGATCATAATTTTTATCTTCTGGGTCAGCCGTTATTTTCTGTTAGTTCGATTTTAATTTGTTCGTAATTACTATTAATAAACAATTGATACAATCTTTCAACCTCTATCCAAGAACTTAGTTTTTTTGTCATTTGGTCATTTGGGTTGTCACCCATAACAAAAAACAAATTCAAGTCTTTATGTATCTCCATTACGTATTCATTGTCATAACTACCACTCCAAAAAGCACCATGTTCATCGTCCATGTTTATTGTTTCTTGAATAGCAATCTTAATGTCGTCAATTGTCACGTTGTCGACTTGGTCCCCCCAACCTTTTTCAATCCAAAAATTTGCTGTCATCTTAGTCTAGTTGGTCTTGCTAATTTTGTCTGCGCTTGCCCACAACGGTTGGTGTAAAAGAAGTAGCGGATTTGAAACGCTAAAACTCCTTAAACAGCAACAAGATAGAAAACGAAAAGCAGATTTTGCCACAGCTTAAACCGCTATTTTTTTTACACCTTGTTGGTGGCTGTTGTTAACAGTTTTAACCTACTCCATTTTCCGAAAACTCAAATATTTGTCTAGTCTCAAGGTCGATTTTAAACTCAAAATAACATTTCCCTCCGTCCATAACCTGAACTAGTTCTTTTGTTCTGTATCCGAATTTTTTAGGGTCACAGAAACATCCAACATATACAATTTTCTTTCCCTCATCAGAAATCACAGCCATAAATTGTCTGCCATAGTCATCAAGTTCAATTGTAAAGTCTTTTAGTTTGAGTCCATACTTTGGAAACTTTGAGTCCATCATAACAAACTTTTTCTCAGCATCAATGTTGTATTGAATAATCATCTTTCTAAGCAAAATCTCAATTAAAATTATTTCGTCTTCACTCAAATCGGTCTTTTTAAAAGTGTCGGGAAAGATGTAATGATAATTTGAATCGAACTTTATAATATTAAAATCAATAGAACTTAGTTTAATATTATCCTTTCTCAATAGACTGTCCGTCATATTTTGTCCAGAAGTCTGACTAGAGAAAAGACTTAGTACAGCTATCAACAATATTGAATACGTTTCTTTCATTTTATTACAATTGCCACCAACGGTTTGCGGCTTGGCGTAGTGGCAGATTTTCACCACAAATGTTCATACGAAGAACTACTGTTTGTTTACCCACAAAATTGTCATTCGTAGCACTGCACCCGCCATTACGTCAAACCGCTGTTACCAGCTGGCGTTCTTGTCCACCGTGTATGTAAACCATTGTCTTTGTTAAGTTTCACTGTCTTTGTCGGGTTGGTTTGTGTGTCGGGTGTTTTAATTTTTTCAGAAGGGAGGAGAAAAAAAATTGAATTTCTTCTTGGGTCGGTAAAAGCACACTCTTTGCCAAGTTTTGGCTTGTGTGTCGGGATGTGCGACTTGGCAATGTGTGTGCTTTTGAGGGTTGGTTATTCATTTATTAATCTCTCTTGGTCTAAGCCCTTTTTATTTTTATGGATTAATTTTATTAGTTCAGTTAATTTTTCTTCTTGTATTGTTTTTCCGTCAAAGTTTACTTTCTGTTTGTTGTATCGTTCTTTACTTCCGTTTTCTGAAATTAAGAAGTCGATGTTTTCAGGAACAAAGAATGTCGCCTTGTCGGAAAGATGTTTTTTATACTCGTTTAAATAAATTCCAATTCCTGCAAAATCAAAGTCGCCAAAGTGAATGTATTTATTGGGAATTGATTGAAGCCATTTTATTAAGTCTTTGCTTTGATTCTGAGGATAACGACTTACAAAAAGCGGTTTAATGTCTTTGAAATAGAGTTTTTGTTTGTCTATGAAACGGAAATTTTCAGGGTTTTCAATTCCAACAATCGTTACGCTTGGTTCGGGAATGAAGTTTTCAAAGTCATAAATGAATTTAAAAATTCCGTCTGTAAAATTAAGCGTTGTCGGTTTGGTGTTAAAAGTTGATTGAATGGGATTGTAACTGTTGATTAAAAAACCTTTGAATGTTCTAACTTTTTTCATTTTAGAATCAGAAGAAACCTCTACTAATTCACTTCGTTGTACATTTTCTTTATGAATTACTTCAATGTATTTTTTTAAGTCGTTAATTCCGTGTTTGTTCTGTAAGTATTGAAATAGTGAATTGATGTTTGTGATATGTATCGTCTTCTGTATTCTTCCGTTTCTTTCAATTATTCCTTCATTAACTAACTCGTCAATCAAAGTGTGTTTTGCACTACTTGATGGAATTTTTTCGCCTTGTGTAAGCTGTAATAATTTTTCTGCTATGTGGACGGGAATCTTCATTAAACTTTCGCTTGATTTTCAATTTTTGCATTTCCCTTTACCGATGTGAGTCGATTAACCATTGTAACATTTTTATCATCTTTTCTTAAAATATAAGTGTGACGATAATCTGTTGCGTTATATGTATTCGGTGAAGCATTGATAAGTAGAATATTTCTATCATTAGCAAACTTCAAAATTCCCTTTTCATTTGTCGCGTGAAGTTTTCCAATTTCGTCAAGCATACAATGTAAACGGAAATCATCCTTTTGCTTTTTAGATGCCCTTTCTTTAAACACATTTAAAAGCATAATATTTATCATAGCTTTTACCAAAATATCTGTTCCCTCAGAACCAACATTGGTAAGCTTTTCAACCCAACCTGTGTCATTGTTATTTTCTACAATTTTAAATAGTAATTCAAATGAATCAGAAAGCGTAATTTCTTTTTCCTTTGAAGTGTTCATTTCTTTAATCAGTTGCTTCAATAATGAAATTGCTCTTTCATTTTTGTTAGCTTGTCCGTTTGATGAAAATAAATCAGGTGTTCCTATGTCAAAAGTGTTTTCGTCATTAAACATTTTAATTTCAACTAACAACTGATAAATGCTATTTGCACTTTTGTCAGTTTTCAATTCCATACTTTTAATTGCACCTACAAAATTTCTGGCAACAAAATCTTTATTTATTTCGCTTATTATTTTGCTTATTTCGCCCTCTTTCTCTATCAGAGATTGAGTTTCTTTTCCGATTTGACGAATGATATGAGCAAAACGCTCTTCAACTCGTTTTTTGTATTCTAAAATTTTGTTTTCATCAACAAATTCTTTCAGCATTTCGGCAAAATCAAAATATTCTGTTCTTTCAGTAAATTTCACTTTAAAACTGAATAAATTATTTTCTTGGAAATTGCCGGTAAACTTATTTATAGCTTCCTGCAATTCTACATAGCGTTTTATAATTGTATTGTCAGTTGTATTTAATTCGCTTATTAACTGATTGCAATTTTGTTCCGTGCTGTGTTCTTCATTAAATGAATAAACAAACTGTTCAACAGATTGATAAATCTCAGTTTTAGTGAAGTTTTCAAAAGTGGTCAAATCGTTTTGATATGCTGAAAGAATCTGATTTAATTTTTCAATTTCAGCTTTATGTTTACCAAGTTCTTGGATGTATTTTTGCTTTTGTTGGTTGTGCTTATCTGCTTCTGTGTCTAATTGCTTTTTAAGCAATGTTTCTTTATTCTTAAAATCATCTTCTTTATCAAACAATTCTCTTTTGTCTTTATTGTATTCAGCAACTTTATCTCTGTTAGATTCTATAAAGGACAATTCAGAATTAATTGCATTAAGTCTTAAATCAATTTCGTCAATTCTTTTTGTGTCCGCACCTTTTGTATCAAGTTCTTTCTTTCGATTCGTCTTAATTGCTTCTACTTTCTTGTTTACATTATCGTTTTCTACTTGAATTTGTTCATCAAGTTGTTTAAGAACAATAGATACCCTTTCTTGCTCTGATTTTATTTTGGTTTCTTTCTCTTTCTTTTTTGCTTCAATAATTTTTGTGATACTGATTTCTATTTTCTGAACTTCTTCTTCAGCCTTTGTTTTTTCTTCACTTAGTTTAGAAATGATTTCATCAATTTTATCTATTTCTGCTTTTTGTTCTGCTTTAGCCTTCTTTTCAAATTCAGTTTGACGAATTCTAAGTTCGTCAAATTTAGTTTTACTGTTTTCTTTAGTGTACTCGCAATTCTGAATAATTTCCTTTTGCTCTTTAATTTTTGGCTGAAATTTGCGTTTCAATTTTTCTAATTCGTCATTAGATTGAGCGTTAAGATTTGCAATAGATTGTTTTATTTCTTCAATCTTGGATTTAAAGTCTTCTTGCTCATTTTGTAAGTCGGCAACCGTTTTTACACTTTTATTGATTTCGCTTGTGTCGATACTAATTCCGTACAAATTCAAATTTGAATCGGAAACTATTTTGGGATTTAATCCTTGTTGAAATAATACATTTTCTTCGTCAATTATTTTTCCAATGGTTTTATCCCAATTAGGAATGTTTTCATTTAGCCAGCCATAAAGTGAATTTTTGCTATTTTCAATTTTGGCATCAATGGCAACGATAAGTTTATTGAACGTTACTTGCTCTTCTGTTTTACGTTCAATTTTTCTATTTGTGTCAGCCTTTATATTTTTTTCTTCAAATTCCCACTCTTTCTGTATAGACTTGATTTTGTTGTCTGCCTGCTCTTTTTCGTTTTCTGCTTTTGTGATTGCAGAATTCATTTTGGTTAAATCTGTTTTACAATTTGCAATTTCAGTTTCATAAAAACGTTTATACTTTACTTCAGATAATTTTATTTTGTTGTCAGTAATTGCATTTGATTTTTCTTTTACTTTAGCATTTGCGGTTTTTAATTCTTCTTCGTGTTGTATGCGGATTTCATCATTTATCAGTTCGTATTGTTTATTTAACTCTTCCTTGAAATGAGTAAAATTTCGGTCTACCGTATTCTTTTCTGATTGTTTGTTATTTTCAAATTCTTTGAGTTGGTTTTCCAACTGATTTAATTGTGCTTCGAAGCGTTTTTGTATTTCAAGAAATTTTGATGTCAGAATTTCTCTTTCTTCCGACAAGTTTTTCTTTTCCAAATCCAATGTCGGTTTGTTAGCAACTCGTTTAAGAATTGTTTCAATTCTCAAGGCTTCATATTCCTTTTTCTTAGCTGAAATTTCTTTTAATTTTTCTGAAACAACTCCAATCTGTCTTTGTATTTCGCCTTTCTTTTTGTCAAAAACGTTGTCAAGTTCTTTGAGTTTCTCTGATACTCTTTCACTCTTTAACTCTTCTGTATTTACCTGTTCTTGAACCTTTGGATGTTTCTCTTTAACATTGTTCAATGAATAACCTAATTGAAAAGCCAAATCTTTTTTCTTTTGCTCTAAGTATCGCAAAGCGGAATAAGTTGTTGTTACTTTTTCTGCTTGATTACCTATATTTCCTTCTGTCCATTTCTTAATGTCGTTCAGATTTGTTTCAAAATCTTTGAGGTGTGTCTGCGAATACGTAGTTAAGTCAATTTTAACTTCTTCTTCATTTAAGGATTTTATAATTGTTTCCTTTACAAATTCTGCGTCCAACTTTGCATTTAAAAACACATTGGCAATTGTTCTCGGAATATTTTGATATTGCTTGCTTTCAATTAGGGCGTATTTTCTAAATTCGTTTGGTAAACCCTTATTGTTTCCGTACAAAATGTTTCTGTATTCTTCGTAATTGCTAATAATTCTTGTGAAATCGGTTTTCCCCAATGCTTCTCTTGTTTTATCCCAAGTTTCAAACGCTTTACCGTCTTTGTCAATGAAAAAACTTTTATCGTATTCCGAATCTATAAAACGAAAGGCTGCTCTTCCTTGCGACTTAAAAGATATAACACAAAACTTTCCAGTTTCAGTTTGAACTTCGTAAATGATGTAAGAATTTAGATATGGAAAGTAATATTCATTGTAGTTTTTCTTTTCTCTGGGAATGCCTAATTTTTGGGTGTCGGCATTGTAAAAGAAAAGAATTGCTCTTAACAATGTACTTTTACCAACGCCTTGCGTACCTATAAAATGCACGTTTCCGTCCAAATCTACTTCGGCATACTTTAGTGATTTGTCTGCACTATTGATGAATATTATTTTACTCAGGAATTTCATTTCTTACGTCATCAGGGATATTTATGGTTAAAATAAGTTGTTCAAGATATTTGAATGAAGTTAAAACTTTGTATTGGTGTGTAATTGGATTTTCTAATTCCACAAATGAATCTGAAATCAATTTATCTAAAGCCTTATCCAAAATATCTTTATGATTGTCTTTGCCTGTATGCTTTTTCAAACTTTCAAGTTTTGCTTCTAATTCCGCATCGGTTTTTATTCTTACTAAAATTTCGGAAGGCGTAAATCGGTAGCCCGCACTAAACGAGTTATCAAAGGTTTTGAAAAAATCAATATAATCAATCCAACGAAAAGCGGTGTCAATTTTATTTTCAAGGTCGATTTTATTTTCAGGTCTGCTGAAATAAAAATATCCATCTCCTTTTTCTAAAATGAAATTGATGTTCAAAAAGTATTCGTACAGATTTTCAAAATTTTGTTCATCATCAAGTACGTTATACAAAGTGCTTATTGTTTTATCATAACTATTAGAACTGATAAATTGCCCTTTGCTTAGAATTTTGAATATTTCTGATGTCTGTGCTGGTACTTCCATTGCTTTATTTTGGATAAATCATTGCAAATTCAATTTCTTCCTTTTTTGAATACTGTTCGGTTATTTCAAAAACTGTTTCATATTGAGAAACCATTTGACAATAAATTGTAACTCGTTCGTCAAATGTGACCTTTTTCCCAAATTTATAATTCATTACAAAGTCAAAAAGATTATAGCTTCCGGCAACAAATCCGTTTTTCACTTCTTCCAAATTGATTTGAATTTCTTCTTCTATTTGGGTTTCTAAATATTCGTCAGAAATTTTGTCTGCAACAGGTTGGCTTAACTTGATACCTGATTTTTGTCGTTGTGCAATTTTCTTAATACTCGCAAATGCTTCTTCGCTAGTTTGTAAGTATTCAAGAGAAAGTTTTAGCGGATAACTTGGGTTAGGTTCAAAAATTACCGAGTTATTTATTGATATAACTTGTTTGATGTCTGTTTCTGCTTCAAGTCTAAATTGGTCTTTTAGATATTTGATTTGTCGCAACTTTTCAACTACACCACTTTGTTGTTGAATTTGATTTAAGAAGTTAATTACTTGTCTTTCTATTTCAATTAAGTTGTGCGTACACTTTTGTAATTGCAATTTTAATTGAACAATTATTCTGTTCAATTCTTCGTCTATTGCTGTTTTAAAAAATGTAATGTCGTCTTCTGAAATTAATGATTCAGTTTGTTCAATTAGTTTAGTAATGTCTTTACGTTTATTGTCAAGATTTATGAGTTTGGCTTTTTTGTTTTTAAATGTTGGCTCGCTTTTGAAAGTATTGTCAATGTTGCGTTTTAAATCAACAACATTCCTTAATGTAATAACTCCAATTTTTCGAAGTGTGTTTTTGATTACTCTTAGATACTCATATTTTCTTTGCTCGTTATGTTCGTTGAAATAGTAGTCAATGTTTTGTTTTACCTTTTCAAGATTTTCATTGATGTACGAGGTATTTATTTCTTCGTTTGCCTCCAAAACTTGTTCAAAGAATTGTAAGTACAAGTCGTCTATTTCAAGGTTGTTTCCGTTTTGTCGTATAACAGAACGGTCAATCAAATATTGAATTCTATTTTCGTTGTGTTCAATTAAGTCAAGTGCGTATTCGTATTTGTAGTCCGCAGATTTCCGCTTCTTAAACATTTCTGTCAGAAGGTCGCGTCCGTCATTGAGAGCACGTAATAATTCTTTTATGTTAGAAAATGTATTCATTTGAATTTATACGAACTTATGAATTTGACCTTAAAGTTTAATGTAGCGTTGAAAAAAATGGCTCTTTTGCTTTTGCCGAAGGGTCGGCTTGTGCGGTTGGGGCAAAAGCAAATGTGCCATTGGTGTGATGGCAATAGAAATTCAATTTTTTTTGTGCGGTGGGGAAAAAATTAAAACACAGAAGGGTCGGCAATGAGTGTCGGCTTACTCGTTGTCCGTTTGTTATATCGTTTCTATGTCTGTGTTCACTTGTCAAAATGGTTTTCTTTTTCTCTTTTAAGTCAGTCGTTTATGGTTGTTGTGTGGTCCTATACGCTTGCTGGTAACGTTTGGGTTTGTGACGGCTGCGGTTTTCGAAGCCGTCATTGTCCACCGTTGGCAAAACGAATTTAAGAAAACTAAACTTTATACCAACACGTCACCCGCAGCTGGCACAAACCTGGTGTTGGCGCCCGTTTTTTCACTTAAACTTTATATCGTCAGTTGTCGTCCTTAGATACTTTATATTCTTGTCGTACAATTTCTTTACTGAAGAGTTTAGATATTTAGTCCAACTGTCGTCCTTCTTTTGATAATTTGTCAGCAAAGCAAGTCCGTATGCTGCTACTTGTTCCGGTATATAACCACGTCTTTGTGTCTGCCAGCCATGATGACTTGTCCCACTCCATTGGGTAAATTTAAAGATTGAGTTAGCTGTGAAAATTCCGAAGCCTAACGCAATTGTATTCAAGTCTGTGAGTTCTTCGTCATTCTCTTTAAGTCGTCCTTCTCCTAAAAGTGTCAAGTGGGAAAGTTCGTGTGCAATTGTAGCAATTAGTCCAATGGGGTCTTTGAGGACTTCCATTTCTATTCCAATTGAAAAAGTGTCATTGTCTGTTTGGGTGTAAGTCCCTAAAGCTCCTTGGCTGTCTTGTTTATTACCATGTTCACTGCTTGTCGTCACAATACCTTCTGATAATTCCAATGGTTTATCTGAGAAATAGTACAATTCAATTTTGGCATCTTTGATTTGCATGTAATCACAAATCATTTTTGTCAGTTGTTCAGTATTGTCTTCCGTCCCTTTAAAGTCTAATGGAAAGAATTCTTTTGTAGGTTCAATTGTCTGAACATTTTTAAGATAGTCCTGTCCGTATTGTTTCTCAAGCCAGATAAATGCTTCTTCAACCCAATCCTTGTCGTCTTGAGTTACTGTCGGTTTAGGTTTTCCAAAAATCATGTCTTGTCTGTCGTCTTAAAAAATGGGCGCCAACGTTTTGTGTTTATGACGGCTGCGGTTTTCGAAGCCGTCTTTGTCCACCGTGGGTGGACGAAGTTAATAAAACAAAACTACATTTTAGAGTGTCACCCGCAGCTGGCATAAACACGGTGTTGGCAGCCGTTTAATTATCTCTTATCAATTAGTTTTTGAACAGTCTCAAGCAATGGTTCATATTCAAAATTTGAACAAGTCCCTTCACTTAACACACGCTTACCATTGTAAATTACTTTTGAATCGTCTATGTCCCAGTCAAAAATATATATTGTTGCTTCAAAGACTTTTGTCAGTTTGGTATAGTCCCAACCAGTTTGGTCGTCTTTGAATTTAAAAATTTCTTCCCTGTCTATTATTTTAATTGGTTTGCCTGCTGTCACATAAATTATTGTTGTCAGTCGACCAAAAGAAACGCCAATTTCTTGTTCTATTTTTATGATTTCTTTTTTGTCCGAATATACTTTGATAATACCACCACCGTCTGAAACCTGTCCATATACTTCATTGGCATCAAATTCGGTTATGGTCAATTTGTCATTCTTATTTATTTGTCTAATGACATTGTTAATTCGGCTTACACGTTCATCTTGTCCATGACATATAAAATAAAGTCCGCCTAAAATTATTGTTAATAAAACTCTCATTGTTTTTATTAAATGGCTGCCAACGGTTGGCGGTATGAAAAGTTGCCGATTGCGGGCGATTTCCTGTCAAGTTACACAAAAGTTGAAGCGGGCTAC
>JAUHJS010000012.1 GCA_030412945.1 Shiella aurantiaca | reverse complement strand
ATACCCTTAACCAAAGTTACCCCACAGGTGCTACGGACGCCAACAAGGTGCTGAGCGCCACCTATTACGATGACTATGCCCAGCAGGCCACCTGGGGGGCAGGCTTTGCCTTTGTGCCCGAAATGGGCCATACGGCCGCCAGCCAGAACACCCGTGTGAAAGGACTTGTTACGGGCAGCCTCACGCAGGTGCTGGGCAGCAGCCCCGTACAATGGCTGAAAAGCGTGACCTATTACGACAGCAAGTACCGCCCCATACAGACCATCACGGAAAACCACTTGGGCGGCACCGACCGGGTAACCACCACCTACGACTTCATCGGGCAGGCCACGGCCACGCAGCGCACGCACACGGCCAGCGGGCAGCCCACGCTGGTGCTAAAGGAACGCTTTGACTACGACCATGCGGGGCGCCTCCTGCGCCACTACCACCAAGTGGGGGCACAGGCCGAGGTACTGCTGGCCGAGCACAGCTACAACGAGCTGGGGCAATTGGTGGAGAAAGACCTGCACAGCGAGAACAATGGCGGCAGCCACCTGCAGAGCGTGGACTACCGCTACAACATCCGTGGATGGTTAAGCAGTATCAACAACCACAACTTCAGCAACGATGCCGGAGCGACCAACAACGATACCAATGACCTCTTCGGGATGACGCTGCGCTACAATACCGGGCTCAGCACCGGGGCGGGCACGGCCCAGTACAATGGCAACATAGGGGAGATCATTTGGCGCGAGAAGCAGGGCAATAAGCTGCAGGGCTATGGCTTCAGCTACGATGCCATGAACAGGCTCACCAGCGCCAACTACCGCCACTACAGCAACAGCAGCTGGACGGGCAGCGCGGAGAACAACCGCTTCAATGAGTCCATAAGCCTCTATGACAAGAACGGGAATATCAAGGCACTTTCACGCAACAGTGAGATAGGGGCCATGGACATTTTGGACTATACCTATGAAGGCAACCGCCTGGTACGGGTGCACGACACGGGCAATGCAGCCCAAGGCTTTGTGAACGGCTCTACCAGCACCACGGCTACGGAGTATACCTACGATGCCAACGGCAATATGGACTATGATGCCAACAAGCGTATACAGGTAAGCTACAACCACCTAAACCTGCCCAGCTTTGTGGACATCCTGCCGAGTGGTGCGCCACTTGAACATCAAGTTAGATATACCTACGATGCTTCAGGGCAAAAACTAAGGAAAGTTGATGATGTTGCAGGTAACCTAACAAGCACCGATTACATAGGGGGCATACATTATGAAAATAATTTACTAACTTTCGTACAGACGGCAGAAGGCCGTGTGCGCAAGGACGGAACCTCTTGGGTGTACGAGTACAACCTCACCGACCACCTGGGCAATGTACGGGTAAGCTTTGACAAAAACCCCACTACAGGCGTGGCCCGGTTGATACAAAAGGATGATTATTACCCATTTGGCATGACCTTTAACCACCCTAATGTGGCAGGCGACAATAAGTATCTTTATAACAGCAAGGAGCTACAGCAGGAGACGGATTGGTACGACTATGGGGCGAGGATGTATGATGCCGCATTGGGTAGATGGATGGTCGTTGACCCTCTGTCAGAGCTTACGAGAAGATGGTCTCCTTATACATATTGCTATAACAATCCTTTAATATTTATTGATCCTGATGGAATGTATGGAGAGTATTATGGTTGGGATGGTAAATATCTTGGGAGTGACAAGATTGATGATAAAAAAGTTTATGTAGCAGAAGGTGTTTCTAAAGATAAAGAAGGAACTGTGACAAGTGCTACAAATGCTCAAGACTTGGGGGTTACACATGACGAATTTGCTACAAGTGCAAATGTTGTAAAACATGAATCTTCTGGTAATAAGGACGAGAGTTTATGGATCGCACATGCAGCAAATAATGCTAAGGACAATGACGCAATTGACTACAAAAAACAAAATAATACATTAAATGATCAATTAACGGATAAAAATTATTCGACAACTCCAGAGTCAGCCAGAACCCCATTAAGCAGTAGTGATAATTCAAGTAAAGCTAATAATGCAAGATCTGCTGTTATCGATGTTTATACAGGTGGTGCTGATCCCACTGGTGGTGCTGTATTGTGGGATGGTGATGATTTTCTAAAAAAGGGTTCCACTCATAATAAGTTCAAAGAGTATACAAACGTCTCAATAAGTACAACCGATTTATGGAACCATGCGATGGTGCCAAGACGACCAGGTGCATCAATTGATGGGACTTTTTGGCCATCTTTAGTTTTTAAATCGAATTTTTCTCAGGCAGGAAATTCAAAAAGAAATTATTCATTGAATTCCACAGGTGCTAAAGGGCGATCAATTTTTTGGAGAATTCAAAAAAAATAAGACTATGAAAATTTCGATAATATATTTTGGCATTTTGGTTCTTGGTTTATTTTATTGCCGCCCAGTGAAACATAATAAATTTGATTCAAATGTTATTGATACAATTTATTTAGATAACTCTATTCTGAAAACTGAAGAAAGGTGCTTGAACCTAGCAAATTCATTTTATGTTAAATTTGGAGTCGCCATACCATTATATTATAATGTAATGGATAGCTTAAACATCGATTTAAATAACGATGGCTTAATTGATACTTTGGTTGTTTTATCTCCAGTTGCGCTTGAAGATCCCTCATTCTTAGAATGTGAGGTGCAACAAGACCCTAAAAGGGTTGTAGTTGAAATAATAAATAAAAGTGGAATTTCCAGAGTAAGAAAAATATATTCCAATCTGATATCTGATATTGGTGGTGTTCTTTCAAAATACGTTGGGCTTTATAAATCAAAAGATGGATTTAAGATACAACATGAATCAGGTAGTAGATATTCTTGGACATATATTCTTGAATTTTCCACTAAATCTAATGAAAGTATCATCGTAGTAAAGATTGAGAAATTATGTTCTTTTGAAGGAATCGAAAGGAAGGTTGAATATTCACTTGATAACTTTCCAGCAGATAGGATAAATATTAATGATACATTAAGTAATAATTGTAGCTGTGATGAAGTATGGAAAATATTGGAAAAGAATAAAGATGAATGACATTATTAAGGATCAATTAAGATAATTACTATCCTAGCTGGTGCACGCGTTCCGCGTGTTCCATGATGGCTTAGGCCAAGTGCTTGGGCGAGACTTGTGCCTTTGATGATAACAAAAAAGCCTTGCAGGGATGCAGGGCTTTTTTGTGTTAAAAAGGGTTTACTTAGTAAGTATCAATTTTCCTTAGCTTTCTTTTCGAGTGCAGCTATTCGTTCATTTTGTTCTTCCAGTTTCTCTAATAGCCCCTAGCTGGTGCACGCGTTCCGCGTGTTCCATAATGGCCTAGTGTTTAGGCAAGACTTATGCCTTTGATCGTAACAGAAAAGCCTTGCAGTAATGCAGGGCTTTTTTTGTTAAAGGGACTAAACGTATGAGAAATCCCTAGCTGGTGCACGCGTTCCGCGTGTTCCATGATGGGCTAGCGCGTGGGCGAGACTTGTGCCTTTGATCATAACAGAAAAGCCTTGCAATGATGCAGGGCTTTTTTGTGTTAAAGAGGGTTTACTCACAATAGCGAAAGCCCCTAGCTGGTGCACGCGTTCCGCGTGTTCCATGATGGCCTAAGCCTAACGCGTGGGCGAAACTTGTGCCTTTGATTATATTTGAAAAGCCTGGCAGGGATGCAGGGCTTTTTTTGTTAATGAGGGTTTACTTAGTAAATAGCAATTATTCCTTAACTTTCTTTTCGAGTGCAGCTATTCGTTCATTTTGTTCTTCCAGTTTCCTAGCTAGCGCACGCGTTCCGCGTGTTCCATGATGGCTTGAGCCTAATTTGTAGGCAAGACTTATGCCTTTGATTGTAACAGAAAAGCCTTGCAGGGATGCAGGGCTTTTTTGTGTTCAAGCATACCTAGCTAGCGCACGCGCAATGTCGTTAAGTTAGGCTTATATACTCTAGCTGGTGCACGCGTTCCGCGTGTTCCATAATGGCCTAGTGTTTAGGCAAGACTTGTGCCTTTGATGTTAACAAAAAAGCCTTGCAGGGATGCAGGGCTTTTTTGTGTTAATGCATACAGGTGCAGTACAGCGCACGCGTGCCGCGTGTGCATGATTACTAAATTGACTGATAAGAAAAAAGATACTATCTTCCTATCATGAGCCGTAAATACAAGTTTCTCGATAAGGAAGGCTTACATTTTGTCAGCTTTGCCACGGTTTATTGGATAGACCTTTTCGTCCGTGATGAATACTTTCAAGCTGTAGTAGAGAGTATGGACTACTGCCGTAAAAATAAAGGGATGGAAATTTATTGTTGGTGTATAATGCCAAGCCATGTACATTTGATTTTTAGGGCGGTTGATGGAAATCCTGAAGTACTATTAGGGCGGCTAAAAGAGTTTACTTCGAAGCAGCTGCAAAAGATGATTACTGAAAATGTGCAAGAGAGTAGAAGAGAATGGCTTTTATGGATGTTTGAGCAAGCTGGTAAAAAAAGTAGTAACGTGAAAGGCCGTCAATTATGGCAACATCACAATAAACCCATCGGCTTGTGGAGCCCAGAAGTGATTGACCAGAAAGTTGAATATATACATCAAAACCCAGTAGTGGCAGGCTTTGTGAACGAACCAGAACACTGGAGGTACAGCAGTGCTATGGACTATGCCGGAAGCAAAGGATTACTAGAAATTGATTTTATTGGTTAATTCGGGATAAGCACACGCGAAACGCGTGCGCTAGCGGAGAAGTATAAAGATTTATGCTGATTAAGGGTTGGGTAATCACCCTAGAAAAAAAAGAAAACAAAACTACAAATTTTTAAAAACTAAAGAGCTTATTTGATCTGTTTTCCAAGTTCCTGAGTACTAATTTATTGACAATTGAGTCCAACTGGAGCCAATCTTCCAGATATAATTTAGAGCAGGCAAAGCCTTGTGTCGCTCATTCCGTTTCTGTTTTAGCTTTCGATAGCACAAAGAAAATCCAGAAGAGTATAGGCTTTTCGAGGGAACTATATAATTTTACCTCTTTATCCGTTTTATATGCCTACGTTTTTAAAGAGCCTATTCTGTTTACTATTGGTGGTCAGTATGATAGCATGTGCCAGTTCTACCCAACAATTAATCGATAGTGCCAACAATTCTCCCATCATACTCAAGACCGACTCAGGAACTGCCTCCTTTCGCATTATGCCCATAAATGCAAAGCCCAGAGTTACGCCTGACTCCGAGTATCATTGGTACCATGGGGGAGCGGTGCATGTAAACAAAGGCGGATTCAGTGGACGCCTATTGCATGGCCCTTGTTCCTTTTTTGATTTGGAAGGGCGACTTATGATGCAAGGGGAGTATGAGATAGGACGAAAATCAGGTGAATGGGTAAGCTGGCATCCTAATGGAGAAAAAAAGTCGGTAGAAAAGTGGAAGAAGGGACAATTAGTGGGTACGCTAATGGTATGGGATGAACAAGGGGAATTACTCCGCCAGCAAGAGTACAAGGCCGGGCTTCTCCATGGCGAAAGTCTTGAGAAAAAAGGCATGACCTGGGATACCCTTTACTATAAGAAAGGCCTTTTAAAAGAACCTGATACCAAGCGATTGATGCCGTTTGGGAAGCGGAAAGAGGCCAATCAAGTGCAAGATAGCGTGCATGTCAGCGAATAAAGGAAATGGAAATCTGCCCGCGGGAGTCTTAACGCTGGTGTTGGGCATATGCCTAATCATTACTATTTTGGTGAGCTCGTTGATCATGCTGGGCTATTATTATAGGATGGAGCATGTGCGCTATGATACAATGCGTCAACTGCGCGATAATCTCTATTCAGCACAGACGTATGTGCAGGCGTATGCCTCTTCCATGAGCTATTCTCAAAAAACATCACTTGATTTATGGGAAAAAGGAATTGATTCTGTACATATAGGGAAGCAGTTTTGGGGGCTATGGGATATTTTTGATGTAGTAGCCGTCAAGGGACAACAATCCGATACGCTGTTATTTTCTCTGGGTTTTTTGCCCGATACACTTGGACAATCCGTTCTCTATGTGGCTGATGATAGGCGCCCCATTTCCATAGCGGGAGAAAGCCGGATTGTGGGTACAGCCTATTTGCCCTTATCGGGGATAAAATCTACTTATATCAATCAGGAAGGATACAGCGGAGATAAGCTAGTGTATGGGGATTCAAAAGTAAGTGGTGCTGAAATGCCGCCTATTCAAACGGCCAGACTTCCATTGTTAGAGCAAGCATTAAGAGGAGAAATGGAGGTTTTGTTTCCTTTTATGGATTCATTATCTTCTTCTTGGCGAGTGTATGGCCGATTTGGGGTAGAAAAAGGCTTAGGCTCCATGCTTGTAAGCGGAGAAGTGAAGCATCAGGTTTATTGGTCAGACACCTTGCTACAAGTGAGCAGCGGCACTAGGCTTACTAATTGCCTATTGATAGCGCCTAAAGTAGAGGTGTTTTCCGATGTTAAGGGAGATTTTCAAATTCTAGCAAGTGAGGGGGTGTATATTGAAGAGGATGTGGAGATGAAGTACCCTTCCGGTATTGTCGTGCTGAGTCAATCGGATTCCAGCGCCATAAAAATAGAAAGGGCAAGTATATTTGGCGCTATTATCCTATACGGCCCCGGAAAAGAGCTTCGTAATAAGGAGATACACATTGAGGAAGGCTCTCTCATTAAAGGATTGGTCTTTTGCGATGGAATGCTGGATCTTCAGGCCAATGTGCAGGGCCATGTAAGTACCCGTAAGTTCTATTTGAAACTAAGGTCATCTATTTTTGAGAACCATTTGTATAATATTCAGCTTCGGCAAGATTTGCCTAAAGCCTACCTATTAAGTGACTTTGTAGGAGCGTCAGACAAAGCCTATGTGCTAAAATACCTGTATAAATGAAGGCGAAACATTATATAAGGGCTAGTTCTACCTTGGAAGTAACGGTGGCTTTACTTATTATCAGTATCACTATTGCTATGGCTTTGCAAGTATACACCCAAGTGTACTTTTCTAATTTCACCTCCAAGGGCTTAATCGCCAATGAGCGTTTGCATGTAGCAATGGCGGAGACCATTCGTGACCAATCCTATCTTTCGGAGAGCTATTATGAAGCGGACATCCGAATAGATAAAAGAATAGCACCGGATAATTCATCCCCAAAAATTATTCGAGTTACCTTGACGGCCTATGATGCCCATGAAAAAATACTGGCTCAACATAAACGACTCATCTATGTGGCGGAATAGTTATGTAAAAGCCTTTACTTTACTGGAATTGGTAGTGGTGATGCTACTGATGGGTATAGTGGTGACGGTGAGTTATAAAGGTTATTTGGTGATTCAGGGACTTTATTCCGATTTTGAATCCAAGAAAAGATTGCTTTTAGATCAAGAGGAGATGCTGAGCCAATTGCGTTGGGATATTGGGCAAGCGGAAGCCATCCAGTGGGAATCAAACGAGCTCAGCATTTGGGTTGGCAATTCCATGTGTGTGTATACAATGGAAGAGGGGGGCGTAACAAGAACGCAAGGTAGTCAAGTGGTTTTCTTTCCCTTATTCATCCAGGACTTGGAGTTGACCCAAAGTGGCTTGGGTACTACCGAAAGCATTCGTTGCTTGGTGTTAATAGAAGGTAATCGTGTTGAAACAGTATTTACTTGCCGTCAAGATGCAAGTACTCGTATAAATTGGAATAGTGATAATGGCATTACGGATCCCTTCTAATTCCCCATCAATAGCTCCCTCCAAACGTGTGGAGCCCAATAAATCATGGCTTTCACGCGAAATCCGGCTGGGAAGTATTAGCAAAAAGATTGGGGATAAGGAGAAGGAGACTTTCTACCTCGAAATGAGTACCCTGTTTTCTTCAGGAGTAGATATCCGGACGTGTCTTGATCTCATTAGTGAAGAATCGGGAAAGCCTTATTACCGTTCCATTATTCAAGGAATAAAAGAAAAGATTATTCATGGAGCTTCCTTGTCGGAAGCTATGCAGCAATCGGGGGCATTTTCCGCGTATGAGTACTTTAGTGTTCAGATTGGTGAGGAGACAGGCAATCTGATTAAGGTCTTTGACCAAATCGCTTCTTTCTATAGCAAAAAAATCAAGCAGAGACGGCAATTAATAGGGGCATTGTCCTATCCTATATTGGTGCTTAGCTCCTCCGTATTGGCTGTAGGCTTTATGCTCTATTTTATTGTTCCTATGTTTGCTGAGATATTCAAAAGGTTTGGCGGAGAACTGCCCTTTATTACCCAGCAAATTATTGCCGCTTCCAAATGGTTGGAGTCAAATGGTATTTTTATCTTGATGCTACTAGTGGCGCTAACTATGTTATTACTGCTCCTCCGAAAAAATAAGCGTTTTGTCAATACTCTCACTCTGGGCCTTATCCGTGTCCCTCTTTTAGGCCGCTTGTATACAGAAGCCAACTTGGCACGGTTCTGTAGCTCTATGTCACTCTTGATAGGCGCTAAAATCCCTTTGATCCGGGCTATACAATTGGTAGAGCAGATGATAGAATTCTATCCTATCAAGCACTCGCTGGCTCAAGTGGAAGAGGATATACTTCGGGGAAAATCCTTACACCAGAGCTTTAGCCAATTTTCCATTTTTGATGGCCGTATGATTACACTCCTGAAAATAGGGGAGGAAGTGAATAAACTGGATGTGTTTTTTGGCAAACTTTCCCAAAACTACTCTGAGGCGGTAGATCATAGAACCCAGCTGCTAAGCACCTTTCTTGAACCCCTTATTATTGTACTTCTTGGTTTAATTGTCGGCTTCATATTAGTGGCCATGTATCTGCCTATGTTTCAGCTATCGGGAGGGATAGGCTAAATTTTTTTTCGAGAGAAAAATAGTAATAACTCGATTAAACCTATGTTTTCATTTTTTAACGATCATTTTTCATCGGTGAAGGTTTAATACTATTCTGTAAATGAAAACTTTTATTTATGTTTGAAGCTTAATTTATTTTCGAAGCCAAAACATGAATAAACCTGCCCTTATTACTGGAGCCCTAGTGGGCTTAGCCTCTGCTGTTTGTATTCTTTTCTATCTCCAATTTTCGGGAAACACACCTTATGTGTATGTGGATTCAGCCAAGCTGTTAAATAGCTACCAAGGCATGATCGATGCGCGGGCTGAATACCAAAAAAAGGCCAATACATGGAAAGCCAATGTAGATACACTCAGTGTCGGTCTACAAAATGCCATCAAGCAGCATGAAAAAGAAATGGCAGGGATGACTGCCAAAGAGCGCCAGCTCTCCGAAGAACTGCTCCGCACCAAGCAGAAGCAATTGATGGATTACCAGCAGGCCATCCAAAACCAAGCCCAGCAAGAGGATTACGCCATGACCCAAAAAGTGGTAGAACGAGTAAATGCCTATCTGAAAAAGTATGGGGAGAACCATTCCTTCCAAATCATTTTTGCAGCTAATGAATCAGGCAATATTGTATACGCCCAAGACGGATTGGATATTACAGAGATCATAATCAAAGGTTTGAATGAGGAGTATAATCAGTAAGGGAACTGCCTATTTCCTCCTCTTTCTATTCTCTTGCCAGCCCGGTGCGCTTAGCCCAGCGGAATGGGACACCTATTTTGCCTTACCCGAAAACGGGTATTATCAAGAGCAAAAGATGGGAGATATAAAAGTGGCGGTAGCCTTCCGACCAAGTGAAAGCCTTGCCCTGCAAGAAATGGGCGGAGCCATACAAAAGGGCTCCGAATGGGATAGCCTGCTCCAAAAGTATAGCCCCTATTATTATTTTGTACTCCATCTTTCTGAGAATGACCGCGAGCTCTTGTATAGTCCTCGGAATTATCCAAAATACGGGGAGCTGCTTCAAGCTTTATCTTTCCGCATCCATGAGTTTGTGAAAGCCAAGGGAAGCAATGGAGAAGAAATCCCCTTGGTGGATTATTATTTTCAACCTACTTACGGCATGTCTTCCTCAAATGATATCCTGCTGGTGTTTGAAAAGCAAGCGGCTAGGCACAGCGATGACCTTACGCTTATCCTGAAAGATTTTGGTGCCGGAACGGGCGACCACAGTTTTGTATTTGATGTGCCCCATTTAGAGAATTTACCCGAACTATCTTTTACCCAATAATACTATGAACAAACAAAAGGTGAGAAGAGCCATAGCCCTTTTCTTATTACTGGTACTTGTAAACGATATCCTTTTCCCTACCGTAGCCTATGCACTGACCAGTGGGAAGCTTCAGCCTGATTATGGCGGTTATGAAGAGCCAAATGCCACGGATATGGTCAATTTGTTGACAGGAGATTTTTCCTACACATTGCCTCTTATAGATATACCTGGCCCGCACGGAAGTTATTCTTTTCCTTTAGCTTATCATGCAGGAGTTAGCCCCGAGCAGGAAGCCAGTTGGGTAGGATTAGGCTGGTCTCTTACGGTAGGATCCATTACCAGAACCCAAATGGGGGTGTATGATGATGCTAGGGGAGATGAAGAAGAAGTATATGCAAAGAATGAAGGTATCAGAGGATGGAACATGAACTTACTTTGGCGAGGTGAATTTGGATGGAATTCCATGGATGGGCATTATGGCGCGTTTAATTTAGATAAAATGGGGTTCCTTCAATTTGAGTATGGAGGAGGCGATTTTAAAGCTGGAGTGATTGGTGTTTATGCAGGATCTAATGGAGTATCTGTTGACCCTAATAAGGTAATGAGTGATGTAATGATAATTGCTAATGCAATAAATACTGGTGGTTCAAGCCTTGTGGGAGATATAATTGCAAAAGCGGCTTCCAATGGAGTAGCTGCTGCAACAGGGGCCTATAAAAGAGATTTTACCAACATGATGGTTTCATCAGACTTTCTTCAGTTTCAGAGCAAGCACAACGAGAAATTATTAGGGGCATTGAAAGAATATTCTTATTGGTTGGATAATTCAAGAATAGAAAAAGGCTATGGTGCCTTATACTTACATGATTTACCCGCGCAATTTGTGTCAGATCCTACTTTTAATTTTACATTAAATGGAGTTTACGAACCATTAAACATTAAGCCTACTGTTCCTAATGAATTGGTAAACTCAACATCTACAAGTATGGGGGTGGCATCCGATTTTATTTATGAAAGTGAGGGATATGCCTCCAGTTATGCTACAAGTACTAATGCATTTTCAGTAGGGAATGATTATTATAGTGTTACAGGACAAGGGGTTTCGGGTAGTATTTCTCCTTATCGTTTAGAAAGTGGTTTCGCTTCTTCTAACCGAGCCCTAAGGCAAGGCCATCTCCGGTTTTTGTTGAGCAATTTCAAGCAATATTCTAATAGCAGTTATAATGGAAAGGTCCAATTTAAGTATGAAAACTCGAAGTCGAATAATTATTTCTATAATTTAGGTTCTGCCAATTCCGTAAAAAACAATACAGATTTTTTTAATGGCCTTAATTTATTTAATACCACATCTAATTCATTTTCTGTCGCATATAATGATTATTCCTTGACCGGAAATGGGGGCTATGTTAAATCAAATGATAATTATTTCAACAACTTTAAACTTGCTCAAAACTATCATATCGAATGGTATACCAATTTAGATATATCGTCTGGAGATGCTCCGGGTTTCGTTGAATATGCACATGGGGTAAATCGTGATTTTATTTTAGGAGAGTATAGGCAAATACCTTCTAGTGATTTGACCTTAAGTGATGGTTTATTGATTAATGCAAAATATGCAGACCAATTTCAAGTAGGGGATAATGTTCGGCTTAAGTTTTATTGTTCTAATGGGACAACAAGCTTTAGGGATGTCTCAATATCCTCATTAGGTTTACATAACGGATATACCAGAGTATATTTCAATAACTCTTCTTTACCCCTTGGATGTAGCCTTGATAAAATTGAACTCCTTACACAGAAACATTATCTAGATCCCTATCGAATTGGGGGATATTCCATAACTCGTCCCGATGGAATGACCTTTCATTATGCCTTACCCATCTATAATTATGGCAATGTTACACGCATTGAGGAAGTGGCTAATCTCAATAATTATTCGACCATGACCAATGGGGAACCTTTTGCCTCTGCATGGCTGCTTACCTCGGTTACGGGTTCTGATTATATAGACACCAATAATGATGGCATCGCCAATGAGGGGGATTGGGGCATGTGGACTAATTTCGAGTATGGTAAATGGTCTGACTCATTCAAATATAGAGAGCCTTTTACAGGTTTTCGTCATTCAAGCGATGGGGAGAGCAGGTATTTCACAGAAGGTTATAGGCAGCAATTTTACCTAAATAGGGTGTATACCGAAACACACTCTGCTGTTTTTATTAAGAGTCAAAGATTGGATGCTTATGGGAGTAATGCTGCCGGAAATGGAATGGGATTATCCTCTCTTAAATTGAATCATATTGTATTATTGAGTAATGAAACTTTTTCCAATTTCTATCGCGAAAGTGGCTCTGATAATATTAACTATTTTATATCTGGTCAATGCTGGCAAAATGCCGGACAGAATGGAACGCTGGTAACGAATGTTTTGAATCAATCATTAAATGGGGTTGACTTTACTCATGATTACACGCTCGCTCAACAGACACCAAACTCCTCAGCCAGCAATAAAGGACGCTTAACCCTTGCGTCAATTAATTTTAGAGGGAATGGATTTAGAAGCTATATGCCTTCCTATCGGTTTGCATATAACTTTAACCCCCAATATGGTGAATATAAATACGATAACTGGGGCTTGTATAATTCTCAGGGAACAAGTGCAGAGAACTCTCATGATGTATCTACTAATCCCATTGATGGAAGCGCTTGGTCATTAACGAGTATAATTTCTCCAACAGGTGGAGAAATTGCAATTGAATATGAAAGAGATAATTATACCAGTGTGAGTAATGTGGCCTATCCCTTTTCCACCAATCCCACACCCATTGATTTGAATACTACCTATTCAGATTTACTTTCCGATCGAGTTTTAATAAGCAATCCAAGCAGTCAATTTCAGGTTGGTGATACAGTACTATTGGATTATACTTATGAATACTCATGTATCGACCCCCGAACCGGTTTGATTGACGGAGTGGGCTATTCGAATGTCTCTATTGCATCAACTATTCAATCGATTGTCAATAGCTATGTGGTTTTTGATAGGGATATTTGGATGCCAAATTTAACTAATTGTAATGATGTGGATAGCTATGCCTTTGATGGAGGTACGATAAGAAAGAAAAAAACAATGTTAGCGGGTGGCTTAAGGGTCAAAACCTTGAAAACGACCTATGGTTCAGAATCCTCTAAGTTAGAATACCGGTATACAAAAGACTCGTCCCCAACAGGCTATTCTTCTGGGGTACTCTCAATTGCGCCTAAATACTACAGGAGATTGCACCATATAGCCACATTGGGGGAAAATTCTCTTTATAAACAAATTGATAATCTCTCTGATTACCCGCAAACACCGGTTCTTTATGGAGAGGTTACCTTATTATCCTATACTTCTAAAACCAGTACCTCACCTGTAGGTAAGAAAAAGTATAGTTTTATAACTCCAGATCTAGATTTAATGGTAAAGGACTATTCTTTAGCGAGTAATACCCAGCATTTGTCTCCCTCTTTGAAGGTGCTTTCCTTTGATAAAAGATTCGATTACTTTACCTCACAAATAGGTAGTGTAAAAAGAATCAGAGAATACAACCCAACGGGAAATGTATTGCTCAATACCACCACATTTAACTACACTAATGAGCTGTCTACAGATCAGGGATTATATACGGAAGCCCTGTATTTAGCTGAAAAAGTCCCTTCAGGCTCCGCTAATTATTACCGACTGGGTAGGTCATCAAAAAGGAATTACGCCACATTTTTATCAAGCGTAGAAATAGTGGATAAAAATGGGTTGATGAGAACCACTACAAATAACTCCTTTGATTTTATTTCCGGGACAGAGAATTCCGTTACAACCGTTAGGGAAGATGGTTCCAAACTCTTGACGGAGATAGTCCCAGCGTATTCAATTTATAGCAATTTGGGCTTTAAATCCCATAATATATCAAATAAGAATATGCTAAGTGCTGTATACTCACAGAAGGTTTCAGTACTTAATGCAGGGGGCTCAGTTCTTGGAGTCAAGGATGCCTCTGTTACTACCTGGGGAAATACTCAATTGTATCGCACAGAGGCCAATGGTACCTATCTGGAATTCACCAAAGCTACATCCTGGCTACCCAATAAAACCTATGTGTGGATTGATGATGTTAACCAGATTAATTCACTAGGCTATTCCACTAGTTTCGAGTCATTTAGTACTACCAATGCAAAATGGTTTACTGCCGGTAATGTGAATGTAAGAAACAAGTATCAATATCCTTTGGAAACCACGGATGCGATGAATAATTACCAATCCTCACGCTTCGACTTAAGGCAACAGCATATGATATTGACCGCAACTGATGCCCGCTTAGATGAAGTAGCCTATACAGGATTTGAAAACGATGTATATCTATCGGGGGTAGGTAATGAAGGATATACCGATTGTAATATTAAAGTTTCAAATGTTAGTAATTTATACATCGGAACCTCCGAGACAGATGTAAATATTTTATCCGGCATGTCATCCGTCCGTCTAAATCAGTCAGGGCAAAGTGTTACCTACTCTATTCGAAATGTGGACAGGGCTAGTTTAGTAAAAGATTTTGTGCTACATGTTTGGGTGAAGACGGCTCAGGTAAATCTTGTAAATCTCTTCTATAAAGTTAATACCCAAGCCAATGTGTATGATAAAACCTCAGTACTTACCTCAGGCCCTTGGACATTGTTGGAACTGAAAGTTCCACTTTCTACCATTTCTAATGTTTCTACAATTGTATTTGGACTTGAAAGAAATAGTAGTTCGGCTGGCACCTACGCGTATGTAGATGATTTTAAAGTGCAGCCTGTTAATGCTCAGGCAATTAGCTTAGTTTATAATACCAAAGGGGTAGTAACTCATATGTTCGATGCTAATCATTTGTATGTTAGAACTGCTTATGATGTAATAGGTAGGCCTTTTGCTACTTATAAACAAGTGGTAGGAGAGGCGAATAAAGAGCGAAAAATCACCCAATCTTCTCAAGGATATAAAACCAATTAATATTATATGAAAAGACTTAAAATTATGCTTTTCATTGCTATCATAACGGAGATGATGGCAAGCACCGCATTTGCTTCCATAGGAGGAGGGAGTATCAATGGCCCCTCTGGTACTGTGTGTAGAAATGCCACTTTCACTATTTCCAACCTTGCGAGTGCATCGCATGGAACAGGATGCACTATCTCTTATACTTGGCAATACGAAAGTAATCCGGGCGTATGGGTAACGGTTCCAGGGAGTGGAAATACCACCTCCATTACTACACAGTATTATGGTTTTCGTTATAGAAGGATGTCCTATTCTAATTGTGGAACCTATTTTTCAAATATTGTATCGGTATCGGTCGTAGATGCTCCGGCTATGCCGACCAATCCTATTCAAACCAATAGTTGTGAGGCAGTACGATTAACCCTGTTAGATAATCCTAATGATAATCTGGTATATAAATGGACGCAGGCTCCCGGCATAATCAATTATCCACCCAATGGATATGCTGCTATTGTGGAGGTTAATCAAGCAGGAACCTATTACGTAAGTCAGGAAGATATTTATACAGGGTGTGTGAGTGAACCTCGAGCGGTGCAGGTGAGTTCTGTTCCCTCACCATTGAATCCAGGAGTGATTGCTGGAAATCAATTGATTTGTAGAGGGAATGCGCCACAGATATTGATTAATAGCAGTTCGGCTACTGGAGGAAATGGTAGCTTTCTTTATACTTGGCAATTTAAAAGAGAGAGTGATGCTGATTTTATTGACGTGCCTGTAAGCAATAGAAATCAATCTTCCTTTACATGGTCTGGTTTGCCGTTTCAATATACCGGTATTATTGAGTTTAGGCGGGCAGTAACTAGTGCAGGATGTACCGAATATTCCAATACGATACGCATACAAGTACCGGAGTCTTTATCAGAAAATGACCCAGGATATACCTGGAGTGAAAGTGAAGTTTATGATAATACAGGTTCTGTAATTGGTAAGTCAAGGGTTTATACGGATGCAAAGGGACGAGTCATTCAATCCCAGTCTGTAAATTTCGATGATCAAAAGGTAACTGTGGTATCTCAGTATTATGATGAAAAGTCGGGAGTTGTGCTTTCTTCTTTACCCGCTATTTTTCCGTATTGCAATAATGAATTTGCCTTGGGCTTTAAACCAAAAGTAATGGTTGATGCCGCGGGAGGTGCTTTTGATGCGAATGATTTTACCGGAACAAAATTAAACAACCCATCCCAAGTAAGTAGCACTGAGCCGGGCTCGGTTGGTTGGTATTATAGCGCAAATAATACCCTAGAGACCTATGTGCCACATACGTCCTATCCTTATGTCAGTGCATGGGAAGAAGTTTCCGCAGAACCCACCCAAAGTAAAAGTACCTTGCCGGGGGAAGCCCACCGAATGGGGGCAGGTCATGAAAGCCTAAGTTCCAGCACCTGGTCGGAAGATGATCCTGTTTTGGTACATTATTATGCCTTAAGAAGCCATTTCGTTTCTAATCATATTGCCAATTCCAAATATCATAGCGGATATAAATATACCCGTGTTGACCCCGATGGTAGGGAAGCCTTTTCCTATGTAAACATCCGAGGAGAAAGTATTATTTCTGGTGTGGTCATAGAGGGAGGAGCGAAAGAATACAGTTACGTATTTTATGATGAAAGCGGAAGGGCAGTGGCCAGTGTGGCGCCCAAAGGCATTAACCTAAGTAGTACTGCCTATCCTTCTTTTGTAACAACTTACCAGTATAATAACCTAGGGTGGTTGCTTAGTATTAACTCACCAGACGAGGGACGGGTAGACTATGTTTATAACAAATTGGGAATGATACGTTTTTCCCAAAGTGATTATCAACGCAGCCTAAGCCCGGCAAGGTTTTCCTTTACCAACTACGATTCCAGAGGCGCCTTAATCGAGGCAGGAGAGTACGAAATGTCTGGTACAGGGTTTTACTTTTTTGAAACGCATCCCAATAAAACCTCAAATGTCAAAAGTATCCACAGCATAGTTAATACTTATGGGGTTAACGGAGGAATGGATGCTAATCGTTTTAGGGAGGTATCTAAAATATTTTATGATGTTGCCCAAACTGATTTTGTCAGCGACCCGCTTCATACTGCCCAACGTTATTTGACAGGACAAATTGCCAAAACTGAAAACGAACAAACCATAACATGGTACTCTTTTGACCATGAGGGGAAAATGGAGTGGGTAAAACTATGGATTAATGGATTGGGCTACAAAACCATTGATTACGTATACGATGACCTAGGGAATATAGTCGAACATATCTACCAAAAAGGTCAAGCGGATGCTTTTCATCATCATTATACTTACGATAAAAGTCAACGGTTGAAAGAAGTGCATACTAGCCTGAGCGGTATTAATAGGGTGCTACAGGCTAATTACGACTACTACTTGCACGGCCCTTTAAAAAGAGTAGAAATTGGAGGGGGCTTACAGGGAATTGACTTGGTGTATACCATCCATGGATGGCTGAAAGCCATTAATCATCCCAACTCGGCTAATGACCCAGGCAATGATAATACCAATAGTATGGGGGGAGATAAGTTTGCTGCATTATATGAGTATTATAACACAACATCCTACAAAGATTATACTTCTTCTGCCTCAGGTCTTTACAATACCTCCATGCCTTCAACCTACAGCAATAACTATGGAGGGATGATTAAAGGCGTGGCTTGGAAAGCACCAGAGGATAGTCAAGCGCGTATGTATGGATATACCTATGACCAAAAGGGGCAGCTAAAGAATGCTGATTTTGGCAACATAACGGCCGGAAGCACCCAGTACAGTTTTACCGCCTCTACCAATGCCTCAAACCGGGAGCAGGTAAGTGGCTATGATGCCAATGGAAACATCACAGCCCTGAACCGTAAAGATAATACCGGACAAAATACCCATACCTTTACCTATGAATATAGCCAAGCAGGCACTAACCGGCTGACCCGCATCATGAATGGAGCCGCAGTATATGAAGCCTATAGCTACGATGCCCTTGGAAGAATTATCAGTAAAACTGGAGTAAATGGCAACCAATATTATGCCTATGATGCCTACGGAAATCTAAAGGGGATTTATGCCAATAGTGCTAAAACACAAGCCCTACTTACTTATGAATATGGAGACAATGGGATCCGCGTAAGCAAAACTACCTACAATGCACAATATGTAGAAAGCAAGAAGATATATTATGTGAGTGATCCTTCAGGAACTGTTTTAAGTATATATGAAGAAAATGTTTTGGAAGGAGAGGCTGTAGAACAAATAGAAGTACCAATTTATGCCGGAGGAAGAATAGGTACTTATTATCCTAACGCCAGTCAGCATGTACCCGGTAATTCGCTGCAATATATATCCTCTAATACCGAAGTAGCTGCATATGAAGGTAGTTCCTATTTGATAGCAGAAGGTAAATCATTGACCCTTAAACCGGGCTTTAGTTTTACGGCCACTTCAGGCAGTACTTTCAGTGCCAGAGGGGCACAGCCGGGTGAGGAGGCTCAGTTTCTGGGACTGGTAGTATATGAACTAAGCGATCATTTGGGCAATGTGCGCGCCACTATTGCACGCAATACCCAAAACGGAGTGGCCGAAGTATGGAGTTATACGGATTATTATCCTTTTGGTATGGTCATAGCCGGGCGCAGTAATGAAAGCGGGGAAAGTTACCGCTATGGTTACCAAGGCCAATTTGCCGAAAAGGAAACGGAGGAAAGTGGCTACTATAGCTTTGAACTAAGGGTATATGATGCTGCTACTGGCAAATGGACTACCCCTGACCCCTATGGGCAGTATGCTTCTGCTTATTTAGGAATGGGTAATAATCCGGTAAACTTTGTGGACCCTAATGGAGGGATTTCGTTTCCATTTACTTTTATTACCACACCTACTATGTTGCCTATGTACACGATTACTGCTCCATTAACATCGGGTATTGACAATCTAGCATTTGCAGGTTTAGTAAGCAGTATTGGCATATTAACAAGTAAACCTGGAACAGGCTTTGTTGATATTGAAGGCAGAATGGTTAAATATACTACCCAACCCTTGGGTGACCGTAGCTATGCGGAGTATATGGATAGGCAAGAACCTGTTCCTTATTTAACACCAAAAGGACCAAGTCAAACTTTGAACCCACAATCGGGTGCTAGCGGGATAACTCAATGCTTAAATTGTTCTATCCTTCCATCACCAAAAAAAGAATCCTTTTGGTTAACTGTAGTTGCCGCACAGATAAACATTTTTGGGGGGGCTGCCACTATCGTTCAAAATAATTCAAAACCTATATACCAGGGGCCTAAAAGTTGGGCGGCTGAAGCAAGTCTTGCTGGAAAGTTTGGAAGGGGACTGGGTTACGTAGGCCTCGGGTTAACAATCATAGATATGAGAATGAATGGACCTACTAGTAGTAATATGCTTGACGCTTATTTCGGTACGGCTGCACTTTTTGGAGGAACACCTGGTGCAATATTAGGCGGGACATACTTCGTAGGCAGCCTGTTAACGTTAGGAATTACAGGAAACACAATTGGAGAGCATGTAGATAAAAATTTCTATGTTATCCCATTAGGAGTATCCTCAAGAATGCCTTTAATGTTTATCCCAAAAAAATAAATCAATTATGAGCAAAATAATGTTGTTATTTCAATATATCCATTATAGATTTTATGACTTTTTTAGAGACAGAGGAGATGATACACCGGAATTTACAGCGACTTTGGTATTATCCCTGTTACAATTCCTTACATTAATAGATATCGTATTTGCCATACAGCTTCTTTATTACTTTCCCCTCCCTTCAAAGTTATATTTTTTGCCTCTTTTGTTAGGAATACCGGTTTTAAACTGGTTTAGGTTTGAGAAGAGTTTTGACATTGTGGAGTTGGATGAAAAATGGAGAAGAGAAAAATTTAAAAAAAGGTTAATAAATGGCTGGTTAATATTAATCTATTTATTGCTCGTTTTATTATTCCCCGTAGTCTTAGGGATCTTATATCCAGCTAGCGCGCGTTTATAACTCCTCTTGATCAATGGAATAGGATAGCATTAATAGCTAGAGGATTGGGTTTAGAGTGGAGTGGGGTATGGACTAATCCGGTAGATTTGCCTCACTTCCAAAGGAAAGGGGGAATGACTATTAGATCGATGATGCGGTTAAATAATATTATACTGAATTAAACCTTAATATAGTAACATGATATTCCACCTAAACCTAATTGTGATGTCCTTGTTCTTTTTTCAAGATATCAATGATTCACTAATTTCCAATATTGAAAAAAAGGTAAAATTAACGAATGATTATAAATTATTCGATATTGAAACCTATGATTCTTTTGAACAATTCTCTGAAGGTGCTAAAATTACACTCTTTAAAAGTTGTGGAAAAATTGTTAAGGCTAGTCTCATTGGTTATGGAACAACAGGTTCATTAAAGCAGGAATTCTATTTTGATACACTCGGTTTGTATTATGTTAAAGAAGAATTAAGATTAAATAATACTAACAATATTAATACTAGTCGTATTTTTATAAATAATGACATAATAATTCGATGGATAGAGAATGATATCATTTTAAGTAATAATAAAAGTGCTTTTGAGGGGAAAATCAGATCGCTAAATAACTCTGAGGTTGTAATAGAATTTAAAGGAGGAGGGTAATCTAGCTAGCCCCCCAAGCTAGCGCACGCGTTTCGCGTGTGCATGAATAATAAATTGACGTATATAAAAGAAAGGTATTATCATACTGAGATGAGCCGTAAATATATTTCCTTCATAGAGAAGGCTCCAGTTAGCCCCCCGTTCCCCCAGCTAGCGCGCGTTTATAACGCGTGCTATTAATTAGCTGACGGCAAACTTTGGTATTTTTTAAGAAGGACAAATACGAATGTAGTCCGAGCTGCAAGCTTTAAAAATTGAAAAGAAATGATAAATAGACATAAGATAGCTTTTATTGTGTTCCTCTTATTTATAATACAAGGACATACCCTACAAGCGCAACAATCTTATTCAGGAAAGTTCAATGTCGGTGCAGAGACACAGGGAAAATGGTATAAAATAGCCGTACTTCAGCTTTCATCCGCCTGCAATAATGAATCGGTTCAGGCAAAGATTGATTTCCTGTATGTAAATACCAGCTTTCGGTATGAAGGGAATATTAATATCAGAATGAGAAAAAGCCAGTCTTCAGGCCTCTATGTAGGTGATTGGGGATATACAATGACAGGCAGCTTAGGTGGAGAACTAAAAGTAAAAGATATAGGAGGGGGTGCATTCGAAGTATATGCAAAAAACCTGAATAGTTACGGGCATTTTCTCACCGATATACGGGTGGTGCAGGAGTGTAATCTGAATGTAACGGTGTTTAACACGGCCGTTGAGGTAGATCCTACTCTCGGTATGGATGTCAATCTAGCGGGCTATGAGTTTATCTCGGCTAAAAGACTCGGTATAAATGAAAAAAATCCGGGAGCAAGTTTACATATTACAGATGCCTCATCTTCCACCATACGTTTACAAAGAGAGGGCGCTTTCTCTGAGTTTGGGCAAAACTCAGGTGGTGGATTTCTTAATCTCTATAATGCCAGTAGTCAATCAAACACCTTACTTAGATCTTATAATGATAGTTATCTGAATCTTCATACGGGAAATGTGGGAATAGGAACTTCCAATCCGGATGAAAAATTAACTGTTAAAGGTACGATACACACACAGGAGGTAAGGGTAGACTTGAATGGTGCCGTGACGCCTCCTGATTATGTGTTTGAATCGGATTACCCACTTTCGTCCTTAACGGAAGTAGAAAGATACATTAAGGAGAATAAACACCTACCTGAGGTGCCAAGCGCAGCAGAAATGGAAGCCAATGGCGTGAAACTATTGGAAATGAATATGCTTCTTTTAAAAAAGGTGGAGGAATTAACGCTGCATATGATTGAGATGAAAAAGGAGAATGCAGAAATGAAAACTGAAATAGAATTATTAAAGAAAAAGCAATGAAAAAGTCCTGTTTTCTTATTCTCCTGATGCTAGGGGCCATTAATGTTAAAGCACAAACTATTATCAGCCCGGCTCTTTACAACTCAGCTTTGCCAAGTGAATACTCTCTGGGATCCTATATTATGTCCTCAGAAAATGACACGCCCTATTCCTGGCCCATGGATGCAGGTGTAATAATAGGTTTTAAGCCAACTACCGCTTCCGGTCGCCACGTACAAATGATAATGAGACATTCGGGCTTTATGATTAGGGGTAGGGATGCAGCAAATGATGCATGGGGTTTATGGAGAAAAGTATTGATAGATGATGGCACGGGAATGTATACCATTAACCCTGGCAGATTAGGTATTGGTACTTTGACGCCTAATGCAGCACTAGAGGTTGCCGGATTAAGCAATACTCTATTTGTAGCGCTGAAATTGCGAAACACCAACACTTCAGCATCCTATCAAACTTCAGTGGCGCTTGATTTCCATCATTTTAATACTCCTCTGGACCCGAATGCCCGGATATTTGAACAGGAGGCTACAAATGGGAGTTATGGGGGGAGCTTATTTTTTGCTACCCGTACGAATAGTTCAACATTAGAGAATTCAAGTCTTGAAAACAGAATGGTGATTGGGCATGATGGGAAGGTAGGTATTGGCACCACATCCCCTGACGATTTATTGACCGTGAATGGTACAATTCATACAAAGGAAGTAAAAGTGGATTTGGCTGTACCAGCCCCTGATTATGTGTTTGAATCGGATTACCCACTTTCGTCCTTGACGGAAGTAGAAAGTTACATTAAGAAGAATAAACACCTTCCTGAGGTACCTAGCGCAGCGGAAATGGAGGCCAATGGCGTGAAACTATTGGAAATGAATATGCTTCTTTTAAAAAAGGTGGAGGAATTAACGCTGCATATGATTGAGATGAAAAAGGAGAATCAGGATTTAAAAGAGCGTTTAGCAAAACTTGAGAATAAGTAATTTTTGATGCCCTCAAACCCGCTGATTCTATCCGTAGCCAATAACGTATGTTTTACTAAGAAAGAATAACTACAAAAAAATATGAAAAAGATTGTATCTATGGCCGCTTTCTTGCTGGCCGCTGGCCTTGGCCACACACAAAATTTAATTGATCTTAGTCCTTGGATCGTAGGCAGTGGCAATACCGGGCACTTTATACAAAATGGAAATACCCCCGAGAACGTAAGAGAATGGGGGGATGGTCCATACGGGAGAGCCATTTTATGGCGTGCCATTCCTGATGGGAGCAATTCGGCAGATGGAGGTTTTGTTACAGAAGGCTATTCGGTGGACCATAATAAAATGTACCGTTTGTCTATCTGGCTAAAGAAAACCGGTTCTCAGGTAGGTAATAGTTACCTAGGCCTCTACTCGGGTGGAGGTGAACCTTATATTACTACCCTCGCAGGTACCGAATCGAGCAACCCGTATCACTTCTACAATGATTTACCTGAGCTAGACAAATGGTACTTGGTGGTTGCCTTTGTACATGGGAGCAGCGATGCTTCCTCCGTGCATCTTGGAGGAGTATATGATGGTACCACAGGAGAAAAGGTAGCCAATACTTTTGATTTTAAGTTTCAGGCAGGTATCAATAATTTGCGCCTTCGTTCCTATCTGTACTATGTGACTGATAGCCAAGCCCAGCAATTTTTTTATGGTCCTAGGATAGAAGAAGTTAATGGGAATGAAACACCATTGGAAGCCTTACTAGGTCTTGGTATTAAAGAAGGAATTGCCAATAACGCTATTTACCCAACAAAAGTCGGTATCAATACTACATCCGCTTCCATGGGCAACTTTGAATTGGCCGTTAATGGAACAATCCGTGCCAAAGAAGTGAAAGTAGAATCCGACTGGGCCGATTTTGTCTTTGAGCCCAGCTACAAGTTAAGGCCATTAAGCGAGGTAGAAGTATTTATTGAATCAAAAGGGCATCTCCCTGAAATCCCTTCTGCAGCAGAGGTGGCCAACAATGGGGTAGACCTTGGAGCCATGGACGCCAAGCTTTTGATGAAGATAGAGGAGCTTACCCTGTATATTTTAGAACAGGAGAAGCGCATCAAAGCCTTGGAAGCCAAACTGGCATCAGAAACCAAAAAGGAAACTGTAAAGGAATAGAGGTTTCATACCACTCCTTGCAATTATTTGTTGGATGGCATTTATTGTCTAGTAAGTAAGACCACATCTATAAAGTGGCCTGAGTAAATTATTTTCTCAATCGCGGTAATTAGAGTGTGTCAAGTAAGACCTATTACTTTTCAAAAAAGAGTGCCTAAAAGGATTAAAAGAAAAATTAGTTTAAAACATATTTTATGAACCAACCCATCCTTTATCAGAAATGAAGAAATCACCTATCGCAAAGACAAGTTGCCGCTTACTATTAATAAGCATGCTATGGATACTTCACTTTACCACTAATGCCCAGCAGGTGGATGCAACATACTTGAACCCAATGCTTAATGATACCCGGTATCGTTTTATTCGCTTTGGTACTTCTGCAGAGCATTATGCTGGTTTTATGTATAACATAAGTTCCCCCACTTACGGTAATGATGGAAGCTTTTCGATTTTTACTTATAGCAACCGTGATATGGTATTACGAACTGGTACTGGCAATGTAATTATCAACCATGAAAGTTCGGGCAAGTTGGGTATTGGTACTAGTAACCCTCAATACAAACTTCATGTATTAGGCGATGTTTACCTACAAGGAAATACCACGGCTCCAGGTGGAACCTGGTCCACAACATTCTTATATTGGAAAGGGCATAGTTTAATAATGGGAACACCTGTGGGAAGATATGCCCATAACAGATTAGAGTTAAAACCTGGTGGAAGTGCCAATGGTTTATTATATTCAAACTTACAATTATACAATGCATTAAATGAGAATAGCCATCAATTGGCTGTAAATATCACCTCACAAGGGGTTTCCTATTTTAATGGTGGAAACGTAGGCATTGGGACGGACAATCCGGGTACTCATAAACTAGCCGTAAACGGGACAATCCGTGCCAAAGAGATATTGGTTGAAGCTTCCCCTTGGCCCGATTATGTATTTGAAGAAGATTATAATCTAATGGATTTGACCAATCTGAAAAGTTATATAGAGCAAAATAAGCACCTTCCGGAAATCCCTAGTGCCGATCAGGTAGCTGCTGAAGGAGTGAGTTTGGGGGAAATGGATAGGCTCTTGCTTCAAAAGATAGAGGAGCTCACTTTGTACATTATCCAGCAGCAAGAGCAGATAAAAGAGCAGCAGGAGCGCATTAAAGTACTAGAGGCTAAATAGTTTAACTCAGCCAAAATAATACGAAATATAAGCATTCATGGGAGGTGCTTTGCAAATCTCTTGTAGTTTATGTCCCTACCCTAATTATTCTTAGTTGTCAACCTATTATTTTATGAAAAAGTCCTTAACCTACATTGTCTCATTACTTTGTTTAAGCTACATAAGTCATGCACAGACCCAAATTGCTTCTAGTCCTTTTTTTTACAACTCAGCAGGTGAAACCTCTATTGGGATAGCACCTTCAGGAGCCACACTCATGATTAAACAGCTGACGGATACCCAGTCGGGTGGGCTCCGTATCCGCAATGCCAATAATCAATCTTCTTTTTTTTGGATGGATGCAGCCAATGTCATGCATATAGAGAATGCAGCCAATGGGAGTAGGGATTTTGTGTTTAACGAGAACGGTACAGGTCGCGTGGGGATAGGGATACAACCAAGTGCCGCTTTACATGTTTTGCAGGCTACAGGAGCAGGGCCATTTACCATCATAGAAGGAGGTGGAGCAGTGGCCGAGAATACCAGCCTTCGCTTGTATGATAGGGGGACAGCAAGTGGCAATATCAATCACCTTGAGTTTGCCTTTAATGGTGGTGCGGGTGGCGCGGCTGTTACTACCCGTTTGCGTGCCCGAAACCATGGCAACTATGCCGCCAATGGAGGGAGTTTCTATTTGGAAACAGCCTATAACAATACCGGAGGATTTAATGATAACCAATTGGCCTTGATTTCCAATGGAAATGTGGGGATTGGAACGGCAGCGCCTCAACAAAAGCTTCATCTTAACGGGAATTTTATGATTGATGGTAGTCTCATGCGTGATGAGACCGATAAGTTCATATATGTGGCCGAACAAACCAATGGTTTGGACTTTGAAAGTGTAAGCCAAGTAAAGATAGGCCCCTACCTTACACTTGGAAATTTCGGAGAAGGAAACCGCAGTTGGATTGGTAATAATGCCATTCTTAATTATTCCGCCTGGGGTGAAGATGCGCCAAATGGTTCAGGTAATCGCTTTATTCCTGCGCATGCTCCAGGGAAGGCTTTGGTTATGCAAATAGATTATTCCTCTGCACAGCTTCAAGGTAAAACCTATGCATGGAATGGAAGTACATCAGAAGTAGATTTAAATAGCTTTACCAATTCTTGGATTCTGGGGCCTGATTTCAATTATTTTGCTTCTAAAGTGAGTATTGGCGACACCTATAAGAGTGGCGATCATATGTTATATGTAAAGGGAAGTATATTGGCTGAGGAAGTTCAGGTAAAGTTACGAGCGCAATGGCCCGATTATGTATTTGAACAAGACTACCCATTAATGAGCCTATCGGAAATCGAAAAATATATCCAAGCCAATAAACATCTACCGGAAGTCCCCTCTGCCAAAGAAATGGAACAGAATGGGGTAAAACTATTGGAAATGAATATGCTGCTACTCAAGAAGGTGGAAGAACTTACCCTCCATGTAATCAGCCTTGAAAAAGAAGTACAAACCTTAAAATCTAAAGAATAATGGACAGAATTAGCCTAATCATACTGGCTTTGCTTTTTTCGGTAGTAGCAAAGGCACAATTTATTACCCTGGGTTCAGCGAATGGGCCGGCTCCGGACTACGCCTTTTCCTATTATAAACTCTTTGACCTTAATGGTTTCACAGGCGATGCAAGTGCCTTGTTTCGGATTGCAATTCTGGCGGATGATAATTACCTGAACCATGCCGAATACCACCTGTGGGTCTCCAAGCATTCAGGGACAGTAAACAGGGTAGACGGAGTGGCCTTGCAATTTATTAGCGGTAAACCGCAAATGCTGGAAGTTATTGCTACCGAAACGGCCGTTTGGATTAGAGCGATGGGCAAATGGGGAACCATACGCTATGAAAACCCCATCAATATTGGTATTTCCCAAAGTGGAGGTGCAGGCTGGGTGATTTCCAACCAAGCGGCTTATCAAGAACCTACCGGGTATACCATTAAAAGTAAGAATTCTTTTTACTATGATTATGATAATGCCAAGCTATATGAATATCCCTCTTACAATATAGATGGTTCTCAAATTACCAATACAAGGATAAAAACGCCTGGTTCGGGCTATCAGCCCTCTAGTGGCTTAAATCATAGCTTTACGCTTTCTGCTACCAATACCAATGGCATCCTAAATATGGGAGTGGATGGTACCGGTCAGATAAATCCCAATTTTTATTCATGGCTGCAATCCACGCACAATAATGGCAATTATTTTTATGCACTTTCCCTAAACCCTTTAGGAGGAAATGTGGGCATAGGAACCACCCAGCCTGATGCTACCCTCACGGTAAAAGGTGATATCCATGCCCGCGAGGTAAGAGTAGACTTGAATGGGGCAGTAGCCCCAGATTATGTTTTTGAACCGGATTATTCCCTTATGAGCCTGCAAGAATTATCCGACTACCTAAAGGAACACAAACACCTACCCGAAGTGCCCTCCGCTAAAGAAATGGAGCAGAATGGCGTGAATCTATTGGAAATGAACCTGCTCTTGCTCAAAAAGGTGGAAGAACTGACCCTGCATGTGATTGAGTTGGAGAGGAAATGTGAGGAATTGGAGGTAGGCTTAAAATCCACAAACTAAATATTTATTTGATAGTGCACATAATATTAACCTTATGAATTATAAAAAAATATTAATTTGGGGTATACTTATTCACATTTCATTTGAAGTATTCTCTCAAGATCAATTGTATTCATTGCCCATCGATAAAACCCCTCCGTCCACTGAGGCGGCATCCTTAGGCAATTATGGAAATATCCCAGTTAACATGGTTACTGGAGTTTCTAGCTATGAACTACCTATGTTTACCATGAGTGTTGGAAACTTTCAAATTCCTGTAAAAATGTCTTACTACTATTCAGGATTTCGTCCATCGCAAGAAGCAAGTAATGTAGGAATGGGATGGAGTTTGAGTACTGGGGGAGTTATTAGCAGAGTGGTAAATGGTTTGCCTGACGAGGAAGCCAACGGCTATTCTGGTGCTAATGAGATTGGACTTAAAATTATGGAATTGTATGATGGGAGTATGTCTAATCAAGAAAAAAGGATATATTTTGACTATCTATCAAGTGGACTCTGGGACGGGTCTCCAGATGATTTTTCATTCAGTGGACCGGGCGGTTTAAGTGGAAAATTCTTTATCGATGCTTATGGTGAAATTCAACTTTCTCCAAAACAGCACATCAAGATTGAGAAAAAATATGTTAATGGCTCATGGACTGGATTTATCATTACAAATTCTGATGGCGTGGTTTACATTTTTGAAACTAGAGAAATAACCTCAAATGAAAGCTCATCCAATGGAGGACAGACAGTAAATACTTCTCAGTTCCCAAGCTCATGGTACTTATCTCAAATTCATTTGAGAAATAATGATATAGTTAATTTGTTTTATGAAGAGGCTGGTATTCAAATTATTAGTAATACTTCTGAAACAGAATCCTACAAGATGTTTGTTTCAATGGTCATTGCTGAATGCAACAGCCTTGAAGGTTCCAGATTGTCTAATTCTGAGACTATTATTAACAAAGTTAGGCTTGATAGGATTGAATCACGAGCAGGGGTTATTGACTTTGAATATAATTTCTTTCGGGAAGATAATTCTAGTTTCAATCAAGATGATTCAAATTACGCTTTGTCAAATGTTTATTATAAAGACTATAATAATAACATAATCAAACATTTTAAACTTGATTATGGACTGTTTGGTGACTCTCAATTTAATTATCGTCTTAAACTTAACTCGGTTGCCGAAATAGCGGGCACAAAATCCCTAGTAACTGCATTTACTTATTATGAGGATTTACCATTTCCTATGAACTCGAGTCATGAACCAACAAGTAAATCAATTGATCATTGGGGATTTTATAATGGAATAGAGAACACCTCTTTCCTTCCTTCGGTTTTTGTAACTGAAGTATTTAATGGAAAAAAAATTGTTTATCCTATTGGTAGCGCTAATAGAAGCTCTATTTTTAATACTACAAGGCTTGGTGCTTTAAAACAAATTAATTACCCAACGGGAGGTTACTCCTCTTTTGATTATGAAGGGAATGATATTTTTACTGACGTAAACCCTTTCAATTATGGCTGTGGTAATCAGATATATTCAGATTCGGTAGAAGTAGCACAGAAAGTAGGGACTATATACGTGCCAGGATATAATGAAGGGCTTTCGACAAGTTCCATCATTAATTTGGAAAACAGCCAATGTATTCAGTTAGACTATTCTTTAAATATTTTAAGGGATCAATACACGGAAGCGATAGCCACGGTACAATTAATTAATCAGCAAACAGGCGCAATAGCCTTCTCTGCTTGTTATCAACAACCCCAATTGAATCCTGTCGATGGTAGTTACAGTTTACCTAATCCCTCATGCAGTGATTCTGGTCAAAGTGTTTGTTTATGTCTGGATCCAGGAGCCTATAGTCTTGAGGTTTTTGTTGAAAATCAATCCTATAATGGAGCTGGAATGGCAAAGGCAAAAGTCAAGTATACAGGAAGTGAATTTGAAGGATTAAATTTTCGAGTAGGTGGAATTCGCACAAAAGTGATTGTAGATTATGATGGCATTAATTTAATAGAAAATAAATTTATTTATAATGCTACTGATTTTCCTGATAGATCATCTGGAAAATTAATTTCATACCCTCATTATTCCTATGATAATTTTCTGGAACAAACACAAAAAATTGGTAGTACAACAGTTACTCTTGATTGTGGATATAAAGTTCTATCAAATAATAGTCAGAATGGCTTAGTTATTTCTCAAGGATCTCATGTTGTTTATAATCAAGTAACCCAAATCAGAAAATCACAAGAACTTGCTGGAAAAACCATAACTTATTTCAATCTTCCAGAAGATATTATTTATGAGGATTTCCCATTTCCAGACAATACTAGTTTTGAATGGGCAAGGGTTGGTAACAGGATGATAGAAAATTATGGACCGGATGGGGTTTTGAAATCGTCAATAATTTTTTATTATGATGACCCTTACATTGGTGTGGAGGCTTTTAGGAATAGGTCACGTGGAATTAAAGTAGGTATTTACAAAAACTCCTTTTCCGAGGGTTTAAAAATATATTCAATTGGTACCAATTTTACCATATCGGATATTTCTAGAATTAATAAAATTGAAGAAATAACTTATGGTGAAGAAGTTCTTACCTCAAATAAATATTTCTTTTGGGAATCACCGGCAACTTATCGTTACACTAAAATGAGGATGGATGAGCCAGATGGAGCTTCAAAAGAAGTGTTGATCTATACACCTACCAACTATACAGGAGATGATCCTAACGGCTTGGTTAGAGGGACTACCAACAGTCTTTTGCGGGATAATGTCATTCAACCGCTTCAAATTGTTACTAGAAAGAATAATTTAACTTTACAAGCCAGTTATTCAAGGCCCTCTATACTTTCTGGTAAGGTTATTCCTGCTCAACAATTTAGCTCTGATGCCACTACCTTAAGCACTTCTTTACAACAGTACAATATATTTGATTCCAACAATCAATTTTACAGCAATATTCAGATAACGGCTCTTGACACATATCACAATGTGACAGAATATGTTAGTAATCAGGTATATAATTCAAGCATATATGGATATAATGCATTGTTTCCTATTGCTAGGATCACGAATGCTCCATTAATCTCCACGGCCTTCACCAATTTCGAGTCTTCCGATAAGGGCCAATTTACCTATACTGGCGCTACTGCAACGTCCTACTACCGCACTGGCGCACGTAGCTATTATAGCACCAGCCCGATAAGCAAGGGCCAATTGCCTGCAGGCACTTATACGGTAAGCGCATGGGCAAGGACAGGCAGTGGCAGCGGCACAGTTACGGTGAACGGTAGCTCCAAGAGCGTGAG
>JAUHJS010000011.1 GCA_030412945.1 Shiella aurantiaca | reverse complement strand
TTCCGCTACGCTCCACTCTGTCCCTGATGTTTTGATGATAGATTGAAAATGAATATAAAAAAGTCTACTTTAGATACGTACTAAAAAGGGGGAGCCTACATTGTTAGTATTAGTCATACGCTTGTCTGTTTTAATGTGTGAAAAAGGAAATGATGCCCGTGACAATGAGGATGCACCCCGAAACCAGCCCGGTATTATGCTCCAGCCTGTGCCAGTTGAAACGGTGCAGGCCTTTCTGGGCGAGGTACACCCAAAAGGTGATCCCTAACACGGAAACGATGGTGTAGAGCAAGCCCACGGTCAGGATCATCGGCCATCCATGAGTCCCTGCCATCAGAAAGTAGGCTTCAATTTCCAGGCAGGGGGAAAGAAACATCATAAATACCAGCAAGGTCACTACTTGTGTTGCTCCGGCCTGGTCCAGCTTTTGCTTTTCATTGAAGTGAAAATGATGGTGTCTGTGGTGTTGGATGATGAAATAGAACCCTATGGCAATGAGCAAAGCAGGAATGACCCAACGGGTGTAACTGTTAAGCGTTTCTGCCAGTGAAAGGCTGAATAAGCCCAGAAACACGCCCAACAGAAAGGTACTCAGCGAATGAGCCAGAGCTGCCATAGCCGCAATGCGAACCGTCTTGCTACCTTGCCAGCCAAACCGTTCTTTCAGTGCCAGCACAAGCAACCAATGGCTGGGGATCAGACCGTGCAGGAGACTGAGCATGATGGTACCGGTGAGTAAGGTGGTCATGTTCGGCTTGGGTTAAATCTAGAATTCTATCTCGTTTTCGATAAATGCTTTTGCTCCACCGGGCCCTGATAGTTCAAGCCAGATAGGAGATCTTGGCCCGGCAACCGTAAGACTGAAGGTGAAAAAGTCACAGCAAAGCCGTTCGGTTTTGATGAAGTCGCTGATTAGGTCCAGCGTTTGATCCGAGCCATCAAACCTGTACCTGAACCCGTTGACAAGTTCCTGTTTTTCTAATACCATCTCTTTTAAGGAAGCTATCACAGTAGCTTTTCTTAACCTCAGCTCCAGAGTAGTGAGCTTGCAAGTGATTTTGTTTTCGTCCATAGTGATTGCTTTAAGAAGTTCGTGGGGCATACATGATTATGAGTATTGAATCTCATCTTGTTAAGTACCTACCTGAAAATACGTGTAAACACAATGCACAGTAATTGCAATTTTCATCCTGCACACTTCCCGCAAACTCCCTTTACCACCAAGTTGGCTTCTTCGCCTTTGAACTTATCTGGCAGGTCAATTTCCGGGATTTTGTACTTGGGCAAACAGAAGGTTTCGCTACACACCCTGCAATGGAAATGTACGTGCAAATCCCGTTCGATATTGCATTCACAGCCTTCTTCGCATAAGGCGTATTTGGGCGCTCCGGTACCATCATCTATGCTGTGCACCAGTCCATTTTCCTGAAAGGTCTTCAGGGTGCGGAATAGTGTCACCCTGTCCGACTTTTCAAATGCTTTTTCCAGGTCAGAAAGGCTGATGGCTGCCTCCTGACTGGTCAGGGCTTCCAGCACCAACAGCCGCATGGCTGTTGGTCGGATGTCCTTTTCTTTGAGTTTATTTTCGAGTTCTTTGATCATAGGTGTCCTTTATTTTAATGCCCGTGTCCTCCTTCTTCTTCTGTATTTTTGGCTTTCGCCAACAAGGTGAAGGCACCTTCGGTGACAAGTTGAATGTTGCTCAAGTCCTCCGCTGTATCGGCCAAAGAAATCTGCGTATAGCCGTCTTCGGTATATCCCTTGATGACTTCCAGCATTTGAAAATCGTGTACGGTTTCACCGTTCTCTGATTTCTTACCCGCATAAGAAAAAACGTATTGTTTGCCGCCAAACCGCACAATGGAGGCTTCCGGTGCAGTCAAGGTTTCATTGCTGTCGGTTTCGATCTTAGCCGCCACATACATGCCCGGCTTCAGGTCTTCATGCATCTGCTTTAGGTGGCCGTGTACGGTTACGGAACGGTCTTCCCTTACTCCACTGCCCACAAGGAACACTTCGGCTTCCCGCCATTCTTCGGGTGAATTTGCCAGGGCAAAACGGATGCGCTGACCTTCCTTTACCCGTGGGATGTCGTTTTCATATACCGTCAGTTCCACATGCAGGTCTTCGGCATTGGTGATGTCCATGATCACATCCTGTGGGTTGATGTACTTGCCTACATTGGTGTACACCTCTCGAACTGAACCGTTTACCGGGGCATAAATATTGACAGACGCTGAAACGGTACCTTGACGTATTTTTGCTGGATTGAAACCGATAATTTTCAAACGTTCTTCCATGCTTTTAATTCGTGCCTCATTGGCCAGGTAGTCACTTTTAGCCTGTTGAAAGGTTTTGCCAGAGGCCACCTTTTCATCAAACAACTCCTTCTGACGGTCATATTCTGCTTTCAGAAATTCCTGATTGGCCAAGCCCTCAAGATAATCCTGTTGGAACTGGATAAACTCCGGATTTTCAATCACTACCAAAAGCTGACCTTTTTTCACTTTGCTGCCCGGCAGCATTTCGGTATATTTCACAAAGCCACCATAGGGCATGTTGATGGAAATATTGCTCTGAGGAGGCACGTCAATCACTCCATTAACCCGTAGCTCAGAACCGATAACCTTTCTTTCGGCATTTCCAATCTGAATGTCTGCCTGATCGTATTGTGCCTCAGTGAGTTCTACCGTATTCTCACCTTCTTCGTGATGCTCCTCTGTTGTTCCTTCATTTTTTGAACCACAGGAGGCAATAGTCAATCCCAGTATAAAAACTATTGAGATTCTGTTGATGTATTTGATTGTATTTTTCATTTGTTGATTTCTTTTTATTGAACGCCTGAGATAAACTCGATCTGGATAATGGTCTGGTTGTATTGGTTGAGAATGTCCAGGTAATTAAACCGGACTGTCAATGCCCGGTTAAGTCCCTGGATGTATTCTACATAGCCAATTTCCCCGTTTTCAAATCCTTTCTGAGCTTGTTTGAGAATTAGCTCTGCCTGAGGCAGGGCGTTTTGCTCGTAGTAGTCGATACTGGTCTGAAATTTTTGGTACTGCTGAATGAGAGACCTTAGCCTGCCTTGCAGTTCGTTGGTCACCGCTTGTAGCCTTGCTTCGTTTTCCTGCTTTTTCAATTCGGCAGCCTTGATGACCGATCCTTGCGACTTGGCACCAAAAATGGGGATGGCTATTCCTACCTGAAAACCGGTAAAGCGGTCGCTGGAAGTGAAAGTGACCGGATTGCCATCCAAATCCTGATTTGGACCATTGAGAGACTGGTTGAAATAACCTATTGTGAGATCCGGTAGTAGTCGTGACTTCTCCACCGATTTTTCTCTTTCGGCTACTACCATTTGTTGGCGGAACCAGGCAAGTGTTGGGTTATTCGCAATGCCTTGCGTATCGAGTAATACTCTGCTTTCCCTTGCTTTCAGGTTGCCCACTGTGATATCTATCGGGCTTTCCAGGTTGAGCAAGGTTTGAAGCTGGGTCTGATAGATTTCAATATCGGACTGGTTTTGCTGCAACATGGCTTTTATTTCAGCTACCTGCGACTCAGCTGTTGCTTTTTCCAGCAAGTTACTTTCCCCCGTTTGATAGCGAAGACCTGCTGCCCGTACGAATCGCTGGTAAATGCTGTCCTGCTCCAGCAATAACTGTCTTTTGCTTTTTTCAAACCAAAGGATATACCAGGTAGCTTTTACCTGCTGCACCAGTTCATTTTGCGTGGCGTTTTTACGCCATTCGCTTGCTTCCATCCTCGCATTGGCCAGCTTGTTTTGATTGGCATAAACCGTAGGAAATTCGATGGATTGAGAGATATTGAACTGATTGTCATTGTCGTAAATGCTGTTGTACTGCCCATGTGTAAGGCTGAAATTGGTTTTGGACAAATTCCAACTGGCACCTTTTAGTGCTCTTTCCTGCTGAGTTTGCAGGTCCGCTGCTTTCAAGGTCGGATTGTTTTGGATCGCTATTTGTATCGCCTCATCCAGGGACTGAAAGGAAGCAGGTGATTCCTGGGCCTGGGCTTTGGAAACCTGAATGCTCAGTAAACCAATAACCAACAATGGGGCTACTGCTCCGGGTTTTACTTTAATCCCTCTTTCAAAATAATAGTAAAGGATAGGCAACACAACCAGTGTCAGGAAAGTAGCAGTGATCAACCCGCCAATCACCACGGTGGCCAGTGGACGCTGTACTTCTGCTCCACCTGATTGGGAAAGTGCCATCGGCAGAAAGCCCAGGGAAGCCACGGCAGCCGTCATGATTACCGGGCGCAGACGTACACTTGTCCCTTTGTAAATCCGCTCGAAAATATCGGAGATGCCCTCTTTTTTCAGGTGATTGAACTCGCTGATGAGCACTATCCCATTCAACACCGCTACCCCAAACAAAGCGATGAAACCAACGCCTGCCGAAATACTGAAAGGCATATCCCTGAGCCATAAAGCGAAGATGCCACCTATAGCAGAAAGTGGGATGGCTGTAAAAATGAGGATGCCCTGCTTAATGGAACCGAAGGTGAAATAGAGCAATACAAAAATCAATAGAAGGGCCAACGGTACAGCAAAGGAGAGTCGTTCACGGGCTTCCACGAGGTTTTCAAACTGGCCACCGTAAGAAACGGTGTAGCCAGGAGCAAATACCACCGATTCATCAATTTTCTGCTGAAGCTCGGTTACTATGCTTTCTACATCCCGGTTACGTACATTGAAAGCTACAATGATCCGTCTGCGGGTGTCGTCTCGCTGGATTTGGTAAGGGCCTTCCTGGATTTCCACTTCGGCCACCTGGTAGAGCGGTGTTTGGTGCCCATCTTTGCGGGCGATGTAAAGGTTCCGAACGGACTCTACATCCTCCCTGTTGGTCTTATCCAATCTGACCACCAGGTCAAAACGCTTTTCATTTTCATATACCAGTCCGGCTGAAGCCCCAGCAAAGGCTGCCTGTACCGAACGGTTTACATCCCGGATGCTCAGGCCGTACTTGGCCAGTTGATCCCGTTTGTAATTAATGACAATTTGCGGAACACCAGTTACCTCTTCTATGTACAAATCCTCAGCTCCTTCCACACCAGAAGCCAGCCGTCCTATCTGTTCGGCATACTCCGAAAGCTCATTGAGATCCTCTCCGTATATCTTAACCGCCACATCCTGGCGAACTCCTGTCATGAGTTCGTTAAAACGCATCTGGATGGGTTGCTGAAATCCAAAAGTAACTCCCGGAATAACCTCCAGCGCTTCGGCCATCTTGTTGGCCAGTTCTTCCCTGTTAGAGGCTGTGACCCATTCATCTTTGTTTTTCAGAATCACCATCATGTCAGCAGCTTCTACCGGCATGGGATCGGTCGGGATTTCTCCTGCACCAATTTTTGATACTACCTGCTTTACTTCCGGGAACTGTTCGAGTAGAATTTTTTCCGCCTGGGTAGTAGCTGCAACCGTATTTTGTAAGGAACTTCCTGTAATCACCCGGGTTTCTACCGCAAAGTCGCCTTCCTCAAGTGTTGGAATAAATTCCCCTCCCATATTGGAAAAAACCCAAAGGGAGGTGCCAAATAATCCAAGTGCAATGGCTAACATCAATGGCCGTTTTTGCATCGCCCAACGAATTGTCGGGTCGTACAGTTTATGAAAGAAAGCCATGATCTTGTCTGAAATATTGGGTTTGTATTCCGTCTTTTTACTTAGTACAAGAGCGGACATCATGGGTACATAGGTAAGCGAAAGGATAAAAGCACCCAGTATAGCAAAGCTTACAGTCTGTGCCATAGGGCCAAACATTTTGCCTTCTATCCCTACTAAAGCAAGGATGGGCAGGTACACGATGAGAATAATGATCTCCCCGAATGCGGCTGAGTTCCTTATTTTGCTTGCAGATTGATAAACCTCCTGGTCCATTTCCTGCTGGGTAAGTTTTCTTCCAAGTTTCAGTAAACCCAGGTGATGGAGGGTAGCCTCCACAATGATCACCGCTCCGTCCACAATCAACCCAAAATCAATAGCTCCCAAACTCATCAGGTTGCCCGACACACCAAAGAGGTTCATCATGCCAAAGGCAAAAATGAGCGCAAGGGGAATTACCGATGCTACAATCAAACCTGCACGGAGATTTCCCAGCAGCAGCAACAAAACGAAGATCACGATCAAGGCTCCTTCAGCCAGGTTTTTGCTCACTGTACCGATGGCAGTGTTTACCAATTTTGTACGGTCCAGAAAAGGCTCAATGGTAACTCCCTCCGGTAATGTTTTGCGTATCTCAGCGATTCGGTTCTTCACATTCTCAATAACATCAGCTGAGTTTTCTCCTTTCAGCATCATTACAATGGCGCTAACCACCTCGCCTTCACCATCCCGAGTAGTGGCGCCATACCGTACTGCATTCCCAAGCTGTACCTTTGCCACATCTTTTATGAGGACAGGAATTCCATCCTGATTATTTTTGATGAGCATGTTACGGATGTCATCCATGTCGCTTACCAGACCTTCACTTCGGATGAAATAGGCACTGAGGTTTTTCTCGATATAAGCCCCTCCGGTATTCTCGTTGTTTTCTTCCAGTGCCTGAAAAATATCGGCTATAGAAACGTTCATGGCCTTGAGCCTGTCCGGGTCTATGGCAATTTCATATTGCTTGAGATAGCCTCCAAAGCTGCTTACATCCGCCACCCCTGGAGTACCGAGCAACTGCCTTCGCACAATCCAGTCCTGGATCGTCCGTAACTCACGGGCGTCATATTGATCTTCATAGCCCGGTTCGGTACCTACCACATATTGATAAATTTCCCCCAATCCGGTAGTAATGGGGGCCATACCCGGCTGCCCCACTCCCGGTGGGATTTGGGCTTGCACATCGGCCAGGCGTTCGTTTACCTGCTGACGAGCCCAATACACATCCACATCTTCTTTGAACACGATGGTCACCACAGACAGCCCAAAACGGGAGAATGAACGGATCTCGTCCAGTTCTGGGATGGTGGCCATGGTGATTTCGATGGGGAATGTGATTAAACGTTCTACTTCTTCTGCCGCCAGAGATGGGGAAGAGGTGATAACCTGTACTTGATTGTTTGTAATATCCGGTACGGCATCAATGGGAAGCTGTGTAAGCGAGTAGCCTCCCCAAATGACCAGGCCCAGCGTGAGCAGGCCAATGATCAGTTTGTTTTTGACTGAAAATTGAATGATTTTATCCAGCATTTATTTTGCATTTTGAATCCTGATTTAATGAATTGATTGGGGCAAAAATGCCCATCGGTGGAATGCCGGACGGAAATAGCAAAATGCACCTTACAGCATTGCACAAATGCAATGATTCAAAGGTTGATTTTGAAAATTGCCCGGTAAATCAGGCCTTGGGAGGCTGAAAAGGGGATTCTGAGTACTCAGAACAAAGAGAAAAACTATAGCGTGTTGCTCTTATTTCTGTTGTAATATGAATGGGAGTCATTTCTGTATACCCCCATAGTTGGGCTATGTAAGTGTATCCGTGACAGCACTGGTGCTGACCGTGAAAAGGTAAGTTTTTGTCATGCTCGTCATCATGGTGGCCTTTTGCATTTTGCCCGTCACCATAATGAAAGTCAATAAACTCTGCGAATGAAGTTCCATTATGTTCTGCATATTCCTCGTAGTGTTCAAAAAGCACCGGAAGCTTTGCTAATTCACAACATAAATCCAAAGTAGGTCCCATTGCCTGCATCAGGAACAGAAAGCTGAACGATATGGATAGAATGGAATTCATTTGCCTGCAAATATACGCAAAATTAATGTGCAAGGGTATTGCAAAAGTCGGCAAGTACCCTTGGGGATTCCTAAATAGTTCAGCTTATCATCTTCCTTTTCAGCAATTGCGCATTGATGGCAACAATCACCGTGCTCAGGCTCATAAATACTGCGCCTATTGCAGGACTAATCACCAGACCCGGAATAAATCCTGTGGCCAAAGGCAATGCGATGGCGTTGTAGCCGGTGGCCCAGGCGAGGTTCTGGATCATCTTGTTGTAGGTGGCTCTGCCAAACAGTACCAGGTTGGCAATGTCTTTTGGGTTGCTATTGACCAGGATGATGTCGGCTGTCTCGGCAGCAACGTCTGTGCCTGAACCAACGGCAATGCCCACGTTGGCCTGTGCCAGTGCAGGGGCATCATTCACCCCATCACCCGTCATGGCCACAAAGTGCCCTTCTTTTTGGAGTTTCTTAATGATTTCCACTTTTTGATGGGGCAGTACTTCACCATAGTAGCCATCCAGCCCAAGTTTGTCGCTTACTGCTTTGGCCGTTTTCTCATTGTCACCGGTAGCCATGTATAGTTTCATGCCTTTTTCCCGAAGCGTTTCGATGGCCTTAGGGCTTTCTTCCCTGATTTGATCGGACAAGGCTATGAAGCCAATCAACTTTTCTTCCAAAAGCACAAAAACTATGGTTTCTGCGGCATCAGATCCTGCCTGTTCAGGGATGTTTATGTTGTTTTCTTTCAGATAGCCGGGGCTGACCACTTTCCAGTTTTGTCCATCGATCTTGCCCTGAATGCCCTTGGCCGTCAGCGATTCAAAATTTTCAACCTTTTTCAATGTCAGACCTGCCTCTTTCGCTACTTTCACAATGCCTTGAGCAATTGGATGCTCGGACTGCTGCTCCAACGAAGCGGCAAAGGCCAATAGCTCTTCCTTGTCTATATCATCCGTCAGACTCTCATATCGTGAAACCCCAAACTTCCCTTCGGTCAGAGTCCCGGTCTTGTCAAATACCATTGCAGTAATTTTCCGGGCATTTTCAAAAGCGGTACGGTTACGGATTAGCAAGCCTTTGCTTGCGGAAACAGCTGTGGAAATTGCTACGACCAATGGTATCGCCAAACCCAATGCATGTGGACAGGAAATAACCATGACGGTCACCATTCGTTCCAGGGCAAAATCTAACGGCTTACCCAAGATGATCCAGGCAACCAACGTAATAGTACCGGCACCTATGGCAATGAAAGTGAGCCATCTGGCAGCAACATTGGCCAGATTTTGGGTTTTGGATTTGGCTTTCTGAGCCTCTTCTACCAGCGTGATCACTTTGTTGAGGTAACTTTCTTTCCCGGTTTTGGAAACCTTTACTTTGATGGACTGGCTGCCATTTACCGATCCACCAATTACCTGGTCTCCTTTGGATTTTTTCACCGGTTTGCTCTCACCCGTGAGCATGCTTTCGTCCAGGTGGCTTTCGCCCTCCACCACTGTGCCGTCCGCAGGTATTTTCTCATTAGCTTTTATCAGGATGATGTCTTCTGTTTTTAGTTCATCTACTTTGATGTCCTTGATTTGGTCTCCCTGTACCAGGTGCGCTTCGGAAGGCATCATCTGCACCAGTAATTCGAGTGCTCGTGATGCTCCCATTACCGATTTCATCTCGATCCAATGCCCTAGCAGCATGATGACGATCAGTGTGACCAACTCCCAGAAGAAGTCCATTCCCTCCAAACCAAAAACTACGGCCGAGCTGTACACGTAAGCCACGGTAATGGCCACTGCGATCAGCGTCATCATACCCGGGTTTTTGTCTTTCAACTCATCCCAAAGTCCTTTGAGAAAAGGCCAGCCCCCATAAAAAAAGACAATGGTGGAAAGCCCAAAAAGGACGTACTGATCACCAAAAAAGGTTAGCTCAAATCCCAGTAATTGTTGGATCATATGAGACAATGCCAGGATTGGCACAGTGAGTACCAGAGATATCCAAAAACGCTTTTTGAAATCCTCGATCATCATGGCATGGTGGTCATGGTGTCCATGCTGATGGTCTGATTTGTTGTTGGTTTGATGCCCTGATGAATGGGACTTTTTAGTCTCGCTACCATGCTCATGATGGTGATGCTTTTGATGGTCGTGGTTATGCTTTTCCATGAGTGAAAATTTTTAGTGTTTAATCTGTTTTAAAGGGAAGGGAAATACTGAGCTTTTCCCATGACATGCGGATAGCACCTGAGCCCTCTCCCTTGTCTTCAATGGTATAAGTTAGTCGTTCGGTAAGTGGCATTTCCGTTTCCGGTGTTACCTCAATTCTGATGACATCCTCTGCCTGATCGTAATTATCGGCCAGGTGCTGCTCCCAGTTTTTGTTCAGGATCAACGTCCAGCGTTCCTGACCGGGGATGGTAAAGAAGGCATATTTCCCTTTGGGGATGGTCATACCTTCTATTTTGATTGCTTTGGAAAACTCCACGCTGGTAGCACTGTGGGCACCCGCAACCCAAACTTCGCCATACGGCACTAAACCTCCCCATATAACCCTGTCCCGTACTGCTGGTGAATGGTAATACACAGAAACATGGGCATCACCCACATTGCCATGCGCTTCCAGAGGGATGCTTTTTTTTGAATTATCCGATTGGCTGGACGTAGAAGTTGCGGCTTCCGGCTGATGTTGTTCGTGACCAACGTGTTCGTTTTTTTTGTTTTGACAGGATGCGATTAACAATCCCAGTGCAAGTGTGTAAATGAGTTTTTTCATTGGTTTTTGTTTTTAAATTTTGAAGTGGTTTCTATAAAAGTTTTGGAGGATACTGCGTAAAGTGTAAAGCCTGAGAGCACCGTAAAAAGGCCAAAGACTGAAAATGCCCTGAGCAGCCAATTGTTGAAATTATCTCGCCCGGCATAATCCATGGTGTGAAACATCCAAAGAAAGTCGAACCAGCGCCAACTGCTGTGCCTTACCCGCTCAAAGCGGCCATTGGAGGCATCTATGTATGCTACCAGTTTGTCGGGATGATCAAAGTGGACAGCCCAGGCTGGTAGCGGCCTGCCACGGTATTCATGATGGTTGTCGGTTTCGGTAATCTGTTCTGTTTTCAGGATTTCCATGTTTTCTACGAGATGGTTCTTTGCGATTTCAGTCGCCTCCATTTCGGTTATCCCTTTCTTTATTTGCCCGGTTTCTGCATTAAAAAGCAGACTATTGTTGACCCAATAATGCGGTTGGTGATTGATGTAGCGAAGCTCAAGGGATGAAATACTAAGTGTTGAATCCAAATGTGCCGGACTGATCAAGTTCCGGGGTGAATGCGTCATGACATGCTCACGGTGGAACTGGTCTCCATGGATTTCATCAATATCCGTCCAACTGAAATAGAGGCCGCTGATCGTCCAACTAATAAACTGAATGCCAATAATAAGCCCCAGATACCGGTGTGTCTTTCGGATGTAGTAGTTTCTGTTTCGTTTCATTTTTCAATCTTTATCCCTTCGTAATAGCAAAATGTACCTATATGGGTATTAATAAAGCCAGTCTGCTTCACATCTGTGAACCCTGCCTCTCGGATGTAATCCGGCAGCAAGCCCTTTACATTGGCCGTGGTGGTTTTGAAACCGTCCAGAAGCTGCACGGTGTAAAAAACTGTGCGCATCCATCGGTTCTTTGCCTTGCCCCAATCACCTATGATGAGCTTGCCTCCAGGCTTTAGAACCCGATAGATTTCCCTTAAACAATGCGCTTTTGTTTCATCATCTAATTGGTGAAATACCAGACAACTGTAGGCCTTGTCAAAAACAGCATCGTCATACGGGAAAATATCACCGTTGTAGAGTTGGAGTTCAACCAGAATGTCTTTGCCTTTGAGTTTTGAAAAAGCTATTTCCCTTACTTTCGGATCAATGTCCAATCCGAAAAATGAAGAGTTGGGAGAACGTGAAGAGGCAATCGCCAGATTGGCTCCTGTACCATAACCAAATTCAAAAATTTGCTCCAGAGGTTCGGGTTTTAAACGGTTAATTAACTCGTTTCTAAATTTCTTTTCCGGCATGGTGATGCGTATGGTAGCATCGTACCATGCTGTAAGAAAATCATACCCGAGTGCGGGTATGAATTTCTTCTCAGTTTTATGTACATGATCTTTCATTTTTTCAATCAGTTGTTTTTGTTCTAATTTTTCCCAGCCTTGGTTGATCAAACATTTATGTGAGCCGAATGCACAAAAAATGCAACATTGATCGCCTGGAACAGTAATCTTACATTCACAGCCCTTACAATAGAAGCTATTTAGCTGCTCGTTATAAGGTATTCTGCGAACCTGCTGCTGGCCGCATACCGGACAGGTAAGTACCGAATCAAAAAACAATCCGGGCATACAGGTGATTTAAAATCAGTTAATGTCCATGTTCCAATTCCAAAAATTTACCTTCCGGCCCTACACCTTCTATGTGTACCAATTGTGCTCCGTAATGTCCTGCCTGTGCCACGGCATAAGCTGCGCTCAATAACACAACTGCCACAATAGCCATAGCCCATCTTTTTGATTGGAAAATGAACAGGTTGATTCCTTGCAATAGCAAGCCGATAAATCCAAGATTGATTGTCCAGTCAGCCCAGAAGTCGTGTTGTTCCAGCACGAGCTTGGCATGTTCGGTTAGTCCGTGCGTATGGGGATGGAAGTTTCTGCCGGCCAAGTACGCAGCAATAAAACCTACCAGCACCAGGGCAAAGGCTGTCCACGCCAATTCCTTTTTGATGAAATAGATGTTGACAACCGCCAGAATGGCCCCCACAATCAGTAATACGATAGCGAAATGGACAATCAGTGGATGGATTGTAGGGAAATCGGCCAGGTCTGCGGTGACCTTTTTTTCGTGGTGTGCATCTTGTGCATGTGCATCGTGGCTGTCTGCCTCGCTGATACGGGTGTGGTCTGTATGCTCTTCCCCGGTGGACTGTGCATTCACCACGGTATCCGCCTGTAAGGCGGTACTGTCTTGTTTGCTTTTGTGGCCGTCATGTGCCGATACGGTTGTAATAGTGAATAGTACCAATACAACTGCTTTTAGAGTATTTTTCATTGTCATATTATTTAGTTGGTTAATGATTGGTCTGTGGTTTTCTTGCTGACGAATGGGTTTGCCATATTTTCCATTGACCGTTTTCTTTTTTCAAAATGCTGGAGGCAACTCCTTTTCGCTCAATAACTGACTTGTCATTGCTTAGCACAATGGTGTATTTGTAGGTTTCAGTAGCAAAGGCAAATGGCAAAGCGACTTCAATGGCTACTTCATAGTCACTAAACTTGAAAGATTCGAAATGATGGAGCTCCGGGCCCAGGTGGTTGGCCAGATAGTCCTGATATCGGCCTTCAACTTTGCCTGATTCAATAACAATTGATTGCGATACAAATAAATTACCTGTGCCGGTTGTATCGAGGCTTTCAATGGCCTGTTTGTATGATTCCAGGACTTGTTTTACCTGGTTAATTTCATCCGACTGTTGCGCTTGAGTCTTCACGGCCACTATGGCAGCAAGACCTAAAAAAAGCAGTTTCAATTTCATGGATTTTGGGTTAAAGGATTGTTTTTAGTTTTTCTTAAATGCGCTGTAATTAATCTCTGATTCAAAGTAGGCAACTGCACCTTGCGGGTTCATCAGCACGATGTAAGCCTCCGATTTATCTACAGGATTACCACTGTACGGATCAATGGCGATCCTTGCACTTTCCAGATTGTTGAGCTTATCCACGCATCCCTGGCAACAGCCGTAGTAGGTTTTGCCATTTACAGGTACCGGAATTTGGGCTACACCCATATAGGCGTCATTGACCATACATACCAAGCTTGGGTCAACTGGGGTCTTTATCTCATCACTGGTTAGACTAACTGATGAGCCCATGTGGTAACCTTGAATCCAAAATACCGCTACAGTAACTACTACAATCAGAGCAAATAATGTTAGATATGCCACTAACTTGTCTTTGGTTGTCACCTTTGGACTATCGTTGTGAGTTCTCTTCTTCATCGCATTTAGAGTTTGGTGCCTGATTGAAGAGTGGCGGCCGGATTGCATGCAAGACAACACCAGCATAAAGTCCACTCTCCAACAGGTCTTTACTTTTTACTTATCTTCCTCTTTTTTCATTTCCTGTTCCAAGAAGAAACAGTGCGCAGCACACGCATGAAGTTTATAGTTTTTATGAACTGTCCCTCGCTTGTGACCTTCCGGATCCAGGATTTCGCACGTATCATCAATCCCTTTGGTATTCAAAATGAAGACTCCATCATTGTTGTAATAGCGACCATCTTTTTTGGCCTTACCTAAGGAGTTACCTTCAGCATCATACACTTTACCATTTTTGATAAAGCCCAGCTTTTGAATCTGATTGTTGAAAACTATGTCTTCCTTGCTGATGTATCCGAGTTTGGTGCCTCGGTCATCCGATACCTCGCCTTTTCCATTGATATGAATAAGGCGTTGCTCTGTCTTGCTACTTGGCTGAGCCAAGAGTTCCTGTGCTGCCAGCAGCATTCCTCCCAGGAATACTATGCTGAAAATGATGTTCTTTTTCATTTCTCATTGTGTTTGTGCTTAGTGTCTGGATTGGACTTCACTAAATGAGTGGATCCAAATTCCTAACACCAGAACTTGTGTTAGTTAATTGTCTCCTTTACGCTCCCGCACTTCAGCATTTTGTCACCGAAGTAGGGGTTGCGGATTTCCTTTTCGTTGGATAGCCAATAGCCTCCGGTGTTGCCGTTGGCCATGGGGCAGTATTCCAGGTAGAGTTCACCCATGCTGATGTCAGCACCCTTCACCAAAGTGGCCATTTCATTGCTCAACGCTGTAAATGCCTTGCGTTGGTTTTCCAGAGTAGCTGACTCGGCAACTTTGGCCGCTTCTGCATGGACTTTATCACTGCCTTTTACATTGTGAATGGCTTTCACCAAAGATTCAGAAGCAGATTTTGCTTTCTGAAAATCGGAGGCTACCAGTGCATTTTTCAAGTGGATGTAGTGGCCGTAAGCCGTTCCCAGTGCTTTGTCTTTAAACATGGGTTCCATCTGTTGCGTACTTGCTTGTGCTCCATGCGCTGCATGGTCGTGTTGTGCGGTTGCTCCCCAGCTTACTAAAGCCAGGCATAGCATGATCATTGTTTTTTTCATTTTTCTATTTGTTTAAAGGTTAAATACTTGAATCAAGGTCACACCGAGAACCGAGAGGATCACAAGCCCCCAGACCGTTCGGCCAACCCATATTTTTATTTTACCAGGAGATGCTTCATCTCCTGTTTTACAGCAATTTTTCATTCCTTTAATGGTTATGCCCTCCGGCCGATTGCTGTTGGGCAGGCCCCCCCTCTTCGAAGACCTTTTGTCCTTTCAGGTACGTCTCTTTTACCTCTCCACAAGAGAGCATGGCTTCACCGAAATAGGGATTCAGGATTTCCTCCGATTCGCTCAGCCAGAAAGCACCTTTATTGTCAAAAGCCATCGGGCAGAAATCCTTGTACACCTTGTCTTTTTCCAATCCAAATGATTCGGTTACTTCCAGTATGTTTTCCGAAAGCATTGAAAAATGCTGGCGGAGCGATTCCAAATCTTTGGCCTCCTTCATCATTTGAACTGCTCCGGTCAATTGCTCTTTCAAGGCCATCCAATGGTCATGTGCTTTTCCTTTCAGATTTCGCATTTCCACTTTTGCAATGGCATTTTCCACTTCGTTCAAGGCCGAAGTAGTTTTCTGAGCATTATCTTCTACCAGCGCATTTTTCACCTTGAAGTAGGCATCAGCAACAGATGTGATCTGCTGACGAAATGCCTGGGGTACGTCCATCGTTTTTGTTTCAGGACGCATCAACATGCTATAATTACCGGAAAGCTGGGCTGCTGCATCAATGGCAAATACACCATTGGTTACGATTTCCTCTCCTGCCTCCAGGCCAACTTCCACCAGCCACATTTCCCCCATGCGTGGGCCAATGGTGATTTCTCGCATCTCGTAGGTAGGGAATTCTGTGTCTGGTACCTTTACATACACTATGGAGCGTTTGCCCGACCAAAGCAAAGCTGTGCGGGGTATGGCCAGCGATGACTGGCCTTTGCGCAAGGTGGTACGGATGCGGGCATTGATGAACATCTCAGGCCGCAACTCACCGCTTCTGTTGGTAGCCTCTGCACGAACGGAGGCGGCACGAGTATTGGCGTTGATCACAGGATCGATGTAGGTGACTTTCGCTGTAAAGGTTTGGCCGGGAATCCCGGCTGCCGTGAAGCTGACCTCATCACCCATTTTCACAAAAGGAAGATCGGATTCATACGCATCGATCATGATCCAAACCCGGCTGAGATCTACCACATCGAACAAAACCGAGCCTGTACTCACATAGTCGCCCACAGCAATGTTGCGCTGGGTTACGATACCACCCTTGTCGGCCAGCACATCAAATTGATCCTGCACTTTTCCTGAACTTTCAAGGGCGTCAATTTGCTTTTCATTCAGTTTCCACAAGCGCAGTTTTTCCCTTGCCGCTTCATAGAGTTCCGGATAGGTAGCTTTGGTAGAAGCAGCTTCCAAAAGTTCCTTTTGCGCTGTTACCAATTCCGGTGAATAAATGGTGGCCAACCTTTCTCCCTGCCGGACTACCTGACCAGTGAAATTGACAAAAAGTTGTTCTATACGCCCCGGGAACTTGGCGGTAACAGAAGCCAGTTGGCGTTCATCGGCTTTCACTTTTCCGGTTAGAAAAAGCTCCCCTTCAGGAGATACGCCTGTTACCAAGGAAGTATGGATATTGGCCATGGCCACCGCCTCTGGGGTCATCTCATGCATCAAAGGGTTGGCATCAGCTGTTGAACGTTTGGATGATGCCGGGATCAGATCCATCCCACAGAGTGGGCAACTGCCCGGTTCTGATTGCCTGATTTGCGGGTGCATGGAGCAGGTCCAGGTTTGATCATCTGATGATTCGATGTGCTGATGATCCGATTTTTCGATATTCTGATTATTTGATGGTTTGATGAGCCATCCGATAAGACCTCCCAATACCAATGCAATCAGCAATGCAAGGAGGGCTTTTTTATTTTTGAGTAAATCTTTCATTTTTTTAAACTTTAAAGCGTCATTAATTCAGTTCTGTTGCTGCCAGGTTTTCCAGTATGGCAATGGTTATGTGCTGATCTACTATTGAAGTGATCAGTCTCAATTGATAATCCAGCAATTGCTGTTGTATCCGCAGCACTTCCTCGAAATCCCGTCCGTCAGTAGCGTAGCTGGTCATCAGCAGGTTCAGGGTTTGCCTCGCCAGATCGGTTTGCTCCCGATACAACTTTGTTCTCCTGTTTGCATCGTCCAAATCCCGCAAGGCAGTTGACCATCGGGTGGTCAGCTGATTGACAGTGTTTTCCCTGCGCTGCTGAACAGCCAATTGTTTCAACTCCGCTTCTTTCTGTAAAGCATTGTACTTTTTGCGGTAGATCGGAATAGTCAGCCCCACCATGGGCATCACCATGTCATTACCACCCATGGGCATACCATTTTCAGTTCGTGGACTAAAGGGCATATAGTTTACCCCTGCCCCGAGCATAGGCCTGCCTTCCAGCCGGGCCATCTTTTTTTGTGCTTCATAGGCTTCTTCCTCGGCATCCAGCATTTTCAGCATCGGGTTGTTTTGGGTGATGCTGTCCAGTACTGCCAATCGCTCCAAAGTCAAGACTGTGTCCGTCAGTGAATCGGCTATCGATACACGCTCATCGGTGTTTCGGTTAAGGAGTTGGTTAAATTCTGCAACAAGTGGTACCCTGGAATCTCTTAGTAGAGCCAGTGTATTTTCCAACTCCTTGATTTCGATCCTTACCCTAAGCACATCACTCATGCCGGATTTACCCTCGCCCATTGATGCGGATGAGCTCATCGAAGAATTGCCCTTTGAACTGGTTTTGCCGGAAGTACCGCTAGTCATACCACTGCCCATGCTTCCCATAGAAGAGGAAGAAGAGGTGGATGAACCACTGCTCATGTTTGAAGTCCCCTGCATACCGGAAGAACTGGAACTGCCTCCCACGCCTGCACTCTGAAAGCGGATCAGTGCCAGCCGCTCATACTGTTTCAGGATATCGAGGTTTTCTTCTGTAATCCTGATGTCCTCCTCCAGGCGGTACATTTCGTACCAGGTGTTTTTCACCTGAAAAAACAAACGGTTTTTAGCATCCTGAAATACTTCGTATTGAGCCAGTGCCATTTTGCTTGCTTCATCCTTTTGGGTTTTCAGCATCCCAAACCACGGGAACATCTGCATCAGTTGAATGTCTGCTTGCTGGTTGCCCATAAATCGTTCCATCGGTCGGATGAAAAAACCCATGCTCAATTCCGGATCCGGCAAAGCACCCACCTGCGGCACTTTCTCCAAAGCCGCCAGGTAATCATTAAAATAGGCTTTAAGCTCGGGGTTGTTTTCACCAGCTATCTCCAAAGATTCCTCCAGGCTTTGAGAGAAGCCAATGGTTTGAACTCCAAGAAGTAGTAGTATTATGATTGCTATTTTTTTCATCTCTTTCGATTTAAGATTCTGTAAAAACTTCGGGGTTTCGTTTGATCCTACGTTCCGCCCACCAACAATAAAGGACAGGCACCAGCAGAACTGTCATAATCTCGATGATCATGCCCCCGAATGAAGGAATGGCCATGGGTATCATAATGTCAGATCCTCGCCCGGAAGATGTGAGTACAGGTAAGAGGGCCAGTAAAGTGGTGGCGGTGGTCATCATAGCGGGGAGTACCCGCTTTTGACCAGCCTCCAATACAGCTTTGCGAACCTCCTTCACGTTTTCAGGTTCCCGTTTCTCAAAGCTTTGCTGGAGGTAAGTAGCCACCACTACGCCATCATCGGTAGCGATTCCAAACAGTGCTATGAAGCCTACCCAGACGGCCACACTCAGGTTGTAGGTTTTCATCTGGAAGAGTTCTCTCATATTTGTGTCAAAGACCGAAAAATCCATGAACCATCCCTGCCCGTACAGCCAAAGCATCATAAAACCACCGGAAAATGCCATCGCAATACCTGAGAAAACGAACAAGGTGGTGGAGATAGCCCTGAACTGAAAATACAGGATCAGGAAGATGGCCATTAGACAAAGTGGTACCACAATGGCCAACCGCTTCTCGGCCCGTACCTGGTTTTCGTAGCTTCCTGAAAATTCGTAACGAACCCCGGCAGGCACCACCAGTTCACCGGAATCTATCTTTGACCGCAGGTGACGCTGCGCATCTTCCACCACAGTCACTTCGGCAAACTCTTTTTTTCTATCGAGCAGGACATAGCCTACTAGAAAGCTGTTCTCCCCACGTATCATTTCGGGTCCTGGGCGATAGGTGATTTTTGCCAATTGACCCAATGGGATGTAGTTGCCCAAAGGTGTGGGCACCTGCATATTTTCAATGGAAGAAGGGTCATCCCGATATTCCCTGGCGTAGCGGACACGGATAGGGAAGCGTTCACGGCCTTCCACCGTAGTGCTTAGTTTCATGCCTCCGATGGCCGTTTCCACATAGTCCTGTACATCCCGGATGTTGAGCCCGTAGCGTGTGATCTGGTCACGGTCAATGTCAATTTCAAGATAGGGCTTGCCAACTATGCGGTCAGCAAAGACGGCTTCTTCTTTCACAGAAGGTACTTCCTTCAGGTATTTCTCCAGTTGCAGTCCGAACTCTTCTATGGTTTTCAAATCAGGCCCATACACCTTGATCCCCATGGGAGCCCGCATACCTGTTTGCAACATAACCAACCGGGTTTCAATAGGCTGCAACTTAGGCGATGAGGTTACCCCCGGAATATTGACAACACCCACAATTTCGTCCCAGATATCATCGGGGGTTTTGATATGGTCACGCCATTGACGGAAATACTCCCCATCCTTGTCGGGTATGAGCTGGCTCACATCAATTTGCTCTGGCGACATGGTTTCAGGATCGTACACTTCCCCATTTTGCAAGGCAAACTGGCCTTCATCATTTACCTGAAACCTCAGCTTGGTTCCATTGATGTCGGTGACATATTCGCTTTTGTAGCTGATGGTATTTTCAAACATGGAGATAGGGGCCGGATCAATGGCCGTTTCCGCTCGGCCTGCCTTACCTACCACCATTTCCACTTCGGGAATGGCTGTTACCATCATATCCAGTTTTTGCAGCACTTCCCGATTCACCTCAATACCCGAGTGAGGCATGGAGGTGGGCATTAGCAAGAACGACCCTTCATTAAGGGAAGGCATAAACTCTTCACCTAATCCGGGAAACACGCCCACCATGGTTTCCCATCCGGAGGTTTCTCTCAGGTTCCATCCCAGTTTTTCTGTGGTCTTTGGAATGATGCCAAAAACCCGGTCAAAGCCCAGCCACACATTCGCACCTATCAGAATGATGATTACCGGAGTAATAAGAAAAAGCCCTTTGTGATCCAGGCACCACATGAGGATTTTGGGGTAAAGTCGAAGAAACAAGGCAAATGTGCCCAGTACCAAACCCAGTATGGCCGCAATGAACAGGAAATTGACTAAAAGGCTGTTAGAAACGCCAAGCGGCACCCACTGGGTGGTCAGCAGCCAGGCGACAGCCACCACGGTAACCCCTACCATCATCAGGTCACGGTACTTGCCCAACCTTTCAGGAAAGTGATGAAGCAGCACATTGATCAAACCGAAACCAAACAATACCCACCCGGCCCAGGACCAGACGGTTAAGGCTATCACCGGGCCGGCAATGAGCAAAAGGTAATTCAGGTACAGACTTGTTTTGCCTTTGCCTTTTTTCATGGAGAATATCCAGTGAGAAAAGGCAGGCATGATGATGAGGGTAAATATCAGAGCAGAAACCAAAGCAAAGGTTTTGGTGTAGGCCAAGGGCCCGAAGAGCTTACCCTCAGCGGCCTGTAAAGTGAACACTGGCAGAAAACTGACAATGGTGGTACTCACTGCGGTAACAATAGCGGAAGCTACCTCTGTAGTGGCATCATAGACAGTTTTGAGTTTAGACTGGCCTTCCGGGGCGATTTCCAGGTGCCGGAGGATGTTTTCATTGAGGATAATGCCCAGATCGACCATGGTGCCAATGGCAATGGCGATACCGGACAGGGCTACAATGTTGGCATCTACTCCGAAATACTTCATGAATATGAAGCACATGAGCACCGCCAGAGGCAGCAGGGCGGAAATGAGGATAGATGCCCGCAGGTTGTACACCATCACGATGATCACAATGATGGTAATGAGTATTTGCAGGCTGATGGCTTCATACAATGTACCAAGCGTTTCGTAAATCAACCCGGTGCGATCATAGAAGGGTACTATCGTTACTTTAGAAACCGTGCCATCTGCCAGCGTTTTGGACGGAAGGCCATCGGCTATTTTTTCAATTTCCGCTTTTGTCGCATTGATGATTTTCAGGGGGTTGTCACCGTAGCGGGCAATGACCACTCCGCCCACGGCTTCAGCTCCTGACTTATCCAGAATTCCGCTCATGTTGCGGGGCTGTGGGCCAATGTTTACCACGGCCACATCCTTCACCCGGATGGGGACATTATCGGTTACTTTCACCACGGCCTTGTCCAGGTCGGCCAGCTCTTCCACATAGCCCAGGCCTCTGACGAAGTAATCGACCCGGTTAACTTCAATGGTGTTGGCACCTACATCGATGTTGCTGTTTCTCACTGCCTGCATCACGTCCATGAGCGTAACCCCATGCGCTTTTAGGGCAGCCGGATCGACATCCACCTGGTATTCTTTGACATAGCCACCTACGGAAGCTACTTCGGCCACACCCTCTACAGCGGTGAGCGCATAACGGATGTAATAGTCTTGGATGGTACGAAGCTCGTGCAAATCCCAACCTCCGGTAGGGTTGCCGTCTTTGTCCCGGCCTTCCAGTGTGTACCAATACACCTGACCCAGGGCGGTAGCATCGGGTCCCAGTTTAGGCTGCACATCAGGTGGCAGTAATCCAGCCGGTAGTGAGTTTAGCTTTTCCAGTACCCTGGAACGGCTCCAGTAAAACTCTATGTCTTCATTGAAAATGATGTAAATACTGGAAAATCCGAAGGCTGAGCTACTTCGAACACTTTTTACACCGGGCAAGCCCAGTAGAGCAGTGGTAAGCGGGTAGGTGATCTGGTCTTCCACATCCTGCGGGGAACGACCCATCCATTCCGTGAAAACGATTTGTTGGTTTTCGCCAATGTCCGGGATGGCATCCACCGGAACCGGGTCACGTGGGAGGAAACTTGTCTCCCAGTTAAAAGGAGCAGTGACTATGCCCCAGGCTACAATGAGTAGCAATACGAGAACGGTAACGAGCTTATTCTCGAGAAAGAATTTGATTATGGAATTGAGCATTTTTCATTCAATTTGCTTTATAAACTATATGAGTAAAGTACATGCATAAGCATGCACAAGGGTTGTAGCCAATGGCTACAACTCAGGCAAAAAGTTGAATGAAATGCTTAAATAAGGAAGGACTGAACGAGCACAGTTATGTCACGCTCAATCAGGGGAGGGGAATAATCGTTGTATGAATAGTGATCAACAGAGGTGGTGCTGAAAATAAATGACACCATTGCATAAAGCACTGCGAGCATTTGGAAGTCAGGGACAGCAATTTTGGACACCTGAGTAAGGTCTTCATGTCCTTCTATCACCATAGTTTGATCTTCGCAGCACCCTTTTTTAGTCACCTGCTGGTGTTCGCAATCAGTATCGTGTTTATCAGTTGAGCAAGGGGACTTTTGCTGCGCCATCTCACAGGGTTCTGCCCCTGCAAACAGTGCAATACTTTCGAGCTGGCCCATGCAAAAATGCATCCCAAAGGTGAAGCTCGTAGAACTGAGCAGCACCAAGGCTGAAAGCAGAATGGCCGATATTTTTCTTAAGCGTTGCACTTTATTTTAAGTATTATACGAAACTACGAAATTTGATGTTAAATGGTTTAAAATATAGTGAAAAGTTATTGATAAACACCAAAATTTAAGTTAAACGTAACTATAAATATCCCGTATGCCTGTTTGTTTGCAGGGCATACGGGAAAAATAATTTAGAAACTAATTACAGCCTCAACCATCACTCCACTAAACTCAGCTCCTGCAAAACGCCCTGTCCAGGCATTGCCCTCATAGCTTTGCTTCATGTATTCTACTTTTGTCAATACATTCTTTGAAAGGAACCATCCACCACCTAGGTTTACCCTACTGATTTCCAGATTGTCTGTGGCACTTTCACGCATTTTACCGCTTACCGTATTATACCTTCCGCCAAGATAGAATCGTTCATCTGCACCAAATCTGTATAATAGTTCCGCTGCGAGTTGGGTGAAAGCACCTTCTTCATCAGCCTGAGGAGTAGTAAACTCGTTGCTTCCGTCTGCCAGTTCATAGATGCCAAAGAATTCCAATCCTTTGTACTTGATGAACGGGTTGATCTGTAGGGCAGTGAGTTTGGTGAACCTGGCGTTGTATTGACCGTCACGTGGGCCACCTTCTGTATTGCCATCAACATCAGGTACGGTGTAAAGCACGTTATAGTACCTTGCCCCGCCACGGTCGCCCCCGTACAGATAAGTGCCGGTGGAGGTGCCTTTATTGATATACCAGGATCCGGTAAGCCTTACCCTCAAATCCTCGTTCAACCGCTTGTCATAACCTAATTTACCATAGAAAGATGGTTTGTTGTCCGTGTTATCATTTACGGTCACATTTTGATTGAGCTTTCCGTTCGTTAAGCCAACGACAGCCAGTAAACCATTGTTTTGGACGGTAACTTCTCCAAATGCTTCAGTGGAAAATGCGTCCATGATGTAGTTTCCCACAAAGGGGTTAAAAATGCCCCTTGCATTGTCTGTTCTTCTAAAGTGGGCATCCCCGTAATTGAATTCATCCAAACCGATGGTAATGCTGGTATATTTCATTACGCCCTCTAAAAACCCGGGCTTAACAAAGTCCAGATTATCTACTTGCATGTATCCACCCTTAATCCATGCTTCATTATGGGCTCTTGAAGAAAGGTAGGTTCTTAGGTGCATTCTTACACCTTCCATGAGTTGAACATCCAAATTGAGGTTGGCAGACGGTAAATTGAAATCAGACCCAAGTTCTACCAAGGTGCCTGCCGTATTACTTTGATTGAGGCCCTGAAATTGCATGGCGAAATCACCGCCTATCCGCACTTTGAGGCCATCAAATGCGACTGTGTCTTTTTTGGATGGTTCAAATTACGTTTAGCCCATTTTTATCATTGGGTCTGAAATACTGTAAGTCCGGTTGTTGAGCGAATGTGGCATTGGCCACCATCAATAGGATGGCCATCAATGCCAACTGAATTTTATGAATCGTTTTCATGATTTTAATACTTAATTGTTAACTGATTTAAGAATTATGGTGTCAGGTTGTACCTGTTTCAATTGGCTCTACAGGGTAATTCTGACTTTGACTGAGCTTTTCGAAGATCAGGCAAGTGCTTGAAGGCGCAGCTAACGATTAAAGAAGGAAAGACTGGAAGAGGATGGATCGATACCGTCCTGACCAGCCGGGGGGAGCATTTTCAAGTGAACTAAAATTAGTTGGTTCACAGATGTATTTATTAGAAAAAGAAAAAATAGGTTCAGGCAGTCCAACCAAGGCAAAGGACGGCACCTGAAAGTCGGATTGAGGAGCCCGGAAATCGTCAAGGAAAAAGACTGTTTCCCGATCTTCACAACCGTCACAAGGATTGCTGTGGTCATCACAGCAAGGTTCAGTGTATTTGTGAAAAAGCTCGAAACTGATCAGCTCGCCACCGCAAAAATGCTGAAACAATGCCATCCCCTTTCCAGGGAGGAGCATGGCAATCAGTAGGGCGATATATAGCATGCGCTTCATGAGCTTTGCTTTGTGTGAAATGTTACAAAATGATCAGGCAATGTGAAGATCGCCAGTCATTATGAATCAAAAGTACGCAACGGTCGGTAAGCTCGCTATGATAACGATTAGGTTAAAACATGACCTTTGTCAGGGTTTTCAGTTGGAATCAGCAACAGCCTTTATTAGGGTCATTCTGTACAGGTGGACATTTCACGGATCCGTACGAGCAATACACACAGCAATCTCCCGCTTTTGGCTTCAATAGCTGGTGGCAGTTTTCGCATTCGTAGAAATACTGACAAGCGTCAGTCGGCATAGTCTCCTCTTTCTGATGCCCGCAATGAGGGCAGGTGATAGTAGATTCTAAGATGATTTCCATTTTGTCAGTTTGTCTTTTTATTAGTCACCGAATATCCCGTAGAGTTGATGGCCTGCTCAATTTCGTCAGTGCTCGTTTTCGATTTGTCAAACTCCACAACTGACTTGGCCTGCTCGTAGGAGGTAGTTACTTTCAAAATTCCTCCCAGCTTATTGATTTCATGATTTACGTGAGCAGCACAGCCCTGGCAGGTCATGCCTTTGATGTCAAATGTGGCTGACTGAATATTATCCTCTTGCACAATCATGATGTTCTTCTCAGATTTTGGGTAGAAAATGTGAGCGTAGAGCGGGAATGTGAGCATCAGGGCAGCAAATAAGGTCACCGTACCCATGAATTTCTTCGTCTGCCAAAAGGAGGTTTTACTTTCCTCATCACATGCACACTCCACCTCATCATTGGTCTTCGGCCTGAGTTTCTGATACCAGGCAAATCCCAACACTACTGCTGTGATACCGACAAAAAAAGGGCGTGCAGGATCCAGCCAGGAGAAAGTGGAGGCGATCCCGCTTGCACCGGCCACCAACGCCAGTACAGGGGTGATGCAGCAAAGGGAGCTCATCAGAGCGGCCATAATGCCGCTGGTTAAAAGGGAATTTTTCATATACTTAATCGTTTCAAAAAAAGGAGGGCTCCATGCCCTCCCGATCACTTTTTCTTACAGCAGGCAGGTACTTCTGCCACATTCAAATCATAAGGACAGTCCGGAGTGCCATCCAACGGGCAGTTAACTTTCGGACATTCCGGTGTACCTTCCAGCGGGCAAGCGTTTTGTGATGAGTTGATCCCGTAGGCAAGCCCGGCAATGGCCAACGCTCCGGCCATTGTAAATACCATTAGTTTGTTTTTCATATCGAATTAATTTAAGTGAAACATCCCTCCAAAGTTCAGTTACGAGGGGAGGGGGTGTCCAAACTTTTTTCGGATAAAAATTTCTTCAATTCTCCCTCCACTGTCCGGGCTTCCCGTAGCTTCTCAGGCACTTCTTCAAGTTTAAACTCCGGGAATAGTGTTCTCAACCGTTCGATAGTTTCTTCATTACCGCAGTTTCCAGGACAGCTTTGGTAAGCTGAGGAGATCTTTTCTGCTAATGCTTTTCTATAGGTTTCATCCAATAACTCATAGGTGGTCTTTGCAAGCATGGCCTGCACGGCTTTTAGCTGCAGGAGGATATTTTCTACCTGGTCTTCATCGTCTATTTTGCTGAGGATGAATCCCAGTTGTCCATTGGCAGTTTTTAAGGAAACTTTTATGCTTTGGGTGAGATCATGGGGTATCATAAGGAATTGAATTTGGGAGGTTCAATAAATCGAGCACTGACGAAATCATATACTGATTTTGCTCTTCTACTGAATAAAATATGGTTTGTCCTGACTTTTTGGTTGTGACTATTCCCGCATCCTTTAGCTTTTTCAAATGTTGAGATATGGCAGGAACGGTCATGCCCAGGATGTCAGACAAGTCGCACGGACAAAGTTCATTTTCTTGTTTCAGGAGATACAGGATTTTGAGGCGAACAGCATTGCCAGCAAGATTCAACACATCTGCCAGCTCTGAAAAACCCTCCGCCTTGTCTTTCAAGTCCTCTCTGCACCTGTTTATCTGGTTACTATCGGCAAAGACACGGATGCATGTATTCGATTGCGTTGTACTCATTTTTTTAGTATTTAAACGATTGCTTAAACAAAGATAAGGAATGATAGTTATTTAAGCAAGTGCTTAAATAATAGAGGCTACTTTACCCTCCTTATCACTCTTGGTGCTTCCAGTCTCTCACGGAGAGCTTGCATATCTTCACTGACTTTCTTCTCCACCACTTTAGCATAAACCTGAGTAGTTGTAATCTTAGAGTGACCCAACATCTTGCTTACTGTCTCCAAAGGAACACCGTTGCAAAGTGTGACGGTGGTGGCGAAAGTGTGCCTGGCCAGGTGAAAGGTCAGGTTCTTTTCAATGCCGCACAGATCAGCAATTTCTTTCAGGTATGAGTTCAGCTTTTGGTTAGAAATCATCGGGAATACCGATCCTTTTTGCAATGCCCTTGGATGGGTCTTGTATTTCTCAATGATCTCCCAGGCTTTGGGAAGAATGGGAACCCTTACTGGTTGATCCGTCTTTTGCCTACAGGTGGAAAGCCAGTATTCTCCATCAATGCCAATGGTAATGTTGGATGGCGTCAGGTTCATCGCATCGATGTAGGCCAGTCCGGTATAGCAACTGAATACAAACAGATCTCTTACCCATTGCAAACGAACGATCTTGAAGTCTTTGTTTTCCACAGCTTCCAATTCCTCGGAAGTAAGGAAATCCCGATCCACCCGATGGAATTTGAGTTGATACTTTTCGAATGGATCCCGGCTGATCCATTCCATCTTCACAGCCATTGTCACCATCTTCCGGAAACGCTCTAGGTGTTTCATCACCCCATTATTGCCAAGCGGTTTCTGGTGGTCTTTGGGTTTGTAGTTGCGGAGATAAAATTCAAAATCAGTGATGAATTTGTAAGACAGTTCCGACAGGAACATGTCGGTAGTGCCAAAACGTTCTTTCAAAAATCGGTGGATGTACTTCTGAGTGGTGAAGTAGTTTTTCATTGTGCCCCAGGCCAGTGTATCCCTCATAGCCTGATTGTGATAATCCACCAGCTTGCATAAGGTGAAGTCTTTTTGGTCAGTACCCAGGAACATACTCTTGATTGCATCTGCAGTGATCAGCCGTTTTTGCACTTGCATCTCCTGGTAGCACTCCATGATCCTTGCCCGGACTTCATCCAGATAGTGGTTGAGCGATTTGATTTCTTCCCGGCTACCCTTGGCCATGCCTTTGGGGCCGTTCCAATCGCCTGGCTTGATCCAGCGCTTCAATGATATTTCTACCCTGCGGCCATCAACGGTGACCCTGGCATAGATTGGGAGCAGGCCATCTTTGGCCTTGTTCGTTCTTGTGATGAACTGAACTCCGAAGGTGTTTGTGGTTCTCATGACAATTCAGCTTTTGAGTGTTTGTGTTAAAATGATTCCTCTCGTGGTGAACTGCTTTCACAAGGCCACTCAAACAAGCCCAAAGCAGTTCAAAAATTGTGATGCAACTATCTGTTTTACAGCTATTTGCATCAATCTGGTGAACTAAATATAACCATTCATTTGGTTCACCGGATAGGTCTCATTTTTGCTGAAATTGTCTAAATCGAACTGATACGTAAAAAATAAAAAAGCCCGCAAATCGTAAGATTTGCAGGCTTTTGATATAGGTTGTTAACCTATTTGTCGGGGTGGCAGGATTCGAACCTGCCCACGTAAGACGTATATTCTATCTAAAAGGGTATTTTAATTAAAATTAAGGCATTTTTATATAATTGGCAACTCTTGGCGACTTTAATAATTGCACTTTTGGCGACTTTTCAGCCGGTAATTTCACATCAATTTAGTTTCCAACATAATTATTTTTAAAAATGACTATATTTTAATTTACTAGTAATCAATGATTTATGATTCTTTTGAAAAAAAAGTTCAATTTTTTTCAAAAAAAAGGTTAAGTGACTGTAATTCAAAAGAATACGTTTTTATTCATTGTTTGTGCCTCCAGTTACTGATTTAAAATTAACCAATAAAGATAGACAAAAACTCATTTTTGATTTTTGTTAAAAGGCTCATAAGCAATTGATTGATGATAAAAAATTTTAAAAAATTATTTCATAAATGTGAAATAATTCAAATTTATTTCACATTTATGAAATAAAATAACAAAAGCAATCTTTTTTTGACATTTGTTTTTTTGTTTGTTCTTTTGTTCGAAAGTAAAAACAAAAAAATATGCGGAAAATCCAAGAAGGCAATGAGCTTTGGAAATCTTATTGCCGATTGAACAAACCTGAGTTGGAAGAGTTCAAAAAAGCACTTGTTAACAATAGAATCAATTATTCTACATTCTATAAGGATTCAAAACTTGACAAAGATTCACAAAAGATTCCTGTAGTAAGAGAAAGGTTTTATCTGGAGTGTTTTCCAGAATTGGAAAAGGTTTTTAGTGGTGAAATTTTGCCCCCAGACTTTTCCAAGAGAAATGCCGCTAGAAAAATACTAAGGGAAAAATTGAATAAGAAATTACGTCTAAGAAAATAAAAAAGACCCAGAAAATCTGGGCCTTCTACTTTGATCTTTTTGAGATGAATTTGTCGGTCCGTCTCACAAGTCAAAGATAGGAGATGTATTGCCTAAAACCAAACAAAAATGGAATCTTTGACGATTGCCGAGGGGGGGGGGAGATTTTGCCCATAATTTAAGGATAGATAAGAGAACTATCCTTTATGTTATTGAAAATGAAATAAGGCAGTTTAACCATAACAACACCCAGAAGGTGAAATTAGGTTGCCGATCACTTGCACTTGAGCTCGCACGACTGGCCACTAACCAGTAGAATCGCTGTGACGTTTTAGAACGCGAAAAGGGCTTGGTTGTGAAGACTAACACCAAGTCCTTGGCCAAGGTGCTTAAATGTACAGATCGTACTATTCGAAATTACTATGCAATCCTTACCAATGCTGGTATTATTGAAGAAAGGGAGAATAAACGCGGAAAGGTACATCTTAGACTAGCTTCTTCCATTTTATCCATTTTGTTAAAGTAGAAAAATTTTCCGCCTTTAGTTCTAGAACATCAAGAACATTTTAAATTAAATATCCCTGACCCCTCGGGTCAGGAGGATAAAGTAAATGATTTAGCGAAAGAACTCCTTCTGGTTGAAAGGTTGGAGCATCTCCCGCATTCATCGGAAAAACCAGAGGGGAGAGAAAGTTTTTCTGTTGAGCAGCTAGGGCTTGGTCAGAGATGTTGGCAGGTCATTAAGGAACAGATTTATGATGGAATTTACGATTTCGGCCATAAGAACAAAAACCTGGGGCGCGCGTGCTGCGATTTAATCTACTTTGAGGCTAGTCGTATCCAATATAGTTTCCATGAGGCCTATTTCGACCTCAGAAGAAGAATTTCCATTGCGGCAGAATGGCTAGCAAAAAATCCAGAGGTAACGCCCCCACCTCCATCCTTCTATTTGGCGGCCGTTGCTGATGGGAAATTTAGGCTCACATCGGTTGGAAGCTGGGAAAACAGCCTAAGAACCATGAAATACGCGAGTAAAGCTCGATTTAAAATTTTGAACATGTCTAAAGTATTTCGAAAAGGAAAATCAAAATACTCTATGGCAGAGCTCAACGAGATTTTCATGAAGGAAGTGGAAACCTACCCTATCCTTAAGCCCTGGTATCTGCAAAATATATTTCACCTATTAACCGATGGACATGTATTTACGGGGGCCTGAGTTTTCTCAATGTAAACTACTGGTATACTGGAAAGTGCCCATTAAGGGCTATGAGGCCATAGTGTACTATTCTGATGAAACCCGAAAGACCATAGTAAGCAACGACATTCGTTTCGGGCTGAATAAGCTTTTGGTTCTTCTGATGGAGGCAAAGCGTTTTGATATGATTGCTCGTGCCATACTATACCATAGACCAACCAATTCAGAATTGCTGAAAGTGGAAGAAGCTAAGCTATCTTTTTTGGCACCTAACCTTCCCGAGGAAATCTGGAAGGTTATCATAGAATCACCGTTAAGACCACTTCTATTTGAGAAGGATGGGTAAAACATTCAGCATAGCCTATTTATCACTTGTCACTTACAATACCGTATGAGTGCATTCTTAAGATAAAGTAGTAGTAACATAGTATTTACCTTATTAAAGTGAGAATACCCTGTTAAAAAGTGAATAAAGTATTACAACTGAAACAACTTTACATACTAACAATACAGTATTCCCAAATCCATAAGGTATTACACAATGAATACCCTATTCAAAACCTAATACAATAACTATGACACGTATCATCGCCATATCGAATCAGAAAGGGGGAGTTGGAAAAACCACCTCTTCCTTAAATATTGCTTCTGCCCTAGCAATTGAAGGTAAAAAAGTCCTTTTACTGGACTTAGACCCACAATCTAACATCACAAAGTCTTTTGGTATTATTGAACCAGAAAAGAATATCTATGGGGTATTACTCAAGGAATACCCTATTAAAGAAACAGTATTCAAGGTGCGTGACAATCTTCTATTGGTCCCCTGCTCTAAGAATTTCGCGGCTTTCGAGCGGAATAACTCCGGAGATATCGAGAGCTTCTATATTTTGAAGGAGCAGCTTGATGAATTAACCGCCAAAACCCATATCGACTTTATCGTAATAGATTGCCCTCCCTCTCTCGGCATCATAAGTACCAATGCCTACGTGGCAGCGGATGAAATCTATACCCCTATGGAGGCGCAGGAATTCAGTATTGACGGGCTGGAAGAGGTGATAAAAACCATTATAAAAGTGAAAAAGCGCCTAAATGAGCGAATTGAGCTTAAGGGGGTATTTTTCACGCGTTTTCATGGTCGAAAACTCATCTCCAGAGACGTTCAAGAATACCTTCAGGAGCATTTCCCCAACCTGCTACTGAATACATCTATTCGAGAGTGCGTGCGATTAAAAGAATCGCCAAGTGCAAGACAGGATATTTTCGCCTTTGCTCCGGAGTCCAATGGAGCAAACGATTACCGGTCATTAGCGCTTGAAATCTTAACAAAAGTACCTAGACCCCAAACGACATGAGCAGAAAATTCATCCAATCCCAGCCCTCTGCATTAAGTTCCAAGAAAGACTTTTTTGACATTTTTGAAGAGAAGAAAAAGGAAGATCAAACGGGTAAAGCTGGGCTTAGTAATAAGGAGGAAAAGGTTATTACCGAAGCGAAAAAACGGGAAAAGCTGACCAGGCAAACCTTTATGATTTCCGAAGAAAACTTGGACTTATTAAAGGATTTTGTCTATACCAAACGGATTCAAGGAGTCTATACTTATTCCCAAAAAATGGCCATTCGCGATGCATTGAAGTTGCTTTTTTCTTCCGTGGACACCATTGAAAAGCGTCCGGATAATATGGATGGAGAAGACTAACAAATGTAAGGGGGAGATAGCAAGTGGGAACTGGGGGAACCCCCTGTTCCTCACTTGAAAAGTGCCTTCATTGCATGAAAAGGCACTTTTATCTCCCCCCATTTTATAAAACCCTTATAGCGATTTAGTTAAGGCATTGATAATCAATGGCCATTGTTATAAAAAGCCTTATAACCTTGATTTTACCATGAAGCAGAAGTCAGTAATCATATCAGAGGAATGTCATGAACATTTAAAGCGAATTTCGGAACGTTTGGGCAGGCCAATTGGAAAAGTAGCCGAACAGAGCATCTTGTATATTTCAAAGAAGCATATCGATCCCGCGAATTTGAAAGAAGGTAATCCGATAGGTGAAATTAAAAAGTATCACGACCATACCATTGCCTACATTACCACCTTCGAAAAGACTAAACTTCAACCGCTTCTGGATAATTTAACTATAGTATTTAGCAGTATTCAAAAAGCGGTTAGTCGATTTTCGCAAGTAGATATTCCTACCCAAACTAACGGTACAAATCAACGGGAATTAGCAGAGCTGAAAAGCTTATTAATGGCCATTGAAAATAGGCTTGTTAATCAAAATCATTCACATCAAAAGGCTTTGGATACCAACCAATTTAAAAACCAATTCATGGAAAATCAGAATCGTATATTGAAGTATGTCAACTTGTTTTCTAAAGAGATTGATGATTTAGCAAGAGCTCCCTTGGTGAGTAATGAAAAAATAAGGAGAATAAAAGGCAATTTTGTAGCCCAGGTTAAACCACTACTGAAATATGAACATTAAGATCACCAGTAGTGAGACCGGAAATAACAAGGGTAGCTGTACCAAACTGGTAGATTACCTAGAAAAGGAAAATAAGGAAAAGGCACTCCTAGAAAAGCGTTTCTTTTTTGATGAGGTAAACGATATGGTAAGTTCCCATGTGGTTAAAGAATCCATTGATGCCAATCACCACAAACTAGGTAGAAATGATGCTAAATTCTTCATGTTGGTGATATCACCCTCAGAAAAAGAACTTCAACACATTGCCTGTGATGAAAAAAAGCTGATGGCCTATACTCGGAAAGTTATGGACAATTACGCCTACACCTTCAATAAAGGAATTACTGGAACTGACTTACTATGGTTCGCCAAAGTAGAAGAGTTCAGAAAGGAAAAAGGCAAGAAACAACCCAAAGAAGGCCTTCAGTGGCATGTACATGTAATTGTTTCGCGCTATGATAAGCAAAAGCGCTACAAACTGTCTCCTTTAACCAATCATAGAAATACCACCAGCGGAATAGCTAGGGGTGGGTTTGACCGCAATGCTTTCCGAGAAAATGGCGAAAGAGCATTCGATCAATTATTTGATTACAAACGAGCCTTTCAGGAATCTTGGGAATATCAAAATGCCATGAAAAACGGAAATGTGGTAGATAAGTATAGGGCCAAAGAAAAACTGAAAGCTATGCAAAGCCCCAGACCCGTTCAGCAAATTCCAAGTCAAAGCTTAATACCAAATGTAGTTCAAGTGGCTATCAAGAATATAGGAAAAGCCAATAAATACACTAGCCACGATGAAGAAGAAGAACCGGAAAAGAAAAGGAACCGCGATAGAGGGATTGGGATGTAGCATATTGATCCAAATCATCAAACAAACTTGATATTAAGTCAAAATTAGCCTATTTTGAGCAACACTAGCGGAATTGGACTTACAACTCCTTTATCTAAAAATTGATATAATAGACCTGCATAAGCGAGTTCGCAAATTATTAAATAGGATATGAAAGAGCAAATAGACATACAGTTAAGGGCAGGTTTATCTAATGGGATTAAACAATATGAGGATATTATTGATAAATCTTTCGATTCGCAAATTATTGAGCTTGATTGCAAACGTCTAACGAATCCGGGCGAAAAGCTACCAAAGGAGGTGCAGGGATATTTCTTTGCCCCATTGCATCTAATATTTCCAAAAGACGACAAGATGATAAATACTCGAGCATGCTTGTATGTGTTCGAAATTGTTTCACCCGATCCAGACGAAGTTTACCAAGCCTACTCCTCCTATTGTAAAGATCCTACCGCAGCGTATCGAAATAAGTCAGCTTTTAAAGAAGTAGATAATCCCACCAGCAAGATTCTTTACATAGGCAAAGTGAAAAAAAATATTGGTGGCCGCTTAGCCACCCATATGGGCTATGGGCCTGCGAAAACAGGTGCCCTTCAACTTGCCTTTTGGGCACAAAAGATTAGCCTCCAACTCAAAGTCCACATCTACCCTTTCGAACCCTCACTAGGCGACTATATCAATCCATTAGAACTTAGCCTCTCCAAAGCCCTAAGACCTTTAATAGGAAAATCCAAGTAAAATAGCCCCATCGATTTTTTTTAAGTAAAAAGACATTTTGAAACTTATTTACAAGAATCTTTGTAAGATGGTATTAAAATACAGAACAAAGCACTTTATTTGAAAGTATTTTGCAAAAATAGTCATCCCATGATACTCGAAATCAGATTAACCAACTTCTATTCGATCAAAGACGAAGTGGTGCTCGATTTGCGTGCGGCCAACATCAAAACTCAAAAAGCCAAATCGTTGAGTGATAACACCATCACCTTTGGCGATACAGAAGTACTGAAAACAGCTGCCATTTATGGGGCAAATGCCTCCGGAAAAAGCAATATCATCAAGGCAATTCGCTTTTGCTGTAGTATGATTTTCTCCTCTCATTTGAACAACAATGAGAATACGATCTTCAATTTCAAAACCTTTAAATTCAAAGGCTTTGACAAGAAGCCAAGCAGCTTTATTATTCGATTTATTAGCAAGGGAATTGAATATGAGTACGGTTTTTCATTGACCATACATGAGATTGTCACCGAAGAGCTTTTCTACTATCCCAAAGGACGTAAAGTAAAAGTGTTTACTCGAGATGAGCGATTGGGCAAGGATAAAAGTGAGGTATACTCATTCGGCTCGGTAATCAAGAAGCCTTTAGATGTAGCCGACAATACCTCTCGAAAAACCTTGTATATCTCAAGGGCTAGCCAAATGGACAGAGAAATAGGGAAAGAAATTTTCACCTTTTTCAACGAGAAGTTTATTTTAGGATACGTAGGTTTCAATGGCCTATCGGTGGAGCGACTTTTCCAAGAAAACAAGGCACAACTATTAAAAGCTTTAAAGATTGCCGATAGTGATATTCAGGAAATTAAAATAAGGAAAGAGAAAGTGGCAGGAAAAAATATTAATGCCGACTTAGCCACTCAGAAACTTACCGTAAAGGACATTGAGCAGGAACATCTTTTAGTAACCACCTTTCATAAATCGAACCCTGAAGTACCTTTTGATTTACATACTGAAGAGTCGGATGGTACCCGAGAAATGTTTTTTATTATGCTGACCATTCTGGATATCATAAAGCATGATAAAATATTACTAATTGATGAAATCGAACAAAGTTTGCATAATAAGATAGTAGAGTACATAGTAAGCTTGTTTCACGCCAGCTCAAAGGCCCAATTGATTTTCACAACACATAATACCCACCTTCTGAACCTAGAAAGATTTAGGAAGGACCAAGTATTCTTTGTGAATAAAAAACCGGACGGTTCTTCTGACTTGTATTCATTATTCGACTACAAAGACTTCAGAGACACCATGGACTTGGAAAAGGCTTACTTACAAGGCCGATTCGATGCAATTCCTTATATTAACAGCTCAATCAGTAATTTGAAAGAGTTAATGCATGAAACGAAATAAAAGGGTATCGAAGGGGAAAGAAATACGGCCTACTTTTTTTGTGTTTTGTGAGGGTGAAACCGAAGAGCAATATGTATGTTTTCTGAGGGGTAAGTATCGATTACCTGTCATGGTAAAGTCCAAGATTATTGGCAACCGAATTACTGAAAAGTATATTAATAACTATAAGAAAGATAAACAAACCCACCCCAAAGACAAGAACTTTCTTTTGTACGATTTAGATGCACCGGGTATTTTTGATCGCCTTTCTGGCATTTCCAATAGTATCTTGCTTGTGTCAAATCCCTGTATTGAGTTCTGGTTTTTATTGCATGTAAAAGAGCAAAGAGGGGAAATCAATACGGTTGATTGCCTCAATGCTCTCAAAAAGCATCAGCGCGATTACCAAAAATCAATACTTTGTGCTGATTTATTGGAAAAACTAACTACAGGTCAGACTAAGGCCACCCATAGGGCCAAAACGCTAAACAGCCCTAGCAACCCATCCACCACGGTGTTCAGGCTTATAGAAGAACTGGAGGCTGTAAAAGCCTTGGAGTAATCCTTGTATTCTGTTTGATAGTACTGTTGGTATATAAAAAGCCCTGCATCATTGCAAGGCTTTTCTGTTACGATCAAAGACATAAGTCTCTCTCACGTAATAGCCCCAAGCCATCATGGAACACGCGGAACGCGTGCACCAGCTAGGGGAACGCGTGCACCAGCTAGGGTGATTTGATTTAAATCATATAAAGGGGATAAACTAGTTCTATTTCCCATTTATCCTTGTTTTTTTTAGCAAAAACAATATTACCAGAACCACAGTCATTTCCGCATCTAAATCTATAGAAGAACAGTACCAACGATGGATTTTCACCTGTTGCAACGACACCCGAAAGATAAACGCTACCAATCACCACATCATCGGGCGCAACCTTACTTTGCAATTTAAAGTTTGTAAGGCTAAAGGCTGATATCACATCTTTACTCTGTTGGTTAAGTAAGATGTCGATAAGTCTTTTTTTGTCAATATCCCCATGCGTGATTTCTTCAAGATGCCTAACTATAGATTCTCTGTCTCCTTGACTGATTATCACAGAGGTGTCTTTTACTGCAACTACCCCTTTATTCAAAGTCGAGTCATATAAGTCATACTGTAATAAGGACTCTTTGAGAACCCCTTCAATAACCGTCTGATGCAGATTTCTTTCCGATTCGCAAGAAAACATTACAAAGAATAACAAAGTCAAGAAAACCATTCTTACAATTCTATCTAAGACTATAGTCATGAGCGCTTTCATTAATTTCGGCAGCCGATTTGCCTGTTTTAAATTGATTATGAATACTCAAGATTACCCTAATTCCATCAGTAGAAAATTTGGTATTCCCTTTATTGTAGTACTCGTAATAGTGATGGTTCTTATACCCTCCTGCGGCATTTAATCCCAGGCGGCCTCTAACCCCATTTACATAATTATTTGAAAAATGGTAGACGTGGATGAATGATTCGTGAGTTAAGGTCTTTCCTCTCTCTGCAAGGAATTCCCTCTTTGCTTGGAGAGCTTCACTTTCTGATAGTGACCTATTTTTATAGCTAGTCATGGCCTCTCCATACGCTTCAACTACTCCTCCGTCAGCATTAATATCAGTATTAATATCAATGGTCAGTTTCAGTCGATCACCGTCTTCTTTAGCATCTGTCTGACCATTGGGAGAATCACTGTCTTTACCAAGAGATTTGGCATTGACCGCTAGATCGATACCTGCGGAATGATATGCCCCGTCTTCTTCAAATGTATGGCCTAGTACACTTTGACCTTTTGCCGCAAACTGGCCTATAAATGCCTTGCCTGTCTTGGTGTTAAAAAACGCTGAGAACACCTTGGCTAAATCCTTATCAGCCAAAATCCCGCTTACGTCAATACTGTCGCCATTGACATCAACAAAAAGCATTGGGTTATTTGCAGCATACTGATAAGGAGACATGGAAAAGTATTTATCAGCATAAGCGTCAACGACATTAAACCTCCCTAACCAAGGATCATACTGTCTCCATCCATAATCGAGGGTTCCCAGTTCTTTCTGTTCTTCCTTACCATTGTACTTGTATAGGTTTTCTGTCCCAGAAGTATAGCTACCGAAGGTTCCACCAAAAGGATAGTAATCATCCTTTTGTATCAACCGTGCTACACCCGTACTGGGGTTTTTGTCAAAGCTAACCCGTACATTGCCTAGGTGATCGGTGAGGTTGTACTCGTACACCCATGATGTTCCGTCCTTGCGCACACGGCCTTCTGCCGTCTGTACGAAAGTTAGTAAATTATTTTCATAATGTATGCCCCCTATGTAATCGGTGCTTGTTAGGTTACCTGCAACATCATCAACTTTCCTTAGTTTTTGCCCTGAAGCATTGTAGGTATATCTAACTTGATGTTCAAGTGGCGCACCACTCGGCAGGATGTCCACAAAGCTGGGCAGGTTCAGGTGGTTGTAGCTTACCCGTATGCGCTTGTTGGCATCGTAGTCCATATTACCGTTGGCATCGTAGGTATATTCTATGGCCGAGGTGCTGGTGGAACCGTTCACAAAGCCCTGGGCTGCGTTGCCCGTGTCGTGCACCCCTACCAGCTGGTTGCCTTTATAGACGTATTCAAGAATGTCCATGGCCCCTATCTCACTGTTGCGTGAAAGTGCCTTGATGTTGCCATTCTTGTCATAGAGGCTTATGGACTCGTTGAAGCGGTTGTTCTCCGCGCTTCCCGTCCAGCTGCTGTTGCTGTAGTGGCGGTAGTTGGCGCTAGTGAGCCTGTTCATGGCATCGTAGCTGAAGCCATAGCCCTGCAGCTTATTGCTCTGCTTCTCTCGCCAGATGATCTCCCCTATGTTGCCATTGTACTGGGCCGTGCCCGCCCCCGTGCTGAGCCCCGTATTGTAGCGCAGCGTCATCCCGAAGAGGTCATTGGTATCGTTGTTGGTCGCTCCGGCATCGTTGCTGAAGTTGTGGTTGTTGATACTGCCCAGCCAGCCGCGGATGTTGTAGCGGTAATCCACGCTCTGCAGGTGGCTGCCTCCATTGTTCTCGCTGTGCAGGTCTTTCTCCACCAATTGCCCCAGTTCGTTGTAGCTGTGCTCGGCCAGCAGCACTTCGGCCTGTGCCCCCACCTGGTGATAGTGGCGCAGGAGGCGCCCCGCATGGTCGTAGTCAAAGCGTTCCTTCAGCACCAGCGTGGGCTGCCCGCTGGCCGTGTGCGTGCGCTGTGTGGCTGTGGCCTGACCGATGAAGTCGTAGGTGGTGGTCACCCGGTCGGTGCCGCCCAAATGGTTTTCCGTGATGGTCTGTATGGGGCGGTACTTGCTGTCGTAATAGGTCACGCTTTTCAGCCACTGTACGGGGCTGCTGCCCAGCACCTGCGTGAGGCTGCCCGTAACAAGTCCTTTCACACGGGTGTTCTGGCTGGCAGCCGTATGGCCCATTTCGGGCACAAAGGCAAAGCCTGCCCCCCAGGTGGCCTGCTGGGAATAGTCATCGTAATAGGTGGCGCTCAGCACCTTGTTGGCGTCCGTAGCACCTGTGGGGTAACTTTGGTTAAGGGTAT
>JAUHJS010000010.1 GCA_030412945.1 Shiella aurantiaca | reverse complement strand
GTCTGCGCGGTGCCTGCTTCTACCGTGGCCGCTTCATTGATCGTGATCGTTATGGTTTGAGAAGCACTGGTACAGGGACCTGCACCATCCGGGTCATTAGTAGTAGCTGTAATATCTACTGTCCCTAAACTCTTGTCAGTAGCACCAGGTGTGTATACCGGATTGACAATGCCTGTATTGGAGAAGCTTCCATCGCCAGAAGTTGACCACGTAATAGTGGATGCTGAACCTGAAAGCGTAGCCGACAGATTGGGGGTATCTGAACTACAAATGGTAAAATCACTTCCAATGTCAATGCCTGCGGAGGTAACAATGTTTACCAAGTTCATGGGCTGGCTTACCACGCAATTGTTAATTGGATCGGTATATTCTACTGTAATAGATTTTATTCCCGATGTGACAAACACAGTAGCATCAAGAGTCATATTGTCACCTAAAACCCCCGTTCCCGAAAAAGAAAAACTACCTCCCAAGGGATTACCAATAAGGGCAATAGAACTTAAATCGAAAGCGGTTTCATTCGAACAAACATCTACGGGTGTTAACCAAGGCTCAATAGAAGGTGTAGAGTGAACCGTGATTGTGAATACATGCACGGTTTGACATCCATTTTTAGAAGCTATTGCTGTGATGGTGCTAACTCTGTCAGAACCACTGGTATTACTTGCAGCTACTGCAATAATATCACCCGAACCACTTGCTGTTATTCCTGTGGAGGTCAAGCTATTAGTCCAGGTTACGGAAGCACCACTTTCTGGAGTAAAATCAATATAAATTAAATCACCCGGACAAAAGGCTTCATCAGAGGGTGCTGGAAAAACAGGGTTAGCGTTTACCGTAATACTAAGCTCTCTCGCCTCACTTTCACAGCCATTAATGGTGCCCGTTACATACGCTTTATATATTCCCGGGGTGTTATTGTCAAAACCTAGTTCTCCCAATAAATCAGGATTAGAAGCGTCACTCGTAACGACAGGAGTCAATAAATCTGAATCGGAATACCACTGGAGAGCCGAACCTGAAACGGAAATTGCATCAAAACTACCTCCTTCGCAAATTGCATTGGTGTATGGAGTTATTGTTGGCGCATTTTCACGATTTAAAACAGTAACTGTAAAATTAATTTCTGTATTACAGCCGTTTAATTCAGCAATAGCGCTGATATTGGATACATAACTGCCGCCAGTGGTATTTTCGGAAGCGGTAACGGAGATATCGGTCATCCCGGTGGCGGCAATTCCTGTGTTGGTATTATCATTGGTCCAACTAAGCAAAGAACCAGATTGAGGAGTAAAATCTACTAAAATAGCTTCACCTGGACATACCGTTATATTCGAAATAGTAGGAAACGTAGGATTATTAACTACTGCAATGGAAAGTTCTGCGGCTGCAGATTCACATCCATTGACATTGGTTTGGGTAACATAGGCCTTGTAAGTTCCCGCTGAAGCATTGTTAAAGCTAAGTTCGCCACTCAAATCAGGATTGGCTCCATCGCTCACCAGCAAGAGATTGGTCAGTAAGGCATCGGAGTACCATTTCAAGTTAGCTCCGCTCGTTACATTGACCGCAGGAAAAGCATCGCCTACACAAATTGCAGGAGAATAGACTCCTAGTGTAGGTGCTACCGGAGCGCTGGCAAGCGTAAGCTGAAAACTGGTGTTGGCTGTACAGGTATTGAAAGCATCTAACTCTGCCGTAATGTCTATCGTAAATACCTCATCAGTACCCGAAGTATTGGCAGGAGCTATAAAAACAATGTCTCCGGCACCACTAGCGGCAAAACTGTTGTTGGTCAAGTTATCGCGTGTCCAAGAAAATGAAGAACCCGAAGAGCTACTGATATCAATGTTTACCAAATCGCCCGGACAGTAAAGCACATCTGCGATGGGAGTGATAGTAGGGTTTGAATATACCTGTATGCTTACAGCTGTGGGCAAACTTTCGCAGGTGGTTACCCCATCCGTTGCTGTGGCGTAAACGGTTTTGGAAGAGGCTGCGCTATTATCAAAGCCGAGTTCCAGAGCGGTAGGGTTCAAGCCATCCGCTACGGTAAGTTCGTTTGTCAAAGAAGCATCTGAATACCAGCGAATATTACTACCCGAAGTAACGCTGATGGCACCAAAGGCATCGCCTACACATGTGGCATTGGTAAAAGAAACCACGGGTGGATCCGTCTTGGCTGTCGCAATAGAAATGTTTGTAGGCCCACCAGCATCGTTACCCGTAATGGTGGCGGTGCCCCCTGTTCTCGATAGATTCACCGTTTCAACAGCCGCTGTGGGAAGCGCTCTAACCACTAAGCCCGAAATCGTTAAAACATCTCCTTTGTTAGTTTGATCAACCGTAATGGTAATTGTGGCGGTGGTGCTAGTAACCGCTATTGAAGCAGCAGAAATATTTTGTCCATTAGTGAAAGAAACCGAACCAACTCCTGGCAAAAAGCGATAACCAGCTGGTAAAGTGTATATAATTGTGGTACCTGCTTGAACGCTAAAGTCTCCATTACCGTTTTCATCGATTACGATATCGCTCAAAGGAAGGTAGTCACCCCCTACACACAGATTGCTTACTGTACCGGATGTAACCGTTACCTGAGCCAAGGCCATGGAACTTCCAGCTAACAGTAAAATACATACTGATAATAGCGAAAAAATGGCCTTATTGTAATGGTTCATAAATCTCAAATCATAAAATCAATTTGCTTCGCTTTTAATGCTGTTGGCAGGTTAGGTCTTACAAATCTTCACAAATTACACTTTTCCTAAATACAATGGTACTATCAAGGTAAAATTGTTCGTGTAAGGTGAACGGCCGTATGGTTATTTTGAAAATTCACTGTCGACAAAGTTACCACAGAACCATCAGATTCAGTAAAAATTTTAACTATGGTCTCTAGTCCTCTACCCCCAATTGGCAGCCATTGGTCGTAAAGTGGATTTCCAGAAGGGTCTATTTTCATAAAATATAGATCCTGCCCAGCGGCCAATGCACTTTTCGCACCAATCAAAAAATTCCCCGAGCCTAGCTTACTGATACTCACAGGAATAAGAGGTGAGGAGGCAAATAGCTCCTTGGGAGTTAGCCAAACTGGTGCAAAATTTTGCTCAGAATCCACCCTATCGCTTACCATACTCCGCAGGCGATGAAGATACACTTTGGTGTCCAGCGTATTGGTTTCTGCATAAAAAAGAAGCAGCAAATCTCCAGTATCGTCTATAAAATCTACCAAGTGGTCATTGGCGGAAGTGCCAAAGAATAAATCTCTCGTGGACTTATTATTCAAATCCTGCTCAATCATCATGATTCTCAGGTTGCGCCCAGCTAAGTCTTGTGCTTGCTTGTCCGATTCGCCCAAGTAGAAATAAGGAAATGCGGCATCGAGCCCACTATCTACCCCTTTACAAGCCACATTGGCATTGGGCTGTTCATCTACCACCACCCTAGGCGCTAACACGCCATTTAAAGCAGTAAATAAAAATGAATTACTCGCACTCAAACCATTTTCGGTGTACGCACCTATCAACACGGCCTCTCCTCCCCATACCTTCACATCGGCCAGTGTAAAACTAAAGTTGGGTTGATTGGAATATATAATATCGCTGGCCTGACCATTGCTGACCTCAAACAAAAAAAGTTCATTGGTATTTTGCCCTTTTCCTTGATGCGTGCCTGCCACGAAAAGCGTTCCATCTTCGGCCAGAATTAGTTGCTGCGGTTCAGTAAGACCATTTAGGTTGAAGCTGTCGGCATGGATCTGGATTCCTTCCTGATTCAATTGATACAAAAGAATGCGCGAAGAATCGCCACCTCCCAACACCTCCTTGGCCAATACCCAATACAGCCCTTCATGCTCTACAAGGTCTTTGGCTTCTACTTGCTGTCCATTACCAATAATGCGCGAAAATAAAGCCTCATTAATCGTAGCAGGCTCTTGCCACTGACACGCAAAGCCTAGTATGAGCAAGGCAAACGCTTGAAATATGATTGGCAATCGTCTCATTTGGGCTTAACGGCTTTGTAGAAATTATAAAAAGGTTTGGTTACTGCCAATGAAAAGTAGGCCATGGTATAGGTGAAATCATCTTCCATGACCATAAAATCATAATTCAAATCACTGTTGATGCGCTCCGATTGATCCTCATATTGTACATGATTGAAAAGTTGGGCCCGAATTCCCGCCTTCATTTCCCATTCTAGGCGCAGATACCGAAAAACTACTCCCGTTTCCATTTGAGCTCCAAGGTTCCATGTCAATCGATAATCTTTTACATCCAATGCCGGCTGTGTGATGGGTTCGGCAGGTACCACATTGTTTTCTCTTCGGATATCGCGCACCGTGCTACCCATAAGATATGACACATAAGGGCCTGCTCCCAGCATCCAATGTACTTTTTGAATGGGCAGCTTAATTCTTGCTTGAATGGGTAATTCCACAAATCGGTCTACCGCCAGAAAAGTGGTACTTTGGCTCGGCTGCTCCGAAAAAGAATTGGTATACACCGACTCCTTATACCCGTAGTTGTACGAAGAAAACTGAGGTTGCATACTTACAAACCAGCGCTTGCTCAAAGGGTAAATGAGGTATCCGCCCAGTGTAAAGCCTAGATTGCCCGAATAGTTGGCTCCTTGGGCATTGAATGTGCTTGAATTGCTAAATTCATTCATCACACGCAACTGATTGAAATTGGGGCTAATGGTGATGCCTACATAAAAAATCGGCTGGGTATAAATTTTATCATACACACTGCTTAGTTCCACTGGGGCATTCGGCTCAAGCGTATATTCCGGATTGATTTTCAACAAACTAATAAGCGCTTCACGAGCTTGGGGTTCTTGGTTTATAGCCGCATAGGTAAGGGTAAGCAGGCGATAGGCTTCAATTTTTTCTTCATCGGTAAAGCCATTCTCCAGACAAGAAGCCAAGATATCGGGGATATCGTACAAACTCCCTTCCTGATAGGCGTTCTGGGCTTGGTTCAAAATCCCTGAGCAATTATTTTGTGCCCAAAGCATAGGTGTAAGCCCTATCCATAGGATAACAAAGAGGAAAATATAGCCAATTGTCTTTTTCATTTGAATCGGCCGTTTACTATCGCAGGATCATTCAAGATAGATATATATTCAATATCTTCTCCTACATATCGTCTCCACTCTTCACGGGTAAGGTCGCGCTGAATCACCCCTTTTAAATCAAAGGCGAGCAATTGACTTTGCATAGGGTACTTGCGGAAAGACCGTTCTTTACAACCTGCAAAAAGCTGATCATTGGAATCTAAGGCGATAGAAAGCACCCAGCGGTTTGGTTCCTGAATCACGATAGGGAAATTATCAGGGTCATTCAAGTTCCACATCCGAATGCTGCCATCGGTACTGGCTGAAATCAATTGGTTTTCGGCAGAATTGAACAAGATATCATTTACAATCTTATTATCGTGCCCCGGTATACTTACCACATCGGTGGCGCGCATATCTTCGGTTAATTTCAGGATTTGAATATGCCCTTGATTGTCACCTATGGCAATGGAGTTGTTTTCCGTGTTCACCGCCAAGGCATGAATAACCGAACCCGGCTTGTGGTATAAATTTCGAACAAGGCGGCCGCTTCTTAGCTCCCACAGGTCTACTTTTCCGCTTTCATTACCTGTAACCAGATATTTTCCATTCTCTAAAAGCTCAATGGCGAAAATGCGCCCATCAGATTTTACCAGTGGAGTAAACTTATTGCTGGCATTCAAAATTTGCACAGTACTATCCGATCCAGAAATCAGCAGGGCATCTTGCTCATCCAAAAACTGGAGGTCGTATGAAAAAGTAAAAGGAAGCTTTACAATTTGTTTTTCGGACGGAGCCGCTATGTTGTAAAGAAGTAACTCCCGGTCGTTTATCAAGCAGGCCATTTTCTTTTGGATATCAGACGCAGTCAGCTTCTTAAGCAATTGCCCCTTGGTGTCATGTATCAGTTTCCCTGATTCTTGCTTCTCATCGGCAATGTCCCACTGATAGATTTTTCCATCGGCACCAGTGGTAAACAACTGATCGTTGCTCATCAGATGGATGGATTTCACCTCAGGCGCACGTCCTTTAAAGGCTTCGTATACATTCGGAATATTGGATTTCAGGGAATGGAACAATCCATTATAAATATCATTGTCATACTCATAGCCCAGGTTGTCGCGATAAAAGACATATGCCAAATAGGACAACAAGGCTTGTAATTGCTTATCCTCCACCTGCTGCGATTTGAATGAAAGCGACTTGGCCACTGACAACTTACGCAGCATGATGGCACTCTTTTCAGATTTTTCGGCACGCTCAGCTGCTTGAGTGGCATCAATTGTTTTTTCTTGAGCCAATAGTCCCGCTTGTTCTGCCTCAATACGCTTATTCTCTGCAAATATACGCTGACGCTCTGCCTCCTCGCGGGCAATTTGAGCCTCGGCTGCATTGGTCTCGGCAATCTGGCGCTGCACCGTTGCCAAGCGGGTCGACTGGTTGGCCTGCTTCAAGCGCTCCAAGGCTAGTACCTTGTTTCTTTCGGCTACAATAGCATTATCGCGGGCCTCATTAGAGTTAACTTCTGCAATAAGGCGCTGATTATCGGCTTCCAACTTCTGATTGAATGCCACTACCAACATACCCAATGAAATCACTGAAGCAAAACCAAGGACTGAAGCAATAATTCGGGTTTGGCGCAAGCGTTTGCGTTGCTGGCGCTCTCGGTTTTCTACTTCCTGTTTGTAGGCTTCTTCGCTGCGTGCCAAAAAGGCAATCACCGACTCAAAGTTATTGTCGTATTGCAAGGCCCATTTCAAAGTGGGCTTGGTTTTATTTCTCCAATCGAGGGCTACCTGCAAATCAGGCGGACGCCAAAGGCTACCTATACCTTGCTGGTAGTTTTTAGAAGCTTCTGAGAGTCTCAGATAAATTTTGGCCGAGGCCGACTCCTCATCTACCCAGTTGCGCAGGCGGTACCACACACGCATAAGGGCTTCGTGCGAAATATCAATCACCGAACTGCCTTTTAAGGCTACTTCGGGTGGTGGCATTAACAAGGCGCGGCCTTTTTCACGAAAGCGATCTACCACGCTTTTTACTACCTCTTCGTCCTCGTCTACAATTTTGGCAATTTCCTCCAGACGTGTGGGCCTACGAATACCATCGTTATCACTGCGTTTTTCAGTAATTGTCTTAAAAAGACGCTCGCAAACGTCTTTCTCCAAATCATTCAATTCATAATAGGCTTCATCGGCATGGCGCGAAAGAGCTTCGTTTACCCCTCCGATGGCTTCATAATGAATAAAGTCAATCGGCCCTTTCGATTTATTATTGACTTGCCAATAGTCCCACGTACGCATAAGCGCGTGCTGCAATACCGGCAACTGATCAGGTCTATCGCCCATGTCGTTGAGCAAGCGCTGCACCAGTCGGTTAGAAATATCCGCACTTCCAACAGCCACCGGACCGCTTATTACCAATCGCTTTTGCTCGCGGGTCATCTGGGGAATCAAAAAGTGGCTTTCGTTGATTTTATTGGTCAATTCAGGAAACTGCTCGCATTCGCCCAAGAAATCAGAACGCATGGATAGGGCAAAGAAAATAGGCACCTTACGCTGGGTAATGGCCTCGATAATGAGGTTGACATAAGCCTGCGATTCATTCAGGTATTTAATACCCCCTTGCTTGCGGAAGCGGAAAATTTCCTCAAACTGATCGAGGTATACCAACAGATTTTTGCCTTTCAGCTTGGCATTGAGATTATATGCTTCTATCACCCCTCGGGAACTTCTTCTAAGAATACTCTCGAGCAGGTTTTTGTTGATATTTTTCTGGCGTTCTGTGCTATCTGCCTCATCAAAAGACTGAGCAAGGCTCATTGCCAGATTTTCGATGGGGTTCAAGCCCGGCCTTGCACTTACTACCTCCCATTCTTCTTGGGAGTTGACCATAAACCCACCATGAAGTGTGGGTATTACTCCGGAAAATACTAAAGATGATTTACCCGTACCTGATGAACCCAGAATGTTGACAAAGCGATTTTTGCTGAGGATTTCCAAAATCTCATCACTTTGCCCCTCCCTTCCAAAGTAAACATAGCTCTCCTTTTGCCCAAAGGGGCGCAAACCCGGAAAGGGGTTAAAGCGTTCGGAGAAACTAGTATGATTATTTACTTGGCTCATTGTCCATCGGTTTGCTTAAAAAATTTGCTTCTGCAGCCTCATCGACTGCTAAAAATGTAAAATCTTCTTCCCAAGCAGAAGGAAGACTTTCTTTGTTATCCGTTATAATAAATTTTCCTAATATACTTTTTTTGCGAAGCATGCCCGGGGCTTTTTTTACCTCTTTGGCATTGGCTTCAATCCATTTTAATGCACCGTTTACCGCATACAAGATAAAGTAATCGGCCTGCTGAAGGTTATCGTAATGCTTTCTTCTCTGCTCCGATGCATTTTCGGATGTATGAATACTCTCGGCCACTTCCCACCCTAACTCTTTAATACGGTTTACCAGCACTTGGTAATCATCCCCCAAATTTTTCCCGGAGGCGATTACATATACAAGATGGCTAAATTTCTTGTTGCCCTGATTGTCTTTTCGAGCATTGGCTTTAAATCCTAGTCCAAACCGCTCTTTAATAATATCTTTCAGTTCCTCCAGTGGGGCTTCTATGGCTTCTATATTATTGAACGACTTGAGGTTGATTTTCAAATCTGAATAGCCTTTCGCCTTGTTGACATCGTTTAGCTTTTCGGGGTCGAACCAAATCAATCGCTTCAGTTTAGGAAACTTATCCAGCTTATCTTTATTTTCTTGATGTTCGATGGGCATAAATTCCTCGGGAAAATGGATGGCTAACTGAGCCTTTTCCAAATAAAACCCTTGAACGTCTGCCAAGTAAGCCGCCTCGATGGCGTACTCCTCATCGGGCAATATCGATAAGCCATGACTCTTCAACTCTCGTTTCAATGATTCGCGAGGTTCTTTGTACCTGCTACCAAATTCCGGAGCGAGGTATACCTTTTTGAAGGAATCAACCTTAGACGAACCTTGGAAGAGCCCATGAATATCAAAAATTAAATCGGTGAAAATCTGCCAAAAGGGTAAGTTCTCTTTGTATTCGTTCCATCCCTCAAAGGTTTCGTAGCCTTGGTGTTGTTCATCGGTGTAGTGGAAAAAACGATAGTCGTTTCCCACCTTCAGTGACATCGGGAGGTCGTTTTCATCAATAGGCGCCTTTATTACTTTAAGACACTTTTTACTGATGGTAGCCACATCAAACTCCAAAAGTCTTTCGAGTTCGGAAATTTCCTGTGTAACGTTTGAGCTGAAAATGAAAGCAGGAGACAGAATATACAAAACCGCATCGGCAGTGGTAAAGTCTTCCAGACCAATCTCTTCTATTTCTTTCTTATACCTAATATCAAGCTCGCTAATCGAAAACTTAGTAAGAGCTGCCTCTAGCAACTGCGCAAAATTATCCACCCAGCCTTCTTCCTGTCCGGTGAAGGCGATGTTATCGTTTGGGGTGTATTTAATAATTATCGTTTTGCGCATGGCTTATATCCTAAATCCTATTACCAAGATGTCGTCTGTTTGAGCAAGCTTTCCTTTCCACTCGTTGATGGTATTCGAAAGGATTTCCTTTTGATCAAGCACCGGTTTATCACTGATGTTTATGAGTAGTTCTCGAAAGTTCTTGGATAAAAATTTATAGCCTTTCTCTCCACCGAACTGATCTTGGTATCCGTCAGAAAAGATGTAGTACATAGATGGTTCGTCTTGAAAAGGAATCACATGTGTTTCGTAAAGCCTCATTTCCTCCGACTGCTGACCACCAATAGGGTTTTTATCGGCTTTGATAATTTCCATCTGGCCGTCCTTCATGTAGTAGAGTGGATTTTTAGCGCCTGCATATTTTAGTACCCGATTGGCCTTGTCGATTACCACTATGGCCATGTCCATCCCATCGTTCACATTGTTGCGCTCGTTGCTTAGCTGATCTTTCAAATCAATGTTCAGATTAATCAAGATTTCCCCCGGATCAGTTAGGCCCTTAATGGACGCATTGGTATTAAGCAGGTTCATTCCTACCACACTCATAATAGCCCCCGGTACACCATGGCCGGTACAGTCTACCGCAGCCAGCATCAACAGTTCGTTGCCTGTGTTGGCATCAAGCATTTTTTTAAACCAGAAGAAGTCGCCACTTACTACATCGCGAGGCTGAAACAGTACAAAGGAATCATCGATGGCTTGCTTGATTTCCACCTCGTTCGACATAAGGGCATCTTGAATCCGCTGGGCATAATTGATACTGGCCTTTAGCTTATTACCCGTTTCTAGAATAAGATCCTTTTGTTTCTTGATTTGCTCATTGGTGACAGCAAGCTCATATTTCTGCCCTTCAATCTGCTTATTTTTATTTTCTAGCTCTTCTTTTTGTGAGCGAATCAGTTCATTCAATTGTTTTAATTTCTCCGCTTTTAGGATTTGCTGATGCGACTTCCGCTCTACTTCTTCCAGCTCTTTCCCCAACTTACCTTGCAGCTCTTTCGATTTGCTGTCGCGGACATTGAGTAGGGTGCGGTAGGCCACAAAACCTACTAATAAAATACCACCGCCTGAGGCCAACAGAAACCATAATTGCTGCCAATAAGGGGTGCTTACACTAAAATTAAGCACCAGCATTTGTGTGGATTCTATCCCCGAACTACTAATTGCTTTCACCTCCACGCTTTGAAAACCCGAAGGCAAGGAACTTAAAATCAGTTCATTATCAGATAAAGTGCTTTTCCATTCTTTTTCATTGATGCGGTAACTGACGCTGGCAATGGATTGAGAGGAAAAGAATTCTACCGGGTACCATTGTATCTTCACCACTTCATCATACGCTAGGTCAATCACCGATTGGTGCTGCGACTTTTGTACCAAACGCTCTCCTTTCCCCGATTGCACAATCACCTTATCGAGCACCAGCAAAGGCGCTTTCAGGCTGGGCAATTCTTTCAGAGGATCGTACTGAAGCAGAGAATTTACGGTTTTAAACCAGATTTGGCCTTGTTGGAATTCATGGGCAAAGAGTATGTGACTATCCTCCAGCCCTTGTTCTTTCCCGTAGCGAATCTGGTTATCTAGGCTGTAGGTTGAATCGGTAAAACTTACCGTCCATTTTTGAAGGGTATTTGCTTCTCCTACCCAAAGGTTCTCTTGCTTATCGACAAATAATTGGGGTAATAGCGGGGTTTGCTCTGCATCGATAATACGCACTAGGCTATCGGAGGTGGCCTGCAATGCATACAAACCAAACATGCTGGGGCTATGCTCTTTGAGCACGACTAATCTACCTTTCACAAAAGCAAAATCATGTACTAAAGTGGCTCTCTGAGTACTAATTCCACGCAGGTCAGTCTGCCAGAGGGTATGAGTGGCATCGAGCCAAACTAATGATTCCTTTTCAATAGCGGCCTTTTGGATGTTTCCCTTTGCGGGCTTTATCCGAAAGTTAGCCTCCAAACGAACATTTCCAGTAGTATCGATGTGGTAATAAGCGCCCTCTTGGCTGAGGAGTGTTTGGGGGATTTTATCTACAAAATCAGGCACTATAGCCTGTTCAAAGGTCTTTATCTTTTGAAATTTCTCTTCGTCAAACCGCCACAATTCTTGTTCATTGCTCATGACATGAATGTTCCCTTTCGCATCATTCTTAAGTTGGGCACCTTGTACTCCTTGTGGAAGCGAATGCCATACAAAAGAACCATCTCCTTTTATTTCCAGCAGATGAGTTTTAAGTAATAGCATCGGATACTGGCGCTTAGATTCAATCACATCAATTACTTCTGATGCCGAAATCGGAAGCTTTACTTCCTGCATGGGTTGATTTAGCTGAATGCCTGCAAAAGCTCCTTTCCCGGCCAACCAAAGCATCCCTTCGGCATCAACTACCAGCTCACTCACACTTTGCACCTTCAATCCGCTTTCAGTATTGAGTGGTTTAAAAGAGAATCCATTATACAGCATAAGGCCTTGGGAGGTGGTACCAAATGCAAAAATTCCTGAAGGCTCTATGGTGAAACAAGTGGCCTGAAAATCGGCCCAGCTAACCACCGGAAGCACGCGGTCATTACTTATACTCTTAAGACTGTTGGCAGATAAAAAGTATAAATTGTCATTGAATTCCATTAAATCCAGTATAGGCTCTGATATCCGTTGCTTTAAGGTATTGTCATCGCTATTCCATTGAAAAAGACCGCTTAGTCCAGCCAACCACACTTGGTCGTTTACCACTTCCACCTTGGATAAGCCTTCTTGTGAAAAAGGAAGGCTACGGAGAATTTTGTCGGCATTGATTTTCAGTGCCGCAGTATCCGTAAGGGCATACAAATCTTGAGAAGAAAAAACGGAATGAATAATAGGCGCCTGAACAATAGGGCGCACGTCTGTAAGAGAATAAATATGATACAGTCCTTGGTCAGTGGTGGCATATACGCCCTGCTCGGGGTCGGTTACCAATCCGCGCACTTGCGTGAAAGCATCTTGCTCATAAATCACCCGCTCGGCCATCCGCGAATCGTATCGGAAAAGCCCCTTTTCGGTACCTACCCACACATATCCTTTTTTGTCGATAGCAATTGCCCTCACCGAATGGCTAGCTTGCAACTGACCCGAAAACACATGAGCGATATCATATTCCTGAGCATTTGCAGCCAAGGAAATAAGTAACCCAATCGACAAAAATAAATATCTCACCATATATCCAGCTAAACTGGTTCTTAAACTGTAGCGCTCATAATAATTGCCTGGTTAGCTTGTGGTTGGATAGTCGTAATATGATAGTCTTTGTCGGCTAAATCAGCGGTAACATTGATAAAAGCCAGTTCATCGATAGCAAAATAGCGCACAATTCCTGACTTTTTAAAATGAACACTTCCTTTTTCGTAACTATTAAATTTAGTAAAATCTAGGATATCTCCGCGCTCAAAAGACGAATACCTGATTGTGTCGGTCGAAAGCTGGAAACTACCCGATTCAATTATCCAGAAGCCGGTAAGTTGGTGGTTGGGCAGGAAGAAATTTTCTGCTTCGGACTCAAAGGTTTTTACTTCAAAGAGTTTCTCTAGGACGTTGATCTCTCGGGGTGAGTAGTTGCGAAGTACCGCCAGCTTGTGCAAGAAATACACCTTATTGAATTTCAGTAAAGTATGGCTAAAAGCCTTCTGCTCATTTACCGACATCAGGTTTTGCTGCACCATAAATTCTACCTTGGCCGCTGTGGCTTTATCGAGGCGATTGGATAATAAAATATACTCGTCCACAAAATGGCGGTAAATCACCATGGAGGCCAATTCGTTCAGCAACTGATTGCCACTGAAAAACTCCGAAGCGATTTCATCCCACAGCTCACTGGGTCTGATTTTTACCAAGCTCATAAGGGCACATGCCTTGCTCCAGTTACTGATTTTGTTATAATCGCGCTGCATCACATCCAGCAGAATTTCCTCATCGAGCCCATATTTGCGATTGAGGTATTCGCCCAGAAACTCTTCCCGCACTTTGGAGAAATCGTATCTGCCATTATGAAAGGCAAATATGTGTCTCAGCTTATTTCTTAAGTCTTGTGAAAAATGAATTTCGAGATAGTTGAGCCCAAAGTATTTTTTAAAGAAATCATCTGAGCCTAGCAGTGAGAATATATTGTCTACCAAATAGGGGTTGTAAATGGTTTTAAGTATACTCTGCAGCAACTCATAGCATTCATTTTTTTCCTCCTCTAGGGCACCAATAAGTACATTGAGATTGGGTGTGTTGGGATTAATCTGATTTAAAATGTTTTGCAAAAAGATATAACTGCCAATCAGGTTTTCCGAGATGGCTTTCACCTGAGGCATGTGCTTTTCGGGCACCCGTATCCCTTTTTTGATAATCACCTTAAGTGTAAATAGTTGTATGGTGATATTGGGTTCATAAATATTGGACAACAAAAACTCCTCGGCTCGTTCGCCTTCAATTCCACTCAAGGCGCCCAAAAGATTATAGGTGAAAAACGGATTGTTTTTGCGTTTGAAAAATTCTACTTCTATGTACTTCAGTGCCTTTAGGTTCATGTAAATCAAGGAATGCCTAGCATACATACAAAGCTGAGGATCATCCAACTGGCTAATTACCAAAGGAATAAAATTAGAATCGCCCAGATAGCCTGCTACCAAAATAGCCGATTTTTTCACATCCTTGCGAGTATCGTTCAGGGCTTTAATCACCACATTGATATCTCCTTGATTTATCTGTAAGCGAATAAGGGCACGCAGCTCTTGTATGTCTTGAGAGCGTTCCAGGAAGTCATATCGGTTTTCAATTGCCGCCAAGGCATCGAGCTTCTCTTTCAAATGCGCCAATGTAAGCTCTACTTCTTCTTTCAGTTCCGGCTTTACGTAATCGACAATTCCTTTTAGGGCTTCATACTTATCTACCAAAGGCACATTTCGGATTACCTCCAAGGCTTGGCGCGCCTCTTCCAGTTTTCCCTCTTGCACGATTTTAATAATAGCCTCTTCGTATTCGTAGGGGTTTCCGATGGTAATCGTCACGCTCGGTTTGGGTTGTGCAATAATCCGGTCGCCCACTTCGGCCAAATAGATACGAATATGACGAATCAAACTTTCGCTAATCACAATTTTGAGCGAAGGAAAAAGCAAGAATAAAAATACCAGATAATATAAAGATTGCTGATAGGTATCGTAATGGCTCTCAGCAAATGCCACCACCAGCCAAAAAACCAAGGACATAATTCCAACGTCCATCAAGCCGCTTTTGGTAATGAAATTTCTGCGCTTGACGATTTGCAAAAGTATGGCATCGTTGAGTCGACTAAGCACCAGCCAGTTGAACAAAAATATACTGACCAACACGCCATGGAAAATGTAGTTAAAAAGCGAATCGGAAGGAATAAACTCGGGTTGCTTGGATTTGATCAAATACAAACCCGCCTGCAGCATCAATACAATTAAATATACAATGGCCGGGGCTATGATTACGGCACGCCCCGAAAGCAGGGTACGCAACCATGCATACAAGCGCCAGCGGAACTGAATCAAGAGGCCCGAATATAGCATAAGCACGCAGAAGGCGCCCGCTACGTACACAATATTATCCACCATAAATTGATGCCCAAAGGAAAGGGCATTCACTGCCCAATAAACCGATATTATGGCATAGGATATAAAGGTATTAAACCAGAAACCAATCGGGAGATTCCTTTTCGATGGGGTATCGATTTCGGTATATTGACTCACAGACAATTTATTTGGGGCGAATTAGCCTCTATTTTACTAATTTTAAAAGACTTAAGCAGAACTTTCCCTATTTTTTTCTTTTTAAAATCAAATTTAATCTAGGCATTTTAGTAACTTGCACACTATTAGTACTAGTTGAGTTAATTCAATATTTATGAACTTCATAGAAATCTCTGCCAAAGACGGATCTCCCTACATTAAATTCGATCCGGAAGGCGGAAGTTTGGTCATCAAAGGCAGGTCGTATGACGATGAGGTAATGGTAATTTACAACCTCATCCGCAATAAAATAAAGGAATATGTGAACAATGGCCGTAGAGAGCTCAAGGCCAATATATTTCTGAAATACTTCAACACGGCCTCTTCCAAATGCTTGTTTGATTTAATGGGCGATTTGAAAAAGCTCCAAACCGAGTACCCCGATTTCAACCTTGATTTGGAATGGAATTACCTAGAGGGCGATGATCAAATGAAGGAAGAACTGGAAGACCTGAAAGCGGCCATCGATATCGAATTTGAAATAGTGGAGCGCGAAGACGACATTATCTAAACACTTCGAGTCGATTCAAGGACCTAATTAATTCTTTAGGTGCTAGCGCCTATTCATAAGACTTTCTTCAAAAGAAGACATAAAAAAAGCCTGTTGCGTATAACCGCAACAGGCTTTTACTTTTTATTTTTTATAGTTAAACGGCAAAGCTTTCCCCACAGCCACAGGTACGACTGGCATTGGGATTGATAAACTGAAAGCCTTTTCCATTTAATCCATCGGTAAAGTCGAGGGTGGTGCCTAGCAAATAGAGTAAGGATTTTTTATCCACCAATATTTTTACACCTTTATCTTCAAACACCTCATCGCTAGGATTAATGGCATCGTCAAAGTCGAGGTCATACATAAGACCGGAACAACCGCCCCCTTTCACCGACACCCTGATGTTGTGTGCCTCCGATTTCCCTTCTTCGGTACGAAGATTCGAAATTCTCTCTTTTGCTTTTTCGGTTATGCTAATCATGGTTATTTATGAAACAGGATTTAAAACTACACTAAATACGGTGATGGTGTTCATATCTCTCCCGTAATACAATTTATCTAAGGCCTCGTAAGCATTTCTGGCCCTGAAATACGAAGTATGCAACTCCTTATCTCCTTTGGCAATCCACTGAATGGTGAAAGGACTTTCTTTCTCTTTATAGCTTTTCACATACTCCAGCAGGCGCTTAAGCGCATCTAATTTATCGAAGCCGACTTCGGAGTGGAACAAAAAGCTTTGCTTATGACGTGGGTTGATGGTAATCAAATCTACCTTCACTTTTCCTTCCAAATGCTGGTATTCAAATACGAGGCTGGCGCTGTCGAGACCCAAGTGACTTTTGATCTCATTTTGGACGCGTGCCAACTCTACGTGTATATCATTAATGGGCTCCATGGCTTCTTATTTAGTCTATTTTAGGGTTGAATTAGCTAAGCTAGAATACAATTCATGCATTATCAAGCACTTACGCTATTATCTTACAAAGATACGCCAACAAATCTTTGCATAAAACTTTTCCGCTAGCAGAAAAGTTTCTGCAATTTTGCAGGCTTAGTCCCAATACTCCTATGATTCGAAAAATAGAACACCTTGGAATAGCCGTAAAAAGCATTGAAAATGCCAATGCTGTATATGAAAAACTCTTAGGGATAGCCCCTTACAAAAGCGAAAGTGTGGAATCGGAAGGAGTTACCACTTCTTTCTTTCAGGTAGGCGATTCTAAAATAGAACTATTGGAAGCCACTAATCCGGAAAGTCCTATTGCCAAGTTTATTGAAAAAAAGGGTGAGGGCATTCATCACATTGCTTTTGATGTGGCCGACATCAAGGCCGAAATGCAGCGACTAAAAGACGAAGGCTTTACCCTGCTCAATGAAGTACCCAAGCGCGGTGCCGATAATAAATTAGTGTGCTTCATCCACCCAAAAACCGCCAATGGCGTATTGGTGGAGCTTTGCCAAGAAATTACGGACGATTATACTGGATAGAATTATAGTGCTTCATCTTCTTTTTCCCTTCGCGCGTTTTATACTGAGGGCGAGGCCCACAAGAAGAGAAAATAATCAGTACGACCAACAAAAGTGCTAAAATGCTACGCATAGATTAAAAAATTTACTCTTACAAAAGTACACAATTAATGGAGAAAAGAACAGAGATAAGCGAATTAGGAGAGTTTGGATTAATCAATCGCCTCAATACGCAGGCCAGCTTTTATCACCCTACCGCCCGCGGTATAGGAGACGATGCGGCTGTACTGGGCAATGGCGATACGCTTAGCCTCGTAACCACCGATATGCTATTGGAAGGTGTACATTTTGACCTTTCCTTTACCCCTTTGCAGCATTTGGGCTATAAAGCAGTGGCCGTAAACGTATCGGACATTGCAGCCATGAACGGTATTCCCAAACAGATTACCGTAGGCATAGGCCTAAGCAACCGCTTTTCGGTAGAAGCAGTAGAAGCCTTGTATGAAGGAATTCGCTATGCCTGTGCCGATTTTAAAGTAGACCTAGTAGGCGGTGACACCACAGCTTCTCATTCAGGCTTGGTTATTTCTATCACTGCACTGGGCGAGGTGGCTAAAAACAAAGTATGCTATCGAAATACCGCCAAGGCAAATGATATTGTGTGTGTTACGGGCGATTTGGGAGCTGCTTATGTGGGCTTGCAGGTATTGGAAAGGGAAAAACAGGTATACTTGAGCAATCCGGAAGTACAACCTGAACTAAGCGCTTACGATTACTTGGTAAAGCGTCAACTGAAACCTTCGGCTCGAATGGATATTATCCATGAACTGGCCGACCTCGGCATTGTTCCTACTTCTATGATTGACATATCGGATGGACTGGCTTCTGAGCTAATGCACCTTACCTCGCAGTCGGGTACGGAGGTACAGGTTTATGAAGACAAACTGCCGATTGACACTTTGGCCTATAACACAGCCGTGGAATTCAACCTCGACCCTATCACCTGTGTGCTGAATGGTGGCGAAGATTATGAATTGCTTTTCACCATTAGTCAAGAAGACTACGAAAAGGTGAAGAAACATGCCGATATCCACTTTATAGGCTTTATGAAAGCCAAGGAGTCGGGCAATGTGCTCATCACCAAAAACGGAAATGCCGTTTCACTCAAAGCACAAGGCTGGGTACATTTCTAAAAAAACGGGCTTCTTTTTCAAGAAGCCCGTTTTTTTTAATCCTCAGGGTAAGGAATAAATACAAAATTGGTAAACTGCTCATCGACCACAAACAAGCAGCAAAATTCATCAGGATCTTTGTAAGCAGCCTTAAAATCCTCCGGCTTTTCTACCAGCTTGCGTTGCACAAACTCATCTAAAAAAGAGGCATAATAAAACCACTCCAAATCCAACTCTTTTCTACCAAGCAACATTTGTCCAATCGGAATCTGTACTTTGGAGATAGCAAACACCGGAAACTCAAAGCCCCTGTCGCGCAGCACAAAAGAAGCCTCTTTCAGGGTGTCTGATATTTTTATAAAATCGCTGGTGATGGTACCCAGGTATTTACCACTTAGTTCGGGATCATTATTCATGGCTTACGGACTAATAATATCACATTTTCTACATGGTGGGTATGCGGAAACATATCCACGGGTTGTATATATTTCACTTCGTATTTTTCATCCATCAGGGCGATATCGCGGGCTTGTGTGGCCGGATTGCAACTTACGTACACAATCTTTTCGGGCTCGCAGCGCATAATCACCTGAATCACATCCTCATGCATACCTGCCCTGGGAGGATCGGTGATGATTACATCGGGTCGGCCGTGAGTTTTCACAAAGTCATCAGAAAGAACGGCTTTCATATCTCCGGCATAGAAATCGGTATTATCAATACCATTTATCTGGCTATTCAGCTTGGCATCTACAATCGCCTCGGGAACAAACTCCACTCCTATCACTTTCTTCGCTTTCTTGGCCACGAAATTGGCAATCGTGCCCGTTCCGGTATACAAATCGTACACCAGTTCGTCTCCGCTCAGTCCGGCCAAGGTACGCGTGATGGCATACAATTCATAGGCTTGAGCCGAATTGGTTTGATAGAACGACTTGGGTCCTACGCGGAACTGAAGGCCTTCCATTTGCTCCACAATAAAGGGCTGACCATAATAGCACACCACCTCCAAATCGTGGAAGGTTTCGTTGCGCTTGGTATTGATGATATAATTGAGCGAAGTAATTTCAGGAAATTTGGTTTTGATATGCTCCATCACCCCTTCGATTGCCTCTAAAGGCGTCTCCCCAAATTGTACAATCACCATCACCTGTCCGGTATTGGCCGTGCGCACAATCAGGTTACGCATATTGCCTACCTGCTCGCGTGGATTGAAAAAGGTAAGCCTTTTGGCTTTTGCATAGGCTTTTACTGTATCACGTAGGCTATTAGATGGTTCGGGCTGGAGATAGCAATGATCTACATCCAAAATCTTATCAAATTTGCCCGGGATATGGAAACCCAAGGCATCGCGATCAAACGTATCACCTGATTTTATCTCCGCATCAGTAAGCCAGCGGCTATCAGAAAAGGAAAACTCCAATTTATTACGGTAATAGCTGGTTTGCTCAGAACCCACAATAGGCTGAATCTCAGGAATGACCACTTTGGCAATCCGCTCCAAGGCATCTACCACCTGCTGCTGCTTCATGTCCAATTGGGCATCGTACCCAATGTGCTGCCACTTACAGCCTCCACATACGCCAAAGTGAGAGCATATGGGTTCTTTTCGTAGCTTAGAATATTCATGGAAAATGATGGGCGAAGCCTCTATGAAACTATTTTTCTTACGCTTTACCTGCACATCTACCACATCACCGGGCGCAACCCCTTCAATAAAAACGACTTTCCCTTCATGGCGCGCGATACATTTTCCTTCAGCGGCCATCTTCTCGACCGTCAGATTTTGTATTATTATTGTTTCTTTTGGCTTTCTCATACGTTGTGTTGCAAAGTTAATACAGTATATTAGAAGTGCAGTCTGTTTCAGCTATGTTACCAAAAAAGATTCTTTTGCTCGTTCTATTAGGTCTAGGGTTTTCCTTTTCTTCCCAAGCCACCCACCTTGTGGGCGGAGAGTTTGAACTTATTCACATTGAGGGAATTAGATATTTGCTCAGGCAAAACCAATATTTTGATGCCTTCGGAGGGAATACTGATAACATTATTAATCAAGAATTTAACACAGAAGTACATATTTTCAGCAAACGTACCCATGAGTTATTGGCCATAGTGAATTTAGTGCGCACTTCGCTTTCCACAGTCCCTTACTCAAATCCAACCTGCGATGACAATACCATCAAAACCTACAAGCTGGTATACGAGAGCGAAATCACCCTAAGCGAATCCATTTATAACGACCCCGATGGCTATTATGTGTCGTGGGAACGCTGCTGCCGCAACAATACCATACAGAATATAGAAACCCCTGAATCGACCGGACAAACTTTTTATATGGAATTTCCGGCTGTGGTAAGAAATGGGCAATCGTTTATTAACTCTTCTCCCAGCCTCTTTCCTCCTATCAGCGACTATGCCTGCCGCAACCAAATGTTTTACTTCGACTTTTCGGGCAGCGACCCCGATGGTGATTCCTTGGTATATAGCCTAGCCACACCTCTTGGTACACATACAAGTGAGCCAACACCCCCACAAATCCGGCCTGCTCCATATCCTCCGGTAGATTTCATCCCAGGTATATCAGGCTCCAATATGATACCGGGTGCACCTAACCTAGCTATTAGTCGAGACGGCTTTTTGACTGTAAAACCCAGCCTGAGAGGGCTTTTTGTGTTTGCTGTCAATATTGAAGAATTTAGAAATGGCGTAAAAATCGGGGAAGTACGCAGGGATTATCAGATTTTGGTGGCCGATTTTTGTAGTCCGGGAGCTGCTCCGCAAATCACTATGCGCAAAGGCGCTGGCCCTGTGCAATCGGGAAATGTGGTGGTGGAGTTTGACAAAAATAATGATGAACGCTGCCTTGACATTCGGGTAACTGACCTCGATATGCCCGAAAACGTCCGCCTACTGATGCGCCCTGTCAACTTCAGTAGCATCCCCGAAGGATTGGTGCCCGATACAGTTGCTACCCTTACGGCCGACAATTCGGCATTGGAAATCAGTCTTTGTTTTCCGGTATGTCCAGATTTTACAGACGCACCCTATATCATTGATTTACTCGCCTTAGACGATGCTTGTAGTTTCCCCTTACTCGATACCCTGCATTTGGAAGTATATTATAAGGACTTTGCCCAGCAAAACCCTTTTTTCGAAGAGCCTGACAATCAGTTTACTCTAGAAGCTACACCCGGACAAACCCTTACAGTACCCATCAAAGGGATTGATTTTGATGGGGATGAACTGGAAGTAGCCTGGATACCCGATACCCTGCGACCTGCCGACCTAGATGCCGCTCTGAGCTTTACCAGTAAAACTAATGGGGAGTGGAATGGCTCTTTCCGCTGGACATTCAACTGTGAAAAGCCCATTTATGAATCCGTTGAAAATTATACTTTTCGCTACGTGCTTCGCGATAAAAACGACTGCCTCACCAGTCTTACCGATACCCTATCGATTACTTTGCAGACGCTCATTGAACCCAATGTGCCGCCTCAGTTTGTCAACCTGCCTTTTGCCGATGAACAACGCATTACCGTAAGGCAAGGGCAAGAAGTAGTATGGAACATTAGAGGAAGCGATTTAAATACCGAAGACCCACTTACGCTGTCGGCTTCAAGCGGATCAATTGATTTGATGACTATTGGATTTAATTTCCCTACTCGAAATGGCGTGGGACAAGTAAACGGCCCTATCAACTGGACGGTACCTTGCAGCGATACCCACCCCGACCTCAGTACACTGGATTTGATTTTTATCGTGAGCGATGCTAATGCATGCATCGCTTCCGTGGGTGATACGGTACAGGTTTTCTTAGACATAATTCCCATGGAAAACGAAGCTCCACAAATCTCTATAGAACAACTTAACGAAGGAGATACTTTATGGCTAGAGGCGGGCGCCTCTACTCTAGTGGAAATATTGGCCCAGGATGCCCCTGAAGATTCCGTTTACTTACAATTCAGTCCTTTTGATACCAACCCTGCTTTTATTTGGGAGGTAAACGATGGAAAAGGTGAAGCAATAGGAACATTAAATTGGAACACAGCTTGCAGCCTTTTGGGGCCGGGCTTTAGTCCGAATGTATTTGAATTCAGGATGCAAAGTGTAGATAAAAATGCTTGTAAAATCAATGCAGCCAATGAAACGGTGTTTTATATAGGTATCGAAAATGAGGATTTAATCCCAGACTATCTCCCGCCCAATGCCTTTACGCCAAATGGTGATATATTCAACCCAAGCTTTACTTTACCTGATTTACCTATTGACAACTGTGCCAACGAGTTTGTGGATGTGGAAATAGTGAACCGATGGGGCCAACAGGTATTTTATTCTCAAAGCCGCGACTTTGTGTGGAATGGTGCGGGCCTTGCCTCTGGCGTGTATTATTATACCATCCGCTATACTAATTTCACTTTTAGGAGCCCGCTGAGTGTGTTGTATTAAAAAACAGGGGAGCAAAACTCCCCTGTGATATCATCTGCGTAGTACCCATTTTTTCCCTTCCAGCGAATCTCCCTCAAAGGTAAACCCACTTTTTACCAGCACGCGCTCCGAAGGTATGTTACCAGAATTGGTTTCGGCACTTATTTCCATAATATTAGGATATTCATTTAATACCCATCGGCAAATTCCCATCACCGCCTCAGTGGCATAACCCTTTCCATGGTACTTCTTATCAAGAGAATATCCAAGCATGGTTTGACCAGCCTCGGTAAATAAGCCGACCCCACCAATACTCATGTTCTTGGAAGCCAGCACTATCTCCCAATTGGTGTACAAACCGTAATTCAATGGATGTGAAGCTGTACGCTCAATGAGCATATCCAGCACTTCTTCAAAGGCTTGTACAAATTCAGGCTCCATATCCCATGAAGATTCTCGAAGGCCTAAATGGCGCTCAAGTATACTTCGGCCATTTTTAAGCAATATAAGATGGTTCGACTGCAAGGCTAGCAGCCGTAAACGTGTAGTTTCGATTGATAACATGATGTTTGAATAAGGCAAATAAAAATTCTATTCCGGAATCTTTATTTTACCCTTCCAGGCATCGAAACGAATACAGTTGAAGATGTGGTTTTCAGAGGCGTTTGCTAAGAAAAATCAAAGATAGCTTCTCTCAAAAAAGAAAACAAGTGCTCAAATCTTATCAAACGCCTGCTGTAAGTCGGCAATCAATTCCTGAGGTTCTTCCAGTCCGCAATAGAAGCGAATCATATTATAGGGCAAATCTTTGGTTTGATAGTTTTGTGAGCTGTACAAAGTAGCTGCCGGGAAAATCAAAGACTCATAGCCGCCCCATGAACAGCCCATCAGAAACCGCGTAAGACTGTTGCAGAAGCGTTCTACCTCCTCGGGCTTCTCGGTAGCCAATACAATGGTAAACTGCCCTGCCGGACGCTTCATCTGCTTTTTGGCCAATTCGTATTGCGGATGAGAAGGAGAAAAAGGATAATATACTTTGGCCACTTTAGGGTGCTTACTCAGAAAATCAACCACCTGAGGAGTGGTTTGCGCCACTTTTTCCATACGGATAGACAAGGTTCGCAAACCGCGGATAAGTAGCCATGCATTGAAGGGAGAGATAATTCCCCCGAGTGTCATAAACTCCGACTTAAATATTTTTTTGCACATGGCGGCACTAGCGCACAATACGCCCGCCACCGTATCGCTATGGCCGCTGAGGTATTTGGTGCCTGAGTGTACGATAATATCGGCTCCCCAATCGGCTGGGGTCATATTTAGGGGTGAAGCATAGCTATTGTCCACAATGGAAAGGATTCCTATCGACTTGGCAATTTTCAATACTGCTTCCAAATCTTGCATTTCAAAAGTCCACGAGTTGGGACTTTCCAGATAAATGATTTTGGTATTGGCCTGAATAGCCTTTTCAAAATTGGCCACTTCATCGCCTTCCACAAAGGTGTGGGTTACCCCATAGCGTGAAAGGATATTTTGCAGTAGCTTGGTAGTCCAGCTGTAGGGTTTGCGCACGCACACCACATGGTCGCCCGCTTGCAAATTGGCCATCACGGCCGCACCAATGGCCGCACTGCCGCTGGCAAATATGAGAGCATCCTCGGTGTGCTCTAAGGCCGCCATCTTCTTTTGAAGAATAAGGGTAGTAGGATTATTTCCACGAGTGTAGAAGAAGGTTTCATCTTCATGCGCAAGGCTTTCGCGCATTTCATCTACTGTTTTGAAAATATAATTGGAGGCCTGTACGATGGGAGGAGCCGCTGCATTAAAATACATTTCACGCTCTTCGCCATAGTTGTTCAAAATCTCAGAAATATCCATTGGGGCATTTTTTTCGAAAAATACGGTTTTAGTCTGAGCCTTTTTAGAAAATATTACTGCCTGCCAAAAAAAGAGATAGGTGGCTTAGAGCAGCCTTAGGTACTGTGTTTTGATGAATACTGCTTCTCCATTCCATTGCACCTCTGCCCAGGCGGGCCCCAGCGATTTTACATTGAGCTTATGCCCGGCCTCTAAGAGACGGGATAAACCAGCCGCAGCGGAGGGTCCTTTCATTAAGGCCGCTTGGGGCGCTTCCACTATGGCTTCCTGCGTAGGCACTACCTTTTCATGGAAAACAATCACTGCCGAAAGCCAAAGCACCATTACCACAGAGGCGGTAGCCCCCGCCAATCGGCCTTTACGCACCGACCAAACAAGGCTCACCGCCAGAAGAATACCCATTAACACAAGTAGAATTTCAATACGGATTTTATTTTCGAGAATGCGCACAAACAAGAGGTGTTCGTCTGTCACCTCGTAGCCACTCAGTTTGTTTGCCTCGGCAAGCTTCTCCACTTTCTGTTGCACCCTTTCATCGTAATGATGAGCCTGATATACACTCAGGTAATACAAGGCCTCTTCGGTTTCATTGAGTCGCTCGTGCAGGTAGGCCATCTTCAACAACATGGCTTGGGTAAAGCGCCCTTCTTGGTACAGCGATTGATACGCATCCAAGGCTTTGGAGTACTTCCTCTGGGCGAACAAAGAATCGGCCAACTGAAGTGAATTACTAAAAGACTGGCTGTGAGCCACTAATAAAAAAAGAAAAGAGAGAAGCGAAAAAAAGATAGATTTTTTAAAACTCATGTTTTGCATTTTCAAATAGACCTGCTACATTTGCATCTCAATTACGGAAAAGCAGTTCAAACAAACAAATTTTTCGTACGATTCCGTAGCTCAGTTGGTAGAGCAATACACTTTTAATGTATGGGTCCTGGGTTCGAGTCCCAGCGGGATCACAAAAGAAAAAGCCTTCGAATTTCGAAGGCTTTTTTCATTTTATAGCAAGTTGAAATTAGGTCATTTCAAAAGAAGCCCACCAAGTTTATATGCATCATCAGTCCGTTGGGCAGCTTGTTCTCCACCGCAATTTCTCCTTCACCTCCTCCTAGCTGATAGGCCATATTTTGCGCTCCCAACAAAGGCCGATAGCCTATCCCCCATTCAAGCTGAGTATTGGGTGTAACTTGGTACGCCATAAGCAAAGAAGGTTCAACTGCTACAAAATGATACGCTGAGCTTTCAAAGCCTAAGTCTTTGTCTTTGCTTTCATATTTCATAAATCCCCAACCTATTAATAACTGTGCCTGCAATGCCCACGCACCTCGTTGCCAAAAAGCATATTGCAACTCAGGTCCCACGCCATTGATGAAAAGCCGGGGCATTTGTTGACGGGTAAGCTCAGGTACATTCGCCTGCGCCTTGAACGACTCCACATAAAAGGAATGATATACCGATAAGGCTAGCGATACACGCTGATTTATTTGCCTTCCTAGCTTGAAGCCCGAGAGCATGGTAGTATGATTTTGCAAATGTGTAAACCGAAGCGGTAAGGCAATAGACCACTTGTGTTCCTTAGGGGGTGTTTCTTGTGAGAAAGCATTGAATGAAAACAGAACAAAAGTGAAAAAGAGGATACAATAGCGCATAGCTTGATTGATAGGGTTAAGGTTATAATAAGACATATTGTGTGTGCATGGATAAACTAACGTGAGAATAGCATTATTCGCAGATAGTACTCAACGTTTTTATTTTTTACCTATTGTCTACCAATAGATACATCGCTTATAAAAATGTAACAACTTCATGTAAAAATCTTTCTGCGCGTCCAATCCGGCTTATACTTTTCTTGGCAATGTTTGTATAATTTTCATTTAAGAAGACAAAAAACAACCTACTCTGCTCATTTTTCGTAACTTGCCCTTGTGAAGCAACTGGTTTCCATAGCACTTAGCGCCCTTATGCTCTTCAGCAGCTCAGGACTCACCTTGGCTACCCACTATTGTTTGGGTGAAGCAAGGGAATCGGCTATGGGCATGGGCGAGATCCACTTAAGCTGCGGTATGATGGATATGGATGCAGAAGCGGAAGCGCATTGCTGCGACAATGAAATCACCCACTTACATGTGGAAGACGAAGCCCCTACCACCTCTTTTTCCGTAAGCTTTATTGCCGCTTTCTTTTTGCTTCCCAGCTTCGACTGGAGTGCATTATTCTCCTTACAAGCCATTACCCCCTTACTTCGTCTGGCCTCAGACGCTCCCCCGCACCCTGCACCGGATATATTCCTGCTGGTGAGCAATTTCCGCATTTGATACCCGATTGATTCGCTCTACTTCTTTTCAAGAGGTAGCATACCTGTTTTTACTCGTATTCAATCGATTATCACATGTTTAAAATCATTATATCTTATTTTCTAGAGAACCGTTTGGTCACGCTTCTCCTCCTTGCAGGACTTATCGCTTGGGGCGTGGTTACTGCCCCCTTCGATTGGAACACGGGCCTACTTCCTTCCGATCCTGTGCCTGTAGATGCCATTCCTGACATTGGTGAAAACCAACAAATTGTCTTCACCGACTGGCCCGGCCGCTCTCCTCAAGACATTGAGGATCAGATTACCTACCCGCTCACCACGGCTTTGCTGGGTATTCCGGGAGTAAAATCTATCCGAAGCACTTCCATGTTCGGCTTTTCCAGCATTTACCTCATTTTTGAAGAAGAGGTAGAATTTTACTGGTCGCGCTCGCGGGTGTTGGAAAAGCTTAATTCCCTCCCCAGCAATTTGCTTCCTGAGGGCGTACAGCCTGCCTTGGGACCTGATGCCACGGCATTGGGTCAGGTATATTGGTACACCTTGGAAGGCCGCGATTCGCTTGGCAATCCTACCGGAGGCTGGGACTTGCAAGAGCTGCGCTCCATTCAAGATTTTTATGTAAAGTATGGCCTTAATGCCGTACAGGGTGTATCGGAAGTAGCCTCTATTGGTGGCTATGTAAAAGAATACCAAATAGATGTAGACCCTAGCGCCCTGCAAGCACACAAAATTGGCCTAGATCAGGTGATGATGGCCGTGCAAAACACCAACCGCGACACCGGAGCCGAAACCATAGAAATCAATCGTGCAGAATATGTGGTTCGTGGACTAGGCTATATCAAATCCTTGGACGACCTGCGCGAAACCGTAGTGACGGTCAACAATAATGTACCCATCCGACTGAAAGATATAGGCCAAATAAGCCTTGGCCCGGCCACCCGCAGGGGTGTGCTCGATAAAGCCGGAGCCGAAGCCGTGGGCGGAGTAGTGGTAGCGCGCTATGGCTCCAATCCTTTGGCGGTAATAGAGGGAGTAAAAGAAAAAATCGAGGAACTAAAACCCGGCTTGCCTCAAAAAACCTTGCGCGATGGTAGCACTAGCTATCTCACCATTGTCCCTTTTTATGACCGCACCCAGCTGATTCAAGAAACCATTGGCACCTTGGAAGAAGCGCTCAGCCATGAAGTGCTTATCAGTATCATCGTGGTATTGGTACTGGTAATGAACTTGCGTGCTTCGCTGATTATCTCCAGTCTGTTGCCTATTGGGGTGCTTATTACCTTTATTGTGATGCGCTACTTAGGTGTAGATGCCAATGTGGTAGCTCTTTCGGGGATTGCCATTGCTATTGGAGTGATGGTTGATGTGGGGATAGTTTTTGTGGAAAACATTATCCGCCACAGCGAAATGCCGGAAAATCAGGGCGTGAAAGACGAATCCCTCCTTCGGATGATTCAGCGGGCTGTGGTGGAAGTGGGGCCGGCCATTACAACGGCCTTAGCCACTACGGTGGTAAGCTTCCTCCCGGTATTTTTTATGGAAAATGCCGAAGGAAAACTTTTCAAACCTTTGGCCTTCACCAAAACCTTTGCGCTGAGCGGCTCTTTCTTTTTGGGCTTGGTGGTGTTGCCTACCATCGCCTACTTGGTATTTAATGCACGGGCACGTTCCCCAAGAAGCCAATGGATGGCTAATGTTTTTTTGGCCCTGACGGGAATTGTATTAGCCTTTTATCTGGGACTTTGGATTCCACTGGCCCTTACGGCTATTGCTGTTAAGAACATGGTAGAACTAGCCAAACCGAATATTTTTGGACGCTATTCTTCCACCATTTTGCTAGCGTTGGTGCTACTTATCTGTGGCTACTTTTTATCGGAAGCGTGGTCCCCACTGCATGAGCGCAGCGGGCATTTTACCAATTTTATTTTCATTGCCACCTTGGTAAGTGTGGTGCTGGCCGCCTTGTACAGTGTGGTATATTTCTACGAACCCATCCTTAAATGGTGTTTGGAAAACAAACGGAAATTTATGCTGATTCCTGCCTTTGTTATCCTCTGGGGAACCATTATTTGGTTTGGATTCAATACCCTCTTTGGAGGAATTGCCCAGCTGACCGACCGCCTCGGATGGAACATACGAACTACGGGAATCTGGTCGGGATTGGCACACAGCTTCCCCGGCATGGGAAAAGAATTTATGCCTAGCCTTAATGAAGGTAGTTTCTTACTCATGCCTACCTCTATGCCCCATGCAGGAGTAGAGGAAAATATCCATATCGTGCAGCTGCTTGATAAGGCCCTGGCTAATATCCCCGAAGTGGAAACAGCCGTGGGGAAAGCCGGAAGGGTAGAAAGCGCGCTCGATCCGGCTCCTTTGTCGATGTTCGAGAATGTCATCAATTACAAAAGTGAGTTTTATAGAAATGACCAAGGCGCAAAAGTCCATTTTAAAACCAATGAGGACGGTCTTTTTGTTCTTCAATCGGGCGAACTCTTGTCCAATGATGATTTCCTAATCCAGCATCGTAGTATTTCCGAACTAGTGATTGATGAGGATGGCGAACGCTTGCGCCAATGGAGAAGCCATATCAAATCGCCTCAGGACATTTGGGATGAGATTACGATGGCTACCCAAGTACCGGGTGTCACTTCTTCACCCAAACTTCAACCTATTGAAACCCGCCTCGTCATGCTGCAAACAGGCATGCGGGCACCCATGGGCATCAAAGTATATGGCCCCGATTTGGCCACTATCGAAGAAGTAGGCCTTGCCTTTGAACAAATCTTGAAAGAGGTGCCTTCCATAAAATCGGAGGCGGTATTTGCCGATCGCATCGTAGGTGTACCTTATCTGCATTTGGTGATTGACCGAATGGCTATTTCCCGCTACGGATTAAGTATAGAAGCCGTGCAAACGCTCATTGAAACAGCCATTGGCGGTATGCCAATTACCCGTACGGTGGAAGGCCGGGAGCGCTACAATGTACGTGTACGCTACCCGCGTGAACTGCGCGACCATCCGGAGAAACTGCAGAAAATCCTTGTCCCTACTCCTATGGGAAATGCTGTTCCATTAGGAGATTTGGTACGAATCGACTACGTGCAAGGCCCTCAGATGATTAAAAGTGAGGAAACCTTCCTGACGGGCTATGTGCTTTTTGATAAAAAGGAATCTTTTTCGGAGGTGGATGTCGTGGAAGAAGCCAAGGCGGCTATTCAGTCCCAAATTGATGCCGGAAGCCTTAAAATCCCCGAGGGTGTAAGCTATAAATTTTCAGGTACCTATGAGAATCAGGTACGGGCGGTTAAGCGATTGGCTATTGTAATTCCCCTTTGTCTTATTGCCATTTTCCTACTCTTGTATTTTCAATTCAAAACCATCATAGCCTCCACCATTCATTTCTCGGGTGTGTTTGTGGCGTTTGCCGGAGGCTTTATCATGCTGTGGCTCTATGCTCAGCCTTGGTTTATGAATTTCGATATTGGTGACACCAACCTACGCGATGTATTCCAGATGCATACAATTAACCTCAGTGTGGCGGTGTGGGTAGGGTTTATTGCCCTTTTCGGGATTGCTACTGACGATGGCGTGCTCATGGGCACCTACATCCATCAGGTATTTGAAGAAAAACAGCCCAATACTGTACCAGCCGTACGAGCAGCGGTGCTGGAAGCGGGACTTAAACGTGTGCGTCCGGCCATGATGACTACCGCTACCACACTATTGGCACTTATTCCGGTACTTACCTCCACAGGCAAAGGTTCGGATATTATGGTGCCTATGGCCATCCCTACTTTCGGAGGTATGGTGATTCAGATCATGACCATTTTTGTGGTGCCGGTACTTCAAGCCTACTGGCGCGAAACTGTGGTAAGTCGTTCGTCCACTATTGAATCGTAGAAAATAAAAATACTATGAGATACTTACTCATTTACTTATTCATCACAGGATCCAGTGCTTTGCTACAAGCCCAAAACCTGAATAATTTGCTCAATAAAGCACTTCAGTACAATGCAGGACTTCGTGAGCAGCAATCGGCCTATGAAGCCTCTACACATGCAGCTGCGCAGGTAGGCACCTTGCCCGACCCTATGCTGTCGGCAAGTGCCTTCGGACAAATGGTGGAAACCCGCACGGGGCCTCAGATTGCGCGCTTCAGTTTATCGCAGCAGTTTCCTTGGCCGGGAACCCTTTCAGGCAAAAAGCAGGTTGCCGAATTGGAAAGTCAAGCCAAGAAATACCAGCAGGAGGAAGCACAGGCTCAGCTCCTTTGGGAAATCCGAAACTTATATTTCACCACCCAAAGTCAGATGACTTTGCTTAAACTGCAAAAAGAGAATTTAGCGTGGTTATTATCCATGAAAAAATTGGCTATGGCACGCTATGAAAACGGTAAAGCAAGCTTAGTGGAAATATTAGAAATTGACTTGAGCATAAGCCAGTTGGAAACCGAAATCCAAGTAACCGAACGAAGCATATTACCCTTGGTTAAGGCCATTTCCAACAAGGTAAATGCCGAACCCCTCGATAGCCTTCCGACACTCGACCTGGGTCAACTATTAAATGAGCACCATGCGGGCGAACCCCAAGAGGTAAACCCCTTGCACCCCAAACTGCAGGAAATTCAGCAGATGCAATCGGCCTCGGGGCAGATGCAGCAAGTAGCCAGAAAAGAAGGTTTGCCCATGATTGAACTCGGCTTCGACTACTGGGTGATTGGCGAACGCATGGATACCGATCATAGCCTTGCCCCTGCCGACAATGGGAAAGATGCCTTTATGCCCATGGTTTCTCTTTCCTTGCCTATTTATCGGAATAAATATAAGGGCCAAAGCCAACAGGCCAAGCACATGACAGAAGCCTATGCGCATCGCCAAACCGATGTACAAAATACTTTAGATGCCTCTTTTCGCCAGGCCCTTTCAGAGCGGCAACAAAGCCGATGGCGGATAGAAAGTCTGCAAAAGCAACTGAGCACCATAGAGCGCATGCAGCGCCTTACCCAAACAGCCTTTAGCCAAAATGAGGTGGCCATGAGCGAGGTGCTGAGCCTTCATCAAATGGAAATCGAATACCGTATGCAGCTGGCCATGGCCCAAACCGAATGCCTAAAAGCCGAAGCGGCTTTGGCGTATTTTACTTACCCCACAAACTAACACGATCATGTTGAAAAAATATAAACACCCCATCATGTACCTACTCCTTTTGGTGGTAGGTCTTTTGCTCGGCAAATATTGGCTAGGCAATTCCGAATCGGCTCAGCCTCAAGCAGAAGAAATGCACGAACACAGCGAAGAAACCATCTGGACCTGTTCTATGCACCCTCAAATTCGCCAGAACAAACTCGGAAAATGCCCGCTTTGTGGGATGGACTTAACCCCACTGGCTTCCGAAGGTGATACAGGAGCTGACCCTTCCAGCATTAGCCTTTCGCCTTATGCCATGAAATTGGCTGATATTCAAACCCAAGCGGTACGACTTTCTTCCGGTACACAAGAGGCACGACTTAATGGAAAAATTGTGGCCGATGAACGCCTAAGCAAAACCCAAGTGAGCCATTTGAATGGACGCATAGAGCGCCTGATGGTTAATTTTACCGGAGAGCAAATTCAAGCCGGACAAGTACTGGCCTATGTGTATTCCCCCGAACTGGCTACTGCTCAGAAAGAGTTGCTGGAGGCCTTGCAGGTAGCTGATCAAAACCCTGATTTAGTATTGGCTGCTAAGGAAAAGCTCCGCAATTGGAAATTGACTGACAAGCAGATTGAGCAAATTGCTCGCGATGGAAAAATTCAGGAACAATTCCCCATCCTGGCTCAATCAGGTGGCGTGGTGATAGAAAAACAGGTAAATGTGGGCGATTACGTAAGCATTGGAACCCCGCTGTATCAAGTAAGCGACCTTTCGCAGGTATGGGCCATGGTAGACATTTACGAAACGGATTTGGCTTGGATAAAGAAAAACATGCCCGTGACCTTATCCATAAAAGCCTTACCGGGGCAATCTGTTAGTGGAAAAATCGATTTCATCGACCCCGTGATTGACCCGAGTACGCGTATCGCCCGTGGCCGTATTGTCTTGCCCAACAAACAAGGTGTATTGAAACCCGAAATGTTCCTTACCGCTCAGTTGCAATCCCAAAACCAAGAAGAAGCCTTGCGCATCCCTGCCTCAGCAGTGCTTTGGACAGGCGAGCGCTCGGTAGTGTATGTAAAAACTAAAGAAGCAAGCAATACCCATTTCCAATTGAGAAATATTACCGTAGGCGCTCTTTCCGGAGATACCTATACGGTACTGCAAGGGCTGAATGAAGGCGAAGAAGTGGTGGTTAATGGTACTTTTGCCGTAGATGCTGCTGCACAGCTGGCCGGAAAGCCTAGCATGATGAGTCCTAAAGAAGCTGAGGCACCCTCCACAGCGGTACCAAAAGCCGAGAAAAAAGCGGCTCCTATTGTACTGAGCAAGGAAGAATCGGCTGAGGTATTGTCCTTGCTGAAATCCTACCTCGACATAAAAACCGCCCTGAGCAAAGATGATTTTGCCCAAGCCCAAAAAGCCGCTTCGCAATGGATGGGCCTTTGGGAAGATAAGAAAAGTACCCTGCCGGAAGCTGTGCAAGCGAGCTTTCCTACTGCAGCCGCTCATCTGCACCATGCTTCCGATATTGAGGGATTACGAAACACCTTTCTGTCTTTCTCTCAGTGGATGATACAAGTAGCAGAGGCACTTAATAAGCCGCATAGCACTCTTTATGTGCAGTTTTGCCCTATGGCCAACGAAGACAAGGGCGGCCATTGGCTCAGCGATTCCGATGAAATCGTGAATCCCTACTTTGGGGCTTCTATGCATAGTTGTGGAGAAGTAAGCAAAGAAATCAAAACCCCTTAAATTTTTCATTTTTATCAATAATTTACCATCACTCAAATTAATTACTCTTATGAAAAAGTTAGTACTAATTGCCTTTGCACTCGTTTTATTCAGCCTTGCTACTGCCAGGGCTCAAGGTCATAATGATCACGGTCAAGCCGCAGCAAGCACCAGCACAACAGCTCCTACCTTCAGCAATGAATCGGCTACGCATGTATACCAAGCCTATATTTCTCTTACTCAAGCCTTAGTACAGTCCGATGAAAGTAAAAGTTTGGCCGCTGCCCAAGCCTTCGCACAAAAAACCGAAGCTTCGGAAGCGGGAGCAGAATTGAAAGCTGCCGCTAAAAAACTAGCCGCTACCAGCAATTTGAATGCCTTGCGATTGGAACTTGCAGAAGCAAGCCCTCTTTTGAAAACATGGATTGCCGAGCAAATGACTTCGGGTGAGATTTACGTAGCCCATTGCCCTATGGCCAATGGAAACATCGGAGGCTATTGGTTGGCCAACGAAAAGCAAATCAACAACCCTTATTTTGGAGATAAAATGTTGCGCTGTGGTTCAGTGAAAGAAACCTTGCAATAAGCACAATGCGGAAAAACAACACCTATTATTTGCGCAAAGCACATCGGTATCTGGGTTTGGCTATTGGTATACAATTCCTCGCCTGGACCATCAGCGGGCTGTATTTTAGCTGGACCAACATCGATTCGGTACATGGCGATGACATGCATAAGCCGCCCCATTATCTTGCCTCCTCCCAGCAATGGGTATCGCCACAGGTGGTGCTGGAGCAATTGGCGTATGACTCCCTGGTATCGATACAAAGTGTAAACCTGGCCGGAAGCCCGCTTTACCTTATCCGTTATTTCTCAGGACATGCCGGAGAAGGCCATCATCTGCATACCTATACCACACTGGCCGATGCCCAAACAGGACATTTGCGTGGTCCGCTCACGAAGGAAGAGGCGGTGCTATTGGCCAATGACCACATCATTGCCTCCGCCCAGCTCGATACCGTGGAATATATCAGCGAGATAGGCGCACATCATGAATACCGAGGTGGCCCCTTGCCCGCTTGGATATTGCGCTACTCGGAACCAAACATGAATGTGTATGTAAGCGCGGAATCGGGAAGGGTAGAAAAGGTAAGAAATACTTCGTGGCGAATTTTTGATTTCCTCTGGATGCTCCACATTATGGATTTCGAAACACGAGACGATATCAACAACTACCTACTGCGTGGATTCTCCATTCTGGGCTTTATCACAGTAGGCTCAGGCTTTATGCTCTTCTTTGCCACCCTGCATTTCAAACGTAAAAAAAGGTAATTATATTAATAAACAGGCTGTCCCATTTGGGACAGCCTGTTTATTAATGTGTTTATATAAGCCAATATTTCTGAGATAAGAAAATCTATGTCAAAATAGAGGAGGGCAAGCCTGCTACTGTCAATCAGATTTCAAACATTTATTGAACCAATACATCAAACCGTCCATCAGTTATGCGAAATGATTCGCAACCATCTACCAATACATTCATAGAAAACTCGCCTGATATTATTTTCCCATCAATTAATATGTGAGTCAATGTAAAATCAAGATTCTCCACTTGCACGGGAATATCATTATCTGTGCAACCTTTGGCCGCATCATACCAAAAGACGGATACGGAATCGGTTTGGTGATTAAAAGTATAGGGTGAAGACACATTGAAAATATAAACAGAATCAGCCTGTGGCCTAAAAGCTATTTCAAAAGTTTGAAAGATATCCCCGTAAGATCTTGAAACGTTTTTTATGGCTCTTACATGTACCACTAGGTTATCATCTATGTAGGTGTCCATAGAAAAGCCTAGTGTAGTAGCATTTTCAGCTACCCAAACCTTATCATCTAACATAAAGCCCAGATTTTTTTTCCCAATTGCCGTCTTGGGTGGTAGCACATCAATGGGGTCTCCATTTTCATCCCTCTCCCTCCAGTCGACACAGGAGGTGCTGGCAACCAACAACATACCAAGAAGAAGTAAATTGATTGATGTTTTCATAGGTTGGGCTTGTTATAAAATTAATTACCAAAACTTACATCAAATCTGCCATCAGAAATACGGAAGCTATCGCATTCATTAATCCGTACATCCATGGAGAATTCACTGGCAACTATATATCCATCCGTAGAGGCTGTAGTTAAGGTAAAGTCAACATTGTTTAACAAAACGGCTTCTACATACGAAGTACAGCCCATTAACTCGTCCTGCCAATACACTACAAGAGAATCAGAAACAGAGTTAACCTTATAGGGCATTGTTTTTCCAAAGTAACCTTCTCCACTTTTATCAATCAAATGGAAAATAATAATCTCATTTGCCTCATCATTTGTTCTCTCAAACCTTCTCTTGGCAGTTAAATAAAGATAATCCTGCCCCATAGATGTTGTGATGGTAGAACCCAAAGTTGTTCCTTTTTGAGCTACCCATACTTCATCATCCATCATAAAACCCAAGTTATTTTTACCGATAGCGGTTTTAGAGGGCAAAACATCTATAGGGTCTCCATTTTCATCCCTCTCCCTCCAGTCAACACATGAGATGCTGGTAAATAATAACATACAAAGAAGAAGTAAATTGACTGATGCTTTCATAGGTTTGGCTTGTAAAAAGGTTGATTTGGTCGAAAGATAAAAAAGAAGGAATTATTTTTACAAAATTTTATCACAAAAAAATTCAATCTATCTTCTTGTTTACAAATCGCTAACAAGAAGCTTTAGTCCTGTCATACAACACACACCCCTTTAATGAATAAACGGATTATACATTGCATTTCAAACGTAAAAAAAGGAACCCATAAGGTTCCTTTTTTTATACTTCTACAAGTTCTTGTGCCGGGGCTTTCTGTTTTCCTATTGACTTTTGCTTTTTCGGCACTTTCTTATTTTTCTTATTCCGCCTTCCCCACCACAGCAAAGTGCCCGTTACGGGCAAAGAGGCGATAGTAAGGCTCGCCAAAAAGGCCAAAACCTTACCGGGTAGCCCGGCTATGGCGCCTACATGGATATCATAATTCATACGAAAGAGTTTATCCGTGGCCGAAGCCTCGGCAAGTCGCCCCCACTGATGGCTTACGGACAGTTCCTCTAAAGTGTATTGATCAAAATAACGGTAATCGATTTGCCAATAGGTGCTGGCATCCGGATTGGCATTTGCGGCAATAGAAGCATGCGCAAATTCAGGCGGGTGCACCTCTATCCAAGCCGCTGTGGGATACTCAGCGCGCATTTTGTGCCACACCTTATCGATAGCAGGTATGTCGGCCTTTTGCCATTGGGTAGAATCCGATACCGGATGACTGTATGCTTCGAAGGCTTTCCCGCCCGATAGTAGGCTGTACATACCGTCTCGGTACCATTCAAAGCCCCATACCAAACCTGTAAGCGCAAAAACTAAGCCCAACCAACAAATGTAAAATCCTACTACGCTATGCAAATCGTAGTTTTTTCGTCTCCATCCTCCCGACCACTGCAAAGTAAATTTCTTCTTCACGCCTTTGGATTTCTTAGGCCACCAAAGCACTATCCCGCTGATAAGCATGAATACAAACACCAAGGTAAATGAAGCCACCACTGGCTGACCGATTTCTACAGGGAGCCACAGGTAAAAATGCCCATCGAGTATCCAGCGAAAGAAATCGGCAAACTCATCTTTCACCTTCAATACCTCACCTGTATAGGGGTTGATATACACAAAATAATAGTAATGCTCCTCAAAACTATAGTAAATGGCACGTGCAGCACGATCGGCTGTTTCGTACATCACGGCATGCAAATGCTTATTGGGCAGAGCCTCATCGGCTATAGTGGCAAGCTTAGAAGGTGGCAAAAGTGGTTTCTCCTGTACCTCCACCCTACGATAAGGCTGGGTAAATTCTTGAATTTCCGCCTGAAACGCATAGATACAGCCCGTAATGGCCACGATAAACACCACTAGCCCGGAAATTAGTCCGAGCCAGAGGTGTAGGTATCCGAAGAATTTCTTCATCGATTTTTTCATCAGAAGGCGTAATTCAAGCTAATGGATACATTGCGTAAGTTTTGCGGGGTAATGGTAGACCAGCCCGAATAGTAGCGCTCATTGCTTAGGTTGTTCACTTTTAGAATCACTGCATACTGATTGCCCGTGTACGATAATGAGGCGTTCAATACGGTGTAAGCAGGCAAGGTAAAAGTCCCTGTATTGGCACGGTTCAAGGTTTTGTGTTCGCTGGCATAGTTTCCGCCAAAACCTAATCCCAAGCCTTTTAGGGCGGTGGTGGGAAGCGTATAACTTAGCCAAGCATTTACCAATTGCTCCGGTCCGGCTTCCTCAGGACGAAGACCCAGATAGCCGTTTTCCGGATTGTCTTTGGTTACGGCACTGGTATTGTCGCTGAATCCGGCAATAAGATTCAATCCTTTCACCGGATTGGCCGTTACGCTGATTTCATATCCTTTGCTTTCTACTTCCCCTCCTTGAATGCGGTTATTCACATTATTAGGGTCGTTCATCAGTCGGTTTCTGACCAAAATGCGGTAATAGCTGGCCGATACCGATAGTCTGTTTTGCCAGAACTCAGCTTTAGCTCCCCCTTCTATTTGATTGGCTTGCTCGGGGTCGAAAGTTTGCAAACGGGGATTGCTCCCATCGGCATTGGCCACTTGAGCCGGTGCTACATTCACAAATCCATTTTGGTAATTGGCAAATAAAGCTAGCTTTTCAGGCAAGGGCTGGAACACCAAGCCTAGCTTAGGCGATACAGAAACCTGCTCTTTAATATCATCTGCTACCCAATAATCGGTTTTACCACTGAAGCGGTCAATCCGCACACTCCCCATGGCCGATAGATAGGAATTGAAACTAATTACATCCGACACATAGGCGCTCATTACCTCATTTTCTCCTCGCGAAGTCCCCTCAAACGATTCGGTCAATAAAGCATCCGCTCCGGCTTTGGTTAATATACCTGTATCCTCACCGGTGCGCACATTTACGGCTCCGTTCAGCACCCATCCTGTGCTGGAATTTTTTATAGTCGATTCGAAATAATCGAAGCCTATCAAGAGTCGGTTTCTGAAAGAGCCGATTTTCCAATCGTTAGTAAAGTTTTGCTGAAAATTGCGGGTGATGGTTTCGCCATCGCGCTTAGATAAATAGCGGCCAAAGGTTTCGCCATCGCTAAAATCCCACAGGTACTGATAATAACCGTTCGATTTGGCATTGGAGCTGGCAATTACAGTTTGCGAACTCCATCCTTCCGAAATCTTGAATAAAGCCTGGGCCTGAAAACCTAAGGTTGGGTTCTTGATATTCAAGTCATTGCCTGTAAAAGATTCTTCATAGTGTTTTTCGAACAAAGAAAGATTAGAATAAGTAAGTGGGGCACTGCGGTTGAGGAAAATCATAGGTGCATTGGCCGATTCTTTGAACAACATTTCGGTGTTTACCAAAAAGGTAAGTCTTTCGTTGGCTTCAATTTTAAAAGATGGCGCTACAAAAAATGATTTCATATATCCGGCCGACTGGAAGGAGTTTTCCGTGTGATAAGCTGTATTCACTCGTGACGATACTTTTTCGCTCAAAGGCGTGTTTACATCCAGCGCCAAGCGGGTAAGGCCATTGCTTCCATTCACAAAATTCACTTCTCCCCCAAAGGTATCATAAGGCCGCTTGGTGGTAATGTTGATTAAGCCACCGTAAGAAATCATCGGGCTTCCGAACAGAGTGCCTGAAGGCCCTTTGATGACATCAATAGATTCGATATTGGCTGGGTCGAGGCCACCATTGTTTAAACTCGGCATCCCGTTGACCATAGTAGGCTGCACGGCAAAGCCACGCATAGAGAAATATTCGGCACCATCGCCTCCTCTTCCGGTAGATTCCCACAGTCGAGTGATTCCGGTAGCATTTTTCAAACCATCATTCATATTGGTCACCACCTGCTCTTTCAGCAGCCGCTGCGGCACCGACTGGTAGACTTGAGGATTTTCAAGGTTTTTAAGTGGCATTTTAGCCACTACAAAGGCGCTATTGGGGTAAAAGCTGTTCACACGATTCTCGCTCACGGTGATTTCTGCCAAGCGGGTAGCGCTCTCTTGCAAAACAAAGTCTAAGTTGAGGACTTCGCCCTCGCCCAGTACTATGCTACGCTCTTGCTTTGCCAAGCCTACCAAGGAAGCAAAAATCACATATTCACCGGGATTCACATTTTTGATTTCAAATTGGCCTGAGGCATTAGTAACGGCTCCTTTGGCCGTTCCTTTCAAGGCCACATTCACAAATTCGGCTGCTTGGCCATCGGAAGTACGCACACTTCCCGTAATTCGGCCTTGTTGGGCAAAAGCCAAGGAGTATAGCCCTAAGGCAAGTACTAGTAGTAAAATATTTTTTTTCATTTTGTCTGGCTGATTAGATTGAAATATGGGGCAAATATATACTTGTTTAGAATTAATCTAAATAAAAATAACAAAAAATTATTTGCCCTATTCGCTCCAAACACACTTTCTATCAGCCAGCTCATTTATTTTCAAGTCATTACCCAATTTATTGGGCACAAAAAAAGGAGCCTTGTGAGGGGCTCCTTTGTTAAGGATACTATAGTTATGGTTTGAGAGTTTAATTTTCTTTTAATAAGTATCAATCAAGGTTTAAAATAAGCATATATTTTGTTCTATGCAATGCAATGAAAAGCCATCGCTCAATTGTCTCTTTTCAAAGCCACTCTGGAAAAGTCAAGATTTGCAGAAGAGAAGAATCGTATGCCTAACTAAGATTCAAATATTTGCCATTATTTATATATACTGGCGTTTTTTTGATTTCAAATATTCGCCATAATTTAGTAGTTTTGGTAAAAATTTGATTTAAATGCCCAAAGTTATAGAGAATAAGTTGATAGAAGAATTTAAGGGTCGCGAGTATTTCACCCGAGAAGACCTATTTGAATTCTATCGATATTTTGAACCTAACCTGAAAGAAGGAACCTTCGGGTGGAGAATCTACGACCTCAAAGCCAAAAACATAATAAGACCACTCAAGAGAGGGCTCTATGTTATTTCGTACAAGCCTAAGTACAAGCCAGAAATATCTCCTAAGGTTATTAAGCTCGCAAAGCGAATCACAGACAAATTTAAGGATGCCAAACACTGCATATGGGAAACGGAATGGCTAAATGAGTTTTCACAACACCAAGCTAGCAAACGAATTATTTTGATTGAAATAGAAAAGGACCTCATCGAGTCTCTCTATTTCGAATTAAAGGACTGGTCAAGAAATGAGTTATACTTCAATCCTGACGAGAAAGTTATTGATTTTTATATAGCTGAAAGCAATAATCCGGTGGTTATTAGAAAATTGGTTACGCGCTCACCTATTACCAGAAGAACTGAGAAAAGGGTAAAGTTTTATACTCCATCGCTTGAGAAAATATTGGTGGACCTATTTGCAGAAGAAAAGCTTTTCTACTACCTGCAAGGCTCTGAATTGATGAACATCTACGAAAATGCCATTAGTAACTATGCCGTCAATTTCACCAAACTATTCAGCTACGCCAAACGAAGGGAAAGGGAACAGGACATTAAGCAGTTCATGATGGAACATATTAACCACCTCGTAAAAGGCATTATTGAATGATAAAGAGGCATTGCTTTACTGATGAATGGCTAGAGGGTTTTAAAAAACAAAAAGACCACTTGCGGATAGACAAAATCATTTTGGAAAAGATGATTTACGCATTGCATCTGCTGGAGCGATTGAAAAGCAATGGACTTGATTTTGTTTTCAAAGGAGGTACGAGTTTGGTGCTTTTATTAGAAACAGGAAACCGATTCTCCATTGATATTGACATAATCAGCAAAACAGACCGTGAAGAACTGGAGGGTATATTGCAAAAGGTTGTTGATTCTTCCAATTTCACAGGTGTTGAACTGGACGAGCATCGCAGCTATAAGCCCGGAGTACCCAAAGCACACTACAAGTTCAAATTTGATTCTAGTCGGCAAGGGTCAGGTACCATTTTATTGGATGTGCTCGTTGAGGATTCGATTTATCCTGAATTGGTTAAAAAGCCAATAATTACCAAATGGATCGAAATAGAAGAAGAGACTTTGGTCACCATGCCATCCATCGATTCAATAACTGGAGATAAGCTAACAGCATTTGCGCCAAACACCATTGGCATCCCTTACTTCAAGGGTAATGACCAACAGTCGTTCTCTATGGAAATTTGTAAACAGCTTTTCGATTTGAGTAAGCTCTTCGAGAACATTCAAAACATGAAAGTGGTAGCGGCCAGTTTTCAGGTATTTGCTGAACATGAAATTGCTTACCGCAAAAATGGAAACCCAGAAACAGAACTCACTCCAAAAATGGTACTCCAGGACACAATAGATACTTGTATTATCCTTGCCAAACGAGATCGGGGTACCGATGATGAAAAAGCCAAATTCAAGGAATTGCAAAAAGGAATCATTGCTTTTGGTACCGGATTCCTAATGGTAGGCAACTTTAGGATTGATGATGCGGTACCGGCATCAGCCCGAATAGCTTACTTAGCCGCAAAAATCAAGATGAATAACCTTTCACCAATCATTTATTACGAAGGTCAGGATATTAAAGATATGATGATTGAACATCAGGATTGGAATTTTCTGAACAGATTGAAAAAACAGCCTGATAAATCCTCTTTCTTCTATTGGTTCAAAGCAGTTGAACTTTTAACAGCGAAACAAGAATAGCCATGAGAATGAATGAACAAGAAACGCACCTTGTTATTGCCATCAATATTTATTCTGCTCTCAATATATTTTTCAGTAATAGATACCCCTTTTCAACAGTTAAGGTCGTCCAGTCCCTTGTCGTTTGGGCATAAATCCTGCTCGAAAGTATTAAACTAAAAATAGAAGCTAATATTAGTTTAATCATCTCTTTTTATAAGGATGCGCACGACTAGATAAGATGCTTAATACGCGCGTACCGTCTTGCCTTCCATGTAGTACATAAAGGCTTTATTTACCACCTTATTACCACCTGGCGTAGGGAAGTTTCCAGTGAAATACCAGTCGCCTTTATGATTAGGACAAGCCTTATGCAGATTAGGTACGGTTTGATACACCACCTCTACTTCGGCCTTGATATCCGATGGGCGGATAATCTGGGCGATTTTTTGAGAAATTTCCTCATCGGTAAATGGAGCATAAATTTTTTGCACATGATTTACCGCTTCTCCCGTTTCTACCGCATGCTTACAGGCCTCGTACACCTCGTCCAGCAATTCTTCCATACCACGTTCCTTAATCAGCACAATCGCAGCTCTAAAGGCCACAAAGTCTTTCAATCGCGACATGTCGATACCATAGCAGTCAGGGTAGCGGATTTGCGGTGCAGAAGATACAATCACAATTTTCTTGGGCTCCAAGCGGTCGAGCATTTTTAGGATGCTTTTCTCCAAGGTAGTTCCGCGCACGATGGAATCGTCTATCACCACCAGCGTGTCGGTTTTTTTATTAATTACCTCATAGGTGGTATCGTATACGTGTGCCACCATTTCATCGCGGTGGTCGTCATCGGTAATGAAGGTGCGCAGCTTGGCATCTTTTATTACCAATTTTTCTACACGTGGGCGGAAATTCAAGATTTCCTCTAGACTATCTACATGGGGTTTACCATCCAAGATAATATCCTTCCTTTGGTTGCTCAAGAAATCTTCCAGCCCTTCTACCATCCCTAAAAAGGCCGTTTCGGCTGTATTCGGAATGTAGGAGAAAACGGTATTTTTTAAATCGGAATTGAGTGTTTTCAGAATTTGAGGAATGAGCAATCTTCCCAGTTTTTTTCTTTCGTGGTAGATGTCCTGATCAGAGCCACGAGAGAAATAAATACGCTCAAAGCTACAAGGCGTTTTAGTCAAAGGCTCAATAAACTGATATTGGCCATATTCTCCGTTCTTTTTAATGATAAGGGCATGGCCCGGCTCAATCTCACGGATTTGGTTATAGTCTATATTGAATGCGGTTTTTATAGCGGGTTTTTCAGAAGCTACCACTACTATTTCGTCATCGGCATAGTAATAAGCCGGACGAATACCTGATGGATCGCGCGCTACAAAGGCCGCACCCGAACCAATAAGGCCGGCCATGGCATAGCCACCATCAAAATCTTTGCACGACCTACGCAAAATGCGCTGTATATCCAGCTCTTCTTCAATAATATGGGTAATTTCCTGATTGGAATATTGGTCTTTGTACTTATCGAAAATCCGCTGATTTTCTTCATCCAAGAAATGTCCGATTTTCTCCATCACCGTTACGGTATCAGCCTTCTCTTTAGGGTGCTGACCAAGCTGTACCAACACATCAAAAAGCTGATCCACATTGGTCATGTTGAAGTTGCCTGCCATCACGAGATTACGGCTACGCCAGTTGTTTTGGCGCAAAAACGGATGGCATGTCTCGATTGAGTTCACACCGTGCGTACCATAGCGCAGATGACCGAGCCACAGTTCACCCGAAAAAGCTACCTGTTCTTTCAGCCACTGAGCATTCTTATAATTGGCCTTACCACCTTCTTTCAGGCTCTTTTTGTACTTCTTCCCAATCTTCTGGAAAATCTTGGGAATGGCCCTAGAACTCACCGAGCGGTAGCGGCTGATATAACGAGAGCCGGGATTCACGTCAATTTTGATATTGGCGATTCCGGCTCCATCTTGTCCTCGGTTGTGCTGTTTTTCCATCAGCAAATACATTTTGCTAATGGCATAAGTAGGCGTACCGTACTTATCAATATAATATTGTAGAGGTTTGCGCAAACGCAGAAGTGCAATACCGCACTCGTGTTTTATACTGTCGCTCATGAGGAGGCCTTGTAATTAGAAAGCAAATTTAACACGATATATTAGTTCCAACAAGCCATTGGGCATGAGGAATCCTAGTAACAGTAAGAAACAAAGAAAAGTGCCAATCCAAATATCTATTTTACTCATTTTATTGCCCGAAAGATGGATGGCCGGACCTTTGAAATACAAATAGTACGGAATGCGCAAATAGTAAAATAAAGACAACACAGTAGCGCCTATGCTTACCAATAAAAGCGCCCAAAGCCACGGATGATAGTAATTTTGGATACTCTCCCACAGGGCACTAAATACCAATACCTTAGCCGTAAAACCGAGACTTGGCGGTAAGCCGATTAGGGCCATTACCGTAATAGTCCACAAAACGCCTTGCCATGGATGGGTACGTCCCACAGCTGTTAAATCTTTAATCAAAATTAATTGATGCGTATCAGCCGAGCGACTCATCAAAAAGGCTGCATAGGTGGCTATCACATACATAAGCCCATAAAACAATAAACTTTGGATACCTAAGGAGGAAAAACAGGCAATAGCCGCCAAAAGAAAACCCACATGAGCGATGGAGGAATAGGCCAATAATCGCTTGAGCTGAGTTTGGTACAAGGCGGCCAAATTTCCCACCAGCAAAGTGAGTAGGGCTATTACGGCTAAGATAGCCTGCCAGTCTACCGCAGCATCCACAAAAATCAAGCTCACATCATCTAGCCGCTTAACCAAGCGCACCAAAATACCCAATACCGCCAACTTGGGGAGCGTGGCCAATAAGGCCGCAATGGGTACAGGCGTATGACTGAGCACATCGGGCATCCAAAAATGATACGGTACGGCTGCCATTTTAAAAAGCATACCCCCTATCACCAAAAATGCCGCAAGAAGCACAGGCAAGGATGCAGAAGAAAGAAGTCCTCGAATGAAATCGTAGGAATTAAGGTCGAGCGTTCCTGTAAACCCATATAACAAACTAATGCCAAACAAGCTGATAGCCGATACCGCTGCCCCAAAAAGTATATACTTCATAGAAGCCTCGGCACTTTTGGCGGTAAAGTGGAATTGGGTAAGCAAATAGCCACCTATGGATAAAAACTCAATGGCTACAAAAAGCAATAATAAATGCGTAGAAACCGCCACCAATGCACCTGCCAAGCACATGGCCAACACCAAGGCGTAATATTCCGCCTGCTGGGCATAGGAGCCTTCTTGTTCTGTACTGCTCAGGCTAATTAATACCGTAAGCAAAGCGGCTGCACCTACCAGAATTCGTAAAAACCATCCCAAGCCATCCGCTACGCCAAGTCCTAGTCCCATCGCTTGGGTAGTATCTATCGAAACAGGAAGCAATAAAGCCAGATACCCTAGCAGTACCAATACGCTCACAGCGGCTAGTAGCTTCGGGCGAATTTGCTTGCCCATGCCAATCAACAAGACGAGCAAAATACCGCCAAGAAGCAGCATTTCAGGCAAAAGTCCTTTGAGGGCTTCCGGAACGGAATCTAAAAAAGGTAAGAGCCGCTCCATATTATCGAATGAATTTGGCTAGTTGGCGTAAATTCTCTTCTCCTACTTGCAGCGTGCTTTCCACAAAATGCCCAACAGAAGTGGAAATTATGTCCAAAATCAATGAAGGAAAAATACCTAGAAGCAAGATTCCCATTAAAAGCGGTACAAACATGAGGTATTCGCGAAGGCTGAGTTTGCCAAGCAATGGCTCCCATTCGGGCTTGCGCGTCCAGAAAGCACCAAAAAACATGCGTTGAAGCGTCCATAAATAATACGCAGCCCCGAGCACCAGTCCCAATGTAGCCAAAAGTGCCATCCAATATGGCACCATGGCATTTCCGCCTGCCGACTTAAAAGCTCCGAGGTAAATCAGGATTTCCCCAATAAACCCGGCCAAACCCGGCAAACCGGAAGAAGCAAAAAAGGCCACTATCACAAAGAAGGTAAACACAGGCATGCGGCTCGCCAAGCCGCGGTAATCTTCAATCGAGCGGTTATGCGTACGCAGATAAAGCACCCCAACCAAAAGGAATAATAAAGGAGAAATAAACCCGTGGCTTATCATTTGATAAACAGCCCCCGAAACCCCTTCTATGGTAAGTGTGGCCAAGCCCAATAGCACATAGCCCATGTGGGAAACGGAGGAATAGGCCACCATCTTTTTCAAATCTTTCATTGCCAGTGCATTGAGTGCTCCATACAGAATGGATAATACACCCAATCCTGCTATCCACTCGGAGTAGTACAAGGCTCCTTCAGGGAAAATTCCGTAAGCAAAACGAATAATCCCGTACGCACCAATCTTCAATAATACCCCTGCCAATACTACCGAGATAGAGGTGGGTGCCTCCACGTGCGCATCAGGAAGCCATGTATGGAATGGCACAGAAGGCAATTTGATGGCAAAGCCAATCAACAAGGCCAAGAAAGCCCATAGACGGGCATGTTGTCCCCAAAACTGCAAACCACCCACCATGCTCAGCGCACTGCGGGGCACAAAATTTGTAGCATCGTTCATCCAAAGCAAGGAAAAGGTATGCACTTGGTTTTCGGCCACTATTTGGTATTTCTGTAGTTGCCCTTGCGTATTTTTTATTTGTTCAAAGGCCTCGGTGGCACTCAATCCCATTTCTTGTCCGGTAGCCACCGGGTCAATCACAGATAGAGAAAGCGCAATCATCACCAGTAAAATCAAGAGAGAACCTGCCAAGGTGTAGAGGAAGAACTTAATGGAAGCATATTCCCGCTTCGGTCCACCCCAAAGCCCAATAAGAAAATACATGGGCAAGAGCATAAACTCGAAAAACACGTAAAACAGAAAGAAATCCAGCGCGATAAAACATCCAAAAATACTGGCGCTTAAAAGAAGGTAGAGGGCATAAAATCCTTTTTCCTGCTTATCGATTTCCCAGGAAGAAACTGCCCCAATCAATAAAATCAAGGCGCTCAAAAATACCAACATCGCACTGATGCCGTCCACGCCTAATTCGTAGTTTACCTGTACTTTACCTAAACTACCAAGCGAAAGACCAAACCATTGCACCTTCTCATAAAACTGATAACCTATGGCATTACTATCAAATCCCCACAAAAGGGCAATAGCACACGCCAAAGAAAAGCCCAAGCTACTCGTGGTGATGATTTTATAATACGGCCTCAGCGACTGCGGAAGCAAAGCAATAATCAAAGCGGCCAGCAGCGGTATGAGGAATAAAAGTGTCAGTAGCGATTGATACATATCGTTTTATTAAAATAATAACCAAACCATCAGCATGAGCAAGCAACAAACAAAAGCCACCAAAAAACCGGAAACCGTACCTCGTTGCCATTGCCCCACCCATTTTCCAATTCTGTAAATCAGTCGGCTTCCTACATGAAGTATTCCATCCACCACCCATCGATCGAGCCAGGCATTGATATGCGCAATAACCACCGGACCTTTGCCCAATCCATGGATTATCCCATCAATTACCCGCTTATCGAATCGGTACAGGCTGCGGCTAAGTGGAAGTACAACTTTACGATAAAGCCCTGTTAGCACCGCATCCCAATAAAAACTGGCCAGCAAAGTCTTTTGAATTGAAGTAAGGGACACCTCACTATCAGTCAATTGTGCAGATTTTTTAAATTGCATAAACGCCCAAACACTTCCTAGAAAAGTAGCGGCAAGTCCGGCTACAAGCACACCCGTATGATGAAAGGAGATGGTCTGTAAAAAAGTCAGTCGCCCAAAGAGCCAGCCCGTTTGCCACTGGAAAGGATTCCATGCAAAGAAAAATCCGGTTGAGGCTGCGCCAAGTATCAATAAAGGAATACGCATGCTGATGGGCTCTAAAGAATGCTCCGCTGCCTCCGCGTCCAAGCGATTGCGGCCATAAAAAATCATAAATACCTGACGGAACATATAGTAGGCGGTAAGCAAACTTGTGAGCAAAAGTCCTATAAAAGCTCCCTTGGCAAGCCCGTTTCCTGACCATGCCGCCAGCAAAATGTATTCTTTAGATACAAATCCGCTGAAAAAAGGAAAGGCTGTGATGGATAAGGTGGCTGCTATAAACGTAATTCGGGTAATGGGAAATAGTTTCCCCAATCCGCCCATCAGGCGCATGTCTTGCACATCGCGCCCATGGTATTCCTGCACATGATGCAAGCCATGAATAATCGTTCCCGCAGCTAAGAATAAGGCCGCTTTAAAAAACGCATGGGTAGTTAAATGAAGAAAAGCCACCGAGGGCGCTCCTGCCCCCACCGCAGCCACCATCATACCCAATTGGGAAACCGTGGAATAGGCCAGCACTTTTTTGATGTCGGTTTGTACACAAGCGCTTAAAGCCCCAATAAGGGCTGTAAACGTACCTAGAAGCAGCATCCCATCGAGCACTACATCAGTAAACAAAGGAAATACCCGCACTAACAAATACACACCCGCAGCCACCATGGTAGCCGCATGGATAAGTGCCGAAGCGGGCGTAGGCCCTTGCATGGCATCGGGCAACCAAACCTGCAAAGGAAACTGAGCTGATTTACCCGCCACAGCTGCCAATAAGGCAAAGCCCAAAGCTACTTGCCATCCATGAGGCATTAGAGATAAATCGACTTCTGCCAAATCGGAAAATGCTATATCGCCCAGAAAGGAGAAAAGTATACCCAAGGCTACAATCAAGCCTATATCTCCCACCCGATTGAGCAAGAAAGCTTTACGCGAAGCTGCAGCCGCTAAGGGTCGCTCCCACCAGAAGCCTATCAAGAGGTAACTGCTAAAGCCTACCAGTTCCCAAGCCAAAAACAGTAACAGAAAATGATTGGCCACCACCAGCAGCGACATAGCCGAAACAAACAATCCCAAATAGGCAAAGTAGCGATTCTTATCACGGTCTTCGGCCATATAAGCCTGTGAATACAAAATCACCAAAAAAGCAATGAACTGTACCAATAGCAGCATCCAACGGGCGGTATCGTTTAGCCAAAAGCCTATGTGTAAGGGCAGATCACCAAGCGCTATCCAAGGGTGGGCAAACTGTACATCTTCCCCTCTTACAAACAGATACAAGGTACACAGCGAAGTAAGCCCCAAGAGTAACGTTTGTACTTGAGGCATCAGCTTCCATTTTGCCAAGAGTATGCTTGCTACCGGCAAAACAAGGATTAAAAAGAGCGCTATGGATACGAGGGAATTGGCCACTGTCAATCTGTAATATCGTTAATCTGATCCACCTCGGAGGTTTTATAATATCGGTACACCTTAGTAATAATAGCCAATGCTACTGCCACTTCGGCCGCGGCCACTACCATTACCACCAAAGCAAAGGTGCTTCCCTGCATGTGAGCATAATAATTCCCAAAGGCCACAAGATTGATATTAGAGGCATTCAGCATGAGCTCAAGCCCCATCAGCATCATAATGGCGTTTTTCTTGGTCAGCATAATTACCAGCCCTATTACTAGCAGAGCCGTAGAAAATAGCAATATGTGACTTAATGGAATCATATATTTTTACGAACAACAAAGGCTGCGCCCACCAAAGCGAGCAATAACAAAACACCCAAAAGCTCAAACACCAATAGATAGTCGCTGGCAAGAAGCCAAGCCATTTGAGCTGTACTTTGCCAAATATTTTCAGTAGGGAGTTTGGTCTCGAAAGGTTGCTTAAGCAAGGTATAAACCATCCCCAAAAACAAGGATATACCTAAGAAACCGCCCAGCCATATATTATGGCTTCCACCCCGAAGGGTAGCTTCTTTGGAGGAATGCGTGAGCATCACCCCGAAAATCAAAAGTACCAATATGCCGCCCACATACACCATAAGCTGAGCCACCGCCAAAAACATAGCACCTGATAAGGCGTAAATAGCCGCAATGCCTACCAACACGCCTATAAGTAAAAAGGCCGCACGGATAATATTTTTCGAAAACAAAATCGCTAAAGCGCCCAAGAGCACCAATGCAGCCAATCCATAAAAAAGTACTTGCGCTACACTCATGATTCGTCCCCCTCCTCTTTCTTTTTAATCACCGGCATTTTCATGATTGGCTTAGGCTTGAAAACGGGCTTGGCTGGCTCTTCCCCATCTTTGGGCTTCTCTTCCGGACTTGAGGCTGCGGGTTTAGGAGCAGGCATTTTGGGTTTGAATACGGGTTTGGCTGCCGTGGGAGCTTTGTTTTCTGAGCTTTCAGCACTAGCAGTAGCCGCTTTTGTCGCTTCTTTTTGTGCTTGATAGGCTTCCCAGGCTTGCTTTTTCTCCAAAATCTCCAGTGGGGTCATTTCTGCAAAAGGGAAAACATGCTTCTCCACATCGTATTCACTGAAATCGTAGGTATCTGTCATGGTGAGGCATTCCGTAGGGCAAACGGTAGTACACAAGCCGCAGAAGCAGCATTTGGCCATATCGATGGTAAAAGTAGCGGCATAAATGCGTTTGGAAGTGCCATCAGAGGTCTGCCCAATTTCCTCCATCGCACGCACAGGTTCTATCTCGATACAATCCACCGGACACACCTTGGCGCATTTATCGCACACTATGCAATCGTCAATCTCATTGTGTAGTTTATAGCGCCCTACCTCCGGCACGGGAATCTGTACATGCGGATATTGAAGGGTAACAATCCCCTCTTTCAAATCAAAATAGCTGGCATCGGCAACACCTACTGGCTTTCTCGAACGCACCGCCTTACGAAAATGCGACCAAGTAAGCGCCAAGCCTTTTCTGAGCGTTTTCCACGCACTTCCTATGGATTGCCAATAACTGCCCCGATTTTTCATATCATCCACAATCTCCATAAAGCTGAAAGAAAAAACAAGAGTATGGCCGCAGGCGTAAGGTATTTCCAACACAAGCTCATCAGCTGGTCTACCCGAAGGCGCGGATACGTCCACCGCACCCACATCATCACAATAATGAGCAAGAGCGATTTACCTATCAGCCAAAAAGCACCCCAAAAGAAACTTGCCACACTTCCGGCTGTACCGCTGGTCCAAAGGGCTAATTTCATGCTGCCGATATTGGGCAAAGGTGTATTCCAACTGCCCAAAAACAAAATGCTCATCAAAAAGCTGAGTAATAGCATCATACCATATTCAGATAGCATAACCATAGCCCATCTGAATCCTGAATATTCGGTATGAAAACCACCCACCAGCTCGGCTTCTGCCTCAGGCAAATCAAAAGGCGCTCGATTGCTTTCGGCCAATGCACAAATAAAAAATATAAGAAAAACCGGAATCAAAACGGGCGCGCGGAGAATATTCCAAGTAAGAAATCCGCCCAGCTCATTGGTAGAAATTCCCCAAGCCTTAATCCCAAACAAGTAATTGGGAGAAGTAGAAAAAATGCCTTGTTGATAGGATATCGCCTGCAAGTCGAGGCTTTGGCATATAATTACCACACATACAATACACGAAGCCAGAGGTACTTCATAGCTGATCATTTGCGCTACCGAACGAAAGGCGCCCAATAAAGTATACTTACTATTGGCACTCCATCCGGCCATGAGTATCCCCACCACATCCAGCGAAATAATAGCCATCAAATAAAAAACACCTACTTCGGTACCCGAGCCGGCCCATCCCAAAGTGAGAGGCACCACCGCAAATCCGGCAAAAACGGCTGTAAAAATCAACACTGGAGCCGCTTTAAAATACCATCGGTCGGAAGCAGTGGGCACAATATCTTCCTTCATCAAAAGCTTTAGCAAATCGGCCACGGTTTGCAGCATGCCATATTTCCCCGTCTCCATGGGGCCGGTACGGTCTTGAATAAATGCCGACACCTTGCGTTCGGCATATACCGCCCACACCGTGTAGAGCAAAAGGAAGGGGAGAAAAAAGAAGAATGTACTCATCAATAGGCCTTATCCTACAAAGATACATATTCAGCATTTCCACCAAAATGAAATACTTGCTAAGGCCTATTTAAGATTAAAATGCTGAAAACATTTTACTTGAACGATTAATTTATATCTTTGACATTTGTTTAGTTCTATTTTTTCCCCCTACTATGCAATCAACCCTACACCCCTCAGAACTGACCCAGCGTATTCTTACGTTCAAAGATATGCCCAGCAAGGAAGCTTTCGATGAGATATTCCCTTATCTCTATCAGGAGCTTAAGCGGCTAGCGCATAAAATCAGAGCCCAGCACAAGGGCCACGATACTCTCAATACTACGGCCATCGTGCACGAATTGTATGAGAAGTTGGCCAGTCAGCAGCACATAGGATGGGAAAACCGCTTGCACTTCACCCGTGTGGCGGGCAAAGCCATACGCCATATATTAATTAACAACGCCTTGGCGAAAAACACCGAAAAGCGGGGTGGAAATCGGCAACCAATCGATTTGGAATATGCCGAACAAATCCTTCCACTTTCTGAGCATCAATGCGAGCGCCTACTCGACCTCCACGAAGCCCTTAGCCGCCTTGAGGCCATCGACCAGCAGCAAGGACAAATTGTAGAGTGTCGATTCTTCTCAGGCATGACCATAGAAGAAACCGCTCAAGCCTTACAACTTTCTGAAGCTACCGTAAAGCGCCACTGGACACTCGCCCGCACCTGGCTTTTCCAACAACTCAAAGCTACCGCCTGATATGCAACAGTGGGACGAAATCAGTCTGCTGCTAGAAGAAACCTTAACACTTCCGGCAGCAGAACAACAGGCTTTTGTAAACACACGGCTCAGCGGGCAGCCTGAACTCCAACAATTGCTTTGGAGCTTGGTAGAAAATGCTACCCAAGCCGAACAGTTTTTTGACCATCTTCAACTGGAAATTGCGGAAATCATCACCCAGCCGGAAGCAAACCCATTAATGTCTTTCGATCAGATAGGGGTTTACCGCATCCGCAAAGAGCTAGGCCGCGGAGGCATGGCCGTAGTGTATGAGGCGGAACGAAACGATGGCCAATTTCAGCAAACCGTGGCTATCAAGGTGATGCAAAAAAGTCTGGCAACGGAAGAAGGCGCTTTGCGCTTTCGGGTAGAAAGGCAGCTACTCGCCAGGCTCAATCATCCTAATATTGCCCGACTGTATGATGGCGGCACCACCGAGCAGGGACTTCCCTACATTGTGATGGAAAAAATTGAAGGCGTATCGCTCAATCGCTACCTAACCGATACCTCCTTATCGCATGAGCAAAGATGGGACCTCTTTATGGAAATAACCGAGGCGGTAGAATATGCTCACAAAAACCGTATTGTACATGGCGATTTGAAACCAGAAAATATCTGGATTACCCCGGAAGGAAAAGTCAAATTATTAGACTTCGGTATCGCTACACTGCTAAGTGAAGAGGAAAATCAAGCGCAAGCCCTCTTCACGCCCGATTATGCCAGTCCGGAACATTGGCAAGGCAAACCTCTCCTTTTTGCTTCCGACATTTTCCAATTGGGTTTATTGTTTTTAAAAATCAATAACCGCAGAAATCCCCTCAAAGGACTCCTTAATAAAGGGAGCATGATGGCCCATGAAGTAATGGACGAGTATCTGAGCGTGGTAAGCCTCCCGACCGAACCCAAAGCCCTAGTTTCAAAATGTTTGGCTTGGCCGCCCGAAGGAAGATATGCGCATGCGTCTGATTTAAAACAGGAAATTTATCGTCTCAAGCATCATTTTCCTTTAGAGGCAATGCCTTCAAAGGGTACCTACCTGGCGAAAAAATTCGTTCAGCGCAATGCCTGGAAGGTAGGTATTAGCGCTGCGTTTACCCTTCTGTTTCTCATAATCAGTGGGGTGTATTTTATTAACATCAACAGACAGAAACAAAAAGCGGAAACCGAAGCGGCCAAGGCGCAGGCGGTATCTGGCTTCTTGGTCAATTTACTCACCGAATCGGATCCTTATGAAAATCTGGGGCAAGATGTACCGGTAAAAGAACTGGTAAAAAAGGCCTTGCCTCAACTCGAGGAAGGGCAACTGCCCGATGAAGTGCGCATCAGTTTGCTGGAGATTGTCGGAAAAATCTACCACAACTATTACGAAGACGCAGAGGCACTGAAAGCCTACCTCGAAGTGGAAAACTGGTACCGCAGCCGCTTCGATAAGGTGGAAGAAATCCCCGATTTCCCTTATCTGCTCAATAGCATCGCGGTGAGCTACCGCTATTTAGACTCAGCTGAAAAAGCTACTCAGTATTTTGAGGAAGCATGGCAGCTCCGCCATGTGCAGGTAAAGCAATCTTTAGACTCCACTTCAGGAAGAATCCTGAACGATTACGCCATTTATTATCAAGAAAATGGAGATTTCACCTCTAGCGACTCCCTTCTTACTCTAGCCATACGGCATCTGATTGGTTCCTTAGGAATGTATCATACAGAAACTGCCACAGCTTATCACAATTGGGGCGTAAGCCTACTTAGGCGAGGACTTTATGCACAAGCTGATTCAATACTACACCATGCCCTGCTCATACGTAATCAGGTACTAGCTAAAAATCACCCCTATCGCTTATCTACCCTTCATAACATGGGCCGTGTAAAGTATTATCAAAAACAATACGATTCGGCCATCTATTTATACTCTGATGTATTACAGCGACTACATCAGGTTTTCGGAGAAAAAGGTTATACCCAATGGATTACTTTATACAATGATCTTGCCTTTTCTTTTCTCAACCAAAATCAAATTGACTCTGCCAAACACTATGCAGAGCTAAATTTAACTTATCACCTTAAATTCTATGGTGAGACCCATGGCAAAACAGCTTTTGCCTATAATGCGCTGGCTGGCATTTACCGGAAAGAAAATAAAACCAAACAGGCCTTGGTCTATCAACTAAAAGGCCTTGAAGGGATTGCCCAAAGTGTAGGCAAAAATCATTATCACTATGCTACTTTTTTATTCAATACAGCACGATTAGAAAAAGAGTTAGGAAATAGTAGCTCTGCCAAGGCACGACTAAAATCCGCATTGGCTATTCGAATCGAAACCTTTGGCCCCGACAACCCACTTACTCAGGAAATCAAGCAGTATCTTCAATCGCTATAAAAAAAACGACCATCGGTTTGTTCCGATGGCCGTGCAAGCAAAGAGGTTAAACATTTTTTTTGATACATAAAGCTACAAAAAACCTCATCTAGTTTCAACTGGATGAGGTTTTTATTTTTTCTTTCAGTTTTTTTTTCAAAAGGCTGTAACTTACCCAAAGCCTCATCGTCTCCCCCATGAAATGCAGATACAGGAGTTTACATCGAAAATTTTACCACTCAAAAACAAGCTCTACCGATTCGCTTGGTACTACCTCAAAGATAAAGAAGAGGCAGCCGATGTGATTCAGGAAGTAATGATTAAGGTGTGGCATCGTAGAGAAAACTGGCACATGTATAAAAGCCTTGAAGCATGGTGTATGACCATCACAAGAAATATGTGCCTCGACAAGCTACGAGCCAACAAACACCAGACTCAAGATGTGGAATCGGTGATGTACATTCTCGGCCATAACGACTCGCCCGAAAAGGAGGTTCAAGGCAATGAAACCTTCACCCTCATCAGAAGGCTACTCGATATGCTGCCCGACAAGCAAAAAGAAGCTGTGGTGCTTCGAGATATCGAAGGCTACAGTTACGAAGAAATTGCCGATATCATGCAAATCGAATTGAGTTCTGTGAAAATCAACATTCACCGTGGACGCAAATTTTTGAAAGAACATTTAATAAACATCAATGCATATGGACTCTAACAAACTTTCAAGCCTTCTCGACAAGTACTATGCTGGCGAGAGCTCCGAAGCGGAAGAGGCTCAATTAAAAGAGGCATTGAAACAACCATCTGTTGACGAAAGCCTTAAAGAACACGCACAACTATTTGCTTTTTTTGAAGCCGAGAAAGACGCCCTGCAACTTGGAGCCGATTTCGATGCCCAACTAAAGCATAGGCTGAAACAAGAAAGTAAGCAGCAGGGATTTCAGTGGAACTTCTATCTGCGCATAGCCGCCACCGTGCTGCTAGCCTTTACGGTAGGCTTGTTATTATACAAAAACCCGAAAGAGGTAAGTCCGGAAGATACTTACCAAGACCCACAAAAGGCCTATGAGGAAACAAAAAAAGCACTGATGTACCTCTCAAGCAAAATCAACGAAGGCACCGACCAGATTAAGAAAATCGAAACCTTCGCCATAGCACAAGAAAAAATAGAAAAACAGTAATATACATTCACAACAACAATTGATACCATTATGAAAAAGTTAGTAATCACCGCTCTGGCCCTGTTTGTAAGCGTGGCCACCTTTGCGCAAAGCGAAGCCTTCACCAAGTTTTACAATAAATACGCTGATAACGATCAGTTCACTCAAGTGACCGTTACCAGCAAAATGTTCAGCCTATTTACCGAAATCGAAGGAGAAACTCCGGAAGATAAAGAAGTACTAGAAGCCATCAGCAAGCTAAAAGGCTTGAAAGTATTGGCTGCCGATAGCATCAAAGACGGTCGTAAATACTACAAAGAAGCATTTGCTGGCATCAATGGCACCGGCTTCGAAGAATTGATGACCGTACGTGACGGCAAAGATGACATGAAGTTCATGATTAAGGAAAACGGTGGCAAAATCAGCGAACTACTGATGCTGGTAGGTGGCGACACCAAATTTGTATTCATCAGCTTGTATGGCGAAATCGACCTAAAGCAAATGAGCAAAATGAGCAAGAGCTTGAACATCGGAGGCATGCAGTACTTGCAAAACCTTGACGAATCGAAAAATAAAAAATAATCTATCTTATTTTAACCCTAAAATTAGCAAGCACCCACAGGTGTTTGCTAATTTTTTTATCTTCCCGACATGATGAAGAAACCCTACCTAAGCCTGCTCTTGTTCTTCTGCCTGCTGAGCACCAGCGGATGGACACAGAGTGCAGCCATAAAACCTCTGTATGAGGAGGATTTGTCTGAATTCAACCTCTACTTCTACCCAAGCACTTTGCGTATGCTCAATGTAAGCAAGGACCCGGCTTTTAATGAAATGATTAAAGATGTAAAAAATCTTCGCATACTTATCATTCCTAAAGAAAAGCTCGAGAAGGAACGCTTTATGACGGTTAAGGATGATTTAGCTGAAGAGCAATTTGAAGAACTCATCAGTATGAAAAGCAATTTTGGTCTTGTACACCTACTCGGACTTTATGAAGACGATGAAATGCAAGGCATGGTAGCCCTTGTGCTGCAAGAAGAAAGCTACATAGTAGTGGAATTGATAGGTGCCTTTCGTCCGGAAAAAGCCATGGAAATAGCCAATGGGGGCATTGACCTAGGCTTAATCAATAAGTTTATGGGCAAGAAGGAAGAAGAAGATGCCCAACGTGAAAAGTGGAAAAAAATCCGCCAAGAAGTAGAGGCACAAGAAAGAGCCGAAGATTCACTCAAAAACCTAAAGAACTAACGTGAGCACAGTATTACATATCAATAACCTCAGCAAAAACTACGGTAAGGTAAAGGCCCTTCAAAACCTGGACTTGCATGTAGAAAAAGGCAATATATATGGCCTATTGGGGCCCAATGGTAGCGGAAAAACTACCACTTTGGGCATAATCTTGGGCGTGACCAACGCCAGCAGTGGAGAATATTCCTGGTTTGGTGAAGCCCCTACCGCACAAGTAAGAAGGAAAATAGGCGCCATTCTGGAATCGCCTACCTTTTATCCCTACCTCAGCGGTGAGCAAAACCTCAAGGTGATTTGTGCCATCAAGCAAGTACCGCTTACAGCCATTGAGCCGGTTCTGAAAATGGTTAACCTTTTCGAACGGAAGGACGACCCTTTCAAAGGCTACAGCCTAGGGATGAAGCAGCGCCTCGCCATTGCCTCCGCCATGTTGGCCGATCCCAGCGTGCTGATTTTGGACGAACCTACCAACGGACTCGACCCACAAGGGATTGCCGAAATCCGTGAACTGATTGTGTCCATTGCCCAATCGGGTAAGACCATCATTTTGGCCAGTCACCTGCTGGATGAAGTACAAAAAGTCTGCACTCACTTTGCGGTTTTGAAACGCGGAAAGAAAATTTACGCAGGTAGTGTAAATGAAGCCTTGGCGGAATCCGAAACCGTGGAAATGTCGGCACCCGATATGGAAGCCCTCCTACACCGCGCGCAGAGTTTTACTCACCTGAAGTCATTTCAGCATGAAAACGACAAACTGGTGGTGAAACTGGAAGACGGAGCAAATGTAAGTGACCTGCATAAGCACCTCATAGAAGGGAATATTGTGCTTAATCATCTTACCGTGAAGCGTAAATCGCTCGAAAAACAATTCTTAGAACTCTTGGCCCAAGCAAATGATTAATTTACTGACTATCGAATGGCTCAAATTAAAGAATTACAAAGGTTTTTGGATTCTAACGGGCCTCTATTATGTATCGCTTCTTTTTGTATGTACCGGAGTAATGGGATTTCTCTATTGGCTTGAAACCAAAGGAGCTAATTTCCAAGGCATTACCCCTACCATTATTCCTTTTTATGAGTTTCCGGATATCTGGCACAACCTTACGTATCTGGCTTCTTTTATCAAGATATTCTTAGCGTTTTTGGTCATCATCAGCATTACCAATGAGTATAGCTACCGCACCATACGCCAAAATATTATCGATGGAATGGATAAAAAGGGATTTCTATTCTCCAAAATCAGCCTTATTGCCACTTTTTCTGTGGTCAACACGCTATTTATTGCCGTGGTAGGGCTTATTATGGGTTTGATTTTTTCCACCGTACACGATTTGGGAAGTATCTTATATTATGCCGAGTTTCTACTTGCACATGCATTGGAACTGTTCACGTTCTTAATGTTTGCTTTCTTGATTGGATTGCTGGTGAAAAAAGCGGGCTTTGCCATTGTACTGATTGGTCTTTACTCGCTTATCATTGAGCCAATCATAAGTGTAGCATGGACAGATGCCATCGGTACGGCCGTAGTGCCCTTTTTACCCATCACCGCCATGAACCACCTCATTCGGGTGCCCTTCCAGCGCTATATATTTATGGAAATCCAAGACTACATCGCTTGGAAAGACTTATTGATTGTAATTGGATGGGCCATTACCTTCACCTATCTAAGCTATCTTACTCTTAAGAAACGAGATTTATAACAGCGCATAACAGTAAAATAATGGGACGTAACCAAAGGATAACAAAGGTTGCGTCCCTTTTTCGTTAGCCACAGGCGTATATTTAAACCAAAATATACCACATGGCACCCAAGAAGAAAAACATCCTCTTCATCATCAATCCCATAGCCGGAACAAAAAGCAAGGAGAAGCTTCCCAGCCTGATATATAGTCAGCTGCATCATCATAAGTTCGATTATACTATCATTTATTCTAAGCGCCCCGGCCATGCCCACAAGCTGGCACAAAAAGGCATTATCAAAGGCTATGAAGTCATCGTGGCAGTGGGTGGCGATGGTACAGTAAATGAAGTGGCCAGCGCACTCATGCACAACCCTGTTCCTATGGCCATCATTCCTCATGGCTCAGGTAATGGACTTGCGCGGCATCTAGGAATACCCATGGATTCAAAAAAGGCTATCGGGCTTCTCAATGAGATGAAAGTACGCACTATTGATGCCGGACTGGCCAATGGCAACCCATTTTTCTGCACCACAGGCATTGGTTTTGATGCCCACATAGGCAAACTATTCGCCCAAGCAGAATCAAGAGGCTTCAAAACCTATGTAAATGGCGTTTTGAAGGAGTTTCTCTCCTATCGACCGCTTACCTATTCGCTCAAAGTTTCAAAAGAGATGCGTTCTCAAAAGGCATTTTTAATCACTCTGGCCAATGCAGGCCAATGGGGAAACAATGCCTACATTTCTCCCGAAGCCGATATTCAAGACGGCCTTCTCGACCTCTGCATTATGAAACCTTTCCGTTTTTATCATGCACTGGCTTTGGCTTATCGGATGTTCAGCCGCAGCATGCACAAGAGTAACCTGGTGCAGATAGAACGCGTAAAGAAAGTAAGGATAGAAAGCGAAGGAGCCGATTGCTATCACTTCGATGGAGAACACCGAGAGCTCAAGGGTCCATTAAAAATAAAATCCGTTCCGGCTTGTCTTCAAGTGGTTGTAGCCTAAACCATAGACGATAAGGAGAGGTACTCTGCATGCAGAGTACTGCTTTCGGTATTATTTCTATATTTGCTGCCGAAAATTTATTATATATCATGTTTATCAACAGAGTCGCACACTATATTCCTGATTTGGTTATTCCTAATGCTCATTTTGAAAAGCTTAATGGCCTTACCAACGACTGGATTTTAGAGCGTACCGGAATATCAGAAAGACGTAGGGCCACAGAAGGAGAAAACACCAATACCATGGCTTTAGAAGCAGTGAAGAAGGGTATAGAAGCAGGTCTGCCTTACGATATTTCCGAAATCAATTTAATAGTGGGCGGCACCTACTCTCCCTACGATACCGTAGGAACTCTTGCCCACGTAATTCAAGCGCACATACAAGTAGCAGACATACCTGTAGTATCGGTTTCTTCTGCCTGCTCTACCCTGCTGAACTGCATGGAAATCGTAGAAGGTTATTTTGCTATGGGCAAGGCGGACAAAGCCATAGTGGTAGTTTCTGAGCACAATAGCCTTTATCACAACGAAACCGACCCTATGGCCGGCCACCTTTGGGGGGATGGCGCAGCGGCATTCTTCATCTCAAAAGAAAAACAAAGCGAAACGGATTTCAACGTTAGCCAAATCATTACTGGAGGAGCTGCCACCGTAGGAAAAGGAACAGAGGGCGTGATGCTAAGACCGCGCGATGGCGGTATCAATATGCCTTTCGGAAAAGATGTATTTATCAATGCCTGCGCCTATATGTCGAAAGTGACAAAGGATATCTTGGAAAACAACGGCTATTCTTTGAACGATCTATCGTATCTGGTTCCTCACCAAGCCAATTTGCGCATTTCTAAAAACATTACCGAATCGCTCGGTCTTAGCGAAAATGTGGCCTTATCTAATATCGAATACTTGGGCAACACCGGATGTGCCGGAGCAGGTATTGCTTTTTCTGAGCATCAGGGCGAATACAAAAAAGGAGATAAAATCGTACTGGTGGTATTTGGTGGCGGTTATTCCTATGGAGCTATGTTGGTGGAAGTGTAAAGATTTGTTCAAATATATCCTTAAAATGTAAACCCAAAACTTGCCACTATTCTTGAGGTACCTTCTCGGCTAAACTCAGGGCCCGCATCAGGGTTTATATCTTTATGCTGTTGAACATCATCTATCCAACCAATACTTGTGGCGAGCCCAAAGACAATACCATAAGATGAATCAGGAATAAATATCACATAATCGGCTCCAAAACCAACACTCAAAGCGTTGACTTTTCTTTCCAAGTTATATAAACTGGACGTTGTCCTCCATGTGAAGGAATCGAAATTAATGGATACGTCAGGCGAGAGGATGTGCCCTTCTCGCTTCAATGGTATTCTAAAATGTTGTGTTTGAGAAATTGTAAAAATTGAAAGAAAATCTTCTCTATAATAATCTAAATTTCTCCCCATAAAATCTTGGAAATCACCTGAATTGATTGAACGAAAAAAATAAGAAATGCCTAACCCCATCCCAAACCTCCTTGTCAAAAAGTGACTATATCCCGCACTTATATTTAACCCTGAATTCAATTGCCCCAAATAGCCATTGAGAGGATAATCTACTTCTTGATCCACGTTATTGATTCGAGCGGCCGTAGCAAAGGAAAAACGGATTTGATTCACTGGCAATTGGAGCGTATCTCTATTATATACGGTAAAGTCCCTTTTAGGCTCAGCTATCTCTCCATGTTTTGTATAATAGTCTCTTCTTACATTCTTTATTTCCTCTTTGGGAATAAAGGTATTTATAAGCCGTCCATCTTTGTAATAAGATATATCACTACCCCTTCTGCTAGTACGTATCTCTTTACAGAATAGGCTATCCCCGCTGTTTGTAACCAACAAATGCTGCGCATTAGTATACAGATACCCCATCATGAACAGCATAACAAATAGTAGTTTTTTTTCCTTCATTGTTTACTTAATTACATGTCCAAAAACCTTAGCTCCCTCTTTATTATCAACCATTTTAATAATGGGGACGCCCATAAACCCAAGTTTCAATTCCAAATAATAGGTTTGTTTGGGCAGAAAAAGCATCTCTTCAGTTTCCGAGGAAGTCCCGGAAATATATATTTCAGTAAGCCCAGCCCGCGATAAATAGACTTTTCTCCTAAATCCTACGGGAGCCGAGCCAATTATCTGATCACCGATTTCCAAATAATAGGGCAAAGCTGAACCAACAAAATCATCACGAAAAATATAAAGCGTAATCTCAGCATCTCTATCCTTATATTCCTCAATAAACTGATTACGAGCCGTTTCGATAGAATCTTGTTTTTGCTTTTCTTTTTGAATTTGAATGGCAACCAAGCTATCATAAAGGTCACTCCGATAAACCGCAGTTCGTACTCTGTAACAACCCATGGGTAGATATTCCTCATCTTCAATCAGTAGGATATTTCCTCCAATTTTTCTGGATTTCAATACCACCTCTTTTAAAACATCTTCTCTCTCACATATATACACCAAAAAACCACCTTTGGCTTTTATATAACCTATGGGTTTTTCATTAGCCATTATATGCTTGTCTGTTAGCACTACGGTTTCTAATTCATACGACAACATAGGATATTTCTCTCTTGATAACCTCTTAGTCGAAATAGCACAACTAGATAATAGTATGGCTAATAATATCAGATACCTACTTTTTCTCATAACTGGGTATAATGGTGTCAAAACTACTAAAAACACCTTTCAATCCAACAGTTTTGTCGCCCCCCCGAGTAATAAAAAATCAAAAAGGATCTCGAAATTCTAATCAGTCGAACAAGAAGAATATCTCTTTTCTTTCCATAGCCTACCGCTCCATTGCCCAAAATCAGGTAACTAACGGCCTCAAATTTGGCTTATGATGGGTTTTGATGCTATTCGCGTCCCTACCGCGACCACAAAGTACCCTCAATAATTATCGAAGGTGTACTAAAGAACCCTACTTTTCAGGGGATCTCTCAACACTTTCTCCCCGAACCTCACTTCAGTGAAATCATGGGAAAGATGGCGCCAATCACTACCGTCAAACTGTTTAAACAGAATATCATAACCTTTTGGCCAAGTGCATTGGAATAGCCAATAACAAACCATAGGACAAATAAAAAGCTGGCTTTGTTTTTCATTGTTTCTAGCAGATTTGAATTTATCTGTAAAGCGTTATTGGATCCCCTTTCAACGTTTCTATTTGCAGACTATCCTGATAAATGAATTTGCTGATTTGCATGAAATATTCGCAGTGGTTGGTAAACAAGTCTTTGGGCTTTTTACCATTGATGCTGAGCAGAGTGTCTCCTAATTGGAGCTGGCTTCCTTGCTTTGACCTATTTACTACCCAAAGGGTATCATTAAGGATACCGGGCAAAAAAGCCGGATTTGGAGAGATTTCCACTGAACTTACGGGTTGTAAAGTGATTTGTTCGTCTTCAAAATCAATGAATATTAAGAAGTGCTCTAAAATTTCATTTCCCAATAGCGCTTTGCCATTAGCTGAAAATTCCACAGGAATTACCGCCTCGTACCCACCCAAATCAAGTTTAAGATGTTTGGAGATAAGCGAATCCGCTTTTGTGCCGTAAATGCCACTTGTAGATTGATCCAAAAATATTTCTGAGGGTTTGTCCAAAAATAAATCCGCAAACTTTGCAGGGAGAATCAGCCCCCCATTATAGCCTAGATCGAACATCGCTCCTTCTATTTTTTCACTCTCTAAATTGATGGAAATATCGGGCGTGCCTGAAAATACCGGTGTGTTAAATGGAACAAGAAACTTTCCTAAGTTGGCATCTGCTTCAAAGGGCTTATCCGAGAAATAAAGCATTTTTTGTTCAAAGTCTATCTTCCAGTACGCAAGTTGGATGAGATTAGCTCCGATGATTCCGTGTGGGGCAATACATGGACTGGCAGATTTTTCACCATATTCCACTTTTCCAGCCCCGATGTTAATGAAGGTAGTCTCTCCTAAAATCAGAGAATCTATTCGCGTGACTTCAATGGTTTTTTTGTTTCCATTCGAGTCAGAATTAGTTTTGGTGGTAACTGCCTTCATGCCCAAACTTTCGGCTAGCCCTTTTTCAATTTTTGAGTTGAATGCCCCCGTATCGAAAATGAATTCCCTAAGGGTGGAGTCTGCGTTTACTCTGGCTTTTACTACAATCAATCCTTTTTTGTACTCAAAAGGGACGGCCTGCACAAAGTCTTTTCGAGCCAATTTTCCATTGGTGAGCAAGCCGACATTTTTCAAATAACTGCAAGACGATCCGATTAGAAGAATGGCTAGTATCGTTATATTTCTCAATTTCATTGGGTTACATTTTTAGGTTTAAGATTCCTTTTTTCATCATATTTCTGCTCTTCTCGCCAAGTCCAATAAATCAATAAAGGTACACCAATAAGCGCAGGCAAGGCGAAGGCTAAGTAAGGATTCATAAACTGATACCGTGAAACCATAGTGGAAAGAAAGGCGGTAAAGGTAGCAATGTATCCGCCCATCATGTTGCCAATATGGGCAGTATACCAATGGTTTGCCCTTGTAGGCTTCACTATAAATGGCTTAACATTGGTATAGGTCAAAAACAAACCTCCCATTCCGAAACCGAGTGAAAGTAAGGTACCTCCTTTTAGTCCGTTGATTAAAAATAGATATAAACCATAGCACACAAAAATCAGATTTGCCAATCCGTTTAGAATTCCAGCCATCCAATCATACCACTTTGGCGATTGTGTCTTATGCAGTTGTTTGAGCTTAAGGAATCTAACCCCAGTAAAAACTGTGTAATAGCTCAAAAAAGCAATCAAGAACAAAAACCGATTGAATTGGTAGTATGCCACCATGATTCCGGTAACAAATACCAGAGTCATTGCCCAAAAATAAATACGACCAGCTGCCCTATGCCACTTTTTGCCTTTTTTTGTACCTATAGCAATTGCTCCTGTAATCAAGGCAACTCCACCTACAAGAATATGTAAATAAAGGGTGTATTGACTCAGTTTATCCATGTTCATATGATCTTTTAGCCTGTCGCACATTCCACCACCGATTGGGGTAGAAAACGAACTGTATGAAATTGAATTCAAACTGGTCTACTCTGGATGATTTACCCTGAATGTCATTAATTTTTTGGTTAGGATAGTAGCGCAAATTGGTACGCAACACCCAAGAATCTACAGAGGAAGGTTGGATGTCCCAACCAAAAATAATACCGGGCGAAAAGATACTACTTCTGACTGTTTCGTCTTGTTGAATATCACGTTCAAATAACCCAGTCGCCCAACGTTCGGCACTTAAACTCAACCCGACAAAAGGGACAAAGCCGTGGTAATTTGCCACAAATTTAAACCCTTCCATCGATAGGGCCTGCCTTCGAACCACATGCTCCCAGCCATAACTGATGGAATTTGAGCTATAAGTCCGGTAGGTCAAACCAAAGTGGAGCTTTTGTTTGTGCAAAAGATACCCAATGCTGTATTCAAAGTTGAAACTTCCTTTATGATTCGGCAGAGACCTTAAATCACCTGAGAAAGAAGGCGATTTCAAGAAATGGGCTCCATTTGGCGCAAATCCTACAGAAATACTGTTTAACTTGCCATCGCCCAAAAGCATTTCCTCCAGAGCTTTTGTCTTACCTGAACGTTTTGGCCCTTCTTCGCCAAGCGTGAAATCGAAATGCCTTACCAGACCAATTGAAAAGTATGAATTGGGTAATTCATACCGATGTTTGTCTCGTGTGTTGCTATAAAAGTCAATGTCATTTTTAGGCAAAAACATCCATTCAGCATTGATGCGCCAGCCTTTGAAAGAATAAGAAAGCCCTGCCAATGCCGAGGTGGCAATAAATCCTTCTGCGCGTTCTCCTAGTTGAGCATCTTCCAATAATAGTTTCATGGTATTGAAAGAAACCCCAACAAACGGGTAAATCTTGCCATCCAATAAGCGCCAAGGGTAGTAACGCATGCTGAGGTCTGCACCGCTACTAAACCATACTTCTCCTTCTTGGGTAAGACGGGTTTCGCCTATATTGGCCAATGGGATATTCATATTGAAATCCAACTTTCCCCAGAAATGCAAGCCACCAAGGGAAAATCGGGGGATTACTTGCAAGGGAAATTGATGTTGTTGGTTTTGGATAACCAACCGCCCCGATGAAGGAATAATTTGCGTATTTAAGCCGACATATGTTTGGGCAAATCGGTGTTGCGTTTTTTGCTCGCTATACACTTGGGCAATTCCCAAAGTTGAATAAAGGAGTATAAATGCGAAGATAAACAATTTGGTTGCCATCAAATTTTTGGGTTGATTTTATGAGGGCAAAAATATTGTCTAATTTTTCTAATTTACTTATTAAACTCCTTTATGGGGTAATCAGGAGGGATTTGGGACAAATGGGCTATATCAGTAATCTCATACAAAAGACTTCTAGCCTTTGTTCTTGATACCGGAACACGCTCACCACTTCTCTTCATCACCAATTCCAAGTCCCGGGCATTCCCAATAACGCTCTCGACCTGATGGAGATTGGCAATAAAACTTTTATGTACACGCCAAAAATAGGCTTGACTCAAGCTTTTTTCAACCTCTGACAACATATTCCTGATGAGCTGCTTTTTCAATTCCTGACTGTCATTTAAGTGATATATCTCTATGTAATTCCCATCCGACTTGATGAACTGAATCTTTTTTGGATCGAGCTGACAAACAGGTTTCCCATTTTCACCTAAAAACCAAACCATGTCTTCTTCCCTTTTCAACGTGCTGGTTTCATTTTCTTTTTGCATGTAGAACCCACGAATTGCCTTATTAAGCGCTAAAGCTCGTTTAAACTGCTTGGTTCGGTGGTTGTATTGTTCAAAAAAGACAAGACCAATAATGGGAAAAATACTAATAGCTACCGTACGCAATACCACCTGCTGAAATAAGATTATTGGGGCTTCGCTTGAATATTGAAATACCAAAAGTCCAAAATGACACAAAGCAATTAGGAAAACAACCACTACAAAAAGTGTAATCTCTTTTTGTATAGTCCAGCTTTCGGCTTTGCTCCAAATCGGAAAGAATCGTTTCATGCCCAATACTGTCATCCCAATGCAAGCAGACACAATAGAAGCACTTATTAAAGCCTGAATAAGGCGGTTTTGTAACGATAGGTTACCAAAATCGAAAGGCGACAAAAGAAAGATAATGACAAAAGTGAGCACGCTCGGAACAACAACACTTGCTGCATTGAAAATAAAAGGATGAGGGAGTTTCCAGAAAAATTGTCTCATGCTAAACCATTCAATTTATTCAAAACTTAACTCGCAGGTTTCGCTATCATAAAATCTGATATCACAACATATCTTTTACCAATGCACCATATCTGGGTATCAAAGCTAATAAAAACACCTCTCAATCCAAGAGCCTTAGTATTACTCACGTTAACCGAAAACAAAAATGCTTATATATACCCACGCGGACATACTATGAGAATATCCCTTTTCTTTCTATAGCCTACTACTCCATTGCCTAGAATTAAGTAACTTGCGGCCTCAAATTTGGCTTATGATGGATTTTGATGCTATTCGCCCTTACCGCGATCACGAAGTACCCGCTGTTATAGAAGGCTTGCTTAAGAACCCTACTTTTCTAGGGATTTCTCAACGCTTTTTCCCCGAACCTCAGTTCAGCGAAATCAAGGGAAAGATGGAGCAAATAACTACCATCAAGCAGTTTCAGCAGAATATTATTTCTTTGGTAGCTAAGTTGTTTTTGAAACAAACTACTGAGGGCCTTAGCACCAGTGGGGTCGAAAACCTTGAGATGGGCAAATCCTACTTATTTATATCCAATCACCGCGATATTATCCTCGACCCTGCCATTTTGAACCTTACCCTCAACGATGCCGGATTGGAAACCACCGAAATCGCGATTGGTGACAACCTATTAATCGAGCCTTGGATCAGCGATATGGCGCGCCTGAACAAGAGCTTTTTGGTGAATCGTAATGTGCCACCTCGCCAAATGTATGAGTCTTCTCAGCGTTTATCGGCCTATATTCGCCACTCTATTGTAGAGCGTAAAGCTTCGGTGTGGATTGCCCAGCGCGAAGGCCGGACCAAAGACGGTTTCGATCGCACGCATCCGGGTTTACTCAAAATGCTAGTGGTAAGTGGTGCCGATGATTTGATAGAAAATCTACAAGCACTCAATATTGTACCCGTTTCTATTTCCTACGAACTTGACCCCTGCGATATGTTGAAAGCCCGTGAGCTGATGATGAAAATTGAATCGGGTTATGTAAAAACAGCCGAAGACGATCTCAATAGCATGGTTACGGGCATTATGGGTCGCAAAGGGAAAGTGCATTTGGCTATTGGCAAACCGCTCAATGAGGAAATCCAAACCTTACAACAGTTCAGTAATAAGAACGATCAATTGAAGGAACTAGCCAATATGGTTGACCGCCAGATTATGCGCTCCTACAAATTGTGGCCTAGCAACTTTATCGCTTTCGATACCATTCATCAGTCGAAACAATACGCGCATTTGTACAATGCCGATGACAAAGCTCGCTTTGATGAATACCTGGAATCTCGCTTAGCAAAAGCAGGCGAACAGGCCGAAAAAATCAAAAAACTCGTATTGGGCATGTATGCCAATACGGTAATTAACAAAACCGAAATGGTAGACACGGTGGCCTAATGAAAAAGATAATCAGCTTCTTACTCCGCAAAGTACCCCGCAAATATTTACAACTTTTTAGCCATTGGGTACTCAAAGTAGTGGCACTTTTCTACCGTGGCAATAAGGTAGAATGCCCAGTGTGTGAGCATCACTTTGCTAAGTTTTTACCTTACGGACGGATTAATCCTAGAGCCAATGCCTTGTGTCCCAATTGTCTTTCATTGGAGCGCCATCGACTGATGTGGCTTTTCTTGAAAGAAAAAACTGATTTCTTTACGGCTAACAAACGCATCCTGCACGTAGCTCCCGAGCTTTGTTTTATTGATAGGTTTGAAAAAATACACGGGCAAAACTACATCACAGCCGATATCGAATCGCCTTTGGCCAAGGTAAAGATGGATATTCACGCCATTCCTTTCCCCGACAACTCCTTTGATGTAGCCTTTTGCAACCACGTGATGGAGCATGTGCAGGACGACATCAAAGCTATGAGTGAACTGCACCGTATATTGAAACCGGGCGGATGGGCTATTATACAGATTCCTTTCTTTCATCCGATACCGGAGGTTACTTTTCAAGATGAAAGTATAACAGACCCCAAAGAGCGGGAAAAGATGTATGGGCAAGATGATCACGTGCGCCTGTATGGAAAAGATTACGCTAATCGCTTAGCGCAAGGCGGCTTTACGGTGGATGAGAATACCTTTATCAATCAACTTCCCGCAAACGAGGTGGCGCGCTATGCTCTGCCTGCCAATGAAATCATATACCTATGTCGGAAAAACTAAGCCCTGAGGAAATAGCCCCCAATGCGGAAAAGGGACGCCAGTTTCAAGAATCTACCGACCTAAAGTTTCTGGATTCGTGGAAAGAGAAACGGGAAACAGGAGCCTTTAAATTCATAGTGGGCAAGGCATTGCTTTTCGGACTTCCTTTTGCTGTAATGCTACAAATGATGTTTCAAGAGGGCGAATCGCGCTTGATTAAAATGGATGCAGCACTTGGCCAGAAAGCCTTGATTACGGTATTGATTTCAGGAATTTGGGCCTTTTGGGTTTGGCACAGCAATGAAAAGCGCTACAAGGCCACCCAAGAAAAATACCCCAAGGAGAAACGCTAAGAAAAAGGCTATTTGCCTCTGATTCGTTTACCTAACTCCGTCCAAAAACCCACTCCATAAGCAGTAAGCTGCACAAAAGAAGCCCCTACGCTTAATAAACCAACTTTTAAGCTCTTGTTCAGGCGCGTACTATCTATAAAAATAGCGCTTGAAAATAGCCCCAAAGCTGCTGAACCCAAATAGAACGTGGGCAAATGTATCCAAGGAGAAATCAGATAACAGCCCTCGGCCAACACAAAAAAGGCGGGTAAAGTATGAACAGGCTTTAGTTCCGAAGGAAAAAAACGGGAAATGTTGATGCGGGCGCGCCCGAAAAAGTGCAGCTGCTTCCAAAACTGTGAAAAGCTCGTTCTGCGCTTATGGTACACGTAGGCTTCTTCTATCAATCCGGTAGTAAAGCCATTGGCCTGAATCCGTATGCTAAACTCAATATCTTCGCCCATGCGGGTAATAATATAGCCTTTGGTTTTCTCAAATACAGCCCGCGAAATACCCATATTGAAGCTGCGCGGGTGAAATCCGCCAATAGCCTTTTTACTCCCTCTGATTCCTCCGGTGGTGAAAAAGGAAGTCATGGAATAGCTAATAGCTTTCTGCAAATCGGTAAAGCTCTCATGCGCCTTATCCGGCCCCCCATAAGCATCAAAGCCATATTTATTCAGCGCAGTCTCTACTGCTTGAAAATAGTGAGGAGGAATTAAGCAATCAGAATCAAATACAATGAAATAGTTTCCCTTGGCACGTTCAAAGCCAAAATTTCGGCTAAAGCCTTGCCCCGAATTTGGCTTAAAGTAATACGATACGGCTAATTGCTTTTCGTATTTCTTTACTATTTCCTCACAGGGTCGCGAAGATCCGTCTTCAATGATAAGTACTTCAAAATCCGTAAAGGTCTGATGCGTAAGCGACTCCAGCAGTTCATCCACTTCATCGGGCCGATTATAGACCGGAATAATTACCGAATACTTCACCATTGCTTACTCGCCAATATGCTTGTCAATAATGTAATCGTTCTTTTTATTGGAGTTGAGGGTAATCATCTCAGCCAGAAATCCGGCCAAAAACAACTGCACACCCACTACCAAAGCCACCAAGGCCAAAAAGAAAAGCGGCTGATCGGTAATATCGCGCACGGGCTTGTGTTGGCTAAGCAACCAAAGTTTTTGAATAATCAGGTAACAGGTAATAAAAAAACCACCCAGAAAAGATAAGCTCCCAAAAGTGCCGAAAAAGTGCATCGGACGCTTCTTAAACTTGCTCACAAAGGTGATGGACAATAAATCCAAAAAGCCGAAAATGAAGCGCTCAAGGCCAAACTTCGTGCTGCCATATTTGCGGGCACGGTGCTCTACCACACGCTCACCAATCCTATCGAAGCCGTTCCATTTGGCAATTACCGGAATGTAGCGATGCATCTCACCATACACTTCTATATTCTTCACCACACGTGACTTATAAGCTTTTAAACCACAATTGAAATCATGGAGCTTTATCCCCGACATCCAGCGGGTAACACGGTTAAAAAACAGTGAAGGAATAGTTTTACTAATGGGGTCGTGGCGCTTTTTCTTCCAGCCCGATACCAAATCATAGCCCTCTTCGCTAATCATTTTATAGAGATGCGGAATCTCATCTGGACTATCTTGCAGGTCGGCATCCATGGAGATTACCACCTCGCCCAAAGCTTCTTTAAAGCCCATGTTCAAAGCAGCCGACTTACCATAATTGCGGGTAAATTTAATACCCTTGATACAAGGATTTTCAGCGGCTAATCGCTCCACTACCTGCCAAGAATCATCCTTGCTGCCATCGTCTACCAATAGCACTTCATAAGAATACCCGTGCGTTTCCATCACACGGGCAATCCATTGACAAAGTTCGGGAAGCGATTCCTCTTCGTTATAAAGAGGAATGACTACCGATATATTAAGTGTGTTTTGCTTTCCCATTAAACCATCTCTGGCTCATTCTTTTTAATAATTAAACCGATAATAGCGGCAATAATAGCGAAAACTATTAGGGACCAGCCAAATTGGGTGGCTATTTTCGCAGGTGTGTAAAACTCCTGCTCTTCCATATTGGCAATGGCTTCATCTATGGCATCGGCTGGTGCACCAAAGCTTTCCATGGTAGCTGCGGTGTTATCAAGCATCACCTCTTTCATATTCACGGCCAATTCAGGATCAATTACATTGAAAAGAAGCATGTTAAACACCGTCCCAATCAGACCCGAAAGTACTAATACGATAAAGGTCACCAAGAAGGCATCTTTAAACGACATATAACCGCCAATTTCTCTGCGGTACAAAATTCCTGAATAGACTACTATCCCTATTGAAAGGGCCAAAGCAGCAAATCCAAAGGAACCTTTGGCCATAAGGCTATAATCAATAATATACACAACGAGGGTGATCATTAGGCTAATTACCCCTAAAATTACGCCCCATTTAATGGCGTGGTTTTTCAAGCTTACGGTTTCTTCCATGATTGTTTTTGTTGGTTTAGGTTATAGGATTCAAAAAAATAAAGGTTGTTACTGAAAAACAGAAAAATAATCGCGATTAATTACCGCTTTTACTTTTCCGGTCAATTTATTCCCAAAATAAGGAGAATTTTCGGACTTTGAAGGGTTTGTGGCGCTATCAAATGTCCATTCTTCGGTAGCACTCCAAAGCGTTAATTTAGCCGTGGCCCCTTCGGCAAGCACACTTTGCGGCAAAGAAGTGATAGCCCGTGGCCCTTGTGTAATTTTTTCTATGCTCTTTTCTAAAGGCAACCGATTTTTCAATGAAACTAAAGCTGGCCAAAAAGTCGGCAACATAAGCATGCCCGCTTCCGCCATATCAAACTCCACCTTTTTAGATTCCTCATCCCAAGGTCTATGTCCGCTCACTATAGCATCTATCGTATCGTCTAGCAATCCCTCAATAAGTGCCGCTTGGTCAGCCTCGCTCCTTAAGGGCGGACTTAGCTTCAATGAAGTATTGAAAGTCCTCAGTGCCTCGTCCGTATACAAAAGATTAGGAATAGCAACATCGCAGCTTACCGCCAAACCTTTTTCTTTAGCCTTTCTAATAAGTTCTACGGCCTCTTTGGTAGAGATTCCCGAAAAATGAATTTTCCCTCCGGCAAATTCGAGAAGACGAAGGTCTCGGGTGATAATAATTTCCTCAGCAAGTGAAGGGATTCCCCTTAATCCTAATTCAGTGCTCACCACTCCCTCATGCATTTGACCAAACATGCTCAGCCATTTGTCCTCAGGATGATTTATCAAAAGCCCATTGAATTTTTGCAAATACTGAAGCGTCTTCAATAAAATATCAGGATGATACAAAGACTTAACACCATCTGTAAAGCCTAAAGCTCCGGCTTCATTTAAGTCAATCATATCTGTTAGCTCTTCCCCTTTGGCTCCTTTCGTAACCGCAGCCAGAGCATGAAAATCAACCTCGCGCGAATGGGAACGGATGTATTGTACCCCCTTTTTGTCATCAATCACGGGCTGAGTATTCGGCAAAATGGCCAAATCGGTAAACCCTCCCATCAGAGCAGCTAATTTAGCACTGTGCAAATCTTCTCGGTATTCATTGCCGGGGTCATGTACCAAGGTGCCCAAATCAAAAAAACCGGGAGATACATACAGATTCTTTAAGGTAAATACAGAATCATTTGAGCCACGCAAAGTCCCATAATCTGCTATTTGGGTAATCTTACCACCTTCGATGAGAATATCCTTCTTCTTCCCATGAAAAGCCGATTGGGTGTCTACAATTTCTACAGATTGTAATAGTATATTTCCTTTTGATGTCATAAATAACGAATCAATAGCACTTCAATAGCCAGAAACATCAAAGCGAGCAGGATGCTCCACTTCCAAAAAGCCATATCATCTCCTGCCTGAGCCAGTTGAATACGGTATTGGTCAATTCTGTCTAAATCAACGGCCGTAAAATTACTATTATCTGTATCAAAAACTTCATCGGGTGAATAATATTCCAAAACAGATTCACTTTTTGGGTAATTAAAGGCCAATTTCCGGTACAAACTATCCCCATAAATCAAATCATAGTGCCCCACCGTCAGTTCAGCCAATGGTAATTCAAGAGTCAATACGCCATTGGCATATTGCTGTATGGGAATAATCTCCTTTTCTGAATCCACCAAGCGAAATACCTGTGCTTGATTTTCATCTACCTGCAAAGGAATAGATATTGTCCCCTTCCCCAAGTAATAGGCAATGGGTGTATTCAAGCGACTGGCTTTAAAGGCAAGTTGATACAAAGTCGGGATAAAAAGACTATGGGTAAAAAAATCAGTAAATGCCTTATCCAGTGGGCTTGCCAAAACAAACACGGAAGCAGCTCCCGGTAGTTGTCCATAAAAGCTATTTCCATCATCAAACAGCATAATACCATTGCTACCAAAAGCCATGTCCCAAACTCTACGAACTTTTGGCATAGCCATTCGCTCCTGCTTTCCCACAAACACCCCATCGTAATACGGCACATCCGTATCTATTGGTTTAAGCACATCCGCACTATCAGACCTAACTAATTGAAGATAAGGTTCTATTCGAACCAATGGTATAGAACCCTTCTCATTCGGAATTACTAGCACGTACCCACCCCGATTTATGTGTGCCTCAATATCTTCACTGATTAAAGGATTTGCGCTTATTCCATGTAAAATCACTAAATCCTTATTCTGTAGTTCGGCCGAATTATAGGCATCCTCTCTACGCATCGAATAGCTAAAAACTTCATTTTCAAATGCCTTCTCTAGTGAAATCGCATCCTTTCCTTTGATTTCCAATACAGCAATTGCTTGCACCATATCCACCGTAAAAAAGAATTGGTTATCAAACACAACATCATCTGATTGAATTTGCAATTCCCCTCGTTGTACCTCTTGATATTGCTTCGTTAAGAAAAACGTATCGGCTCTTAACTGAAAATCAAGCAAACCAACTTGCGATTCGTTCAAATACAAGGTACCCGTTTCCGATACCGATTGAAGCGATTGAAAGACAAAACCTCTACCTAAGGTGCCTGAAATCGAATTAGAAACACTGAAGGCAGTATCAATTAAGAAATTAAAACGGGGAGAATGACTATGAGAAAGATAGTTTACCGATGAAAAAGACAAAGAATCAAACGGCCTCGTTAGTTCAATGGCCTTTTGATAATCCGAAAACACATATAAGGTGGATTCATCTTTCAAATCATATTTCGGCAAATCTAAGAGCGTACTTGAGGAATTCGAGTAACCAATTCCACGCACATAATCTAATGCATCTTCATAGCTTTTATAAGATGAGGCCAAAGACGGAGGAGTATCATTAGTAATTACTCGATAAACAAATGCATCACCTTTAACAGTGATTAATTCGGCAACAAAGCCAAGTACCTGATCCAATAGCGCCCCTTTCCCATTCTCAACAGACATGCTAATTGAATTATCAATGTAAATGGTAATCTTACTGTTTTGAGGGGATTCTTCAACTCTATTATAAAAAGATAAAAAGGAAAGTATGATAAATAAAATACCGAGGAATCGAGATAATAAAATTAGATATCTCTTAAGCTTAAGCTTTGAATTTTGGTCGGATACGATCTTCTTTAAAAACCGCAAACTGGAAAAATACTCCTTCTTGCTCCTGCGCAAATTCAATAAATGAATAAGAATAGGGATAAGTAAAAATAGTAGCCACCAAAAATAGTTTTCACCCATAAATCAAAACTAAACAATAGATGGATAACCTTAGAGGCAATAGGTAAAAAAAAGGGCAAAAAAAAGCCCGTTCTTATGAACGGGCTTTGTATAAAAACTGGCAACGACATACTCTCCCAGGTGT
>JAUHJS010000001.1:511708-703611 GCA_030412945.1 Shiella aurantiaca | reverse complement strand
ATTTACTCCGTTTCATCTTACAGTTTTAAAGTTAATTATTCTACTTTTAAACCGTACTGTTTTTGGGGGAGCTTACATCATCGTCTGTCAATGACTCGAATTCTTGAATTGCTGTTTCGTAGTCCACTTTGTCCAAAATAATTATCCACAATTACTGTATATTCGCCACACTATCGCCATTATACCCACTAAATATAAGATATATCCGCAATTGTAAAAAGGTAAACGTTTATTAATCGGCTATTCGAGGATTCCTATCTACCTCCATTTTTCTCCCACTTCCTACCACCTTTTTCTTACTTTATAGGGGCTATGCATGTTTTTGGCATTTCCTTACTTATTTTTCCTGCCTTTTTCTTGGTAAATTCCTTGTTAGGGGATAAGCATCCAGGGGTTTGTTGTATGGTTGGGTTTTTCTTAAGTGCTTGATTATTGGCTAATTAGTATTTGTGGGGCTTGCACTTTTTCAGGGTTTTGCGGGTGCGAAACCCTATTTTTTTGACTTTTTGTAAGAAAGTGGAAAAAAGTGGGGTGAAGTGGTAGTATTTGACAGAAATATGAATAGATTTGCATAAGAGTACTTAGGTTTTTACGATAGATGTCATTCTTTACCGGAGAATATGAATGTAAGCTTGATGCAAAAGGGCGCTTGGTGTTACCAGCGCGCATTAAGTCGCATTTGCCGGAAACGACTGGGAATGAGCTGGTCTTACGTAAAGGCTTTGAGGCCTGCCTGGTGATATATCCCCTGGTTGAGTACAAAAAGATTTTTTCCAAAATCGCTGGACTGTCAGAGTTCAATGAGGAATACCGCACACTTCAGCGAAATTTTTTCAGGGGAAACACCACGGTAGAGTTAGATACCATGGGCCGATTTGTGATACCCAAGCTTATGCTGAGCTATTCGGGCATCGATAAAGACGCACTTGTGATTGGGATGGGGAATAGGATAGAGGTTTGGAGCCCAACGCTTTTCGAACAAGTAATGATCAAAGACCAGTCGGAGCTTTCGAAGCTGGCACAGAAATACTTGGACGAATAGTACACACATTTAATTAACTAATTACGAATAAGGACTTTGTCCTTCTAACATAAACCCAACGCGTGAACGAAATGTACCACATACCGGTGATGCTCACTGAGTGTCTGGACGGCTTACAAATACAGCCGCATGGTGTGTATGTTGACGTTACTTTCGGTGGAGGCGGCCACAGCAAGGCCATTTTGGCCCAACTTACCACGGGCAAGCTCTTTGCCTTCGATCAAGACGATGATGCGGAGAAAAACGCAGAGGCTATATCTCATCCGGGTTTTCAGTTTATCAAAGCCAATTTCCGCGACATGAAGCGCTACCTCAAGCTGTATGGTGCCACAGCCGTAAATGGTATTTTGGCCGATTTGGGGGTTTCCTCTCATCAATTTGATATTCCCGATCGTGGTTTCTCCACCCGCTTTGATGCCGAACTGGATATGCGCATGGATCAAAATGCCCCATTGAGTGCTAAGCAGGTAATTAATGAGTGGTCGGAAGGAGATTTGCACAAAATCCTAGGCATGTACGGGGAAGTGACCAATGCTAAAACCGTGGCCGCGGCCATTACCGCAGCCCGCATTAACCAGCCCATCGATACGGTAAATCAGCTGAAAAGTGTATTGAACAAATATGCCCCACGTGGCAAGGAAAATAAATATTATGCGCAGGTGTTTCAGGCCATCCGCATAGTGGTGAACGATGAAATGAAGGTGCTGGAAGAGTGGCTACCGCAAACGGCCGAGGTGCTGGCACCGGGCGGGCGCTTGGTGGTGATGTCCTATCATTCTTTGGAAGATAGGTTGGTAAAAAACTATATCAACAATGGGAAGCTATTTGGTGAGGCCGAAAAGGATTTTTATGGAAATCTTATCCGTCCGCTTAAGCCGATTTCGCGCAAGCCTATTGAGGCGAGCAAAGAAGAGTTAGAAAGAAATTCAAGAGCCCGCAGTGCCAAATTGCGCATTGCCGAAAAAATATAAATATGGCAGAGAATACCTTTAAAGTAAAGCAGCCCAATCAGGCCAAGAAAGAAAGAGGAGCCAGCCTTTTCACTTTCCTGAACCAATCCTTCAATATTGATCAGGTGTTTGCTAAAGGCTTGCATATTAAGTATTTGCCACAAATTCTGTTTACGGCCTTTATGACCATCGTGTACATTGGTATTACCCACTCGGTGGAGAAGAATATCCGTAAAATCGACCGCCTACAAGTGGAGGTAGAGGATTTAAGGGCTGATTTTACCACCCTCAAAGCCGATTATATGCATGCCAGCATGCAATCGGAGGTGGCCAAAAAACTAAAAGTATTGGGACTAGAAGAAAGCTCTCGTCCCCCATTCAAATTGGTAGTAGAAGATTGATATGAATATTAAAAAGTCCATACTGATTCGGGTACGCGTAGCCTTCCTACTGGTGGCTTTGTTTGCCGTGGCTGTGGTAGTGCGCATGGGCAATATTCAGTTTGTAGAAGGTGACAAATGGAAAAAATTGGCCGAAGAAATCGGGTTTCAGTACCGTACCATCAAGGCCACACGTGGCAATATCTATTCCGATAACGGCAGCCTCTTGGCCACCTCTTTGCCTTTTTACAAGGTGGCCTTCGATCCCATGATTGCCGATAGCGAAGTGTTCAAAAAAGGTATCGATTCCTTAAGCTTACTTTTGAGCAAAACTTTCCCCAGTACCTCGGCTAGGCAGTTTAAGCAAAAGATTACCGATGCGCGCCTATCGGGTAAGCGCTATATCACCCTTTCGCGCGAGCAGATTGACTACCAGCAAAAGAAAAAAATGATGGATTGGCCCATTTTCCGCGAAGGGCGTCATGAGGGCGGGGTGATTTTCGAGAAAGTAGATAAACGTTTCCGTCCTTTCAATGATTTGGCCTTCCGTACGGTGGGCTTTTTGAATGAAGATAATTACGGTGCCGGATTGGAATACAGTTTCAACGACCTGCTGGGCGGCCGCGATGGCGAAGCCCTTTACCAAAAAATGGCCGGAGGAAGCTGGAAGCCTGTGTTTGACCAGCAAGAAGTAAAACCAGAGGAAGGCTTAGACATAGAAACTACCTTGGATGTAAACCTGCAAGATGTAGCCGAAACGGCCTTGCTTCGCGCTTTGGAAGAGCACAGTGCCCAACACGGAGCGGTGGTGGTGATGGAAGTAAGCACAGGAGCTATCAAAGCCATTTCTAACCTTACCCGATTGGAAAACGGAAGTTATGGCGAAACCTACAATTACTTTGTGGGAGGTGTGCGTGAACCGGGTTCTACCTTCAAATTGGTAAGTATGATGGCTCTTTTTGAGGATACTAATCTGAGTTTAGAAGATTCTATCGATACCGGCACGGGCGAAATCAAAGTGTACAAAGAATCCATCCGTGACCATAAGCCGGGCGGATATGGGAAAATCACCATTCAAGAGGCTTTTGAGAAGTCGTCTAACATTGCGGTAGCCAAACTGGTGATGAACCAATACGGTACTCAACCTAAGAAATTCTACGAATACATTGAAAGTCTGGGCCTTAATCGCCCGATTGGTTTTCAAATGAAGGGGGAAGGCGAGCCTAAAGTGAAAACGCCTGATAAGTGGAGCGGCATTACCTTACCTTGGATGGCCTTTGGCTATGAGGTGGAAACTACGCCTCTGCAAATGCTCACTTTGTACAATGCCGTGGCCAATGAAGGCCGCATGATGAAACCTTATATCGTATCGCGCGCCAAGCGTGCCGATAAGGTAATTCGCGATTTCAAGCCGGAGATTTTAAAACGCCAAATTTGCTCGGACGCTACCTTGGAAAAGCTAAAAATTATGCTTGAAGGCGTAGTAGAACGCGGTACGGCTGATAATATCAATGGTACGCATTATAAAATTGCCGGAAAAACAGGTACAGCGCAAAAGCTGGTGAATGGGAAACACGTGAAGAAATACTATACCTCTTTTGTGGGCTATTTTCCTGCGGATAATCCCCGCTACAGCTGCATGGTGCTGATTGATGATCCCAAAGGCTATCGTCAGTATGGTAGCGATGTGGCCGCTCCGGTTTTCAAAGAAATTGCTGATAAAATTTACGCCAAAGACATCGATATGCATGCGCCACTGAGCCCTGAATATTTGGTGGAAACGGGTGTTTTCCCTACCGTAAAAGCAGGCTACTATCCTGATCTGAATTTCCTATGCAACAAACTGGGGATTTCAAATCACAGTAAAGAAGATGAAGTAGAATGGGTGCGTGCTTCGGTTACCAATAACGCCATCAACTGGAAATACCCATCCAATGCCGCAGGCCTGGTGCCCGATGTGCAGGGGATGATGCTCCGCGATGCCTTGTATTTATTGGAAAACAAAGGCTTACGCGTGACCTACCAAGGGAAAGGGCGTGTAATCAATCAATCATTGCCTCCGGGTTCGCGCATAGCGAAAGGAGGCTTAATCAGAATAATATTGGGCTAATGGCTATACTGAAGGACATAGTATATAAAGTTACCTTAAAGAGTATATCAGGTGATATGAATAAAGAAATCGCCTCTGTTTGCTTTGATTCACGTCAAGTCAAGCAGGGCGATCTTTTTGTCGCTACGCGTGGCACGCAGGTAGATGGCCATCAGTACATTGCTCAGGCCGTAGCTCAGGGTGCGGTGGCGGTGGTCTGCGAAACCTTACCCGAAACCATGCCCGATGCGGTATGCTTTATCGAAACCAATGATTCGGCCTATGCGCTGGGTATCATTGCTTCTAATTTTTACGGAAATCCTTCGGCTAAGCTGAAGCTGGTGGCCGTAACCGGAACCAACGGAAAAACTACTACGGCTACGATCTTGCACAAACTGTTTATGGCCCTAGGCTATAGCAGCGGCCTGCTTTCTACGGTGGTGAATAAAATCAATGAAGAGGAGATAGTGGCTACCCACACCACGCCCGATGCGCTTTCGCTCAATGCCCTTTTGGCACAAATGGTGAAAAAAGGGTGTACGCACTGCTTTATGGAAGCCAGTTCGCATGCCATAGTGCAGCACCGCATGGCCGGAATAGAAGTGGCTGGGGCTATTTTTACCAATATTTCCCACGATCACCTCGACTATCACGGTACTTTTGATGCCTACATCAAAGCCAAAAAGAAACTGTTTGATGATTTGCCTTCTTCGGCCTTCGCTTTGGTGAATGTAGATGATAAGCGAGGCATGGTGATGCTGCAAAATACCAAAGCCGCCAAGCATACTTTTGCCCTAAAAACCTTGGCCGATTTCAAAGGAAGAATCATTAGCAATACCATTCAAGGTTTGCAATTGGAGATAGCCGGAAAAGAAGTGTGGTGCCGACTAGTAGGTGATTTCAACGCCTACAATTTGGTGGGAATTTACGGAGCCGCTATGCTCTTGGGCGAGCAGGAAGAAGAGGTGCTGATGCAGCTTTCTACCCTTACTACCGCGCCCGGACGCTTTGAAATTGTACGTGGTCCTAACGGCCTAACGGCCATAGTGGATTATGCGCACACACCCGATGCTTTGGAAAATGTGCTGACCACCATTCAGGGATTTCGTATGGGCAATGAGCAGATTATTACCGTGGTGGGCTGTGGAGGCAACCGCGATAGCGCCAAGCGCCCGATTATGTCGGGAATTGCTGCCAAGTATTCCGATAGAGTAATTCTTACTTCCGATAATCCGCGCAACGAAGAGCCGGAGCAAATTATCAAGGAAATGCAAGAGGGGGTTAGCATTACTCAGCAGCGAAAAGTGCTTTCTATTACCGACAGAAGAGAAGCGATTAAAACGGCCTGTGCTTTGGCGCAGCCTAAAGATATTATACTGATTGCCGGAAAAGGCCACGAAACCTATCAGGAAATCAAAGGCGTGAAATACGATTTTGACGATAAAAAGGTGGTGACAGAATTTTTGAACCTAATGACCCAATAAGCGGATGTTGTACTATTTATTTGATTATCTGGATAAACAATTCGACCTCATGGGAGCGGGCGTATTTCGCTTTATTTCCTTCCGTGCCGGAATGGCCGCTCTTTTGTCATTGATTATCACCATCACCTTCGGCAAGCAGCTCATCAATATGCTGCGCAAAAAGCAGGTAGGAGAGGATATCCGCGACCTTGGGCTGGAAGGCCAAATGCAGAAAAAAGGTACGCCCACCATGGGAGGCATTATCATTATTGCCGCGGTGGTATTGCCTACTTTGTTGTTTGCCAAGTTGGAAAATATCTATATCATTTTAGCCTTGGTATCTATCCTTTGGATGGGCGCTATCGGCTTTTTGGATGATTATATCAAAGTATTTAAAAAGAACAAAGAAGGCTTGGCGGGTCGCTTCAAGGTGATAGGTCAAATCGGCTTGGGACTGATTGTGGGTTTGGTTCTCTATTTCCATGACGATGTGGTGGTGCGCGATTTTCATGAACCCGTTACCATGATTGAAAGCCAAGTGGAGGAAGTGAAAACCTTCGATGATATTAAATCTACCAAAACCACTATCCCTTTTTTCAAAAACAACGAGCTGGATTACAAGGATGTATTGCCTTTTGTTCCCGATGAATTCACATGGGTGCTCTATGTGCTGGTAGTGATTTTTATTGTCACGGCCGTATCCAATGGTGCCAATATCACTGATGGTATTGATGGCTTGGCCGCAGGCACCAGCGCCAGTATTGGTCTCACGCTGGCCATTTTTGCTTATCTATCCGGTAACCTCATTTTTTCGGAGTATCTGAACATCATGTACATACCCAATGCCGGAGAATTGGTGATTTTCTGTGCCGCCTTTGTGGGTGCCTGCATTGGTTTCTTATGGTACAATTCTTATCCGGCTCAGGTGTTTATGGGCGATACAGGTAGTTTGGCCATAGGCGGAGTGATAGCCGTACTTGCTATTTCGGTACGCAAAGAACTCCTGATTCCTATACTTTGTGGGGTGTTTTTGATTGAAAACCTTTCGGTGATCATGCAGGTGAGTTATTTCAAATATACTCGCAAAAAATATGGCGAAGGCCGCAGAATCTTCCTGATGTCGCCATTACATCACCATTATCAGAAAAAAGGAATCCACGAATCAAAAATTGTTACCCGTTTTTGGACGGTAAGCATACTATTGGCCATTATTACTTTGGCTACACTAAAATTGCGTTAATCGAATGAGTACAGAAACTAAATATGCGCTAGTAGTCCTTGGTTCGGGTGAATCCGGAACGGGTGCGGCCTTGCTTGCCAAAAGCAAAGGCATAGCCGTATTTGTATCTGATTTCGGGAAAGTGCAAGAGCGCTACGCTCAGCAGCTCCATGAGGCAGGCATTCCTTTTGAGGAGGGTCAACACTCTGAGGGACTGATTTTGCAGGCGCAAGAAATTATCAAAAGTCCGGGCATATCGCCTAAGGTGCCGATTGTACAAAAGGCCATGGCTGCGGGCATTCCCATTATCGATGAGCTGGAATTTGCTTCTCGCTATACCCAAGCGCGCTTTATTGCCATTACAGGAACCAATGGAAAAACCACCACTACTTTGCTTACCTACCATTTGCTCAAGCAAGCCGGATACAAAGTGGGTTTGGCCGGAAATATTGGTGAAAGCTTGGCCAAGCAGGTGATTCAAGACCAGTTTACCCATTATGTGTTGGAAGTGAGCAGTTTTCAGCTTGACGGGATGTATCGGTTTAAGGCGGATGTGGCGGTATTACTGAACATCACGCCCGATCACATGGACCGCTACGAGAATTCCATGGCGCGCTATACCGATAGCAAGTTCCGCATTCTACAGAATATGGACACCAAAGGAGGTTTTATCTATTTTCAAGAAAGTCCATTGGTAGCCGAAAGGGTAGAGCAGATAGCTATTATTCCACAGCAAATGCCCATCAGCTTGGAGACGCAAGTGGAAAATGGTGCTTATTTACAAAATGAAGCTTTGCATCTACTAGTAGGTGAGCATTCTATAGAAATTCCTGTCGCGGCCATTTCCATTACCGGAAGGCACAATGCCATTAATGCCATGGCGGCTAGCCTGGCGTCCTTATCAATGGGGCTGAGCGAATCGGCTTTGCGCAAAGGCTTAGCCACTTTTGTAAATGCTCCACACAGATTAGAACCAGCCGGAGAATGGCAAGGAGTTCAGTTTATCAATGATTCCAAGGCCACTAATGTCGACTCGGTGTATTATGCCCTTGATGCCATGACGAGCCCGGTAGTTTGGATTGCAGGTGGAATTGATAAGGGAAATGAATATCAGCAGATAGAGTTACTGGTGAGGCAAAAGGTGAAAGCCTTGGTATGCCTCGGTATCGACAATAACAAATTGCTTCGCTATTTCGCAGGCATAGTGCCTGAGATAGCCGAAGCGGATAGCACAGAAAAAGCAGTGGCTTTGGCCGCCAAAATGAGCCGTGCAGGTGATGTGGTTTTATTAAGCCCCGCTTGTGCCAGCTTTGATTTATTTAAGAATTACGAACACCGTGGCGAATTATTTAAGCAGGCGGTAGCAGCATTTATCACACAATCGGGTCAGCAATTATGAACGCAGTTAAGGCTTGGACAGACAGGAATTTGAAGGGAGATCCGGTAATTTGGTTTATCGTTTTCGCCTTCTCTATTATTAGTATTTTGGTAGTGTACAGTGCCACGGGCACTTTGGCGTACAGACGTTCCTCTACGCCCGAGGCGTTTTTATTGAAGCACAGCGCCCTAATTATCTTGGGCTTGGTAGCCGTGTGGGTATCGCATAAAATCGATTATCGTTATTATTCCAAACTTTCGCGCTTTGCCTTGATGGCCTCTGTGCCTTTGCTTTTATATGCCTTTTTCTTTGGCGATAGCATCAACGAGGCGTCTCGCTGGATTCGCATTCCTATTATCAATCAGTCGTTTCAGCCATCCGATTTGGCCAAACTTGCCCTTATTGCCAATGTGGCCGCTATGCTTAGCAAGCGCCAACAAAATATAGATGATTTTAAAGCAGCGCTTATTCCGGTTCTTTTGTGGTGTGGCGTGATTTGCGGGCTGATTGCCTTGTCAAACTTCTCCACAGCCGTATTACTTTTTGCCACCTGCATGTTGCTCATGTTTATCGGACGTGTTCCGGTGAAATATCTGCTCATGTTGGTTTTAATTGGTGCCTTGGCCGGAAGCCTTGCGCTGGCCTTGGGAACACGCGGTAAAACCGTGATTTCCCGTATCCAAAATTTTATCAGTCCTACGGAAGTTCCTTATCAGGCGCAGCAATCCTACATTGCCATTGCCACAGGTGGAGTAATTGGTAAGGGGGCCGGGCATTCCGCCCAGCGCAACCGCTTGCCTTTTGCCGAGTCGGATTATATCTACGCCATTGTGGTGGAAGAATACGGCTTGGTGGGTGGAGTCACTGTTTTGTTCTTGTATTTGGCCTTGCTCTACCGCGGCATGATAGCCGTAGCCAATAGCGAGCGTGCCTTTGGTGGCTTGCTTTCAGCAGGGGTAACTTTTGCTTTGGTGATTCAAGCCATGGTGAACATTGGTGTGTCCGTGGGATTATTGCCTGTCACAGGGCAGCCGCTTCCCATGATAAGTATGGGAGGAACCTCGCTGCTCTTTACGGGTCTGTCCATTGGCATTGTACTGAGTGTAAGTAAAGGCGAGGTAGAGGAAGTGAATATGCAAGTGAAATCAGGGAATAGAAGTAAAATCTCAAAAGCAGCCTAAATTGGAAAAGCAGCAGCCATATCGCATCATTATTAGTGGAGGAGGTACCGGAGGGCACGTGTATCCGGCTATTGCTATTGCCAACCATTTTAAAGATCGTTTTCCTGATGCTGAAATCTTGTTTGTAGGTGCTAAAGGCCGCATGGAAATGCAAAAAGTGCCCGAGGCAGGCTATGAAATTATTGGCTTATGGATCAGCGGCATTCAGCGTAGCCTTACTTTAGCCAATCTTTCCTTTCCTTTCAAACTCATTTCCAGTTTGTGGAAGGCGCGCCAGATTATCCGTCAGTTTAAACCACATGCCGTAGTAGGCGTGGGTGGCTATGCCAGCGGCCCGCTTTTGTATGCGGCTGTGCTGAAAGGTATTCCCGCCTTGATTCAAGAGCAGAATTCTTATGCCGGGCTCACCAATAAATTGCTTCGCAACAAGGTGCAATCTATTTGCGTGGCGCACGATGGCATGGAGCGCTATTTTCCGAAAGATAAAATTGTAGTAACGGGCAATCCCGTGCGAAAAGACATAACACAGGTGGATGAAAAGCTGGACAAAGCCCGTAAGCATTTCCGGCTAGATGCAGACAAGAAAACCCTCCTAGTGATAGGAGGGAGCTTGGGTGCACGCACTATCAACCAAAGTATATTAAAACATATCGAGGAGTTGGTGGCAGCTCAAGTGCAGCTTATCTGGCAAACTGGCAAACTGTATTACGAAGGCATTGCCTCTGAGCTGGAATTTATCAGTCAGGAGAATATACGAGTGATGGAGTTTATCAAAGACATGGACCTGGCCTATGCCGCAGCCGATGTAGTGATATCGCGTGCCGGAGCTTTATCTATCTCAGAACTCTGCTTAGCCCAGAAGCCAGCCATTTTTGTGCCTTCGCCCAATGTGGCAGAAGACCACCAAACCAAAAATGCCCAAGCCTTGGTGCAGCATCATGCCGCCATGATGGTGACCGATGCCGAAGCTCCCGAGCGCTTGGTAAAAGAAGCCTTGCTCTTACTTTCTGATGAGGAAAGAAAGCAAAGTTTCAAAAAAGAAATAAGCAAACTGGCCAAACCGGAAGCGGCCAATAAGATAGTAGATGAATTAGTTCGCATAATACAGTGAAGATAGAAAACGTACATATTGTGTATTTTTTGGGAGTAGGTGGCATTGGCATGTCGGCTATTGCTCGTTGGTTCCATGCAAACGGCTGCGAGGTGTATGGCTATGATAAAACCCCCACTGCACTCACTAGCGAATTGATAAAAGAAGGAATCAAGATTCATTTTACCGATGAAGTGTCGGCTATTCCTGCTCAAGTGAAGGAGAATAAAGAAACCTGCTTAGTAATTTATACTCCGGCCATTCCTAAAGACCATCAAGAGCATGCCTGGCTAAAAGCCCAAGGCTATACCATCATGAAGCGCTCGCAGGTGCTGGGTCTTATCACCGAAGGCTCTACCAGCATAGCCGTAGCAGGCACGCACGGGAAAACCACCACCAGCTCTATGGTGGCTCATGTGCTGCATCACGGAGGTATCGATTGTGCGGCCTTCTTGGGTGGAATTGCCGTGAATTTTAATTCCAACCTAGTGTTGAATCAGCAGGCTTTGGCCGGTTCGCTGGTTGTAGTGGAAGCCGATGAGTTTGACCGTTCATTCCTCACTTTGCATCCTAATATTGCCATTGTTACAGCAGCCGATGCCGATCATTTGGATATTTATGGGGATAAAGATGCGCTTACGCAATCCTTTAAAGATTTTATTGCCCGCCTTTCGTCAAAGGGGCAATTGATTATCAATCAGCGAATTGTAAGCCAATTGTTGCCCAATCCAATTCCCCAAGAAACGATCACTTACGGAATTGAGCGGGGCGATGCCCAAGCACAAAACATCACCATTGTGAATGGCTGCTTTGTGTTCGATTTTGCATGGAAAGATATTCATATTCAGGATATAGCCTTGGCTGTTCCGGGCTATCACAATGTAGAAAATGCTACCGCAGCGGCAGTTTCCGCCTTGCTTTCAGGCATGGCGCCCGCACAGGTAAAATCCGCTATTGGGGCTTTTGCAGGTGTTAAAAGACGCTTCGAATACATCATCCGTAGTCCTAAGATTATTTTCATTGATGATTATGCCCATCATCCGGCAGAAATTGAGGCATTCCTCAAAAGTGTGAGGGCCTTGTATCCTGATAAAAAGATTACGGCACTTTTTCAGCCGCATTTGTTTACCCGTACCCGCGATTTTGCCGAAGGCTTCTCCGAAAGCCTGAGCTTGGCCGATGAGGTATTACTTTTGGATATTTATCCGGCTAGGGAATTGCCGATAGAGGGCGTAAATGCCCAGATGTTGCTACCCGAAATTACCTCGTCCTACAAAGAGTTGGTAAGCAAAATGACCGCGCTGCATAAAATGGAGCGTATGGACTTAGAAGTAGTGGTAACCATTGGAGCAGGAGATATCGACCAATTGGTACAACCCATCAAAAACACCCTAATGAAGCGCTATGAGTAAGTGGAAAGACATAGGTAAAAACAAGTGGCTGCGCATTATTCCGGCCTTATTGATATTGGTAGCCAGCATCAGTTTTGTGCAGAAAAAGCAACAAGCCAAGGTATGCCAACAGCTATTCATTGATATTGAAGATCAATACGATAACTACTACCTTACCGAAGAAGATGTACGTTCGCTATTGACCGCCAAAGGCCGCGATAAACTGATTGGCACTGATATGTCAGCCATTAATTTGCGTGAGTTGGAAAGAAGGGTAGAAGAGAACCTTTTCGTGCGCAAGGCCGATGTGTATAAAGATTTGAAAGGCAATATCATGGTCAATGTGAAGCAGCGTAGGCCTATGGCCCGTTTCAGTAGAGGAGGGGATGATTTCTACTTGACCAATGATGGATTGGTAGTTCCCATTTCTTCCCGCTACAGTAGCCGAGTTCCTATTATTTCGGGTACGTTTTCCCGTAAAATAAAACCGGGTGATTTTATGCAAAATGAGCATGGAAAAGCTATTTTTGAGCTATTGAATTATATTAATGCTTCTGAGTTTTGGCGTGCCCAAATTTCTGAATTGGATATCGACTCCAAAGGGAAAATTACCCTGTACCCTCAAGTAGGCAAACAGAAAATAGAATTCGGTAAGGCTGAGGGATTTGAAGAAAAATTCAATAAGTTATCGCTGTTTTACGAACAAATCCTACCGCGCAAAGGCTGGAACGCCTACACGCGTGTAAGTGTGCAGTTTGAAGGACAGATTGTTTGTGAATGATGAATTAGATTATACACTAAAGAAAAGATATTCTATGAGCCAGGAAAAAATTGTGGTAGGTCTTGATATTGGAACCACCAAAATCTGCGCCATTGTAGGTCGTAAGAACGAATTTGGGAAGTTGGAAGTACTCGGCATGGGAAAGGCCGTGTCTGATGGCGTTATCCGTGGAATCGTAACCAATATCGAAAAAACCGTTGAGGCCATTAAAAAGGCCGTGGCCGAAGCTGAAGAAAACTCTGGTATCAACATTGGCGTGGTCAATGTAGGTATAGCCGGACAGCATATCAAAAGCTCCATCCACCATGGTAGCATTACTCGTGATAGTTCGGAAGATGAAATCACCATAGAAGATGTAAATCGTCTGACCAACGATATGTACAAAATCGTGATTCCTCCGGGTAGCGAAATTATTCACGTAATGCCACAAGACTATATCGTGGATTACGAAGAAGGCATTAAAGATCCTGTGGGGATGAGTGGTGTGAAGTTAGAAGCTGATTTTCATGTGATTACAGCCCATACAAATGCCATCCATAATATCAATAAGTGCGTGCGCAGAGCAGGTTTAGAAATCGAAAATTTGATTTTAGAACCATTGGCTTCTAGTTTGGCGGTGCTTAGCGAAGAAGAAAAAGAAGCAGGTGTATGCTTGGTAGATATTGGAGGTGGTACCACTGATATTGCAATTTTCCATGATAATATCATCCGCCATACGGCTGTGATTCCTTTCGGAGGGAACATCATTACGGCTGATATCAAGCAGGGATGTAGCGTCATGCAGCATCAAGCCGAATTGCTAAAATCCAAGTTTGGAAAGGCCATTGCCGAAGAGGCAAATCCTAATGAGATTATCTCAATTCCTGGCTTACGCAATCGCGCTCCTAAAGAAATTTCGGTTCGTAACCTGGCCAATATCATTGAAGCACGCATGGAGGAGATTATCGAATTAGTACATGCCGAAATCATTTCTTCAGGATACGAAGGTCGCTTAGCCGCTGGCTTGGTCATTACAGGAGGAGGTTCGCAGCTGCACTCGGTGCGTCAGTTGTTTGAATACATGACAGGCGTAGAAACCCGCATTGGATACCCTAACGAGCACTTGGGCAAGAGCAAACACGAAATTGTGAAGAGTCCCATGTATGCCACTTCGGTAGGTTTGGTGCTTTCTGGCTTCCGTGCTTTGGATGAGCGTGAAAATCGTTATCTGGAGCGTAAGATGAATACCCAAAACACCTATTCGCCCAAAAATAAGAAAGAAGCGAGCGTACAAGGTGGTGATTTCTTCAAGAAGATTTTGGACAAGACCAAAGGCCTCTTGATGGATGATTTCGATGATAAATCCGATTACAATCAATAAAATATTAAAACCCTAAACACATTTCTCATGGCTGATAACACGTATAAATTTGAACTTCCTACCCATCACAAATCTATCATTAAGGTGATAGGTGTTGGTGGCGGAGGTAGCAATGCGGTTAACCACATGTTTAATCAGGGCATTAAAGATGTAGAGTTCATTATTTGCAATACCGATGCACAGGCCCTAAAAGCCAGCAAAGTGCCTACTCGCCTGCAATTGGGTGCTAACCTTACCCAAGGACTGGGTGCCGGAGCAAACCCTGAAAAAGGAAAGAACGCGGCCATTGAAAGTAAGGAAGATATCCGCGACATGCTGAGCCAAGATACCAAAATGGTGTTCATCACGGCCGGAATGGGCGGTGGTACTGGTACAGGTGCTGCGCCTATTATTGCTAAAGTAGCGCGTGAGTTAGACATCCTTACCGTGGGAATTGTTACCGCACCTTTTGCTTTCGAAGGCAAAAAGAAAATGCAGCAAGCGGAACAAGGAATTAAAGAATTGCGTGAAAACTGCGATACTGTTCTGGTAATCTTGAACGACCAGCTGCGCGAAATCTTCGGAAACCTCACCATTACTACCGCCTTTGCTCAAGCCGATAATGTATTAACTACAGCGGCCAAAGGTATAGCGGAGATTATCACTGTGCCAGGTTATGTAAACGTGGATTTTGAAGATGTGAAAACGGTCATGAAAAACTCGGGAGCTGCTGTAATGGGTTCGGCAACTACTGAGGGTGAAAACCGTGCGCGCAGAGCAGCCGAAGAGGCTTTGGCATCACCATTATTAGATAATAGAAATATACTAGGGGCTCAGAAGATTCTTCTTTCCATTGTATCAGGCGAACAAGCTGAACTACAGATGGATGAGCTTACCGATATTACAGAATTCATTCAAGAAAAAGCAGGGGACGAGGCCGAAGTGATATTTGGTCACGGTGTAGATACCTCATTAGGTAATAAAATCCGTGTAACTTTAATTGCTACCGGATTTGAAAGACACCCTTCGGAAACCTCGGTGTACAACAAAATCGAGGAACCTGTACGCAAAGTCTTTGATTTGGATACCCACAAGCAGATTCCTCTGTTTGATGAATCGAGCATTGCTCCCAAAAAAGAAGAGCCAATCATGTCGCGCATAGTACCTCCGGCACCCAAAGCGCCAGAACCTGTGCGTACCTATTCTTTCGAGCCTCCAAAGAAGGAAGAACCAAAGAATAATTCCTCACAAGATTTCTTCTTCGGACTAGATGAGGAATACGAAATTGTGGAGAAACCTACGCATCGTTTTATGCCTTCTGATGATGAATATACTAAGGTGCATAAAGAGGAAGACTTAGAATCGAAGCGTGAGAAGCTAAGAGAGCAAGCCCGCGAGCGTATCAATAAGATACAAAGCATGAAGGGTAATGATTATAGCTCCGATAGCTACCGTGATAAATTTGAGGTACCGGCCTATTTGCGTAGAAATGTGAATTTGCAAGATGTGCCTCATTCCTCAGAAAACAACATCAGCCGATATAATCTGAACGATGACAACCAAATCTTAGGAAATAATCGGTTCCTACACGATAATGTAGACTAATATCAATAAAGAGGCCTTCGGGCCTCTTTTGCTTTAGGTGCTTAGGCGATTTTTCTTAATGCTGAATTAGCCAAGTGGAATCAAAGAATTTCGGTTTATGTTGATACCATGCGGCTTTACCAGAAAGTTTAAGTATATTCAAAAAGTATATACCTTTGGAAAAATATTGCGATGAAAAATTTATCATTAAAATTAGAGGATGATATTTTTCAGGAAACTGAGAAAATCTTATCCAAGGTTAATATGAACCGAAACAGGTACATTAACGAAGCGATTGAATTTTATAACCGACTTCATAAACGCAGACTTTTGGCTAAGCAGCTGAGTAAAGAATCACAGCTTGTTGCTAAAGATAGCTTAGATGTATTGGCTGAATTTGAGAGGCTGAATGAAGAAGATTAAGCAATTTGAAATCTGGATTGCTGACCTAAATCCGAGAATGGGTACAGAAACTGGAAAGGTTAGGCCAGTGATTATTGTGCAAACCAATTTGTTAAAAGGGCACCCATCGACTATTGTTTGCCCAATAACGACCAATGTGCAAACCGATTCCGACATATTGAGGGTGCATCTAAAGAAATCAAAATTGGGACTCAAAGAAGATTCTGATATAATGATTGACCAAGTAAGAGCCATTGACAACAGGCGACTGGTTAAAAGAGTGGGTGAGGTGGATAGCGATATTGCCGAAAAAATTAAAGAGAACTTACGAATAGTTCTGGACTTGGAGTAGATGGTAAGAAAGGTTAACGATCTTTTCTATTTACTTTTTTTACCAGTTTTTTAGGAAGTCTGAACTAAGCATCCGATTTATCCCTTATTTTTAAAACAAAAACCAATGGAAGATGTCATATCTTCACATAGATTTTCAACTATAAGTATATATCACTATGGCACTAAAAGTAGGGGACGCAGCGCCCTCATTCAAACTATTCGATACCAACAAAAAAGAAGTTTCTTTGGAAGACTACAAAGGTAAAAACCTTGTGGTATTGTTCTTCCCTCTAGCCTTTACCAGCGTATGTACTACCGAACTATGCACTATGCGCGATAGTCTAACTGATTTCAATGCGCTTAATGCTGAGGTAGTGGGGATTTCAGTGGATTCATTATTCACTTTGGAGAAATTCAAGCAACAAGAAAATATCAATTTCCCTCTGCTATCTGATTTCAATAAGGAAACTTCAGGTGCATATGGCGCTTTATACCAAGATTTCGTTTTGGGAATGAAGGGCGTATCTAAGCGTTCAGCTTTCGTAATCGACCCTGCGGGAAAAATCAAATATGCCGAAGTACTAGAGTCGGCCGGTGACCTGCCCAATTTCGAGGCGATTAAAGCATCACTTAACTAAAATGTAAAAGCCCGGTTTTTCCGGGCTTTTTTGTTACAATACTTTCTTGATTTCCAGTCCTATTGCACCTAGTAACAGGAGCAATAGCAGCCAGCTCGAAGCCATCATAATGGCATTACCCGTTTCGTATACTTCCGGCACAAACTCAAAGCGGATTTCGTGTTTTCCGCTTGGTACTTCCAAGGCACGTAATACATAGTTTACTCTATGGATTGGGGCTTCCTGATTATCGATATAGGCTTTCCATCCTTTTTCGTAATAAATCTCTGAGAATACCACCAAGGAATTTCCGGCCAACTCAGCCGCATATTCCAGTTGATTAGGCTTATAACTTGTCAGCATAACCTGTCCCGAATCGCTATACTGATTGGCCAACTGAAACTTAGACTGATCGACCACAGCTACCTTTTCTGTAGAAACTTGGCACAAGGCCGCCAATTCTTCATTAGGGTTATTTACTTTTTGCACCTCAGCTACCAACCAGGCATTGCCCAATGCTGAAGGGTTGCGCACCACACTGTTACTACTGCTTCCGGTAAGTAAATATTTGGCATTGAGCATATTCAATACGCCATACGAGGCAAAAGAGGTGTTTCCGCTGGAATAATTGCTGATTAATTCTTGCAATTCATTATCGATACACGAACTGATTAAATCTTGATAGCGCCTAATCTTAGCCCCATGATAACCGCCCAAGGAATGGTGATGGTAGCTGGTGCGCGCATCGTTCCAAGGGTTTTGCAGATTAAGCACCCGATAGTGCGGGCTTGGGTCTTTCTTAATCAGTAAATCAGCATCCGTAGCCGCAAAAAACTCCCTACTCGGGTCTTTTCCAAAGCTTTTTTCATTCAGGTAGCGATTACTCACCAAGGCTACATCAGCTGTGGTAAGCACTACAATAAGCACCATGGCCCATTTTTCTTGAAGTTTTCCTTTGAAATAGACCCAAATTACTCCTGCTACTAAGGCAATAAATACCAAGCTGCGGAAGGCATCGGTACGAAGTAAGCTTTTTCTGTCATCACGTAGGGCCTGCATAAACCACTCAGGCAAATTACCCAAGCGCGCATCTATTGCTCCGCGGTAGCTACCCATTCCGGCTAATAACATAGCGAGAAGGGCAAAGCCTCCTGTAATGCCCAAGGCGATGAAGAGTTTCTTTTGATTTTCCTTTCCAAAGGGCTGAGAAAGTAGTCTTTCAAGGCCCATAAAACCCAATAGCGGCATCAGGAGCAAAGCCATACACAAGGCAAATGTCACCGAGCGGAACTTATTATAGCCCGGGAAATAATCGAACATGAAGTAATTGAAGGTTTCAAAATTACTCCCCCAGCTTAGAGCGATGCCCAAAGCAACTACAATAATGGCCCAAAGGGTATATTTCTTCTCAACGAACAAAATGCCCAGCACAAACAGAAACACCACTATAGCTCCTGCATAATAGGGAGCGGTCAACGGCTGGTCGCCCCAGTAAGTAGGAACGGCCTCAATTTGCTGCTGAATTTGTACAGAAGAGAGTCCATTGTCGCGCAAGGCTTTGGCCAAATTACTGTTCTTGCTCAAAGCTTGTTGGCTGCTTCCTCCAAAGAAATTTGGAATAAACAGCGTTAGCGGCTCAAAAATACCATTGCTGTACTGAAAGGCGTAGTCTTTTTCCAAACCTTCCGAGGCCTCTTGTCCTTGTGACACCAGCTCAGATTTCCCTCGCATACTATATTGGCTGTATTCATAGGTAGCGCTGAATATCCCAAAGAAGGTTCCAAGCGCCAGCAAGGCCGAAACAATGAGCAAAGACCCATTGATCATGAAATCCTTGATTTTGCCTTCTTTCACAGCTGCGTAAAGCTGAATAAGTCCATAAATAGTCACTACCAACACAAGGTAATACGTGATTTGTAAGTGATTGAACCTGATGTGTAAAGCTAAAGCTGTGGCGGTTAGTGCCATACCGAGTAATCGTTTCCCGCTGAGGGTAAGGTGAATGCCACCAAGCACCAAAGGCATAAGGCCAATAGCGGCAATTCGTGCATTGTGCCCAGCTCCTAGGCCTATCATCATAAAGGAGGAAAAAGCAAAGGCCAAAGCTCCGGCCATAGCCAGTGAACTTCTTACTCGAAAGCATAAAAGTGCGATGTAGAAACTCAGGCAAGAGAAGAAAATAATCCGAATCGGATGGGGGAGGCCCACACCTATGAGTTTTTGCAACCACATAATGGGCTGATTACTCCATTCTACATTGATAAGGTAGGCGGGCATGCCCGAAAACATGGAGTTAGCCCAAAGCCCTTCTTCTCCGGTTTGTTTTCTGAACTCAATCAGCTCATGAGCAGCGCCTTCCCACTGTAAAATATCATGTTGAGAAAGTACCTTTCCTCCGAAAAAATAAGGGTGAAAAAATAAAACTACCACCACCAAAAAGGTAAGTACAGCAAGCAGGTGAGGTTGAATATGGGTTTTAAACACAATGTTTTTCATAAAATGGTATCAAGGCCTTCAGGGCAAATATATAAAAAACGACTACGATTCTAGGGCATTTTACATTTGAAGCTATCCTTACGTAAAATTTTATTAATTTTGTCCTCCAATTTAGAAGAAGATTATGTTTGATAATTTAAGTAATAAGCTCGATAAAGCGATCAAAACCCTCAAAGGGCAGGGAAGGATTACCGATATTAACGTAGCCTCTACAGTAAAGGAAATCAGAAGAGCCCTTATCGATGCCGATGTTAACTATAAGGTAGCCAAAGAGGTAACCGACCGCATCAAAGATAAAGCCATAGGCCGCGATGTATTAATCGCGGTTTCTCCCGGTCAATTATTGGTAAAGATTGTCTCCGAAGAGCTTACCGAGCTCATGGGAGGCACCAAGTCGGATATGACGATCAAAGGTGATCCTGCGGTGATTTTGATTTCGGGTTTGCAAGGTTCGGGTAAAACTACCTTCACGGGGAAACTCGCTAACTTATTAAAGAAACAAGGCAAACAGGTGATGCTGGCTGCTTGCGATATTTACCGTCCTGCGGCTATCAACCAGTTGAAGGTATTGGGCGAGCAAGTGGGCGTAGAGGTATATGCCGAGCCCGAAAATAAGAATGCACTTCAAATTGCCCAAAATGCCATCAAGCATGCTAAGCAGAGTGGAAAATCCATTGTAATTGTGGATACTGCGGGCCGTTTGGCGGTGGATGAGGAGATGATGAACGAGATTTCAGCCTTGAAAGAAAGCCTGAAACCTTCAGAAACGCTTTTTGTGGTTGATGCCATGACAGGTCAGGATGCCGTGAATACCGCTAAGGCCTTCAATGAGCGCTTGAATTTTGATGGGGTAGTACTCACCAAGCTTGATGGTGATACCCGTGGTGGTGCGGCCATTTCTATTCGTGCCGTGGTAGATAAGCCATTGAAATTTGTAAGTACGGGAGAGAAAATGGATGCCATTGATGTATTCCACCCCGACCGTATGGCACAAAGGATTTTGGGCATGGGCGATGTGGTTTCTTTGGTAGAGCGTGCCCAAGAAACTTTTGACCAGCAAGAAGCCGAGCGCATCAACAAAAAGATTCGTAAAAATCAGTTCGATTTCAATGACTTCCTTTCCCAACTTGATCAAATCAAGAAAATGGGGAATATTAAGGATTTGCTAGGAATGATTCCCGGCATGGGCAAGGCCATGAAGGGAGTAGATGTGGATGAGAATTCTTTCAAACCTATTGAAGCCATCATCCAGTCGATGACGCCTGATGAACGCGCCAATCCGGATATTATGACAGGTAGCAGACGTCAGCGCATAGCTAAAGGAAGTGGCACTTCCATTCAGCAGGTAAACAACCTGATGAAGCAGTTTGACGATATGCGCAAAATGATGAAAACCATGAACAAAATGGGCGGCATGAAAGCCCTAGGCAATATGAAAGGCTTAGGACGGTAATCCTTACTTGGCTTGATAATGAAAGAGGTGCTTGTAGGCACCTCTTTTTTTGTGTCAATATTCTGTTTTATCCGCTTTATTTTGCCAAGCTACAAAAGCCGTCAAGCCCTCTTGCTGATGAAATTGCTGCATAGGGATGCTACGCTGATTAGGGCTTAACTCAATTTCTTGATAGATGAAGTCATCATCAAAGCCAATGGCAGCGGCATCTTCTTTGGTACAGGCATAATATACTTTATCGGGGCGTGCCCAATAAATAGCGCCCAAACACATAGGGCAAGGTTCGCAGCTGGTATACAGCTCGCAGCCATCTAGCTGAAAAGAACTCAGATTTTTACACGCTTCACGGATGGCCGTAACCTCCGCATGAGCCGTAGGGTCATTGGTAGAGGTTACCTTATTAAACCCTTCCCCCACAATTTCTCCATCCTTTACAATCACACAGCCAAAAGGGCCGCCATGTCCTTGCAACATCTTTTCCGTAGCCAATTGAATGGCCCTCTCCATAAATTTTTTATCAAAAGGCATATCAGTAAAAAGCCCCGCGAGGCGAGGCTTATATTTTATCGGTACATTACTTGATTTATCGCGTCTATGGTTCGCTGCACATTGGGCAATACCGCCTCAATAAGCGTAGGCGCATAGCTCAAAGGCACATCGCGGCTCGTTACCCGCACCACTGGGGCATCGAGGTAATCGAAGGCATTGCGCTGGATGTGATAAGCGATTTCAGAGGAAATAGAAGCCAGCGGCCAAGCCTCTTCGACTACTACCAGTCGGTTGGTTTTCTTTACCGAATTCACCACCGTAGCATAGTCGATAGGACGTACCGAGCGCAAGTCGATAACCTCTACCGATACTCCTGATTTGGCCATTTCGTCAGCGGCAGCAAAGGCTACCTTCATCATTTTTCCAAAGGAAACAACCGTTACGTCTGAGCCCTCGCGCTTTACATCGGCTACGCCAATAGGCAATAGGTACTCCTCTTCCGGTACATGGCCTTTATCGCCATACATCAGTTCCGATTCCATGAAAATTACAGGATCTTCATCGCGGATGGAAGATTTCAATAAACCTTTGGCATCGTAGGGATTAGAAGGAACTACTACTTTCAATCCTGGAGTATTGGCAAACCAGTTTTCAAAGTTTTGTGAGTGCTGGGCACCTAGCTGTCCGGCATTACCGGTAGGGCCTCTGAACACTATTGGGCAACCGTATTGACCAGCCGACATGGCTAACATTTTGGCGGCAGCATTTATTACCTGGTCAATAGCAACCAAGGAGAAGTTAAAGGTCATGAATTCGATAATAGGGCGCAATCCGTTGGTAGCAGCTCCTACACCAATACCTGCAAAGCCTAGTTCGGCAATGGGAGTATCTATGATACGTTTGGGGCCAAACTCGTCTAGCATTCCTTGGCTCACTTTATAGGCACCATTATATTCAGCAACTTCCTCACCCATTAAAAATACGCGCTCATCTCTGCGCATTTCTTCTGACATGGCCTCGCGAAGTGCTTCACGAAATTGTATCTCTCTCATTTCAGGTATTTTTAAAATCCGCGTAAAAATAGTTATCTAAGCCCAATAAGCAAAATTACCAAGCCCCCTAAAAATGAAAAAAGCCCTACCGTATGGCAGGGCTTTTTCATAAGAATGTATCTCAATTATTTCAAGGCATTTCTGAAAGCTTCAGAACCTGAGAAATTAGCAAACTCAAGGTCGTTCAAAGCTTTTTCTTTCAATGATGGGTCTATAGCAACGGCTTTGCTTAGGTTGCTTACTACGCTGTTCTCATCTTTCAAACGAGCCGAAGCAATAGCAGCACCGTAGAATCCGGCAGCATATTTAGCATCTTTCTCAGTAGCTTCGATGAAGCTGGTACGAGCATTTTGGAAGTCTTTGCTCAACAACTGGGCAAGACCTTTGTTGAATAGGTTGTCAGCACTTTCTTCGGCTTTCGACAAAGAAGATACAGCTGGACCATACTGAGCCATTCTGATTTGGATAGCACCAAGTACACCATTCAATCCTCTTGATACTTCGCTCGCGGGATTTAGGCTAATAGCTTTTTGCAATGAAGCAGCAGCTTTAGCAGCGTTTCCTTGCATTAAGTAAGCAACACCCAAATTGGTAGCAGCCTCAGCAGTTTCTTTAATTTTAACAGAAAGCTCTAATTGCGCTACGGCCATATCTACATATTTTTTCATGTCTTCATCAGACTCAGCTTCCATAGCCATTTCAATGTACACAGCTCCCAAGTTGTTGTGGGCTGCAGCACTTTGATCTTTCTTAGTAGCGGCAGTGTAGATAGCTTCTTTCTCTTTCAAGGAAGGAGTAAGAGTAGCTGAATAAAGCAGTTCTTCCACAGATAAAGTATCAGAAGAAACTTTAGACTCAGCAATTTGCTTAGCTAGTACAGAGATTTCAGCATCTGATTTCTTATCTTTTACAGAAAGGATTTCTGTTTTAGCAGTTCTCAATTTAGGATAGATATCTTTAAAGATGCTCTTGTAAGAAGAGAATTTCTGCAATTGCTTTTCTTTTTCTTCGAATGAACCTGAACCGTTAACGATTTGCAACATGGCATCTTTATCGGCAGCAGAGATATTAGTGTATTCGTTCAAAGCAGCTTTGAAACCACTCCAGTCTTCAACAACTGGCTTAAGGATGAATTTGATAGAATCAGCAAGACCTTTGTAGTCATACTTCTTCATCATCTGACGATAGTAGGTTTCGATAGCAGTAGCACGATCTTCTGACAAGCCAGAGTTGATTCTTTCAGTACCTTCAGGAGAGTGAGTACCGGTAATGGTTACGGTTCTTGTTACGTTTTTGTCGGCAACGAAGGCAGTGAATGACTTACCTCTATCAGAGCTTTTTTCTGAAGTTCTCAATACAGAACGACCTTGCTCGAAGAAGAACTCTACATTGGTAGGGACCAATTCTTCTTTGTTATTATATCCGTGATCAGCATAAGCAGCATAATACACTTCTTTTACCATGGTAGAAGTAGTGATAATACCGTCAGTCAATTTCACTTTTTCGCTTTCTTTTGACTTGCCATTTCTAGGATCAGAAGCTACGGCTTTAATCATCAAATCGCCACTGGCCATAGCCGGCTCATACTTGAATGATTGCTTTTTGGTCATTTGAGGCTGCTCAGTAGCAGCATTAGGGAATTTATCGGCTTCAAATACTACACCATCCAATTCCTGTACTTGCTCTCCGTACTCATAGGTAGGAGTGATAGTATATACTTTTCCTTTTTTAAGGGTTTTTACCGGCAATACGGCAGTAATATCGAACTTAACCGAGTCACCATGTAATTCTAAAGGTGAGGGGACAGCAGTTACTTGCTGATTCTTGCCCGTTTTGATCATTTTTTGTAGGGCGCAACCTGAAAAAGTAATAGTTCCTATAAGAACTATTGCGTAAGCTAATTTTTTCATTGGATACATTAGTTAATAAAAATTAGGTGGATTAAATGCGAAAATAGACTTATATTATTAGTCTTGCAAAGTTATTAGTTAAAAAATGACATTTTAAAGTCTTATATTTGAACAAATTCTCTTGTCAAATTGTTTTGAACCCATTTGCTTTCGATATGAAAAGAATTCAAAGTTTTTTTGAGAGTCAGGCCTTTGGGGTTTGTACCCGCTTGGGTGAAAAATTGTCGATACCTACAAGCAATATACGCCTCTTTTTTATTTATTCGTCTTTTTTGACCTTCGGATCGCCCGTGCTTGTGTACCTGATGTTAAAGTTCATCATGGACTTAAGAAAACTCATGAGACGCGGAAGGAGTTCCGTATGGGATTTTTAATTCTTCCAATCGCTAAACTTTTTGTTTCTTCTCCAATAAAACTCCCAAAGTAAGAAAGAGTTTCCTGGTGAGGTTTCTTTCATCCCTTTGGCTTGTCCTCGTTTCTGTAGCAGATTTTTAAGATTCCATACAAACGCAATATCGGCCTTTATAATAGCCCAAGCATGGGCAGGTCTTCCTTTTATCAGTTGTTGGAGTACAGCCAGTTCGTCTAATGCCAAGCGTACTAGAATTTTGTACAACTTATTGCCTGGTAGATTTTTAAGTAATACCGATAGGCTGTTTCTAAAATTAAGATAGGTTTTTCTCGGATTATTGGCTGCCAAAGTGCCTCCGCCCAAGTGATACACCACGGATTGAGGCAAACACCATACCTGATAGCCGTGGTTCTGCAATCGCCAGCAAAGGTCTATTTCTTCCATGTGGGCAAAGAAGGATTCATCGAGGCCGCCCAATTTTTTGTACAGATTGGCTCGAATACATAGGCAAGCCCCAGTAGCCCAAAAAATCTGTGCGGGGGCATCATATTGCCCTTTGTCTTCCTCCAATACATCAAATATGCGTCCGCGGCAAAAGGGGTAGCCCAGCGTATCCAAGTAGCCTCCGGCTGCTCCTGCGTATTCAAAGTGCGTTTTTTGCTGATAGGAAAGGATTTTAGGTTGGCAAGCACCCATCTCAGGGTTTTGCTCCATGCCCTGAATCAAAGGATTCAGCCAGCCGGCACTTACTTCTACATCCGAATTGAGCAACACAAAATACTCGGCTTCTACTTGTGCTAAAGCCCGATTGTAACCGCCACAAAAGCCATAGTTTTTGTCCAGAGCAATACATGTCACATTGGGAAATGACGAAGCGAGAAAAGAAAGGGAGTCATCCGTGGAGCCGTTGTCGGCCACTATGATTTCCGCCTCGGCACTGTGCTGTAGCACCGAAGGTAGGAAAGTAGCCAGATGCTGCTTCCCATTATAGTTTAAGATGACTACCGCGACTTTTGGCATCAGAACATTCCGCCTAAGTCCATGCCGGGAATATTGGGCATAATCCCTTCGGTGGCTTTTTTGATTTCTTCTTTAGCTTTCTCGTCTACTGCTTCCAAGGCTTTATTAATAGCCGCCACAGATAGGTCTTGCACCATGTCTTTATCTTCCGGCTTGAGCAAAGCGTGGTCGATTTCCAGTCTGATTACTTGTTTTTTGCCGTTTACGGTGGCCTTCACCATGCCTCCGCCCGATTCGCCTTCGGCTGTGATGTAAACGAGCTTGTCTTGGGCTTCTTTCATCTTGGCTTGCATCTCTTTCACCTTGCCCATCATTTTCATCATATCAAACATATTCGTCTGTTTTTAGTGGATTGCTTGTTTTACAAAGGCCTTTGCCTTCTCGATATCTTCATGTAAAAAGCGGTCGTTCTCAATAAAGTTCACCTGCGTGCGGAACTTCTGGTACACGCCTTCTAAGGTATCCGAACTTCGGAGCGGACGCCTAAATTCCAAGGCTTGAGCGGCTGTGATTAGCTCTATACCCAATATAGCGTAGAGGTTGTTCAGTATTTTCAGACACTTGGTAGCAGCATTGGCTCCCATACTCACGTGGTCTTCTTGTCCGTTAGACGATACAATAGAATCAATGGAAGAAGGGCTGCAATACTGTTTGTTCATGCTCACTATGCTGGCTGCGGTGTATTGCGGAATCATCAGGCCCGAATTTAATCCCGGATTAGCCACCAAGAAATCGGGCAATTCGCGCAAGCCACTGATAAGCTGGTAGGTGCGTCTTTCAGAGATGTTGCCAATTTCGGCTAATGCCAAAGCCAGAAAATCTAATGCCAAAGCCAAAGGTTGTCCGTGGAAATTGCCTCCGGAAAGGATTTTATCTTCCTGCTCAAAAATATTGGGGTTATCGGTTACGCCATTAATTTCAGTAGTAAATACCTGTTCCACATAGTTAATGGTATCGCGGCTCGCTCCGTGCACCTGTGGGATGCAGCGGAAAGAGTAGGGGTCTTGCACGTGTTTTTTTGCCTGACTGATAATTTGGCTTCCGGTTAATAACTTACGCATGTGTGCAGCTACTTCCATTTGGCCTTTGTGGGGCCTAATTTGATGGATAAGCGCATCGAAAGGCTCTATGCGGCCATCGAATCCTTCTAAAGAAAGTGCGGCAATTGTATCCGCTTTTTTGACCAATTCCTGCGCTTGTAATAGCAGGTATATCCCAATGGAGGACATGAACTGTGTGCCATTTAGCAGGGCAAGTCCTTCTTTGGCTTTTAGGTGGATAATATCCCAGCCCATTTCTTTATTCAGACTGGCGGCCTCTATTTTCTTGCCCTCTTTATACACATCCCCTTTGCCAATCAGCGGTAAGCAAAGGTGTGCCAAGGGGGCCAAATCGCCCGAGGCACCCAATGAGCCGAATTCATAAACTACGGGGTAGATACCTTCATTGTAAAAAGCTACTAATCGCTCAACGGTAGCCAGCTGAACTCCCGAGTGCCCATAGGCTAAGGATTGTATTTTTAATAGCAGCATGAGTCGCACAATTTCTTGCGGGAGTTCTTGTCCTGTGCCACAGGCATGCGAAAGCATGAGGTTAACCTGCAATTGCTCTAAGTCGGCCTTGCTGATGTTTTTTTTGTATAGGCTGCCAAATCCAGTATTAATCCCATAAATGGGCGTATCTGATTCGGCAATTTTTCTGTCCAAGTATTGGCGGCAGTCTACGATTTTTTTGATGGCTGTTTCGGATAAAGCCAGCTTCTTGTTTTCTTGCAAAATAGCTGCAATCGTTGCCAAGCTAAGGTGCTCAGGACTAATGTAGTGTATGGTGTCAGCCACGGGAGGATTAGTTAAATAGTGCTAGTATTTGGTCGAAAGTAAGGGCTTTTTGTTCACCCGTAATCATGTTTTTAAAGCCGAGCTGACCCGAAGCGATTTCGTCAGGACCAGCCATAAGCACAAACGGAATCTGCTTTTTGTCGGCATAATTCATTTGTTTCTTCATTTTGGCCGACTCAGGGAAAATTTCCGCCCGAATGCCTGCCTCGCGCAGTTTCTTCAACAGTGGCAGCGCAAAACGCTCGCTGTCGCTATCAAAGTTGGCAATCAAAATTTGCGTACTGGTATGGGCTTCGGATGGGAAGAGGTTCAATTCTTCCAATACATCATATAGTCTATCTACTCCAAAGGAGAAGCCAACGCCTGAAACGCCCGGCAATCCAAACACGCCCGTAAGGTTATCGTAACGTCCGCCACCGCTTACGCTTCCTATGGATACATTGTTCACTTTCACTTCAAAAATTGCCCCGGTATAGTAGGAGAGACCACGCGCTAGGGTGATGTCAAAGTCTACCTGAGGAATAGACACGCCAAAGGCTTTTAGGTAATCGAATACGCGTTGTAATTCCGATAGTCCAGCTTCCCCGCTAGGCAATTGACCCAGAGTAGCTTGCAGACTGCTGAGCTTTTCTTCATTAGTACCTTTGAGCACAATAAAAGGCTGGGCTTTTTGGATAGCTTCGGAAGAAAAGCCACGCTGGGCGAGTTCTTCGTTTACTTTTTCTAAACCTATCTTATCCAACTTATCAATGGCTACACAAAACTCCGATTCTTTTCCGGCTGCCCCTATGTATTCGGTAATGGCCGTCAGGATTTTGCGGTTGTTAATTTTGATTGCGTAATCGCTGAGTTGCAGTTTTTCAAATACTTCATGAATCATCAGCACGATTTCGGCCTCGCAAAGCAAAGAATCGGTGCCTACCACATCGGCATCGCACTGATAAAACTCGCGATAACGCCCCTTTTGTGGACGGTCGGCTCGCCAAACGGGTTGTATCTGGTAGCGTTTAAAAGGGAAAGTAATTTCATGCTGATTCATGACCACATAGCGCGCAAAAGGCACAGTGAGGTCATAGCGGAGGCCCTTTTCAGCAATATCGAAGGTAAGGGCTTTCGCATTATCTTTTTTCAGCTTGTCTTCAGGTACATCTTTCAGGAAATCGCCCGAATTGAGGATTTTAAACAAGAGTTGGTCGCCCTCTTCCCCATATTTTCCGGTCAGCACACTCAGGTTTTCCATCGTTGGTGTTTCTAAGGGCATAAAGCCAAACTTTTCAAAAGTGCTTCTGATGTGGCGGAAAATATAGTTGCGCTTCGCCATCTGGCTAGGACCAAAATCGCGCGTGCCTTTAGGGATACTGGGTTTCTGAATACTCATGTGTAGAAAAATTCACGCAAAACTAGCAAAAATAAACGAATTAGCTCTCCTCAATTTGATATTACAACCACCTCTCAGTCTAAGGTGTCTTAGTATAAGATGTAATTTATTTTGTCTAGTTTTGTATTCATCTAATATCCTCTAACGTCATTTTTGAATCAATCAAAATAAGAAGACTTGTTACTATTCGTTGAATCTGCATTATGAATCTAAAACCAACTAAAACCTAAGATGAAAAACCTATTACTTATCTGGCTTTGCCTAGCCGGATTCTCCTCTTTGGGCCAGAAATATACCATTAGTGGCTATTTGAAAGATGCCCAAAGCGGAGAATCGCTTATTGGGGCTAGTGTGTATAATCCTGCTACCTTTCAAGGTACCACTACCAATTATTATGGCTACTTCAGTCTAACTTTACCCGCTCAAGAGGAGGTCACCCTTACTTTTTCTTATGTGGGCTACCAGAGTCAAACGCTTACTGTACCCCTTACCCAAGACCGTGTGATGAATATACAGCTTGTGGGGCAAGTATTGGAGGAGGTTGTAGTAGAGGCTGATGCCTTTACCGAACCCATTCAGGAAAGTACCCGCATGAGTAGCATCAATGTGCCCATCCAGCAAATTAAGCGCATGCCCGCCTTTTTTGGCGAGGTCGATTTGCTGAAAGTAATACAACTATTGCCCGGTGTACAATCGGGCACTGAAGGCTCTAGCGGGATTTATGTCCGCGGGGGCGGCCCTGACCAGAATTTGATTTTGCTCGATGGGGTTCCTGTATACAATGCCTCGCATTTATTCGGATTCTTTTCGGTATTTAATGCCGATGCCATTAATAATGTAGAGTTGATTAAAGGCGGCTTTCCTGCCCGCTATGGTGGTAGACTTTCTTCGGTGATTGATATCAGTATGAAGGAAGGTAATAATAAGGAATGGAAGGGGGAGGGCGCTATTGGCTTGATTGCCTCCAAACTGACGGTGGAAGGGCCACTCAAAAAAGACAAAAGTTCCTTAATTGTTTCTGCACGAAGAACCTATATCGATGTTTTGACAAGGCCACTCATCAAGATGCAATCCGATGGGGAGGTAGTGGCTGGCTATTATTTTTATGATATCAATACCAAGCTGAACTACCGCTTTTCGGATAGAGACCGTCTATATTTTAGCGTGTATACGGGCGATGATAAGGCTTACGCCCGAAACGATTATTCGATATTTAATCCTAATAGTAGCGATGAATACAGAGATGAGTTTGGGCTACGCTGGGGAAATATCACCTCGGCTCTGCGCTGGAATCACGTGCTTACACCTAAGTTGTTTAGCAATGTAACCGCCACTTACAGTCGCTATCGTTTCAATATTTACAACGAGTATCAGGAAGTTATTAATGGTCAGAAAGATATTTACCTGAGTCAATACCTGTCTGGTATTAGGGATTATGCCCTCAAAGTAGATTTTGATTATCTACCCAATCCCAACCATTTTATTAAGTTCGGTAGCAATATAATCGACCACCGTTTTAATCCCGGTGCGGCTAATTTAAAGGCTACCGATGTGATTGATACCGTGATTAGTACTGGTAGTATTTATGCTTTAGAACTGGCGAACTATATAGAGGATGATATCAAGATTGGCAGCATGCTGAAGGTAAATGCGGGTCTGCACTATTCCGCTTTTTTTGTGGAGGACGAAGTGTACCATTCCTTGCAGCCACGCGTGGCGGCTCGCTTGCTGCTTCCGGCAGATTTCTCTATCAAAGGTTCATACGCCCAAATGACCCAGTATATCCATTTGCTTACTAATTCAGGCATAGGTCTTCCGACCGATTTGTGGGTGCCCGCTACGAACAATATCAAACCACAGCAATCGCATCAGGTGGCTTTTGGTGTGGCTAAAATGCTAGACAAGCGTTACGAATTCAGTGCCGAGGCCTATTACAAAACCATGGAAAATATCATCGAATACAAGGAGGGTGCGGGCTTCACCGAGCCGGGCCGCGATTGGCAGACGCTGGTAGAAGTGGGCGATGGCTTGAGTTATGGGGCAGAGCTTTTCTTACAAAAACGTTCAGGTCCTTTAACAGGCTGGCTCGGCTATACCTGGTCGAAAACCACCCGACAGTTCGATGCTATTAATTTTGGTAAAGCTTTTCCGTATAAGTACGACCGTAGGCATGATGTGAGCGTAACCGGAACGTATGCCCTGAGCAATGTGGTGGATTTTTCCTTAGTGTGGGTGTATGGTACCGGAAATGCCATCTCTCTACCCGTAGCTACCTATCCAGGGCCTTCCATGCAAGGGGGCTACTATGGGTATGCCGGCTACGAAATCAATCACTACGAAGGACGCAACGGCTTCCGTATGCGAGCCTATCATCGTATGGACGTAAGCTTTAGCTTCAAAAAGGAAAGAAAATGGGGCGAACAAAAGTGGGTATTTGCCATCTATAATGCCTACAATAGACGAAATCCATTCTTCTTAACCACGGGCTATGATCAAAGGGGCAATAAAAAGTTCGTCCAGTATAGCCTGTTTCCTTTCCTTCCTTCGGTTAGTTATCAATTTAGTTTTTAAGCCATGAAAAAGTATTTTATATATTCTCTTCTCCTAGCTACTAGCTTTTTTTCGTGCGAAATGGTGGTAGATGTAGACGTGCCGCGCGAGCCAAGTAAATTGGTGGTCAATAGCCTTTTTAGTACCGATTCGGTATTTTCAGCAGAAGTCTATTATTCACGTTATATTTTGGACGATACCTATCCTACACACTTGATTAATGCGAATGTGCGGGTGTTTGAGGGTGATCAATTGGTGTGTCAACTGGTGTTTGATGAATCGCGCAATCTGTTTTTACCCGACAGGGATGCACGACCAGAGGCTGGAAAAACCTATCGGATAGAGGCTTCGCATACCAACTACCAAACAGCAGAGGCCACTGCAATAGCACAGCCCATTGTACCGATTGAGTCATTGCACTTCACCGGACAAAGTATCGTGCGTGATTACCAGACTTACCATATTTTGGAAATGACTTTTACCGATTTGCCGGGTAATCAAACCTATCTGCTTGAAATGCAACAAAATATCATCAATTATTATGTAGTGGGAGAAGATACTGTTTATGATTATTATTCTTATCCAAACTATATTATTAGTGATGATCCCTCCGTTGTGACCGATGAAAATGGAGGCTCTGTGTATGTGCTCGATGATTCATTTGATGGTAAACAATATACCTTGCGTTTGATGGTTCCTGATTATAGTGCCTATGAATATGAAGGAGTACGTATTACCAATAGTATAAATCTTAAAAATATTTCAGAAGAGTATTACCTTTTTGTGAGAAGCTATAATAATCATACCTACAATGAAGGAAACCCTTTTGCAGAGCCTGTAAGTGTATATTCCAATATTACCAATGCATATGGTATTTTTGCCGGGTTTGGTGAGTATCGTATGGAATTGCCCAGTATTACTACCCAGGGTAATTAATTTGTGCTAAGCTTTTTAGGAGGGAATGCTAAAAGCCATTATATTTGCACTCCTTTATTAAAACAAGAATTCCCATGTCGGTAACTAGATTAAAAAGAAAAGATAGAAGAAATAAAAACGTAGCTAACGGTCGCGTTATCAAAATCGGTCAGCGTATGGCTAAGCCGGTTATCAAAAACGTGGATATTGAAGAGCTAAAAGCTTCTTTTGCTACACCAGCTAAGAAAACTACCAAGAAGGCTGCTAAAGCAGAATCTTCTGAAGAACCTTCGGCTGAATAATCGGTAGCCGATTAAAAAATAGTAAAGCGATTGGTTGCCAATCGCTTTTTTTATGTCCTTTTGCCAAGCTCTACCACTTGGGCTTGTTCTACTTTGCCTTGATGTAAATGAAAGGTGAGTAAGGTGCGCACCTTGTGGAAACCGTGCTTTCCGGCTGCTCCGGGGTTCATGTATAGCACCTGATTATCCTTATCGGAGACTACTCGTAAAATATGCGAATGGCCACACACCAATAGGTCGGGTTTGTGTTCTTTGAGCAACTGGCGGGCTACAGGATTGTACTTGGGCGGGGCACCTGCTATGTGCAGCATCAAAATCCGCACTCCCTCGCGCTCAAATACTTGCTTTTCAGGGAAAATACCCCGAACAGTAGGGTCATCGATATTTCCATAAACACCCACCAAGGGTTTGAGTGCTTGCAGTGATTCAATCACCGAAAGATTGCCCACATCTCCGGCATGCCATATTTCATCGCATCCACTGAGGTGATGCAGGATACGCTCGTCTATATAACTGTGCGTGTCCGACAAAAGGCCAATCCGCATTGGGCTTAGTCTTCGAGAATTTCTATTTCAAATATCAAAACCGAATTAGCCGGAATACTACCTACCGCGCGCGCGCCATAAGCAAGTTCTGCCGGGATATATAAGGAGGCTTTGGTGCCTTTTGGCAATTGGAGTAGGGCTTCGTCCCAGCCTTTGATTACACGTCCTTCGCCTACGGCCACCGAGATGGGGGCATTGCGATCATACGAGCTATCGAATTTAGTGCCATCTAGCAAGTAACCTGAATAATGGACTTTTACCGTTTCTCCTTTCTGATTTTTTGCACCTTCACCCATAGTTTTGATTTTGGTGCCTAATCCCGTTTCTGAAAAGGTATAGCCTACTTTTTTCTTTTCGATATTCCACACACTGAAGCCTTCGCGGAGGAAAAGCATTTCCATGGCCGTAAGCTTCAATTTTTTATCAGCGGCTAAGGTGATAAAATAGACCAAATCGTTATTGTTTAGATTAGGGATTTTCTTCACCGTCTTTTTTCCACTTTTCAGGTAGATATAGGGGCCATTGAGGTTGAACTGGGCACAATATTCCGGAAAATTTTTATTAAGATAACAGTAGTCGGGCGTAGGGGTATCTTTAATTACACATGAATCGCACTGTGCATTGGCTACTGAAATAAAAACGATAAGAAGAATACAGGAAAGTAGTGCTCTTTTCATAATGTGGATGTTAGATAAGTTGACAGATACAAAAATAACGGATAAAACCGCTTAACCATGCTTTGGTTTAAACTAAAGCAAACATTTTCCCGGGTTGTGCCTTGATACAGCCTTTGAATTCAAGCTGAAGCAGTACACTGCCCACACTATGTATCGGAATTTGCGTGCGCCAACTAAGCTCATCGATATGCAAGGCTTTATTATGTTCTTGTAATAAAGATACAATTCGCCATTCTTCCGAGGAGAAATCCCCTTCTTGCCAGTGCTTCTTGGTTGGTGTTTTTTCCTCACCGTCCTCACTTAATGGCCAGTTCATTAAGACTTCTACGTCTTTTACCGAGGTAAAAATATGCGCTTTCTGTTCCCTAATCAGGTGATTGCATCCTTCGGAGTGATCGGCAAATAAAGAACCGGGTACGGCCATTACTTCGCGGTCGTAGCTATTGGCAATTTCAGCCGTCAGCAAGGCGCCTCCTTTTCGGGCGGCTTCTACCACTATCACCAAATTGGCCATGCCGGCAATTATGCGGTTACGCTCCGGAAAATGATAAGCTTCCGGTTTGGTTCCTAGTGGTTTTTCTGAAAGCAAACCTCCTTGATTGAGCATTTTCTGAGCCGTTTCTTTATGTAAGGCGGGATAAATGGTATCAATGCCACTACCCAATATGCCAATGGTATTCAGCCCGTATTTTAATGCCGCTTTGTGAGCGCAAATATCGATGCCATAGGCTAGTCCGCTAATGATAAGGGGCTGGTAGGGTGCTAAGGCTTCTATCAGTTCTTCGGTAATTTTTTTGCCATAATCGGTGGCTTGGCGGGTGCCCACGATGGCGATGTTGCGGGGCTGCTGTAAGGTAATATTGCCTTTGTAATACAACAACAAAGGCGCATCTATGGCTTGTTTTAGGTTGTCGGGGTACTCTTTGCTATAATAAAAGAGGATTTGGGCCCCTTGCTTTTCTGTATTTCTGATTTCAGCTTCTGCTTTATCGAAAGTGGTAGGGGTAAGGATGGCTTCGGCCGTTTTGGGACCAATGCCGGGTGTTTTGAGCAAGCGTGCTTTGTTTTTCTTGAAAACCTCTTCGGCTGAACCGCAATAGCTGATGAGGTTTTTGATTCCAACGGGTCCCAAGCCCGGAACCATATGTAGTGCAATCAAGGACAATTGTTCTTGATTCATTGCTAATCAGGAAGGGAGTTGTTGTTTTACTTCCAGTAAAAAGGCCTTGATTTTCTTTAACGAATCTATCATCTCCATTTTGTCTTTAATGGCCGATGATTCCGACTTGAGCATTTCTTTGGCTCCTTGTAGGGTAAAGCCTTTTTCCTTCACCAAATGGTAAATCAGTTTGATGTTCTCGATATCCTGAAGGGTAAACTGGCGATTGCCTTTACTATTCTTCTTCGGTTTGATTACATCAAATTCACTTTCCCAAAAGCGGATAAGGGAGGTAGCCACATTAAGCTCCTCGGCCACTTCGCCAATGCTGAAGTATTTTTTCTCTATCGTTTTTTCTTTGTAGGCCACAGCGGTTTATTCGGCATGAATATAGGTAATATTCCCGCCTTCGTCAATATCTAAAGGCACTTCAGGAAAATCTTCTTTCAATAATTTTTGTAAGGTTTTGATTGCGCCATTGTTAGCATCAATGGAAACGCCCCCTTCACCATACTGAATAATAGGGGTGATATGTCCCTTAAGGAATTTTCCTTCTCGGTCGGTATATACTTTTATGATGGGTGCAATGCCGTTTTCGCCCCGTAAATTAAAGCGTGCATAGGTGCAAAAATTCCCCAGGCTATAAATGATGAAGCGGTCTTTGTATAAATCAATGGAGCGGGTTACGTGCGGGCCATGTCCGAAAATGATATCGGCTCCGGCATCAATCATGGCATGAGCAAATTCATAAACATTGCCTCGATTTTCCCCATAAAACATTTCGCTGGTGCGCTTCACATGCTGGAATTTGGAACCTTCCGCGCCTCCATGAAAAGATACGATGATGATATCAGAAATCGAATCGAGCTGCTGTACTAAGCGCTTGGCATTTTCTATGTCGTGGATGCTGACTGTGCCTGAGTTTGGTGAAAAAGCTACCATGCCATAGCGTACGCCCTCATGGGTAACTACACACGTAGGTTGTGCCAACTGTCCCGCATGAGCGATTCCGGCTTCTTCTACTACGCGCATGGTGCGATTCCGGCCTTCATTGCCAAAGTCGCCCGCATGGTTATTGGCCAAACTCACCATATCAAATCCCGCTTCCACAAAGCGCTGTATGTAGCGTTCGGGACTGCGAAAAAGATAACACAAATCGGGGTTTTGACAGGTTTTCTGCGTTCCTCCACTATCGAGCATTACACCCTCCAGATTTCCAAAAGTGATATCGGCATTTTGTAAGATGCGGTGTACATCGGCCAAAAGTGCCCGCCCTTCATTGGGAGGCAAATAGCCTTCGTTAGGGAAATTGGTGCCGAGCATCATATCGCCCACACCAATGATACTTAGGGTATCTTTTTCCTCAATCCATACTTCGAGGGTAAAATCTTCAATATCCTTCGTGTCGAGCAGGGTATCGCTTACAAGCGGAGTTTGAGCAAGCACACTATCCACTTTTTCGGTGGTATCAGGCTGGCTTTGAACCGAGGGGCCTGTTTTTTGTACCGTTTTACATCCTTGAAAAAATAGACCTGCAGCTAAGCCTGATAGTATAAAAAGTTTTTTCATAGCGCAACAAAGCGGCAAATTAAGCAAAAAGGAAAGAAAACCGAAAGCATAAAAAAGCCGCTCATCGAGCGGCTTTCTGTATTATCCGAGTGATTGGTTTTCTATACTAGAAAGTTCAAGGAGTTTTTCGTATTCTTCTTCAGTAATATCTTGGAAGAAGTAATACACCGGATTCACCTTCACCCCATTTTTAATCACCTCATAGTGCAAGTGAGGGGCCGTAGATTTTCCGGTAGAACCCACAAAGCCAATACAATCGCCACGTTTCACCTTTTGGCCTACACGCACATTGAAATCTTGCATGTGGGCGTATTTGGTAACATAGCCAAAGCCGTGGTCTATCTCGATTTCTTTTCCATAACCACCGATATTGGTTTTTACCTTTACGATGGTTCCATCCCCTGTAGCGTAGATAGGTGTACCGCGTTCAGCTGAAAAGTCAACTCCGGTATGGTTTTTCCAGATTTTGTATACGGGATCGATCCTACGGCCAAAGCCCGAGGAAAGTCTTTTTAATTCTTTATTGGAAACCGGCTGAATAGCAGGTAAAGAGGCAAGCATTAAGGATTTTTTGTTAGCAAGATCGATGATTTCGTCATACGACTTCGTCTGGATGTACATCTGCTTTTTCATCAGCTCGATTTTCTTCATCGAACTCAGAATCAAATCTTCCTGCATCAGGTTTTTCTCTAGCAGGTTTTTGTAGCGGTCAGTACCACCAAATCCTGAATTACGCACACTGCTGGGGATGGGTTCCGCTTCCATAATGATACGATATACATCATCATCTCTATCTTCCAGTACGGCTATCATATCTTTCAAGTCTTCCAGCTCATTATTCATTAAATCATAATAGAGCTTAAGTTCTTCGTTTTCTTTTTTGAGGGCGGCTTCTTTGGGGGAATCAAAGTAGGCGTTATAGGCCATTAAAAGACCAATACCCATAATAAGGGAAACAGCCAAAAAACCGAGTGAATTGAGGAAGACATCCCAGCGCGAAACTTTGATACGTTCGTATTTACAGGTTTCGGTGTCGTAGTAGTACTTAATTCTTGCCATAGTAGTTTTTCATGTTCAGGGACCGGACAATTCCCATAAAAAAATCATGTCTTTAAAAGCTTAGTTAAAAAACTAGGTTTCTAGTCCGGTAAAATCTTCTATTTTTGTGCAAAAATAAAAGGCTATGTTTGCGTGAATAAGTGCACTTTTTTCGAAAAATTCCGAATAAAGGTGGTTAAGCCCTTGATTCACAACTTGCAAGTATACATATTTTATAAAAGAGCGCAAATATTTTAATCGAATTTCATAGAAGTAGCATGGAAGCAAATCGTATTAGGCAGAAATTTCTGGATTATTTTAAACAGCAGCAGCATCAAATTGTGGCCTCAGCGCCTATTGTGGTTAAAAATGACCCCACGCTGATGTTTACCAATGCCGGAATGAACCCTTTTAAAGATTTCTTCCTCGGCAATAAAATAGCTCAAGTAACCCGCATAGCCAATACGCAAAAATGTTTGCGTGTATCGGGTAAGCATAATGATTTGGAAGAAGTAGGTATCGATACCTACCACCATACCATGTTCGAGATGCTCGGCAACTGGTCGTTTGGCGATTATTTTAAAGAAGATGCCATCCGCTGGGCTTGGGAGCTACTTACGGTGGAATTTGGCCTGCCCAAAGAACGTCTGTATGTAACGGTTTTCGGTGGAGATGATAAAGAAAATCTGGCTTTCGATCAAGAAGCCCATGACTTCTGGAAAAAGCACATTGCTGAAGACCGTATTTTGAACGGTAGCAAAAAAGACAATTTCTGGGAAATGGGCGATACAGGCCCTTGTGGCCCTTGCTCCGAAGTGCATATCGACTTGCGCCCTGAGGCGGAAATTGCTCAAATCCCCGGCCGCGATCTGGTCAACAATGACCATCCGCAGGTAATCGAAATCTGGAACTTGGTATTTATGCAATTCAATCGCTTGGCCAATGGCAAGCTCGAATCGCTTCCGGCCAAGCACGTAGATACGGGTATGGGCTTTGAGCGCTTGGTGCGCGCCATTCAGGGCAAAAGCTCTAATTACGATACCGATGTGTTCCGCCCGCTGATTGAGGTTTTGGAGAAAACTTCGGGCATCAGCTATGGAATTGGCGAAACTACCGATATCGCCATGCGCGTAATGGCCGACCACATCCGTGCAGTAGCTTTTACCATTGCCGATGGGCAGCTTCCGAGCAATACCGGAGCGGGTTATGTAATCCGCAGGATTTTGCGCAGGGCGGTGCGTTATGGTTATACCTTTTTGAATTTTAAAGAACCAGTGTTCAACAGCCTTGTGCCCGTATTGGCCGAGCAGCTGAAAGAAGTATTCCCTGAGCTAAAGCAGCAAGAAGCTTTTGTGGCGAAGGTGATTCAGGAAGAAGAAAGTGCTTTCTTGAAGACTTTGGATAGAGGACTCAAGATTTTGGCCGATGAAATGGCAAAATCAGCTTCGAGTAAGCAGATTAGTGGGAAAACCGCTTTTGAGCTGTACGATACCTTTGGTTTTCCTTTGGATTTGACTCAGCTGATTGCTCGTGAGAATGGTTTTCAGGTAGATGTAGCCGGATTTGATAAGGAAATGGCCGTACAAAAAGACCGCTCACGCAATGCTTCGGCTACGGAAACGGGCGATTGGGTGGTGGTACGTGAGGCCGACTCTACGGACTTTGTAGGCTATGAGGCTACAGAAGCGCCCGCGCGCATTGTGAAATACCGTGAGGTGAAAGGAAAAGGCAAGAATCAGGTACAGCTTGTACTTGACAGAACGCCTTTTTATGCTGAAAGTGGTGGTCAGGTAGGTGATACAGGCCAACTGATTTCTTCAAACGAAACTTTATATATTGTTGACACCAAAAAAGAGAACGATCTTATCGTTCATTTTGTAGATAAAATTCCCGCCCAACCACAGGCCGATTTTGTGGCTAAGGTGAATACCCAAAAACGTGGGCTGACTGAAAACAACCACAGCGCTACACACTTATTGCATGCCGCGCTTCGTCAGGTATTGGGCGACCATGTTCAGCAAAAAGGCTCCTTGGTGAATGAGGAAGTGCTTCGCTTTGATTTTTCTCATTTTGCAAAAATGACCGATGAGGAGATACAAGAAGTTGAGCGCATAGTGAATACCAAAGTCAGGGAAAATATTGCCTTGGACGAGAAGCGCAATGTGCCTATTGAGCAGGCCAAATCCCTTGGGGCTATGGCTTTGTTTGGTGAAAAATATGGCGACTTTGTGCGTGTAATTACCTTTGATCCTAGCTATTCGGTAGAATTGTGCGGAGGTACACACGTGAAGGCAACCGGACAAATCGGTTTGTTCAAAATTGTGAGCGAAAGTTCGGTAGCAGCTGGGGTAAGACGTATTGAGGCCCTTACCTCCGTAGCGGCTGAGGAATATATGAGCCATCAGATACAAACTTTGGCCCAGATTAAAGAAGTATTGAAAAACCCGAAAGACCTTTTGAAAAGCATTCAAGGCTTAGTGGAAGAAAAATCGGCTTTGCAAAAAGAAATAGAGCAACTGTATGCCCAACAAGCTCAGCAAGTGAAGCAGCAGCTTGAAAGCAAAATGGTTTCGCAAAACGGGGTGCACGTGCTGATTCAGCCGGTAAGCTTACCCGATGCCGATTCTTTGAAAAATATCGCTTTCCAACTGAAAGGGCAGTTTGCTACCTTGTTTATGGTATTGGCGGCCGAAATCAAAGGGAATCCACAAGTGGCCGTAATGCTGAGCGATGATTTGGTAGCTAAAGGACTACATGCAGGCAATATGGTGAAAGAATTGGCCAAGCATATTCAAGGGGGTGGAGGCGGACAGCCGTTTTATGCCACAGCCGGAGGGAAAGATGCTTCCGGTTTGAATAAGGTAATTCAGGCGGCTCAGGAAATGGCGCAAAAATTATAATGAATATCACCGGAAAAGGGGAATCCTTTTTCCTAACGAATAAAAACTATGCTAGACGCAAGTATCAGAAATAAATACACGGCCGTAATTGGTTTGGAAGTACACGCCCAGTTGCTCACCAACAGCAAAATGTACTCCAGCGATGCCAATGAATACGGCAATATGCCCAATACCAATATCAGTGTTATCACCTTGGCGCATCCGGGTACTTTGCCCAAAGTGAATAAAAAGGCGGTGGAATATGCGGTGAAAATGGGCATTGCCTGTGGTAGTACCATCACCCGTGATAATCACTTTGCCCGCAAAAACTATTTTTATCCCGATCTACCCAAGGGTTATCAGATTTCTCAAGATAAAACGCCCATTTGTGTAGGCGGAAAGATTGAAATCAAACTGAAAGATGGTCAGGAGCGAAGCATTGGTCTTACCCGCATTCACATGGAGGAAGATGCCGGAAAGTCCATTCACATGGCCGAGGAGGTGGATACACTGATTGACCTCAACCGTGCCGGAGTGCCTTTGATTGAGATTGTATCGGAACCGGAAATCCGTACCTCTGATGAGGCATATGCCTATCTTACGGAAATCCGTAAGCTAGTGCGCTACCTCGAAATATGCGATGGCAATATGGAAGAGGGCTCTTTGCGTTGCGATGCCAATATTTCCGTGATGCTCAATGGGGCCAAGGAGTTTGGTAAAAAAGTGGAGGTGAAAAACATGAACTCCATACGCAATGTGCAGCGCGCCATTGAACATGAAATCGAGCGTCAGATTATCGAAATCGAAAAAGGAAACACCATCGTGTCGGAAACTCGTACCTTCGATGCCACCGTGGGCGATACCCACAGCATGCGTGCTAAGGAGGATATGAACGACTACCGCTATTTTCCTGAGCCGGATTTGTCGCCTTTGATTATTACCGAGGAATACCTGAACGAGGTGAAGGCGAAAATGCCTCCTTTGCCCAATGAACTGTATAAGAAATTTACCAAGCAGTATGGCCTTTCAGAATACGATGCGCTGGTATTGACCGATACCAAGGAAGTGGCGCTTTATTATGACGAGCTATGCAGCCTGACTAAAAATTATAAGGCGGCTTCCAACTGGATTATGGGTCCGGTGAAGTCATACCTGAACGAATTGACACTTTCTATTGAAGAATTCCCTGTAAAACCGGCTCAACTGGCCGATTTGATTGCTCTTATCGATGCCAATAAGGTAAGTTTCTCGGTGGCTTCTCAAAAAATCTATCCTGAACTAACCAAAGGTACCACCAAGTCGGCTTTGGAAATTGCGGAAGACTTGAACCTTATCCAAGTAGGCGACCAGGATTTTATCCAACAGGTGGTTGATGAGGTTTTGGCGGCCAATCCAGCCAAGGTGCAGGAATACAAAGACGGCAAGAAAGGATTGCTCGGTATGTTTATGGGAGAAGTGATGAAAAAATCCAAAGGAAAGGCTGATCCCAAATTGGCCAGTGAACTTTTAGCCAAAAGTCTTGATTAAGTACTAGAACTATTTTTCGTGGCCTCTGTGCCTATTTTTACTCAATTATGAAACACATGATATTATCAGTAGCCCTATTATCCGTATTGTCAGCTTGTAGTACTGACGGTAAGGGAATTATTCTTTCGGGCAAAGTGAACAATCCCGTGGAAGGCCAATACATTGTATTGGAAGAAATGAAAGAAAGAAGTTTCGATCCTATCGACACCCTTTATCTGGGTGCGAACAATACCTTTTCGCATGAGGTGAACCTTGAAGCCGCTGGGTTCTATCGCCTAAACTTTTACAATACCCAAGTGGTAAATTTGATTTTAGATAAATCAAATATTGAAGTAAATGTAGATGGTAACAACAAGGGGGGCTTTTATGAAATCAAAGGTTCGGTAGATATGGATCACATGGAAACCATCAATACACTAATGGAAGGCTTCCAATCCAAAGCCCGCAGCTTAAACGAGCAGTTTATGGCGGCCAACCAAGAGCAAGATACCGCCACTATGCTTCAATTGCAGGCTACCTATGCTAGTGAGCAAAAAGCACTTCGTGAAGAGGTGAAAAAGCAAATTCGTACGATGGGTACTTCTTTGGCGGTAATTCAGTCAATTAACTACCTAGATACCGAAAATGAATTTCCTTTGATAGATAGCTTAGCTACCAAATTGAAGGCAGCCCATCCGAAATCGAAACCTGTGATTGCTTTTGCTAGTCAAATTGAGCAATTGAGGGCCTTGGCTATAGGAGCTCAGGCACCGGAGATTACCTTGCCCAATCCCAACGGGGAGAACATGAGCCTAAGCAATTTGAAAGGGAAATACGTATTGGTAGATTTTTGGGCAGCTTGGTGTAAGCCTTGCCGCATGGAAAACCCCAATGTGGTACGCCTGTACAACCAGTACCAAAGCAAAGGCTTTGAGGTATTTAGTGTATCGCTCGACCGTAAGAAAGAAGATTGGGTGAAAGCGATTGAGATTGATGGTTTGGTATGGCCAAATCACGTATCCGACTTACAGTATTTCAACTCAGCCGCAGCAGCCACCTATCAGGTAAATGCCATCCCGGCTACCTTCTTGCTTGATAAGGAGGGAAAGATTATCGGAAAGAACCTAAGAGGCGAGGCCCTTGAGCGTAAGCTAGCCGAACTGTTCGATTAAGTTATAAGCATTTGATTGTAAAGCCATCCGAAAGGGTGGCTTTTTTTGTTTTGTCTCACTAAGATTCTTGCTTGAAAAGAGTGATGGGCGAAAGGATGGTGGGCAAAATTTTCTTTTTCAGAAATTGTCTTTTACCGAAGGAAAGTGCGCGAATTTTTGCAATCGATTGAAATAAACGGAGTCCAAATAATTGAATTTTACTTACGATTTTGCTTCTTTTTAGCCCGAATCTTTTAGAAGTTTAGGATATCGAAAGTATTCATTTTTCACACTAAACCTACTAATTCGTCCATAATAAGCTGTTTTTTAACAAGGTAAACGATTGTTAGTCAGTATGATGGACGATGGTAAAAGATAGATCGAATGAAAGAGGTTGTGTTAGGCATTGACCTAGGGGGAACCAACACCAAGTTTGGCTTGGTAGACAGGGAAGGAAACATCATTATTGAGTCTTCCATGCCCACCGATGTACATGAAACCATTGGCACATTTCAAGAGGCCCTGTACAAGCGAAGTTCTGTATTGATTGAGCGAGCCAATACTCAGCTCGTAGGGGTAGGTATTGGCGCACCCAATGCCAATTATTACAAAGGAACCATTGAATATCCGCCCAACCTGAAATGGAAAGGCATTACGCCTTTTGTCGATTTATTTACCAAGTACTACAATGTACCGATGGTATTGACCAACGATGCCAATGCGGCCGCCATAGGCGAAATGATGTATGGTGGTGCCAAAGGCATGCGCGATTTTATCGTGATTACCCTCGGTACAGGGCTGGGGAGCGGTATTGTGTGCAATGGACAATTACTCTATGGGCACGATGGTTTTGCCGGGGAGCTGGGACACAGCTTGGTCAATGTATTCGGACGTACTTGTGGCTGCGGACGCAGAGGATGTTTGGAAACCTACGTATCGGCCACGGGCATCAAACGGACTGTATATAAATTATTGGCCGATTACAATGGGGAAAGCGAACTGGTAGATACTTCTTTTGAAAACCTAACAGCCGACCAAATCACTGAGGCGGCCAAGCGTGGAGATAAAGTAGCTATTGCCGCTTTTGAATATACCGGACGTATCCTGGGTATGAAACTTGCCGATGCTGTGGTGCACTCCAGTCCCGAAGCGATATTTTTGTTTGGCGGGCTTACCAAAGCCGATGAGCACATTTTTGAACCTACCAAACGCTATATGGAAGAGCATATGCTGGGTATTTTCAAAGGAAAAGTGAAATTACTGGTTTCGGAACTGAACGATAGAAATGCCGCAGTGCTGGGAGCCGCAGCCTTGGTGTGGAAAGAAAAAATCCATTAAGAACCTTTAACCCTATCGGGGTTTTCTGATACAAAAGCCTTCCAACCCTTAGTCGAGGATGTTGGGAGGCTTTTGCTTTGGTAATGATGGCATAAGGCCACCGCCAAGGCATCCGTAGCATCGAGCAGTTTAGGGTCTTCTTCAAACTTCAACAAGGTTTTAAGCATTTGGGCCACCTGCTCTTTAGAAGCATTTCCGTTTCCGGTTACCGATTGTTTAACTTTTTTGGGGGCATATTCGCTGATGGAAATATCGCGCGAAAGTGCTGCGGCCATAGCCACTCCTTGCGCACGGCCAAGTTTGAGCATCGACTGGACGTTTTTTCCAAAAAAAGGAGCCTCTAAAGCCACATGGTCGGGGTGGTAGTCGTCAATGAGGCTGATAATCCGTTCAAAAATCTTCTTAAGCTTTAGCTCATGATTAGTATATTTGCTCAGATGGATTACGCCATATTGAAGCAAAGTAACTTTTTGCCCTTCAACCAATAGGACTCCGTACCCCATTACATTTGTTCCAGGGTCAATTCCAAGTATGACAGATTCTTTAATTGCTTGTTTCGCTAGAGCCATTTACCATGCAATATAAAGCATCAGTGGAGATAATTCGTGCCCATAGGCGGACAATTTCGCGTGCCATCAAAACGGTACTTTTTATTGCAATCGCTTTTTTTTTCTACGTGAAATGGCAGCAGCAAGCCATCGATTTTCCTCGCCTGCTTTCCAGTTTTAATTTTGAAGATAAGCTATGGTTATTGATAGCGGTACTGGTACTGATGCCGCTTAATTGGGCCATGGAAGCCTTGAAGTGGCAACATGCTTGTACTTTGGTGGAGAAGATTACCTTTTGGGAAGCCTTTGCGGGGGTTCTGCACGGACTCAGCTTCGGCTTGGTTACCCCTCACGCCCTAGGCGATTATTTGGGAAGGGTTTGGTCTTTGAAAAGTAAAGATCGTAGCCATGCGGTAGGTATGGTATTGTTTACCCGCTCAGCTCAAATGGTGCCTACTTTGGTGTTAGGCCTTTTTAGTATACTGTATTTGCCACAAGTGCCTGTGCAGGTAAGTGTGTTATTGGCGAGTATAGCCGTGATTGTGATGCTATTGGCAAGGTGGCGAAAGCCCATCAGTGCCTTGCTTAAGCGCACTTCTTGGTTCGATTCACTCACCATGTTATCGTTCCGTAATGTGGGCGATATTCTTATGCTTTCTTTTATTCGCTATGGCATATTTCTCTTACAGTTTTACCTGATTATGAAGGCCGCCAAAGTAGAAGCCAGTGATGTAGTGATACTGATGGGCATAGCCTGGATATTTCTGGCCAAATCACTGCTTCCGTCTTTCAATTTCCTGAGTGATTTGGGCATTCGGGAGTTCTCGGCTGTTATTTATTTCGATGCCTTAGGAGTACCGCTAGAGCCTGTGCTAGCCGCCAGTCTTTTACTGTGGTGTGTCAATATTATGCTGCCGGGCCTTATTGGGCTTTGGTTTATTGGTCGCCTAAAACCTTTTTCACCGAGCGATGAATAGCATACTCCTTATTTTTTTATTCATCAATGGCCTATATTTTCTTGGCCTACTAGCCCTGCGGCTGGCCTATACAAAAAAGGAAGATGAAGCATCAGCCGATTATTTTCCAACGGTAGCAGTGGTAATTACAGCTCGCAATGAGTCGGAAAATGTTAAAACCTTGCTGCAAAGTCTTGGCGCACTCGATTATCCGAAAGAACGCCTTCATATCTACCTTTGGGAGGATAATTCGGAGGAGAATACCTGGGAATTATTCCATCAGCATACGCAATCCCTACCTTTTTCCTATACCTTACAAAAGGTGCCGGAGGGCGTGTTTAGCGCCAAAAAGTGGGCCATTGAACAAACCACCTCAGCAACAAACGCTGAAATACTCCTTCTCTCCGATGCCGATTGCAAGCTTCCAAGCGGATGGGTGAAAGCCATGGTGGCGCCTTTTGCGCATGAGGAAAATCACATGGTGATAGGGCCGGTAACGTATTTTCAAACGGAGCGCCTGTTTTCCCGTCTACAAGTGATTGAGTTTGCCAGTTTGGTGGCAACGGGTATAGCTTCGGCCAAAGCCGGAAAACCTACTATGTGCAATGCGGCCAATTTAGCTTTCCGAAGAATCTCCTTTTTGGAAATGGGCGGCTATTCGCAATGGCAAGAACACGTGGGAGGTGATGATGAACTCCTGCTTTATGCCATGCATGAGAAATGGCCTGGTTCTGTGGCAGTATGTTCCTCTGCTCAGGTTTTGGTAGAGACTCATGCCGCCAGTTCGTGGTCGGAGTTCTGGCACCAGCGCATCCGTTGGGCTTCCAAGTGGAACCGATTTCAACGCGCACGGATTATCGCTTTGGCCTTGGCCGTTTTCTCTTTTCATGCTATGTGGTGTTTGGCCTATGCATCGGTTTTTGTTTGGCCGGAAATGGGATGGTTATTAGGTTTGATATTTATGCTCAAAGCATCTGGCGAGGCTCTTCTATTGTATCCGGTGCTAAAATCATGGAATCGTTCCGTTTCAATGATTCATATGATTTTGGCTTCATTTTTATATCCTTTTTATGCCGTTTTGATAGGAATTGCCTCTAACTTTACCGCATTCAATTGGAAAGGAAAACGCTATGTCTGAATGGGAATTTGATTTGCTCGATGAGCTGTATTTCGTACAGCCCTATACCTATTTAGAGAAAACTTTGCAGTGGCCTCAAGAACAAATCTTGTCAACCTTGCAAAGCTTGTATACCAAAGGCTACCTTCGTTGCCTGCACAACGTATCGGAAGAGGTGCCTCAAGCCGAGGTAGATTTGCCTGCTCAATTCACCAATTATCATTATCTTGCTACCAAGGCCGGATTATTGGCGCACAATACGCGCTAGTCGACACGCAGAATGGAATTATATACACTGAAAAATCAGATGGAGAGAAAAGAGCTTGAACTCAATGCTCTTTTGGAAATCACACAGGCCATAAATGCCAATGTGTCGGAGGAATCGCTGTATAAAATTTTCCTGTTTACCCTCCGGGCCAATCTGCAAATTAAAAAGCTGGCCTTGTACGTGCTCGATGAGGAGTGGGCCTGTAAGGTACATTTTGGTACGAATCATAGTTTTACCCAAATTCCCATGGATACCAGTTTTCTGGATATCCGTGCCACCTGCTTTCATTGCACCGACCAAGCCGCAGAACCCTTTCGCGAGTTCGATACCCTCATTCCGGTTTTGCACAAGAATCGGCTATTGGCTATGGCCATGGTGGGTGGTGTTTCCCCTTTGTACACTTCCTTGCAGGAGTCAAATACTAATTTCATTCAGGCGCTCTGCAATATTATTATTGTAGCCATTGAGAATAAGCGCATGACGCGCAGGCAGATTGAGCAAGAGGCCTTTAAAAAGGAAATGGAAATTGCCAAACAGGTGCAGCAAGGTCTTTTTCCTTCTTTTTTGCCTAACACGGAACAACTAAAAGTAACGGCCTATTACGAGCCCCATTTTTCTATTGGTGGTGATTATTACGATTACCTGCACTTGGGCGAACATCAGCACATGCTTTGCGTGGCCGATGTGTCCGGTAAAGGTATTCCTGCGGCCTTATTGATGTCTAATTTTCAGGCTACGCTCCGTACACTAATCCGCAAAACCCATGACTTACGAGAGATTGTTCAAGAACTGAATTATCTCATCGGTTTAAGCGCTCAAGGCGATCATTTTATTACGTTCTTTATCGCCTTGTATGACGAGCAAGCCCGTAAACTGCGTTATATCAATGCTGGGCATAATCCGAGTATTTTGATGTTGGCCGATGGTAAGCAAATGTTATTGGAGAAAGGTACCACCATACTCGGTGCACTCGATACCTTGCCTATGCTAGAGATGGGTGAAGTAGAAGTTTCTGGCAATTTCCTCTTGTTTTGCTATACCGATGGCTTAGTCGAAACCTTCAATCCAAACCAAGAAGAGTTTGGACAAGAAGCCTTGCAGGATATATTGACTCGTCATCAGCAGGAGAATCCATTGGTCATCCAAGAGCGAATCATGGAAAGCCTTCACCAGTTCAAGCAAGGCGTGGAGTTTCGTGATGACATCACCATGCTGACCTTGCAAGTAACGCATACCCTATGATTTTCCACAAAACGCCTTTTTTTCTTCCTTGGCTATTTCCTCACTACGTGTGGCATAAAGAACGGGGCGAGCGGAAAATTTACCTCACCTTCGATGATGGTCCCATTCCGGAAGTAACCGAATTTGTGTTGGAGCAATTGGATAAATACCAGGCAAAAGCCACTTTTTTTTGCGTGGGGCATAATATAGAAAAGCATCCTGCTATTTTCCATCAGGTAGTAGCCGCTGGGCACAGTGTGGGAAATCATACTTTTCATCATGTAAAAGGAACAAAAACGCCTCTTGCCACCTACCTTGAAGAAGTGCAAAAAGGGGAGGAGCAGTTGGGGCAATGGAGTCAATCGCTATTTCGCCCGCCTTATGGTCGCCTAAGGCCTGCGCAAGCCAAAGTGCTTAAGAAAGACTATCAAATCATTATGTGGGATGTACTCACGGGTGATTATGAGGCACGAAAAAGTGCCGAAATATGTCTTCAACAATCCATTAAAGCTACTCGCGGAGGAAGCATTGTACTTTTTCATGATAGTATCAAATCCTACACTACCCTTCAGTATGTATTGCCGCGCTATCTGGGACATTTTCAGGCATTAGGCTATACCTATGAAGCGCTATGAGTACGCTGTTCTTGCTTCTCTTAGGTCTATGCTTTGTAGTTATGGCCATCGACACATGGGCCTGGATATCCTTATTTCTTAAAGAGAAAAAACAAGAAAATCCGTCTTATTGGCCGAATGTGGCGATTTTATTGGCGGCTCGGAATGAGGAAAAGAATCTAGACTCTTGCCTTCAATCACTAATACGCCAAGCCTATCCGCAGGATAAATTTGAAATTTGGATTGGGGATGATGATTCAACAGATGCCACCGCCCAAATCGCTCGTGAGTGGGAGGAGAAATACGCTAATGTCCATTATTTGGAGATTAAACCGAGCGAAAAACAGAAAGCCAAGGCCAATGTACTGATGCAACTAGCTGAGCAAACCTCTGCGGATTATTTTTTAATTACCGATGCCGATATGCAAATGCCTGAGACATGGATGCGCAGCATGGTAAAGTCCGTTTCGAGTAGGGTAGGAATTGTAACAGGCTTTACGGTGAATGCGAAGAGCAATTTATGGACTCGCCTTCAAGCCACCGATTGGACTTTCGCGCAATCACTTTTTTATGCCTTTCATCGTATGGGTTTGGCTACGGTAGCCATGGGCAATAATATGTTGGTTACACGTGAGGCTTATCAAAGGGTGGGCGGTTATGCCAATATCCCTTTTTCCGTTACCGAAGATATTGCGCTTCATCGAGCAGTTGTTAATGCTGGATTTCAATCCAAAATTCTGATGCAGCCGGAGGTAAAAGGGCAAACCCAAGCCATTGCCACTTGGAAAGATTTACTTAGGCAGCGCCTTCGCTGGATGCAAGGCATTCCTTGCCTAAGCCTTCCCTTGCAACTTATACTCTTATTGCAAGGCTTATTTTTTCCCGCCATTATTTTGCTTTCTGTCTTCAGTCCGCTAGTAGCCTTTTGGGTGTTTTTAGGAAAAATCTTGGTTCAAGGCCTATTGATTCGTAAAGGATTTAAAAAAACGCATCAGTTTTTCTTATGGGTAGATTTATTACGCTATGTGTTTTATTCCATGATTTTGACCCTAACTTTGCTATTGCTATTTCCATTTACCCGTACCATACGCTGGAAAGACCGAAATTTGCCCAACTCATGATGTTGATAGATACCCATTGCCATATTTTTTCGGAAGAATTTGCTACCGACCGCGAAAGTGCCATTCAAAGGGCTTTGGAGGTAGGAGTTAGTCAAATCCTGATGCCTAATATTGATGCAGATTCAATCAGTGCCATGATGGAACTGCATTCAACGCATCCATCGGTATGTTTGCCCATGATGGGCTTGCATCCTTGCTATGTTAAAGAAGATTTTGAGCAGGTATTGATGCAAATGGAATCTTTATTATCTCAACATTCCTTTGTAGCCATAGGCGAAATCGGTACGGATTTGTATTGGGATAAGACTTTCTGGTCCCACCAGCAAGAAGCTTTCAAGATTCAGGTAGGATGGGCAAAAAAGCATAAGCTACCTATTGCGATTCATTGCCGCGAATCGTTTCAGGAAACCCTCGCCCTGCTGGAACCCTTAGTAGATGAATACTTAACAGGCGTATTTCATTGTTTTACGGGCAATGCGCAGGATGCAGATCGGGTGAAAGAAATGGGGTTTTATTTGGGAATAGGAGGGGTAGCCACTTTTAAAAAAGGAGGCATGGATACGGTGATTCCACAAATCGGGCTGGAGCGCGTGGTCTTGGAAACAGATAGTCCCTACTTAGCACCAGTGCCTTATCGTGGTAAAAGAAACGAGCCCGCTTATTTAGCGTTAATCGCACAAAAAGTTGCCGATTACCTGGCCATTCCTGTAGAAGAAGTAGCTAGTATTACTACTCAAAATGCGCGTCAATTATTTCCCCGCATCTATGAAAAATAAAATCATCCATATCAATACTGCGGCTCCCAAGCCTTCCAGTCATTCCATCCTGATTATCTACACAGGTGGAACCATGGGCATGGTGTATGATGAATCGGGTGCGCTGGTGCCTTTCGATTTTCAGTTGATTATGGAGGAGGTGCCTAGCCTGAGAAATTTGCAATTGAATTTAACCGTGATTGCCTTCGAGGAACTCATTGATTCTTCCGACATGAACCCCGACCACTGGGTGGCTATGGCGCGAATTATTAAAGAATATTATGAATCGTATGATGGGTTTCTTATTCTGCACGGTACCGATACCATGGCCTATACAGCCTCTGCATTGAGTTTTATGCTGGAAGGCCTGAGCAAGCCTGTAATCCTTACCGGGGCCCAATTACCCATTGGTGCCAGCCGTTCTGATGCGCGTGAAAATATCATAACTGCACTGGAAATAACCTCGGCTAAGAAAAACGGGAAGCCCATCGTGCAAGAAGTATGTATCTTCTTCGATAGGTTCTTGCTTCGCGGCAATAGGGCAAAAAAGGTAGAAAGCTCGCATTTCGATGCCTTCCATTCCGAAAATTACCCCAATTTGGCCGAAGCGGGCATCTATATTGAGTACAATGAAGCCTTCTTGGGCAATTTTGCCGATCAGGCTACGCTTACCATTCAAGAGGAGTTGGATAGTCACGTCACCATATTAAAACTTTTCCCTGGCATCAATGAAAAGGTAGTGGAGGGAACCTTAAATGTTCCAGGCCTTAGAGCAGTAGTTTTAGAAACCTTTGGTGCAGGAAATGCCCCTACGGCTCCGTGGTTTTTGGCGGCATTACGAAAAGCAATTGAGAAAGGAATTATTATTTACAATGTATCGCAATGCGTAGGAGGTAAAGTGCTTCAAGGAAGGTATAAAACCAGTCAAATGCTTGATTCTATTGGGGTTATAGGGGGTAACGACAGCACAACTGAAGCCGCTGTTACCAAGTTGATGTACCTTTTAGGTAAGGAAAATTCGGTAGAAGCTGTAAAAGAGAAATTAAAATTTGCCATACGAGGAGAAATGCAGGCAAATCCTTCATACTAAAAATCTAGTATTATTTGCATACGCCCAATTTTCTTAATTTATTTGTGGCGCTTTTAACAAGATTAAAAGCTAGGGAGAGGTGTCCGAGTGGTTGAAGGAGCACGCCTGGAAAGTGTGTATACCTCTAAAGGGTATCGCGGGTTCGAATCCCGCCCTCTCCGCATGAAGTTCTTTGCTTATATTTTGATAAGTGAAAGCCACGGCACCTTTTATTATGGAAGCACAGCCGATATAGAAAAACGTTTGGCAGAGCATAATAAAGGGCGCGTACGATATACAAAGGGCAGAAGGCCTTGGGAATTACATTATGTTGAGGAGTTTGCGAGCCGTTCGGAGGCTTACCAGCGTGAGATGTTTTTCAAAACCATCGAAGGCAGGCAGTGGTTGAAGTCGCAAGGCATTTTGTGAATTGAATTGTGTATACTTCTAAAGGGTATCGCAGGTTCTTCGCAGAATCCCTGTGGGAGAATCCCGCCCTCTCCGCTAAGGTTTTAAATAAACCATTTATATAGAAAAAGTATAACTTTTCAGGTAAATGCGATTTATATTTAACCTTCTTTTGAATCATTTTTTGAAAACTTGACCAAAACCAATAAATTTCAGCTGTTTTAATTTAAAAATTGAACTACTAAAACAAATTATGAAAAAGTTATTTGCCTTTTTAATGCTTGCCGGGGTATTGACCTTAGGACAATCTACTTACTCTTTCGCTCAGGAATCAACTGATTCTACTGAAGCTGCTGCTGCGGATACTACGGCTGCTGAAGAGGCTGCGCCTGCTCAAGAAGCTGCACCTGCACCGGTTGAAGAAGAAATCGTGGAAGCGGAAGCAAAATCTTTCCACCAAATTATCAAAGAAAAATTCATTGAAGGTGGTTGGGAATGGATGACGCCTGTATTGCTTTGTTTGATTCTAGGATTGGCCATTGCAATTGAGCGTATCATTACTCTTAACCTTTCTACTACAAATACTCAAAAACTACTTGCCAAAGTAGAAGATGCCCTTGCCAGCGGTGGTATTGAAGCAGCTAAAGAAGTAACAAAAAATACCAGAGGACCTGTAGCTTCTATCTTCACACAAGGTATGATGCGTATGTCAGAGGGTATCGATATTGTTGAGAAATCAATCGTAGCTTATGGTTCTGTGGAAATGGGTCGTTTAGAAAAAGGTCTTGTTTGGATCTCTCTTTTCATCTCTTTGGCTCCAATGCTTGGTTTCATGGGTACGGTAGTTGGTATGGTGGGTGCCTTCGATGCGATTGAAGCAGCGGGTGACATCTCTCCATCACTAGTAGCCGGTGGTATTAAAGTGGCCCTTTTGACTACCATTGCTGGTTTGATTGCAGCGGTAATCCTTCAGGTATTCTACAACTACTTAGTTGTGAAAATTGATTCACTTGTAAACGACATGGAAGATGCTTCTATCTCTCTTGTTGATCTTCTTGTGAAGCACAATTTGAGCAAGTAATACATCGTTGTACCATTAAATAACATTCAGAATGGATATTTTTGATTTTATATTATATTTTGGATATCTGCTATTTGCTGTTTCTGTGATAAGCGTAATTGTGCTTCCACTGGTTAAAGCAATGGATAATCCAAAAACCTTGGCAAAATCAGGAATAGGTGTAGCGGTATTGTTTGGCGTGTTTTTGATTTCCTTTTTGGTGTCAAGAGGCGACAACGTACAAGCATCTATTGCTGAGAAATTTGAATTGACTGCTACCGGTGTCAAAGTGATTGGGGCTACTCTTACTACCTTGTACGTAATGGGTATAGGTTCCATCTTAGGTATCGTATATACAGAAATCGTTAAAATGATTAAATAACAATGGCTAAAAAGCAAAGAGCGAATCCAACGGTCAACTCAAGCTCAATGGCAGACATTGCGTTCTTGCTTTTGATCTTCTTCTTGGTGACCACTACGATCGCTTCGGATAAAGGTATTCTTTTTCAGCTGCCACCGAAGCCAGATCCAAATGAACCACCACCAGATATTAAGTTCAATCAAAGGAACATCTTTAAGATTTTGATCAACTCTAATGACAAAATGCTTGTAGAGGATGAACCTATGGATGACATCTCTCAATTGAAGGGAAAAGTGAAGGAGTTTGTTCTTAACAATGGTAAGAATAAAGAGCTTTCTGATAGCCCCAAAGATGCTATTATTTCATTGAAGGCTGATAGGGGAACAAGCTATGAGAAGTTCATTACCGTGTTGGACATTCTTGAAACTTCCTACAACGAGATGTATGGTGCGAGGGTAGGTTTAACGGCCGATCAGTTCCGTGAGCTGGATTTAAAAAATCCGGTAGACAAGGAGCGTTACGACAGGGCGCGTGAGAACTTCCCTAAGAATATTTCAATTGCTGAACCCACAAACTAAGGTAAGCGTATGTCAAAGTTTAAAAAGAAAGCGGCTAATACTAGCCAAGAGATTCCAACTTCGGCCTTACCGGATATTATCTTTATGCTCCTTTTCTTCTTCATGGTGACAACCGTGTTGAGAGAAACCGATCTTTTGGTGGAGCAAAAACTGCCTCAGGCGGAGCAATTGCGTAAACTCGAAAAGAAATCTTTGGTGAGCTATATTTATATAGGTAAGCCTAAGAAAACTGATTTGTTTGGTTCTGAACCACGTATTCAGGTAAATGATATCTTGGTGCAGCCTTCAGATATCATTCTTTTCGTAACGCAAGAGAAAGATAAGCTAAGTGAAGCGGAACGTGACCAAATCACCATGTCGATGAAAATTGACCGTGAAGCTAAAATGGGTATCGTTACCGATGTTCAGCAGTCATTGAAAGAAGCAAATGCACGTAAAATCTTGTATTCTACTCCTAAAAAAGTAGCAGAAGATATTTAATTGCTAGCTAATTATTATATTGAAAGGTCTTTCTCACAAAGAGGAAGACCTTTTTTTGTGATTATCCTTCTCACATGTCGTCTATTATAAACAATAATAAAATCATTAATGCTTGGTGCATGTATGATTGGGCCAACTCGGTCTATAATCTGGTGATTACCGCCACTATTTTCCCAGTCTATTTTAATAGTGTGACCAGCGGTGGGGGGAGCGATGTAGTCAGCTTCTTTGGTATTGAAATCGTAAATACGGTTTTGTACTCGTGGTCGCTTTCTTTTTCTTTTCTCTTGATAGCCATTGTCAGTCCTTTACTTTCAGGCATTGCTGATTACAGTGGTAAGAAAAAGATGTTTATGAAGGCCTTTATGTACATAGGCTCAGGGGCTTGCATAGGCTTGTATTTTTTTGATGGAAGTAATGTAGAGTGGGGGATTATCTGTGCTATTTTGGCTAGTGTAGGCTACTCGGGAAGTTTGGTCTTTTATAATGCGTTTATTCCGGTGATTGCCACACCCGATCGCTACGATATGCTTAGTGCCCGCGGCTTTGCTTTGGGCTATTTGGGTAGTATTTTCTTGCTTGTATTGAACCTTGCTTTAATTACTGTACCCGATTTCTTCGGATTTGCCACCAAGGGAGATGCTACTCGTTTCGGCTTTTTATTGGTAGGGCTATGGTGGATAGGCTTTTCGCAAATTAGTTTTTACTTCCTTCCCAACAATGTGTTCAATCGTAAACCTGATACCCATTGGCTACGGAAAGGCTATCAGGAAATTAATAAGGTGTTTGCCAGCTTGAAAGGATTGCCTGTTCTGAGAAAGTATTTAGTTGCCTTCTTCTTTTATAGTGCAGGCGTACAGACTGTTATGTACTTGGCAGCTACTTTTGGTGATAAGGTGTTAAAAATGCCGGGTGATAAACTCATACTAACTGTCCTTATAATTCAGCTGGTGGGTATAGCCGGCTCGTATGCCTTTGCCTATCTCTCGAAGCTGAAAGGGAATCGCTATTCACTTTTGGTGATGGTTTTTATCTGGATATTTGTGTGCTTAGCTGCTTATTTGGTTACCACCGAATTCCAATTTTATGCCTTGGCCTTTGTGGTAGGCTTGGTCATGGGTGGGATTCAGGCTTTATCACGCTCCACCTATTCTAAGCTTATTCCGGCCGATACTATGGACCATACCTCATATTTCAGCTTTTATGATGTTACCTACAATATTTCTATTGTATTTGGTACGTTTAGCTATGGTTTCATTGAACAGATTACAGGCGATATGCGCAATAGCACGCTGGGCTTAATGCTCTTCTTTATTGTGGGTATTGGTTTTCTGCTATTGGTAAATATTCCTTTTGACGATAGGGTAAAAGGAGAAGAAGCAGGTTAAAAAACCTGCTCTCCTTGTACAAATGTAGCTTTGATGGGTGTTTCCCTGATTTCTTCCTCAGGGATTTCCATAATATTTTTCTCCAAAATTACGAAGTCGGCTAGTTTGCCAGCTTCTATGCTTCCCTTCTCTTGTTCTTCAAATTGGGCAAATGCGGCCCAAATCGTCATGCCGCGGAGTGCGTCTTCACGGCTTAGGGCATTTTCTTTCTGAAAGCCACCTTCCGGCCAGTTTTTGGCATCTTTACGGGCTACAGCCGAGTGAAATCCATAAAGCGGATTGATGTGTTCAACGGGGAAATCGCTACCCAAGGCTACCAATCCTTTGCTTTGCTTCAGATCCTGATAGGCATAGGCCGTTTTGATTCTTTCTTCTCCTAAGCGATCGGGCGCCCAGTACATGTCAGAAGTAGCATGAGTAGGCTGGATTGAAGGGATTACATTGAATTCTTTGAATTTACCCACCTCTTCTTTGGCTACCACTTGGGCGTGTTCTATGCGCCAGCGTAGGTCGTTTTCTTTAGGAAGAAGGCGCCCGTAAATATCCAGTATCACCCGATTGGCGGAATCACCAATACAGTGGGTGTTCATCTGAAAACCATAGGTATAGAATTGCTTCGCTAAAGATTCATACACATCAGGCTTGAATAGTAGGAAGCCGGTATTGTCGGCATCATCGTGATAAGGTTTTAGTAAGCAAGCGCCACGTGAACCCAAGGCGCCATCGCCATACACTTTGAAGGAGCGAACATTCAGGAAATCGGTTTTGTACTTACCGTGGGTAAAATAATAGTTCATATTGGCCTCCGATGGAGTAACCATGGCATAAATCCGCATTTTTAGTAATTGAGCCTGCTGTAAAGAGTCTAATAAATCAATTACGGGCTTGTCCAATCCTGCATCAGCTAAAGAGGTAAGTCCCACCGCATGGCAATTCTTTTGTGCCTGCATCAAAGCTTCTACCAATTCGGCATCAGTCAGGGGAGGGATGATTTGCTCTACCAAGGTCACGGCATTGTCAATTAATACACCTGTAGCCTTTCCATTGGCTACTAATACTTTACCTCCAAGTAGTTCGGTGCTTGCGGTGATTCCGGCTAAGTCCAGTGCTTTTTGGTTCACTAATGCGGCATGGCCATCTACACGGGTAAGAAATACGGGAGTATTGGGAAATAATGCATCCAAGGTGTCCTTGGTAGGGAATTCCTTGTTGGGCCAATCGTTCTGATCCCACCCGCGGCCTAGTATCCATTGGGTTTCAGGATGTGCACTTCTGTGAGTGGTAACACGATTTACCATATCCGAGAAGCTTTCTGCACCCACCAAATCTGCCTGAAGGAGATTTTGAGCATAGCCAACAAAGTGGGCGTGGCCATCGATAAAACCGGGGAAAACGACCTTTCCTTCGGCATCAACCATCTTCTCGGCACTGTACTTTTCTTTTATCTCTTTATTGCTACCAATAGCCAAAAACTTTCCGTCTTTCACGGCAAAGGCCTCCTGCGTATCAAAATTAGCATTTACGGTATACACATTGGCATTGTACACCACCAGGTCTACTTTTTCAGTAGTGTTGCAGCCCCAAAAGGCAAGGGACAAAACGGTTAATAGTAGGGTTGAATAAGATTTCATAAGCAAGGTATTTGCCTTCAAATTAAGCATAGGGAAGGAGGGCTTTAGGGAGATTTATAGTATCGGCAAAATGAAGGGTTAAATAGAAAAGGCGACTCCGGGGAATCGCCTTTCATGTTTGTTTAGAGGTAATGATTACTCAAAACGAAGGTGTTTCACCGATTCACCGGAATTGATAAGTTCCATAAGGGAATCGATACCGATTTCTAGGTGTTTCTCCACAAACAGGCTCGTGACTTTTTTATCACTGGCTTCTGTTTTTACTCCATCGGGAGTCATAGGATTGTCTGAAACGAGTAAAAGGGCTCCATGAGGGATGTCATTGACAAAGCCTACGGTGAAGATGGTAGCTGTTTCCATATCTATGCCCATAGCACGGATTTCAGTAAGGTATTTCTTAAATTTCTCATCATGCTCCCATACTCTGCGGTTGGTAGTGTATACGGTACCTGTCCAATAGTCGAGGGCATGTTTTTTAATCATGGAAGAAACCGCACGCTGCAAGCGGAAAGAGGGTAGGGCCGGAATTTCAGGTGGCATGTAGTCATTGCTGGTACCTTCGCCACGGATGGCTGCGATAGGGAGAATCAAGTCACCTAATTGTACTTTCTTTTTAAGGCCTCCGCATTTACCCAGAAAAAGGGCTGCTTTGGGGCCAATGGCGGAAAGTAAGTCCATTACGGTAGCAGCCATGGCACTTCCCATACCAAAATTGATAATGGTAATGTTATTGGCGGTGGCGGTTTGCATGGGTTTTCCGAATCCATTTACGGGCACATTGAAGCGCTCGGCAAACATTTCTACGTAGTTCTGAAAATTGGTCAACAAAATATATTCCCCGAATCCTTCTAAAGGAACACCTGTGTAGCGGGGTAGCCAGTTGTCTACTATCTCTTTTTTGCTTTTCATAATTCGTTTTTAGTTTTTGATGTGTTGGGGTTATTTAATCGGTAAAAGCGATAATTTAGCACCCCATGCAACAGTTGAATTTACCGGATTTTGAGTACACGCTTCGTAAAATTGAAGATAAGTTGCACATTTTTGATGCGATACGAAAGAAATATTTAGTGTTAACGCCCGAAGAATGGGTGCGCCAGCATGTGGTGCATTTCCTAATCCATCATTTGGGCTATCCTAAATCCCTTATAAAAATGGAAGCCGGACATTCACAAAACCAGCGCCTCAAGCGGACGGATATTTTGGTGTACCGCTCAAGCGGTGAGCTTTTTATGCTGGTAGAATGCAAAGCACCTGAGGTAGGTATTCAGGCCTCGGTATTCGAGCAGGCTTTTCAGTATAATATGCACCTAAAGGCTGAGTTTGTATTTCTTACCAACGGCCTACAACACTACTGTTATGCCATCCATCCGGAGGCCGCTCCTCATTTGCTTACCGAATTCCCAAGCTATAAGGTATAAAAAAGGCCGCTTGTGGCGGCCTCTTTCGGTTTATGCTAAGTATTTATCAACACTTTCGTAAGGAAGGTTAAAGGCCTCTGCCACGCCTTTGTACACCACGTCTCCTTTCACCACATTCAAGCCTAGTTTCAGCTCGTTGTTTTCTTTACAAGCTTTCTGCCAGCCTTTATTGGCCAATTGGATGGCGTATGGTAAAGTAGCATTAGTCAAGGCAAGGGTAGAAGTGTAAGGTACGGCACCTGGCATGTTGGCTACACAGTAATGTACTACATCGTCAATCACGAAAGTAGGATTCTCGTGCGTGGTAGGCTTACAGGTTTCAATACATCCACCTTGGTCTACGGCCACATCCACCAAAACCGAACCTTTTTTCATGACTTTCAACATGTCGCGGGTAATAAGGTGAGGGGCTTTAGCTCCCGGAATCAATACGGCACCAATCACCAAGTCAGCGTCTTTAATTAAGGTTCTGATATTGTATTCGTTCGACATCATAGTACGAACATTAGCAGGCATTACATCGCTTAAGTAGCGCAAACGTGGAAGACTTAAGTCTAGGATGGTAACATCAGCTCCCATGCCAGCGGCCATCCAAGCAGCTTGTGTACCTACTACACCACCGCCTAAGATTACCACTTTGGCTGGCAATACGCCCGGTACGCCTCCCAAAAGGATACCACGGCCACCCAAAGGTTTTTCCAGGTAGTTGGCACCTTTTTGTACGGCCATTCTTCCGGCTACTTCCGACATAGGGACAAGAAGTGGCAAAGAACGATCGGCTTTCTCCACAGTTTCGTAGGCCAAGCACACCGACTTATTTTTGATCATGGCCATGGTCAATGGCTCATAAGAAGCAAAGTGGAAATAAGTAAATAATAACTGATTTTCTTTGATAAGGCTGTATTCTGATTCGATAGGTTCTTTCACCTTCATAATCATTTCGGCAATTTTATAAACCGAGGCAATATCGGGAAGAATTTCTGCACCAGCTGCTTTGTATTCTTCGTCTGTAAAGCCGCTACCGTTTCCGGCTGTAGCTTGTACATACACCGTGTGGCCTTGTTTTTTTAACTCCTTAGCTCCTGCTGGAGTAAGGGCTACGCGGTTCTCATTATTCTTAATTTCCTTAGGTACTCCTATTATCATGATCGTACGTGATTTTATTTTGGAGCACAAATATACTAAGTGTAAACAAACCTGCCTTGCTTTTTAAATAATTAGCTTTCAAACGGTTGCAATTAGCGAAATCGCCAAAAAAAAAGCGGCACTTTTGCCGCTTCTTAAAATTTTGTTTCGAGAAAGTCGATTTTTTAAAAGGAGGTTTTGTTTCCCTCTTTTAGCAGACTTTTCTTGCCCAAAGATTCTACCACTTCGGCCTCTAGGTTGAATTCTACAGCCTTTTGCGTGAGGTCATTCGATTGGATCAAGATTCTTTCCTTTACCGCGCCCAATACTTTAGGGGTGTAAATGGCTTTAACTACCGCTTGCTTACCCGGAGCGATAGGGCTGAGCGAACTTCTATCGAGTACAAAACAATTGCAAGGGCTGGAAAAAGACTGAATGATAAGCTCGCTGGCGCCTTCGTTGTTTATCACTACATCTACCAATATCGATTTATTTTGTTCCACTTTACCCAAGCTTAGGCTGCTGCGCTCGGCTCTTAGAATAGGCGAGTTTTTCAAAGCCTCGGCACTAGGCGCTACTGCGGGAGTACTGGCATTTGGGCGAGCCACCATCCCTTTAATACTTACTACGGCACTGCTTTTTACCGCATTGGAGTTGATGGTGATGGTTTTGTTGAATGAACCGGGGCGGCCTTGGCTGTTGTATACCGCTGTAATCTTTCCCGTGGCACCGGGTGCTACCGGCTCTTTGGTCCACTGGGGCGTGGTGCATCCGCAGGAAGCACGTACGGAGGTGATAACCAGCGGTTCGTTGCCCGTATTTTTAAAAGTGAATTCATGGGTGGCTTTGGTACCTTCGCTGATTTCACCAAAATCGTGCGACAGCTCTTCAAATTCTATAACCGCTTGCGAAAAAGCTGCAAGTGATAAGAACAAGGAAAAAAAAGTGGCGAAGAATATTCTCTGTATCATATCTATTTCGGTTTAAGCCTTTTGTACTTGTGTTTGAAATGCAAATATAATAAGTATTGGCCGGATTTTTCCAAAAGCGGTGTTTTTGCAAACGTGTGCGGATTTGAATTAGGTTAGGTTTTTGGCTATTTTTGTTTTTTCAGATAAGATTAGTTTCACAAAAACCATAGTATAGTGAGCGCTACCAAAACCGCAAAGAAGTCCAAAGTATCGGTTTCCGACATCCTGAAGGATTATCAATTAGTGTGCGAGAGCCGCCAAGCCAGTTTGTTGGGCCGTAAAGAAGTATTTATGGGAAAAGCCAAGTTCGGCATCTTCGGAGATGGTAAAGAACTGGCACAAGTGGCCATGGCCAAAGCGTTTCAAAAGGGCGATTTTAGGGCGGGATATTACCGCGACCAAACCTTTATGTTTGCCATTGGCGCCTTAAGCATTCAAGAATATTTTGCGCAGCTATATGCCCATACCGATGTGGAAGCCGAGCCAGCTTCAGGCGGACGCCTTATGAATGGGCACTTCGCCAACCGCCTGCTCGATGACGAAGGGAAATGGCGCAAGCTAACGGACATGAAAAACAGTAGTTCGGATATTTCGCCTACTGCCGGACAAATGCCCCGCTTATTGGGATTGGCTTATGCCTCTAAACTATACAGAAATAATAAGGCCCTGCATGGCATGAAGGATTTCTCTATCAAGGGAAATGAGGTGGCATGGGGAACGATAGGTAATGCCAGTACATCCGAAGGGATGTTTTATGAGGCTATCAATGCCGCTGGGGTTTTGCAAGTGCCTATGGTGATTTCGGTGTGGGACGATGAATATGGTATATCCGTATCGAAAGAATACCACACTACTAAAGCCAATATTTCGGAAGTATTGAAAGGTTTTCAGCGCACCGAAAAGGAGAATGGGTTGGAAATCATCCGTGTAAAAGGCTGGGATTATGAAGCCCTACTAACCGCTTACGAGAAGGCCGGCAAAATAGCCCGCGAAGAGCATGTGCCCGTATTGGTACACGTACAAGAAATGACACAGCCGCAAGGCCACTCTACTTCTGGTTCGCATGAGCGTTACAAATCTAAAGAACGCTTACAGTGGGAGGCCGATTTTGATTGTATTAAGAAGTTCAGAGAGTGGATTTTGGAAGAAGAATATGCAACAGAAGCTGAACTGGATGCCATCGAAAAAGATGCTGCCGAACTAGCCAAGCAGCAAAAAATAGCCGCTTGGGATGCGTTTAATAATTCTATCAAAGCCGATCACGAAGCCGCGGTAGCCCTACTGCAAAAGGCTGCTGAAGCTGAAAGTCAAGTGGCTGACATGGCCCAAGAATTAAAAAATGCCATCAACCCCATTCGTTTGGATGCGATTAAGGCCGTTAAGAAATCGTTGATTTTGATGCGCAGCGTGGAGCATCCGGTAAAGCAGGAAATGCAACAATGGCTGCGCGAAGTATTGGATACCAACGAGAAACGTTATAGCTCACACTTGTACAGTCAGTCGGATGAATCGGCTATGCGTGTGCCTGTGGTGCCTGCGGAATATAAAGAAGAGAAATGGGTAGATGGCCGTGAGGTGCTTCAGGCGAATTTCGATGCTATTTTCAGTCAAGATCCACGCGTATTTGCCATTGGCGAGGATGTGGGTAAGATTGGCGATGTAAATCAAGCCTTTGCCGGACTGCAAGAGAAATTCGGGGAAATCCGTATCACCGATACCGGAATCCGTGAGTGTACCATCATAGGCCAAGGGATAGGAGCGGCTTTGCGTGGCCTGCGCCCTATTACCGAAATCCAATATTTAGATTATTTGCTTTATGCCATTCAGATATTGTCTGATGACTTGGCCTGCTTGCAATACCGCACCGCGGGTGGACAAAAAGCCCCTCTGATTGTGCGTACACGTGGCCACCGCTTAGAAGGCGTATGGCATTCAGGTTCGCCTATCGGTATGATTCTGAACAGTATACGTGGTATGCATGTACTCGTACCTCGTGATATGACCCAAGCGGCTGGCTTTTACAATACCATGCTGCGTTCCGATGAGCCTGCTTTGATTATCGAATGCCTCAACGGCTATCGTTTGAAAGAAAAACTGCCAAGCAATGTGGGCGAGTTTACCGTGCCTTTAGGTGTGCCAGAAATCTTGCGCGAAGGAAGCGATGTAACCGTGGTGACCTACGGAAGTATGTGTCGCATTATTTTGGAGGCCGCGCAGCTACTAGAGCAAGTGGGAATTTCGGTAGAAGTGATAGACGTGCAAACTTTATTGCCTTTTGATGTGCATCATTCTATTGTAGACTCCTTGAAAAAGACCAATCGCGTTGTATTTGCCGATGAAGATGTACCGGGTGGTGCTTCGGCCTTTATGATGCAAAAAGTATTGGAAGAGCAGGGCGGATATTTCCACCTAGATTCGCAGCCTGTAACCATAGCAGCCAAAGAGCATAGGCCCGCCTATTCATCGGATGGGGATTATTTCTCTAAGCCTAACGTGGAAACAGTATTTGATACCATTTATGCTTTAATGGGCGAAACCGATCCGCAGCGTTTCCCTGCTTTGTATTGATTTAATGATTAGTGCATAATTAAAAAGCCCTCAGAGATTGTATTTCTGAGGGCTTTTTTTCTGGGTTGTAATTACTTCAATGATTCTCTATAATTACAACATCTCTAATCGACTAAAATCTCTTTCTCATCACTTTTCTATTTGCTTAAAAGTAAACTCAGGCGATTCGGCTATATTACTTTTATTACCTGCACGATCTAGGATATAGATTTGTACTTTCATCACTTCTTCGCGGTCGTAGAGAAATTCAGGGAAAAACTCCGTTACGTATTTAAAGCGGATATCGCCTACCAAGGCTTTGGGCGTATCGTCTTCAAACAAAGGGCCAAAGCGCTGATTGAGTAGGGTAGGGCAACTTCCGGCAGCCGAGCTGAAGTAAAAGGGCTCAAAGCTTCCTTGAGCATTTTTGATAAAGAAATTAATATAGAAGTTTTCCGAGCGTGGGTTCTTACGAATGTAAAGTGTATCGACTCCATCCGTTCCGGCTTCTACCTCGCCAAAGGCATAGCGGTAATATGTATCGCAATTAAAGGGAGGGAGGGTATCGGAGTCGTTGATTTGGATAAACTGTTGGCTATCGATATCACCACTGATATAGGCCAACGGAGTGCCATTGATGCGAGAAAAGAGATTGAAAGCATGGTAGGGTGGATTGGTCTCGGTGGCTAACATGCCCAAGTCGCCATCTCCATCTTCAAAAGAAAAGGTAAAAGCCACTGTATCGGCCGCAGTTACCGGAATGCCATCGGAATTCACAAAGTCGGTTCCCCGTATAAATTCCGTATTTAGATAGCGTATTGAGGGTACTGGAGAGAGTTCCGGCTCAGGATTGCAAGCAAAAAGGCTTACAAGACTTACAATGCTTATCAGAAGTATACTCTTTTTATAGTCCATCGCTCAAAAATTGGGTCGGTAATAGATTCAAAAATACTACTTTTACGCATAAGGAATAACTTACCTAACGGATGAAAAGTGCGAATAGTTTAAAGCAAGCTCTCTTTACCACTCCTTCTTCTGCATTTACCGAGTTGGCCTTGGCGGTATTTCGTTACCAGCAAGCGTATAATCCGGTTTACAAGGCCTATACCGAAGCCTTGGGCGTGCGGGTGGAAGATGTTGTTGGCCTTGAATCCATTCCCTTTCTTCCCATTTCTTTTTTTAAATCACAGACCATTAAATCGGGCGATTGGTTGGAAGAGGCTATTTTTACCAGTAGCGGTACCACCGCTCAGACGTACCGAAGCAGGCATTTTGTGCAATCGCTCAATTGGTATCATCAGGTAAGCCGCTACCTGTTTGAGCAACAGTACGGAGCGGTAAACAAGTATCACATTTTGGCATTACTTCCTTCGTACTTAGAACGCGATGGTTCTTCCCTGATTGAAATGGTGCAGCATTTTATTCAAGAAAGTGGCTCCGAGCGCTCGGGTTTTTATTTGAATGAATATGATACACTAAAAGATACCCTTCAGCAACTGGATGCCGGAAAAGATGGGCGCAAAGTATTGCTGATTGGCGTAACTTTCGGATTGCTTGATTTTGCGGAGTACATAGGCCATATGCCTTTGCAGAACACCATCATTATGGAAACGGGAGGAATGAAAGGGAGGCGGAAGGAGATTACCCGTGCAGAAGTACATGAGCAACTAATACGGACATTTGATGTGCCAACCATACATTCGGAATACGGCATGACCGAGCTGCTTTCGCAAGCCTATAGCGCAAAAGATGGGATGTATTTACCTGCTCCTTGGATGCGATTTTTTACCCGCGAAGTAAATGACCCCTTTCAAAAAGCCGGACAAAAGGCAGGGGTAATTCAAGTAATGGATTTGGCTAATATAGATTCATGCAGCTTTATTGAGACAGAAGATATGGGTATCGTGCATGCCGATGGCCGTTTTGAAATCTTGGGCCGATTAGATAACTCCGACCAAAGGGGCTGTAGCCTGATGGTGGCTCATTAAGTTTCCGTGAAATGGAACTTTGATTAAATTATTACATGTTTAGTTTATATTCTTTGAAATAAAAGTGTTAACATGTACTTTTGATTTATCCAATAAAATGAACTCTAATGAAAGCTAAAGTTATTATCGCTGTTTTGTTTGCCTCTTTAGTAGCTGCAAGTGCTTGTACGCAAAAAACTTGCCCTACTTACGCCAAGCAAGACCTTAAGACCGAAAAAACAATCAGAGGCTAAGAGATACCACCGACCTTAACTAAGGTCGGTATATTTCTTTACATCCTCAGCCGATATCTGGGTATCGCCCAATATCACCAATCGCTCCACAACGTTTCGTAGTTCACGAATATTTCCTGTCCAATTTTTTGTTTGCAAGAGTGAGATTGCTTCCTCGCTAATCGATTTTACCGGGGCACCATAGTCTTCGGCTATATCTTCCAAAAACTTATTTACCAGTAAAGGAATATCTTCTAAACGCTGATTTAGAGAGGGTACTTTGATTTCGATAACGCTCAGGCGATGGTAGAGGTCTTCTCTAAATCGGTTATTGGCTATCATGCTTTTAATATCCTTATTGGTAGCGGCCAGCACCCGTACATTTACTTTTATTTCTTTATCGCCCCCCACGCGGGTAATTTTGTTTTCCTGCAAGGCACGCAACACCTTGGCTTGCGCCTCCAGGTTCATATCCCCGATTTCATCTAAAAACAAGGTGCCTTCGTGAGCTTGTTCAAATTTGCCAATTCGTTGTTTGATAGCCGAAGTGAAAGCACCCTTTTCATGGCCAAAAAGTTCGCTTTCAATGAGTTCGGAAGGGATAGCAGCACAGTTTACCTCCACCATTGGGCCTGCGGCACGCAGACTTTTTTCATGCAGCCAGCGGGCTACAAGTTCTTTTCCAGTTCCGTTGGGTCCTGTAATAAAAACACGTGCTTCGGTTGGGGCTACTTTTTCTATGGTAGCTTTTACCTGATGTATGGCCTCGGATTCGCCCACGATGTCGGTTCCTTTGGCAATTTTCTTTTTAAGGACTTTGGTTTCTTGTACTAGGTGGGTTTTGTCCAGTGCGTTACGTACGGTTATCAGTAAGCGGTTTAGGTCGGCCGGCTTTTGGATAAAGTCGTAGGCTCCTTTTTTAGTGGCTTCCACGGCCGTTTCTATAGTGCCATGAGCAGATATCATGATAAACTGGGTTTCTTTACCTAGTTCCTGTGCTTTTTGGAGCACTTCCAATCCATCCATTTTGGGCATTTTGATATCACATAGGGCAATGTCGAAATCGTCTTCTTGGAGTTTCTTCAGTCCTTCGGCTCCATCTTGTGCTTCATGAACTTCATACTTTTCATATTCTAGAATATCTCTCAAAGAGGCCCTAATGGCCTTTTCGTCATCGATTAGTAATATTTTTGCCATAGTGTGTTTGAAAAAATAAGCAAGCCTGTAAGCCGGGTTCTGTTTTTCCTTTGCAGGAAACTCTTATCATTTATCTAGCCCAGCACTCACGCGCTGGATCCATCAGCCTACCCATTCCGCATAAGGACGAGCCGCCCTTTACCCGAAGGTGGCGGAACCTATTTGGCCTTTCAGCCCGTAAGGTTTACCCTGCCTCTGCTGTCGCCAGCCGAGCGGTGGGCTCTTACCCCACCTTTTCACCCTTATCCCTGCCGAAGCAAGGACGGTATATTTTCTGTGGCCCTGTCTGTAATGATTTCGTCACCAAAATCATCCCTTCCCGTTAGGAAGTACGGTGCTCTGTGCTGCCCGGACTTTCCTCTCCGTATTTGCATACGCAGCGATAAGACGGCTTGCTTACTATTTTAGTGAATATCTTTTCCGGTAAGTTTTAGTTCCCATTCATCAGCTGTTTGGCCTACTTCCAGCACCATTTCTTTCAGCAACGATTCGGTAACATTGTCCATAAATGCGGAAGCCTCTACCTTGATGAAGTCATCGTCAAGCACAAATTTGGCATGGCAAAAGCGGGAGTTTTCTTCCAGTAAATCTTTTATGTTCAATTTATCGTGGTAAGGGCATACTTTGGAGCTAAACTCGATGCCTGTCTTCATGTACCGATCACTGAATTTCATAATGCCTAGCACGGCTTGAAATCGTCCCCTATCTAAGGGAATGACGATTACCGACTTGTTTTTGTCATATTCCGAAAATTGTCCTCCAATATCATTGGCGAAACTTTGCATGAATTCGTTGAAGTTCATAGGCTATATATTGAATCAGTACAAGTTTGTAAAAATAATGAAATTATAAAAGTATTCTGGCATTATGCTTTTATGTGCACCAGCGTGGCTCCGTATCCAAACTTGTCTTTTTGTGAATCTTTGAAAAAGGCTACCCGGGGATTTTTGCTCAGTTTTTTATGGATAGCATCACGTAGTACCCCATTTCCTACTCCATGAATAAAGGTAATTTCATCCATTCCACTAGCTATGGCTTGGTCGAGGGTGGTTTCAAAATGTTGTAGTTGAATTTCCAAAGCCTTATTTTTCCCCACAGGCTCGCTTTGCAGTTTTTCGATATGCAAATCGATTGTTTTGTCAGGACGCTTTACCGGAATAGGAGCACTGACACTTTGCTCATTTCCCTCCATCATCGATTCTTTCAATTTATGTACATCAAAAGCTGCTACTTGGTCATCCACCTTAAAAATGTAGGCTTCTCCTCCCAAAGCAGCCGATTTGCGTTTGGCTTTGTAGAAATTGGCTGCCTTAAAATGCATGTTTTTTTCGATGATGGGCAAGGCGGCCGCAGGGGCCAAAGGATGACGGATTACGCGCAATAAGAGGTTTGGCCAAGATTCAAATTGGCTGGTTTTGCGTTCAGTAAGTCGTACATGCTTACCGGGCTGTACCGTGCCTGCGGCCAAGCCTTGGTGTAAATTGCCCGCGGCTTCGCTGGCGCTAAATACCAATTCAAAACTGGTTTGGTTAATTAGATAAACCTCCAGTTCATCTTCCCGATAGGCCTTGAAGCCTAGGAATATTCCTTCTTCTTGTACTTGCTTGCTGAGAATGGGGTTTTCTTTGGGACTATCAGATGCCTCGTTTCTGAAATATACCCCTTCTTCTTTGGCTACTATTACCAGTTCGCGCCTGAGTACCGGAATACGAAAGCCTTCTTCGATTTCTATCTCTACGGTTTGTGCATCCAGTATGCGGGTAACAAACCCTTGCTCATTGCCATGCAAGAGGCGCACTTTATCTCCTATATTCATAATCCCTTTCTTAAAAAGCCGAAAGATACCATCTTTCTCAGGATTAAGTAGGATTTGTGCTAGGCTTTGGTGTTTTCCAGTGCTTCTTTGTAGGTTTTTATAGCCCGTTCTCGTGCCATTTTATGGTCAACCATGGGCTTGGGGTAGCGCGAAGTGCCTAGTTCGGGCACCCATTTTTTGATGTATTCCAATTGTTTATCGAATTTTTCAGTCTGCGATTGGGGATTGAACACCCGGAAATAAGGTTGCGCGTCCGTTCCGGTACCTGCCGCCCATTGCCAACCGCCATTATTGGAGGCTAGTTCGAAATCGAGGAGTTTTTGGGCGAAATAGGCCTCGCCCCAGCGCCAGTCAATGAGTAGGTGCTTGGTGAGAAAACTCGCCACTATCATACGTACCCGATTGTGCATAAAACCTGTAGCGTTGAGTTCGCGCATGCCGGCATCTACTATGGGGTAGCCCGTGTGGCCTTCACACCATTTTTGAAATTCGGTGGCATCGTTGCGCCACGGAATGTGGTTGTAGGCAGGTTTAAAGGCTTCATTGACCACCTGAGGGAAATTAGCCAGAATCATGATGTAAAATTCCCGCCAGATAAGTTCGTTGAGCCAGATTTCATTCAGTAGACGGGCCTGAGCAACCATTTGTCGTATGCTTACTGTGCCAAATCGGAGGTGGATCCCTAAGCGGGTGGTGCCTCTAAGTGCCGGAAAATCACGGTGCGTATGGTATTTCTTTACAATAGATAGCGGCAAATCGGAGGGAGGAAGCGTGATCTGACTAGCAGAAAAGCCTATTTCCTCCAAAGAAGGCATAGGAAAAGGATTCACCTTAGCCCATTGGGTATGCTTCATGGGCAAGGGCTGCAGCGACAATTGCTTTAAAGATTCTTTCCACTTGCGCGAATAGGGGGTAAATACCTTGTAAGGCTCCCCGGCATCGGTAGTAATTTCCTTTTTTTCAAAAATTACGTGGTCTTTGAATGTATAGAAACCGATATTTTGAGTTTTCAGGAAATCATCAACGGCTTTATCGCGCTCAAGCGCATAGGGCTCATAATCCCGATTGGTGAAAACCGAAGCAATAGGGATTTCAGTTACTAGCTTTTTAAAAACTTCGAGGGGAGTGCCAATTTCTACTCGAATACTGGATTGGTACTGTGTTTCCAGCGTTTGCTTGAGCTGGGCGATACGTTGATGAATGAAGTTCACACGAGCATCGTGGCGATCCTCCAATTTATCTAGAATGTGTCGGTCAAAGATAAAAATAGGGAGAACAGGATGTTGCTCCTGCAAAGCATAATGCAGAGCGGTGTTATCTTCCAAACGGAAATCTCTCCGAAACCAAAATAGTGTATACACGCGTGTTTTTTTATTGCATCAACTACCCAAGTTACAGAAAGTTTGAAATTCAAGAATCGGATGTTATGGTATCGCTTTCTTCTTCACTAGGGCGAAGGGCATCTCCCTCTTGTGGGGGCGTGGGAGGCGAAGAAGGTTTTCCCTTTTCTTTTTCTTCTTTCTCTTCCCTTTTGCGTTTCCATAGTTCTGATATTTGATCAAAACTTTTCACCTGTATGATACTCACCCCGGCTGTGGTGCTGGAGGTATTTTCCAAGGAAGAAGTAAGAGTGTTTACATTGGTTTTGTTGTACATTTTGAGGCGCAACTTACCATCAGGCGTGAGCAAGTATTCCACGGTCCATTCGCCTACGATACCACGCACTTGTGCCGACTGGTCGTTTTCTACGGCTGTGGTAAAGCCACCATCGCGCGAAACTCTCAGTCGTCCGTCTAGAAAGGTATAGGCCAAGCGCAGCTGGAAGGTGTTGAAGGCATCGGCATCGAGTCCGGCCAGGTCGATATCGATTTCTAAGTTTTCATCAAATTGCGTCACCCAATAGCTCAGCTGATTCGATAAGAATTCGCTCACACTATTGCCTAAGGTACTGGTAGAACCCGCAAAGGATTCCAGCTCGGAGAATCTACGGAGGATAATCAAGCTAAATACCTGACGGTTGAGTTCTTGTTCATCGTTGGCAATTTGGTTTTTGAAGCCATTGACAATGGTGCCCAAGTCGATGGTGCCGGAGAAACTCTCACTTACGGCATTTACGGTTTGTGGATAGCCCGTTATTCCTATGTTGAAACTAATGTCGGGGTTAAGGAGCGGCCCTTTTAGGAACAAATCTACTGTAGCCGGATAGCGCCTAATGATTTCGCGCACTTCGGCATATTGGGGGTCTACTAAAGGAGCGATGGAGGCCATTTGCTCATAGGTGGCGTGGAGGTCCATGATGCCATTGTAAGGGTCGCCATACCAATTGATGGTACTGCCACTTTTTACCAAAAATTCTTTATTGATGATATTATACAAAGTGAAATTGTACCCACCTTCCACAATTTCGTAATTACCAAACATGAAGAAATCCCCTTTGGTGTCAATCTCTAGCTTCAGCTTACCATTGCCTCTACCTCGAATGATGTCTCCGGTTTTGATATCGAATATGATTTCACAATAGGCATCGGGCGTGATGTCCAAATCGAGGTCCATGCGAATGCCCGTTAAGTCAATTTTTTCTTTGAGCAGGTTGACGTCTTTTTCTGTATTTTTTTTATCGGCACCTATGAAGGTGATAAATTCCTCTTTTTCGGCCACCACGGTAGATTCCGTAACTGGGATGAAGATTTTGGTTCCTTTCTCAGATTTGGCTTTTGCCGAGATGTACAAATTATTAACCGCTCCCAATATTTCAAATTCCCCGGTGGCATTGGCTGTACCGTAATACAGCGAATTGTCTTTGGAGGTGGTATTGAGTATCATCAGGCTTTGGGTTTCTCCTTTCAGGTTGAGGATGAAATTGGTAAACCCATCATGGAAAATCCCTCCGTTCAGAATGCCCGTATTGGCATTGAAATCGGTCAATAGCACGCGATCGAGTTCGATGCTGTTTTCGGTAAATACGATTTTTCCACCCACGGAGTAATTGGTATTCAGGTAGTTTACTTTCAGTTTGCCTTGGTCAATAATACCTTCTCCTTCAAGCAAAGGATAGTCGAGGCGGCCATTGATGGCGATTTTTCCCGACACGGTACCGCCCATTTCTGAAAACAAGAAGCCCAGAAAAGGTTCTGCCAAACTCAGGTCGGCTTCTGAAAACGTACCCGTGAGCCGCAGTTGGTTGAGGCTGTCTTGCGGAGCGATTGAACCCCGCACCTGTACAATTCGTTTCCCCAAGCGCGTAACATTGGCATTCACATCCAAGAGTTTTTTATCGTTGAGCCATTGAAGCCTTCCCTTTACATCGCCCATCAGGAATTCATCAATAGTAAGTTCATCGATACCAATATTGCTTTGAATCAACGGCCTGTGGTAGATGTCTTGCACCTGTATGGTGCCATCTACGCGTCCGTACAAGTCACGGGCGATAATGGAGTTGAAGCTTTCCAGGTAGGTGTTTTCAATGCGAAGTAAAAGCGTGTCTTCCGGTCGGTAGCTAAGCGCTCCTTCCACAAATACCTTCTGGTTTTGATTGGTAAGGGATATTTGATTGAAATAAATGCTGCTATCGGCCAAGGTAATTTCTCCTGCTGAGTTAAGCTCCCACTTAGTGGTATCTATTTGCAGGTAAGAAGGATTGGTTTTTAATACCGTTTTATTCTTTAGGAATTGAAGCTCTCCGCTCAGCCTCAATATGTTATTTTGATTGGCCTGATCAATCCCTCCGTTAAAATGAATAGTACTTTGGTCCCATATGGCCTCCATAATAATTTCTTTGCTTGGCGCATAGCCTCCAAAATTTTGGTTTTTAGAAATAAGGTATCCAGCTGCTAACACTTCGGTGCTATCGGAGATTTTGGAGGTGCTTATGTCGATAATATTGTTGAAGAAATGGTTTTGCTTAAAACTAAAGGTATCGATAGATGCATTTACAGCCACAATGGAGGTGTAACCGCCCACGATTTCGGCCTGAATTTGACTATTTGCCGAAACCGATGCCTGAGGAAGCGCCAATTGGAGGATAGGGTTGAAGTCTTTTAGCAAGACATGGATATCCATTTTGTAGCGTTCCGCATGCGTTTTTTTCTTGGTGCTGTAATAGCTTTTTAAGGCATCGTTTTCGTTTTCAAAAGCCAGAATATATTCTTTGGTGAGCGTTACCAAATCAGAATAGAGGTTTTGGTAGCTGTAAGTACCTATGGCCTCAAGTTCAAAGCTGTTGGAATTGAATTGGAGGGTTCGCTCATTTTTTTCTTTGAATGATAGAAACTCCATGGTATCGATAGACAGCTCCCTGTTTTTGTATTTTACCACATTGTTTAGTAATGTGGCCTTTCCTACCATACTATCGAGCTGTAAGCCCTTGATTTTGATATTGAATTGACTTTCGATGTGGTCAAAATCTTTGGCAATGTTGAGCTGGCTCAGACGAGCCTCTTTTAGGTCGCCTTTGATTTCGATGATATTGATTCCCTTTCTGAGATCGATGGTGCCATCGGCCGTAAAACTAAGGAAGGGGTCGTCAATACTCATTTTTCCGTAGAAAAACTCACGAGAGAGGTTGGCATCGGTGGTGATATTCTCGTAGGCATAACCCAGGTAATCAATAGATTCTATATTCGATTTGAGGTATACATTGGCAGTTTGTACGCTTACCCCGCTACCGTTGATTTGTCCGTTCATGGTGACTAGGCCCAGCTGCGGATTGTTGACCAATCTTCCCACATCGAACTGTTGTAGATTCAGCCTTCCCGAATAGCTCATCTCTTCATTTTCGGTGGGCAATTTTAAGTTGATATCGGTGCTAAATCTGCCTAGGTAGGTTTGGAATTTGGCGGTGGTTACAAAATCGTTGGGGAAGCCAATGAATCGGCCATTCATCCGGCTCGTCCCAAACTTGTCAATGGTTTTAGTAATGAGGGTATCCACCAGGTATTGGTGCAAATCAGCCGGACTAATGGAAGCGGTACTGATATTGGCATCGATAAAGGTGGTTTCAAAATCAGGTAGTCCGTCAAAGCCTACAGTACCTTTTACGATGCTACGTTCGCCAAAAGAAAGAATGATATCTTTCACCCTGAATCGGCCTACTTTTCCACTGAAATTTCCAGAGATTTCGTAGGAATCGCGGTAGCGCTTCAGGTAAGGAGCAAAAAGAGCCAGTTCATTAGCATGGATATGGGTGTTTTCCAAGTGCGCCTCTATCCGTACGCTATCTATGAAGCTCGATAAATCTTCCGAACCTGAGTATTGGAACACAATAGAATCGCGAAGCAAGCTCGTACCCACCTCGGCCAAAAGGCTTCCAAAACGCATCTGCTCTTGCGAAAACAAAAACTGCGTTTGCATTTGTTTTACATCCAGTCTGGTTTTTTGATCGTAAAGAGTCAGTGATTTCACATCTATGGCAAAAGTGTCTGCCAGTACCATCAGGTTTTCGATTTCGGTGGTGATATCGTTTAATTGAAAATGATAATAATCAAATCCATCGGCTATGCTATCGAAGCGGGCATCGTTGAAATGAAAAGTACCTCTGCTTAAAAATACTTCCTGAATGGTGAAAGGGACCTTTTTGGAAGAAGGGAGGCTATCTGCGGGGGCAAAAGCTTCTCGCAACTTTTTGATAAACAGATTGATATTGATGTTTTCTTCCTCGGGCAAATAGGCAATGTGCACGTTAGGCCCAAAAATACGGGCTTTGTCTATTGAGTTGTTTTCTTTATTAATTAGCCGGGGGATATTGAAGTCGATTTCCAGCGTTTCAATCTCTATCATGCTGCTGTCGCGGCTGTCTTTAATGGAGAGGTCGTGCAAAAGTACATTGTCGAACCACTTGATATTCACCTTGCTAAGGCCTACTTGGTAGCCTAGGGTTTGGCTGAGCTCATCGGCTACGCGCTTTACCACTACGGTTTGGATGAAAGGGGCTTGAATCAATACCACAAGTAATAGCAGCGCCCCCAGATGCACGAGGGCGGTAATCAGAATTGTTTTGGCAACTCCTTTTTTAATAACTTGCAGAATATTTTTCGCGTTTTTCAATTGTAATGGATTGTATCATTCTGGCCATAGAGTCATCCTGTGACGAAACATCTGCCTCTGTACTACACAACGGCAAGATTTTAAGCAATGTTGTGGCTTCACAAGAGGTACATCATCAATATGGCGGTGTGGTTCCGGAGTTGGCCTCCCGAGCGCATCAACAAAATATCGTGCCAGTAGTCTCAGAGTCTTTAAAAAATGCAAATATAAACAAAAAGCAACTCAATGCCGTGGCTTTTACACGAGGCCCCGGTCTTTTGGGTGCTTTGTTAGTAGGTACTTCGTTTGCCAAGTCATTTGCTTTAGCTCTCAATATACCACTTATTGAGGTAAATCATATGGAGGCGCACGTTTTGGCGCACTTTATTGATGAACCCAAACCTACTTTTCCATTTCTATGCCTAACGGTAAGCGGTGGGCACACCCAAATTGTGTTGGTGAAGTCGGCTTTGGATATGGAAGTGATAGGAGAAACGCAAGACGATGCTGTAGGCGAAGCTTTTGATAAAACGGCCAAGCTGATGGGATTACCGTATCCGGGTGGCCCTTTGGTGGATAAATATGCCAAAGAGGGTAATCCGCTGGCTTATACCTTTCCGGCTACCGAGATGCCCGGGCTCAATTATTCGTTCAGCGGGATAAAAACGGCTTTTATGTATTTTCTCCGTGATCAGCTAAAGGCCAACCCGCGTTTTGTGGAGGAAAATACAGATGATATTTGCGCGAGTATACAACATACACTGGTGAAGATGCTCCTACAAAAAGTGAAAAAAGCGGTGAGCGAAACTGGCATTCGCCAAGTGGCTATTGCCGGAGGAGTTTCGGCCAATTCAGGCTTGCGCCAAGCACTAGCTGAGGAGGCAAAAAAGCGTAATTGGGAAGTGTTTATTCCTCGTTTTGAATATTGTACCGATAATGCAGCCATGATTGCCATGGCTGCGTATTTTAAATATGAAGCAGGTCGCTTTACCCATCAAATGGTGAGTCCGCTGGCTCGCATGCCCATAGGAGTATAATATGGAAAGACAAATAATCCCCGGAATGAGCAAAAGCTATAGCTTTACCGTCAAGGAAAGCGACATGGCTATTTTTCATGGCGAATTGCTGCACGCGGTATGTTCTACATTTACCCTGGGGCGTGAAATCGAGTGGTCAACCCGCCTCTTTGTGATAGATTATAAAAACGAGGAAGAAGAAGGCGTTGGCACCATGCTTACGATTTATCATAAAAGCCCAGCCAAATTGGGCGATATAGTCCAAATAGAGGCAGAGGTGGAGTCCTTCGAGAAAAATGAATTGATTTGCCGCTATGTGGCCAAAGTGGGAGATAGGGTGGTTGCTGAGGGCCAAACCGGTCAGAAAATCCTTTCCAAGGAGAAACTGGCCAAAATTTTTAACTAATCATGACGAAACCTAAAGATAAAAAGCGTTTTTCTAACGATATCAATATCCGAAATAAGCGAGCCAACTTCGAGTATGAGCTGCTCGAATCTTTTTATGCAGGAATGGTGCTGCGCGGTACGGAAATCAAATCCATCAAAGAAGGTAAGGTGAACCTGCAAGATGCTTTTTGTTTATTCCATCGTGAGGAATTATACGTACGCGGACTTAAAATTTCAGCCTATGAAATGGGTACGCATTTTAACCACGACCCCGACCGAGAGCGTAAGCTTCTGCTGAAAAAAGTAGAACTCCGAAAGCTTGAAAAGAAAATGGAGGAAAAGGGCCTGACCCTTATCCCGGTACGCCTGTTTATCAATGAGCGTGGTTTTGCCAAGTTGGAAATCGCCTTAGCTAAAGGTAAAAAGCTTCACGATAAGCGTGATAGTATCAAAGAGCGTGATGTGAAGCGCGAACTCGACCGTATGAAATATTAGAAGGGCTTTCTTAAAACAATGCAATCCTAGGGTAAGTTTTAAAGACATTTCTTGCTTTTTTACAAGATTAGATGTCGTAACTTTAATTACCATCAAACTATACCCCTATGGAACAGAATATATTAGAGCTTCCTTACGTAAGTGTGATTTACGTGGAAGAAATGAAGCTTGGGAAAATCATCTGGCATGGTAATCCTAGCCGAGAAGAATATAAAAAGCCTTTTTTAACTTTAGTGGATTGGGCCAAGAAAGGACACGAAGTTACCCGTTTTTTGTCCGATACCCGAAACCAAGGCGTAGTATCGCCCGAAAATCGTAAGTGGTTTGAAACGGAGATGGTGCCATCTGCCATTAGCGTGGGACTTAAGCGAGCGGCCGTCCTTACCGACAGCAACGTATTCAAAATGTACTATCTAAACATGATACTTTCTGCACTCAATAAGTTCAATATGCCGTTCAAAATTTTCAATGAAGAAACCAAAGCCATAGAATTTCTTATGAGCGAATCGTGATTCTGGGTTGGATAGAAATAGTAAGATAATTGCTTGATGAATAATCTGACTCCAATTTTGGCTGGGAGCTTACCGAGCAGCGCTACGAATGGCATCGAAATAAATAGGGCAATAAAGCGCATATAATTTGCTACCTTTGCCCCAAAGTACTTCCTATTTTGAAATTTCACAGAAACTTGAGCGAGGCCGTAGTGGCCGCCCTTCAACAGATATTTTTTGAGCAACGCTATGCCGATAAGGCTTTAGAGCAGATTTTACAATCCAACAAACGCTGGGGTGCACGCGATCGCGCTTTTATAGCCGAGACCACCTACGATATCGTGCGCTGGTGGCGCATGCTGTCGGAAGTGACGGGCAAAGCGCCTGCTTCTGAGGCCGATGTATGGGCCATACTGGGTGCCTGGCTTCACTTAGAAGGCCATGAGCTACCTGCTTGGTCGGAGTTTGAAGCCTTAAACTTGGCCGCCATTGATAAGAAAAGAAGCCAAATTAGTCATAATCCCGCAGTAGAAGAATCGGTGCCTGATTGGTTGTATGAGCTTGGGCAACAAGAAGTAGGTGAGCGCTGGAATAAAGAATTACATGCGCTCAATTTGCAAGCCGAGGTGGTTCTCAGGGTAAATACCATTAAAACCACACGTGATCAATTACAAAAGCAACTGGATGCAGAAGGCTATGAAACCTTGGCCCTGCGTGAGTATCCGGATGCCTTGCAGCTTGTGCAAAGACAAAATGTGTTTAAAAGTGCCGCCTTTAAAGAGGGGATGTTTGAAGTACAAGATGCCAATTCGCAATTGGTGGCGGCCTATATGGATGTAAAACCGGGCATGCGTGTGATTGATGCTTGTGCTGGGGCAGGTGGGAAAACCCTTCATATTGCGGCTTTAATGGAAAACAAAGGTAAGATAATCGCTATGGATACCGAGGCTTGGAAACTGAGCAACCTGAAGCAAAGAGCGCGTAGGGCAGGGGTTTCCAGTATCGAGCCGCGTGTAATCGAATCGCAGAAAACTATTAAGCGCCTGGCGGCCTCAGCTGACCGACTATTGTTGGATGTGCCTTGTTCGGGTATGGGGGTACTCAAACGAAACCCTGATTCTAAGTGGAAGTTGAGTGCTGATTTTATTAGCTCTATTCAAGTTACCCAGCAGGAGATTTTGCAGAAATACAGTAAAATGCTTAAGCCGGATGGGGTAATGGTGTATTCTACCTGCAGTATTTTACCATCGGAAAATCGTAAGCAGGTGGATGCCTTCTTGGCATCAGAAGCTGGCAAAGATTTCACTTTGCTGAAAGATGACAACCTAATGCCTGCTATTAGCGGATATGATGGATTTTATATGGCACAGTTAAAGAGAAAAGCCTGATTACTCAGGCTTTAATGCTAATAAATTACTGGATGCCCGCACCAGCACGCGCCCTTGCGAATTGCTGATTTCGCAAAGGGCGTAAATGATTTTTTTTCCCTCTTTTTCTATCCAACCTTTGGCTATCACGTAATCGTGGGTAACTGCCGGAGCCAGGTAATCTACCTGTAAATTGATGGTAGTGAAAAAGTAGGGATAATCTAAGCTGGCCACCGCAATGCCCATAATATCATCGGCAATGCCAGCCGAAACGCCTCCATGTAAAGTGCCCATAGGATTGGTCATTTCAGGCCGAACTTGCAGCTTGAGGGTGATTTTTCCTCTCTCTACCGCTTCTATCGTACCATTTAGCCACCGCGAATAAGCCGAAGGCGAACCCGATTCGGTGATGGATTTGCCCACATGGGCTTGAAAATGTGCTAAGCGAGAAGGGATAGACTTTTCTGACATCAAATATCTGTTTTAGAAAGGCGCTTGTGGGTTTCGTTAATCTGCATCATAGCGGCACTTCCATACCAAGGATGAAGTTCCATAATCAAGCGTCCGGCTTGTACGGCAGGGTCGCTGGCGGTTAAAGCTTCGGCTTCTTCTATGGTGCGGACATCAAAAATATAAATGCCGCGCAGCTCTTGCTCATCTAAGAAAGGCCCTGCCAATACGAGTTTACCTTCTTCAGCCATGCGGCCAATATTATCCATGTGGGCACGCTGAATTTGCGCAGCCGTAGCCGAATCTTGCGAGCGGTTGGGGCCACTTTTCAAAAAGGCCATCACGTATTGCTTCATGCCGTATTGGTCGGCTCCATATTTTTGTGCCAAAAGGGAATCGTAACCTAGCGTAGGTGCTTGTGCTTCGGTGCTTACTTCTTTTTTAACCTCTACCTCGCAAGCCACTAAGGCTGCACAGGCGAATAGGAGGGGAAGGATTTTTTTCATCATGGTGTTTGGTGTTTTGTTGCAAGCAAGTTTCGATTTTATAGGGATAAAGCCAAAGAGAAGACAAAAAAATAGGCCATCGTACCCGATGACCTATTTAAAACCTAATTAAATTACTTAGTTGCCACCCATTTGGCCACCGCCACCTTCGCCTTTCATGTCATCATTGTTGATGGATTTCTTACGTTTGAACGAACGTGGGCCTTTAGCTTCCATTTTACCAAACTGATAGCTGAAGTTAAGTTTGAAGCCGCGGTTGAACATGGCCGTTTCTCCGTCTATCATGAACTGATCGGTTTCTTGCTGATTGTAGAAGACCAAAGCCTTGCGGAAGGGGTTGTCCATACTTACACCCAAGCTCCCTTTTTTGTCCCAGAACTCTTTTCTAACACCTAAGCTGTAGAAAGAGAAGGCTGACATGCGGCCTTGCAACTGAACCCGTGGCGAGTTGAAAAAGCCGAAGGCTTGCGCTTTCCATCCTTTGCCCAAGTCGTAGCTGGAGTTAAGGTTGGCATTGTACATAATGCCTGCATTACTAGCCGAAACCAATCCTGAATTACTATTTAGGTTTACGTAATACACGTTGGCATTTCCGCTAATATCCCACTGCTTGGTGATTTTATAATTGGCATAAATACTACCTCCGTAAGTGGCATTCTTACCAATATTGGCAAAGGTGGTGTTCACGGTATCGTTCACTTCAAAGCTATAGCGCTCGATGGAATTATTGGTCAAGCGACTATATAAAGACACATTGATGGCCGTTCCTTTCACAAAGGTATTATAGCCTATCTCAAAGGAATGGGTTAACTCAGGATCCAGATTAGGGTTACCGTATTGGATATTACGAGGGTTGGCATCGTTGATATTGGGGTTCAAAAAGAAGATGTTAGGGCGCTGAATACGCTGATTATAACTTGCTTTCAGGCTAGTATTGTTCTTCTTGAAGTTTTTGGATACTGCCACACTAGGAATCCAATTATCATAATCGGTCTCTAGTTTTGTTTCTTGAGAGATAAAGTTTCCTACAATGGCGGTAGTTTCGTAGCGTCCGCCTACTTGTGCACCCCAACCGCCTTCCAAATTGATGCGGTAGTTCACATATCCGGCCATTACATTTTGCGAATAGTTGAACAAATCGGTGCGAGAATCAACTGGGAGGAAAGCCTGTGTTGCAAAATCATAATCTTCTAACCTGAAATCAGAGCTTAGCATACGGAAAATGGACTTTGCGCCAATCTCCAAAGTGTTTTTCTGGATAGGTCGGGTATAGTCAATCTGGGCAGTAAGTTCTTCATTCAGTCCTTTATTAAAATTACGCTGACGCTGATTTACCACATCCGATTGGTTGAATTGGTCGAAGTCGTAGTCGCGGTTTTGGTCATTGCGGCTGTACAGTGTTAGTACGCTCAATTCATGACCGGGCTTATCGAAGGTATGGATGAAGTCAAAATTGAAATCGGAGTTGATATTGCGCATGCGGTTGGCCAACTCTCTGCGGTAAGTAGTATCTGAAGCGCCATTGGCATTGAAGATTTCGGAAGCAATATCCACATCGTTGTTCATGCCAAACATGCGCCATTTTACCCCTGCCGAAAAGGTATTTTTAGGATTGAGGTCGAAGTCGATACCGAAACTACCATTACCAAACCCTCCCAAATTGCTTTGTTCGCTATCTTCTATTAAGCGGACTTCGGAGATTTTATAAAACTGATCGTTTTCCCCTTCGCCACGGTTGTACCATGCATTGGTAAAGGTGCCCAAGGAGAAGCCGAATTTACCTTTTTTGGCGCCTACATTCAGACCCAAATTGCTGCTACGGGTACCCACACCGGCATTCACGGTACCGTTTACGCCTTCAAGATTGTTCTTTTTGGTGATGATATTGATGATTCCGGCTGTTCCTTCTGCATCATATTTAGCTGAGGGGCTGGTGATTACTTCCACCGATTTGATTTGATCAGCAGGGATTTGCTTCAAGGCATCGGCCACGCTGCCCGCCATTAAGGCAGAGGGTTTGTTGTTGATGAGGATGCGGATATTGCCACTGCCACGAAGCTGAGGATTACCATCCATATCCAAAGAAAGCTGAGGTACTTTGGAAAGCACATCGGCTGCATTACCACCTACATTGGTAATGTCTTTTTCTGCATTGTATACCAAGCGGTCGATTTTATTTTCCACCAATTGGCGCTCGCCCTCGATGGTAACCTCTTCTAAGTTTTGAATTTCTGGGTCAATAGAAAGTGTTCCCAAGTCGATATTGGAGCCATTGCTAATGGTAATATTCTCTACTTTACGAGTAGTATAGCCAATAAAACTTACGGAAACGTAGTAATTGCCATCGGCAAGGTTTTTCAAAAGGAATTTTCCTTTGTCATCGGCTATGGTACCGTCAGCGGGCGTAGTGCTGCCCGTAGGGTAGATCACCACATTGGCAAACTCTACAGCTGCCCCTGTGCTGGCATCTTTGATAATGCCACTTACCTTTCCGTTTCCTATTTCAGCGGCTTTGGCTTTAGTTTCGGTGCTACTAGTTTGTGCACTTATTTGCGCCAAGCTGGCAAAAGAGGAAAGTAAAAGGATTTGAATGAGTAAAATAAAACGCATGTTGTTTGAGTGATTTTGAATAATTGACCTTATAAGTACTGGCTAAGAACTCCCAGCCCTAGGCAAAGGTTACAGCAGAAATGTTAAATAATGCTAAAGGCAAAAATCTGCTATAAGCAGGACTTTTAGCCTTCAAGCGGGCGCAAAACTAAAATTTTAGTTTTTCTAACAAAAGCGAATAAGCACTCATTTATTACCTGCTTACTATTTCAGCGAAAGAGGTTGGGTTTTCTAGCGGCAAAATTTGAGCTGGCCTCCGCAACAAAGCGAATTTATGAGTAGATTGAAGGCATGAACTACGATTTTATCATCATTGGGGCAGGCTCGGCAGGTTGTGTGCTGGCCAATCGGCTTTCGGCCAAGGGGAAGTTTTCTGTGCTATTGCTTGAAGCAGGAAAACCCGATAAAAAACCTGAAATCCATATTCCAGCGGCCTATACTCAGCTCAACCGCACGGAGGTAGATTGGGCTTTCTGGACCGAACCGCAAGCGCATGTGGCCAACAGAAAGCTTTTTGTGCCACGCGGAAAGACCTTGGGTGGAAGTAGTAGTACCAATGCCATGGCCTATGTGCGCGGCAATAAAGAAGATTTTAATGAATGGTCGGCCTTGGGCAATTCTGGTTGGTCGTACGAGGAAGTATTGCCCTTATTCAAAAAATCGGAGCAGAACGATAGCTTAGGAGAGCCTTTCCATGGCCATAAGGGCGAATTGCCTGTACAGTTTTGTCCCGCACCCAGCGAATTGGCACATGCTTTTATCAGCGCTGCGGCCAATCAAGGCATAGCGCCCAATCCTGATTATAACGGAGAAGAACAGCTGGGAGCTTCTATGCTTCAGTTTACCATCAAAAATAACCAGCGCCAGAGTACGGCTACGGCTTTTTTGAAACCTGTTATGCACCGTAGCAACTTGAGCGTGCGAACAGGCTGCCATGTAATGCGCCTTTTGATAGAAGACAAAACGGTAAAAGGAGTAGAATTTCATAATGGTAAAGGACTGGAAAAGGCTTATGCCACTAAAGAAGTTATTCTTTCGGCCGGAGCCATACAATCGCCCCAGATTTTGCAGGTATCGGGTATTGGCGATACCGAGGACTTAACAAGTCATGGCGTAGAGGTAATGCACCACCTACCCGGTGTAGGGAAAAACTTACAAGACCATGTATGGTCGGGCATTAGTGCCTGGGTGAATGTTCCGGCTGGTAATTCTTTGCTCAAGCCTTGGAACAAAGCCATGGCCTTGGCCAAGCATTTTCTGCTAAAAACGGGCCCTATGGGCAATAGTCCGCTGGAGGCTAATGCGTTTTTGAAGTCGGAGGAGGCTTTGCAGCGCCCTGATTTGCAAATTCATACCGTGCCTTTGGGCATTCCGGCTGATTACAGTACCGATATTCATGATATCAATACGTTTGTAAAGCGCGATGGTATTGGCCTGATGGTGATTCTTATCCGTCCCGAAAGTAGAGGAACAGTTCAGATAAAAAGCAATAATCCTTTTGATGCGCCAAGTATTCAGCCCAATTTCCTAAGCCATTCGCGCGATAGGGAAGTGCTGCACTATGGTATCCAAAAAGCCTTTCAGATTATGGAAGATCCGGCTTTGGCAAGCTATACGCCTTGGGGCATACATTTGCCTGCTGAGCGCTCGCGTGAGGCTTTGGATGTTCATATTGATAAGAGTTTGGAAACCCTCTATCATCCGGTGGGTACCTGCAAAATGGGACAAGATGAGCAAGCCGTGGTCAATGCCGAACTGCTAGTGCATGGGCTGCACGGACTGCGTATAGCGGATGCCTCTATCATGCCTACCATTATTTCGGGCAACACCAATGCCGCCTGTATTATGATAGGCGAAAAAGCAGCCGATATGATTTGGAAGAAGTATGGGGGATGATCGGGTTTAAAAGAACCTAATTAGCGACTCTTCCAAAAGTTTCAAACTTTTGGAAGGACTACTTCTAACATCCAAGTTCCACTATCCAAATACTACAATCTCTCCGCCCTTTGTTTCAGCGCCTGGTTCATGGCTTCAAAACCTTCCTGGGTATTTTTTTCTAAATTTTTACGAAAGAATGGTATTAGTATTCCGCGGAATTCCTCGCTGTGTTCCAAAACAGTTTCATTGGGGCTAATGGATTTGAGTACAAAGCGGTGATGCCCGTCAAAAATCCCTTTTATACCCAAATGGCCCAGCCAGCTCAATTCTTTTTCGTTTACCAAGCTCATTACGGTAGGTTTAAAGGTCATGGGTTTATTTCCCGGTAAGTGGATGAGGGCTTTTAGCTTTGCGCCAAGCACTGCCTGACCTTGTATGCTTTTGATAAAGGGATTCCAATCGAGGTAGGAATCAAAATCCATAAGAATGTTCCAAACGCGGGTGGCCGGAGCTTGAATGCGAACTTGTGTGTGAATTGTAAACGCCATAATTAATTTTTTTTTCAAAGATGGCAGGCAATCTAGTCCCTTTGTCTTGACAAAAGTCAAGAAATGCGCTTCGCCCGAATCCGACTCAGGGTTTCGGCACTCATGCCAAGCATACTGGCCAAGTGCTGGAGGGGCACCTCTTGAAGCAAGTCCTTTTGATGCTGCATGAGCTGGAGGTAGCGCTCTTCGGCCGATAGGGAAAGATGCTGAAATACGCGGGCTTCGAGCATCATAAAACATTTGGCAATAAATCGTTTTTCAATCAGGTGCCAGCGCGGAAGTAAGGACGCCAATTGCTCATAGTGTGTAGGCGAAAGCGTGTAGAGTTCACAATCGGTAAGACATTGTATGGTAAATCGACTTTCTTGCTGAAAGATCAGCCCGCCCATTTCAGCTATAAACTCTCCCGGAGAGGCAATCCAATGGGTAATATCTTTATCCTCATAAGGGGCATATACCCGCATCAATCCCGACTTAATAAAGCTGAGTTTGCCACAGACCAGTCCTTTTTTGGTGTAAAAGCTTCCTTTTTCCAACTTCTCAGGCTGAAAGAGGCCTTCGATAATGCGACCTTCCTCAGGCGTAATGGCAAAATAACTTTGAATCAATTGCCCCAGCTTATTCATTTTTCTTGGCGATAAATCGGGCGAGACTACTAAGCGCTCCTTTTTGTACTTTCTTCTTTACATAGGGTGTCCAGCCGAGCAGCCATCCACTGATTCCCAAGGCTTGGCGTGCCCATGCATAAAAAGGAAAAGTATCGGTATGGGCAATGATTTTTCCGTCTTTCACCTTGATGGTGGCTTGTATGCGATTTACTACCGGGCGTTTTTTAGGGCCGAAAGAATAGCGTGCCGTCCACCGAACGATAGCCTCGTTGTCATCAGCTTTAATTAACTCATATTCAATAGTAGTATCGCTGCCCCGGTGGATGAGCATTTCCCACATGGCGCCCGCCTCATAGCCGGACAGATTGCGAAAAGCAGGGTCGTTGAAACTGGCCTCATCGGCATAGCAAGCCTGCATGGTGCGGTAGTCTTTGTTTTGAAAAGCCGTGTAAAAACGGTGTATCAGGTCTTCGGGTGTGTCCATTTACCCTTAAGGTACAAATCTTTTGGGAAATAGGCTATTAGTTGATGGTTGATAGTTGTTAGTTGACGGTTGATAGTTGATAGAAGATGCCTTAATGTACTTGACCGTTTTTTCTGTTGTCATATAAAGGAAAAAAAATCCAGTTTATAAGTAGATGTAATGGGTTTGAGAAAATGTGATTGTCAAAAACCTAAACCACAAGTGTATATTTTCAATAGCTAAAAGCCATGAACTAACAACTGTCCCACAGGATGCCTTCGGCACAACTATCAACTAAAAATCCCGTAATTCCTGATACAGCTTGTGCACCGGAAGACCCATTACATTGAAATAGCTGCCCACGAGTTTTTCAATGGCCACCATACCTATCCATTCCTGGGCACCGTAGGCTCCGGCTTTGTCAAAGGGTTGATGTTTCTGGATATACCAGTCGATTTCCTCTTCACTCAAGGTAGTGAAATGCACTTCGGTGAGGTCGCTGAAAACGACTTCTTTTTGTTGGCTTTTGAGGCATACGCCTGTTACCACCTCGTGGCGAGCTCCGCTAAGTTGCAAAATCATCTGCTTGGCTTCTGCCGCATCGGCCGGTTTTCCTAAGATTTGATTCTTTTGGATTACCACCGTATCTGCCGTGATAAGTACCGTATCGCCTTTTAAGAATTCTGTCATGGCCAAGGCTTTTTTGCGTGCCAAGTAAGCGGGTACCTCGTACACGTTCATATCGGCCGGAAAATCCTCGTTGGTATCTTTGGTTTCGATAGTGAAATCAAAGCCCGCCTCTTTCAAAAGCCATTGTCTTCGGGGCGATTTAGAAGCCAGAATAATCGGGTACTTGAAATTCATCTTCTTTTATGGAGCTAAACAAAAAGCCACAAATGGCTTTGGGGTAAAAGTAGGTAGATTTTTGGGGCATGGTGTAGCCGGTAAGGCATACTTTTTTCACCTGCTCCATACTAATGTCGTTGGTAATGAGGCCGATTTGCGCTTTTCCATCATGAATTTGCTCCAGGCAGGCACTGAAGTTACGCTCAAACTGTATATGCTCGCTTTTACGCTGGTTTTTGCCTTCTATTCCTATCACTTTCTCGATAAAGAAATAGTGAAGCACCGTGAGGTCGAGTTCTTTTACTTCCTTGGGGAATTTCCATTCCATTAAATCGAGGCATTCAGGCTTCAGGCGGATTTTATAAGCTTCCTTGGGTAGTATCAGTCCGAAAGCCCAGGGCTTACCACTGATGACTTCGGGCACCGAGTACCAATCATCAAGGGGTTTGATGATAAAGTATTCGGCCACTTTCTCCATCCAATTATCAGGAAGGGGCGGCAGGTTCACCAGCAAACGGTGCGTAGGCAAAATCCGTAAATCATCGGCTTCCATATTGGTGAGGTACATCAAATGGAAATTGTAGCCTTCGTTTCCGGTATGGTTCGGATTATTCTTTTGTTGAGTTCGTTTAAACTCCATAGAACCCTCGTAGCGATGGTGCCCATCGGCCAGTATAATCTGCTGAGGCTTAATTTTTTCGATAAACTTTCGGATAACCGCTTGGTCGTGGATCACAGCCAATACATCACGTACCCCTTGGTAATCTTCCGATTCATACAAAGGATGCGTAATCGCCTCATCCATGTATTTTTCTAGTTCGAAATCGAGGTCGGAATAGAGGCCGTGGGTAGGACTCACATTGAGCTCCGTTTGGGCCAATAATTCAATGCGATCATTTACCGATTTCGGAATAGTATTTTCGTGTCGAAGAATTACATTTTCTTCCCAGTCGTAAGCCCTGATGTGGCAAATGAAGCCTTTGCGGCAGAAGGTATTCGGATTGCCGGGCAGATTGAAGTACTGATAATATACATAAATGCCCGGTAGCTTGTCTTGCAGGATTGTCCCTTCCGATTTCCAGTTGGCCAGCAAATGCTTGGCTGTAAGGGCAGGGGTGTCGCCCAAAGGCACCGACAAATGGATGCTATTGAGCGGATTTTTATACAAAATATCACGCTGCTTCTGCGACACCACGTCAAACAAAGGCGAGGTGAGCTCATCCATGTTTTTCGCTAGCTCATTATTATAGCGCCAGGCTTTGAGAGGCTTAATTTCTGCCATAGGTATCGATTAGCGCATGCGTTCTTTCCACTTACTCGCTTGCTGGGGAGTAGCGGTTGCAGCACTGCTAGAAGCTTGTTTGTTTTTTTCGTTTTCAAAGGCCATTACGGCTACCAAGGCAGCTATTTCGCTTTCTTCTTCTGAAGGAATGCTTTTCAGCACCTCAGGAGTGAAGTAGTTTTCCACAAATTTGGTATCAAACTTTCCGCTTACAAAAGCAGGGTGCTGCAATACGAATTTGCAGAAGGGCAGGGTGGTTTCTATCCCCGTAATCTGGTACTCATCAATGGCGCGAATCATACGCTCAATGGCCTCGGTGCGGTCTTTTCCGGTAGCTACCAGCTTGGCAATCATAGGATCATAGTAAATAGGAATGTCCATGCCTTGCTCAAAGCCATCGTCTACCCGAATGCCCGGCCCTTGTGGGCGTACATAGGTTTGTAGCTTGCCGATATCGGGTAAGAAATTGTTTTTTGGGTCTTCGGCATATACACGCACTTCTACCGAGTGGCCCAATATCTTCAAATCTTCTTGTTTGATGCTCAATACTTCACCTTGGGCAATTTTGATTTGTTGTTTTACTAAGTCAACGCCTGTAATCTGTTCGGTTACAGGGTGTTCTACTTGTAGTCTGGTGTTCATTTCTAGGAAGTAGAAGTTCAGGTCTTTATCGACAATGAATTCTACCGTACCGGCTCCATAATAATTACAGGATTTGGCCACGCCCACAGCCGCTTCGCCCATGGCTTTGCGCACCTTTGGGGTAAGCACCGCTGATGGCGCTTCTTCCACTACTTTTTGGTGCCTGCGCTGTACGGAGCATTCCCTTTCGAACAAGTGGATGGTATTGCCATGCTGGTCGCCCAGTACTTGAATTTCAATATGCTTAGGAGAGGTAATGAACTTTTCGATAAACACCGCGCCATCGCCAAAGGCCGACATAGCCTCGCTTACGGCACGCTGCATTTGTTCTTCAAATTCTTCTTCGTTTTCCACCAAACGCATGCCTTTACCGCCCCCTCCGGCACTGGCTTTTACCAGTATAGGGTAGCCGATTTTTTTGGCGGTTTCTTTGGCTTCGGCAATATCGGTAATGGCCTTATCTGTACCGGGTACCATTGGAATGTTGAATTTAGAAGCCGCTTGTTTGGCGGCAATCTTACTTCCCATTACTTCAATAGATTCCGAAGAAGGGCCTACGAAAATGAGGCCTGCTTTTTTCACCTTATCGGCAAAAGCGGCATTTTCAGAAAGGAAACCATAGCCTGGGTGGATGGCATCTACCTGAAGCTGTTTACAGATTTCAATGATTTTATCGCCCAATAAGTAGGACTGATTGGATGGGGGAGGCCCTACGCACACCGCCTCATCGGCATAGCGCACATGCAAGGCGTTTCTGTCTGCCTCGCTGTAGATTGCCACGGTTTTAATACCCATTTCTTTGGCTGAGCGCATCACGCGCAAGGCAATTTCGCCTCTGTTAGCCACCAATAGTTTGTTGATTTTTGCCATACCTATACCAATATAAAATCGCCTGCAATGCTAAAGAATTCTGCTCTAATTTCAGAGGCAATTCTTAAATAAGCTACGATACCTTCTTGTAGACGGCAAAGCTTATATTAGAATAATGAAAAATCAGCACCGAATTAGGCTATTGAAAGCCGTGGTGATAGATTTTTTAATGGGTCAATTTGGCAAGTAGTGGTGAAATGTTACCTTTGTGGGTCATTTTTTTAACATTAGCAGACATTTAAACGCTTAGTTACTGTGGATCTATTTGAGAAGATTAGAGCGGACAGAGGCCCATTGGGTCGTCACTCGGATGCGTCAGAAGGGTATTTCATGTTCCCAAAATTGGAGGGGGAGATTGGTCCTCACATGAAGTTCAAAGGAAAGGACGTATTAAACTGGAGTTTGAACAATTATTTGGGCTTGGCTAACCATCCGGAAGTGCGCAAGGCCGATACCGAAGCTACCCAGCAATACGGATTGGCTTACCCAATGGGTGCCCGTATGATGTCGGGAAACAGCGACTTGCATGAGCAACTGGAGCGCGAATTGGCCACTTTTGTGGGCAAAGAATCTTCTTATTTATTGAACTTCGGGTATCAAGGTATTCTTTCTATCATCGATGCAATCGTGAACCGCAAGGACGTGATTGTGTACGATGCCGAATCACATGCTTGTATTATCGATGGGGTTCGTCTGCACATGGGCAAGCGCTTTGTGTATGGTCACAACGATATGGAAAGCCTTGAAAAGCAATTGCAGCGCGCTACTCGCCTAGCCAATGAGCAAGGTGGCGGTGTGTTGGTGATTACCGAAGGGGTTTTCGGAATGAGCGGAAATCAAGGTAATCTTAAAGGAGTGATTGAGCTTAAGAAAAAATATGATTTCCGTCTGTTGGTAGATGATGCCCACGGCTTTGGTACTATGGGTAAAACCGGTGCCGGAACGGCCGAAGAGCAAGACTGCACCGAAGGCGTAGATTTATACTTCTCCACTTTCGCTAAGTCGATGGCCAGCATTGGGGCATTTATTGCCGGAGATGCCGATGTGATCAAATTCTTGAAATACAATATGCGCTCGCAGATTTTTGCTAAGTCGCTGCCTATGCCATTAGTAGTAGGTGCACTTAAGCGCTTGGAACTGCTTCGCACCCGCCCTGAGTTAAAAGACAATTTGTGGAAAATTGTGAATGCCATGCAAGGAAGCTTGAAAGCCAATGGCTTTAATATTGGTACTACCAATTCGCCTGTTACGCCTGTGTTGTTATCGGGTGGGGTAGGTGAGGCGGCTGCCTTGAGCTTTGATATGCGCGAGAATTACAATATTTTCCTATCGGTGGTAATATACCCTGTAGTACCTAAAGATGTGATAATGCTACGTGTAATCCCTACAGCTGCCCATACTTTGGCCGATGTGGAGCGTACCATTGCCGCCTTCAGCTCGATTCAGGAAAAACTTAGCTCAGGTTACTACAGAACCAATGAATTGGCAGCTCAGTTTCAAAAATAAAATGTGCCTTGGCGTTTGAATTTTAAACATTTTATATATCTTGCCTCCGTAAAAGCTTTAATTAATAATTATCAATAACCTTAAATCTGTCGAATAATGAAAAGATTTGAACAAATCAAAAATTTACTAATGTCTCTTGAAGGTGACTTCGTTAAGTTCTATGACAAAGGCAATCAAGCTGCCGGTACCCGTGTAAGAAAAGGTATGCAGGACATCAAGAACCTTTCTCAAGAAATTAGAATTGAAGTTCAAGACGTTAAAAACAAAGAAGCTGCAAAGAAATAATTGCAACGATTTGTTATACAAAAAAGGCTTCCTGCATGCAGGAAGCCTTTTTTGTTGGCCTAAAGTGTATAACCGAAATTACAGTCGCGGGGGGTAAAACCCAAGGCTTCAAAGAAAGCTTCCGTGGCTTTATCAGAAATGCCGGCCCTCACGCGAAGCTCCTCTAGGTCTATCAGGCGGCAAAATGAAATGATATGCTGCATGGCGGCTTTGCCTATGCCCTTGCCCCTATGCTGAGGGAGGATAAAAAGCTCTTCGATACAGCCTACCAACTCCTGCATATGCAATACGTGCTGCACATGAAGGCTCACAAAGCCTATCACTTCCTCTTGATGGGTAATCAGCCAGTAGTGCGTGTCGATACTTTTGATATTGAAGGCGAATCGCTTTTCAAAAACCTCTGCTGAGAAGGTTTTTCCTTCCGCAACTTCTATCAGTTGCTGTACAGTGGGCCAATCGGCCTCGGTGGCAGTTCGCATCTGATAGGGAGACGGAAGGGGGGATTGGCTCATCTTATTCCTTAATTTGCTTGGCGGCTTCTTTAATTTGCTCTTTTAATTTACTACTTGCCGCTACCAAAGGCAAGCGCACATGTGCTTCACATACCTTTTGTAGTGCTAATGCTTCTTTTATTCCCACGGGATTGCCTTCGGCATAGAGTAGGGGATTGATAGCCAAAAACTGAAATAAGGCCTGCGAGGCTTGCGCAAAATCACCTTCCAATGCTTTATGCACCATTTGGCGGAAAGTCATAGGATAGGCATTGGCCAGTACCGAAATGGTTCCTACGCCACCCAGAGCAATAAGAGGAACACTTAATAAGTCATCTCCCGAAATCAAAAGAAAATCAGCGGGTTTGTGCGCAGCTATCTCCATACACTGCTCCATATTGCCGGAAGCTTCTTTGATTCCGATGATATTTTTATGCTGTGCCAAGCGCAGGGTAGTGGCCGCACTGATGTTGGAGCCGGTTCGGCCGGGTACATTGTACAAGATTACCGGTACAGGACTGGCATCCGCTATAGCCATGTAATGCTGATAAATACCTTCCTGGGAAGGTTTGTTGTAATACGGGCTAACCGAGAGTATGGCATCTACCCCACGCCAATCGGTTTTCTTTATTTTCTCCAGACAGTCGGCTGTATTATTTCCGCCAAGACCATATACTATGGGAAGTTTTTTCGGATTATTGATACGAACGAAATTGAGCAAATCCTTTTTCTCTTTGGCTGTAGTAGTGACCGATTCGCCTGTGGTTCCTTGCACTACATAATAATCGCAACCTTGGGCGGTGTGGGTCAATAGGTTTTTAAGTCCTTGCCAATCGATGCTGCCATCGGCATGAAAAGGGGTGACTAGGGCTACTCCGGTACCTCTGAATAGGTTCATTTCTTTGAGATTAGTTTGATATAACGTAAGGTGTTGTCAGTAAATGTGCTCAGGCCTTCATTGGATCCTGCATGAATCATGAGTTCAAAAAACTCCTCATTTTCCGTCAAATGCCTGCCTACTCGGCAATGGGCCTTGCTTAAAGCTACTATTTTTTTAATCAATACATTGGGCATAAGGTCTATATTGATTAGGTAGTCGAAAGGCTGTGCGATAAACTCCTGAATATTATCGGCTTGTAGGCTACCAAAGAAGCCCACTTCCTTATCAGTGAAGAAATCGAACTTAAACTCGAAATTCTCTTTCTTCTTGCCCAAATACGTAAGCACGCGCACTTTTTTGCCTTCCTGCTCCAGCTGATGCACGAGGCGCTTTACCAGTTCGTGTTTTTTTAGGTCTTCCACCATGTACACCAGGCCGAAGTATTTGGCTTGGTCATAGGGCAATGCCGAGCGCAAGGTGGTGTTCTTCTTATTGTTTTTGCTTAAGGAACGGGTAATAAAGTACGTGCCGGGCATATTAGGCAGGGTTTATAAGATGCATAAATTCAGATTCAGTAAGGAGGCTTACTCCTAGTTTTTGGGCTTTTTCCAGCTTGGCAGGCCCCATGTTTTGACCCGCCAGCAGGTAATCGAGTTTGCCGGAAATCCCAGATAATACCTTGCCTCCGTTTTGTATAATCAGTTCTTTCAGTTCATCGCGTTCAAAGTTTTCGAATACCCCGGAAATAACAAAGGTTTTGCCTTGAAGGATATCGCTTATGATATTATTCGAATTGTCTTTTTTAGTATATAGTTTTGGTATCCTACTAGGCAATGGTTTGGAACTAGAATAAGAATGTGGACTTAAGTAGCCCAATTCAAAATTTTCATCTCGTAGTAAGCCAGCTACAGAATCATAGTTTTTCTGTTGTAGGATTTTTAGGAGTAGCTTGGCGCAAGCCTCTGAATCACTTTTGGCGTTATGATGATTTAAAGGGATATCGAAAATTTTGCTCAATGTTGATAATTTGTAATTTTCAATATTGTCAAACAGATGTTTAGATAACCTATATGTGCAAAGGTAATTTATAGTTGGATAGAGTAAATTGTAGGCATCTAGGGCATATTTTAGGGCACTGATATCAAAAGATGCATTATGACAAACCACTAGCCTATCCTGAATAATTAAATTAATATGATTTTTCCAAACATTGTCAAAAGCGGGGGCTGTTAAAACGTCATTTTCTGAGATTCCGTGTATTCCAACATTCATGGAGTTGAAATAATTAGGTGTTGGTTTTATGAGCACTTCATGTGAATCAACAATTTGGAAATCTTCCACTACTGTAATTCCTACAGAGCAAATGCTTTGTCTATACTGATTTGCAGTTTCAAAATCTATGGAAACAAAACTCCTCAATTCTCTAGTAATTTTAAGAAATCAGACTCAGTAATAATTTTTATTCCATCTTTAATAGCCTTTTGGCGTTTGGTAGGACCCATATCTTCTCCGGCTACAATAAATGAGAGTTTTTTGGAAACGGATTTTAAATATTCTCCCCCATTTTTTTCCACCACTGAAATAAATTGTTCTCTTGTAAAGTTCTGTAAAGTTCCTGAAGTAAGAATTTTTAATCCGCTAAGCTTAGTTGATTCCAATAAATCGCTAGACGAGGCATTATCAATCTCCAATTTTAAATTATGTCTTTTTAACTCATTAATGATATGAATATTCTCATCATCATTGAAGTAGTATTGAATACTTTTAGCCATTATCTCGCCTATACCATCAACTTCTTCTAATGTTTGCCAATCCGCATTTATGAGGTTATCAATGTTTTTGAAATGATATGCTAATATTTTTGCACTCGTTTCTCCAATATGACGTATTCCTAATCCAAATAAGACTTTGTCGAAACTTTGTTGTTTTGAGGCTTCAATTCCGCCAATTATAGCTTCAATTGATTTTTTCTGAAGCGTTGTGTTTTTTAGTTTTTGAATAGACTCTTTGATTGCAGTGTTACTTGCTAGAGCGTCTTGAATCTTATCATAAAGAGATAAATCTCTATTCTTAAGTTCTGAGAGTAAATGATAAATATTTCTTTTTCCTTTTGAAGTCTCTAGCAATGTCTCTGTTTCTATCCTTGAAAGATTTAAAATGAAGGATATGGTAATAGATATTGGTATATCGTCTTCATTTTGAATTTCACAAGTATCTGCGAAAAGTGTTAAAAAAGCCTGAAAACTAGTTAATCTGTCAATAATGCTAGAGCTGGAATTCTTCAATTGATTAAAGTCAAAATCAATAAATTCTTTTGCAGATTTTAAATCCTCAGGTTGTATTATGTGATCTGTGATATTTTTTAAGGTTGTTTTATCTTTTGGTTTGCATGGATGCAATATTCCAAATAATGTCTTTGGAAGGGTTAATGAAAGAAACAAGTTGTGAGTATGAGTGTATTCTTTACTGTCAATTTCAACACCTATCAATTGGGATGAGTTGGCTTCCAAAGAATAGATGTCAGATATGTTTCTAATAAACCCTTCATTGAAAAAAGTGTTAATAGTTTCTTCACCCAAGCTGTCAATGTTCATTGCCCTTCGGGATACAAAATGAATAACTCTTCCTCTCACTTGGGGGGCACAGTGATAATGATTAGGGCAATAATGAACAGCTTCATCATCATAGCGGATAAGTTCTCTGCCGCATACAGGGCAGTTTTTTGTAAATACAAAGGATTGGCTATCGGCCTGGCGCTGACTTAGGTCAACGCCTGTTACTTTGGGGATGATTTCACCTCCTTTTTCCACCCACACATGGTCGCCTATGCGGAGATCGAGACGGGCAATTTCATTGGCATTGTGCAGGCTGGCGCGCTTTACGGTGGTTCCGGCCAAAAGCACAGGTGCCAATTCGGCCACAGGCGTAATGGCTCCGGTGCGGCCCACCTGATAAGTGATGCCATTCAGGCGCGTGCTGGCACTTTGGGCTTTGTATTTATACGAAATCGCCCAGCGAGGACTCTTGGCCGTAAAGCCGAGTTCTTCCTGCTGTTGGTACTGATTGATTTTGATGACAATGCCATCGGTATCGAGCGGCAGTTCCAAGCGCTTGGTTTCCCATTCGCTGATGTACTGCATTACAGCCTGTATATCGGCACATTTTCGATACGTGGGCGAAACCTGAAAGCCCCACTGCTCCAAAAGATGAAGGGCTTCTTCGTGGGTATTGGCCAGTTTTTCATCACAAAGAAAAGAATAGAGGTAGCAGTCGAGCTTGCGCTGAGCCACTATGCTGGAATCCTGCATTTTCAAGGTTCCACTGGCTGCATTGCGCGGATTGGCTAAGGGTGCTTCACCAATGTCTTCTTTTTCTTTATTGATTTGGTCAAACACACTGCGGGGCATAAATACTTCCCCGCGCACCTCAAATTCTCCGGCATAGGCATTATCAGGAAGTTTAAGCGGTATAGAACGTATGGTTTTGGCATTGGCCGTGATATTATCGCCACGGGTGCCATCGCCCCGGGTAACGGCACGTACCAATTTGCGATTATCATAAGTAAGGCTAATGGCCACCCCATCGAATTTTAGCTCGCTGATATATTCGTAAGAGTCTCCATCCAGCCCTTTCTGGATACGCGTATCGAAGTCGATCAATTCTTCCTGCGAATAGGTATTGCCCAGCGATAGCATAGGGTATTTGTGGGTGACCGTCTCGAAGGTTTTGGTGATGGTGCCACCTACGCGCTGGGAAGGAGAATCATCGGCTTTAAGCTCCGGAAACTGTGTTTCAAGGGCAATAAGCTCATGCAGCAATTGGTCGAAGGCAAAATCACTTATTTCCGAAACGCTATCTTGATAATAACGCTGGTTATAGTAATTGATTTGGTTCGATAAGTCCAGTATGCGTTGCTGTGCTTCTGCGCGATTCATGCTAAGGTTCTTTTTCCCAAACCTACGTTAAATCGCTATTTTTGACAACCTACTTTCTATGATTATTCACTGTAAATGGCTTGCAAAGAAAAGGAAGGGCTAGTAGCTGTTTTCAACCACTCTTCTTCCAATTGCATCGCCCATGTGCGAAGATAAAGGATTACATCGTCCCTGAAATTGTGTTTTAGGTAGCGTCCGGGTTCTTGTTGCCTGATCCGTAGATTGACTTCAGCGTTTGAGAGCTTTTCTAATTGAGCCAAATCCGTGGTATCCAGTCCAGCGTCTACTAACATACTAATCATGTGGTCCATAGGATAGCCGCTGGTAGGGCAAAAATCCTGCACTTGTTCGGTCCAGTCGCCATATTTTTTCATGGCTATTTGGTGGATTTCTGCCTTGCTCAACTGGGTAATTTCTTGCGCCAAGTTGCCGCAATTGCAGCTTCCCATGTGGCCCCATTGGTAAGGAGCCCCTTTTTGTAATTTATCGGCTGTTCTACGAAGTGCCGCAATCAGAGTAGGATTTGCCTTTGCCATATTTTCGGAGTTTTATTTCCCTAACTCTTTGTAAATTAAAAAGGTTTGAAGAAAATAAAAAGAGAGTAATGGCTTTGTTACCAAGGTTTTAGACCCGAAACTAAATACATAAGTGCCCCACCTGCGGCATGATAATGCTGAGTGGAAATTGCCGAATGGATTTGTTTGTCGGTATGGGGGTATTTTTCGTGATAGCGGTAGAAGAAATCGAGATACTTTTCCCCAAATGCCAGAAAATAGTCCTTGTCGTTATACTGCTGGGTTTGCCACGTACTACCTTGCTTCCACTGGTTCATGGTGGCCTGCTGTTCTTCTAAGGTATAAGGCGGATACATGGCGATGGCTTTATCCGATAAAGACACGTTGAGTTCTACCAAACCCAGTTGCTGCATAAAACCCGGGATGAGGTCGCCTACGGAGTTGTCGCCATGACCCATGCGTTTTTTGCCTTGCTCGCAAATGAGCGCATATTGCACATGTTCCATGATTTCTTCAATGCTGCGGTCTTCTGTGAGCGAGGTTTGAAGGAGATTTTGGATGCGGTTATTCGGCTCCACGCACAAAATGAGTCCACCGGGTCGCACCACGCGTTTCATTTCCTCTATGGCTTTTAACGGGTCTTTTACGTGAATTAGCACCGTTTGGCAAGTCACCATATCAAAGCTGTTGTCGGGAAAAGGTAGGGCATGGGCATTGCCATGTACTAAATCGAAGTCGGCCTGCTTGCTATTAAAATATTCCCAGGTATCCCAAGGGTTTTTCGACCACTTGGGGTCATTATCCAGTCCGGTGATTTTGGCCGGATAGGCAAGATAATCCACCAGCAGTTTGCTCCAGTGGCATTGGCCGCAGCCTATATCCAGTATGTGTTGGTATTGATAAAGTTGAAGTCTTTTGGCGGTTAGGTCGAGGAAATCTTTGTTCCACCAGAAGTCGCGATAATCAGTAAAGAAGAGTTCGGAGTGTCCTTGTTGCAAAACGATAAAGAAGAGTGAATCACAAAGGTACGAGTTTTATTGCTGGGAATGGCCTTGAAGGGAGAGGAATAAAAAAGCCGACTCGCGGGAGTCGGCTTTTCGTAATCTTAGAATTTGATGGTATTGTTGTTTTTTTCCACATCGGCCATCTTTCCGGAAGGGTCGATGGTGAGGGATTTGATTTCAGAAGCCGCTCTCGGAATGCTGAATTCATAGCTTGGATGCGTCCAAGGCCAGTCGGCCAACACCGTTCTTTTTACGGAGGTATCAGTATGCGGTTTTTCCCCTCTCAAGATTTCCAAAGGAAGGTAAAATAGTTCTTTAGAACCATCGGCATACTCTACCAACAGGTCGATAGGCATAGGCATTTTTCCTACGCGTTCTAGGGTTACTTTGGTTGATTTGGTATCGCCTACTACGGTTTTAATGCCATAATCGATGGTATTGGTAGTGTTCACCCAATGCTCATAGTACCAGTCAAGCTCCAAGCCTGATTGTTTTTCCATGATGCGCTTGAAATCGTTAGGGTTAGGATGTTTGAATTTCCATGTATTGAAATACACGCGCATCCCTTTGTCCACATTTTCTTGCCCGATTACATAGGCCAACTGCGCCACGGATACACAGCCTTTGCTGTAGGCATCGAGGCTGTAAGCAAAATTGGTATTGAAATGATCGGCATGGGTACTCATGGGCTCTTCTTTGCCACTTTTGGCCAAGGCGAAATAGCTATTGTAGCCACCGGAATGTCCTTCGTTGGTACCCATCACGTGGTCATAGGCCAAGCTGCTGCTGTATTCGGTATAGCCTTCGTCCATCCACGCATACAAGCTTTCGTTAGTTGCCAAAATCTGCTGATACCAGCTGTGGGCTAGTTCGTGTGCGGTTACACCTACTAAACTTCCCCAGCTTCTTTGTCCGGTTACGAGGGTAGCCATGGCGTATTCCATACCACCGTCACCGCCTTGAATCACCGTGTATTGAGGATACGGATATACCCCAAAGTTTTTGTTCATGAATTCAATCAACTTCACGGTGATATCGCCCAATTGCGGCCATGTTTTATTGGTGATGCTATCGGGCTGATAGATGATATGAACTACAGGGCCACCGGCCACTTGGCGGGTGTAGTGTACAAAATCAGGATCGGCAGCAAAGGCAAAGTCGTGCACGTTTTGTGCTTTGAAATGCCAAGTCAGGTTTTTGTTATTCGGTCTTTTCAAGGCCTTTCCGGCAGGCAGGTAGCCATGCCCGATTTGTTCAGGGTTTTGCAAAACGCCTGTTCCGCCTACCAAGTAGGTAGAATCAAGTGTGATTTTTACATCAAAATCACCCCAAACCCCATGGAATTCACGACCGATGTAGGGGTTGGCATGCCATCCTTGGTAATCGTATTCGCTTAATTTAGGATACCATTGCGTCATGCTGTAAGCAATTCCTTCTTTGCTATCACGGCCCGATCTGCGGATTTGCAAAGGCACTTGGCCATTGAACTCCATATCCAAAACCACTTTGCTCTTAGGAAGAATGGGTTTGTTCAAAGTTACCTCCAGTATGGTTCCCACTTCTTTGAAGTCTACGGCTTTGCCATTCATGCTAAGTTTGGTTACGCTAAGGCGACCGATTTCATCTTCTTTCAGCGCTACAATACGACTTCCCACACGTCTGTCAGGATCAGCAATGGTACGTGAGCGCACATCCATTTGGCTATTGGGCTGGAAAGCATTAAAGTAGAGGTGATAGAACACCTTGTATAGTGTGTCGGGTGAGTTGTTGTAATAGGTGAGTTTCTGCGTGCCTTTATAGTTGTGATTACTCACGTCTAATTGCACATCCATTACATATTCGGCACGTTGCTGCCAGCGATCAGGCTGTGCAAAGGCCAGCGAGGCAAACAATACCAGCGTCAAGGTGCCTGAAAGGGTTCGTAGTGTATGTTTCATACGATGTTATGATTAATGAAAATATAATTATTGAATTTGAGGATTTATTTTGTCGAGAATGAAGGCGTATTCAAAAGCCGTTTCTTTTAAGTAATTGTATCGGCCGGAGGCTCCCATGTGGCCTGCGCCCATGTTGATTTTAAAGAGCAGCTCTTTGTTGTCAGTTTTCAAATCGCGGAGCTTGGCTACCCATTTGGCCGCTTCCCAGTAGCCTACGCGCGGGTCGTTGAGTCCGGCTGTCACAAGCATGTGCGGGTAGTCTTGGGCGCTTACATTGTCGTAAGGGGAATAGCTCAGCATGTATTCAAAATACTCTTTCTCGTTCGGGTTGCCCCATTCTTCATATTCGGTTACGGTAAGTGGGAGATTTGGATCAAGCATGGTATTCATCACATCCACAAAAGGCACTTTGGCCACTATCACGCCAAAAGCCTCGGGTTTCATATTGGCCACAGCTCCCATCAACAATCCTCCGGCACTTCCGCCCACGGCTACTATTTTCTCTGCTTTGGTATAGTTTTCGGCTGCCAGGTGTTCGGCACAGGCAATGAAATCGGTAAAGGTGTTTTTCTTTTTGGTGAATTTACCCTCTTGGTACCATTGTTCGCCCAAGTCGCCACTTCCCCTGATATGGGCTACGGCATAGATAAAGCCCCTATCGAGCAGGCTGATACGCGAGGTATTGAAGCTGGTATTGGTAATGCTTCCGTACGAACCATAGCCGTAGAGATAGGTAGGGTTTTGTCCATTTTTCTCCATTCCTTTTTTGTACAATAAAGAAATAGGAATACGTGTGCCATCGCTGGCGGTAGCATAAATGCGCTCGGATTGATACTGAGCAGGGTCATAGCCCGGTACTTCTTCTACTTTGATATCTTGTGTGGCCTGGCTGTTCATATCGAACTCGTACACCTTTTCGGGCCAAACGAGCGAGGAATAGGTAATACGCAGCTTGGAACTAGTATAGTTCACATTTCCTCCAAGACTTACATTGTACATAGGGTCGGGGAAAGGCACGTAATACGAAGTTCTGTTGGCAAGGTTCATTACCTTGATTTGGCGTAAGCCTTGGCTTCTTTCTGACAGTACCAAATGATTGGCAAAAAGCTCCAGTCCTTCGATTTTCACACTATCGCGTCCGGCAATTACCTCTTTCCAATTACTACGGCTAGTCTGAGCGCCCGAGCATTCCATTAAGCGATAATTGATTGCCCCGTCATTGGTCAAGATGAAAAACTTATTTCGGTAAGGGTATACCGTGTATTCTACGCCATCTACCCTTGGGCTGAACAAGGTGAATTCTCCATTGGGGTCGTTTACAGGCAAATAATAGGTTTCAGAAGTGATTTTACTGTGATTATCTATTAGCAGATATTGGCGATCTTTACTTTGACTGATGGATACAAAATAGCGATCGTCTTCCTCATGGAATACCTGCATATCTTCCATGTACGAAACGCCCAACTTGTGTTTGAAAATCTTGTACGGACGATTGGTTTCGTCATTGATGCTGTAGAAAAGGGTTTGGTTATCTTGCCCCCATACCAAGGAATAGGAGACATTAGGAATGACATCTTCCAGCAATTGTCCGCTAGCTAATTCCTTCACATACAAGTCAAACACTTCTGCTCCGGTAGAGTCGAGCGTGTAGGCCATGTATTGGTGGTTGGGGCTAATGCTATAATTTCCCATCGAAAGAAATTTCTTTCCTTCGGCCAGCTGGTTGAGGTCGAGAAGTACCTCTTCTGGAGCCTCCATACTGCCTTTTTTGCGGCAATACACGCGGTACTGTTTACCACTTACACTGCGATTATAGTAGTAATAGTCGTCAATTTTGATAGGGGCACTTTGGTCTTCTTCTTTAATCCTGCCCTTCATTTCTTCAAATAGTGAATTGATAAGTTCTTTTTGAGAACTCATGAGTGTGTCGGTATAGGCATTTTCGGCCTCTAGGTAAGCGATTACATCCGGATTGCTTTTATCTTTCAACCAGGCATAGTCATCGCGTAGGCTAATGCCATGAAGTAAGGTTTCGGTAGGTACCTGTGCGGCATCGGGTGGAAGTAATGCCGTGCTGGTATTTTCAGAAGTGGGAGAGGAGCAACTGATAGCGGCTGCACTCAAGCCAAGGAACAGATAAAAAAAATGGGTACGCATGCTTTTTTTCTTTGCAAGTTAAAAACCTTTTAGATTAAGCCAAGAAATGCTTTAGGAGCGGTAGTTCTTTTGTGAAGATGGCAAGTTTTAAAGATTTGGTAATCTTAACCTTATTATTTCCCCAAACATTTATCGTATTTTTGTGACCCTGTTTTATACGACAGGACATAAAACCCTTTAGGGCACTGGTAAAACCTATTTTATGCGTAAACATTTCCTTAACCCCAAGCGCTTTAATAAGCCTACTTTCTTAGTTTTCTTTTTACTACTTAGTGGCTTATCAGTTCTTGGACAAATCCCCAGCGGATATTATAGCACGGCAGAAGGTAAGTCGGGCTTCGAACTCAAAACCGCTCTTTACAACGTCATCAAAGGCCACTCTGCACAATCGTACGCCTCGCTGTGGACACACTTTCAAAATTCCGACAAAAAAGCCAATGGCAAAGTATGGGATATGTATTCGGATGTGCCAGGGGGTACACCCGCGTATGAATATACCTTTGTTTCCGACCAGTGTGGGAATTATGGTACAGAAGGTGATTGCTACAACCGCGAACACTCTTTTCCTAAAAGTTGGTTTAGCGATGCCGCTCCTATGGAGAGCGACATGTTCCACCTCGTACCTTCCGATGGATATGTGAACGGACGTAGGGGGAATTTGCCCTATGGGGAAACCAATAATGCCAGCTGGACCTCTACCAATGGTTCTAAAGTTGGGCCTTCTTCTACTACAGGTTTCTCCGGAACTGTATTTGAACCGATAGATGAATACAAAGGCGATTTGGCGAGAGGTTATTTCTACATGGCTACCCGCTACGAAAATATTATCAGCGGATGGCCGGGCAGCGAAATGCTAGACGGAAGTTCCGATAAGGTGTTTACCGACTGGGCCTTGACCTTGCTTAAAGCATGGCACGAAGCCGATCCGGTTTCCCAGAAAGAAATTGATAGAAACAATGTGATTTACGGTATTCAAAACAATCGTAATCCATTTATCGACCATCCTGAATGGGTAAACGAAGTATGGAACGGTACCACAGGTGGCGGTGGCAACAATGGGGGCAATAATGAAGCCGTTGTTTTTGAACAAAATTTTGACAATTGTAATAACCTAAACGGATGGAGCCAATTCAGCGTATCGGGCGACCAAGTATGGGAATGCTCCAATTTCGGCAATAACAGCACTACAGGTGTTCGCATGAACGGTTTTGCCAATAGCGCTTCCAATGTGAACGAAGATTGGTTGATTTCTTCTCCGTTGACCATAGCATCGGGTAATAACTTGAATTTTGATGTAGAAAGAAGATTTGATGGCCCTGATTTGCAAGTGAAGATTTCCAGTGATTACAGCGGTACAGGCAGCCCTGCCTCCGCCACATGGACTGACCTCAGCGTTAGTATTCCTGCACCCGCTGCTAGTAACGACATATGGAGTACCGTATCCGGCATTGATGTAAGCAGCTTTGCGGGCTCAAACCGATACATTGCTTTTGTTTACACCTCTACGGCTACCAATTCTAGCCGATTTACCCTTGATAATGTTACCCTTAGTGAAGCGGGTACGGGTTCTACCGACCCTACGCTTAGCACTTCTGCTCCAGCGAGTGGATTTAATTTTGGCTATGTGGTTTCAGGTAATTCCAGTACATCACAGAGTTATACTCTCACTGCGGCTAATCTTACAGGAGATGTAAGCCTAACCACAGCCGCACCTTTTGCTATTTCTACGGATAATACCAATTTCAGTACGGCTCTCACCATTCCTCAGGCTTCGGCCAATGGAGCTACCATCCATGTGCGTTTTTCACCCACCACTGCCGATGGACAAGTGAGCAATGGCACTATTTCTCATGCTACTGCTGGCGTAACAAGCTTTACGGTAGCGCTTACCGGAACAGAAGGAGAGGCCAATACCAATGTACAAACTATACAGTCGGTGCGTGATGCGGTAGATGCCAACGGCCTGCCCACTACTACCGGAGAAGTCACAGTAGCTGGTCGTGTACATGGCGTAAATTTAAACCCTAGCACTACGGGCAACTTCCAGTTTTCACTGATTGATGCCACAGGCGCCATTACCATTCGCAATGGTTCGGGTACTTCCTTTGGCGATATTCAAGAAGGAGATGACATTGAAATAACAGGTACTATTGGGCATTTTAATGGATTAATGCAATTATCGCCTACCCAAAATATTACGGTAGTATCTACTGGCAATGCCCGCTACACACCTGTAACAGCAAGTGTTCTGAATGAAGATACTGAGTCGCAATTGGTGCAACTGAGCAATGTAAGCATTCCTAACCCTGCCCAGTGGACAGGCAGTGCTTCTAACACTGCAGGATTCAATGTGGAAGTAGTGGTAGGAAGCAATACGTATACAATGCGTATTGATAGAAATACGGAATTGAGCAAATTGACCTATCAGCAAGTATTTGGCACTAGTGAGTCGGGAATAACCCTAATCGGTTTAGGCGGACAGTTTGATAACTCTGATCCGCGTGATTCAGGGTATCAAATTTTCCCTTACCAAGTTTCTGATGTGCAGAGTGAGCAAAGTACCGACCCTACACTTAGCACTTCTGCTCCAGCGAGTGGATTTAATTTTGGCTATGTGGTTTCAGGTAATTCCAGTACATCACAGAGTTATACTCTCACTGCGGCTAATCTTACAGGAGATGTAAGCCTAACCACAGCCGCACCTTTTGCTATTTCTACGGATAATACCAATTTCAGTACGGCTCTCACCATTCCTCAGGCTTCGGCCAATGGAGCTACCATCCATGTGCGTTTTTCACCCACCACTGCCGATGGACAAGTGAGCAATGGCACTATTTCTCATGCTACTGCTGGCGTAACAAGCTTTACGGTAGCGCTTACCGGAACAGAAGGAGAGGCCAATACCAATGTACAAACTATACAGTCGGTGCGTGATGCGGTAGATGCCAACGGCCTGCCCACTACTACCGGAGAAGTCACAGTAGCTGGTCGTGTACATGGCGTAAATTTAAACCCTAGCACTACGGGCAACTTCCAGTTTTCACTGATTGATGCCACAGGCGCCATTACCATTCGCAATGGTTCGGGTACTTCCTTTGGCGATATTCAAGAAGGAGATGACATTGAAATAACAGGTACTATTGGGCATTTTAATGGATTAATGCAATTAAGCCCTACCCAAAATATTACGGTAGTTTCCACAGGCAATGCCCGCTACACACCTGTAACGGCAAGTGTTCTGAATGAAGATACTGAGTCGCAATTGGTGCAACTGAGCAATGTAAGCATTCCTAACCCTGCTCAGTGGACGGGTAGTGCGTCTAACACCGCAGGATTTAATGTGGATGTGTTGGTAGGTGATAATACCTATACCATGCGTATTGATAGAAATACAGAATTAAGCAAATTGACCTATCAGCAAGTGTTTGGCACCACAGAATCTGGAATAAGCATTATTGGACTAGGCGGACAGTTTGATAACTCTGATCCGCGTGATGCAGGATATCAATTTTTCCCTTACCAACTTTCTGATATTGATGCCGGACAAGGTACTAATCCTATCCTTACCGGAACGGCCCCTGCTGCCGGAATTGATTTTGGCCGTATCGTGGCCGGACAAGTAAGCGAGAGTCAAAATTATACCTTGGTGGCATCTAATCTCACTGCCGATGTAAGCCTAAGTGTTACTTCTTCTTTCCAGATTTCCATTGATAATACCAACTGGTCTACTAACCTCACCATAGCTCAAGCCTCAGCAAATGGTGCTACGGTTTATGTGCGTTTTGTGCCTACAGTAGCCAATGCTCAATTGTACACAGGTACCATTACCCATACCTCAGCTGGAGTAGCCGATTATCAGGTAGGCGTATTTGGGCAGGAGGGGCAAGCCACCGGAGGGGAAGCTTCTTTCTTAGAAGATTTCAACGATTGCGTAGACATTGCCGGATGGGTAAATTATAGCGTGCTGGGCGATCAAGTATGGGAGTGTAATAATTTTGGAAATGGCGGAACTCCGGGTGTTAGAATGAATGGTTTTGCCGGACAGTCTAATCCCAACGAAGATTGGTTAATTTCACCTGAGTTGACCATTAGTACAGGCGAAGCCTTATCATTTGATGTGGAAAGGCGATTTGCTGGTCCTGATATGGAAGTTAAAATTTCTTCTAACTATTCAGGTACTGGCGATCCTTCTGCTGCCACGTGGGAAACGCTACCTTTCACTATGCCAGCTTTTGCAGCTACCAATGATGTATGGAATACCTTAGAAACTGACATCTCGGCTTATGCCGGATCGGGCAAATACATTGCTTTTGTATACTATTCCACGTCTGAGGGATCTTCACGCTTCACTATTGATAATGTGAGGGTGGGGTTCAGTGCCGGAAATGCCATAGAGGTGTATTTTCCGAGCAAAGAATATTTCGTAACCGAAAATACAACAACACCTATCACTCTGCAATTGGCTAAACCAGCAGTCAGCAATGAGCAAGTAATCATCAGCTATCAGGTAGGGACCAATGTGAGCTTCGGAGCGGCTGGTGATGTGCAAACCACCCCAGCTGAAAATGGTGGACAGATTACCCTGAATGTTACCGAAGGAGCACAGTCAGTTTCATTCTTGGTCAAGGCCAATGACGATGTTGAAGTGGAGGAGAGAGAAACCATTACCTTTTCTATTCTTACTACCAGTGGTGGCTTACGGGCACAGGCCGGAAATGAATCAGCTTTGGTAAATATTATCGATAATAATCCTACCGATATGAGCATCAAAGCTGCCCGTCAGATAAATGCCAAGGGACTTGCCAGCAAAGAATACGAAGTAGTGCGCCTTCAAGGGGTAGTACATGGAGTCAATTGGGCTGCGAATAGAGGCAAAGTGGAATTTGTAATAATCGACCCTGCAGCGGCCACCCGCGCAGGTATTGTAGTGCGTGCCAATGGTGGTTATACCGTAACCGAAGGCGATGTAGTACAAGTAGAAGGTAGTCTTCGTACCGATAAAGGTTTGCAATACATTGCCGCCAGTGCCATTGAAAAACAAGCCGGGGCAGGTACCTTAGTGGTTCCGGTGGAAGTTGATCAACTCGATGAAAGCCGTGAGGCAGATTTGGTAAGCCTGTACGGTTTACAGATTATGAGTGGTTGGGGAGATGATTTGGGTGGATACTATGAGGTAATTGCCACCAATGGAGTGAAACAATACTTGATACGTATTGATGCCAATACCGATATTTTTGAAGAATCTGCCCCTGAGGCCTTCTCTATTTCCGGTTTTGTGTGGCAGCGCGATACCGAAGCCCCATACGATGGTGAATACTACTTGGTTCCTCGCAGTCTGGCAGATTTTAGTTTCTTAACTGCCGCCCCCGATGCACTAGAGAATACAATCAAAGTATATCCTAACCCATCGGAAGGCGTGGTGCAGCTTAGTATTTTGCAGGCAAGTCCCGTTCAAGTATTTGATATCCAAGGACACGAGGTATTCAACGAAATGGTGCTGCCCAATGAACGAATCGACTTGCGTCATCTGAATAACGGAATCTATTTCTTGCGTGTGCAGGTAGGTAAGTCAACAATCTCACAAAAACTCATTATCAACAAATAACCCCATCGTGTGTATAATTCATACGTTTTTAGGACATTGAATATGAAGAAAATCGTTTTAATAAGTTTGGTTCTGCTAGGTCTTTGGGTAGACACACAAGCGCAAGACCTTACTACCATTGCCGAAGGAAGAGCCAAATTGGGTCAGAATATTAAAGTATCGGGGATAGTAACCACTGATGCGGTAATGGATCCGCGCTTACGCTATTTTCAAGATGCCACAGGAGGGATGGTGGTGTTTGATCCCACTAACACGGTACTCACCAGTTTGGCTGTTGGGGATAGTATAGTGGTTTCAGGGCCTTTGATTGATTTCAATGGTTTATTGGAAATTTCTGGAGAAGGAATCGTGATAGAATTGATTAGTTCTGGAAACGAGGTACCAGCACCCATCGATGCACTTGCTACCGACATGAACGAGAGCAATGAAGCGGAACTGCTTATGCTTACAGATGTTACCTTTGAAGCAGCCGGAGGGGTTTTTGGTAGCGGAAACTTTATCTTTTTTGACAAAGAAGGAAATAGAGGCGAAATGCGCTTAGGAAGCAGTTCACATCCTCTGGTAGGTAAAGATATCCCATCGGGTAAGGCTACCTTATTGGGTGTGGTTTCCCAATTCCGCGATTTTTACCAATTATTGCCCCGCTTTGAAGAAGATTTAATCGTGGGCTTTGCCATTACTGAATTTTCACAAAACGAAATCCAGACCCGAAGCACCTCTTTTAGCTGGCAAACCAATAAGCGGGGAACTACCGGTTTCCGCTTCAGACCCATAGAAGAGGAAGATTTTGATACCATTCAGGTAGCTGGAAATAGAAACCTTCATGAAATAACGCTAGGAAGCCTCAAGCCTGCTTCTTTTTATGAAGTACAGGCATTTTCTTATGCAGCAGACGATACTACCGCCTCACCCTTGCAAGTGATTACCACCCGTTCGGAATCTAACGGTTGGGTGAAGGCCTATTTTAACCAGTCACTCGATCAAATCAGTTTCTCTAACTATCACTTGCCCAATGCCTTTGCCGATACCTTAGCCGCTTATGTTGACAGGGCTACTACTTCGGTAGACGTGGCCGTGTACAATGCCAATGCAGGTTCAGCCAAAATTATGACCGCCTTGAACAATGCCCAAGCACGTGGCGTTCGGGTGCGCTATATTGCCGATGCCGAACAAGCTAATACGGGGCTAGCGAATCTTAGCCTGAGCATTCCGGTGCTTAAGGACAATGGCTCGGGTATTATGCACAATAAATTTATTGTGATAGATCCGGGTAGCCGCAACCACTCTTATGTGCTTACTGCCTCTACCAACTGGACGACCAATGGCTTGAACGATGACCCTAATAATTTGGTAATTATTCAAGATCAGGCAGTTACAAAGGCTTATCTCATGGAGTTTGAAGAAATGTGGGGAGGGAGCGATGCTGAGCCTAATGTAAGCAATGCCGCTTTTGGTCCGGCCAAGACCAAGAATACGCCTAGCCGCTTTATGGTAAACGACCAGTTGCTAGAGGTGTATTTTTCGCCATCAGATGGTACAAATAATGCAATTCTGGAGACTTTGGCCAAGGTAAATAGCGATTTGCGCTTTTCTTTACTATTACTTACCCGTCAGGACATTTCCATTCAAATCTCCACTTTGCATGAGAATGGCTGGTCGGTAAAAGGAATACTAGATGATGCGGCAGAGCCCGCCACAGGAAATCAATATCCTTTTCTTCTCGAAGATGGAGTAGATGTCCACGTTTGGAAATCCAGTCAGACTTCTCAATTACACCATAAATATGCCGTAGTAGATGCCCTCGATTCGGGCACCGACCCTACGGTTATCACCGGATCTCACAACTGGTCTACCGCTGCCGAAACAGTGAACGATGAAAACGTAGTAATTATTCACGATAGAAGCATAGCACAACTTTTCTTATCGGAGTTCCGTGCCCGCTATTTTGAACTTACCGGAACAGCCGATGATGTGCTTACAGGTGTGAGCGATGGCCTCGCTTCAAACTTCGGACTTTATCCTAATCCTAGCAGCGGAAAAGTATTTATAAATGGTTCACTTACTGGTGAATCCGCCAATGTGCGCATTATTTCATCTACCGGAGCCGAAGTGCAAGCCTATACTTTAGCTTCACTTAATGAGGCTACCGAAGTGGCCGACTTGAGCAGCTATCCTAAAGGTTTGTATATCATCCGAATGGAAATAGGAAACCAACAATTGACCCAGAAAATCATTATCACCCATTAAGAAATTACTACTTATGAAATCGAACATAATCACTCTTTTCGCTCTTACTTTGTTGTTGGCTTTTAGTGCTTGCAAGGAGCAATCTAACTTAGTGGAATCTCCTGAAAAGGATCAGATATTAGCCCGTACTTGGGTATTGGATGCCATTGAGGTTATCGAAAATAATACCCCAGCCGAAAGCACAGCGGAATACCAAAATCTGAGTATCCAGTTTAATTTGGATGGTACCTATACTGCACAAGGTGGTCATCATGCCTTTCCGAATGCATCAGGCACTTGGGCTTGGGCCAATACTTCCTTGAAAAAAGACATATTGCTAGATGCCGAAACCGAAACCGAAGCCTACCTTAACGTACAAAAGCTTGAGGCTGATTTGATTGAGTGCTATTTTATGCGTGAGGGAGAAATTATATCTGCTGGCCGTGAGCAAGTTATTCCTGACCGAGAGTTTACTCTTTCCTTAAAGAGTTTGTAAGAATTATACTACCGTATTGATAAAAGGGAAGCTTGAAACGGCTTCCCTTTTTTTATTGGAAAGGAATAAAATGAGGAGCAAATTTTGAACTGAAATTTTAATTTCACTAAATTGATTTTGATTTGTACAAAATTACTATCCTCTATGCTTTCTTTATTAATTTGGACTATAGGCTTTGCTATTCTGGGTCTAGGTTTTAGTAATCGCCATCGGTTTTTGGGTAAAACCTTGAATGAGGAACCTGATGAGCAATTGACTGTCATCATGGATAAGAATCCTTCTTTCCGGGATATGATTCGCAAATTTGAAAAGCGTAGAGTGCTTTTAAAATGGGTATCGGATATATTGAATGTAGCTATTTTTGCCTTTGTAGGTTATTTGTCCTTTTTGTTTTTCTCTTCAGATTCAGGTAAATATTCATACAAAGTTTATTTATTTATACTGCTTACTTTGCCGCTTTTATTATTAATCAAACGTCCATTTTTTAACCTAAAGCGTTTTACTCGCCAGTACAAGAATCAGGTATTGTCCCTTTTGATAAAAGCAGTTAATCCTGCCTTAGGGTATAAATCTGATGGAGTGCTCCCTTTAGAAATTATCAAAGATTCAGAAATATTCAACCTTCAGCATTTTGCTAACGAGCTTAATAAGAATTATCAAGGAGAGGATTTGATTTATGGTGAGGTGAATGGCGTGGGGCTAGCTTTTTCAGATGTTGAAGCCTTTAGTGGTATTGGAAAAGAGGTAAAGCTGGTGTTTACAGGTACGTTTCTTTCTGCGGATTTCCCTTTTGATTTCAAAGGAAAAACCTTTGTGGTGCCTGACTTGAGTGCTTCGGGTTTTAAGGAGGATTTGTTGAGCAAAAGCGTGACTAACAAAAAGACATTCAAGACAGAGGGTGACCGTGTAGACTTGGTTGATCCGACTTTTGAGAAAATATATGATGTTTTCAGTACCAATGAGGAAGAGGCTCGGTACATTATGAGCCCCCAACTTCGCAAATCACTTCTAAAACTGGATGGAGAGGCTAACGACAAAGTGGTGGTAGCACTTTCCTTCATCGGTAATCAGGTGTTTATAGGTATGCTTTTTAATTACCTTAAATTCGAGCCCAGTCTGAATATACCTCTTGATCGTATGAATATACTCACCTATGCCTATAACCAACTAAATTTAGTATTGGAGGTAGTGGCGGAGATTCAGGCCTTTCATAAAAATAAAAAAGCTAGTGTAGGGGTTTAAGGTGTTTGTTGGCTTTGGATGTTATGAATTATGTCCTTAATGATCAAAGCAAGTACCACCGCAAATAGTACTAATGAAAACCAAAACATAAAACGCTTATTGGCATAAGGTACGGGTTCGGTATCCTTGGTCTCGGGGTCTTCAAATACCTTAGCGTAAAACTTTTCTATTATTCCTTGCAAGTTCATGGGCTTAAAGTTCTTTAATTAAATCCATAATTCCAGCATTTTGGCCTTTAGGTCTTACTACTAAAAGCGGAAATTTAGAATCTAACTGAATCAGGCGCTCGGCCATGCTTCCTAAGAAAAATGCCGTGGTTGCAGTTCTTCCTTTGGCCCCAATGATAATGCCATTGGCTTCAATCTCCTCGGCCTTTTTAATGATATCTTCTACCGGATCCTCATCTTCATCCAAGGAATATTGCACGTCAATTTTCACCCCTTTGGTATCAATCTTGGCAATAAAGTTTTTATAATCTTCCTCAGCATGTTTGCGCATTACCTCGGCAAACTCTTCAAATGTTTTGCCTGTGTAGTGATAACCCACAGGTACTTTGTATACATTTTGCACCACCAGTTCCACTTCGCCCTCATTTCTGAAGGCAATATCTACCGCCTCTTCCATGGCAATGGTGGAGTAATCAGAGAAATCACTTGGCACCAAAATGCGTTTTAGTTCAGGTGTAGTGCCTTCTGGTACTATTAGTAAGGAACATGAGGCCCTTCGGGCTAATCGCTGTGACAAAAGGCCACTTTCAATGGATTTCTCCCTGCGCCCCATCACAATGAGGTCAATGTCTTTTTCTTGGGAAATTTTAAGCACCTGCTTCGCGATTTGCCCTTTCTTCACAATGAATTTCACTTTGGGCAAGGCCAGCGGGTCAATATGTTTTTCCACCTTGTCGCGCATGATTTTCATGCGTTCATCTACGGCATTTTTGATTAGATTAGGAAACTCCTTAAGTACTTCTTCGGGTACATCGAGGTTTTTCACAATGTTTACAAAATAGATTTCTTCTGTGGTAGAAGAATGGTTCATGAAACTTGCGAAATTAATCAGCGTAAGGTCGAGGTCGCTGATGTCCAGTCCAATCAGAATGCGTTTGATAGGATACATTGTTGAGAAATTTTGATGCAAAAATAGGATAACATTCGATAAGTAAAACCTGATTTAAGTCTTTTGTTTTATTGAGCTGAATCAAAAAAAATAAGTCAAACGGAATATTATTCGGTTTTAATGAAATGGGGTGTGTGGACTTGGTCTTAGTATTATTTTAATGAAATAATGTTCTTTGTTTAGAAAAACGGGCGAATAAAATATTTCTGCAAAAAAAGCCCTGTTTTTGGCCTAGCGCCCAAGGATTGCTACCTTTGTGCTGTGGCGTAAGCTTAAAGACATACTCGTTCGGACTCTTGACAAGCTCCTAAACCTAACAAATAAACAATACCGAGTGAAGCTTAGCTCAAAACCAGGCCTCATCCGTCATTTGACGGACCTCGCTTGCAAAAGCAGGATAACAGTGGAAGGTTGCGAGGGACGGCAGCTCAAATCCTGTCATATTGAGGTTTAGTGAACTTTACCTTAGGGTCTGAGCGAGTTTTTTATTTTTATGGAATCAACAAAGAGCTATCCCCATAGCTCAAAAATCGGTATCCCTTATCCATCGCTTCTTGATATACCTCTCTCCAGCGGGTGCCTATTAGTGCCGCAATCAGCATCAAAAGTGTAGAGCCCGGCTGGTGAAAATTGGTAATCAACCCCTTACACACCTGAAAAGTATAACCCGGAAAGATGAAAATCTCTGTATGTCCACTGATTTGCTCCTGTCCTTTGGCCTTCATTCGGTCTACTATTGTCTGAAAAGCCTCGCGGTAAGTAGGCGGATTTATAACAGAGTAGGGGTAGAGCTTAGGAATGAAAAACTCTTCATCTACACCGTACATTAGTCGTACGCCATACCAATAAATACTCTCCAAACTACGCATACTAGTAGTGCCTACGGGAATGATGGGACCATTGGCTTTGAGCAGTCGCTCCAGCGTTTCCCTTTTTACCACAATATGCTCTTTGTGCATGGGGTGCTCTTGCACATTCTTTTCAAGCTTTACAGGCTGAAAAGTGCCCGCGCCCACATGTAGGGTCAGAAATTCCTCTTGTATGCCTTTTTGCTTAAGGCGCTCCAGAATTTCGGAGGTAAAATGCAATCCGGCTGTGGGGGCAGCTACCGCCCCTTTATTGGCGGAATAAACCGTTTGGTAGGTTTCCTTATCACTTTCTTCTGCCTCTCGGTGCAAATAGGGTGGAAGGGGAATGCTACCCGCTGCTTCTAAGACTTCTGCCATGCTGAAATGCCCCGTCCACGACAAGCGTATGTGCCGATTTTCGCGGTCATGCCAAGTGGCCTTAAGTTCTACCGATTCAGAGTCAATCATTAAACTCAGAATCAGGCTTTGCTCTTCTTTCCAGCGCTTTTGGTTGCCCACCATGCATTCCCACACTACAGGTTCGTGGGAGCTTAATGCCTGCGTGATTTCCGCTTTATTGCCTAAAGGTTGTAATAAAAATAGCTCGATTGAAGCCCCACTGTCTTTAACAAAATGTAACCTTGCCGGAATCACCTTGGTATCGTTAAACACCAATACCGTCTCGGGTTTTAGCAAGGACTCCAAATCGGTAAAAATCTTATGGCCTATCGTCCCCTGATGATAATAAAGCAGTTTGGATTGATCGCGCTGGGCAAGGGGGTATTTGGCAATGCGCTCATTGGGCAGGTCGTATAGGTAATCGGCTAACTGTAGGTCCATGTGCAAATATAAAACACAAATTGCGAGCAGAGGCATCAAATATTTTTCCGCTCAGAAATTATTGCATTGTTTCAATGAAATCAGAAGATAAGCCTAAACTATGGCAAGCCTCTTTCTGTTTTTTTGCTACCTTAAACGTGTTCGTACCACTAATCCATGTTTTATGAGTTTGGTAGCCTCCTTTGTTCGATACCCCCTTCACTTCACCTTTACCGCGCGCACTTCCAGAGGGAGTATGACGCTTCGCGATACTTGGTTGCTGCGCGTGCACGATAAGAAAAATCCTGAGAAGATAGGTTGGGGAGAGTGCAGTCCGCTTATTGGACTAAGCATTGATGATAGACCCGATTTTGCTAAATACCTAGATAAAACCTGTCGCCACGTAGAAGAATATGAAATGCCGCAAAGCGAAGAGGAGGTGAATGCCATGGCTTACGCCCTTTTGCCCAGCGATTTCCCTTCCATCCGCTTTGGACTACAAACAGCTCTGCTGGATTTGATGCATGGGGCTGAGCGACAGATTTTCCCTTCTGATTTTTCTAAAAAAGGAAAGCCCATTCCAATCAATGGACTTATCTGGATGGACGGTAAAGAAGCCATGATGAAGCAAGCGGAAGAGAAGCTCGCCCAAGGCTACACCACCATTAAGCTAAAGGTAGGTGCTTTGAACTTGCAGGACGAGCTGGATGTATTGGCGTATATTCGTGCGATAGGAGGGGCAAAAATCGTCATTCGGATAGATGCCAATGGTGCTTTTGCACCCGATCAGGCCTTAGCTATCTTGGAGAAATTCCAACAATATTCCATTCATTCGGTGGAGCAACCCATTCGGAAAGGACAATTAAAGGAAATGAAAGAAATATGCGCCTATAGTCCTATTTCGGTAGCCTTGGATGAAGAGCTAATCGGTTGCCACGGTTTGGAAAATAAGCGTGCCTTGCTCGATGCCACAAGTCCGTATGCCTTGATTTTAAAGCCCAGCTTATTAGGTGGTTATCGTTCCTGCCGTGAGTGGATTCAGTTGGCTGCAGAGCGTAAAATGGACTGGTGGTTAACCTCAGCCCTTGAATCAAATATAGGTCTCAACGCCATTAGCCAGTTTGCGGCTACCTTTTCAAATCCTTTGCCGCAAGGTCTTGGTACCGGACAACTCTATAAAAACAACTTTGCGAGTCCATTAGAAGTGAAAAATGGAGAAATCACTTATCTTAACTCCAAAAACTGGGATTTGCGTGTGCTGCATGCCTAAAAACCATTAGTAGAATGAACGAAGGACATATTCATGCCGATAATAAATGGCTTATTTTTGATAAAGGAGATATTTCTGAATTTGTATACGGAGGCATAGATGGTGCCATTACTACCTTTGCCGTGGTGGCCGGAGCAGCCGGAGCCGATGCCGGAGTTACTTGGGTATTGATATTTGGCTTTGCCAATCTGATTGCCGATGGCTTTTCGATGTCGGTAGGAAATTATTTCTCTTCTAAAGCCGACCGTGATAATTATGAGCGGCATAAGGCCATAGAATACTGGGAAATTGAGCATCTCCGCGAAAAGGAGGTACAGGAAATAAGGGAAATTTACGAAGCCAAGGGCTTTAAAGGAGAATTACTGGAGCAAGTGGTGGCGGTGATTACTTCCAATAAAGATGTATGGGTAGATACCATGATGAAAGAAGAATTGGAAATGACTAAGGATTCCAAAACACCCCTTAGAACTGCTAGTGTTACCTTTTTATCCTTTTTTGCGGTAGGGCTTATTCCTTTGTTGATTTATGTGTTGGCCGTATGGGTGGTAGTGGATGAAAGCTGGCTCTTTCCTCTTTCTTGTGCCAGTACGGGCCTCGCTTTGCTTATTATTGGCAATTTGAAAAGTGTAGTGACGGAAACCAATCGCTGGAAAAGCATTGCCGAAACTTTAGCCCTTGGCGGTTTGGCCGCTTTCTTAGCCTATTACGTGGGCGAAGTGCTGGCTAAGTATTTTTTATAAAGTTTCTATCACTATCTCCCTTAACCTTTTTAAGCCCTCACTTGCACTTGCTTGAATAAATTGAATACCACTCGAAAGGCTGCGCGGCTTTTCGATATCAATGGCAAACTTTTGTGCATCGTAGGGTACATAATCGAGTAGGCTGGCGGCCGGATAAACCTGCAAGCTGGTGCCTACCACCACAAAAATATCGGCTTGGCGGGTCAGCTGCACCGCTTCTTCTATGGCGGGTACTAATTCACCAAACCATACGATATGCGGTCTGAGCTGGCTCCCTTTTTCACAGGTATCACCGAGGGCAATATCGCGATAGCTAATATCATAAATCAAATACTCATCTACCGTGCTACGCGCTTGGGTCAATTGACCGTGTAGGTGCAACACGTTTTTCGAGCCTGCTCTTTCGTGTAGGTCGTCTACATTTTGGGTAATGATGTGTACCGAAAAGTCGCTTTCCAGTGCTTGAATGGCTCGGTGACCCTCATTGGGTTGTACCTTGGCCAATTGCTGCCTGCGCGCATTGTAAAAATCCAATACCTTTTCCCGATTGCGCTTCCAACCTTCCCAAGTGGCTACTTCTTCTATTTTGTGCCCTTCCCATAGTCCATCAGAGCCACGGAAGGTAGCCAAGCCGCTTTCTGCACTCATGCCCGCACCGCTCAATACAACAAGTTTTGGTTTCATAACTTCTGGAGTTCCGCTTCAAAATCACCCGTTTTTCTGTCCGATTAACACGGTATATGGCCGCTGTTCCTTTAGGGCTGTATCTATCAAACAAAAAGACTGATTTTAGGTAGTTAAATACCTATTACCCTTAAATCAGCTAATTTAAACAGTAAATCTATGAAAAAAACAATCTTGGCTCTTGGTCTGTTGGTTTTTGCCGGAACCACCGTGTTCGCGCAAACCAAACTGATCGAGAAAGTAACCGCCAAAGGGGGTGAGCTTATCATTCCTTACGAAAAATACGAGTTGTCCAATGGACTTACCGTGGTGATTCATGAAGATCACTCCGATCCTGTGGTGCAGGTAGATGTAACCTACCACGTGGGTTCTGCTCGCGAAGAGATTGGCAAATCAGGTTTTGCCCACTTTTTTGAGCACATGATGTTTCAAGGCTCTGATAACGTAGCCGATGAAGAACATTTCAAAATCGTAACCGAATCGGGTGGTACGCTTAATGGTAGCACCAACCGCGACCGCACCAATTATTACGAAACCTTGCCGAGCAATCAGCTGGAAGTAGGTCTGTGGTTAGAAGCCGATCGTATGGGATTTTTGCTAGATGCTGTTACCCAAAAGAAATTTGAAGTACAGCGCGAAACCGTTAAAAACGAGCGCGGACAAAATTATGATAACCGCCCTTACGGACTTGCGCGTGAGGTGATTGCTAAGAATTTATACCCTTACGGACATCCGTATTCATGGCTTACCATCGGGTATATCGAAGATTTGAACCGTGTAGATGTAAACGATTTGAAGAACTTCTTCCTTCGCTGGTATGGGCCTAACAATGCCGTGCTTACCGTGGGTGGTGATGTAGATCCCAAAGAAGTAGTGAAATTGGCCGAGAAATATTTCGGCTCGATTCCACGTGGTCCTGAGGTGAATGATATGCCTGATATGGTGCCTAGCCTTGATAAGGACCGCTACGTATCCTATATCGATAATTACATTCGTGTACCTCAGCTGATGATGGTATGGCCTACGCCTCCACAATATTCAGAAGATGAGGCAGCTTTGGATGTTTTAGCTGAAATCATCGGACAAGGAAACAACTCTTTCTTGTACCAGAATTTGGAGAAACAACAAAAAGCCCTGTTCAGCTATTCCTACAACTCTACTTCTGAATTGGCTGGAGAATTTACGGTAATGGTTCGTCCGTATCCAGGAACCGGATTGGCCGATATGGAGAAAATTGTAAGAGAATCATTCAAGCAGTTTGAAGCCACAGGCGTAACGGATGACGCCATTCAACGTTTCAAAGGGACTTTCGAGGCTGATTTGTACAATAGCTTACAAAGCGTGTCGGGCAAGGTATTCCGCTTAGCTTCTTTTGAAACCTACACCGGAAATCCTAACCAGATTCAGAAAGATGTGGAACGCTACCTAGCGGTGACTAAAGAAGATGTGCAACGCGTGTACGAAAAGTACATCAAAGGAAAGCCTTCGGTAATTTTGAGTGTATTGCCAAAAGGGGGAGAAGCCTTTATTGCCGCTCCTGACAACTTTACGGTAGATGCCAGTGCATACAAAGCCGGAAAAGATGAATATTCAGGACTGAAATATGTGAAGGCCAAAGATTCATTTGATAGAAGTAAAAAGCCGGGTGCAGGCCCTAATCCGGTAGTAAATGTACCAGAATACTGGACTACCAAAATGGGGAATGGCATCAAGGTAATTGGTACGAAATACGAAGAGCTGCCAATCATCAGCTTGTTGTTAAGCGCAAAAGGTGGTCACTTGGTCGAATCGCCTGAAAAGGCCGGATTGGCCAGCCTTACCGCCAGCGTGATGAACGAGTCTACCCAAAACTATACCTCGGAACAATTCCAAAGTGAATTGAGCAAATTGGGCTCTAGTATCAGCGTAAATGCCGGAACAGAAGACATCAGCATATATGTAACCTCTACTATCAAAAACTTAGACGCTACGCTTAAGCTGTTAGAAGAGCGCATGTTCCGTCCTAAGTTTGACGAAGAGGATTTTAATCGTGCTAAGAAAGAGCAATTAGAAGGTATCAAAAACCAATATACGCAACCCGCGTCTATCGCTTCATTGGTGTTCAATAAAATGGCTTTTGGTGATGGCATTCGCGGCATTAGTTCTAGTGGAACAGAAGCTTCTGTGAGTGCTCTTACCTTGGAGGATGTAAAAGCTTATTACGCCAAGTACTTCTCTCCTGTGGAGGCTGAATTGGTAGTGGTAGGTCAAATCGACCAAAAAGCTATTACTGCTAAGCTAAATTTCTTGAACAGCTGGAAAGGTGAAAAAGTAGCGATGCCCGAATTTAAGGCTCTTCCTGCGCCTGCCAAAACCAAGATTTACGTGGTAGATGTTCCTAATTCTGCGCAATCTGAAATTCGAGTAGGGTATCCTTTGAACCTGACTTATGATGCCACAGGCGAATATTATCGTTTGGGCTTAGTGAACTACTCATTGGGCGGTGCCTTCAATAGCCGTATCAACCTCAACTTGAGAGAAGATAAAGGCTGGACCTACGGTGCCCGTTCATACTTCTACACAGGCAAGCAGCCGGGTGCTTTTGTGGCCTCAGGAGGTATTAAATTGGCCGCTACCGATAGTGCAGTATATGAGTTTATCAATGAAATGAAAATGTATGCGGAGAAAGGCATTACGGCAGAAGAGTTAGCCTTTATGAAGTCTTCGATCGGACAGCGTGATGCCCGCAACTACGAATCATTGTTCCAGAAAGCCAACTTCCTAAACCAAATCATTACTTATGATTTACCAAAAGGTTTTGTGGCGGAACAAACCAAGATTATGAACAATATCAAAGCCGAGGAAATCAATGCTTTGGCTAAGAAATACCTGACTACCGATAAGATGTACATTTTGGTGGTAGGGGATAAGGAGAAAATCACGCCCGGGCTTGAGCGATTAGGCTACGAGATTGAGTTTTTGGATAAGGACGGCAATCCGGTGAAATAATACCCACAAAAAAGGGCTTCGAGAGAAGCCCTTTTTTTATAACTGTCCATAACGAAGATAATGTGCTCCATAGTGTTCGAATGCCCAACGAGCCACCCGTGTGCAGGCCAAGGAATAAATGATAAAGACAAAAGCAAGGCTGCCTAAGATGCCGAGTTGATAGGAGACGGGGAGAGCAAGTAGCCGCATCTGAAACTGGATAAGAATCTGCATGGGGATGTATAAGCCAAATCCTACCTCATTCAACACCTTCACATATTTATAGCGCCAAGCTTGTTTTAGGGTCATTTTTTGACTTTTGAGTAAATACCACCCATTGCCAAAAAAACTTAGTAGACTGAGGAAAATAAACCAATAGGCAGCATGTTGTGCAAGCACCTGTGCGGTAAAATACAAGATAGCTGCTACCAATGCCACCAGTATGAAATCATCTGTGAAGAAAAGGTTTTTTAGCTCTTTTTTGAATCGTGCCCAAATCTGACGGCTCAGGTTTTTTTGCATACTTTCTTCCACCGATAAAAATCCGAATATGCCAAATCCGGCATGCACTTGATCAAAGGCTTCTCTCAGGGTTAAGCTCGGCTTCTTTTCCAACAATTCTTCCATCGCACACACCATGTGGTCGAGGATTTCATATTGAAGGTCAATCTCGGTAAAGCCCTTTTTTGAAATCCACCCTTTTATTTCTGCAATTTGCTCTTTCGTTAGTTTCATAAGGGCTTGATTTGAAGTAATTGGGTAATCTGGCGAAAAGATTCTAAGAGGGCCAGCGCTTTATTGGCCGCTTCCGTTTTTCCTTCGGAGGTTAGTTTGTAGTATTTGCGTACCCGATTTTCTACTACTTCTACTTCGGCCTCAAGAAATCCCTCACTTTCAAGTTTGTGAAGCGCGGGGTATAAGGCGCCTTCCGTAAGATGTAATTCGTTGGCGGTGAGTTGTTTCACTTTCTGTGTAATCTCGTAGCCATACATGCGGTCTTGCTCGGTAAGGAGTTGTAGAATAATCGCCTGTAGGCTCCCCTTTAGTATGTGTTTATCCGACATACTGTAAATATACTATATGCATTTGAATCTTATGTATATAGATATAATAAAAGGATCAATGAAAAATTGACCCTTTTACTATTATTTCCCTAAAGCGGCTTCCAATAGCATTTCGTATTGGTTTACACCCAATTGGTTTTTGATTTTACTAATTACCTGATCACGTTCTTTCTTCTCATCCATGGCTTGCTTGTAGGCCGTAATATCTTTCGACATCACCGAAGCCCCGATGATATTGCCGTCCTCATCGGTAATCGGGTGGTAGTGCCCTTCGATGATAAGGGTGGTTTCATTTACCTTTCTTTCTTGGGTAATGATATAACTTTCCCCATTTAGGCATCTATCGTAGCGTTCTTTCCAGACCTGATGTTGCTCTTTGGGTAGTTTATCAAAGATGTTCTCGCCCACATGTAGCTGTATGCCGGTGGCTTCAAAGCGATTTCTCAAGGCTTGGTTGGCCACCAATATTTTATAGTTGCGGTCTACGGCACAATAGGTGTCGTCCATGGTGTCGATAAGCGAATGTAGGGTCGATTGCTTTTGTTTGATTTCTTTTTGCGCCAGTACCGACTCGGTCACATCGCGAGCAATTACCGATACGCCAATCACCTCACCTTGTTCATTGCGAATAGGGTTGTGATAGGTTTCCACAAACTTGCTTCCTTGGCTTCCGCTGCTTTCTTCCAATTGCGTGTAGCGCTCTCCGGCCAAAGCACGGTCGTAGCGAGCCTTCCATTTCTCGCGCAGGTGTTCGGGCAATACCTCCAGTATACTATTGCCAACAGCCAAATCTATGCCCATAGCCGCGTATTTATCCTTCAAGGTTTTGTTCACTACCGTAATATGGTAGTTGCGGTCGATTGCGAAAATGGTATCTGATGTATTATTAATAAGGGCATTTAAATTGGCTTCTTTGGTGCGTGACTCCAACTGGGCTCTTTGCATTTCTTCTTGGGTGGCTTGAAGCTCTTCCATGTTTTGGCGCATTTCTTCTTCTTGCGCCTGCATTTCCTCCGCCATTTGCTTGGATTCTTCCAGCAGGAGGGAAGTTTGCTCGTTTCGCTGAGTGGTGAGTACAGAAGCCGCAATGGTTTCGGCCAGCTTTTTCACAAATTCCACTTCAAAGGGAGCAAAGTTTTTGAAAGAAGCCATTTCCATTACCCCAACAATTTCATCATTCACACAAAGCGGGACCACCAATAGGGTAGTGGGAGAGCTGCTGCCTAACCCAGAGCGGATGGTGATGTATTCTTGAGGGATATCGGTAAGCAATACCGTATCGCGCTCTTGCCAAGCCTGGCCTACTGTACCTTCGCCTTTCAGGATTTCTTTTTCGAGGCGCTTTTTACGCTCATAAGCATAGCAGGCTACGGCCTTCAGGTGTTCGGCCTCTGTTCCGGCCTTTTGAATCAGGAAAATAGCGCCTTGGTTGGCATGCACGTATTTTACTAAGGAAATAATAACTTCTTCGCATAGGGCGGAAATATCATCGGTATGTCTGCGCAGGATGTCACCGAATTTGGCAAAACCCTCGTTTACCCAGTTCCTTTGTTTGTCTTTCACAGCCACTTGCTGCAAACTTTCGTGCATGCGGGCAATAGACTGACCAATGGCACCTTGATTGTCAAAGGCCTTGATGTGGGTTTCAAACTTGCCATCACCTATTTCCAGCGCAATATCTTTTACATGCTTGAGCTGCGTGCTGATTGCATTCAGCGACTTTTCCAAAGGCCGCGTTTCATCAGCATGTAGCGGAAGGGGATCAGGGATATAGCCGCCTTTGATGGTGCTAAGTGTGTTTTCTATGCGTGAGAAACCCGACCGGATGTGGCGGGTAATTAATACTACTGCCAAGCTGCTAAAGATGAGAGCAGCGAGGGCATATAAGCCAAAGAATAATTTGGTATTGTTGATTTCAGAATGAATAGCAGCTTGATTGGTATCTGCCTGATTTTGAAAACTGGTAAGAAAATTAAGCGCAATCAGGTTTATCTCCCGAGCCGGGGCAAGCGAACGATCGGTGAGGCGTTGAATAAGTTTATCGCGCGCCCCTGCATCGTTTTGCCCTCCTTTGTATTCACTCATTTTGATTTCCGAACGTACCTGTCCGATAATCTCTTCTTGATTTTCGTAGAGCGAAGTCAGCAAGCTTTGCATTTGCAAAAACTGCGTTTGCATACTTTCACCCTGCATTATGTCTTTAGATCTCTTGAGGTAGTCCAAGGAAATTTGGGTGTTGGCCCAGGTGTCTTTCCAAAGTTGTGGATATTCCTCATTACCCGTTTCAAGATAAGAGGCAATCCAGCCGTGGGCGGTAAACACATTGCCCTGAATATCTTTCATCCATTCGCGGGCAGGCAATATGTGTTGGGTGAGTTGGTTCTTTTTGTCTTGGAGCGACTCCAAGCTAAAGTAATTCACAAGTGCAGCAGCGGCTGCCATTATTCCTAGAATAGCCAAGCTCAAGGCTACTTTGGTTCGGATAGTTGCATTCATGAACAGGAGGGTTTATGGGGTGTTCGCTCATTTCGGCATACAAATGTTAAGCTTTTGTAAAAGAAAATAAAACAAATAGGAGGTATAATTTCTTTGGACGATAGATTTCAATGGAATAGTGCAATTTTGAATCCGTTACTTGATATTGCACTTATAGTCAGTTACTTATAGCTAATAAAAAAGGCTCCATTAAGGAGCCTTTTACTTATTTCTTTTTCTTGACAAATCGCCCTTTCTTTTCGGGGGCTGCTTCGGCCAGTTCTAAGCATTCGGCCAAGGTTAAATCCTCGGCTTTTTTATCCTTCGGGATTTTTACATTCTTCTTACCTACCTTGATATAAGGCCCCCACTGTCCATTGAGTATTTGTACTTCCTCGTTTTCAGTAAAGCTCTTTATCAGCTTATTGGCATCGGCCTCTTGCTTGGCTTTGATGATTTCGATGGAACGCTCCAAGCTCACGGAAAGTGGATCTTCTCCTTTGGGAAGGGAATAAAACTTGCCATCGTATTTGATGTAAGGGCCAAATCGTCCGGCTGCAGCCACCAAGGTTTCTCCATTCCATTCGCCTACCTCGCGCGGGAGTTTGAACAGTTCCAGGGCGTCTTCCAAGCTAATACTTTCAATAAATTGGCCTTTCTTCAAACTTGCAAATTGGGGTTTTTCTTCTCCTTCGGAATCGCCAATCTGCACTATAGGGCCAAAGCGGCCTAGGCGGGCTATAATTTTCTTCCCACTTTTGGGGTCGATGCCGATATCGCGAGAGGAACCCACCTCGCTACGGTCAATATTTTCGGTGATTTCTACTTTGCTATGAAAGCCTTCGTAGAAATTGCCCAGCATTTTTTCCCACACTTTCGATCCGTGGGCAATCTCATCAAATTCTTTTTCTACTTCGGCTGTAAAGGAGAAGTCGATGACATTAGGGAAATGCTCCACCAAAAAGTCGTTCACCACCATCGCGATATTGGTCGGGAATAGCTTTCCTTTTTCCGTTCCGGTGATTTCCTTTTTGGTTTGCACCACCACTTTATCTTTGTTCAGGCTTAGTTCCTGATAACTTCTTTCTTTTCCCTCACGACTTTCTTTCACCACATAGTCGCGTTTTTGTATGGTGCTAATGGTAGGGGCATAGGTAGAAGGTCGGCCAATGCCCAGTTCTTCTAATTTCTTTACCAAGGCCGCCTCTGAATAGCGTGCTGGCGGACGCGAAAAGCGCTCTGTAGCCAGCATTTTGTCCATATCCAAGGCTTGGTTTACAGCCAATGCAGGCAAAATGGATTGATTGTTTTCATCTTCTTCATCATCGGTAGATTCTAGGTATACTTTTAAGAATCCTTCAAATTTGATGATTTCTCCTTGTGCGGTAAATTTCTCTGGCGTGGTAGAAATACCAATGGTGGCCACGGTTCTTTCTAGCTCGGCCTCGGCCATTTGCGAGGCTATGGCACGCTTCCAAATCAATTCGTACAAGCGTTGTTCGTTACGTTCTTCACCGGCTTCATGCGCGGCAAAGTCGGTAGGACGAATGGCCTCGTGGGCCTCTTGTGCACTTTCTGATTTGGTTTTGTATTTACGCACCTGCAAAAATTCAGGGCCATAGGCTCCGGTAATTTCCTTAGAAGCGTTTTCAATGGCAAAATCCGAAAGATTTACTGAATCGGTACGCATATAGGTGATTTTACCCGATTCGTAGAGGCGTTGCGCCAAGCTCATGGTTTGCGCTACCGAAAAGCCTAGTTTACGGCTGGCCTCTTGCTGCAAGGTAGAGGTAGTAAAAGGCGGTGCAGGAGATTTTTTGGCGGGTTTTACTTCTAGGTTTTCCACTTTATAGGTCGCGCCAATGCAGCGCTCCAAAAAGGCTTTGGCTTCGTCTTCTACTTTTAGGCGTTTGCTCAGTTCGGCCTGAAAACTTTTTCCTTTTTCCGGTTTAAACTGAGCCGTTACGCGATAATCGGATTGGGCTTTAAATTTTTCAATCTCGCGCTCACGGTCTACTATCAGGCGAACAGCCACCGATTGTACTCGTCCGGCCGATAATCCGGCTTTGATTTTTTTCCAAAGTATAGGCGAAAGCTCAAAACCTACAAGGCGGTCGAGGATGCGCCTTGCTTGCTGAGCATTCACCAAATCCATATCAATGCCGCGCGGGCTTTGTATGGAATTCAGGATAGCATTTTTGGTAATTTCCCTAAATACGATACGTCTGGTTTTGGCATCATCCAAGTTGAGCGATTCTTTCAAATGCCAAGCAATGGCCTCTCCCTCACGGTCATCATCGGATGCGAGGTACACGATGTCGCTTTCTTTGGTGAGCTTCTTTAAGTTCTTGATTACCTCCTTTTTATCGGCTGTTACCTCGTAGGTTGGCTTGAATCCCGCCTTGATATCTATGGCCTTATCGCCTTTGGGTAAGTCGCGCACGTGACCGTAACTGGAAGTGACCGTAAAGTCTTTTCCGAGGTATCCTTCTATGGTTTTGGCTTTGGCTGGAGATTCTACAATTACGAGGTTTTTGGCCATTGTATCTAATTTAGAGTGGGTCAAATATCATTAAAAAATAAATTAAAATGCAAACTGATTCGGTTTCGGTTCACGAAACCCTTATTTTTAAATGATACAAAGCACTTAACCACACCATGAAAGATTTGTTCTTGATACGCCATGCCGAAGCTGCCCAAGCGAGTAGCCGAAATCAAGATTTTGACAGAATGCTAACCTCCGAAGGCATGCGCGAAGCCAAAATGTTGGGGGTGTATATCTCAGAACAAAACATTAAGCCTCAGTTTATGCTGGCCAGTGCCGCTCCGCGTGCTTTGGAAACCGCCCGACTGATTCTTTCATGTCTCGACAACAGTTGTGAGCTCATTGAGCAAGAAGATTTGTATGAAGCTTCGCCCCGTATTTTGCTTAAAGCCATCAATGAAATTGCCGAAAGTAAAGCCGCTGTAGCTTTGGTAGGGCATAACCCAACCATTAGCTATTTGGCCGAATACCTAACCCAAGAGGAAGTAGGCCAATTGCCAACCGCTGGTATGGTGCACATCCGCTTGGAAAATATGCTATGGGCGGAGGTGAGCCAAGCTACAGGAAGGCTTATCCAGATTCATCCGTAATTACATTAGTTTGTCTGGGCGTAGCGCTTAGCAAAATAGCCTAAACCCAACAGAAGGGCCGACTGTACCAAAAAGGTAATTTGAGCCACATCTACCGCGGCTTCTAAGGCCGGAATGGCTTGGGTGAGAAAATAATCGCTGATAAAGAAAAGGAAATAGGAGAGATGAAAGCTGGCTGTTATTTTCCAGAAAAGAATAGGATTTCTGAAATGCACTATCCCAAGCCACGCAGAAAAAATTAGAAAAAAGCTCTGCCCGATAATTTCATAGTAAATAAGCGGTTTCCACAGGCTGTGGTAGCTCAGGTGCTGGCTTTCGGTTAGGTAAGGCCATATCTCATCCGACAAAAGAGGCAAAGAATTGCTTATCAGTAAATACCCCATGGCAAAGGGGCAAAGCAAAAGTAGCAACTGATAGAGGCGGTATAAGAGCAAACGTATCATGATGGGGCGAAATCTCCCTTCAATATCGGCTAAAAGAAAGAATTACAAGCACAAAGGGCCATTTATTTATCGCTTAGTAAGTGCGCCATTTGCCCACGGTTTAGCCGGAAGATCGTCCACTCGTCCATGGGGCAAGCACCTAAGCTTTTGTAGAAATCTATTGAAGGCGTATTCCAATCTAATACGGCCCATTCCATGCGCCCATAGCCTCTTTCATGTGCGATTTGTACTAAATGGAGCAGGAGACTTTTCCCGATTTTCTTTCCCCGGTATTCGGGTTTTACATACAAATCTTCCAGATAAAGCCCCTTTTTGCTCAAGAAAGTAGAGAAATTGCTGAAAAACAGGGCAAAACCCACGGGAAGACCTTCCCATTCGGCTATCACGCATTCCACGGATGCTTGTGGCATAAATAAGGCGGATTGAATATCGGCTTCAGTGGCGCTTACCTCATGGCTGAGTTTTTCGTATGCGGCCAGTTCTTTAATTAGGGAAAGGATAAGAGCAGCATCTGCTGGTCTGGCGCTGCGAATGTTAAGTGAATTCATCTAAATAATTGGCAATAAGATACTAAAAGTGCTTCCGTGACCCACTTTGCTCTCTACTCTAAGAGTTCCACCCAATTTTTCGGTCAGTTCTTGGCAGGTTTGCAAGCCTAGTCCGGTTCCTTTTTCACCAGAGGTTCCTTTTCGCACTTTCTTTTGGTTCCAGCTAAAGAGCAATTCTAATTTATCTTCTGGGATTCCAATTCCGGAATCCACGATTTGAAAGCAATGAAATTGATTTTCCTTTCGATAGGCTACACTAATGTTTCCATTCGAAGTGAATTTGATGGCATTGCTGATAAGGTTTCTGAAAAGAAAACTAAGTACATTTTTATCAGTATGAATAGCTAAATCAGAGGCCAAATGATTTAGAAATACAATATTCTTCTTTTTCATAGCCTGGTGATACAGCAAACCTATTTCTTGAGCAAGCTGGAAAGGATATACTGTCTCGATAACGGTATGCTCATCGCCAAATTTGGCATGTGCCCATTTGAGAAGATTTTCTACAAGGTCTACCGTACTATCTACCCCCGAGGCAAGCTGAGGGAACATCTCTTTGATTTCTTTTTCGCTCAGGCTGTTGTCCTCAAAAAGGGAGATGGTTGAGCGAATATTTACTAGGGGACTTTTTAAATCATGCCCAATAATGGCAAGTAGGCGGTCTTTAGTAGCACCCATTTCAGATAGTTGTTGCTTTTGCTCCTCCAATTCCCGCTGAATACGTTCCAGATTGGCTACCTTCTCCCTAAGTTCAAGTTGTTTATTTACTTGATTAGCAAGAGTTTGTAAAGCTTGTCTTTGGAAGTCATTAAGTTTTCTGGGCACAGTATCAATCACACATAAAGTACCCAATGGATAGCCCGATTCACTTTTTATGGGCATGCCAGCATAAAAGCGGATATTCGGATCACCTAGTACCAAAGGGTTATCGATAAAGCGCTCATCATAGGCTGTATCTTCCACCTCCATTAGCTCATTTGGCCGTAATATAGCATGAGCGCAAAAGGCGGAATTACGAGAGGTTTCACTAGCTGCTAAGCCTTTTTTTGCTTTGAACCATTGCCGATCTTCGTCTACCAAAGTGACCAGAGAAATGGGTGATTGACAGATTTCGGAGGCCAGTTCCACAATCTCCTGATATTCCTTCTCAGGAACCGTATCCAAAATATCTAAAGCCTCTAAAGCTTTGAGTCTTTCCGATTCGTTTTTTGGGAATGCTGCCACTTTCATACCCCGAACTTACGAAAAAATAGCCTTGGTTAGTTTTATTTTTTACAAAACGAAATGATTAAACACGCGGGAGGTGGGGCTTAGATTTTGATAATACCTATAAGATAGATGAAGTTTTTTGATTTGAATGTATGTAATATTGCACCTTAAAGAAGTTGATTATGCCAAATCTTGACCAATATGACCCAAGTGGGGTAGGCCTTCAAGGAAGTCTTTTCGGACTGCCCTTTCAAACAGATGATGCACAGCTGGTAGTAATTCCTGTACCTTGGGATGTTACTGTATCTTATGCCGATGGAGCAGCCCTAGGCCCTGAGGCTGTTTTAGGAGCTTCCTCCCAGGTAGATTTATATGTAGATGATATCCCCGATGCCTGGAAACTCGGCATCAGTATGCTGCCCATTAGTGAAAAATGGGCGAAGAAAAGTAAAAAATGGCGCAAAATCGCCTCCCAGTATATTGATTGGCTAGAAAACGGAAGTCCAAAGCTCGACCGCATGAAGTTTGCTCCTGTTCCACGCCAGGTAGATGAGCAAGCCGAAAAGCTGAATGAATGGGTGAAAGAAACGGCCTTGGAACATATCAAGACTAAAAAAATGGTTTGTCTTTTGGGTGGTGATCATAGTACTCCGCTGGGTATTATGCAGGCCATGGCTGAAACACATGGGAAGTTTGGCATTTTGCAAATCGATGCCCATGCCGACTTGCGCGAAGCCTACGAAGGCTTTACCTATTCGCATGCCAGTATTATGTACAATGCGCTGAAAATAAAAGAAGTTGCCAAGCTGGTGCAAGTAGGTATCCGCGACTATTGCCAAGAAGAGGCGGAACTATCGGCCAATTCCAAAGGCCGTGTGACAACTTTCTACGATAAAGCCATCAAAGAATCGCAATACGAAGGCAAAACGTGGCGCCAGTGGTGTGATGAAATCATAGCCGAATTGCCTGATAAAGTATATATCAGTTTTGATATCGATGGACTTGACCCCAAACTTTGCCCACACACAGGAACTCCTGTGGCCGGAGGTTTTGAACTGGAGCAAGTGATGTACCTATTCAAGCAAGTGGTGCTTTCAGGCAAAAAAATCATCGGTTTTGATCTCAACGAGGTAGCGCCCGGAGAAGATGAGTGGGACGGAAACGTGGGAGCGCGTGCTTTGTACCGCATGTGTAACTTGATGGCGGTATCGCAAGGCAAGTTGAAACTCAAGAAATAAGCAAAAAGCCCTCAATCCGAGGGCTTTTTCTATTTTAAAGGCATCTTAAAAACCAAAGGCCGCCTTAATAAGGCCGGAATGGGCTGTCCGTTTTTATCATAGCTTCTCCAAGCGCTATTGGCCACAAAGTATAGCTGGTCATGGTGTATCATTCCCAAAGTGGGTTCAAAAAAGGCTGGATGATTATTTTCCAAAACTTTCCTTCCAATAAGTTCGGTTCCTTCCTCATTTAATTGATAGGCAACCACTCGCATGGGGTCAGTACCATTATGTGTAGCAATCAGTTGATTATCATAAAAATACAAGCCGTCTATTCCTTTCATAGAATAAAGCTGTGGGTTGTAGGGTAATCTTTTTATTTCCTGAGTACCGAGGTGATAAATATATACCCCCGAGGTATAATCGCTAAAGTATAGGTATTTACCGTTGGGATGCAGCGCCAAACCTTGAATGGAAAGCGCTGGAGTGCTGCTCACGGTTTCTATTCCTTTTTCGGGATTAGAAATTCGGTAAAGTATGGGCGAACCACTATCTGACACCCAAATAGTGCCTTGTGCATCTACCAAAACATCTCCAAAAAAATGAAACGATTCTGTGGGGCCTTCCAAGCGATAGCGTAGGGCTCCTGTGGCTAAGTCAAAGCCTAAAATATAGCTTTTTCCTTCTAGGGTTTTATCATAGTTGCGCATCTCAGGCGTGGCGCTGCTGCTGGCCCAGAGCAGGGAACGCTTGTAGTCGATGGCAATTCCCAGAATCGCCATAATGGAATCGTGTGCTTGCGTAAATGGGCTGATTTCCCCTTGTGCATTACGTTGGTAAATCATGCGGTGGTGCACGCTGCCCATAAAGAAGCGCTGAGTGAGGGTATCGAATACCACCGATTCAAGGTGAGCGGTACTATCGGCCATTGTAAACAAGGTATCGCTGCGCAAAATGGGTGCTTGCTCGGCTTGCCATTCGGTCTGCAAAGCGGCATAGGCGGAAGATTTTTTGAGGGATGCCAAATCCGCATCCTCCCAAAGTGAAGGCGAAGCCTTGAACCGAATCAAGCGGTACAACGTTTCAAATGCTTTTTCTTCCTGTTTACTAAGGGCGTAGCTTCCTGCCAGATTTTGCAAAATGACCGGATGCAAGGGACGAATGGAGTCGCATTTCAGCATAAAGAGGCTGTAACTCCTAAAATCTCCAGTTTCATAGGCCTTTTGGGCTTTTGTATAGTATTCGTTCAGAGGATTTTGTGCCTGCACACTTCCTGATAAGCAAGCAAGCAGGAGAAGGATGGGGTATAAGTTTTTCATAGAGAGGATTTTGATACTAAAGACGGATTTTTTCTATTCTATCGGGGGTAATTTACACAAGCGTATGATTTTACGGATTAGAGGTAATTAGAGTCACTTGAATGTATTTCCAATCCTGCCTTGGTGGATAAATTCAGGGATAGTACTATCTTGTGGGAATAATATCCAACCATTATGCGTTTTTTAAAAGGATTTCTCATTGGCCTTGTAGTATTGGTAGCTGTCTATGCCCTCGGACCTAAGGCCAAAATACCTACACTTTCTACTTCTGTGCCTGAGCTAAAACTTTCTGCGCAGTCATTAGACAGCTTTATTACTCACCGAGAGGAGCAAAATCCTTTGATTAAAGAGGACAATGAAGCGCGCATTATTTGGGCGGATTCTACTCATCAAATTACCGAATACAGCATCGTGTACCTGCATGGTTTTTCTGCCAGTCAGGCTGAGGGCGAGCCGCTGCATCGCGAACTGGCTCAGCGCTATGGGTGTAACTTGTACTTGCCTCGCTTGGCGGGACACGGATTGGCCGAGGAAGAGCCCATGCTGAACCTAACGGCTTCGCAAATGATAGCCAGCGCGGCTGAGGCCATTGCGGTAGGGAAGAAACTGGGCAAAAAAGTTATATTGCTCTGCACCAGCACCGGAGGAAGTTTGGCTTTGTACCTAGGAGCCCATCAGCCGGAAATAGCTGGATTTATTCTCTATTCGCCCAATATTAAGATTTACGATGCCAGTGCCACACTTCTGGATAAACCCTGGGGACTTCAACTGGCTCAATTGGTGAAAGGGAGCAATTACCATTCATGGCCTTTGGATAGCCTGCGCGCCCAATATTGGACCAACCGCTACCGCTTGGAAGTGCTTACCCAGCTGCAAGGCATGGTACGCCAAACCATGCGCCCTGCTACTTTTGTTCAGATTGAACAGCCCGTATTTTTAGGCTATTATTATAAAGATGAGGAGCATCAAGACAATACCGTTTCGGTGGAGGCCATTCTGGATATGTTTGAACAACTCGGTACGCCCGATTCCCTAAAGCGAAAAGTGGCCTTTCCTGAGGCGGGTCACCATGTGATAGGTTCTTATCTCACCTCGCAGGATTTGCCCAATGTACGAAACGCTACCTTTCAGTTTGTAGAAGAAGTATTGGGTTTGCAACCTGTCGATTCCCTTGCCTATTGATATTCTCCCGTTCCGATAAAAGCCTAGAAAGAACGTAATCGACTTCATTTTTCCGCTTATCATACTCGGTTTGGGAAAATCGGATGAGAACGCTATCTTCATTTTCAAACAGACATGCCATGAAATTTTTCCTCCTTCTTGCCACCTTGTGTACCTTGAGCCTAGCCTCTGTGTGGGCGCAAAATCCGCATTACAATGATTTTCTTTCTTCTGATTTTCATAAAGAACGTAGGGCAGTGCTAAGAAGCAAAATGCCAGCTAACTCGGTAGCGGTTTTTTTCTCTAATGCCGTGCGCAACCGCTCCAATGATGTGGATTATATCTACCATCAAGATCCTGATTTCTATTACCTTACCGGGCATAATGAACCCCATGCGGTGTTGATTATCACCAAAGAGGCGATTGACTACGGGCAAGGAAAAGTAAACGAAATTATATTTATCCGCTCACGCAATGCCTTGGCCGAGCTGTACGATGGTGGCCGTACCAGCACCCAAGAAGCCATGGAAGAACTAGGCCTGCAAATGGCGCTGGAAGGAGCGGAATTCGCTCAGAAAGCACCCGATTTCACCCAGTTTGATAAGGTGATGTTTTTTGAGTTTGAAGACGATGTGCGCAATCTTAACGAAGAAGGGGATTTGTACGATTTGATTCAGACTTTCAAAGAGAAGGTAGGCTATAAAACCAATGACTTGTCCATAGAGCCTAAAAATACCCGCATCGATCATGCTACTTTGCCTAAGATTATGGACGAAATGCGCGGTATAAAAACCAAAGAAGAGGTTTCCTTGCTGCGCAAAGCGGTAGATATTTCTGCTCTTGCCCAAGCGGAGGTGATGAAAGCCATACGCCCCGGTATGTCCGAAACTGAGGTGCAAGGCATGCACGAATACATTTATAAAAAATACAGGGCTGAATACGAAGGCTACCCCAGCATAGTAGGAGCAGGCCACAATGGCTGCGTGCTGCACTATATCGAAAATTATAAACCCGAAATTAAGAGTGACGAGCTGATTCTGATGGATTTAGGTGCTGAATATCATGGCTATACGGCCGATGTTACACGCACCATTCCAGTGAGTGGTACATTTAGCAAGGAACAAAAGCAGATTTATGACCTTGTGTATAAAGCCCAGGAAGCGGCTATGGCCATTTGTAAACCCGGCACCACGTTTTCCGAATTGTACGAAGCTACCAGCAAGGTGATTAATGAAGGCTTGGTGGAACTGGGGATTTATAAAAGTCTTGATAAAAAAGATATCATCAACCCCGAAACAGGCCGTAACCGCTACTATCCGCATGGCTGTTGCCACCATATTGGGCTGGATGTGCACGATAGGGGCGAATATAAAAAGCTGGAAGAAAATATGATTATTACCATCGAGCCAGGGATTTACATCACCGAAGGTAGCCCTACCGAAGAGCGTTGGTGGAATATTCCGGTGCGGATAGAAGATGATTTTTTGATTACCAAAGATGGCTGCGAACTACTTTCCGACAAAGCCCCACGTACCAGCGAAGCCATAGAAGCCCTAATGGCCCAGCCTAGTGCCTTCGATGCTATTAGCTTGCCAGAGTTGGAGGAGAAGTAAGGGTGGAGTTTAGCCCTAAGAGACACTACCTACTTAATTGAAAGAAGAGATTGATTATCTCTTTCAATATTCTTTGTTCCTCAAAAAATGATTTCTATCAACAACTAAAAAGCTGTCTAAAAATGAACATCTCGCTAATAGAAAGTAACAAAGATAGAATCCTTCCAGAGTTTTATGAATGGGCCGAGACATTTGATTGGGAATTGGACGAAGATGGAGAGCGGACAATGGAACCTTACAATGAAGTCTATTCCTTATTTCAAAGACTAGAATTTGGAAATTGCAATGAAGATGATTTCAAAAATATATTATTTCACATTGAACAAATCAATTATGATGAAATTAGAATTCAACTATAAATTGATTTGATATTGAATTCGCTTGTTTTTAATTAGAGCTTCCAATTCTTCAATGGTCTTTAATGAATATGATGAGCCTTTTTCATTGATACTTACAAAACAAAATCTAAATCTATCCCCAAGTATTTTTCCGAAATTAAACTCGTTTTCTGTTGCCCCAAAGAAAAAGCCCTTTGGGTTTTCCGGTAAGTATTTTTTCGTTGTTTTTAATTCTACTAGAATAATATCCTCTAAATAGGTTTGAAGAAAATTTGAAGTCACTTCTTTTCCGACCATATCAGGAACATAAATAAGGTCAAATGCTTGAAGGAACCTATGGTCTATTTTAAGTAAGTCGAGGAGTTCTTTTTTTGTGGCCAAATCAATTTTAAAAAATCCGGTATAATTTTCAATCAGATAATTGACCCCTTCTTTTTCTGTGACATTGTTTGATAATGTCAATATAAACGAGTGTTTCCTTGACATTATTCAATTGTTTTTGTTTGGTAGTTCTTGAAAGTATGATTTGGGTTAATATCTCTAAAATCTAATAGTTCAGATACATTTAGCTCAAAAGCTTTGGCAAATACAGCAATGTGTGATAAAGAAATATTTCTCTCGCCTCTTTCAATCATTCCAATATAGGTTCTATGAAAGCCTGTTTCAAAGGACAGTTCCTCTTGGCTAATTTTTTTTAGAGTTCTAAGTTGTCTTATCCTTAAACCAAACTCTTTTATCAAGTCCTCATTTATCATTGGTACAAGATGATACATATTGTCTTCTTAGATCAACAGACAATCTGTATAATGCGAGGGTAATGTATTTTACTGGATTAATTAAGGAGAGAAGGACTATTGAAAAGCTGCTATTTTATTTCAGTAAGAGGTAATAAAATAGAAACCTGTTTTTGGCTTAACAGCACCTATGTGAGAGATGAGATTTACCTAAAATAATTCACTCCACCACCACACCAAAAGCCTCTAATAAGCGTAGTGCTTCGGGCATGCTGAAACGAGCGTTATTTACGCGGTTTTGGCTAGGATGGAGGCTGTAATTGATAGCTCCGCGCAGGTCGGCTTTTTCAAGATTGGTCTGTGAGAATTGGGCACCCGCTAAATCAGAACCTTCCAAAATGGCTTGGCTTAAATCCGCTTCTGTAAAGTCAGCCTCATGCAGCTGGCATTGCCGAAAGACGGTTTTTTTGAGGCTTAGTTTATAAAAAGTGCTGTGGTTAAGCTGGCATCGTTCAAAGTGCATAGCCAGGCCCAGCGGATTGCAGGCCTCAAAGCGCAGGCCCATCAGTTTGCAATCACTAAAGCGCACGCCACGGAAAGCAACTGCGGTGAGGTTTACCAAGCTCAGGTTGCATTGCTGAAAGCTGCAATCCACAAACTTGCAGTCGCGGAAATCGGCAGCCGAAAAATCGCATTGAACAAATCGGCATTGCTCGTATTCTCCTTTGGGGAAAGGTTTTTGGGTGTAATCTTCCTTTTCGAAAACGGAATCGTAGTATTCTTGCATGCTGGGTAAGGGCAATTATAATTTGAAACCAATTACCAGCATATCATCCGTTTGTTCGGTGCTGCCCATCCATCGGTTCATTTCCAGTTCAAGGCTCTGACCCTGCTTTTCCATGCTTTGTTTTTGTATGGTGCGTATCAGCTGGCGGAAGCGCTTGCTCATGTACTTCTTATCCACCGCGCTACCAAACTGGTCGGCAAAGCCATCGGAGAAAATATAAAATACATCGCCCTCTTTATAATTGATTTCGTATTCCTGAAAACTCTTATCGCGCCCAAAGCTAAGTTCGCCAATGGATAAGTTATCGCCCTTAAACTCAGTAAATTCTCCTTGATGCACATAATACAGCGGTCGCTTAGCCCCTGAGAAGATAAGCTTATGATGCTGGCGGTCAATCTTGCACACGGCCAAGTCCATACCATAGTGGGTGCTGCTTTCCTCTAATTGTTTCAGGGTTTCGGCTAGTCTTTCGTCCATGTCCAGCAAGATTTGCGAAGGGCTATACACCTTGTTTTCATGGATAATTTGGTTCAGAATGCTATTGCCAATTACGGTCATAAAGGCACCGGCCACGCCATGTCCCGTACAATCGATAAGGGCCAAAATATCAAAATCATCAATACGGGCATACCAGAAGAAATCTCCACTTACAATATCCTTAGGGCGATTGAAGATAAAGGAATCGGGCATGTTGTAGCGGAAAAGACGCTTTTTAAGGATAGTCTCCTGAATACTTTTGGCGTACTGAATGCTATCGGTAATGTTTTGGTTTTTGAATTCAATAATCTGCTTTTGCGCTTCTATCTCGCGGTTTCTGCGCATAATTTCACGGTTACGCTCCTCCAGCAGGTTTTTTACCCGCTGATTGTGCTGAAACTTAAGGTAATACAGAATCAGCAAGGCCGTAAGCAAACCACCGCCCATGGTGAATACACTGATAAGCAGATTGCTATTGCGCACATTCAAATCTTTGATTTCCCCTTCCTGCTGCAAAATCTCAATCTCCTTTTCGCGCTTGGCCAGTTCATAGCTGCTTTCCAGTTCGGCCAGCTTGCGCCCCGTTTCTTCAGAGCTGAGCCGCTCTTTCAGCATCATGTATTGCTGTAGGTATTCATAGGCCTTAGCCGTATTTTTTTGAAGGTAGAAGGATTCGGAAAGATTTTTATAAATGGTACTCAATAGCGGTCGGTTGCCCACTTCAAGGGCAAGGGCACGGGCTTTAAACTGATTTTCGATAGCAGCCGAATAATTGCCCACCGATTTGTGCACCACCCCAATGTTGTTGAGCGCTAGGGCTTGGGCGTACTTATTGCCATTTATCTGCTCCACCCGCAGCGACTGCTGAAAATACCACATGGCGCTATCCATATTTCGCTGACTGAAATAAATATTGCCAAGGCTATTGAGTAAATCGAAGGTATTTTCGGGGTGATTGCTTTTTTCGTACAAGGCCAAGCTTCGCAAGTAATAATCAATAGCCATCAGGTTATTTCCCAAGTCGAAATACACATTGCCAATGTTGTTGTAAATACTGATGAGGCGCACCGTATCAGGGTTGGCCTCAATCAGGTTCAGGGTTTTGTTATAGTATTCTAGGGCTTTATCATAATCCCCTTTAAGGGAATAGAGATTGCCGATATTTCCCATCGTGAGGGCAATGCCATCGGTATTTTCTATACTCTCATGCATTTTGAGGGCGCGCACATAATAGTCGATGGCGAGTTCGTAATTGCCACGGTTGCGGTGGTACACGCCTAGGTTATTGAGCGCATTGGCTTGTCCGCGTGGGTAATCGATTTTTTCAGCCAATTGTAAGGCTTCTTGCGCATAGGAGAGGGCTTTTTCAGGTTGGGCATTGCGGAGCTCTTTGTACAACTCATTGAGTACATTTACCCGAACTTCGTTCTCTGCTTCTTCTAATACGTTAAATAAACTATCTGTCTGTGCCCAAGCGCTAAAGGTGCTCACGCACAGAACAAGAATCAAAACAATAGGTTTCTTCATAATGCCGGCCTTGCGTAGCACAAAGTAAGGATATTATTTTAAAATTTTGATAGCCATTGGTAGAAATGCGCTCAAGGTAAAGCGCATGGGTTGATTGTGAAAAAATGAGCAGGTTGTAAGAAATCAATATGGAAAAAATAAAGCTACCCTAACCAAAGGGTAGCTTTACCTACAAAGGCCTCATGAAAAACACTTAACCCACTTTTATGTGTTGGGCGGGTTTGGCGGCACTCACCATTTTTTTAGGAAGTGCTAATCGGAGGATACCGTTTTCGTACTTGGCATCGATTTTTTCACTATTCAGGTTATCGGGCAAGGCGAAGGAGCGGTTGAAAGATTGGTAAGAGAACTCCCTGCGGTGGTAGTTTTTCTTATCTTCCTTCATTTCTTCCTCTTTTTCGGCACTAATGGTAAGCACTCCGTCTTTCACCTCAATGTCGAAATCCTTCTTCTGCATACCGGGCACGGCCATTTCTATGGTATATTCTTTTTCCGATTCGGTAATGTTAGCTGAAGGAACCACCAAGGCTCTGTCGAGGTCGAGCAAGTCGCCATCGAAATTGAATACAGATGGACTGAAGAATCGGTCCATATTAAAGAAGTTATCTACCAACCCGGGTAGCGAGCTTCCGTTCCGTTTTTTTGCTAAAAGTGTCATTGTCTTAGGATTTATGTGTGATACATGCTCATCTAAAACATCAGAAAGATAGGATACATTAATGCGTATCGGAATGACTTTAGAGGCATAAGCGCTTGATTTTCATCAGGATTATTGCAGAATGATAGACGCCTACTACCATTCGATACAGATTGGCTCAAGCATCGAAATTAATCCAACTGGTACTCAGTGCTTTTGCGATTTTCTGGCAACATTCTCCCACACATACTGGTAGGATTAACCCGAATTGGTAATTTTGTTACCCTTTTTACATATTTGCCCACGGGCAATCCATCGATTGAAATTAAAGCGAATTCTATGTCAATAGCTCATTTTATTAAAATTGCGAACGAACTTTCCATTTCGCAGCGTCAGGTAAATGCTACCGTTGAATTGCTGGACGAAGGCGCTACCATTCCTTTCATCTCTCGTTACCGAAAAGAAGTGACCGGAAGTTTGGATGAAGTAGCCGTGCAGGCCATCCGCGATAGGATACAGCAGTTGCGCGATTTGGACAAGCGAAAAGAAGCCATTCTCAAGTCCATAGAAGAGCAAGGCAAACTGACCGAAGCACTGGAGGAGCAAATTCGCCTGGCCGAAACCATGTCGGTGCTGGAAGATATCTACCTTCCTTACAAGCCCAAGCGCAGAACCAAAGCCACCATTGCCCGTGAAAAAGGCTTGGAGCCACTTGCTACCCTGCTTTTTGAGCAAGGCGATATTGATCCTGAAATGGAAGCACAGGCATTTATAGATGCCGAAAAAGAGGTCAACTCGGCTGATGAGGCCCTGCAAGGTGCGCGTGATATTATGGCAGAGTGGATAAACGAAAATCAGGAGTGCCGAGCCAATATGCGTCAGCTATTCTTGGAAAAGGGTGTGTTTACCTCTCGGGTAATTAGCGGAAAAGAGCAAGAAGGACAAAAATACAAAGACTATTTCGAGTGGAGCGAGCCTATTGCCAAGGCGCCATCGCACCGTGTGTTGGCCATGCGTAGGGGGGAGAAGGAGTTAATACTGATGCTGGATGCGGGACCGGAAGAAACAGATGCACTATTTGCCATGGAGCGCCAGTTTGTAAAATCGGCCAGCCCTTGTGCCGAACAGGTGAAAATAGCAGTGAAAGATTGCTACCGCAGGCTGCTCAAACCCAGTATGGAAACAGAAGTACGCTTGTTTACCAAGCAAAAGGCCGATGAGGAGGCCATCCGCGTGTTTGCCGAAAATCTTCGTCAGTTGCTTTTGGCCGCTCCTATGGGTCAGAAAAATACCTTGGCCCTCGACCCTGGCTTCCGTACCGGATGCAAGGTGGTGGTAATGGACAAGCAAGGAAAATTACTGTATAACGATGCCATCTATCCGCACGAACCTCAGCGGGAAGTAAGCAAGGCGGGCGCCATCATTATGGCCCTGTGTGAGAAATATCAGATTGAGGCCATCGCCATAGGCAACGGAACCGCCAGCCGCGAAACGGAATCCTTTATCCAAAGCTTAGGTCTACCAAAGTCTATTTTGGTGGTGATGGTAAATGAAAGTGGAGCCTCGGTATATTCCGCCTCTGAAGTAGCGCGTGAAGAGTTTGGCGAATACGATTTGACCGTCCGTGGGGCGGTTTCTATCGGCCGCAGATTGATGGATCCATTGGCTGAATTGGTAAAAATCGACCCCAAATCCATTGGGGTGGGCCAGTATCAGCACGATGTAGATCAAAATCAATTGAAATCCAGCTTGGACGATGTGGTGATGAGTTGCGTGAACGCAGTAGGCGTGGAAGTGAACACCGCCAGCAAGCAATTGCTCACCTATGTATCGGGCTTGGGTCCACAATTGGCACAAAATATTGTAGAGTTTCGTAATCAGAATGGGCCTTTCAAAGACCGTGAAGCCCTGAAGAAAGTGCCTCGCCTAGGCGATAAAGCTTTTGAACAAGCCGCAGGTTTCTTGCGCATACGCAATGCCAGCAATCCGCTCGATGCCAGTGCCGTACACCCCGAAAGCTATGAGGTGGTGCAGCGTATGGCCAAAGACCATGGCTGCGATGTAAAAGAACTGATGGTAAATGGCGAACTTCGCAAGCGCATTGATCTCAAAAAATACGTAGACGATAAAATCGGCTTGCCTACTTTGCAAGACATCATGACAGAGTTGGAAAAACCCGGTCGCGATCCAAGGGAAAGTTTTGAGGCTTTCTCGTTTATGGATGGGGTGAATAGCATTGGTGATTTACGTATTGGTATGAAATTGCCCGGTATTGTTACCAATATTACCAATTTTGGGGCTTTTGTGGATGTAGGTGTTCACCAAGATGGCCTCGTGCACGTCAGCCATTTATCCGATAAATTTATCAGCAATCCGGCTGAGGTAGTAAGTGTGCAGCAGCGCGTGCAAGTAACCGTTACCGAGGTGGATATTCCGCGTAAGCGCATTGAACTTTCCATGAAATCCGATCCATTTGCCGAGGCAAAACCAAGAGGCGAGAAGAGAGCTGATGCTCCCAAGCAAAGAAGAGAAGAAGAGCCAGATGGCGATTTGCAAGCCAAATTGGCTATGCTTCGGGGTAAGTTTAAGAACTAATACCTGCTTTAAATCTCATAAAAGGCTCAATAGTAATACTATTGGGCTTTTTATTTGCATTAATTTTATTATCCCTATTTTTGCATAGAACCACAACGAACCTGTTCATGAACCGATTATTACTGAGTGTGTTGGGTCTGCTGCTGCTGCTATCCCTTTCAGCGCAAGCCCAAAAGATTAAATACAAGGATTTGTTTCCCTTGCTCAACTCCAAAAGTTATGAGCCGGGCGAAAAGCTTTTGAAGCAGTTTATCGCAAAAGAGCCTGACCATGCCAATGCCCATCTGCAAATGGGAATTATGTATGAAACCTTTACCGATAAGCTTGATGTGGTAAAAGAAAAAGACCAGTTTATGATTTGGGCCGATTCTTCTATCATGATGTATAAAAAGGCAGCTACGCTGATTGACGAAAAGGAGCTTAAGCGTAATGACGATCTCTACCAAGCCTACAATAGGCGCGATTTGCGCACCGGAAAGTTCGAAATTAAGCTTTCAGATGTGCAGTTGGATATTGAAAAGGCGGTAGCGGCATTAGAAACGCGCAAGAAGAATGTGGAGGGAATCAACCTGTATTTTGAGCAATTGAAATTCCATTACAACGAAGCCGATCAGGTGTATTCTTTTCTGTTCGATGCCTTCCGTAAGGATATGAACCTGATGCTGCTCATGGCCGATGCCCCCATTTTGGAAAAACTGAATAAAATGGTACTGCATTTTGATTCCGTACTTTTTTATCAAAAGAAATATTCGGAGGCCAGTAAGGCGGTTAGGGCTAATTTTAATCAAGGCTTTGTGTATGAGGAAATCAAAGGCTTGGCGCCTTCAAGCCTAGTAATTACGAATTTTTATTCCAACGAAATCCGCCTCAATGATTTTGGTGATTGGGCCTCTAAAGCCATAGCGATTATTGAAACGGACATCGAAAGAGCCCGCAGGACCATAGTAGAGCATGATAATGCCATTAAACAAGCCGCCAATGAGGGGAAAACCCGTCTGCCTGATTTTCCGGAAGATAAGTTGGCTACCTATAAAAAATATGATAGCAATCCGTTTATAGTGCCGTATTTTGAGGTGAAGCAAAAGGAATTGGTTTTGAATGCCTTGGCACTGGACAGCACCTTTTTGAAAGGAGTGAACCGCTGGAAGGACTATGCCAAAGTGAATGAAGGCTTGAGTGTTCTTACTGCCAACGAGGCTTTGTATCAGCAATTAGACGCCTACGATAACCAGGTGATTTGCAACCAATATGCTACACTTATTACGGAAAACTATGGTAGTTGCCCAGCCTTTTTAAACCAACTCAATGAAGGGAAAAAAGCTAGCGCGCAAAAGAAGGAAGAGTTTAGCCAGATAAAGGCGGAATTGGAAAGTGCTTTGCGCTGGGGCATTACGGAGGAGGGTGATTCCTTGGCCTTGTTCACAGGCTCTACCTCTAAGCCTAATGCCTTTTACACGCTTCAGGTATTTACCGATTCCTTAAGTGACAAGCGCTTTGTATTAGGACTTAAAATGGAGCCAAAAGTAAAGACCAAGGTATTTATTGCGCAAGTTACTCCTGATTTGAAAGCTCCTTGGCTTACCGAAATCCCGACCAATGGGGCGGTGGAATTAGCCAATAATCCTATTGCCTGCTGGCACGATGGCGAAAATCAAACCTTGTTTGTGGTGAGTATTGCTGCGGTGAACAGTGAAGTAAAATCGTGGGCCATAGTGCTTGATAAAGCAGGAAAGATGGCTTTGATGGCCGAAAATTCCCTAGGCTTTATCCCGATGTCGGCTGAGCCAAGTACGGAGTTGCCTGGCTATAAGTTATTTGCGAAAGACGGTTCCTTTATCTTAATCGACCCGCAGGGTAAAATCAGAAAATAAGCTCAATAAAAAAGCCTTCGTAAAGAAGGCTTTTTTATTACTCTACCAATTTCTTCCAGTCTTCAAATCGCTCGGTGATTTTGGCTTTAATCTTATCAAAATTAGCCCAAGTATCTTCCACGTGATAGATAGAAGGTAAATTTTCGGCTAGTATTTTTTCATAATCTTTCTTGTAGATACCACCTCCATAATAATAGTAGGCAAACAAATTGCCTTCATGGTTGAACAATTCGTGCCCTAGGTAGCCATCCCATATTTCGCTCAATATGGTGCAGCTGAGCTCTCTTCTCATGAATCGATAAATTTCCGTTCCTGCTTCCTCCTCAAAGTATTCAGAATAGAGTTCATTTTCGATTACCCAACCCAAAAACATTCCAATGTGCAAGTAAGCTTGCTCAATGGGCAGTGATTCTGGGAAATTGCCAAGGAAGTGGTTCTTGGCATTGTCATAAATTGTCTTTTGAATAGCAGGCATCAGAATTTCAATTAAGTTCCTCTATTTGGGGCCGTTCGACCTTCGTATAATGTATGCAAATTAATGCTTTCTCAAATAAATAAAATAATGTGACTTAATAAATAGATTGTATGTGAGTTTTTATGAAAAAAAGAGATAAGCCATTACGATAGCTGCGATTAATCCTACTAAATCTGCGATTAGTCCACATGTGAGTGCGTGACGTGTTTTTTTGATGTTTACCGCACCAAAGTATACCGCCAAAACATAAAAGGTAGTCTCGGTGGAGCCTTGCATAATAGAGGCTAGTCTGCCAGCAAAAGAATCGGCACCGTGGGTTTTCATGGTTTCAATCATCATTCCTCGTGCACCACTACCACTAAGCGGCTTCATAAAGGCCGTGGGTAAGGCCTCTACAAACTGAGTATCAAGGCCTACCGCTTGTACCGTCCATCGAGTACCTTGCATCATCAAATCGAGCGCGCCTGAAGCACGGAACACCCCTATTGCCACCAAAATCCCTATTAAGTAAGGTATAATACGAATTGCCACATCAAAGCCTTCTTTTGCCCCTTCGATAAACGATTCATACACATTTATCTTTTTTCTGAGCCCCAAGCCAATGAAACCTATGATGATTCCGAAGAGAATAAAGTTGGCACTGGCGCTACTAATTCGGTGAATGGCTTCGCTCGAAAGCGTACTGAAATAATAGATAATGCCTGCTACCAAAGCGCTCAGCCCTCCCAAGTAGGCAAATACCACTTTATTGAACAGGTTAATCTTTTGGAAAAAAGAAACGGCTAATAAGCCCGCCATGGTGGAGAAAAAAGTAGCCAGAAGTATGGGTACAAATACATCGGTAGGGTTCACTGCGCCCAGCTGCGCCCGATACACCATGATGCTGATGGGGATAATGGTAAGTCCGCTGGTATTGAGTACCAAGAACATGATTTGTGCATTGGAGGCTGTTTCCTTGTTTGGATTAAGCTCTTGGAGCCCTTCCATGGCTTTCAGACCAAGTGGCGTAGCCGCATTGTCAAGCCCCAGCATATTGGCCGATATGTTCATCATCATGGGGCCGAATACCGGATGGTTTCTTGGTATTTCAGGAAACAGTTTGCTGAATAGGGGAGCTGTAAAGCGATTGAGTAAATACACCGCGCCTCCTTTTTCCCCAATCTTCATAATGCCCAGCCACAGTGCCAACACGCCCGTGAGGCCTAGCGAGATTTCAAAGCCTGTTTTGGCCATATCAAATGTGGCTTGGGTCAGTTGGGTAAAGATTTCCCAGTTTCCGAAGAAAAGCCATTTGATAAGCCCAATAACAAAGGCGATAATAAAAAAAGCAATCCAGATGTAGTTCAATGCCATAGACCGACAATATAAGGCTTTCCTAAGAGAAAAGGCAAGACGCTTTTATTTTAGAATTATCGATTTTTGGCCTACTTTTGAGGCATACTATGAAAAGACTTCTTTACATCAGTTTTATAGCCCTCATTGCCTTGGCAGGGTGCGAATTACAAGGACAAGAGCCCGAAAGACCAAAAATAAATTCGGTAGATTTCATGCTTGTGGGAGATACTTTTCAGCGAGCTTGGTATAGGACTTATTATGAGGTGGAAGGAGTTCCTACGTTTTTTAGTCAGTGTGATTCTACCGGAACCATGGTGCTTGCTAAAACGGGAACCAACAATACTACACGTCAGGTCAGCTTTTTGCCCTATTCCGATTTGTGTGTGGGTAGCCCCGCTCTAACAGGCACTTGGCAATTGCGCCCAAGGGAAACCTATTTGCCCATCGATTCTATTATTATTTACCGCAGGCTGACCAATGTACCCTTCGATACCATTCGCGCCAAAATAGAAAATATACAGCCTGGTCAGTTTTCGCTGCGCTATTTTTGGAAAGATCCTGTTTATAAAACGAGGGTGCAATATTTTGAGACTTTTCAGTCTACTCGTTAACCCACTGGCACATCATGCAGGCAGCCAGTCCGGCTGTTTCGGTACGCAGGCGGCTATTGCCTAATGATATCGGCATAAAACCGCTGGCCAAGGCGTATTGGATTTCTTCCGAGGTGAAATCGCCCTCAGGACCAATCAGTACCAAATACCTTTGATTTTCTTTTAGGCAGTTTTTTAGATGCTTGGTGTGGTTTTCGTCCACATAGGCGATGAATTTTTGCTCGGCTTCTGCTTGTTTTAAGAAAGTTGAGAACGGGATTTCTTCCGAAAGTTGGGGCAAGCGCAAGTGCAGCGATTGCTTCATAGCACCAACTGCTTTTTTCTCCATGCGCTCCAGATTAATGCCTTTTCGTTCTGAATTTTGGCATTTCAGAAAAGTGATTTGGTCTATGCCCAGCTCAATGGTTTTTTCTACAAACCACTCCATACGCTCGATATTCTTGGTAGGTGCTATGGCTAAGTGGATATGGAAGCCTTTGGGTTCTTCCTCACGGACTAGCTGGAAATTATGCAGCTTGCAGGCCTTGGCTTTGGCCTCCAGAATTTGGGCTTGGTACAAATGTCCAGCTCCATCGGTTACATGAAGGGTGTCGCCTGTTTGGTGGCGCAGCACTTTCACACAATGCAAGCTTTCGGCTTCACTGAGTGTGGCTTGGGCGATATCAGGTAGGTAGAATAATTGCATGGGGAAGGAGTCAGGGGCCGGCCGGAGGCCGGCCCCTGACTATCCGTATTATTTTAAGGAATTCATCAGTTGAATGTATTCTTCCATGGCGGCTTCTTTCTGCTTTCCTTTTTCATTGGCCCAGGCATCAAACTTGGCTATGGCCTTGAAATCGAAGCCACCCGGACGCTCACCGGACACATCGCCTTCGGTGGCTTGTTTGAAAAGTGCATAAATCTTTAGAAGTACATCGTTTGAAGGGCGCTCCGTCAAATCTTTTGAACGGGCTACTGCTGCATTGAAATCGTCTTGTAATGCCATGATGGTATTTGTGTTTATAGGGTGCTTAATAAGGCAATCCATGCCTCTTTTACTTTTTTCTTTTCAAGGAGTTGCTGCGCAAATAGGTGAATATCCGCTTCACTGGGCTTTTTTTTCGACAATTCACGCCATTCCAGGTTCTTGCTCAGGTACTCTTTCGTTTCTTCTTCGCTGGGCAATTGCTCGATATTTCCCAATCGACCTAGGTTGTTTCCTGTCAATATCTTGCTTTCGCGTATTTTTGCAGGAATTTGGTCTACGCCAATGCCTTTGTTAGCTACGGGCTTAGGCAGCTCAAAAATAGCATCGCCTTGTACGCGGCAGTAAAAATCACCACCTAAGCGCGCTACGGCATCCAGCTTGTACGGGTCGATACGGCCTTCGGAGTTCAGGATGCTGTCTTGCACATGCATCTTTTTTACCTCACACAATATCAAATTGCCTGCACCGCCTTCTATTCCCAAGGCGATTACATCTTTCACCTCACACTCAAAAGATACGGGTGCTTCGGCCACGCGAGGGGGGCGAACGGTAAGTGAAGGTGCTTCGGTCAATCCCGCTTTGGTGAATTCATTAACACCACGGTCGTACTCGCAGCTACTTAGCGACATCTGCTCCACCATGGCATAGTTCACAATATTGATCACCACCTCGGGCACTTCCAATACATTTTCCAAGGTATGCTTGGTGGTATTGTCACGCACCCTGCGGGCAGGGGAAAATATCAGCATAGGCGGATTGGCACTGAACATATTGAAAAAGCTGAAAGGACTAAGATTTACCTTTCCATCTTTATCTACCGTGCTGGCAAAGGCAATTGGGCGAGGGCTAACAGCTCCTTGCATCCATTGTTGTACGGCTACGGGGCTGAGTTCTTTGGGGTCGAGTACCATAGCGATTTAATTTGCAGGTAAAACTTTTCCACTCACTTCTCCAAAGCCAATACGCATCGTTCCTTTTTGGGCAAATCCACGCATAATCACGGTATCGCCATCATTAATGAACCTGCGTTCGCTACCATCGGCCATTTTCAGTGGTTTGGTACCTTTCCAAGCTAGTTCCAGCATACTACCATAGCTATCGGGTGTGGGGCCGGAAATGGTGCCACTAGCCATGAGGTCGCCTATTTTGATATTACAACCGTTCACGGTGTGATGCGCCAGCTGTTGATTCACATTCCAATACATGTATTTGAAATTACTGCTGCAAATCTTGGTTTCGCTACTTCCTTCGGGTTGCAGGTATACTTCCAGCTGGATATCAAAATTTTTGAGTCCTTCAAATTGCAGATAGGGGAGAACGGCTGGTTCCTGCACCGGCGTGGCCACACGGAAAGGTTCCAGCGCATCGAGTGTTACTATCCAGGGAGAAAGGGAGGATGCAAAGTTTTTCGCCAAGAAGGGCCCTAGAGGCACATATTCCCAGGTTTGGATATCACGTGCCGACCAATCATTGAACAAGGCAAAACCGAATATATAGTTTTCTGCTTCCTGCGTACTCACACGCTGACCCATGGAGGTGTTTTTTCCTACCACAAAAGCCATCTCCAATTCAAAATCCAATCGCTTACTGGGTCCAAAAACAGGTAGTTCTTGTTCGGCATCTTTTGTTTGTCCCAAAGGACGAATAATAGGTGTGCCAGAAATAACAATAGACGAAGCACGACCATGATAACCCACCGGAAGGTGTTTCCAGTTGGGCAATAAGGCGTTTTTAGGATCGCGGAACATAGTGCCCACATTGGTGGCGTGTTCTATGCTGCTATAAAAATCGGTGTAATCGCCAATGTGAAGGGGCAGATACATCTTGCAGTTTTTCTGAAGATGAAGCGCTTCTTTATGTAAATCCGTTCTGTCGCGCAGCTCGGGGTTATCAGACTTAAGGATGTCCGCTACACGGCCGCGGATGGCGCGCGTGGCATCTTTTCCAAGGGCAATCATCGGATTAAGCACCGATTCATGAAATACCGAGCCATCTTTAAGGGAAAGTTCATCGAAAAAGCCTTCTTCCATCAATACGGCTAGGTCGAGGACGTGTTCGCCAATAGCCACACCCACGCGCGAGGCATTGTTGCCTTTACTGAAAATACCAAAAGGTAGGTTTTGAATAGGGAAATCAGAGCCTTGGGGCACATCTACCCACGATTGTAAGGAAGGATTGCTTATATCTTGATAATTCATAAGGTACTTATTGCTATATGTAGCAAAAGTAACCATATCCCTGAATAAGGGGAACTATTGACTCGATTTTGGCAGCAGCTTTTTTTGAATGGTTAAAAATGAGAATTGCCTTTACCTAATTCTTTACAAATTTGCTAAGCGCCTCTACTTTTGTAGCCGTCCATTCTTCGCCCATAGGTCTGTATCCTTTATCAAAAAGGGTAAGCAACCAAGGCACTATTTTGGTAGAGAAATCCAGCTTTTCTACGATTTCCTCACAAAATAGAATTTCAGAGTCATTAACTACTCCATCCGCATATACCATTTGCATAAGGTCGTAGAGCTGCTCCATTTTTTGGTCGTGGGTGTCGGGCAGATGCCATTCTTCGGTTACAGGCTCATTAATCAGGCTGGCGATTTGCCGATCTTTCAGACCATATTTTTCTCCCACTTTATATATCATCACTTCTTCATCCGCATGAAAATGTCCATCTGATTTCGCCAATGCAATGAGGTTGCGCAAGTGCGACTTTTTGTAGGAGAGGTATTGGTGTTCAAAAAAGCCTATCATAACGCGTGGGATTTAGGGGAAGGTATACTTCCATTTTATCTCCTTAAATTACTAAATACCCTGTAAGAATGCTACCGATTGCAGGGCAATTTTATGGGTTGTGCCGTTTTTAGGGGGAATTTATCTTGGGAAATCGTATTTTTGGTCATATCCTGCTACCCATGCTGCACCTACCCGAAGCTTTTATCCAGTTTATTCATAGCACTTTTTCCGAAGAAGAAGCCAAACTTTTTCTTTCTTCATTGGAAGCGCCCGCTCCGGTCAGTATTCGGCTAAATCCGGGTAAAAGTTATCATGAACTGGCACTTGGTACAGCTATTCCATGGTCGGCACAAGGGTATTATTTGCCCGAGCGCCCTTCCTTTACCCTCGACCCGCTTTTGCATGCCGGAGCCTATTATGTGCAAGAAGCCAGCAGTATGTTTATCGAGCAGGCGGTAAAGCAGCATTTGCTTCCGAGTGAAGCTCCTTTGGCCGTGCTGGATTTATGTGCCGCACCGGGCGGAAAATCTACCCATTTGTCTACTCTGATAGGAGAGGAGGGCTTGCTCGTGAGTAATGAAGTGATTAAAAGTCGGGCAAATATTTTATCGGAAAATGTGCAAAAATGGGGCTTGGGCAATACCGTAGTATGCAGCAATGACCCAGAGGATTTTCAGGTACTGGAAGGTTTTTTTGATGCGGTATTGATAGATGCGCCTTGCAGTGGCGAGGGCATGTTTCGTAAAGACCCAGCTTCTATTAAGGAGTGGTCGCCCGAACATGTACAGCTGTGCAGTGCTCGCCAAAGGCGGATTGTTAAAGATATTTGGCCGGCCCTAAAGCAAGGAGGTGTGTTGATGTACAGCACCTGTACTTACAATACCGAGGAAAATGAGGAGAATTTGGCTTGGCTTGCCGAGCAGGAAGAAGTGGAATGCCTATCGCTGGATTGTACGGCTTTTCCGGAGGTGGTGGCCGTGGAATGGAAAGGGATGATAGGCTATCATTTTTATCCACACAAAACACAAGGAGAAGGGTTCTTTCTGGCTTTAGTTAGAAAAAAGGGTGAAACGGATGATTTTTATCCTAAAAAATCCCGCAAGAGCTTTGTCCATGGTTTGCCCAAGGCCGATGGGGCAGAACTATCCACTTGGCTTTTGGAGCCTACTCGCTGGCATTTATGCCTTTGGGGCGAGCATGCCTTGGCTTTTCCTGAGTTTTGGAAAGAAGAAATTGAATACCTGATCAATAATCTGAAAGTAGTTTCGGCCGGAGTAGCCGTGGCAGAAATCAAGCAAAAAAACAAAAATCCCCTGCATGGTTTGGCGATGAGCCAATGGCTCAATCACTCGATTTTCCCCATGGTAGAAGTAGATCGCGAGATGGCCTTGCGCTATTTGAAAAAGGAAGACATCATGCCCAATACGGAAGCCCAAGGCTGGGTATTGATTTGCTATAAACAAACACCCCTAGGCTGGATTAAGAAGATGAGCAACCGCGCCAATAATTATTATCCCAAAGAATGGCGCATCCGTATGGATATTAATTGGGCGGAAGAAAGGGAAAAATAAAAGGAGGCTTTTGCGGCCTCCTTGGTTAGTTAGTTTTCTTTTAAGTTTTCCTGAATATCATCAATCACCTCTTGCACTTCGCCAAGGCCATCATTGATATCTTTTTTAAGATCTTGCCAATTTTCTGAAGTGGCTTTTTCTAACTTTTTGGCTTGTTCGCCCAGCTTTTTAGCTTTTTCTTCCAGCAAGAGAATCTTTTCTTCTATCTTCTCTTTCACTGCTCCGGTGGTTTCCTTAGAGCGTTCTTCTAAGCGGGCTATTTCCTTTTCGATATTGTCTTTTTCGCTAGCGATTTCCTTAGCCATTTCCTCTTTTTCTTCTTTTAAATAGCTTTCGGTAGCTTCCGCGGCCTTATCAATGGATTCGCCTACTTCTTCAATGGCATCAGATACTTCTTCTTTCTTGCTTTTTTCTTCGCAAGAGGCTAATAGTGCTACGAATAAGGTGCTTACGCTTAAGATTAAAAAATACTTCTTCATAAAAATATACATTGGTTTACTTAATTCTTACGATTCATTTCCGATAGGGTTACGCCTCCCTTAATTCCAAAGTCCAAGGTGGTGATAGGGAAAGGGATGGTGATTCCTTCACGATCAAAGGCTTTTTTAATGGCAATTACTGCATCGTTTTTGGCTTGTAAAAAGCCGATTTCTTCCGAAGGAAAGGGGATGAAAAAGGTGAGGAAGAAGTCGATAGAGCTGTTGTTAAAGTTTACAAAGTTGCAAGCGATTTCATCAGCATAGCCCAGCGCTGATATCGCTTCAATGGCGACAACTCGTACTTTCTCCAAGTCATCGGCATAGCTTACGCCAATAGTAAAATCGATCCGTCTGCGCCCATTCACCGAGAAATTGACAATAGGGTTCTGAAAAACTTCTTTATTGGGAATCAGCACATGCTGTCCATCAAATGTAAGTAGGATCGTATTTCTCAAATCAATGGAAAGAACGGTTCCTGTAAAACTTCCTGTAGTAACCACATCGCCCACTTTGATTGGTCGCTTGATGGCCATAATCACGCCTGACATAAAATTGGCGGCAATATCCTGAAAGGCAAAACCTAGCGCCAATCCTAATATACCCGCACCCGCTAGTAGAGAGGTGAGTGCTTTGTCGAGTTGTAATACACCTAGGGCAATAAAAAGTCCTAATGCCACAATAAGAGAAAAAATGATGCTAGAAAAGAGCTTTTTAAGGCTTTCACTATCAGATATACGACCAATTAAGGCATAAGAGCCTTTTCGGATTAATCGGCCTAGAATATAAAACACTAGTAAGATGAGAAATGCCACCGTGAGGTTGGGCAAAATATCGATTAGGTTTTCAATCCAGTTTTCAATTTTAGAATAGATAATTTGATAGGCCTTTTCGATGGATAAATTCATAAAAAATAGGGGTTTGATTCAAGAAGAGCTACTAAGGTAACTAATTCTGAGGAATTATGTTCCCTGTTTGGAATTTTCAACTTGAATAAGTACTTTAATTTCATTGTAAAGTGAAAGATGTTTTCTTGGCCAGCGTACCCTTTTATCCGGTATACCTTTTGGTTTGCCTTGGGCATAGTGTGCTATGCCTATCGTTTGATACCCGATGCGTATTTGCTTACTCTTCTGGTTATCAGTGGGCTTATGTCCTTTCTTTTTCTACTGGCCAAAGGGGTTTTTCAAAGAACCATACCGACTTTTCTTTTGGGCACTTCGGTATTTTCCTTTTTATTTTTCTCGGGCGGATTTTTATTGCAAAGTCGTATTGCTAGCCATTCCCCTAGTTATTTAGGCAAAGTTTCTGATGTGCAGGGATATTTGGTTCGAGTTTCCTCTCAATTGATAGAAAAGGACAATTCCTTTAAGTTGGAAGGTGAAATGCTGGAAGTATTTCATGCGGGAGAATGGGAGAAAGAAAGGGGAAATATTATGCTCTATCTGGCCAAAAGCGACAGCATGCCGCGCTATGGCGATGTGCTGATGATAAAAGGAAGTCCACAGCCACTAAGCCCTCCCAAAAACCCAGGTGAGTTTGACTATAAACGCTTTTTAGGATACAATTATATCTATTTTCAGTATTATGCTGATACCGCAAGTTGGCGCTTTGTATCCTACTCACCGGCATCCTCACTGATGGCTTCCGCTATTCGCTGGCGTAGGTATTTTGTGGAGGTTTTGCGAGAGGCGCTTCCTGATGCACATTCTTTTGCTATTGCCAGCGCCCTTACGGTGGGGGTGAAAGATACCCTCGACCAAGAGCTTACCAATGCCTATGCAGCAGCCGGAGCCATGCACGTTTTGGCAGTTTCGGGTTTGCATGTAGGGATAATTTATAGCCTGTTTTTACTGTTTAGTGGTGGTTTGGTGAAGCACAAAAAGGGACGCTGGGTTTTTGCGCCTCTGGCTATTCTGTTTTTGTGGGTGTATGCCTTCATTACCGGACTTTCCCCTTCAGTCCTTCGGGCGGTCACCATGTTTAGTTTAATCATCGTAGCCCAAACCTTGCAGCGCAATAGCAATATTTTTAACACCTTGGCGGTTTCGGCCTTTGTGTTGCTCTGCTATGATCCATTTTTGGTCATGTCGGTCGGGTTTCAATTATCGTATCTGGCCGTGATTGGTATCGTCTATTTGCAACCACGGATTTATCCCTTGCTTTTTGTCCGCAATAATTTTTTGGATAAAATATGGGTAATAAGCTGCGTGTCCATTGCCGCCCAGATAGCCACCTTTCCTTTGGGGCTGCTGTATTTTCACCAGTTTCCTACGTATTTTTTGTTTAGCAATTTGGTGGTAATTCCGGCCGCTTATATCATTTTGTGTGTGGGGTTGGCGCTTTTGGCCTTTCATGCGGTTCCCTTTTTGGGAGCGGTGCTTGCCTGGCTTTTGCAAGGCTGCATTTTTTTGCTCAATACCTTTGTGGTGTGGGTAGAGCAATTACCCTACAGCCAAATCCGCGAAGTCTTTTGGCACACTTGGCAAACTTGGGCGATATACGCGCTCATCCTCAGTTTGATCCTTTGTTTTGAAACCCGTAGGCGAAGATGGTTGTGGCTAGGATTATGCATCACTTTAGGTTTTGCGACAAGTCGTATCTATTATTTATGGCATAATAAGCAACAAGAGTTTTTTCAGATTTACCATACGGCACGCTTTTTTGCAGCCGATTGGGTGCGTCCGCATACCGCCTTTTTTACAGCCGATGAAGCCTTTAGGAAAAACGCTCAAGCGGTACTATTCCATGTGCGGCCTACACGGCTTACGCATCATATTGGCAATATATTGATTTCGGAGGAGTCTGAAACCAGCGAATGGCGCCTTGAATTGCCCTATGGTACATTGTTTTACTGCAAAAGTGCTTCTTTTCTACGTTTGAATCGACTTCCCACCACGGATTGGCAAAAAGAAGTGTGGGTAGATTACCTCATTCTTGGTAAGAAATCCCTGTACCGATTAGAACAGTTGCCCTCTAATCTGCACTTTAAAAAATTGATTATTGATGCCACTCATTCCCCGTATCGAGCGGCTTTATTGAAAGAAGAAGCGCAAAGAAAAAATATTCCTTGCCACTCCTTATACGATGATGGATATTTGCGCATTGACCTTAGATAAGCCATGGAATATATTCACTATCAAACCGAAAATCGAATTGCCTATATCACCCTTGCCCGTGCCGAAAAGCGCAATGCGCTCAACGAGCAAATGGTAAGCGAACTCAAGCAGGCCTTTGGGCAAGCGGCAGACGATGCTGCGGTGAAGGTGATTGTGCTAAAGGCGGAAGGACAGGCTTTTTGCGCGGGAGCTGATTTGGCTTATTTGCAGCAGTTGCAAAAAAACACCTTTGAGGAGAACCTAGACGATAGCAGGCATTTGAAAGAGCTTTTTCACCAGATTTATACCCATCCTAAGGTAGTAATTGCCCAAATCCAAGGCCACGCACTGGCCGGGGGCTGTGGATTGGCCACGGTCTGCGATTTTTCATTTACTGTGCCTGAGGCAAAATTTGGCTATACTGAGGTACGTATCGGCTTTATTCCCGCGATTGTAAAAGTATTTTTACTACGCAAAATTGGAGAAGGCAAGGCCAAAGAACTGTTGCTTACTGGGGAATTAATCAGTGCCGAAAAGGCCGTGCAAATGGGATTGATTACCTATCTGAGTTCAGCCGATACTTTGGAACAAGAAGTTAATGCCTTTGCCGCCAAATTGGTAGCCGCCAATTCCGGCCAAGCCATGAGCACCACCAAGCAGATGATTGCCCGCGTGCAAGAAATGTCCTTGGAAGAGGCACTGGAATTTGCGGCAGAAAGCAATGCCCACGCCCGTGCCACAGCCGATTGCCAAAAGGGAATTGCGGCTTTTTTGAACAAAGAACCTGTAGTTTGGTAAGGCTTGAATGAAAATAGTCCACAATCCGTATGATTTACTGAAGAAATACTGGGGCTACGATACCTTTCGTCCGCTTCAGGAAGATATTGTGAATGCGGTAGGCAGGGATTTGAAAGATGTTTTGGCCTTATTGCCCACCGGTGGTGGAAAGTCCATTTGCTTTCAAGTACCCGGACTCATGCGTCCCGGCATGACGGTGGTGATTTCTCCCCTCATTGCTTTGATGAAAGATCAGGTGGAAAATCTGAAGAAAAGAAAAATTCCGGCTGCGGCTATTTATTCGGGCATGAGCCAGCGGCAGATAGATATCATTTTGAATAATTGCCTGTACCAAGCCTATCAGTTTTTGTATGTATCGCCCGAGCGGGTAGATACCGAGATGTTCCGCGACCGGTTTCAGCGCATTCCTATTGGCTTGATTGCGGTAGATGAGGCCCATTGTATTTCACAATGGGGTTATGATTTTCGTCCGCATTATCTCAAACTGGCCAGCTTGCGCGAGCTTCAGCCCTATGTACCCATTATTGCCCTTACGGCTACGGCTACGTATAAAGTACAGCAGGATATCATTGAAAAGTTGGGTTTCAACAAGGGATATGAGGTGTTTCAGGCTTCTTTTGCCCGAAAAAATCTTTCCTACTCGGTAAGGCGAGAAGATGATAAGGACAATAAGCTGGTAGAAATCCTCCAAAAAGTACCGGGAACGGCCATAGTCTATGTAAGGAGCCGAAAACGGACCAAGGAAGTGGCCTATTGGCTGCATTCTCATGGTATTAAGGCCGATTATTACCATGCGGGACTTAGCAATGATGAGCGGAGCAAAAAGCAAGATGCCTGGATACGGAATTTCACCCGTGTAATCGTGGCTACCAATGCCTTCGGAATGGGCATCGATAAGCCCGATGTGCGCTTGGTAGTACATTTGGATTTGCCCGATTCACTAGAAGCCTATTATCAAGAAGCAGGAAGGGCAGGGCGCGATGAGAAAAAAGCCTATGCGGTGGTGCTGTATAATCAAGAAGATATCGATAGCCTACGTTCTCGCCTAAAGCAGGCCCATCCTACTATCGAGTTTATCCGCAAGGTGTACCAATCGCTGGCCAATTATTATAAAATAGCCGTGGGAAGTAGCCAATTGGTGAGCTATGATTTTTCCATGGAGGATTTTTGTCGCCAGTATCAATTTACCATCAGCGAAACCTTCCATGCCTTGAAAAAACTGGAAGAGGAGGGCTACATCCAGTTCAATGAAAGTTACCATCAGCCCTCGCGCGTGCATTTGATATTGAAGCAGAAGGATTTGTATCAATTTCAGGTAGAAAATGAGAATTTCGATGTTATCCTAAAACTATTGCTCCGCACCTATGGAGGCGAAATTTATTTCCAATTTGTGCGTATCAGTGAGCAGCAATTGGCACGATTGGCTAAAATTAGCGAGGAGGAATTGGTAAAGCAATTGGAATACCTCGATAAATTGAATGTGGTAGTGTACGATAGGCAAAAAGAAAGTCCTCAGATGACCTTTGTAACGGCTCGGATGGATGCGAGCAAGCTTCCTTTGAACAAAGAAGCTATGCAAGAGCGGCAGCAACGTGCCGAAGCCAAGGCCAATGCGGTGATTCACTATGTAGAAAACACCAAGCGATGCCGTACCCAGCTTTTATTAGAATATTTTGATGAGACCAATTACCTCAGCTGCGGGGTGTGCGATAATTGCTTGGAAAATAAGCGCCATCTTGGCCTGCAAGAAGACCTAGCGAAAGAAGAAGTGCGTGTACTGGAAGTATTGAAAGAAAAAGCCACGCGCATGGAAAAACTCATGGAGCCTTCGCCCTTGCCCAAGCATTATTTTGTGCAAATGATCCGAGAAATGCACGATGACAATCGCCTAATCGTGGAGGCCAATGGAATGGTGCGCATAAAAAATCAATAGCCTATTTCTTCCATAAGGTTTTGAATCGCCTTGCTAACTTCTTGAGGAGCCGTCCATGGGATAAAATGGTTTTCCTCGGGAAGGCGAATGCTGTATGTGGGTGCATTTTCAAGCCTCTCCAAGGCAAAATCCATATTTCCCACCGGTACTAGCTGGTCTTTTTCTCCATGAAGTATCCAAACGGGTATTTGGATATTCTTCCAATCGGGGAGCATTTTCTCCAATTCACCTTTTAGAGGCAATATTTCTTCATTGGACGCGCGGAAAGAGCCTGGAATCAGTCTTCGAATAACTTTTCCAGCTAAAAAGGGGCGAAATTTTTCTTTTGGCTCCAGCTCAGGTGCTACCGAGCCTGCTAAAAGCACCAATCCATGGATTTTTTCAGGATACATCATCGCCATTTTCACAATCAAGGGGCCGCCTAGCGAATGGCCTACTAAGATGATTTTCTGATGGGCGTGTGCTTCTAAAATTGGCGCCAAAAGCTGCGCCTGCTTTTCTAAGGAAGGCTCAGCTTCTCCGTATCCCGAATAGCCAAAGCCCGGTCGGTCAGCAGAAAGTAATTGGGCTTTTTGCTCAAGCGAGTCGGCTTTCAAATACTCTTTGTAGGCACTCCACGAGCCGGGTGAGCCGTGTAAAAACAGTATGGCCAAGCTTTGTCCCTTATCAAGCGTGGCCACATAGTGCATTTCACGTTCTCCAAGGGTGTAGGTGTACGAACGCAAGGTTTCTGTGGGTGTATTGAATTCCTTGTTCATCTCCTTGGGTGTCATCCGAAAACTTAGGCAGGAGGGGAGGTAGCAAAGGAAAATAATTCCGAGCAGCCAAAAGCTTATTTTCATAATGCGGGGAAGGGACATGCAACCAAATTTAAATGTTAAACGTAAAATATTGTTCTGCAACAGTGTTGCATTAAAAGAAAAGTATTACTTTTGCAACAGTATTGCAAAACCAGCGCATGAAGAAATTTTTCAAGTCCATCACCAATGCCGATCAGTTAGGTATCATCAGTTCAGCTCTTTGTCTGATTCACTGCTTACTCACTCCGGTTTTTGTGGGCACGGTTCTTATTACAGACCATGCGGCAGAGCAATACCATTACCTCAATTATTTCTTCTTGGTCCTTAGCTTGGTAGCCGTTTGGACTTCCACCCGAAAGCAATCCAATCTCACCATTCGCACCTTGCTTTGGTTGTTTTTTGTGGTTTTCAGTGTAACTCTTTTAACCGAACAAAGTTCGGTATTGTCGCGCTATATCATGTATGCGGCCTCTATCGGTTTGGTGGTTACTCATTATTTCAGCCTGCGCGAGTGCCAAAGTTGCGAAGCCTGAGGCATAAAGTAATAATTCCTTATCTGTTTTCTTACTACTTCAAAACTCCTAACTTGGCGGCCTGAAACCTGAAACCTTCATGAGTCGCATTTTATTGTTAGGGGCAGGGCGTTCCGCCTCAAGCCTTATCCATTACCTATTGCAACATGCCGAAGCCAACCAGTGGCAGGTGATTGTGGCAGATGCATCTAAAGAAACTGCAGAGCAGAAAATCAATAATCACCCACAAGCAAAAGCTATCGCTCTCGATGCTTCAGATGAGGAGCAGCTGGTGATAGCCATTAGCCGTGCAGATGTGGTGATATCCATGCTGCCCGCTACCATGCACCCCGAGGTGGGTATGATTTGCCTTAATCACGGCAAGCATTTGTTTACGGCTTCTTATGTGTCGCCTGCTATGCGTGAGCTGGATGAAGCCGCTCGTAAAAAGGGCCTTTTGTTTATGAACGAGTGCGGTCTTGACCCGGGTATAGATCATATCACCGCTATGGAGATCATTGACGAAATTCGTGGGAAAGGTGGTGAGATTACCATGTTCAAATCCTTTGCCGGAGGACTAGTAGCACCCGAATACGATACCAATCCATGGCAATACAAATTCACTTGGAATCCGCGCAATGTGGTGTTGGCCGGACAAGGAACTGCCAAATTCATTAGAAACAATCAGTACAAATACATACCCTATCATCAACTTTTCAAGCGCCTTGAACCCGTGAATGTCGAGGGTTTTGGTGCGTTTGAGGCCTATCCTAATCGCGATAGCTTAAGTTACCGAGCACCCTACGGGTTAGAAAACATCCCTACTATTTTGCGCGGTACGCTCCGCAGGCCGGGCTATTCCGAAGCTTGGAACGTGTTTGTGCAGCTTGGCCTCACCGATGACAGCTTCAAGATTGAGAATTCGGAAGAGATGACCTATCGTCAGTTTCTCAACTCCTTCTTGGCGTATAGCCCTACCGATATGTTGGAAGAGAAGCTTTGCAATTATGTGGGCATCACCAGAGATTCGGACATTTACAAAAAAATTGCTTGGTTAGGTTTGTTTGAAGAAAGAAAAATCGGCCTTAAAAATGCCTCACCCGCTCAAATCCTTCAACAGATATTGGAAGAAAAATGGGCTTTGGCCGATGGTGATAAAGACATGATTGTGATGCAGCACCAGTTTGAGTACGTGCTGAAAGGAGAGAAGCGTAGCCGCATTTCTTCTATGGTATGCCTAGGCGATGATACCCTGCACACGGGCATGAGTAAAACGGTTGGCTGGCCGCTGGGTATAGCTGTAAAGCTGCTTTTGCAAGGAAAGGTGAAAGCTCGTGGGGTACAACTCCCCATTACGCAGGAGTTTTATGCACCTATTATCACCGAGCTAAAAAGCTTGGGTATTTCCTTTATCGAGGATGATAGAGCAATTTAGAAAATCAGGTAATACTCTTTCAATATTAAGGTAAACTCGGGCGTGTAAGCGCCCTTTTTATCTTTAATATAAATGCTAGTGGTTTGTGCCTTGGCACGATCATATCTCCACTGGCTAATGATGCGGAACACAGGCTCGCCCGGGGCATTGTAAATCACAAAAGCATGCTGCAAATGCAGCCCCGCCAGTTCGGCCATTCGTTTAAAATCGCGGTATTGACGCTCGGGTAATATCAGTTCAAATGTACCCGTAGGCTTGAGTAGGCGCACCACGGCTTTCATTAAATCCGAAAAAGGAAGCAAATCGGTATGAATGGCTTTCCTCTTGCTTGGGTCGTTGGATTTGAGGTGATGAGGGAAGAAGGGGGGATTGCTGAAAATCCAATCGTATTGTTTTTCGGGACGGAAATGTTGAATGCGATTGCGGTGCACCTTTATCTGTTCCGAAAATGGGCTTTTGCCAATATTGCTCAAAGACTGTTCGTAAGAAGGGATATCCACTTCTACAGCATCTATTTTTAGGTCGGGGTGGCGCTGTGCCACCATCAGACTTAGGAGTCCGGTGCCACTACCAATATCGAGTGCATGGCGCGCTTCGGGCTGGCTGAGCAAGCCGCCAAAGAGGCAAGATTCGGTACATACTTTCATACCACAGCGGTCGTGGTACACGGTAAATTGCTTGAATTTGAAATAAGGATTGGCCATAAAAAGAAAAAGCGGGAATCGTTTCCCGCCTTAAAGATAGTTAATTGATGACAAATCGCACGCTTAAGGCAAATTCACCATACCAAAATGCCTGAAATCCGAACACTTCAATACTTGGTTTCCAGTCGAGGCTAAGGTTGAGAGGAGCTTCTGAAAAGGTGTATTCAATCCCTAAAATCCCGTCAAAACCAAGGGTGTTGCCTCCTACATATCTTCTTCCGTAGCGATCGAAAGCCGTATTATAAAACCCAATATGGCCACCGCCACCGTAATACCATTTGAAATTGGGGTCGTTAAATCCACCTTGGTGTACTTCATACAATCCGGTGATGTTTCCACCATTCCAGTTCATGTATACAATACCTTCCAAAGCGGCTGTCCGGTTTAAGAAATGCTTAAAAGTAACCCCTCCGCCTAAACCTGCCCTAAGACCTACCGCATTCTGGTAGTTCTGCGCTTGGGTAGCCCAAGCAGCGCCTAGCATAAAAACGAAAATAAATACGAGCTTTTTCATACCATACAAAGTTTAAAAAAAATGAAACGATAGATTAAAAAATGTATTAAGGATAGCTTTTAGCTATTTTTACTTCTTTCGTATCCTTCATCTATCAGTAGGAGCGTGCCTTCAGAAGCGGCCACGGCCAATTGGTCGCAGCGTTCGTTTTCAGCATGGCCTGCATGGCCTTTCACCCAGATAAATTTCACTTGTAACTGACGATAGATTCTCAAAAATCGTATCCAGAGATCAGGATTTTTTTTGTCTTTAAAGCCTTTTTTCTCCCAACCAAATACCCATCCCTTATTTACCGCATCAATTACATACTTGGAATCAGAATACACAGCAATGGGCATATCGTTACGCTGAAGAGTCTCTAATGCTACTATAACGGCCAAAAGCTCCATTCGGTTGTTAGTGGTGAGTCGAAAACCTGCGCTCAGTTCTTTTCTCAGCTCTTTGAAGCGCAGCACTATGCCATAGCCGCCCGGCCCGGGGTTTCCCTTGGCCGCTCCATCGGTAAATATGGTAATCAAAATACGAGGAAGTTGTTTTTGAAAAGTTTGACGGCAATCGCGATAAGGATTACGCCAAACACTTTACGCAAGACATTGTAGCCACCTTTTCCGATTTTCTGCTCAATCCAGTTAGAACTTTTCAGCACCAGATACACGAAAACCAAGTTGAGGAAAATCCCTACTAAGATATTGTTTACGGAGTATTCGGCACGCAGCGAAAGTATGGTGGTCATGGTACCCGCTCCGGCAATCAAAGGAAAAGCCAAGGGTACAATAGAACTGCTGCTAGCCTCACTTTCGTGTGAACGGAAAAAATCGCGGCCCAAGATCATTTCCATACCCAAAATGAACAGAATAATGCTACCCGCCACAGCAAAAGAAGCTACATCAAGGCCCAAAAGACCTAAAATGGATTCTCCTAAAAACAGGAAAACTACCATGATGATGCCTGCTACCAGCGTGGCCTTTTCCGATTGAATATGGCCTGCTTTTTTGCGCAAATCGATGATAATAGGGATGGAACCCAAGATGTCAATCACTGAAAACAAAATCAGCGATACGGAAAGGATTTCTTTGAATTGAAACATGATGCAAGTTAGTAGGAAAACCTGAGTGGGAGTAATTTCCTGCTCAGATATCTCATTTTACATGCTTCTTCAAAAAGCGTTTAAGCCTTATGATTTCCGCCTCCGAAATAGCCGGAAAGTTGGCAATCCGGAAGGTTTCGGGTTTCAGGTCGCCATAGCCACCTCCGATAAGGATATCTTCTTTTTTTCCTTTTTCAATGATTTCTTTCACCAAGCTTGGCTCGGCTTGCACACAAATCACGGTGTCGGAAGCCATGGATTCCTGTGGCGTCAGCACCTTCAATTGAGCGAAAGGAGCAAAAAAGCGGTGCCAAGCGGCTCTTCTTTTTACCAATTTGGCTTCTACCTCAGCTATGGTGGGCAAGCTTTCGAGCACGCGCATAAGCAGGTAAATGCCCAGCACATTGGGTGTATAGGCGGTTTGGAATTGCTCCATATTTTTGGCAATGTTCAATAAGGTATTGTAAACGCCTGTGTGGTTCACCTGCTTGGCTTTTTCCATGGCTTTGGGAGAGCAAATCATAATGCCGAGTCCAGCCGGAAGCCCCAAACACTTTTGCACCGAGGCGTGCCAGAAATCGGCATGGGCAATACCTACATCAATACCGCCCAAAGAAGAGGTAGCATCAGCAGCAATCAGCAGATGGGGAAATTGCTTACGAATTTTTTGTAAATCCGATGGGCGAACCTGCGTGCCATTGGAGGTTTCATTTTGGGTAATGCACAACCACTCGGCTTTTTTTGGAAGCGTTTCGAGCTGCGACAATACGGAGCTATCATAGGAAAAGGCTACTCCGGTACTGGCCGGACGCAGGTTTTTGGCATATTCAAACCACTTCTTCCCAAAAGCCCCATTGTAGAGGTGATGGCTTTGCTTAGCTACCAGCGATTGCGCATGGATTTCCCAACATTCCGTAGAGGAGGAGGTAAAGAAGATGCGATAGTCACTCGGAATATTCAACTTTTCATGCATCAGCCTGACCGTGTTTTCGCAAATGGCCATGAACTCCTTGCTGCGGTGATTCAAGCTCAAGATACCTTGGGAAAAAGCATCTTGCATATAGCGGCCTACTTGAGGGTATACTTTGGATGGTCCGGGGAAAAAGGTGCTTTTCATATCGGTGAAAGATTTTTTAGCCTAAGTAGTGTAGAATTAAGCGTGAGCCTCACTTAAAAAGTATTCAATTGCTAGGGAATAGCCTTTCAGGCCAAGCCCACTGATAAGACCTTTGCTATTTTTGGCAATCAGGTTGATTTTACGAAATTCCTCCCGTGCGTAGATATTACTGATGTGTACTTCAATTACCGGGATTCCGATAGCTGCCACGCAATCGCCCAAGGCTACGGAAGTATGGGTGTAACCTCCGGCATTCAGAATTATGCCATCCGCTTTTCCTATCATAGCCTGCAAATGGTTGATCAGTTCGCCTTCCACATTGGATTGATAATAGCCTAGGCTGATGGGTGTATAAAGCGCTTGCAGCTCCTTAAAATAGGTTTCAAAAGACTGATTGCCATAAATGCTAGGTTCGCGTGTGCCGAGCAAGTTGAGGTTGGGGCCATTGATTATTTCAATATGCATAGGGTATTTTCGGTAAAAGGATAAAGGTAACAGCTTAAACTGTATTTTTACAGCATGCAATGGAGCAATTATATCAAGCAATTTTCTCAGTATCTTCGCTTGGAGCGTTCGCTGTCCGATAATTCGGTGGAGGCTTATGTGCACGATGTGCTCAAGCTCTCGGCTTTTGTGGAGATGAAGTATGGGAATTTGGCTCCACAGAAAGTACAAACCGCCCATGTGCAGGCCTTCATTGAATACATTAATGAACTGGGTTTAGCGGCACAGTCTCAGGCGCGTATTCTTTCGGGTCTTAAGGCTTTCTTTAAGTTTTTGATGGTGGAAGAACTCACCGACCGTGACCCTTGCCAGCTGATTGAAGGCCCAAAATTAGGCCGAAAACTTCCCGATACCTTAGATTTGGACGAGATTGAGCGCATGTTGAATGCTTTTGATTTATCTACGCCCGAGGGTTTTCGTAACCGAGCGATGCTGGAGGTGTTGTATAGTTCAGGTTTGCGTGTATCGGAACTGGTGGATTTAAGGCGCAGCAATGTGTACCGCGATATTGGCTTTTTGCGGATTATTGGAAAAGGTAAGAAGGAACGACTAGCCCCCATTGGGCGTGAAGCCATGAAATACCTCACGATGTACGAAAATGAAGTACGAGTACATGTGCCCGTAAAGCCAGGGCATGAGAATTATGTGTTTCTGAATAGGCGAGGGGCCAAGCTCACCCGCGTGATGATTTTCACCATCATCAAACAAATCGCCTTAACGGCCGGAATCCGAAAAAGTATTAGTCCACATACGTTTCGTCATTCTTTTGCCACCCACTTGATAGAAGGTGGTGCCGATTTACGTGCCGTTCAAGAAATGTTGGGGCATGAGTCCATCACCACTACTGAAATCTACACCCATCTGGATAGGGATTACCTTCGCCAAGTGATACAGGAGTTCCATCCCAGAGCCTGATGAGCCATTGAACAATTGTTGTTCCTTAATTTAGGCGGCTTTTTAATTTGGCGTATCTTTGCGCAAATTTTTTGCCCGTGTACAAGCTTCTTATTCGTCCGCTCCTTTTTCTTATGCAGCCTGAAAAGGCTCATTATTTCACCTTTGGTCTTTTGAAAACCCTAGGAAAAATTCCTGGTGTGAAGGGACTTTTTCGCCAAATGTACACCGTGCAAGACGAGCGCTTGGTACAAGAAGTATTCGGGCTCAGGTTTGAAAATCCTGTAGGCTTGGCCGCTGGCTTCGATAAAGATGCCAAGCTAGTAGATGAGCTGGCAGGCTTGGGTTTTGGTTTTATCGAAATCGGAACACTTACACCCAAAGCACAGCCCGGCAATGAGCAACCGCGCTTGTTCCGCCTTCCGGCCGATCAAGGCCTGATTAATCGCATGGGTTTTAATAATGGAGGAGTTGAAGAGGCCGTGGCTCGTTTGCGTCAGAGGAAATCCAAGGTGCTGATTGGTGGTAATATTGGCAAGAATAAAGTAACGGAAAATGAGCAAGCCTATACCGATTACGAAAAGTGCTTCGATGCCTTGTATCCGGTGGTGGACTATTTTGTGGTGAATGTAAGCTCACCCAATACACCCAATTTGCGCGCGCTGCAAGAAAAAGAGCCTCTGAAACAGCTTTTGCTGGCCGTGCAAGAGCGCAATGCGGCTACGGCTGCTCCCAAGCCTGTTTTGCTAAAAATTGCCCCAGATCTAACACCCGAGCAGCTAGATGACATCATTGATATTGTGAAAGTAACCCAGATTGCCGGAGTCATCGCTACCAATACTACTATCAGCCGTGCTGGATTAGATACACCCGAATCTGAGCTTAGCGCAATTGGGGCGGGTGGGCTCAGTGGCAAGCCTGTGCGCGACCGCTCCACTGAGGTGGTTCGCTACTTGCATGAGAAGTCAAAAGGAGCATTTCCTATCATTGCGGTAGGAGGAATTTTTACCGGAAAAGATGCTCTGGAAAAACTGCAAGCAGGTGCAAGCCTTGTGCAAGTCTATACCGGATTTATTTATGAAGGACCGGGCATGATAAAATCCATCAACCGCTATTTGCTAAAGCATTGGGCAAAATAGTGGAGCGATTCATGCAGGTTCAGCAAGTATTTTCGTTACTTTGAGGTTCAAAAACTCGGAATTCACCATTCAATGGCACAAAACACCTATAAATCCAACACCTTTAAAGAACCCGACAAAAAAGAAAAAAGCACCAAGCGCTTTTCCCTGCGTTTGGATTTCCTCAAAGACAGACGCCTGCACCTAGCAGTGGGCTTTTTCTTGATGGGAACGGCTTTCTTTCTTCTGGCGAGTTTTGCGTCTTATCTGTTTACCGGAAAAGCCGATCAAAGTGTGTTGGAGTCAATCACCGAAACAGGCATTCGCCCTGCGGGTTCTGATATTGAAAACTGGCTGGGCATTGTAGGTGCTTGGTCGGCTCATGTGTTTATCTTTCAGTGGTTTGGCTTGGCCTCCTTTCTTTTCCCTCCCTTGTTGTTTTCTTATGGGTTTAGGATCGTATTTGGGCAAGAGTTGATTCCCATCAAAAGCACTTTTTGGTTTACCTTTTTCTTTATATTCTGGTTCAGCCTGCTCTTTGGCTACCTCGTATTTTTGTCGGATAATGCCACCGAACTCAGTTTCTTAGGAGGAGGCATAGGGTATGAGCTGGCCATCTGGACTGACAGCCTTATTGGCTGGGGCACTTTCCTGTTGTTGTTGTTTTCTTTGCTCACTTTTGTGATTTTCTTTTTTGATATTACCCAAATCTTCTGGCGAAACGATACGCAGCCTGCTGCGGATGAGGAATCCGAAGAAGAGTTTGAGGAGGAAGAATTGGAGAAAAATGAGGCTGATGCCATTTATGCCGCTTTGGAACAAGAAGATAATTTGGAGGGAGAACTGGCTGAGGAAGATGTGGAAGACGAGTTGGCTGAAGAATTAGGCGATGAAGAGCTGAAAACCTGGCAAGTGAAATCACCTGTTTTGGAAACGCTCACACAAGCCAATACCCGCAAAGAAAGTCCTGAACTGCTACTTGATGAAACGGAGGCGGCCGAGGAAGAAGAGCTAGCACTGGAAGTAGAAAAAATAGAAGAAGAGCCTGTGCTGGCCGGAACCATAGAAAACTATGACCCTACGCTGGATCTAAGCTCCTATAAATACCCCACACTGGATTTGCTCAATCAATATGATGGCGAGAAAGTCCAAGTGACTAAAGAAGAACTGGAAGCGAACAAAGACCGCATTGTGGAAACGCTTACCAATTTTAAAATAGGGATTAGCAGCATTAAGGCGACCATTGGCCCTACAGTTACGCTCTACGAAATAGTGCCGGAGGCTGGGGTGAAAATCAGCCGGATTAAGAACTTAGAAGATGATATTGCCCTCAGTTTATCGGCATTGGGTATTCGTATCATAGCGCCCATTCCGGGTAAGGGAACCATCGGGATAGAGGTGCCTAATAAAAACCGCGAGATGGTGTCTATACGCTCGGTACTCGGAACGGACAAGTTCATGAAGAGCGATAAGGAATTGCCCGTGGCGCTGGGTAAAACCATCTCCAACGAAGTTTTTGTGATGGATTTGGCCAAAATGCCTCACTTGCTGATGGCCGGAGCTACCGGACAAGGAAAGTCGGTGGGTTTGAACGTATTGCTCACTTCCCTGATTTACAAAAAACACCCTTCGCAGCTTAAGTTTGTGCTGGTCGATCCCAAAAAGGTAGAACTTACTTTATTTAATAAAATCGAGCGCCATTTCTTGGCGAAGTTGCCCAATACCGAAGATGCCATCATTACTGATACCAAAAAGGTAATCTATACACTCAATTCCTTGTGTATGGAAATGGATAACCGCTACGATTTGCTGAAAGATGCGGGTTGCAGAAATCTGAAAGAATACAATACTAAGTTTGTTTCGCGTAGGCTGAATCCCGAGCATGGTCATCGTTTCTTGCCCTACATTGTGTTGGTGATAGATGAATTGGCCGACTTGATGATGACAGCTGGAAAAGAAATCGAAACACCTATTGCCCGCTTGGCACAGCTTGCCCGCGCTATCGGTATCCACTTAGTGGTGGCTACGCAGCGTCCTTCGGTGAATGTGATTACGGGTATTATCAAGGCCAATTTCCCGGCACGTTTGTCGTTTCGGGTGACTTCCAAAATCGATTCGCGCACCATTTTGGATGCGGGCGGAGCCGAACAGCTAGTAGGTATGGGCGATATGTTGCTGTCTACGGGTTCGGACATGATTCGTCTGCAATGTGCCTTTGTGGATACGCCTGAGGTAGATGATGTGTGTGATTTTATCGGTTCGCAGCGTGGCTACGAGTCGGCTTATATGCTACCCGAATACGTGGGTGAAGATGGTGAAGGTGGCGTAGGCGATATTGACTTATCCGACCGCGATTCCCTATTTGATGATGCCGCTCGACTGATTGTTACGCATCAGCAAGGAAGTACTTCTTTGATTCAGCGCAAGCTCAAATTGGGCTATAATCGGGCGGGCCGATTGATTGATCAGTTGGAAGCCGCGGGCATTGTAGGCCCCTTTGAAGGAAGTAAAGCGCGTGAGGTGCTTATCAGCGACTTGTATGCTTTGGAACAATTATTGCAGGAATTAGACAAAAAATAATAATACTAATGATGAGAAGAATTACCGCATTGATGGCTTTTTTGTTGAGTATGAACACTTTATTGTTTGCTCAGTACGATCCCAAAGCACTGGGAATACTCGATGCCATGAGTGCCAAATACAAAAGCATTCCCTCGTTTAGCGCCAAGTTTACCTATACATTGCAAAACGAAATGGAAGGAGTAAACGAGGATTTTAAAGGTGAGGTAGCCGTAAAGGGAGATAAGTACCGCATCAAGATGAGCGGTCAGGAGATTATGAACGATGGGGCTACTAGTTGGACCTATCTGGCCGATATCAATGAAGTGACGATTGATAATTATGATCCGAACTCAGGTGATATGACTCCTTCCAAAATATTTACCGCCTACAAGAAAGGGTATAAATACCTGTATCTGCAAGACAAAACCGAAGCCGGACAAGTATACGAAATGGTGGACCTAGTACCGGAAGACAAGAATCAGCAGTTTTTCCGCATCCGTATGCAGATCCACAAGAAAGATCGCACCTTGAAGAGTTGGGAGATTTATGATAAAGTGGGTAATATTTACCGCTATGCGATAAGTGATTTTAATCCTAATCAGGCATTGAACGATGCTTACTTCCGATTCGATACGGCCAAGTATCCCGGAGTGGAAGTAATTGATTTGAGATAACATACAGGGCTTAGGCCCTTTTTTTATGTCTGTTGGTTAAACCCGACATGCATTGGCAGCTCTTGGAAAAGTAATATTTGACGGGTTTGAGAGATTTTTGTGTCAAATTGTACTCTTTCCTAACGACTGTTCGATAAAAAGCTTTCTGGGGATGATTTTTATTAAAAATTTCGCCCTTTTTTGAAATGCCAAATTTTATTTTGTTGTTATAACAAGCTTGACTGGTATTGGAAGTGCTTTAGAGTAATAGGTCAAAAGAAAAGAGAAGATTCAAAAACGTGTTTATAGGCACTTTTTCCTCGTTTTTGTATCGCTTTGGTGAATTTCTTACATGTGTTCCGAGTATCTCGTATAGCAATTTATTAGTTCAGTTCAGCCCATTACTTTTGTATCGGAAATCGGACGTAATGCATGAACACGTTGCGCGAGAGATCTAAAAGGGTTTAGGGTTTAATCCTTCATAGGGTTTTGGGGTGTGGTTAGCCCCGTTTTCATGTTCATATCTTTTCATAGTTAGAGAGAGAAGTCCCGTCACAAGCGGGACTTTCTTTTTTTGCCCTAATTCTTCCGCATAATTCCTGCACAACCCACAATTCTGTTTATTTTTACCCCATGGACAGAGCCTCACTTTTTGCTGCGATACAAAAAAAGCAATCCTACCTATGCGTAGGCCTCGATACCGATATTCAGAAAATTCCTTCTCATCTACTGAAAGAGAAAGATCCAGTCTTCGCTTTCAATAAGGCCATTATCGATGCTACAGCAGAATATGCGGTGGCCTATAAGCCCAATCTGGCTTTTTATGAAGCCATGGGTCTTGCCGGATGGGAGAGTCTGCAAAAAACCCTCGATTACATCCCCAAGGATATATTTACTATAGCGGATGCCAAGCGGGGCGATATTGGCAATACAAGTGGACTGTATGCCCGTGCTTTTTTTGAAGCCATGAATTTCGATTCGGTAACGGTGGCGCCTTATATGGGCGAAGATTCCGTAAAGCCCTTTCTGGCTTTTGAGGGCAAATGGGTGATTCTGCTCGGCCTTACCTCCAATGCGGGCAGTGAAGATTTTCAGTCGCTCAAGATGGCCTCCGGCCTGCGCTTATATGAGCAGGTGTTGGAAACCAGTCAACTTTGGGGCACGCCCGATAATATGATGTATGTGATTGGCGCAACTAAAGCCCAGCAGTTTGGCGAAATCCGTAAGCGCATCCCCGATCACTTCTTGCTCGTGCCGGGAGTGGGGGCGCAAGGAGGTGATTTGCGTTCAGTGTCGCAGTATGGTATGAACCCACAATGCGGTCTTCTTGTAAACTCCTCACGAGGGATTATTTACGCTTCTTCAGGAGCTGATTTTGCCCAAAAGGCCGGAGAGGAAGCCCGAAAAATCCAGCAGGAAATGGCCGAGTATTTACATCTCTTTTTATAAACGAAAAGTTGCCGAATGCGCATCAGCGAAGACTTTCTCCACTTTATCTGGCAATATCAATATTTTGATAAAACCGATTTGCGTACCGCAGAAGGGGAAGTCTTGCACATTATTCATCCGGGTTTTCATAATACCCATGCCGGCCCCGATTTCAAAGAAGCCAAACTGAGAATTGGCTCTGTGGATTGGTCGGGGCATGTGGAGATTCATGTGCAAGCCAAAGAGTGGCAACAGCACGCCCACCAAACCGATAAGGCCTACGATAGCGTGGTGCTGCATGTGGTGCTGCAAGGAACTTCCGCTACCTACCGTAGCGATGGCTCTTTAGTACCTTGCTTGGTGCTGAATGGCCGTATTGCCGAGGATATGTTGGCTCGCTACCAAGATTTTGACCGAAACCAAGCACCGATAAAATGCGCCTCGCAATTGACTAAGGTGTCTTCATTGGTGGTGTTGAGCGAAATAGAAAAGCGCGTAATAGCCCGACTGAATAGAAAGAGTGCCGCCATTCTTGAGCAAATAGAGGAGGCCTCGGGCGACTGGGAGGAGGTAACGTATCGGCAGTTGGGCAAAAACTTCGGTTTTAAAGTGAACGAAGATCCTTTCGTACGCTTGGTGCACAGTATTCCGTATAAGTTGATTGCCAAATACCGGGGAGATGCCCGATTACTCGAAGCGCTCTTGCTGGGTCAGGCGGGTTTTCTCTCAGGCGAACTCAACACGGATTATCTGATAGGCCTTCAAAAAGAATATGAATTCCTGAGGCATAAACATCAATTGGGCGCGCCTCTATCCAAAGCCCTGTGGCGCTTTTTACGCTTGCGTCCGGCCAATTTTCCGCTACTGCGGATAGCTCAGTTTGCGGCATTACTGCATAAAATTCCCCATTTATTTGCTTACTGCTTAGAAAGTGAACCATCTCTTATTCTAAAGAGTCTGAAAGAGGTAAAAGCCTCCCCGTATTGGGATACACACTACACCTTAGAAGAAAAAAGCGTAGTACGTGTGAAAAAATTGGGTAAAAGCAGTATTGAATCACTTTTGATTAATTCGGTGGCTCCCTTACTAGCCGCCTATGCCCAGCATACCCAAGAGGAAAAATGGATGGAGAAAGCGCAAGACGTTTTGCAAGAACTGAAAGCCGAGGAAAATCATATACTGAGTCATTGGTGGTCTGCGGGAATCGAGGCACAATCGGCATTCGATAGCCAAGGTTTGATAGAGTTGATGAACGAAGGATGTAAAAAATCGGCCTGTCTGCGCTGTGGTATTGGTGTATCATTACTTAAACCCGCCAAATGATAGCAGCTCTTTTCGAATTTCTTAGCCTTGTTCTCCTGAGTCTTTTGCTCTATTATAGTAGAAAGCGATTGAGCAGTCCGAGGATAGATAAATGGTTTTTGCCGGGCTTGGGCCTTCATCTGATCAGTGGTTTGGCTTTGGGCTTGGTGTACACATGGTATTATCCAAGTGGCGATACCTGGCGCTTTCATCAAGAGGCACAGGTCTTATATCAGATTGCGCTTTACAGTCCTTTGGAATATGCAGAGCTTCTTTTTACCGATAAAATTCCTTTGATTTTTGAAGAGTTTCTTCAGTTTCCGCACGAGCCACGCAGTTTTCTTTTTGCTAAAGTATTAAGCCTGCTCCATTTACTCACCTACCAAAATTATTGGCTTAGTGGCCTTTTTCTTAGCAGCTTTTCGTTTTTGGGGCTTTGGTACTTGTGCAAAGTGTTGGTAGAAGCCTTTCCATCCAATACCTGGGCAGCACCTCTGGCGTGTTTGCTTATTCCCAGTACCGTGTTTTGGTCATCGGGAGTTTTGAAGGATAGTCTTGCCTTGGGAGCTATAGCAGCTTTAATTGGCCTCAGTATCCGTTTGTATTTCCTTCCCAAGCTTCAGTGGCGGCATCTTGTAGTGTATTGTGTGCTGGCAGTTTGTGTTTGGAAACTCAAATATTATGTATTGGCTACGCTTTTGCCATTGAGTACGGGGCTCCTTGTAATTCGCTATTTGCACCTACGCTGGGCATTATCTTTTACTAAAGCACTATTAATCAGTGCAGCAGTGGTGCTGGTAGCAGTGGTAGGAATTTCATTCAGCCATTATAATTTGCATTATCAGCATATTTTGGAAGTGATGGTACTCAATTATGAAGATGGAATCGCCCAATCGGCTGAGGAGCATGCGGTAATTTTTGCTGATTTAGAACCAAGTCTGACTAGTTTCCTCTCGTATTTGCCCCAAGCATTAATGGCCACATTATACCGACCTTTTTTGGGGGAGATTTCTGGAGTGCTTCCCCTGATTATTAGTGCCGAAAATCTTCTTGTAGCGTTATTGAGCCTTGGTGCAGTACTTGGGTTTGTTTCCCGAAAAACGAGCATAAAACAGCCCGTTCTTCTCTTTTTTGCTCTTATGTGGATTATTTCTTTAGCCTTTCTTCTCCCTTTTGCTGCGCCCAATTGGGGTACATTGAGCCGCTACCGCATTGTTTTTTATCCCATTTGGGTCTATTTGCTGCTATTAGGCAATGCGTGGTGGTTGGATAGGTTTGCCCAGTCAAAAACTTGATTTTTATCAGATTGTACTTTGGCGGAATAAGCGTACCTTTGCATTTTTAAAAAGCTATGGAGAATCCGGTAATAATTTTTGGTGCTAATGGTTTGGGAAAGGCCGCCCTTGATATTTTTCAACAAAATGGGGTAGTGGTATACTGCTTTTTGGATGATGATAAAGCCTTGCACGGAACGGAGATTGACTCTATTTCGGTAATGGGGGCAACGGATGATGACGGCTACCTAAAGTTTATTGGTAAGAAATGCGAAGCCTTTGTGGCTTTTGATGATAACAAGCTGCGCAAAAATGTGGTAGAGATGCTAGTGGATCGCAGAAAGGTAATGCCTGTGAACTGCGTGCATAATCAATCGATTATCGCGAGTACTGCTACTATTGGGTATGGTAATTTCATCAATGCCCAAGTGCGTGTAGGAGCTTTTGCTACTATCGGTCAGCATTGCTTGATTCACTCTGGGGCTATTATTGAGCATGAGGCGCGCTTAGGCGATTTTGTGCAAATAGGGGCTGGTTCGGTAATTAATGCCGGAGTTACTATTGAGGATGGTGCTTTTATTGGTTCCGGTGTAACTGTGGTGTCAGGCGTGACCATTGGAAAGGGTGCGCGCGTAGGAGCCGGATCGGTGGTGATTAGCGATGTGAAGAAAAACGAGACCGTATTTGGCAATCCTGCCCAATCGGTAAAAAGCTGATAAAGAAAAGTTTAGTAAATTAATTATATTTTGTTCACCATTAACACCTTGCTGAAACAAGGCTGAGTTTTATGGAAAATAAATACCTTATCTTACTGTATTACTGCTACACACCCATTGAGGATCCTGAGCAGTTCCGTATCGATCACCACCTGTATTGTATCGAAAACAACATTCGCGGGCGTATTATTGTCGCTTCCGAAGGGCTGAATGGCACCGTATCGGGTTTGCGCGAGGATTGTGAAAAGTATATGGCCGATTTAAAAGCCGATTCGCGTTTTTCAAAAATTGATTTCAAAGTAGAGGAATCCCCCACACATGGTTTTGCCAAGCTGCATGTGCGTGTTAAACCTGAAATTGTGCATTCCAGTTTGCGCCATATCGACCCCAATCAGCGGACGGGGATACACCTAGAGCCTTCAGAATTTAAGAAAATTAAAGATGATGAAGATGTGGTGATAGTAGATGTTCGTTCTAATTACGAACATCACGTAGGCAAATTCAAAAATGCCGTTACCCTCGATATCGAAAATTTCCGTGATTTTCCTGACAAGGTATCGGAGCTGGAGAAATATAAAGGTAAAAAGATAGTCACCTATTGTACAGGCGGTATCAAATGTGAAAAAGCCAGTGCCTATTTGCTAGAACAAGGCTTTGAAAATGTATACCAATTGCATGGCGGTATCATCAAATACGGTATTGAAGAAGGTGGGGAGGATTTTGAAGGAAAATGCTATGTGTTTGATAACCGAGTAATTGCTAATATCAATAAGGTGAATCCGGTGGTTATTTCCGAATGCCATATTTGCCATACCAAAACCGACCGTATGGTGAACTGCGCCAATCCTGTGTGCAACTTGCATGTGCCTATTTGCGAGGACTGCGGCTGGAAAATGGAAGGAGCTTGCTCAGAAGCTTGCAAAGAGCATCCTGAAAAGCGCCCCTACGATGGCACAGGCTATTATCAGAAAGAAAGCAACGGCTACAATCCCTACAAGGGACTTAACCGAAATAAAAAAACGGCACTTCCTTCTGATATTAATCAACTCCATGTATCTTAAGTGCTGTGAACGCACGTATCCCCGAATCAGAACTTATCTTGAACCCCGATGGCTCGGTATATCACCTGAGCCTTCGGCCACAAGACATTGCCGAAACCATTATTACCGTAGGTGACCCCAACCGCGTACATCGCATCAGTCAGTATTTTGATACGGTAGACTTTGAGATGAACAAGCGCGAGTTTATCACGCATACAGGTACGCTTAATAATAAGCGCATTACGGTAATGAGTACCGGAATGGGCACCGATAATGTGGAAATCGCCCTGACCGAGCTAGATGCCCTCGTGAATGTAGATTTGAAGGAGCGCGTGGTGAAGAGTAAAAAGCGCAAGCTGAAAATTATCCGTATTGGTACTTCCGGTAGTTTGCAGTCAGATATTCCCTTGGGTAGTCACCTAATTAGCCAATATGCTTTTGGCTTGGATACCCTCATGCAATTTTATAATCTAAAGTCTACGCCTGACGAGCAGGAGCTAGCTAATACATTGCAAGAAGCCATAGGATTGCCGTTTACTCCCTATTGTGTGAAAGGTTCTGAAAGCTTGATTGCCCAGCTAGGGGAAGATATGATGAAGGGAAACACGCTTACGGCACCGGGGTTTTATGCCCCTCAGGGGCGAATTGTTCGCTTGGGCTTGAAGCTACCTAAACTCATAGAGCAATTGAATTACTTCCATCACAATGACCAGTGGTTGACCAATTTTGAGATGGAAACAGCCGGCTACTACGCCATGGGGCGCTTGCTGGGTCATGAAGTAGTAAGTGTGAATGCCATTATTGCCAATCGCATTACCAACAAGTTTTCCAAAAATCCGGATAAGGTGGTGGATTCGCTGATAAAAAAGGTGCTTAGCCGATTATAATTATCCCCTCTTACTTCTTCTTAATAAGGCCCATTTGTTCCGCCTTTCGGCCAATAATCCAGAACGAAGCGGCCAGAATAAAGAAAAACAATGCTTTGTGCATCACATCCCAAAGAAATACAAAGTATTGGGTATAAAGAAACAGGAATAGAAAACTGATACCGAAGCCGCGCAGCCATTCATCTTGGGTTTTTAGTCCCCAGTAAATCACCGCACAACTGCTTGCAAAGGCTAATGCAACCCACGTAATCATTCGTACCTGACTGGCCTCCAGCCATAGTTCCCAATCGCCATAGTTTCCGGTGATGGACAGCACCCAAAGCGAAAGAAGCAGGTGCGCCACGCCCACCAATCGGGTGAGGGAAATGAAAGCCTCAAGGCGTGCCCATTGCGCCATCACAAAGCTGAGTAAAATAATGCCCAGTCCGAGTAGGGCAAAGCGTAGGGGGTAGTTCATGCCGAAATAATAGGCATCCCACTGGCTAAGGTAGCCTGTTTCGGTACCAAACCAAGCACCCAAACTAATTAGGCTAAAAAACCACACCAAGCGCGATTGCAACCAAATGCCTATGACGGCATATACCAAAGTGGCGAGTAAAATCAGCAGACTAAAATGCCCCGAATCATTATTGAGGGCCAATCCTAAAAACGATAAGGCACTGGCAATAGCCACTATGCCTAAGAGAAAGAAGGTTTCGTTGCTCCAGGTGTTTTGAGGAGCTGTTTGCTTGCGCTTTTGTCCTTTGTATAACAGAAAGGCAGCAATTGAGCCAAATAAAGTAGATTTTAACAGGTGAGGACTTTCCCAAAGGTTATCCAGAAGGGTAAGGAGCAGATTATCGGCCAGCAGAGAAACCGTAGCGATGATGATACAAATGATAGCAAAAAGGAAGGAGTAGGTGGTAAGCGCATGCCAGTCGAAGCGGCTAGGTTCCAGCTCTTGGAGGTAACGCTGCTCTTGCTGTTCACTGACAAGCTCTTTACTCTTGAGTTCTTCTAAAAAATCCCGAATTACCTGTTCTTCTTCCTTTTTTACCTTCATTTCTTAGTACATAAGTGCATCTATTATGCTATTGGGAAGTTCTACACCGCTGAAGAAAATACCTATGGCTAATACTTTATGCGTTAGCCCTGAGCGAGTAAGTGCCATGGGTAAGGCAGAAACGGATAGCACACTATAGGCGGCTGCAAACATGAATAATAGGATTAATAAGGTACTTGTATTAGAAGTACTTAAAATGGTACTAATCAGCAGTAATGAGAAAATAAGCCCAATGCGCAGGGATTTTTGAAGCCCCGTTTTTTCAACCCAAGCACTTATAGGGATACACAAAATAGCCGATAGGGCAAGAAATACCGATACCCAAGCTTTTCCTTGCCAACCTAGGTTCAGAAGGTTGGTAAATTTATCTCCGATTTTATCAGGCAGGATATTGAAAATAACAGCGGTTACCAAGCCAAAAGCTAGTCCCACAAAGAAGATGCGTACATAGCTCATGATACCGCTATCATCCACGGTGTTTTCCGGCACGGTGTCAGTAATGGTGCTATTGGTAATGCTGTTGCGGAGGTAATATCCGGAAACAAAAACCAAGGCACCACCTGCAAAAAAGGTGAAAGGAGCTCCCCAGAAGTCGATAATATCCACAATAATAGGCTCGATGGAGTAGAGTAGACCGGATACTATGGATAGAATCGCTACTACGGTAGGTAGTTTACCTGAAGGTGCGAATAATTCTGAAGTAGATAGCGCAGGACTAGTGAAAATACTCATGGATATCAGCCATAGAATAATTAATACTGGGAGCAAGAAAAGAAAAGCCTCGGGCGGATTGATAATTAAGGTAAAGGCTACCGTCATGAAAATCATAGCGGCAAAGCTGATGCCCATAGCAATAATGGGCAAACGATGCCCCGAACGCTTACGATAGCGGTCGCCCAGCCAGCCGGCAACAGGAGGGGTGATAAATAAGATTATTGCTTGAGCAATAACTAAAAAGAAACCATAGTCTTGGTAATTATATTGGGCCAATAATTTGGGCTGATAATTATAATAGGCAATCCAACCGATGATGATAGAGGCATGCAGGGCCACCAAGCTCCAAAGTTGTTTCCATTTAATATCTTTGCTGAAAATCATATTTTTAGTTGATAGTTGTTAGTGTGTGAAGATGCCTAATTAGACTTGACCGTTTTATTTAACTTTACTATTCTAATGGCTAAAAGTCAAAGGCTAATGGCCAAAAGCTAATAGCCAATTATAATATCTCATCTGTCCTTATATACCTTGCCGTCTTTCATTACAAAGTCAATCGCTTGCAGCAATTCGATATTCTTGATAGGGTCACCTTTCACGGCCACTATATCCGCCAGTTTCCCTTTTTCTAAAGTTCCGAGTGATTTCTCTTTTCCTAATACTTCAGCGGCTACTTTGGTGGCCGATTGTATAGCTTCCATAGCAGGCATTCCTCCCTCCACCATCAGTTGAAATTCAATAGCATTTCTGCCATGTACAAATACTCCTGCATCCGTCCCGAAAGCGATTTTTACGCCTGCTTTGTAGGCTTTGGTAAAGGTATCTTGGATTTGTGGCCCTACCGCAAGCGCTTTTGGCACTACTATGCTCGGGTAGTATCCTTCCACTTTGGCGCTATCGGCCACCGTACGGCCAGCCGTGATGGTGGGTACATAATAGGCGCCATACTGCTTCATGAGCGCAATCACTTCATCATCCATAAAAGTCCCGTGCTCAATGGTTTTTACACCTCCTTTTATCGCTCTTTTCATACCCTCGGCACCGTGGGCGTGAGCCGCTACGTGCATACCATAATCAGCTGCGGTTTCCGTAATTGCTCTAATTTCTTCTATGGTAAACTGAGGTGCCGAACCATCTTTGGCTAAGCTCAAAACCCCACCTGTTGCAGTAATTTTTATCACATCTGCACCGTCTTTTACGCGTTGGCGCACCGCTTGGCGCCCTTCTTCCGGACTATTCACTACCCCTTCACGCGGACCAGGGTTGCCCATCAGTTCTTTCTTGAAACCATTGGTAGGGTCGGCATGGCCTCCCGTTACGGCCAGCGATTTTCCGGCAGTGAAAATACGTGGTCCGGTAGCAATCCCTTGGTCAATGGCCTTGCGCAAAGCAATGTTTACGCCAGTTCCGCCCAAATCGCGCACGGTAGTGAAACCCGCTAAAAGGGTGGTTTCCGCATAGCTGGCTGCTTGGTAGGCGATATCGGCCTCATTGAGCGTAAAGCGGTTCATATAGCTGGTTTTGCTGGTCTGGCTTTCGATATGCACATGCAAGTCGATAAAACCGGGCATCACGGTGTAGGATTTTAGGTCAATAAGTTGATCAGAAGCCCCTGCCGACTGATACCCTTTTTGAATGTCGATAATCTGATTGCCTTCCACTATCAGGGTCATTTCTTTCTGAATGTTTTTATTTTGTCCGTCAATCAGGCTTCCGGCATGGATATAGGTCTTTTGGCCGAACAAAATGCCCGCAAATGAGAGAATCAAGGCAAGGGTTAAAAGGGAGTGCTTCATAAGGATTGGTTTCAAAGGTTAATGTTACCAATATAGTAAAAAGGAAACCAAAGCGAAATCCGCTGGTAAAAGAGGAGGGGGAAGGAATTTGAAAGTTGGGTAGGAATTTATTTGCTAAAAAGTAAACTTTAATATACTTTAATGGTGTTAATATATTGCCTATGGCCAAATGCAGTGAAATACTGAGGATGCTTAAACGTGATGGATGGTATATTGAAAGACAGGGGAAAGGTTCTCACTTAGTATTGAAGCACCCTATTAAACACGGGGTGATTATCTTCCCTAATCACGGTAGCGCAGAAATGGCTAAAGGAACAGAAAAGAGTATTTTGAAAGCGGCAGGATTGATGTAATCTCTAATAATTGGTTTTTTTTTAGGAGAAGTTATAAAAGAGTTAAAATGAAGAAAATAGTGATTTTAGTAGAAAAGACAGCCACGGGTTTTTCGGCATACGCAAGAGACTATTCCGTGTATTCAACAGGCAGCAGCATGGCGGAATTAACCCAGCATATGGTAGAGGCACTTACCCTGTATTTTGAGACCATTGAGGCAGATAGAGAGGTGAAGGAAACCGATCTTGCTTTTGAGGTAGATTTACAAAGTGTTTTTGAAGTATTTCCTGTAAATGTAAAAGCCTTGGCCCAACGGATAGGGATGAACTATACCTTATTGTCACAGTACGTTACCGGGCAAAAAGTCGCTTCGGCCAAGCAAAAGAAAAGGATTTTAGAAGGAATTCATGCCATAGGCAGGGAAATGGCGGAACTGAGTTTGGTGTAATGGCAAATTTCTATTCAACTAATAAGTAATATCATGAAAGTCAGATTGGTTTTAAAGCTTGAAAAAGAACTGGTGGAGCAATCTATGGCATATTCCGAGAGAAAAGGGAAAAGCTTTTCTGAAATTATAGAGGATTACCTTAAAGTACTGATTCAAGACAGTGAACATGAGCGTTTATCACCTAAGCTGAAGAAAATTGTGGGGGCCGTAAAGCTTCCTGCTGATTTTGATGTGGAATATGAAAAGCGTTCTTATTTGGAAGGTAAATTATTATGAATAAGAGTATTTTTGAGTACAGTACTAGAATTGGCCAATATTAGTTTAATAAGGTACTTTACAATTGTAATTTCTGTTTATAGAACTCGTCTGGCATGTTTTTCTTTATCCCTTCTACAAAAGACTGTCCATCCTCAATTCTTTCATAAAGTTTCCCATCAATAAAAATTTCAAAGTAATAATTACCATTCTTTGATTTTTGCATATAAAAGGATTTATCTCTGTCTAGTTTTTTTATATCGTCTCCAAACTCAATAATTCCAGCAAAGTCATGTTCGACAAACTTATTAGTGTTCTTTTGGAAAGTAAAGACTCTGAATTTTTTCATTAAAGTTTATTTTTTGGGTTTCAATAGTTGATTGGTTGTAAACAAGATAACTATTCTTTCCACATTGTCAATCTCCTCACCGACATTCCTCTTTTTTATCCCCAAAAACACCCCTTACGAATCCTGATTTCCTGCTTTCTTCTTACCTGCTTTTTTCCTATTTTTGCAGGCTTAAATGCCTTGGCTCGTACCTACTAGCCACATTTTCTCAAACGATTTTAACAAAAACGTCCCAAATGCCTTTGAGGCGGGGATACGATTAACGATATCTATGGAAATATCTACCAAATACTCACCACAAGAGGTTGAAAATAAGTGGTATAGCTATTGGATGAAGCAAAACTTCTTCCACTCTACTCCTAAGCCGGGCAAGAAGGCTTACACTATCGTAATTCCTCCGCCTAACGTAACGGGCGTATTGCACATGGGTCACATGCTGAACAATACCATTCAGGATGTGCTCATCCGCAGGGCGCGTATGAAAGGCCTTGAGGCGTGCTGGGTACCGGGAACTGACCACGCGTCTATCGCTACGGAAGCGAAGGTGGTGGCCATGCTGAAAGAAAAAGGTATTGAAAAAAACAGCATCAGCCGCGAGGAATTCCTTAAATATGCCTGGGAGTGGAAGGAAAAGTATGGAGGAATCATCCTTGAACAGCTTAAGAAACTAGGTGCCAGCTGCGACTGGGAGCGTACCAAATTTACCATGGATGAAGATCTGAGCGATTCGGTGATTACCGTGTTCACGGATTTGTACAAGAAAGGCCTGATTTACCGTGGCGTGCGCATGGTCAACTGGGATCCACAAGGCAAAACCGCCTTGTCGGATGATGAGGTGATTTTCAAAGAGGTAAACTCCAAACTCTATCACATCCGCTACCAAATAGAAGGTTCGGATGAGTACGTGACGATCGCTACTGTTCGCCCTGAAACCATCATGGCCGATTCCGCTATCTGTATACACCCGGCCGATGAGCGCTACCAGCACCTTAAAGGCAAAAAAGCCTTGATTCCGCTGATTAACCGTGCCATTCCTATCATTGAAGATGAGTACGTAACCATGGATTTCGGAACGGGCTGTCTGAAAGTAACGCCTGCGCACGATTTGAATGACTACGAACTGGGCATCAAGCATAAGCTTCCCGTTATCGATATCTTGAACGACAACGGCACGCTGAACGAAAAAGCGGTGATTTATGTAGGCGAAGATCGCTTTATCGCCCGCAAGAAAATCGCTAAAGAACTAGAAGAAAAAGGTCATTTGCTAAAGGCCGAGGACTATAAGAGCAATGTAGGTTTTAGCGAGCGTACCGATGCAGTGATTGAGCCGCGCTTGAGCTTGCAATGGTTTTTGAAAATGGACAAACTCACGGTTCCGGCTTTGGAAAACGTGATGAACGATACCATCAAACTCCATCCGCCTAAGTTCAAAAACATGTACCGCAGCTGGATGGAAAATGTGCGCGATTGGTGCATTAGCCGTCAGCTTTGGTGGGGACACCGTATTCCGGCTTGGTACAATGCTGAGGGCGATATGGTGGTAGCCAAAACAGAAACTGAAGCAAAAGCTTTGTTTGAGCAAAACAATCAATCGGTAGAAGGCCTTCGTCAAGACGATGATGTGCTTGATACATGGTTTAGTAGCTGGTTGTGGCCTATTTCGGTATTCGATCCTAAGGTATTTGAAACCGGAAAGCCTAATGAGGAATTGAAGTTTTATTACCCGACCAATGACTTAGTAACGGCTCCCGAGATTTTGTTCTTCTGGGTGGCTCGTATGATCATTGCCGGATACGAATATCTTGGCGACAAGCCTTTTGAAAATGTATACCTTACCGGAATTGTGCGCGATAAACTAGGCCGTAAGATGAGCAAGTCGCTGGGTAATTCTCCCGATCCTTTGGATTTGATTGCCAACTTCGGTGCCGATGCGGTGCGTACGGGTATGCTATTCAGTTCACCTGCGGGTAACGATTTGCTATATGATGAGAAGCTGGTAGAGCAAGGCCGTAATTTTTCTAATAAAATCTGGAATGCTTTCCGTTTGGTAAAAGGCTGGGAGGTAAAAGAAGGACGTAACGAAGCCAATGCCACGGCTATCAGCTGGTTTGAAGCCCGCTTTAATCAGGCACTTGCCGAGCTGGAAGACAATTACGATAAATACCGCATGTCTGATGCGCTGATGACAGTTTACAAGCTCGTATGGGATGATTTCTGTGCTTGGTATCTCGAAATGGTGAAACCTGAATTCGGACAGCCTATCGATAAGGCTACTTATGAAGCTACGGTGAATTTCTTCGAACGTATTGTGAAGGTATTGCATCCGTTTATGCCTTTTATCACCGAAGAAATTTGGCAAAGCCTGAAGCCACGCAGCGAAAGAGATTGCCTTATTGTAGCCGAATATCCGCAAGCCGCAGCCTTCGATGCCCAATTGGTAGAAGAAGCGGCTCATATATTTGAGGCGGTTTCTCAAATCCGTAACCTGCGCAGCGCCAAAGGTTTATCTCCTAAAGAAACTCTAGGTTTGTTTGTAAAAACAGCCAATAAGGGAATCTACGAGCGTTTTCAAGCCATCTTGATTAAGTTGGCCAATGTGGAGGTGCCTGTATTTACCCAAGATAAGGTAGATGGCGCGGTAAGTTTTGTGATCAAAGGCGATGAGCTTTCTGTTCCGATGGCAGGGGCAATTGATGTGGAGAAGGAGAAAGAAAATATTGAGAAAGAGTTGGCCTATACCCGTGGCTTTTTAGAGACGGTTATGAAAAAGCTTTCTAACGAGCGATTCGTGAGCGGAGCTCCGGCTCAGGTTTTAGAAAACGAACGCAAGAAGCAGGCCGATGCCGAGGCAAAAATCAAAGCCTTGGAGGAAAGTTTGAAAGCCCTCGTATAATGCCACTAATGGATTTTGCTCTTGTGGTAGCAAAATCTTTTCTTATTTTTAAAATCGAACCTTAGGAGGCAAAAGCCTCCTTTTTTATCATTAGGTATATTTGGAAGCACTAATTTCGTATTTACGTACACGCTTGCAGCAGCCGCTTCCCGGTAGGGAGGCGCAAATACGGATGTCGGCCGTGCCCGTGGACCAAGAGCGCTTTGTATTCAAAGAAAGACCAGATGCCAAGCAGGGAAGTGTGCTGATTTTGCTTTATAAACACCAAGGTGAATGGTTTATTCCGCTTATGCTTAGGCCTGATTATGAAGGCGTTCATGGCGGTCAGGTGAGTTTTCCGGGTGGGAAAAAAGAAGAACAAGATGCCGATTTGTTCGAAACGGCTTTGCGTGAGGCACATGAAGAAGTTGGTATTGAGCAAGATAAGGTGAAAATCTTGGGTGCCATGACAGAGATGTACATTCCGCCTAGCAATTTCAAAGTCTTCCCGGTGCTGGCCTACACCGAGCAGCGGCCCGATTTTTTGATCAATCAATACGAAGTGGTACGGGTAATTGAAATGCCTTTGCGTTTACTGCTGCAAGAAGAAACCATACAGCATAAAGTAATGACAGTGTTGGGCAAATTCACGCTTCAAACGCCTTACTTCGCCATTGATAACGAAACCGTTTGGGGTGCTACCGCCATGATGCTAAGTGAGTTGAAATTTATATTACAAGAAGTGGCTGGCGACCCATCGCTCGATTTATAAACTATGGAAAAACAATCATTTATCACCAACGATGCCGTAGTGCTGGGCTTACTCATGCTGGTTTTGGCTTTTGTATTCAAAACCTCTTCCAGTTCTTCCTCTTTTTGGAAGAAGTTTTATGGAGTGGTGCCAAGCCTTTTGCTCTGCTATTTTATCCCTTCGCTATTCAATAGTTTCGGACTGATTTCTGCGGAAGCCTCCGGACTGTATAAAATGGCTTCCCGTTATTTGCTTCCTGCCAGTTTGGTTTTGCTTACCATCAGCATTGATTTAAAGGGAATTATAAAATTGGGTCCTAAGGCAATCATCATGTTTTTGGCCGGAACGCTGGGTGTAATTATCGGTGGTCCCTTGGCTATTTTGCTGGTTTCGACTTTTAATCCTGATTTAGTAGGAGGGGCAGGCCCCGATGCCGTATGGCGAGGTATGGCTACCATTGCAGGAAGCTGGATTGGCGGAGGGGCTAACCAAGCCGCCATGCTGGAAGTGTTTGGTGCCAGTGGAGAGTTATTTACCATTATGGTAACCATAGATGTGATTGTGGGCAATCTCTGGACAGCCGTTTTGCTGTATGGAATCAGTAAAGCCGATAAAATTGATGCCTATTTCAAAGCCGACACTTCGGCAATAACAGAGGTGCGCGACCGCATAGAAAATTACCGATTGAGTATTCTGAAAATTCCGGCCTTGCCCGATACCTTGATGGTACTGGCAGTAGCCTTTGGCCTTACAGGGCTTTCGCACTTTCTAGCCGATTACATTGTGCCTTTTATACAATCCTTACCCGCCCATTGGGAACTCGACCGATTTAGTTTAGATTCCGGCTTTTTCTGGATAGTGGTATTGGCTACTACTTTTGGTTTAGTGCTGAGTTTTACCAAAGCCCGCCAACTTGAAGGGGTAGGGGCAAGCCGGCTCGGGAGTGCCATGTTGTATGTGTTGGTAGCTACCATTGGTATGCAGATGGATTTGAATTCCATTATTACCAATTATAAACTGTTTGCTATCGGAGGTATCTGGATGCTGATTCATGTTATAATTTTGCTAGTAACGGCTAAAATTATAAAAGCTCCTTTCTTCTTTACGGCCGTGGGTAGTCAGGCCAATATCGGTGGAGCAGCCTCCGCACCTATTGTGGCTGGATATTTCCATCCTTCTTTAGCCTCGGTAGGGGTGCTCTTGGCGGTTCTGGGTTATGCCTTAGGCACCTACGGAGCCTGGATTTGTGCCATCTTGATGCAAGCTGTTGCGCCCTAAGCTATGAAAAGTAAAGCTCGCAAATCCCAACTTATCCGCCTTTCTTTCTTCATTAGTTTACTACTGATGGGATTGAAGTTTGTAGCCTATTTTATCACCCAATCCACGGCCATTCTTACCGATGCGGTGGAGTCTATTGTAAATGTAGTAGCCTCAGGGTTTGCTTTTTATAGTATTTGGTTGGCCAATCAACCCAAAGACGAGGATCACCCCTACGGACATGGTAAAATCGAGTTTTTTTCGGCTGGAGTAGAAGGGGTACTTATTCTCTTGGCAGGTGTTTATATTTTAGGACAATCCATTTATTCCTTCTTTTCGCCTAAGGTGATTAGTGACCTCCCTCTCGGACTCTTGTTGCTTAGTATCGCCTCGGTGGCTAATGGGGTCTTGGGCTGGTATTTGCGCAAAGAAGGCAAGCGCATGGATTCTCTTACGCTATATGCAGATGGCAAACACTTGCTTACTGATTTTTATAGCTCTCTTGTGCTTCTATTGGGCGTGGTATTAATTTATTTTACCAATCAGTTTTGGTTAGATAGTGCTTTATCTTTGGGTTTTTCCCTGTTTATTCTGTACAACGGCTATCAATTGATTCGCTCCAGTGTTTCGGGGCTTATGGATGAAAGCGATAAGGAAAGCTTACAGAAGATTGCCAATATTATGAATGCCAGCCGCAAACCTAGTTGGATAGATATCCACAATATGCGGGTGCTGAAATACGGGGCCGATTTGCATGTAGATTGCCACGTTACCTTGCCCTATTATTTTACCTTGGAACAGGTTCACGAAGAATTGCATGAGCTTGAAGAACAGTTACAAAAAAATATAAACAACGAACTGGAGATTTTTACCCATGCCGATCCCTGTATTCCTGAGCTTTGTTGCCGCTATTGCCGGATAAGCGATTGTTCGGTTCGTCAGAGTGCCTACACCGAAGATATTGAATGGAACTTGGGTAATCTGGCCAAAAACCAAAAGCATTATTATAATCTGAATACGACTCAGTACTAAAGAAAAATTATAAACAGTTAGTAACAAAAAAGGCCATCGCATATGCAATGGCCTTTTGGTTTTTATACTATTATCGCTTAGGCATTGGCCTTACGAATGATATTTAGCGCACCACCTGCTTTGAACCACTCAATTTGCTGAGCATTGTAGGTATGGTTTACTTTAATCTCATCTTTGCTACCATCTGTATGATTCAACACAATAGTAAGTGGCTTACCTTCACTGAAAGTCGTCAAGCCTACGATATCGATGTTGTCATCTTCTTTGATTTTATCATAATCGGCCGGATTGGCAAAGGTTAAGGCCAACATACCTTGCTTCTTTAAATTGGTTTCGTGGATACGGGCAAAAGATTTTACCAAAATCGCACGAACGCCTAAGTGACGAGGCTCCATGGCGGCATGCTCACGAGAAGAACCTTCCCCGTAGTTTTCATCACCTACTACTATCGAACCGATACCTGCTTTTTTGTATTCGCGCTGTACGCCCGGTACGGTGCCGTATTCTCCGTTCAACTGGTTCTTTACTTTATTAGAAGCATCGTTGAAGAAGTTGGTAGCGCCAATCAATAGGTTATTTGAGATATTATCCAAGTGGCCACGGTATTTCAACCAAGGACCCGCCATAGAAATATGGTCAGTGGTACATTTACCTTTTGCTTTAATCAAAAGCTTCAAGCCTTTCAAGTCAGTACCTTCCCAAGCCGCAAACGGATCGAGCAATTGCAAACGATCGGAGCTAGGGCTTACCAATACTTGCACCTTACTACCATCAGCAGCAGGAGCTTGGAATCCGGCATCTTCTACGCTAAAGCCTTTTGAAGGCAATTCAAAACCTTTCGGTTCATCCAGTTTCACTTGCTTGCCGTCCTCGTTGGTCAAGGTGTCGGTCAATGGATTGAAAGTCAAGTCTCCTGCGATAGCAAAAGCCGTTACGATTTCAGGAGAAGCCACGAAAGCGTGGGTATTCGGGTTGCCATCATTACGCGATTTGAAGTTTCTGTTGAAAGACGTAATGATAGAGTTCTTTCTTTCGGGGTCGCTGCTGTGGCGCGCCCACTGGCCGATACAAGGGCCGCAGGCATTGGCCAATACCACTCCACCAATTTTATCGAACGTGTCCAAAATGCCATCACGTTCAGCGGTGTAGCGAACCAATTCCGAGCCTGGGGTGATGGTGAATTCTGCTTTTGCTTTTAGGTTTTTATCGGCAGCCTGTTGAGCCAAAGAAGCCGAGCGGGTCAAATCTTCATAAGAGGAGTTGGTGCATGAACCAATCAAGCCTACCTCAAGGGTTGCAGGCCAGTTGTTTTCCTTCACTGCTTGCGCGAATTTAGAAATAGGCCAAGCCAAATCTGGCGTAAAAGGACCGTTGATATGCGGCTCCAGTTCAGAAAGATTGATTTCAATTACTTGATCGAAGTATTTCTCCGGATTTGCATATACTTCATCATCTCCGGTTAGGTGTGCTTTTACGGCATCGGCCAAAGCGGCTACATCGGCACGATCGGTTCCTTTTAAGTATTCGGCAATTTTTTCATCATAGCCAAACACCGAAGTGGTAGCACCAATCTCAGCACCCATGTTACAAATAGTTCCTTTTCCGGTAGCTGAAAGCGAACGAGCACCTTCCCCGAAATATTCTACAATAGCTCCGGTTCCCCCTTTTACGGTCAAGATTCCGGCTACTTTTAGGATTACGTCTTTAGCAGAAGTCCAACCGCTCATTTTTCCGGTCAGTTTTACACCAATCAGCTTAGGGAATTTCAGCTCCCAAGGCAATCCGGCCATCACATCGCAGGCATCGGCACCACCCACACCAATGGCAATCATACCCAAGCCACCCGCATTTGGCGTGTGCGAATCGGTACCAATCATCATTCCGCCTGGGAAAGCATAATTTTCTAATACCACTTGGTGGATAATCCCTGCTCCGGCCTTCCAGAAACCGATACCATATTTATTCGATACAGAGGCAAGGAAATCATATACCTCTTTGTTTTGGTTTACGGCAGTCTCTAAATCTTGATCGGCACCAATTTTCGCCTGAATCAAGTGATCGCAGTGTACGGTAGAAGGTACAGCTACTTTCGGACGACCTGCCTGCATAAACTGCAATAGCGCCATTTGGGCGGTAGCATCTTGCATGGCCACTCTATCAGGAGCAAAGTCTACATAGGTTTCGCCACGGGTAAAGGCCTGCTTGGCCGCGCCTTCCGTAAGGTGAGAATAGAGGATTTTTTCAGTGAGGGTCAGGGGCTTACCAGTAGCTTTTCTGGCTGCCTCAATACGTGAACCCATTTGGGCGTACACCGCCTTGATCATGTCTATGTCAAAAGCCATACAATATGTTTTTTATTTACGATTAATATGAAATTCCGTGTGCCAACAAAGGTAAGCCAAATTAGGCAAAATCTTGCAAACAAGTGAGTAAAGTCAGGAAATAGCCTCACCTTGTTGTGTCGAAAAGGGAAATCATCGAAAAATCATTGATTTAACCGCAAATAATTCGGAAAAGTGCTTGATTATTGAATTATTTGTCACTATTTGCATTATTTTTAGAATAGTAGTATCCCGACATTTTTTAAGTTCGGTTACTTTTCACCGCTAAGAGTTATTAAATTGTATGATTAACTACAGATGGGTATGATTAAATTGATTTTTTTAAGCTTTTATTTGCTGGTAACCGCTCCTGAAAAGGAAGGTATAACAAAAGCAAACTCCTGTAATAAATCTATTGAAGTTACAGAAACTATAAACTCGTCCGATAATTTGGAAAATGGAAGTATTTCCTTTTCTGTTGTTTCAGATGAATCCTACATTTATCAATTATATAATGTAGAAGCAGGAAAGAAGACTCTACTAAAAGAATTAAAAGCTTCAAAAGGAGGGACTCATACTTTTGGACAACTTAAAGGAGAATCATTGTATCGTATTTCGATTATTTTTTCAAATGCTGCTCAAGATTGTCAGCAGCTTGATACTCAAATTATAGCCATCTATTAAACATGAGAAATAGCGTGAGTAGATTTTTAGTTTTTGGTGTACTGTTTTTTAGCACATTTTGGTCTTATGGACAGGTTGGGGCCAATTTTTCCGTAACAGAGAATGTTTCTTGTTTTGGAGGTAATGATGGTGAAATAAGTGTAGAAATTACGTCTGGAACGTTCCCCATTACTGTCGAATTTTATAAGAAGTCACCTAACCAGCTATTTGGTTCTGTTACTTTTGATTCTGGTACATTGCCTTTGATAGTTACTTTTAATACAACCAATGGTAATCTTACCACACCGGTAGGAGCATTTACTGGAATACCTGCCGGGATATATTCTGTAGATATAACTTCATCAGATATTTTTCCGACCAATATCACCAATAGTGGCAACTTAGCGGTTTTTCAACCCATCCAAATTTCAGCTACTTCTTCCATTTCACCCTCTTGCAATGGAAACGATGGTGCCATAGATATTACTCCAGCGGGAGGAACTATAGCGGTAGATTACACATATTTATGGTCCAATGCAGCAGTCACCCAAGATGTAAGTGGCCTTGCTCCCGGTACTTATTCTGTTAAAATCACAGATGATAATGGCTGTGATTTTGATTTAATAAATTTAGTTGTTCCTTCTGGATCAGATGGAGGTACCTTAAATGCTTCTACCACCCAAGTATGCGAACCCACCAATTCGGGTACGCTTACCCTAACGGGTTTTAGTGGAGATATTGTCCGCTGGGAATCCTCTACCAATAATTTTGGTGCCACTACAGATGAAGGCAATGCGGGTTCAGATACTTTCGATTTTACCAATCTTACCACCACCACACAATACCGTGCAGTAGTTCAAGTAGCGGGTTGCCCCGAAGATGTATCCAATGTTGTGGAAATAGAGGTATTTGATACCCCTACTATTTTTGCCATTACAGGCAATGATGGATGTGCCGACCCTGGTGAGGCTGTTGGCGTAGCTGATTCGGAAGTAGGTATTACCTATGAATTGGTAATTGATGGCACCCCAACAGGTACAACGCTAGATGGAACAGGAGCAGCCATCTCATTTGGTACACAAACTACAGCAGGAACTTACACTGTGAATGCCTTCAATTCTGTCTTTACCGTTTGCGAAGTGGATATGACAGGTACTGTGGTTATAGATCCAGTTGCTACAGCTGATGCAAACAATAATCAAACAGTATGCGCTGGTGATAATGTGACACTAGCAGGCTCAATAGGGGGTAGTGCTTCGAGTTCTACTTGGACCACCTCGGGAGACGGCACTTTCGATAATGCCTCTTTATTGGGTGCAGTGTATACGCCAGGGGCTAATGATATCACCAATGGAGCGGTCACTCTGACCTTAACCACAAATGCACCTGGTAATTGCGCGGTCGCAGCCGACCAGATGGTCGTAACGATAGAAGCAGCCCCTACTGCCGATGCGAACGCAGACCAGCTGAT
>JAUHJS010000001.1:0-511398 GCA_030412945.1 Shiella aurantiaca | reverse complement strand
GCGGCTACGGCCACATGGACCACCTCGGGAGACGGCACTTTCGATAATGCCTCTTTATTGGGTGCAGTGTATACGCCCGGCCCCAACGATATAACGAACACGAGCGTCACCTTGACCTTGACCACAGACGACCCTGACGGTGCCGGCCCATGCGCGGTCGCAGCCGACCAGATGGTTGTGACGATTAATGAATTACCTTCAGCCACCTTATCTACTAGCAGTGCTACCGATATTTGCCCAGGTGATGAGGTGATTTTGGATATTGCCACTACCGGAGTTGGCCCTTTTGAAGTAGACTATACCGATGGAACCGACACACTGACTGTTTCAGGACTTGTAGTAGGAGCCAATGCGATTGCAATTAACCCTACTGCAGATGGGACTTATCAACTTGTAGAAATCCGGGATGCCAATAGCCCTGTATGCTCAGGAACGGGTACCGGACAGGTAGATATTACCGTAAATCCAGTCACTCAGCCTTCATTTGCTCCTAATTTTGAGAATATTTGCGTAGATAATACCATCGTAAATGCTACGCCTGCAGGACCAGGTGAAATTGGTACTTGGACGATTGTGTCAGGAACTGGTACTATTGACGATGTTAATTCAGCCACTATTACTGTAACCGATATTGCTGAGGGTTCCTTAGTACTCCGCTGGACAATCGATAATTCGGTTTGTCAAGCTTCTGCCCTTTATACTATTAATTCAACTCCTGCAACTCCTGCAACTGTTGAGGATGATAAAGAAGTGTGTACATCATCTACTTCTATTAGTGCAAATACGCCTGGAACTGGTGAAACCGGATTATGGACGAATGATATTCCATCGGTTCCTATTGTATTCGAGGACCCAACAGATCCTACAACCACTGTTACTGGACTTAGAGTTGGAGTAAATAGCTTGACTTGGACCATTACGGATGGTTCATGTACTTCCTCAGAAACCTTAATTATTACCAATCTAGGAGGAATTAGTAGTTTCAATTTAACAGCTCCTTCCACCCAAATCTGTGGCACTACCACCTTAACTTTTGGAGGTTCCGAAAATGGTGTTAATTATACACTTCGTAGGAATGGCGTAGATGTAGAAACAAAAGCCGGAAGTAATACGGGTGATCCACTTACCTTTGATGTAAGTGCGGCTGGAACGTATACTGTATTTGCTGATAATGGCTTGGGTTGTTCCGGTATTGTGTCCAATGAGCCACTAACCTTAACCGAAACTCCAGTAACTACGGCAACATGGGATGGTTTTGCTTCTACCAACTTGAACTTCTGCGAGTCAAATCCAAGTGCCAATATTCCAGTGCAGATAAACTTCACGGGAAATGGCGGACCCTATACCATTGAATATACCGTGAATATTGACGGAGGTGGAGCTGCTACTTTCCAAGAAACCTCTAATCCAGGTGAGGAGTTTATTGTACTTGCAAATTATGAGATTGATCAAAATGCTCCTTCGGTTACCGAACTTCAAATGATTTCTGTTACCGAGGCTGGTGAATGCAATACATCGGTAGATGCAGAAGTGTATACCATCACAATTACAGATAGTATAACACCTTCCGTAGCCATCACTACTTCGCCTATTTGCGATGGTGAAGAAATTACCTTCACAGCTGTCACTTCTTTCAATAGTAGTGCACAAAACGTAGCGGGTTCTAGCTTCCGCTGGTTTGTAGATGGGGTAGAATTAGTTGGGGTAGCTACTTCAACTATTACCACCGACACACTTTCTGCGGGCGCAGAAGTTTCTGTGGAATGGAGCTTGGTAGGAACCACTTTTGAGAATTGTGCAACTGATCCAATTGTTTCTAATGCATTGGCGCCTATTGTGTATCCTACTCCAGTAGCTATTACCAGTGTTACGGAAGGGCAAACCTTCTGTATCGATGCCGCTTCGGTAGCGCTTACGGCTGACCAAACCGGAGGAACATGGACTATCAATGGAAATCCGGTAGCCGATAATACTAATCCAATATTTGATCCGGCTGCTTTAGGGGCAGGTGCTTATGTCATTCGTTATGAATTGACGGAAGCAGGAGGATGCCAACTGGCAGATGAAGTGAATGTAGAAGTATTTGATTTACCAGTTGTAGACGTTACCAGTCTTCCGGCTACGCTTTGTAGTACCGATGCCATCTTTACCTTACCAGGCGCAGGGGAGTGGATACTAGAGGCAGCTGTGATTACTGAAATTGACCCAATAGCTTTTGCAGTCAATGAGGTACTGGATTTAAGTTATACCCTAACTGAGAATGGTTGTATTTCTGCTCCGGTTACCTTCCAAGTTACTATAACCGATGCGGCTCAAGCTCCTGTGGTAAACACTACTATCGAAGCGAGTTATTGTAATGGAGATATATTACCTACAGTTTCGGTAAGTGGAATTGCCGCTAATTTGACATGGTATACAGGTGCTTCTACGGATGCAGCCAATGAAATTGCTGTAGCCGACCCTAACTTGGTGGACTTGAATGCACTAACCAGTGGAGAAGGAAATTATATCTTCACCATCGAACAAACTACTTCTTGTGGCTCGGCAACTACTGAAATCAGCTTTACCATTTCAGGTTCTGCGCCTTCCGCTCCTGTAGTGGGAACTATCGAACCGGTTTGTATTAATGATAATTTTGGCTTGATTACAGCCATAGCCGATCCAGAAAATACGGTGATTTGGTATGATTTAAATCCAGCTACTAATCCAAGTGCAGATACCTTATTTATAGGAGCCACTTTAGATGCCGAAACTATTCCGGTTATATTGAATCTTGGTATTGGACAATCAACCACTTTATTTGTTGCTCAACATAACGCTTGCGGAATCAGTGGATTTACTCCGGTAATCTTTGCCCGCAGCAACGATGCCCAATGCGAATTTGTGTGTGAAGAATTTGAAGTGTTTATCACAGGTACTTCTGCTGCAAGCTGCGTAGGCGTGGCCGATGGTAAAGTAACGGTCAATATCAGCAGCGGGGGAGTTACCACCTATGAGTATAAACTAAGAAACCAAGCCGATGACGCTTTTGTAACGTTTACCCCTTCAAGAAATGGCTTCTTTACCATTGAAGATTTGAATGTGGGCATTGATACCTTGGTATTCCGTCAGATTGAAAATCCTGATTGCCCATTAGAAATTCCTTTTGGTATTTCGGCTGTGTCGAATCTTGGAGTAACGGCTTCTCCAACTCCTCCTTCTTGTACAGGAGGGGATGGTACTTTGGTCATCTCGGCTAGCGGTGGTTCAGGAAACTACACCTTTACCTTAACCTTGCCTGATAATACCGAAGTAACTAATACTACTGGAGTGTTTGAAAACTTGGCCGATGGTACATATACCTATGTCGTACGCGATAATTCTTCTCAGTGTCAGCAGACTCCGGGAAGTATCAATATCATTGGTACGGCTGGATTTGGTGTAAGCGCTAGCGACTTTATCGATCCGGTTTGCTTTGGCGAATCCAGCGGTTCGGCCATCATTACGCTTAGCGGATTTGGTGTGGGTGAATATTCTTTGGATAACGGCCTAACGTGGACTTCCTTCACTTCGGGTAACCGCGTGAACGAGCTTCCTCCATTAGGTACTTACAATATTTTGGTACGTGTAGATGAAGCGGGCTGTGAAATTCCGGTGGAAGTAATCATTAATAATGGCGTAAATCCTATCAGCATTGATGGGGGTATTACTACCGTAACCCGTGCCGATTGTAATCCGAATATTGAGGTAGGAGCTATTCAGGTAGGAACAGTAAGTGGTGGAACATCTCCATATACCTTTGCTATCGATGGCGAGGCGCTTACTTTGCCAGCCGATGGAATCATAGAAAACCTTTCTCGTTCCGTGCGCAATCTGGAGATAACGGATGCTACGGGTTGTACCCAGTTCTTCCCAATTAATATTGAGGTGCCGGGATCTATCGATGCCACTATTGAGGAAATCGAGGTGGAAGATATATGTACTATTGATGGCCGCGGAATTATTGCGAATATAAATGTAGATCAGACTAATGCACCCGGTCCATTTACCTTGGTACTGACCAAGCCCGATTTCCCTGAGCAAGCGGAGATTGTAGAGCAGTTTGACGAAGATGGACAAGTGGTAGTACTTGGTTTGGATAAAGGTGTGCGTTACAGATGGACGGTTCGTTCTAACTCAGACGAAGCCTCTTGTTCCGATGATGGATTAATTACCCTATCGCAAGGTGTTTCTCCGGTTTCATTCACAGCCAATGCAGTAAATGTAGAATGTTTTGGAGAAACAGGTGCCTTGGTGCTTTCTGATATAGAAGGGGAGAATGGATTAGAGTATCAGTATGAAATTTATACCCGCGCAGCAGGTCAGCGTACTTTGTTAACCTCTGGTGTAATCAGCGCTTTGGCTTCTTCTACGGATGTGACCATTCCGAGTATTAATCCTAACGGTCAAGGAAATCCTTTCTACGAAGTGCGTTTGATACAGTCTAATGAAAATTGTTCTGTGTCGACTGATTTCGTTCAGTTTACAGTTAGCGGACCAAGTGCTAGTCTTACTGCAGAGGTTACTGCTGAAACGGTTTCTTTACCTGATCAAGCAACCGGAAGCGTGAGAATAGAACTGGGAAGTGTAAGTGGTGCGGCTCCTTATTTAGCCGAGATTATCTTGGCCGATGCTACCTTCGATGATGCTGAGCAGTTCTTAGACTTGCCAGATGGGCCGGTTGAGTTCTCTCAAACCCCTGGTTCACCTGATTACTTTATTGTATTCGACAGCCTGATTGCAGGAACTTATGAAGTGATTGTTAGCGACCAGTTTGGTTGTGCTACGGTTCCTTTGGAGTTTGAGATTGATTACGACAGAAGTGTATTCATTCCTAACTTGATTACTCCGAATGGGGATAATCTGAACGATCGATTCATTATCCGTAACCGTGCCGATGTGGGTACTAGACTGATAGTAACCAATCGCTGGGGTAAGGTAGTGTACGAAAATAGTGATTACCAAGATCAGTGGGATGGTGGCGAAGAGCCGGATGGTGTATACTTCTACGAAGTCATTATCGACAACCAGAAGTTTACCGGATGGATAGAACTTTGGAGAGCCCGTATCCGATAAGCATATTGTAATTATAAAACACAGAGGCCCGATGTCGTACGACATCGGGCCTCTGTGTTTATAGGCTAATCTGTATCGCTAAATTTTTAGAAGAGTAGTAAGAAGAGGGTAAATAAAAGTCCACCTAATACCATAAAAAGCAAGGTGTAAGGAAGTATCTCCCGAACTCTTAATTTGGTAATGGCCAGCAAAGGCAAAGCCCAAAAAGGTTGCAGCATATTGGTCAATTGATCGCCATAGGCAAAAGCCATAATCACTTTAGGAATGGGCGTTCCTAAACTCAAGGCCGCCTTGCAGATAATAGGCCCTTGAATGGCCCATTGACCGCCACCGCTTGGAATGAAAATATTGATTAAGGAGGCACTGGCAAAACTCAGTAAGGGTAAATCCCGAACAGAAGACATAGAAATAAATCCTTCCGCAATCTGCTGAGCCAGTCCGGAGTATTTCATTATTCCCATAATGCCGGCATACAGCGGAAACTGGATAAGAATACCACTCGTGCCGCTTATGGCTTCACCAATAGCTTTTTGGAAGGCATACAGGTTTTTATGCAGCGTAATGCAAAGCCCAAATAAAATGAAATTGATATAGTTCAGATTCAGGAATCCCAAGCCTTGCTGGCTGTTCCAAAGACTTATAGCACCTACCACCAATATCATCAAACCTAAGGTGCGGGCAGGCCAGGCGCTGGTATCTAAAGATGAACTTTCCTCAGGTTCATGATGCGGTACGAAATCGGACATTATACCCGGACCATTAATAAAGTCTTTCTCTTTGTACAGCTTACTCAAAAGCCAAGCGAAGAGCGGAACGACTACCAAGGAAGTGAGCAATAGGCTAATATTCATTGAGGAAAACAGGGTATCGCTTAAGGGGATTTGTCCGATGACGTCTTTCATGAAATGATTCGCCTGCGAAACGGCCAGAGGAGCCGAGCCCGACAAGCCCCCATGCCAAAGCATCATGCCTGTATAAGCGCTAGCACCAATCAGCGGGTAATTGATGGGAATATTGTTTCGGCTGGCATTTTCACCAATTTTTCGAGCCAATATCGCCCCGAAAACCAAGCACATGCCCCAGTTGACAAAAGCGACTAAGAGTGTGCTGACACAAACTACCACTACCGAAATACTGGTTGAGGTGCAGTAGCGTACCAGTCGGTTGATTAGTCGGTCTACCACAGGACTAAGGGCTAGCGTGTGACCAAAGAGCAAGATAAGCACCATTTGCCCCGTAAACTCCAACAATTCCCAGAATCCCATTTGCCAGAAATTGAGCATGGTGATTATCCGATTGCCACCACTTTCTACCGGACTAAAAGCCAGTGCCATAGCCAAGGTGAGGAGTGTAAGCAAAAAGGCTAATACAAATGGAGAGGGAATCTTCAGGAATTTACTGTTCTTATCCATGTGCAAGGGTAGTTAGAAACGTAAGCGTATCTACATTATCGGCATAGTCGCTAAGGTTAGGCGTTTGCGCCTGTCCGAAATCAAAGCTATTGGGCCACCAAGCCTGATTGCTCACCACACATTGGATTTTATCCGCATTTGCGTCCAATAAGGCTTTAAGCGATTGTTCATCTTCGTAGCGCTCATAATACAGCACACCTATAGGCGACACCAATTGGGTGCTTTCCTCGAATAAGAGAAAGCCATTGTCAAGGTGTGGATATTTGTTCACCAGAAAAATAGAGCGCCTATACTCGTAGTTATTCACGTATTTATTATGATTGATTACCTCGTGGTAGGGTTCCAGTGAATCAATTAAGGTAGGCAAATAGTATTCTTTGGGGATGAAAATCTTGGAAACATTGCGGCAGCCTAATCCATAGTACTGAAAAATATCCCTACCAAGGCGTTCGTTATCTTCCGGTTTTTCTTGGCCATTGATTACCGCCATGGAAGTCCGGTTTTTACGCACAATGTGAGGAATCTCTCTAAAATAGTAATCAAAATAACGGGCGGTATTATCGCTTCCGGTAGCAATTACCGCATCCATCTGATTCAGGCGCTCGGTAAGTTCAATCGCTTGCGCGAAATAGCTATCAATACGTATGAGTTCATGGATTAAAAAGCGTGGGAGTACCTCATCTTGCGAACTCAATTTTACGTGTGCTTTATGCCCGCTAATTAGCACACAAAGCAAATCGTGAAATCCAACCAAAGGAATATTTCCGGCCAGTACCAAGCCTACACGTTTTCCGCTGGGTGCATCGGTAATGGGATAGGCCGATACCCAGGTTTGAAGGGCCTCTTTTTCTAAAAAGGCGAGTATGCCTGATACAGCACGTTCGCAACTCTCTTCTGTAAACCAAGGGTTTTTAGCTTTTGCTTGGGCAAAAATGGCTTGTTTTTCATCAGTAGGCCAGGCGCTAAGACGGGCATGCAGTTGGGAGAAGGCTTGAATTCTTTCCGTTAATTTCATGGTTAATTCAATAGGAGAATTGATTCAGAAACATAATGTCTCTAAATTTGTTACTTTGCAAAAGTAAACATAAACGAGACGCGATAAAAATGGCAATAATGATTACCGATGAATGCATCAACTGCGGTGCATGCGAACCGGAATGTCCTAATACAGCTATCTACGAAGGAGGAATGGAATGGACTTGGGCCGGTGGAACCAAGCTGAAAGAAGTAGAGATGGAAGATGGTACCGTGGTGGATGCTCACCTTAAGCAAGCTCCTCTTTCCGATGAATATTACTATATCGTATCGAGCAAATGTACTGAGTGTACGGGCTTTCATGAAGAGCCTCAGTGTGCTGCGGTATGTCCGGTAGATTGCTGTGTAGATGACCCCGACTACCGCGAAACGGTAGAAGAATTGGAAGCTAAGAAAGCATTCTTACATGCTGAATAACAACAAGGCGGTTTATCCGCCTTTTTTAATGCATTTTACTGCGCTTTATCAAGAAGGGGAGTAATACCTGATCAATAGGTTTTTGCACATCGGCTTCCACAAAATCAATTTTGTACTGGGCCGAGCGCAGTTTCACTTCGGCATAAAACTTCTGTACCGCCTCGGTATACGCTTTCCGATAATCAGCCGGACTTAAGCTCATTTCCTCTCCACTTTCCAGGTCCACAAAGCGGTAGGGGCGGTCTTGAAAATCGAATTCCCATTCACTTTTGCTATCATACACATGGAATAATAGTACCTCGTGCTTATTGTGCTTGGCATGCTGTATGGCGCTGAATACCTCATCGAGGTTTTCGCTGCTATCGAGCATATCGGTAAATATAATCAGCAAAGAGCGCTTGTGTACTCTTTCGGCCATGGTGTGAATGATGTCGGCAATATGGCTTTTCTTTTGGCTTTGAGGGGTGCTCATAAGTTGCTCCAGTCCCACCAGCAATTGGCGCAGGTGCGTTTGGGTAGACTTGATAGCCGTTTCGCTTTGCAGCGTTTCATGAAAACTGGCAATTCCTACCGCATCGCGCTGTCGCGTAAGCATATATGCCAAGCAGGCAGCCGCTAAGCAGGCAAAACGCACCTTACCCTGGGTTTCTACCGGGTAGTACATAGAAGCACTTACATCCAGCAGTAGCAAGGCCCTTAAATTGGTTTCCTCCTCGTAGCGTTTAGTAAATAGACGGTCGGTTTTTGCAAAAAGTTTCCAGTCGACATGGCGCGTACTTTCTCCATTATTATAGAGCCTATGCTCGGCAAACTCTACTGAAAAGCCATGATAAGGGGACTTATGAAGGCCTGTAATAAAGCCTTCCACCATTTGGCGGGCCAGCAGTTCCAGGTTGTCGTATTCTTTTAAAGAGGCAATTGTAATCGGTTGCGCTTGCATTTTGCTAAGTTATTGAATATCTGAGGGGCTTTTATGCGCCAAGGAGAATTTTATAGGTGCACTTGCAATAATGAAAAATATTATACTATCTTTAAACGCGTTACAATACATTTCAGCGCAATTATAAGAATAAGTTCGTCAAATATTTTGTAAAGTGGAAGATAACAGAGACAACGAAAAAGTGGAGATTTTTTCTCAGAGGGTAAGAGCGGGTAAAAGAACCTATTTCTTTGATGTGAAATCAACCAGATCTAATGACTACTACTTAACCATCACTGAAAGCAAAAGACGCTACAAAGAAGATGGCTTTGAGTACGAAAAACATAAGATTTTTCTTTACAAAGAAGACTTCGACAAGTTTATCGAAGCCCTAAAAGGTACGGTAGACCATGTAAAAACTGAACTGATGCCTGATTTTGACTTTTCACAATTCGATGCGGTAGATTCCGATGAGGCAGAAGGTTCTGAACTTAAGTGGGACTAAGAATTCATTATATTTTAGTAAAAAGCCCTATCTTCATAGGGCTTTTTTGTTGACAAACCCTTCAATGCATGATGAGAAAAAATAAAGGTTGGCTGGTAATCATTAGTTTGATTTTGTTCTTTTTGGCCGCTTGGTATTTCTCTACCATCACCTTGTATTTTATTATTTCGATGATAATTGCCACTATACTTCGCCCCTTGGCCGATAATGTAGGGGCTTTTCAGTTGTTCGGGCTGAAAATGCCCCGTGCTTTGGCGGTAGTGCTGTCCTTTGCACTTCTGTTTGTGGTAATCAGTTTATTCGTTCTTCTTTTCATTCCCTTGGTCTCAGATCAGGTAGAAGTACTCCGCTCCATTAATTATGAACGGTCGTACTATCAGCTCGTAGGGCCTTTATCTAGCTTTGAGTCTTTTCTGATTGAAAAGGAGCTTGTCACTCAGGAAGCAGGCTTTTTGGTAGAAAACTTTAAAAACAACCTGTTCTCAGCTATCAAAATTACCAATATCGGTGCTGTTGTAAATGAGCTGTTGTCCTTTACAGGTTCGTTTTTTATCGGTTTCATGGCCGTTTTGTTTATTAGTTTTTTCCTACTGTACGAAAAAGGACTCTTGCGTAAGCAGATTATCTCACTTATCCCCAATTCGTATTTTGAGATGACCATCACCGCCATGTACACCATTGAAAAACTGCTCTCCAATTACCTTATCGGTCTTATTCTCCAAATGATTGCCATTTTCTCTTTGGCATCCATAGGCTTGAGCATTTTTGGAATCAAATACGCCCTTACTATTGCCATATTTGCAGCTGTTGCTAATATTGTGCCTTTTGCCGGCCCTATTGCCGGAGCAACTTTTGGTTTGATTGTGGGGCTTTCCACCTTTGGGGAGATTCCTACTGGACAAGATTTTACGCTTATGAGTGTAAAGATTTTGTCGGTATTTGTGGTCATTCAAGTAACCGACAATGTGCTGCTCCAGCCATTAATTTTCTCGAAAAGTGTAAAAGCGCATCCTTTAGAAATTTTTATTATTATTTTTGCGGGCGCAACCATCGCGGGGATTCCGGGTATGATAGCCGCCATTCCAGCCTATACCATTTTACGGGTATCAGGAATGGCGCTAATAGATGGGTATAAGCGTTTTAGAGTATTCAAGATTAATTAAAATGGGTTTAAAGTGTGGTATTGTTGGGCTTCCTAATGTAGGGAAGTCTACCTTGTTTAATGCGTTGTCGAATGCCAAAGCGGAAGCGGCAAATTTTCCTTTCTGTACCATTGAACCCAATGTGGGCGTGGTAACGGTTCCCGATGAGCGTTTGAAAGTGTTGGAAGGTCTTGTAAACCCACAGCGCGTGGTTCCTACCGTAATTGAGTTTGTAGATATTGCCGGATTGGTAAAGGGTGCCAGCAAAGGCGAAGGCTTGGGTAATAAATTCTTGGCCAATATCCGTGAGGTAGATGCCATTATCCACGTAGTGCGTTGCTTTAAAGATGATAACGTAGTGCACGTGGCGGGTTCGGTAGATCCAGAGTTTGATAAGGAAGTGATTGATACTGAGCTGCAATTGAAAGATTTGGAGTCAGTAGAAAAGAAAATACAAAAGGTAGAACGCGTAGCCAAATCAGGTGATGCCAAAGCCAAAAAAGAATTGGCCATACTTCAAGACTATAAGCAGCATTTAGAAGCGGGTAATAATGCCCGTAGTCTACAGTATTCTGAAGATGATAAGGTAGTGTTGGAGGATTTACACCTACTTACCGATAAGCCGGTAATTTACGTGGCCAATGTGGAAGAAACATCTGTAATAACGGGCAATGAGTACGTAGAGCGTTTAAAAACCATGGTGGCTAGTGAAAATGCCCAAGTGATTGTGCTTTGTGCGGCTATTGAATCACAAATTGCTGAACTTGATCCCGAAGAGCGCGAAATGTTTTTGGGCGAATATGGTTTGAAAGAATCAGGGCTGAATAAACTGATTCGTGCCTCTTACACTTTGCTTGATCTTATTACCTATTTCACGGCTGGTGTGCAAGAAGTACGTGCCTGGACTATCCATAAAGGATGGAAGGCGCCTCAAGCCGCTGGTGTAATTCATACCGATTTTGAACGCGGATTTATCAAAGCTGAGGTAATAAAGCTGGACGATTACGTTAAGTATAAAACCGAAGCGGCTTGTCGTGAGGCAGGAAAAATCGGTATTGAAGGGAAGGAGTATATTGTGAAAGATGGCGATATCATGCATTTCCGCTTCAATGTATAGAAAAAAGCATTGATTGATAGAAGATTTGTTTGTACATTTCTTGCCTAAAACTATCCCGTTCAGCCGCTTATCTGTTTTTTAAGACACTTTTTAGCAGCTGAATACATTTTTTACTTTAATTTTTTAAGATTTTGAGGGTAAGGATCATCTTTAACTTGAAAAACAAGGGTTCGTATGTGCCCTTTCACCACCAATACTTATTAGCGCAGCTGATAAAAGGAATTATATTGAAAGGCAAAAATCCCCAGTACAAAGATTTTTCTTTCTATAACTTTTCCGGCCTGAAAGGGCAGACCAAAATCAGCAGGAACGGACTTCATTTCTATTCCAGCAAGGTTACCCTTGTGTTCTCCTGTGCCGATCAAGAGTTTGTTAACTACTTCTTAAAGAATCTTTTTGAGCTTACCCAAATAGAAATTGGCAACCTGAGTTTACAGCCAGATAGCGTAGAGTTGGAGCAAAAGCCCGTGTTGGTAGAGGCGATGAAGTACATCTGTATTTCGCCTATCGTTCTGCTTACGCCTAACTTTTACGATGATCAGGGTAAGAAATTTATAAATCCTGAAACCGATCAGTTCTCCGATCTTTTGTACGAAACTACCATGAACCGCATGGAGCAGTCGGGGATGTTCACAGCCGAGCAGCTGACCTCTTTCTTCAAGTTTCAGTTTGTTCCGGATAAAGACTATCTTTTCAAAATCAAGGATACCCAAAAGAAATTTGCTCGCATCTATCCTTTGTACGATCAAGATGTGAAGTACGAAATTCGTGGCTATACCTTGCCTTTTACCTTATACGCGGCTCCGGAGGTGCAACAGTTCTTGTTTACGCATGGCATGGGCTTGTATGCGCACAAAGGGTTTGGCATGTTGGATATCGCCAATAGTGACCCCAGCCAGCGCACTACTGCGTACAGTTTTGAGTAAAAAGCTTAGTTTGGTCGATTGTAATTAATGGATTTGTACCCGATTACTTGGTCGTAGCGCGCACCTTGTAGGCGATAGTATACCAATATTTCATAGTTGTTTTCTGCGGGGAAATAATAGCCCTCTAGCAGTTGGCTTTCTTCCTTCAAAGTGGATTCGTACTGATAATTGTACCAACCTTGCTTTAAGAGCAATTGAAGTTCATATTGCTTCCGCTCGGCATTGTATTGCATTTTATTGTAAGCTTCCTTTCGCCACTGAGTTAATTGGCCCATGAGGTAAATATCGCCTTGGTAGGCTTGATCCGCCTTCAAGGTGAAATTGGTTTTAATGTATTCCGACTCAATGTTTCCTCCGCCTCGGTCGAGGTTTTGGATGAAATAGTTGCCGTTAATATCTAAGTTTTGGGCATACGGCCGACTTCCACGGGGCATATCTGCATCAATGTTTACCGTGGGAATTGAGCCCGGTATTACTTTGTCAATCCGCTGGCCGCGCGATAGTAACATACGCAAATCGAAAAAGCGAAATTCGTTATTGCCAGGGAAATTATTAGAACCATCGAAATGATTATATTCCAAAACTCGCATGTCTTCTTTGAAGAAATTTGGCTTGAGTTTGGTAATGGCATTGTCCCAGCGCTGATTCTGGCGTAAAACCACCCTTATATCTTCCGTAGGATTCATCACCAGTGTTTTTGGGTGACTGATTTTAAATTGTATCTGCTGATGCGAGCCTCGCAGATGTACATTGGTACTAAGCCCGATTTCTTCCTCAATTCCCACATCATTTTTGTATACCACAAAGCGCCTGCTAAGAAGCAAATCGCCTTCGTCATTGTTTCGATACACATATATCAGGTAGTTGCCTGTTACCTTCACCTTGGGCACGCGCAGTTCATAATGGATATAAGGCACTTTGGTGCTTACTGAATAGGTGAATTGGTTGATAGGAAACTCATTGTAAGCCGAAAGGTATTCCACATCGCCCAGCCACGATTTGGTCCAATCGAAATTGCAATGCACGATTTTGGCATGAAGCACCTCAGTATTTTCTTGCAACAAGTCGAAGCGGAGTATGAGTGAGCCGCTTTGGGCTAAAGTTACTATGGGCGATTGTAGTATGTCGCTATCTTTCCCTTGAAAAGGGTAGAGTTGAACGGTTTGTACCTCAGGAACATAATTGATATCCTCATACAGCAGCTCCATGCCAGGCGAAGAGCTTGTAGGGCTTACAGGAACACATTGGGTGAGGGTAATGAAGGTGAGTATGGGGAGTACAAACCGTTTCAATCGCATAATTATACTTTTTTGGGAGGTAGGTCGAAGGCTTGGGCGTTGTGTTCAAAGTTTCCTTTGTGCGAACCATCGCAGAAGGGTTTGTTCTGTGAAAGTCCACAGCGGCAAATAGATACTAATGTGCGGCCACCTAAGCCGTATACATTGCCCGCTGCATCTACTATCTCAAAATCGCCTTCCACTTTCAGGGAGCCGTTGGCGTTTACTATCAATTTGGTTTTGGTCATGATTTGTTCTTTTTCTTAAAAATAAAAAAGGGTTGACATTTATCAACCCTTTAGACGTATCAATAAAAGGATTATTATCTTTTGTTCATCTCTACGTAGCTACGGATTTTCGAGCCAGTGTAGATTTGACGCGGACGACCAATTGGTTCGTTTTTCTCACGCATTTCTTTCCACTGAGCAATCCAGCCTGGGAGACGACCCAAGGCAAACATTACCGTGAACATATCGGTAGGGATACCAATAGCACGGTAGATAATGCCTGAGTAGAAGTCTACGTTAGGATAAAGCTTTCTTTCTACAAAGTATGGATCCTTCAAAGCGGCTTCTTCCAATCCTTTGGCGATTTCCAATACCGGATCGTTTACGCCCAATTTGCTCAATACATTATCGGCAGCCTTTTTAATGATTTTCGCTCTCGGGTCGAAGTTTTTGTATACGCGGTGTCCAAAGCCCATTAAGCGGAAAGGATCATTTTTATCTTTTGCCTTATCAATGAATTTCTGAACGTTTCCACCATCGGCTTTAATGGCTTCCAACATTTCAATTACCGCTTGGTTGGCACCACCGTGCAGTGGTCCCCATAGGGCATTGATACCAGCCGAAACCGAAGAATACAAGCTAGCTTTTGATGAACCTACGATACGCACGGTAGAAGTAGAGCAGTTTTGCTCGTGGTCGGCATGCAGAATCAAGAGTTTATCGAGCGCATCGGCCACCACCGGATCGGCTTCATACTTCTCGGCAGGAAGTGCAAACATCATTTTCAAGAAGTTTGAACAATAGTCGAGGCTGTTGTCAGGGTAATTTACCGGGTGACCCACTTCATTTTTATAGGCCCAAGCAGCAAAAGTTGGCATTTTGGCCAAGATGCGGATGATGCTTAGGTTTACCTTATCGGCTGAGCGGTTAGGGTCAAGCGACTCTGGATAAAAGGCTGTAAGTGTACAAACCAAAGAAGACAATACGCCCATAGGGTGCGCATTGGAAGGGAAACCGTCCAATATCTTTTTAATGTCTTCGTGCACCAAGGTGTGTACGGTGATTTCGTTTTTGAATTGCTCGAATTCTTTAACTGATGGCAATTCACCGTAGATGAGCAAATAGGCAACCTCCAAAAAGGTAGATTTTTCGGCCAATTCCTCGATAGAATATCCTCTGTAACGAAGGATACCTTCTTCACCGTCCAAAAAGGTGATACCACTAGTGGTTGCTCCTGTGTTTTTATAGCCTTCATCCAAGGTGATAAGGCCGGTTTCTGCCCTGAGGTTATTAATATCGATGGCTCTTTCGTTTTCCGTTCCCTCTATGATGGGGAGCTTATACGTTTTGCCATCGTAATTCAATTCGGCAAATTGTGACATATTTTTATTTATTTTTTGTGAAAAAAATCGATTGCAATAGCGCTAGCGAATTTAGGTAAAATTTGATTTTTGTTAAAACTTGTTTCAACAAATACTTTCATTATTTAATTGTTGCCAAGAATGATGGGTAGGCCTTCTTTTCCTTGTCCTATCACTACTACTTTGGCGTTCTGCGACTTACTGAGCTCAAGGGTAGCTTCAATGCCTTTCCACTTCAAAAGTTTATCTGAAATACCTTCGGATACGATATCTTGGAAATCTTTAATCCCTTTGGCTTCGATTCGTTTTCTGTCAGCTTCCTTCTTTTCTTTTTCCAAACGAAACTCGTATTCCATGGACTCCTGTTCTTGCTTAAGTTTGTTCTCAATAGCCGTTTTGATAGTGGCTGGAAGTTCTACGCTTCGTATAAGAACGGCATCGAGGTTGATATAGTTTTTCTTAAGATTGATTTCTGTTTCTTTGAAAATTTCATCCTGAATAGCTTCACGCTTGCTGCTGTACAACTCTTCGGGATTGTATTGACCTATGATCTTACGGGCCGATGAACGGATTTCGGGAAGTACGATTTTTTCAGTGTAGTTTTGTCCAATTTGCTTATGCAGTATCCCGATATTGTCGATGTGGGGCGCATAGCGAAGCGATAGTTCCAGTTTGATGGAAAGCCCATTGCGCGAAAGCACATCCAGAATTTCTTTCACCTCTTGGGTACGGATGTCGTAGATGAAAAGATCGTTCCAAGGAGCGATTACATGAAAGCCTTCTGGGTAATACGCATCGGTAACAGTACCCCCTCCAAATTTCTTGTAAAGCACACCGGCTTGTCCGGAACGAATGGTGATGAAAGTGTTGGCTGAGAAATAGAGTAGGAAAATTAATCCTAGTCCGGACAAGATAATAAAAGGAAGTACTCTTCGGTTATTCATGAGGTTCTTAAGTTTATGGAAAGATAGAATTTAATTTTAAGACCTACCTTATGTTGGCACTGCTTCGGTGGTTGTTATGAACCGTTGGGTAAAGCAAGCGTACCAAGGTTTAGGGTAGTCTTTACAATTAAAACTAAAAATCGTTATATTCCAAATATTCTTTAGGCTAATGCACATAAAAAGCTCTTGAATTAATACTAATACAATCAATTATTGTTTGTATTTTTCGAGAATTAAAGAAAAGATTTTAATCAGGTATGAATCAACGTAAGGGACATGTGTTCTACATACTTTTTGTGTCCTTCTATTTTTTAAGCGTGTCGTTGGGTTGGGGGAGAGCTATGGCAGATTCTACCGCCCAAGAATCCTATCAAATACTGGCCGAACGGTTTTGGTTCTCCGACCCATTGCGCTCTATTGCCTATGCCAAATTAGCCTTATCCGATGCCCGTGAGCATGCTAATGCTTTGAACGAAGCCCGTGCCTTATCTGCTTTAGGTACGGCCTATTGGGTGCAGGGCAATCAAGTAGAGGCATTGCAACAACATTATGCCGCACTTAAAATCAATGAATCATTAAAAGATTCGTTGGGAATTGCCACCTGCAACAGTGCCTTGGGTAAGGTGTATCTGGATATTAGTAATTACAGCCTTGCGCTTGAATACTTTCAAAAAGCAGGACTTTACTTTAAATCCTTAGGAGAAAAGACCAATTATGGTCACTCGCTTAATAACATAGGTGCGTGCTACTCTAAAATGGGCGAGTGGCAAAAAGCCTTGAATGTGTACCGCGAGGCACAGACGATTTTTGATAAGCTGCAAGATTCACACGACCTGGCCGCCACCTATAGTTTATTGGCCGAAACGTTTATTAAAGATCACATGCTCGACTCTGCTGAGTGGTATATTCATCAGGCTATACGTATGCAAGAGGTGAGGGGCAACGCCCTGGGGCTTTCCATATCGTATATTCAGCTAGCGCGGGTACAGACTCTACGTTCGGATTGGAACAAGGCATTGGAAACTGCCCAAATGGCCATGAATTGGGCAGATGAAATTGGTGCAAAGAAATCGATTCGGGATGCACACCGTCTTTTGAGCGAGATTTATCAGCAGCAATTGAATTACAAACTGGCCTTTGAAAACCAGCGACTGGCTACCCGCTACGAGGACAGTCTGAGATCGGAAGAAATTATTCGTATGGTGGAAGCTGCCCGTTTTGAACGGGAAATTGTGGAGAAGGAGTCGGAAAATCAGCTTCTCCGCGAACGAGAGGCCGAAAGTCAGGCATTGATCCAAAAGCAGTTTATTGTGGTGGTGCTGGTGGTGATTGTAATGTGTTTGGCTTTTCTGCTTTTTGCTTTGGCTTATCGCTCAGGTAAAAAAGATAGGCTGCATAATGCCGTGCTGGCGCGCAAGAACAATGAAATCAATAACCAGAAGGAGGAGTTGGAAGTACAGGCGGAAAAGATACGCTTGGCCTATAACGAGATTTTTAGCATCAATAAGTCGTTAGAAGAGAAGATTTTAGAGCGTACAGCCGACTTGGAAAAACGAAACGAACAGTTAGAAGAATACGCTTTCATCAACTCGCATAAATTACGCGCTCCGGTAGCTAGTATTTTGGGCTTGGTTAGTCTGATTGACAAAGAAGGCCTGAATGAAAAGGAGCAAGAAACAATATCGCACCTCACCCAAGCGGCTGAAAAGCTGGATAATATCGTAAAGGAGATCACCTCAGTACTTGAGCCGGATATTACTAAGGAGTCTTAGGGGTATCAGAATTATCTTCGATGGCTTTGTTGATGCTCTTACTTACCTTATCGAGCTCGTTGATGGAGTCTTTCAAATAGCCAAAAATCATATCACCCTTTAAACTGGGGTGCTGACTTTCCAATAAATAATACAAGCCGGCTATGCGGGCAATTGGGCCGCGCAGTAGGTGGGAGTTTACAAAAGCATATTCGGTGAGCTGAAGGTTCTTCTTTTCCAACTCGCTCGTGCGTTCAGCTATTTTTTCCTCTAAATGTTCGTTTAGTTCGGCAATTTCCTGACTCTTTTCTTCTAGCTGGCGGTTTTTATCCGTATGCTGACGTGTTTTGTGTGCGAGTGTAAGCAAGTTGCCCAATACTTTGATCACCAAGGTGTCTTCCAATGTCCAGCTTCGGGGAGCATGTGTCTGTTCGCAGCAAATCACCCCACCAAAGTCTCCATCTACTAAATATGCCGAGTCTAACAAGGAATAGATTTGGTTAGGAATATGGTATTTTTGATTCAGTACGCTCATGTCATCACTGGATCGCGCTAGGTCAGCCATGACCAAGCCGGTATTTCGTATGGTATCGAAATAGGTAGGATTGTCCTTGTATTCAATCGCCTCCGTATTTATTTTCTGAAATCGACCATCGGCATGCAATAGTTTGCATACGAGACTCTGTTGGTCAGCTTGATACGACCAGATGCTGACACGGCTAACCCCTAGACTGCTGGCGGCTGCTTCGCATATCTCGATTTCGGCTTGTTCGAGATTGCCAAAATTGATGTTTTGTGAACTACCTAGCGCCACAATGATTTCAAGGAAATTGCCTAAACTTTCATTTTTCTGGGTAATGAAATCCCGTTGCGTACTTATTTGCTCATGTTGTTGCTGAAGCTCTTCGTTTTGACTTTGAATCTCATTGTGCAATTCAACCAATTCTCGATTTTTGGTTTTGAGGTTTGTCCGGGCATTAAGTTGGAGTTGCAAAAAGAAAAACAAACACAAGCAGAGTACCACATAGAATATAAGTGATTCAATCAGGTTTTCGTTAAGGCCGATTTGTAAAACCTCCGGTCCGGTGTGGAGCGCATAGTAGATGTTTATCAAGCTGGTAATCAGTCCCAAGGCAGCCCAGAAATAGGTATTGGTTCGCTTGAGTATGAGGCTACCGATAAGGGGCGGGGCTATCGACCAATAGAGAATGGTATGAAGGGTGGCTGGCTGCAGGAAAAGTACCAGCTCCAAAGTGGCATAAATGGTGAAAATAATTCCATTTGATACCCAAAATAGACGTTTTGGCCTGTAAGAAAGTATTTTCAAGGTCCATGAAAAGGCGAAAGCCAGCCCGAAGGTGCCCCAGTGAACAGGTTTCAATAAATCGGAAATAAGGCTGATGAAAAGAAAAATCCCCGTGAAAAGCACTAGCAAATCGAGGATGATGTAAATCAACCGAAGACGTTCGTTGTGCAATTTGGGTCTTTTAAACATGTTGCGCATACTTGCTGCTACGGGTTAGGCCTTATTGCCAGACTGAAGGAGTGGCTGAAGAAGGTATTCTAAGCCATTTACTTTGATTTCATAAATGGTATGTAATTGCATACCTAGTTTTCCTTGTGGGAATCCTTTGCTGTGAAACCATTCCAGGTAACTTACGGGCAATTGATGTAAAAGGGTTCCTTTGTACTTTCCGAAAGGCATACGATGAGAAATCAGTTCAAGCAGAATCGTTTGATTCATAGGATTAGCAAAAGACAAATTTCATAAGAACTTGGAATTTAATTACTTTTATTTTCATCAATTCTTACATCTAATACGAAATAAATGATTTTTGGAAAAGTAGACGACCCGGGCAAGGTGGATTTCACCTTACCCCCTGACCATCCCCAAACGAAAGAAATACTAAAACGATACAAAAGCAGCGGTAAATCTTTTGAGGTGTATGTGGGCTGTGCCAAATGGAATAAAAAGGATTTGAAAGGCTTTTATCCCAAGGGGGTAAAGGATGAGTTGGCCTATTATGCCACTCAGTTTAATTCCATTGAGATGAACTCCACCTTTTATAATATGCCCAATGCGGCACAGGTGGAGGTGTGGGCTAGTAAAACGCCCGAGAGTTTTCGGTTTTTTCCTAAAATCACCAATTCCATCAGTCACTTTAGCCGATTGAAGGAGGTGGGTCAAGCTACACAAGTATACTGCGATGCCATTAGCCACTTTGGTGAAAGGCTGGGGGCGGTGTTTCTCCAGCTCCATGATAAGTTCAGTCCTAAGGAATGGCCTAAACTGGAGCAATTTCTGCGAGAATTCCCTGCTGTTATTCCTTTGGCGGTAGAGGTGAGGCATGAAGATTGGTTTAAATCGGGTGAAGCTTCCGAGGCTTTAACTCATCTGCTAGAAGAGTTGGGGCAAGCTAATATTCTGGTAGATACGGCCGGAAGGAGAGATATGCTTCATATGCGATTGACCAATGAGGTGGCCTTTATTCGATATGTGGGAGCGAATCATCCTAAAGACTATGAACGATTGGATGAATGGGTGGAGCGAATTAAAACATGGAAGGAGCAAGGATTGCAGAAACTGTACTTCTTTGTGCATCAGAACGTAGAAGTAGAATCGCCACTTCTATCGGCTCATTTTATTAAACACCTCAATAAAGCGCTTACATTGGATGTATCCGTTCCTCAATTGGTAGATAATAAGGGACTTTTTGATTGAAAATTTTGAAAATGCTTTTGTGTTCGGTTATTGTTGACTAAATTTGTCAACAATGATTATTTCAACAAATGAAAACCTTAGCCCTAAGCCTAAAAACCTTTCGTGAAAACAAAGGAATGGTGATTCGTCAGCTTGCAGCCGAAAGCGGTATCGATGCCGCTTTGATTAGCAAGTTCGAGAAAGGGAATCGTTTGCCTACAGAAGAAAATCTGGCCGCTTTAAGTCATGCACTCGCAGTTCCCTTGGATGAGCTGAAGCGTCTGTGGTTAGTCGAAAAGGTAGTAGAAGTAGTTAAATATCGCTTGGATGCTCAAGAGATACTTTCTGTGGCTGAGTCTAGGGTAGAATACCTAAGCAGCACCCGTGTATTTGAATTACCTCCATTGTCGGACTCTTTAAAAGATAAATTGAAGGCAATAGATACTTTGAAAAATCTGTGGTCGGGTAAAAAGCCTTTGAATGCTACGCAATTGGCTAAAATGCAGGAGTTTTTTCATGTAGAGTATACCTATGAGAGTAATCGTATAGAAGGCAATACGCTTAGCCTTCAAGAAACTCATTTGGTAGTGAATGAAGGAATTACCATTGGAGGAAAATCTATGCGCGAGCATCTGGAGGCCATTAATCATGCCGAGGCTATTGGCTTTATGGAGCAGCTTTGTGCAGCCGAGGAGCCACTGACCAAGCGCACCTTGCTAGAGTTGCATTACCTTATCCTGAAAGGGATTGACAAAGCAAATGCCGGAAGGTATCGTTCGGTTCCGGTGCGTATTTCGGGTAGCAGGCATGAGCCGCCACAGCCCTTTTTGCTAGAAAAAATGATGGAGGATTATTTCATCCATTATACTCAGCAGAAGCATATCATGCACCCTGTTATCTTAGCAGCCGAGCTGCATGAGCGATTAGTGAGTATCCATCCGTTTATTGATGGTAATGGGCGCACTTCTCGGCTGGTAATGAACCTTATCCTTCTTCAAAATGGCTACACCATTGCTAATTTGAAAGGGGATATAACTTCACGCTTGGCTTATTATTCTGCTTTAGAAAAAGTGCAGGTGGATGCTAACCCTGAGCCTTTTTACCATTTGGTGGCCGATGCCGTGCTTGAGTCGCTGCAAAGGCATTTGGCACTTACTTGATAGGGGAGCGGTGGCTCCCTTATTTTTTTAGCTTGTTCTGCTGGTTATAGGCCTTGATGGTTTCGTTCAGGATTTTGAAATCCAATCTCCCATTATACTCTTTCAGGTGATGAAAGATCGCCAAAGCCCTATTGAGTCGGCTATGGGTGTTTTTTACTTGTCCTGCTATGTAGATTAAACTGCGCTGCTTGCCCATAGTGAGCTGGCGGAAATAGGCAGCACCTTCTTCATCTTGCTCCATGAGGGTTTGCATCTCGTCTGTTATGGGTAGGCCGTATTCTGTTCGGTCTTTTTCTAACTGTACCTCTATTTTGGTACCTTCTTTAGCTCCGAGTTTGGTGAGGTTTTCTTTATTTATTAGTACAAACCAGTAGGATTCCGACTTCATAAGGGCCGCTTGCCAAGTGATGGAACCGTTCAGAGTAATGATTACCCTGCGGTTGTCTCCTTCAATCAATTGTACAGCAATTGCATCGGGCACCGGAATATGATGATGCCAAAGATTGGAATGGAAGTTTTCTAGGCTGGAATGGAAGTTGTACATAAATTACTTTCCGATACAAAACTTACTAAAGATATTCGCCAACAAATCGTCCGTAGAGATTTCACCTGTGATTTCGCCTAGGTGAAAAAGGGCTTGACGGATGTCCATCGCTAAAAAGTCATTGGTTACGCCTAGGTCGAGGCCTTTGATAACATCATCCAATGCTTGAGCGGTTTGCTGTAAGCTTTGGTAGTGGCGTAGGTTAGTCACTATGGTGTCTCCGGTTTTGAAATTGCTGAGGTTTACGGCTTCTAATATCTTTTCTTTCAAAAAGTCTATTTGGATATTTCCTTGGGCGGAAATCATCACAAAATCACCCTTTTCTTCAAGGGCTTGTAGCGTGGCTTGAGGAGCAGCATCTATTTTATTTCCTACCTTGATAAAAGGTATCCCCAAGTTTTCTAATCGGTTTACTTCTTGGAAAATCTCCTGTAAGCTTTCGTTTTTCAAATCAAAGAGATAGATGATGAGGCTAGCCTGCTTCATTTTGGCATGGGTACGCTCCACACCAATCGCCTCTATGGTATCGGTGGTTTCGCGCAGTCCGGCTGTATCGATAAAGCGGAAGTTGATGCCGTTAATCACCAGTTCATCTTCAATAAAATCGCGTGTGGTACCTGGGATATCCGATACAATCGCTTTTTCTTCATTCAAGAGCACATTTAGTAGGGTAGATTTACCGGCATTGGGCTTGCCTGCAATTACGGTAGGGACTCCATTTTTAATTACATTGCCTAGCTGGAAACTGTCCATCAAGGGATGAATTACTTTTTGTAATTTTATAATCAAATTGCGCAGATCCTCCCGACTGGCAAATTCCACATCTTCTTCTACAAAATCGAGCTCGAGTTCAATCATGCTAGCAAAGTGCACGAGTTGCTCACGTAGAGCACGGATTTTTTCGGAAAATCCCCCCCGCATTTGGTTCATAGCGGCTTGGTGAGCGGCTGCGGAGTCGGAATGGATTAGATCGGCCACGGCTTCGGCTTGGGCAAGGTCAAATTGCCCATTTATAAATGCCCTACGGGTAAATTCCCCCGGTTTTGCCAATCGGGCACCATTTTTCAATAAAACCTCAATGATTTTCCGCACAATGTACTGCGAACCGTGGGAGGATATCTCTACGGAATTCTCTTTGGTGAAAGATTTAGGCGCAATAAACAAAGAGACCAATACCTCATCGATGATTTGCTCCCCATCGCGGATGGTACCGAAATGAATAGTATGGCTTTCTTGCTTACTTAAGTCTTTTCCTTTAAATACTTTATTGGTAATATTTATGGCTTCTTTTCCCGAAAGGCGTATCACCGCAATGGCACTCACTCCGGGAGGCGTAGCCAAGGCCACTATGGTGTCATCTGCACCTAGGAAATCTTCTGCTCTCACAATTTATAGGTTACTGATGAATTTTTTCTGAAAGTCGTCCCAAGAGGTGTTTTTATAATAGTTTTCCCCAAAATACACCATGATAGGTTCCAGACTTTTGGGTTCTTGGTAGCCCGGTAAGGGTTGAATCATGTTAAAGTTTTCATCCAGAAAAACGATGGTAGGGTAGCTCAATTTCCCTTGAAGCAAGGCGGCTGCCACTTCATTATAGCCCGAGCGGCCGTTGGCCACATATTTATAAATTCTGTCGCCTAGTTTAATGTCTTCCTTTTGTTCGGCATTGAGCTTCACGGCATAGTAGTGCTTGTTGATATATTGGGCAATTTCCGGATTGGAAAAGGTGTTTTTATCCATTTTCTTGCACCAGCCACACCAGTCGGTGTATACATCAATGAATATTTTCTTAGGGTTTTCTCTGGTTAGAATAAAAGCTTCCTCAAGGCTTACCCATTGAATGGTAGTTGGCCCAGAGGGTTTTTCTTTAATAAAAGGAGTGGTAAAAAGTAAAAAACTTATAATGAGAGCGTACATACAAGTAATATTAAATAGACTGAGTTTGGTTTCGGAGGGCTCGATTACGCAGCATTTTGGTAATGATGCCCTCTTTTGGACTTAGTAACAAGGCGGCCAAAAATAAAATTCCGGCCACCACCGACATGGCTCCGGCAATGGAGGCATTCATAAACCAAGCCAAGTAATAGCCCAGCACAGCTACCACTATCCCCAAAACCGCTGTATAGGCCAGCATCTTTTTAAAATCCTCAGTAAGTAAATAGGCTGTAGCGGGCGGAGCCACCATAAGTGCCACTACTAAAATAGCCCCAACAACCTCGAAAGAGGCCACCGTAGTGAGGGAAACGGCTCCCATCAATAAATAATGCCATAAAGTAGTGCTAATCCCAATCGAGGTGGCGTAAGCCGGATCAAACGTGGTGAGGAAGAGTTCTTTATAACCGAATTTGATAAAAAGTAAGATAATCAGCAGTACACTTCCTGAAATGTACACCGCCCGTGGCCCCATGATTTGTCCCGCTCCGGTAATCCAAAGGTCTATGGGTACGTAGGCAATCTCTCCGTACAGCACACAGTCTTGGTCAAGATCCACCTTTCCGGCAAAGGCCGAAATCAGGATTACGCCTACAGCAAATAGCCAAGTGAAGGTAAGGCCAATAGAAGCATCGCTTTGAAGCTTAGCCTTTCTGTGAAAAAACTCGATTAAGAAAGTGGTTAGTAAGCCTATAAGACCAGCTCCAATTAGCATCACGAAACTATTGCGTGAGCCGGAAATCAAAAAGGCTAATACTATACCCGGTAATACCGCATGGGAGATGGCATCGCCCACCATAGCCATTTTACGCAATATCAGGTAGCAGCCTAACAGTCCACAAGAAACGGCTACCAAAGAGCCGGAAAGTATAATCCAAAAAGCATCCATTTCGATAAAAATTATCTATCAACAATCAACTGTAAACTACTCAGGTCTTTTGTTTTTTCTTTTTTGCCGCAGGGAACAATATGTTGTTCAATATCAAGCGGTAGCCCGGTGAATTGGGGTGCAGGTTAAGATCCGTAGGTTCTTCACCCACAATGTGCTGATAATCCTCTGGGTCGTGGCCTCCATAGAAGGTCCAGAAGCCTTTGCCCACCACTCCGTGGAGGTAGCGCACTTCCCCGAGGTCTTTGCTTTCCCCCATAATTACCACATCGGGGCGCACCAGTTCTTTTCTGAAAGCGGTAGTTTGCCCCATAAATCCTTTGATGTTTTTGCTATGGTTTTGGGTCATCATGGTAGGTATGGGATCCCATTTGGCCGAAAATTCAAAAACCGTAAAGAAATCATTGGGTTCACGGATACCTCGTTCATCGGGTTGCATATCGATATCAGAATATTCGTATTGTAACGGGTCCCGTTCCAAGGTGAAGTTCTGAAAAGCAAAAGTGTTCTCGTAATTCAGCTTTTTGTTCATAGCCGGATCCAGCGGGTCGCCATCGAACATGGTATCGCAAATATCAACCCCTTCGGCTGCGAGTGCAATGTCGTAAGTATCGGTAGCCGAACACATAGCAAAGAGAAAGCCTCCTCCCAGTACAAAAGATTGGATTTTTTTGGCCACGGCTAGCTTAAGCTGCGATACCTTGGCAAAACCGTGCTTTTTAGCGCGGGCTTCATAGTCTTGCTGCTGCTGAATATACCAAGGGTAATTGCGGAAGGTGCGGTAAAATTTTCCATACTGTCCGGTGAAATCCTCATGGTGAAGGTGAAGCCAATCGTACTGCGTGAGCTCATCGTACATGATTTCATCATCGAAAATCACGTCATAGGGAATCTCGGCATAGGTAAGCACCAAGGTGACGGCATCGTCCCAAGGCTGTTTGTTTTTAGGTGAATACACGGCCACCTTCGGGGGCTTTTGCAGTTTCATAACATCGGTATTGCTCGATGGGCTGGAGAGTTCTTCCACCAACTGACCGTACTGGGCATCGGAGATCACCTCATAGCTTACGCCACGGATGATCAGTTCGTTTTCAAATTTCTGTGAATAGGAAAAACTGAAGCTACCGCCCCGATGGTTGAGCAACCAATCTACTTCTACGTCCTGAGCCAGCACCCAGTAGGCTATTCCGTAGGCTTTGAGGTGATTTTTCTGAGTGTCGTCCATGGGAAGCACCAGCTGCGATGCCTTCAGAGGAAGGCAAGTGGCGAGTAGCCAAGCGCTTACAAGTAAAAATCTAAACATCACAAATCTGCCTTTTATCACGAAATAATCGAAAATTAAGGAATTATCTTCTTATTTGCATCCCTGATGGCAATAACTTAGTTAAAGGACTATTAGCTTTCGCAATTTACACCATGGATCAAAGGGAAAACATCAAAGAAGGACTACGGTCCATACAAGGAAATCTTTTAAGAACGGTTCTTACGGCACTCATTATTGCCATTGGCATTACCTCACTGGTGGGTATACTCACGGCCATCGATGGTATGCAGAAATCGGTTACCGATAGTTTCTCCACTCTGGGAGCTAGCACCTTTGATATTCGGGCCAAGGGCCAAAACGGTAGACGGGGAGGGCAAGGAGGAATCGAGGAAAAGTCGTACCCGCCCATCAGCTATGAGGAGGCCAGCCGATTTGTTTCTGCTTTTCAGTATCCGGCTAGCACCACCTTGCATGTAAGCGTTACCCGCAATGCGGAGATTAAGCGATTGTCTAAAACCACCAATCCGAATTATCGGATCTACGGAATCGATGATAACTACATTCCTATTAAAGGTTACGAAATTGTGAAGGGGAGAAATATTTCTTCGATAGAAAACCAGTATGGATCCAATGTGGCTGTGGTAGGTCAGGAAGTGGTGAAAAGCCTTTTTGAAGATTTTGAAGACCCGCTTAATCAGGAAATTTCTTTTTATGGAATGAAGTGCAAAATCATTGGTGTGCTGGAGCCTTCCGGAGGACTGGGTGGCGGAGGCGGAGGTGACCGTACGGTGTATATTCCTATCGATGTGGCGCGCAGACTGATGCGTTTTCAACCACAATATACAATTACAGTGGCGGTGAACAACCCCGTGGAGATGGATGTAGCCATGGGCGAGGCGACAGGAATTATGCGCATTGTGCGCCAAGACCGGATTACGGAAGATAGCTCAGTGGAGATAGAACGTAGCCAAACTGTAGCCGAGCGACTGGCAGAAATTACTGGCTATTTGCGAGTAGGTGGTTTTGCCATTGGTATAATTACCTTATTGGGTGCTTCGGTGGGGCTGATGAACATTATGATGGTTTCGGTAACGGAGCGCACCCGCGAAATCGGGATTCGTAAGGCTTTGGGCGCCACGCCTAAGTTGATCCGTCAGCAGTTTTTGGCCGAAGCCTTGGTGGTTTGCCAGATAGGCGGCATAGGAGGGGTGATTTTAGGGATTTTGATAGGCAACCTGATTGCCAATATTATTAGTCCGGGGGTATTCGTGATTCCTTGGCTATGGATGATAGTAGGTTTGATTATTTGCTTTATCGTAGGAATTATTTCCGGTTACTATCCGGCCTATAAGGCTTCCAAGCTGGATCCTATTGAATCCTTGCGGTTTGAGTAAGGGCAGGGTTGAAGTTTTGATTAGGAATGCTAACTTCATTCGGTCGTTATAAATTTTATAGGGATTAATTAACCTGTAAAGGAGATATTACAAATGAAATTAGAACATGTTGCAATTTGGGTCTCTGATTTAGAAGCAATGAGAGAATTCTATCAAAAGTATTTCAACATGAGGAGTGGAGGGAAATATGAGAATCTCCAAAAAGGGTTTTCTTCATACTTTCTTTCATTTGAAAATGGGGCTCGTATCGAAATTATGAAAAGGAATGATATTACAAATGCGGCCGGACTCAAAGGTATGTCAATTGGATTGGCACATATTGCCATATCTGTTGGAAATAAAGAATTAGTAGATAGTTATACCGAAAGATTGAGAAAGGATGGTTTTACAATAATAGGTGAACCACGAACGACAGGGGATGGATACTATGAAAGTGTGATTTTAGATCCCGAAGGGAATCAGATTGAAATAACTGAATAGTAGATCAAGCCTATGTGATTTATTTTATACTAATTTATTTTTTCTGTTATTAGAAGACTCATAGAAAAATATAAAACTAAATTTTTGGGAGCAGATGTTGTTATGGGTTTATAATTATATTATTACGCCCAAAATATTACCTGAATCTTATATGGGCTAGGTTTTTTGCCTCAAGTTGGCGTAGCTTTGCACCACGATATCACCCGCTAGATGTATCCCATTTCTTTATTTATTTGATAGGATTTTGTGAAGTCACTAGGCTTTAAAGTCTTGGGCTTTGCCTGTAATGCTGTGGCGATATCCACCAAGAAATTGCCTCCCTTTGCTTAGCTAGAGTTTATTAAGGGGTTAGTTTTCTTTGGCGGCATTGGGAGGAAGAGCCTGCACTCGGTGTGGGCTCTTTTTTTGTTTCTCCGCAAAAAAAGACATGAAAAAACCGGATATATAGTACATCCGGTCTCTACTGTTTAAGCTATTTTTTTCAGGTTAGTGGGTGATGTATTCTTGTACTTCCTCCACTTCCACCAAGCCTTCGTTATTGATAGCGCTTAGTTGTACTTTTTTCAATTCATTAATCAGTAAGGGGTCGTATTTGGCTACTACCCGAATATAATTTTCGGTAAATCCTTCCATATAGCCCTCTTTCACATCCTCTTCAAACAGCACCGTAGCCTGTGTACCTAAGTGTGCCTCATAGAAGTAGCGTTTCTTCTTCTCAGAAAGGGAAATAAGCTGACGAGTGCGTTCCTGACGTGTTTTGATAGGTACTACACCTTCCAGTTCTATGGCCTTGGTATTGGCACGTTCGGAGTAGGGGAATACATGCAAGTAGCTTATTTCTAGGTCGTTCAAGAAATGATACGTTTCTAGAAAGTCTTCATGCGTTTCACCGGGGAAGCCCACAATCACATCTACACCAATACAGGCATGCGGCATGAGTTCTTTGATTTTCGCCACGCGTTCTGCATAGAGTTCGTGCTGATACCTGCGATACATGGCTTTTAGAATTTTATTGCTACCCGATTGTAAGGGAATATGAAAATGCGGAACAAATCGCTTGGATTGAGCCACAAATTCAATGATATCATCTGAGAGTAGATTGGGCTCAACGGAAGAAATTCTAAAGCGCTCAATCCCTTCAATTTCATCTAAGGCTTTCACCAAGTCGATAAAACGTTCTTTTCTGCGGCCTTCCTGTATCCCAAAATCTCCGGTGTTTACACCCGTAATCACAATCTCTTTCACATCCGTAGTGGCAATTTCGCGAGCCGTTTTTAGAATGTTCTCTATGCTATCGCTGCGGCTTTCGCCACGCGCCAGTGGAATGGTACAAAAGGCACAATTATAATTGCAACCATCCTGCACTTTTAAGAAAGTACGGGTACGGTCGTTGATGGAATAGGAGGTGTTGAAAGTAGTGGCTTTTTCAATATCGCTGGCAAACACCTGCGGCTCAGCCTTTTTCTGAAAGCCATCAAGCAATTCTACCAAACGGAATTTCTCCGCAGCACCCAGCACAGCATCTACCCCCGGTATGGCCACTATTTCTTGTGGCTTGAGCTGGGCGTAGCAACCAATAATGGCCACAAAGGCCTCTTTATTGATTTTTTGAGCTTCTTTTACAATCTTTTTACACTTCTTGTCGGCATTATCGGTTACCGAGCAGGTATTGATAATGAAAATATCGGGCTGTTCGGTAAACTCCACCTTCTGATAACCTTTTTCTTCAAAGAGGCGACCGATGGTAGACGTTTCGGAGAAATTGAGTTTGCAGCCCAGCGTGTAAAATGCGACTTTCTTCACGAGTAAATTTTAAAAGCACCCACATGCTCACCGAATGAATCGGTGAAAAGATGCTGCAAAGATACTTATTTATTGAGAATTTCGGATCTTCTGGAAGAAGAAGTGCCCGTCTTCAAACCAAAATGCCAAGTACGAGTTTAGCATTTAACACAGATAAAGGAGGGAAAAATTGATAGAATTGAATTGCAAACGTTTTTTTTGAGGCTGCAGATTTGATAGATTCCCTCTTTTGTAAGTACATTAGGCTAACAAAAACCAAAACAAAAACTATGGATAATACCTTTCCTTGGCTAAAGAATTACCCAAAAGGACTTAGAGGTCAGTTGAATGTAGATCAGTACAGTTCTTTGGTAGAGATATTTGAAGAAGGATTTAAGAAATATTCGGACCGTGTGGCCTACACCTGTATGGGTAAAAGCCTAACCTATGCCGAGGTAGATGAAATGAGCCGTCATGTGGCCGCTTATCTTACCCAAGAGGCTGGTCTGAAAAAAGGGGATCGCATGGCCATCCAAATGCCCAATTTATTGCAATACCCTGTGGTATTGATTGGTGCTTTGCGTGCCGGAATCACTGTAGTAAATACCAATCCCTTGTATACGCCTCGCGAAATGGAGCATCAGTTTACCGATGCTCAGGTAACGGCAGTGGTAATTTTGGCCAACTTTGCCCATAACTTGGAGAAGGTGTTGCCCAATACGTCTATCAAAACCGTGATAGTAACGGAAATAGGCGACCTGCTGGGTGGACTCAAAGGTGGGATTGTCAATTTTGTGGTGAAAAATATCAAGAAGATGGTGCCGGCTTATCATTTGCCTAAAGCCATTACCTTCAAAAAAATGATAGCCATTGGCAAGACCAAATCCTTTGAAAAAGTGGCTATTAGTCCTTCTGATTTAGCTTTCTTGCAGTATACCGGAGGTACTACGGGTGTGGCCAAAGGAGCCATGCTTACGCACCGAAATGTAGCGGCTCACACTATTATTTGTCAGGAGTGGTTTAAGCCCATTATTGGCAATCAGGATATCGTAATTACAGCTATTCCTTTATACCATATTTTTGCCCTTACCGTGAATGGTGTGCTGATGTTTGCCTCGGGGGCGCATAATATATTGGTGACCAACCCGCGCGATATGAAAGCCTTCATTGGCGATTTGAAGAAATATCCGTTTACTATTATTACGGGGGTAAATACCCTCTTCAACGGCTTGCTAAACCAAGAAGCCTTTAAAGAAGTAGACTTTAGTCACCTGAAAGTAGGGATTGGAGGAGGAATGGCTGTGCAAAAGGCTGTAGCCGATAAATGGGAAATGGTAACAGGAACCGCCCTTGTAGAAGGCTATGGATTGAGCGAAACCTCTCCGGTATTGTGTTGTGGGCCTTTGGATGGTACGCATCGTCAGGGAACCATAGGTTTGCCCTTTCCAAATACGGAAGTGGCCATTATGGATGATCAAGGGAATCCAGTACCAGTAGGCGAAAGAGGAGAAATCTGCGCCCGTGGACCACAAGTAATGCCGGGTTATTGGAATCGCCCGGAAGACAATGATAAAGTGTTCTTCCATAAAGAGTGGTTCCGTACAGGTGATGTGGGGGTGATGGATACCGATGGTTTTATCAAGATTGTGGATCGTATCAAAGATATGATTTTGGTATCGGGCTTCAATGTATATCCAAATGAGGTGGAAGATGCTATGGCTTTGCACCCTAAAGTATTGGAAGTGGCCGCAATTGGTGTACCTGATGAGAAAAGTACCGAGGCCGTTAAGATTTTTGTGGTGAAAAAGGACGAAAGCTTGACGGAGGATGAGTTGCATGCCCATGCCCATGAGTACTTGACCAATTATAAGCGACCGAAACACATAGAGTTTAAAAAGGAACTGCCTAAATCAAATGTGGGTAAAATCATTCGTAGGGAGTTACGCGAAGAGGAAGCAAAAAAGAACAATAAATAAGCATACCGAAAGCCCCGCAAGGGGCTTTTTTATTGGGTAACATTTTCATAATAGCATGATAGTATAGGCATAACCGCCAGCATCCTGAAGGCGACTAATTTTGAGGGGTAAAGAAATCCCCATGAAAACCATTACATCCAGCATCAAAACCAAACTCGCCCTTTCCTTTAGCACCTTGGTACTATTAGCCAGTGTAGGGGGCGTATTTTCCTTTATTCTGCTTAGCCGCGCTAATCATTCGCAAGCCGTAAAGGCACAAGCTTCCGACATCCTAACTGTATTGGCCGAGGCTCGCAAAGCGGAGAAAGATTTTCTACTCTACGAATGGCAGCACCCTTCTTTTTTGGATTCGGGCTATGCACCGAGTTTGCAGCTTCATGCACAACAGATTCAGCGCTTGCTTACTACGCTCAGGCATCTGGAAAACGATTCGGAGATTCACCGCAATGACCTGAGCTTGCAGGTAAATACGCTTATCAATTCCGTAAACAATTACCACACTTCCTTTCAGAGTTTGGTGCAGGCCTTGAAAAGGCGTGGCTTTAAGGACCACGGACTAGAAGGCAATATGCGCGAATATGTGCATGCCCTTCAAGAACGAGAATCGCCAGAGGAAAAGGTGTTCGCCTTTTCACTGCGCAGGCATGAGAAGGATTTTGTCTTGCGGAAAGACCTCAGCTACGTACTAAAGCTACATCAGACAGCCGATAATTTTATGGATTATGTAAAAGCCAATCAAGCTGCTCACATGACAGATGCCTACCGGGCTCGTACCTTGAAAGAAATTACCGCTTATGTGCGCCAGTTTGATAAAATTGTAGGTATAGAAAAACAAATAGGTCTAACCAGTGATTCGGGCATACGGGGTGATTTAAAAGCCAGTGCGGCCGAAGTGCAGCCTATGGTCGATTATCTGTACGAAGCCTTATCGAAGCGGGCTACCCAGCAGCAGCAGTACGCACAGGTGGTGTTATCACTAGGTTTATTCTTGGTGCTGGGCTTAGGCGTTTTCTTATCCGTTTTCCTAACGCGAGGCATATCGCGGCCTATTATCGTACTCGATGAGCTAACCCAGCAAGTAGTAGCAGGTAATTTTGCAGTAGATGAACGTCTGAAAAATATCAGGACCCAAGATGAAACGGGAAATCTAGCTCAAAATTTCCAGCGCATGTTGCACACCCTTCAGCAGCAGTTTGAGCAGATACACATCAAAAATACGCAATTGGAACAGGCGGCTCAAGAAGATGCCCATCGCAACTGGGTGGCGCAAGGAGTAAATGAATTATCGGATTTATTGAAAGGTGATACCCAAAATCTCCAGCAGTGGAGTTTTCAGTTGGTATCTTTTGTGGTGCGCTATACGGGAAGCAATCAGGCGGCATTGTTTTTAGTAGACGAGCAGGAAGATTTGCCTTATATGAGTCTAAGTGCCTGCTATGCCTATGGGCGCAGAAAGAATCGAAAAAGCCAGTTTGGTTGGGGTGAAGGCTTGGTAGGAGAGTGTTGGCGGGCGCAAGAGTTGATTTTTCTTACCGATGTACCTAGCCATTATATGCACATTGGTTCGGGATTGGGTGATGCACGGCCTACTTGTGTGGTATTGGTTCCACTGGTGTATGAAGGAAAAGTTTTGGGTGTGCTGGAGATGGCCTCCTTTACCGTTTTGGCGGAACATCAGTGCAATTTTGTACAGCAAGTGGCCGACAAAATGGCCCTAAGTTTGGCTTCCTTCAACAGCCAATGGGAAACCCAGCGACTTTTTGAAGATAGTCAAAAACTCACCGAAGATTTAAAGCGCCAAGAGCGTGATATGCAAGCTCAAATTGAAGCTTTACAAGCGGAAAAAGAACAGAATCTGCGAATAGTTCAAGAAGAAAAGCAAGAACAGGAGGCAAAGGATATTCAGCTTCAGGTATATAGTAAATTGGTAAGTAAAGTATACAGCGGGGTGATTATTACCGATAATAACCTGATGGTGAAGTATTTGAATGCACAAGTAATGAATAGAATAAACAGTCAAGAAGATAAAGTATTGGGCAAATCAGTTCATTACCTTTTTGGAGCTTCTGTACAAGCCTGTATTGCCTCGCTGGAAAGTGACCCGCATTATCAATTAAATGGATTTACCCAAGAAATAAGCACCCAGCTGAATCACCCCATAGGGCACAAAGAAGACATCGTGTTGAGCCTAAGCAAAATCCGAATACATGAGGTTAGCTATTATGCGTTTTTGTTCAACTGGGCCGGATTTGCCGATGCGCGCAAGCAGGTACGCAAAATGCTGGAAGTAAAAGGGCGCATGAGTTCATTGGATGATATGCTTGAAGAAGCACACATCACCAGCCATTCAAATACAGCAGCGAAGCATTTAAAAGTGTAGCAAAACTCACCCAGGCCAAGTACGGATACAATAAATACCCACTGGGTTTGGATAGTGCTTGAAAGTGCCTTATAGTAAACAAGATAGCCACTAAGAGTAGGCCTATATTGATAATCCCCAAGCCGGGCGATTGCAGGCCGAAAAAGGAAAACGACCAAGCGGTATTCAGTACCCACTGCACCAGAAACCACTTGAGAGCAGTTTTCTTGCGGTCAGAGTCTTCTTGTTGCCAAATCAGATAAAGCGAAATACCCATCAACACATAGAGGGTAGTCCAAACCGGGCCAAAGAGCCATGAAGGCGGGTTGAAGAAAGGTTTTTCCAAGGTGGTGTACCATGTACGCACCGAACTAAAGGTGGCTATCCCGCCCAATACTCCGGCTAATTGTGCAAAGAGCAAACTTAGGATAAGCTGTGCCCAGCGGGGAAGAAAATTTTTTGAAAAAAATCGCATGGTTCGCAAACGTTTGGTTACAATGAAAACAGATTTTTGCTGAAAAAGGTGTTCTTTCTTCCCTTTTTGTATAGTGTTTGGCGGATTTAATTTTTTTAGATTTACCATCTTTCCGATGTTGTCCTATGCAAAAGTATTTTATTATCGATTTCGATAGCACCTTCACCCGTGTGGAGGCCCTCGATGCCCTTTGTGAGATTTCCTTAAAGAACAGTCCCCGTAAATCGGAGGTGCTTCAAGAAATCAAAAGCATAACTGATTTGGGCATGGATGGTTCCATTACTTTTCGTGAATCGCTCGAAAAGCGCATTGAACTTTTGCAGGCACACCGCGACCACTTGCCCGATTTGGTGGCTTATCTAAAGCAGAACGTAACGCCTTCTTTTCATAGAAATAAAGAGTTTTTAGAAGAGCATTCACCCTTTATCTATATCATTTCTAATGGATTCAAGGATTTTATTGTACCCATTGTCATCGAATACGGCATTCGGCCCGAGCATGTGTTTGCCAATGAATTTGAGTTTGATGAAAACGGAAGAATCGTTGGCTTCGATGCCAACAACCCTTTGTCAAGCAATAATGGCAAAGTAGAACAAATCCGTTCGCTCAATTTAAGTGGAGAAGTGTGTGTAATAGGCGATGGCTACACCGATTATGAAATCCGCTCAGCCGGATTGGCGCATAAGTTTTATGCCTTCACGGAAAACGTAGAGCGGCTTAAGGTTATCGAAAAAGCTGACCACGTGGCACCTAGTTTAGATGAAATCCTTTTTGTGAACAACATGAGTAAGGTGCTAAGCTATCCCAAAAATCGGATTAAGGTTTTGCTTTTGGAAAATGTACATGCCGATGCCGCCCGTTTATTTAAAGATGAAGGGTATTCGGTAGAAACCTATTCGGCCGCCTTGGAGGAGGATGAATTGTGTGAGAAAATCAAGGATGTGAGCATTTTAGGCATTCGTTCGAAAACCTTGGTTACGGCTAAGGTAATTGAAAAAGCCAACCGATTGGTTTCGATTGGAGCATTCTGCATAGGTACCAACCAAATAGACCTTAATGCCTGCCAAGAACGTGGAATCACGGTGTTCAATGCGCCTTTTAGCAATACCCGCTCGGTGGTGGAGCTGGCCATTGGCGAAATCATTATGCTGATGCGCAACTTACCCGATACCATGGCGGGCATGCATGCCGGAAAATGGAATAAATCGGCCAGTAACAGCTTTGAAATCAGAGGGAAGAAGTTGGGGATTATTGGCTATGGCAATATCGGGGCGCAACTTTCGGTAGTGGCCGAATCCATTGGTATGAAAGTGTATTACTACGACCACGTGGAGAAATTGGCCTTGGGCAATGCTGTAAAATGTACTTCCTTAGCTGAGTTATTGCGCTCGGTAGATGTGGTTAGCTTGCATGTGGATGGGCGCAAGGATAACCTAAACCTGATAGGAGAGAAGGAGTTTGATTTGATGAAAGACGGTGTGATTTTCCTGAATCTGAGTCGCGGGCATATTGTAGATATTGAGGCACTCCGAAAAGCCATTGAAGCGGGGAAAGTGCGGGGCGCAGCCGTGGATGTATTCCCTTATGAGCCGGTGAGCAATCAGGAAGAATTTATGAGTCCGCTACGCAATCTGCCCAATACCTTGCTTACACCACACATTGGAGGAAGTACCTTGGAGGCGCAAATCAACATTGCGCATTTTGTGCCCAACAAAATCATGGAATACATCAATACAGGTAGCACGACCAATAGCGTGAACTTCCCGAACTTGCAGCTGCCGATTTTGCAAAATGCGCACCGTTTGATGCACATTCACTACAATGTGTCGGGGATTATGGCCAAAATCAACCAAGTGCTGGCCGAGCACAATATCAATATCGTAGGGCAATACCTCAAAACCAATGAGAAAATAGGCTATGTGATTACCGATATCGACAAAACCTATAACAAAAAGGTGATTGAGGATTTGAAGAAAATAGAAAACACCATCCGTTTCCGAATTTTGTATTGAAAAGGGAAGAAGCCGAGCTTTTTGTGCGTAAGGGCGTTCATTTTTTGCAGTCCTGTGGTTTGCCCATTTCGGAATGGTCTATCGACCATCTCTGCTATCGGGTGGAGACCGAAGAGCGCTATTTTTCCATGAAAAATGCGCTGGAAAATGAAGGCAAACTATTGATAGAAAGCAAAATAGGAGGGAGGATGATTAGTTCGTTTCTTTTGAATCAACCTTTTGAAATTGCTCAGTGGACTATTCCCGTGCTTGAATTACCCGCTCCCAAACAAGGCGCTGCTTATCCCGAAGGATACGACCATTTTGAAGTGGTGGTACCTTTTTCTTTGGAAAAATTGATAAAGAATTTTCCCGACTTAGCTTGGGATACAAGTGCTATAAATAAGGCACACAATCGTGAAATTCGCCTTTGGATTAACGATTGGCAAAGCGTGAAATTCCATGAAAAATCTTTGGCCGATTGCATAGCCCAGGAACTGGGAGGATAAAAAAAAGTCCTGCCGGAAACCGGAGGACTTTTTCACTTACATCAACCTATAAACCAATTTACTATTTTACAGAAAGTCTGCTTTGACCCACCAGCTGACCCGATGGGGAAATTACTTTAACGATATACAATCCGGCATCCAGCTGGGATACATCTAGTTGGAGCTTTTGATTGCTTACTTCTTTGCGTTCGGTCATCACCTGCTTTCCAGCCATATCTACTAGCACCACCTCTACATTACCGCTCAGTGAAGCCGCAAAGAATAGACTCACCTCTTTGTCGGTAGGGTTAGGGTACATCATCAAGGCTGGCTGTTTGGCACGCGGAATGCCTAGCACGCGCAAGGTTTCTACTTTAATGGAGCCATCTATCACGGTCGCACCAAGCTCTATTTCGGTATATTCCTCCACTGTGAAGGCGATGTCGGAGGTTTGATCCATAGGAACACCCGGGTATTCAAACTTAATAAGGTAATTGCCTGGTTCTAAATTCGGGAAAACGAACTCTCCATTTTCATCGGTTTTTACATAGCCTGCCAATTCAAAATTTGCCCAGCGGCCACGGTTTTGTCCTACATCTTTTCGTACCGACACCCCCGAACCACTCAAGCGACTACGTGCCAATAAACGTCCATCGGGGATATCTTCTTCAAAGAATCCGCTCAGCTCACTATTTCCTTGGGGCGGTGCGGGAGTGCCCTGAACGGTGATATCCACGCCTGTGCTATCGTAGCGGTGCTGAAAGGTATTGGCTTCTTCCCAGTCGATTGTTCCTTTGAAGTACGAAGGAATCAGTTCCGGATAGGTAGCCTCATCAGGATTGACCAAAATCACATAATCACCCAAAATCACATCGGGCATGAGATAGTTACCATCCGATTCCAGAATCACGTAAGGGTCGGTATTGAAACTAATGGTATCGTATTTTCCGGTTTGCACACGAAACAAGTACACTTCACCCGCTTCCGTCAGATTACCGTTTAGGTCTTTGGCCAAGCCACTAATATTGGCTTTAGCCAAAGCGGTTTGGTTTTCCGAACTCAAGGCAAAAGTGGCATTGATATCGCGGACCTGCGGCTGAGTTACTAAACAGTAATAGTCGCCCATTTTGGCATAATTCATACTCTGAATGGTGTAGCTGCTATTGGTGGCTCCGTTAATGGCCACATTATCGGGGCCATACCACTGGTATTGGTTGCCCAAATCGGGTGTGCTTACGCTGAGAGTAATGTTCCGTCCCACAGATTCCACAAAGGTGGCCGCTTCACCAAATTTCGCCTGATTATCGAACAAGAAACTGCTCACGCCCAAATTGGGCACAATATCATCGTACTCTAATCGGTTGCTCGACACATTGAGCGAGGCAAGGGTAGGGATGCCCGAAAAATCGGGAATGGAATCCAATTGGTTTTCAGAAAGGTTTACCGAAGTAATGTTGCGGATATCTGTGAGGTCGCCCGGTACTTTACCCACCAAGTTGCGGTTTACCAAGCTCAAGGCTGTCACGCGGTTGTTATTAATGGTTACACCTGCCCATGTATTTAGGTTCTGATTGATATTCCAGCTATTGGTCCAGTTAGGGCCATCGGTAGCATTATATAGCGCCAAAAGTGCTAAACTATCACGCACAAGACTGGAGATACGTAAATCGTTGCCTGCGGTATTTAGTGTTAAATCTGGTACTATGAAATTCTTGATTTCTAAGCGGTAAACGCCTTGATTGGCAAAATCTACATTTCGGATAATAAGGCTGTCGGCTGTTTCTGTATCGAGTAAAACCCCATCTTTATACCATTGGTAAGCATTGGCGGTTCCGCCTACGGCATAGCCTATGGCCAGTGAATCACCTACTTGAAGGTAATCTCTGGAGGCAATACCCAATGGCTTTTGTGGTACATAGCTTATGCCCGAAATACTGGCATTGGGTTCGATATCACCAAAATCGAATTGGTTGCGTGATACATTAAGGTAGGTCCAGCTTTGGTTACTCAAATCAGGCAATTCAGTAAAATCGTTTTCCTCTAAACCCATAGCCTGCAAGTTGTTGAGAGTGGCCAAAGAAGAAGGAACACCTCCTGTGAGTTTATTGCGCTGAATGTATAGTTGGCGAAGCTGGGTTAAATTACCAATCTCCGTAGGCAAAGTGCCTGTTAATTGGTTATTGTCCAGATACAATACTTCCAGATTGCTTAGGTTGCCAATGGCCGGTTGTAAGTTTCCTGACAGTCTATTTCCGGCAAAACCCAGGCGTTTTAAAGAGACAAGCTCGTAGTACGACAAAGGAATAGGCCCTGTTAATTGGTTGCCACCAAAATCGATTGCCACCAAGGATTCTAAACTTCCTAAGCTATCGGGCAATGAGCCGTAAAGGCGATTGGCATACATGTAAAGGGTATCTAGCTTAAAGAAATTACCCAAACTACCCGGGATTTCACCCGTGATTTGATTAATAGTAAGGTCCAATTTTCTCAGCTCCGAAAGCGTACTTAAGTCACTTGGAAGTACTCCGGCCAACTGGTTATTGCTCAACTCTACCTTTACTACACGGTTATTTTCCAATTGTATGCCATGCCATGTATCTAAAGGATTGGTCAGCCAATTACTTTTTTGCGTCCAGTTGCTGCCATTGGTGCTTTGGTAAAGTTTTACAAGAGTTAAGGAATCCGTCATGCGATTACCCGGATAACCCAAGCCAATACTATACAAACCTTGCAAACCACGTCTGTAACTTTTTACTCGGGTTCTACCATTGGCTTCCATTACTTCACTGGCACCTAGCCCGCGATAGGCTAGCAAACCGATTCGCTGCCTGATGATTTGTGGGTTTTCAAAGTCTGCCAGTAAAGCGCTCGGAAACTCCACTTCTACATAGCGAGCTGTATCAGTAGGAGCGGCTTTGGAACTTTTCCAGGCATAGGGAAAATCGATAAGCTGGTATACATTGGGGCCGGCTGCAAGGTCGCTAGGCGCGGTTTGTACCTGAACCGTAATCTGCTCTGAACGAGCCTGATAGAAAGTGATGGGCAAGTATTCTCCGGCCAAGCCAATGGGGAAATGAACCGTCCCGGTATCTTGCCGCGCTAAGGTGCCTTCTACAAATTGACCTGCATCGAGCATAAGTTTGATGCCACGACCAAGTATCAAGGTGTCGCTGGTGAAAATACCACTTCCGCTTACGAGCAGGCTATCTTTTATCTGTTGCGTACCTACAAGCGTAAGCCTTCCGGCACCGTCTTTCATCAAAAAGCCGTAAGATGAACCACCAGGTGCAAAAATTTGATCACTCGTGTAGGAGAGGATAAAACCACCTATGCTGGCACCATCCAAGCCGCCATCGCTTTGTGTATAGGGCTGATTGGTAATCAGTACACCATTGTTCAGGAAATACCCCTGATTGCCCCAATCGCCATTGGTTCTCAGCTCAGTAGTGCTGTGTAGACTAATACCCGTATTGGTGATAAACTGTGCCTGCGCCCAGCTCGCCAATAGGAAGAAAATACTAAAAAGAGACCTTTTCATATTTCAGAAATTAAAAGCCTCTAAGGTTTCCTCCAATTACAATAAATACTCTTCCCGAACTAGCCGGAATATTAATACCGTTTACAGATGCTGGTGTTATTCCATCTGCATTATAGATAAAGTATTTTACACCTTCCTGAATTAAGGATGCATCTAAAGTATATGCTCCTGCTGTTGTTAGTTCATAAGCTATAGCCCTAGTAGTGATTGTTGTCGGGCTTGGAACAACTAAAGTTGATACACGTACTCCGCCACTCTGCAAGTCCAAACCTATTCCACCATTCGTTTGGTTAATGGTAACTGCCGCCCCTGTACCATTAGTGCTCACGTCTAATGCGGTAGAACTATTGCTTGCGTTATTAATCAAGAACTCTCCTGCTTTACCCAGACCATCATTACGCCCTTGTAAGGCATAACTAGGATTACTTCCTATTAAGTAAAAAAAGCCTCCTGGCCCTGTGGTGCTACTAGAAACATCTAAAGCAGGGAAGGAACTTGAGCTAAAAATGGATAGCGCCCTACGACCGCCTGAATTATTAATCTCCACCGCATTGCTCAAACTACCCGATGAAGTATGGTTAATTGCTAGTGCAATACCATCTCCATTATTGCTTATTTCAACGGTATTTGCTGGGTTGGCAGCAGCAGAACTAAAAGAGCCTGCCACGCCAGCAGTAGCACTGGCGCTAAAGGCGGTACCTGTGCCATTGAGTTCGGCTTGTAAAGCTATGCCTCCACCGTTGTTTTCAAAGCGGGCGGTAGCGCCAGTGCCTCCATTTGAAAGATCAAAAAGGGTAGAACCGTTGGTGTCTATCTGGCTATAGGGTAAGGTGAGCCCTACATTAGTCAGTTGGCTACCATCCCCAATAAATTCGGAGGCGGAAATGGGTGCATTTGCGGTAATGGCATTGCCTGCCCCAAAATGATTAATACTTAAAACGGCTTCGGTATTTTCTCCATTTAGGTTTTCCAAAAGAGCAGCTGGGCCGGTGGTGGCATTATTCATGGCTCTAAAAGCACCTCCTGTACTGTTGCTGTTAATTTCCAAAGCGGACATCGAGCTAGAGGCTGTGTTGTTATTGATGTATATGGCAGAGCCAAGACCATTGTTTGTGATTTGCAGGGCATTGCTGGTATTGGTGCTGTCAATTACATCTAGTATAGCGGCCGATCCGCTTGGTCCTTCGGAGGAACTAAGCAAGGCTGCCGAGGCATTTCCGGTACTTTGCACAAAGAGTGCTTGGGCATTTCCTATCGTGCTGTTGTTGTTGATATAAACAGAGGGGTTAGGATTATTGGTGTTCTGATTTCCAAAGTAAGCGGCTTCGCCTGCCTCACCATTATGAAATACCTCGAGTCCTCTTTTGTAATTAGGTGTATTGGCCAAATCTACATAAAGCCCATTTCCTGTTCCATTTTGAAATATTCCGGCAGCTGTTCCACCTCCTAGGTGTTCTACCGAAAGGGCGAGGTCGGTATTTCCGCTATTGCTATTTCTGAATAAAGCAGCACCACCCGCACTAGGATTATGGTTTTCAGCTAGAATCCCTCTTCCGGTACCTTGGGTAGCTGAATACACTGAGGCTTGGGTATTTGAGGGTTCAAATATCTGGAAGTTACCCCCACTACCATCTATACTTCCTGCCATTTTCACGCCTCGTACGGCATCTCCACCTCCATAGTGTTCGGAATTAACACCTGATGCACCGGCATTGCTATGGGTATTGATTTGAAGGTTAGGAAGGCTGTTCAAGCTATCTAAAGATGTGAAAAGCGCAGAATGACCTGAGGCGATTTGGGTAAGTTCTATGGCTGGAGTTACGGAGCGGTGATAAATAAAAAGTGAAGGAGCATTACCCGCTTGGTCAATGGCTACCCCTGCTGCGTTGGATGCAGGATTTTGCAAATACATATCCAGTCCACCTCCTAAGCTAGTAGGGCTTTGGATTACGCGTAAGCCTGGTCCTGTTCCTTGGGTTTCGGCCTGAATAGCCGGGAAATTATTGGTGGCTATGGTATTGGCAAAAACTCCCGCAAAGCCATCACTTGCTCCTAAATTACGTCCTTCAATGGCTGCTCCACTACCATTGGTGGTGGAATAGACGCCTGAGCTGATATTGTTTGCATTATTGATAGTGAAAAAGGCCGCATTTCCTGTCCCTGCAGTAAAGCCACGGACAGCGGCATTCGGGTTGGTAGATTTCATGTTTTGAAATTGGCCCGCACGACCCATGCCATTGTGATTTACAAAAATACCGGCTGAACCGTTGCCAGAGGTGGTATCTTGTCCTACTCCAATAAACGCACCATGTCCTGTTCCGAATTGCTGAGCGGTAATAGCCGTTCCCGTACCATTGGTTTCTCCATATAGAGCGGCATAAGCATTGGTGGTATTGCTAATACGGAAAGCGCCAGCGGCATCGCCCGTACCGGTATGTTCGCCATAAATGGCCGAAGAACCAAAACGGCTAGCTGAGGATCGTCCCACCACACCAAAGCCTTCTCCTACGTTATTTCCTAAGATGGCTGCACCCAAGGAATCGCTGCTGGCTTCGGCATAAAGCGTGTTATATCTATTAGTACTGCTTCCAACTAAACTTAAGGCGGCTCCTAAATCAGCTACCGTTTGTAAGGTATCAGCATAGGGCAAACTAAATCCGCCACTGATTCCGGTCAGTTGACTACCATCTCCCACAAAGCTTCCTGCTTGAATTACACCATTTGTACTGATAGCATTTCCTGCACCATTGGCTTGGATATCCAGTCCAGCCCCCGATCCGCTGTTTTGAATTCGCACCGTGGGGTTGGTATTGGTGCTTCTACCCGTGATAAAATGGCCGGCAATTCCCAAGCCTTGGTTGTTGGCCCTGAAACTACTAAGGGTGTTGCTCGAATCGGAGGAGGTGATAATTACCCCTGTTCCAAAAGTACTCCGCTGGTCAATTAACATGGCAGCGCCCTGTCCGCGGTGCGTGAGGCGGAAGGGATTGGTTATATTCGGATTATTGGGGGCATTAAAATCAATGTTCAATAAAGTTCTGGCCGAATCGCCCGTGTAGGTCAGGTTTAGGGCGTTGAAACTATTCATCAAATCCTCATTGGTGAGGGTATCGTTAAAAGGTAGTTTGAAACTGCCGCCAGCTTTCCAGAGGGTGCCATCCCATATATACAATTCCTTTAAATCAGTATCGTAGAGCATGAGCCCATTGTCATCAGCTGTGAGAATGGTGGCCATAGATTCGCGCTGCGCACTGGTAAGGCGCGGCATAATCATACCTTGATTACTCGTAGGACTTTCTACATGCAAGGCGGCATTGGGATTGGGCGTGGTGGTGCCCACGCCTAAGGTTTTATTTTGAGAATAGGCAACCTGCGTGAAAAAGAGCAGCAGGGCACCGAACAGTATTCGGGTTAGCTTCATGGGGATATTGGGTTAGGGGTTGATAGAAATTCAAGTATAGCTAATATACACTTATTTCTCAGAATGTTTAAATACCCACATTATGGTATTTCGACCGAATCCCGAATATCATCTATGAAGTATACTTCTTTCTTGTAGGGTTTAAGCGTTTGATAATGAATTCATTGTTTTACATCAGCCAAGTGGGCTTGGTAGTATTGATGTGTGCTTTTAAATCATGCAGAAGATTGTACAAGCCAAAGTAGGTACGGTTTACATACAAGCCGTGGCGACTTCCTCTGGCTTGACTGCTATTGCGGATTTCCTTCATTTGGGAGAACTTCTCGCCTATTTGAAATATTTCTTGAAAATAGGCTTCTTGGCCGAAATCAAACTTCTCAGAGTGGAACGGACGACCCAATAAACTAGTCATGGCTTGGAAAAGCTCCATAAATACCTCCCTTTCGCGCGGAGTATCTTTAGGAGACAAAAATTCCAATTCATTGTACAGTCGATTGATTTCCTCAGGTTGAGTATGTACATCTTTTCTTAATAGTGAGAAATAACCTGTATAAAAGTCTTCGGGGATTACCTTAATGCAGCCAAAATCGATAATGCCTAGGGTGCCATCTTCCCGCATAATAAAATTTCCGGGGTGTGGATCCGCATGGACCTGACGAAGCTCGTGGATTTGGAAATGATAGAAATCCCACAGGGCTTGGCCTATGGCATTGCGGATTTCTTGCGAAGGATTGAGTCGAAGAAATTCTCCTAGGTGATGACCATCCAGCCAGTCCATGGTCAAAATCTGGCGGCTGCTCCATTCCGGATAATAGTTGGCAAAGAAGATTCCTTTTATGTGGGCGCATTTCTGGGCGATGTCCGTTCCTCGCGTCAGTTCCAGTTCATAGTCGGTTTCTTCAATCAGCTTTTCTTCCACTTCTCCCATGTAGCGGTCGAGGTCAGCACCGCTCACATTGAGCAAGCGCATGGCAAAGGGGCGCACTATTTTGAGATCGGAACTGATACTATTGGCTACTCCAGGGTATTGGATCTTCACCGCATAGGTTTTATCACCCTTGGTAGCTTTGTGCACTTGCCCGATAGATGCTGCATTGACTGCATTTTTGGTGAAGGTATCAAAAAGCGCATCGGGACCAGAGTTAAAATACTGACGGAAGGTCTTCACCACCAGCGGATAAGATAGAGGAGGGGCACTGTACTGCGCCATGGTGAATTTTTGCTGATAAGCCGTGGGCAAAATATTTTTGTCCATACTCATCATTTGGGCTACTTTTAGGGCACTACCTTTCAGTTCGCTAAGTGAATTATAAATATCCTCGGCATTGCTTTGGTCTAGCTCTTCGCGGCTCATTTCGGGGTCGAAAAGCTTTTTGGTATAGTGCTTTAGGTAATTTCCGCCTACTTTGGCTCCGGTTTGGATAAACTTGCTGGCACGAGCTACCTTTCCGGTAGGAATTTGGGTCTGTTCTTTCATCTTAGCGGTTTTGATACAGGAATTTGGCCAAATCAAATAGGCCATCAAGCGCACTTTTACCCATCAAGTCGAAGGATACGTTTACGGATTTTTCTATGGCTTGGTCGGTTTTTTCAAATTGGGCACTGCTATCATTTTTCCAGAAATCGAGTATAAAGCGGAACTGCACCCATAGGGCATCGGCATATTTTTCCCCAATTAAGGGTCGGCTTACTACTTCTTCTTTGGCTTGGGCTTCTCCTAATAAAGTACTCAGGAATAGAAGAAAATGCTTACGCGCTTCACGCAATACAGTAGGGTGAAGATCGGTTTTGCGAACATCCTTAAGGCTATAGAGCACAAAACTTCTGTTTTTCTTCAATACCTCGATGAGCGTGTAATAAAAGGAAAGCAGTTTTTCTCGCCCACTGTATTCGGCATAGGCTGAATCGGCTTCCAGCACCTGTACCGTTTCTTGTACATAAGCCTTCCAGATGCTTTGTTCTACCGCATCAAAATGGCTGAAATATTGGTAAAAATCGGCTTCCTCGGTGCCTTGCTCCTGACAAAACTGATACACCGATACGGGAGCATGCCCTTTGGTGAGTACATAGGTTTTGTAGGCTTCTTGGTAGCTTTCTGCGCTGCTGCCTGTTTTTTTCTTGGTTTTCCTTTCCATAGCCTGATAACAGCACGTGGAGGAAAATGGTTATCGAAATGAAATGAAATTTTTACAGACTATAAATGGCCCACGCTACCAGAAAGGCAGCCACCGCTAAACCTAGGTAAGCCGCAATGGTAGTACTGATTAACAAGCAGAATTTGCTTACCGAGGAGATATCTTCTTCGCAATCGGCCACAAAGAATAAGGAAACCCGCTCCAAAAGATAGAACAAGCCAAAGAAAGCACTTAATAGCACCGCTGCGGGTAGCGTGCCACTGGTTTGTGCACTGAAGAGAAACAGGATAAGGAAAGGACTGGCATATAGTCCTTTGCGAGAAAAAGAGAGTTTCCTGTCTTTTACCAATTTGATTGAGGCCAGTATGACCACCCCCACTGAGGTGGCCATCCCAACCGAACCGAGTAAGGAGCTTAAGCATGCAAAATCACACGAAAAGAAGTCCATACGCCCGATTATAAAAACAGTTTATTTTGAGTTGTCAGGAGTATAGACGGAGGAAGGCGAGAAAAGTCGCGGCCTTAACAGATATTAACAGTTTTTTTTCCGTGAGCGGTCAATTAAAAGGGGGATTGATAGGCAGGTATGGAAACAATCTGCTCCACAAAGCCTCCCAGCTGAAGTTCTGGATCAATTAAGTGTACCTCCAAAATCCATTCAAGAGGCAAGCCATCTTTACCTAGCCTTTTTACAGGGCGTGGGTTTTCTGAATGAAAGTAAAACTTAATATCATCTCCTTGGATTTTCTCATGAGGGAATTCCCCAATCAGGTGTCCACAGTGTCCATGCCCAAATTCATAGCCCGAGTCTTTCGCACATTGCTGAATGAAACGATAAAAATCGGCACAGGTAAGCGTTTCGAAATGGATATCAAAGTATTCCTTCCCTTTCTTCCAAACGGAGATACAAGCATCCGCGAGTGCTTTTTTGGCAGGGTCGGAGCCTAGCACGAAAGTCCTTCCAAAGTCGGCTTCCCAATTCTCGAAAATAGGTCCGAAGTCGAGGAAAACCATATCATCGGCCTTCACCAGTTCATCGGGTGGGTTTTCGCGATAGGGTAGTAAGGTGTTTTTTCCGGCTCGCACAATGCGCTTATGCCAATACTTTTCTATACCAAATGCTTCCTTGGCCAAGGCATAAATGGCCTCATTGATTTCTTTCTCATTAGCCCCCGCACGGATAATTCCTCTTTCGTCAATGAGTTGAAACAAATGTATGGCCTGTTTTTCGGCCCAGATAAGTTGTTCGTGGCGTGTCATCAGTAGAGTGTTGGTAAGGTTTTAATAGTCTGGGCAATTGCTTCATCGCTAATGTGCAAGTGGGTTACTAGTCGGATTTCATGTTTCCCGAAAGCTACGGCCAATATGCCATGAGATTTTAGTTTCTCCACTACCTCGGTGGCAAGTCGTTTTCCCACAGAAAATATTACGATATTGGTATCAATGGGCAGCACATCTTCCACATAGGCACAAGCTCGCAAGCAATCGCCCAAAAGCTTTGCCCTTGCATGGTCTTCGGCCAATCGCTCTACCTGATGTTGCAAAGCATATAATCCGGCTGCTGCCAACATACCCGCTTGGCGCATGCCACCGCCCATTACTTTTCGGATGCGCTTGGCTTGCTGCATATCCGCTTTTGTGCCAAGCAGCAAGCTTCCTACGGGTGCACCCAAACCTTTCGATAAGCAAATAGAAAGCGTGTCGAATAAGGCACCATGAGTAGCGGGCGATTCCCCAGTGGCTACCAAGGCATTGAACAGGCGGGCGCCATCCAAATGGAATTTGAGCTGATGCGCTTGGCAAACGGCTTTGATTTTTTCCAGTTCTTTCAAGGAATAAATGGCTCCACCACCTTTATTCATAGTATTTTCCACACTTACCAAGCGGCTGATGGGGAAATGGATATCGTTTGGATTGTTGATGGCATCGCTCACCATTTCAGCTGTGATTCTACCGCGGTCGCCATCGAGCAATTTCACCGAACAAAAAGAATTATAGGCAATTCCGCCTCCCTCGTACAAATAAATGTGGGAGCGTTTATCACAAATCACCTCTTGTTGGGGTTGGGTGTGGAGGCGGATAGCAATCTGGTTGGTCATGGTGCCGCTAGGGCAAAATAGGGCCGCTTCCTTACCAAAAAGCGTGGCGGCATATTCCTCCAGTGCTTTCACACTCGGGTCTTCGCCTAATACATCATCGCCCAAAGGCGCTTGCATCATGGCCTCTTTCATGCCCTCGGTGGGCAGGGTTACGGTATCGCTGCGGTAGTCGATAAGGTTCATAGCTTGGAATCTATTTTTAGAATCGGGCAAATAGCCTGTATATTTGTCAAAATTTTAGCCAATGTATCAAATACCCAACAAAGCATTTAAAGAGCGGATAGAAAAGTATCTGGATGGCCAGCATTTTATGAAACTCATTGGCTTTCAGATTCAGTCGATAGAACCGGGTAGGGTAGAGGGTGTGCTCGATTTGAAAGAAGTACATAGGCAACAGCGCGGACTGGTGCACGGAGGCTTGAGCGCCACCTTGGCCGATATTGTGGCAGGCTTTGCTGCTTACACCGTAGTGCCGGAAGATCACCATGTGGTTACTGCTGAAATAAAGGTGAGTTACCTCAACCCCGGTATTGGGCATAAACTCTATGCGGTTGGTTGGGTACTTAAGCAAGGCCGTAAGATGAGCTTCTGCGAAGCCGAAATTTGGTGTGAGAATCAGGGACGAAAGGTGCTCATTGCCAAGGCCACCACTACCATGGCGACCATTTTTCCTGGCGATGTGCCCAGTCCGGTGGTATAAATTAAATAAGATGCCGAACTTTTTGGCACGTAATTGGTATTTTTGAATTACTAAACAATCACATACTATGAAAAAGCTATTGGTATTCACTCTATTAATCGGATTAGCCTACGTGGGCATGGCGCAAGAAGCAAAGCCTGCTTCCGGTCCGGTTCTTACTTTTAAAGAGAAAACCTTCAACTTTGGGGATATCTACCAAGGAGATAAGGTAACACACGTGTTTTCCTTTGAAAATACTGGAACTGAGCCTTTGATTTTGAGCAATGTGCTAGTGCAATGCGGATGTACTGCTACCAAATGGCCCAAGGAACCAATCGAGCCGGGCAAAACAGGTGAAATCGAAGTACAGTTTAATAGTGCCGGAAAGTTTGGTATGAACAACAAAGCTGTTACGGCCGTTTCCAATGCCACTAATGCACAAGAGCGCGTAACCTTTACAGTGAATGTGCTTCCGAAAAAGGATTCTAAATAAAATCGAAGTAAAGAATGAAAGGATGTGTGAAGGCACATCCTTTTTTATTTTCCCTTCATAAAGGACAAAGCCAGCAAGATCCAACCAGCTATCAGGCCAAGGCCGCCCAAAGGAGTGATTGCACCCAGCCAGGTGATACCCGTAAGGCACAATACATATAAACTTCCTGAAAAAATCAGAATGCCAATACCAAAAGCCCATGCTGCGGCATGGTAAAGGTTTCTCCTCATTTCATTTTCGCTACGATATATGCCCATAGCTAATAAAACCAAGGCGTGGTACATTTTGTAGCGCACGGCCGTTTCAAAGGTATCTGCACGGCCGCTGGCTTGCAGGAGTTCTTTCAAACCATGTGCGCCAAAGGCTCCAATGGCCACTGCACTTCCGCCCAAAAGGCAGGCAAGTAGTATTAATTTCGATGATTTCATAGATAATTGCGTTCGCCAAAAATAGCACTTCCTACTCGTATTAGGGTACTTCCTTCTTCCAAAGCAATTTGATAATCGCCACTCATGCCCATACTGATTTCTTTCAAGGTTACATTGGCCGGAAGTTCCTCGCGTTGGTAATGGTCAAATAACTCTTTTAGATAGCGAAATTCATTTCTCACCACCTGTTGGTTTTCAGTATTGGTAGCCATGCCCATAAAACCCACGATTTTGATATGGGCTAGTGCAGGCAGCTCATCGCCAAGCAGCAGGTCACGCAGTTCAGCTTCATCCAAGCCAAATTTGCTTTCTTCTTTGGCAATATACACTTGCAAAAGACATGATATGACCTGGTGGTTTTTAGCGGCTTGTTTATCGATTTCTTTCAGCAGTTTCAGGCTATCTACCGAGTGGATCAGGTACACATAGGGTGCTAGGTATTTCACCTTATTGCTTTGCAGGTGGCCTATCATATGCCATTGGATATCTTTAGGCAGCTTTTCGGCCTTTTCCGTCATTTCTTGCACTTTATTTTCCCCAAAATGCCGCTGTCCGGCTTGATAGGCTTCCTCTAGCAAAGCGATGGGTTTGGTTTTGCTCACGGCCACCAATTTGCTTTGTGGAAATTTGCTTAACTGACTTCGAAATAGGTCAAGATTATCTGCAACACTCATAGGAAAAGAGGCGTTAAGGGCGATGATTATATTCTCTAATTTGAACGGAGTAAACTGTAATTATCGGATAAATTTACTAGGTTCGATTTTTAAAACCTTAGAATAGGGAGGTAAAAACATGGCAATTCTCGGAACACTCTTAAAACAAGGAATTAAGCTTCGCGAAAGCTTGGATCAGGAAAGAAACTCACCCCTTGATTTACAGCGCAATGAGCTGAAGGAGCTTCTTAAAACTGCAGAAGATACCGAATTCGGAAAAGCCCACGGCTTTAAAGATCTGCTGAAATCGGCCGATAAAGATAAACTCTATGCGGTGTTTAAAGAGCAGGTACCTGTGCACTCCTACAACGAGATGTACAACAAGTGGTGGTACAAAAACCGCCTCGGACAAAAGAATATCACCTGGCCGGGCAAGGTGAAATATTTCGCCTTGAGCAGTGGTACTTCGGAGTCGAGCTCCAAATACATTCCCGTGACCAAGGATATGATGAAATCTATCCAGAAAACCAGTATACGCCAGATACTCTCCCTTTCGAAGTTCGATATTCCTAGCCATACCTTTGAAAGTGGTATTTTGATGTTGGGCGGAAGTACCCACCTGAACTATAACGGAACCTACTTTGAGGGCGATTTGAGTGGCATCACCACCGGACAAATTCCTTTTTGGTTTCAGCATTTCTATAAGCCGGGCAAAAAGATTGCCTCTAATCGCTCTTGGGACGAGAAGCTCGACCAAATTACCCGTAATGCCAAAAAATGGGATATCGGCATTATTGCCGGAGTACCGGCTTGGATTCAAATCCTAATGGAGAAAATCATTACGTATTACGGAGTGAAAACCATTCACGATATCTGGCCTAACTTGAAGATTTATGTCCACGGTGGTGTGTCGTTTGAACCGTATCGTAAGGGTTTTGAGCAGCTTTTGGCCAAACCTTTGGTGTATATCGAAACCTACCTCGCCTCTGAAGGCTTTATTGCTTACCAAAACAAGCCGGAAGTACGTTCCATGCATTTGGTATTAAATAATGGCCTTTTCTATGAGTTTGTGCCTTTCAATGAGGAAAACTTTGATGCCGATGGACAAATGGTGAGTAATCCGAAAACCTATATGATTGACGAGGTGGAGGAGAACAAGGAATATGCTATCCTCATCACTACCTGTGCCGGAGCTTGGCGCTACCTCATTGGCGATACAGTGAAAATCGTAAATAAAGAGGAAGCCGAAATAGTTATAACAGGCCGTACCAAGCATTTCTTGAGCCTATGCGGGGAACACCTTTCGGTAGATAATATGAATAAAGCCATCGAACTGGTAGCTAAAGAACTCAATATTGCGGTGAAAGAATTTACCGTTGCGGGCATTCCCCACGATACGCTTTTTGCCCATCACTGGTATGTGGGTACCGATGATAAGGTGGATTCCGAACTGTTGATGCATAAAATTGATGAAAAGCTGAAAGAGCTTAATGACGACTATAAAGTAGAGCGCAGTGCCGCCTTGAAAGAAGTGTTTCTAGATATTCTTCCTACCAAGGTGTTTTATGACTACCTACGCCACCAAGGCAAAGAAGGTGGACAAAACAAATTTCCAAGAGTACTTAAAAAGGATAAATTGCCAAGTTGGCTTGAGTTTTTAGAAAATCAGGGTAAGTAAGCGTACATTTGTAAGATGGACGTAATTCTAAACGGAATACTTCTGGGCCTTTTGCTTTCTATTTTTATAGGGCCGGTATTCTTTTCCCTATTACAAACCAGCATCGAAAAGGGCTTTATGGCCGGAGTACTTATGGCCATAGGCATAATGCTTAGCGATGCCTTGTATATCAGTATTGCCTATTTTGGCATCTCCAAACTTATGAATCAAGAAGGCTTTCGCATATTTTTGGGCGTGGCCGGAGGGGCTATCATGTTGGTGTTTGGCTTGTCGTCTTTTTTCAAACGACCCACTGTACGCACCGCGGTAGATGAAAGTGCCGTATCAGGCAAAGTGGTTCGTCTAATCTCTAAAGGTTTCTTCTTAAATGGAATCAATCCTTTTGTGTTGATTTTCTGGATTGGCGTGGTGAGCATGGTATCGGTCAACTACCAGTATGGCCGCGAAAGCGCATTTATATTTTTTCTAGCCATCATTATCACGGTATTTTCTATCGATGTTTTCAAATCCTTCTTAGCTACCCGCCTCCGCTCAGTGCTTACTTCTCGCTTTATGAATATCATGAACAAGGTGGTAGGAATTGCACTGTGTGCTTTTAGCGTGAAGCTTTTTGTATATGCCTTTGAGGCTTGGCTCTGGGGTGTATAATCCCTTATAAAAAAGGACGATAACAAAATACTAGCTAGGGGGTTAATTAAAAAAATGAACCTATGAAACCCTCCCTTTTTCTCCTTCTCCTTCTTTTTCCACTGCTTGTGGAAGCCCAAGATTTTTCCTTTACCGCCTTCTCGGAGCAGTCCTTGCAGTACAATCGTACCGGTATGCTCATATTAGGCACTTGGGCTTTGGGCAATATAGGTTTGGCTGCTACCCAGCTTCCCAAAAGTCAAGGAGATGTTTTCTACTTTCATCAAATGAACCTCGCTTGGAATGTGGCCAATTTAGGTTTGGCAGGAATTGGCTTTTTGCAAGCCTCGCAAGGGGCGGAGCATACTTTGGCCGAAGTCTTAGGAAGTCAGCATTTTAATGAGAAAGTGTTTTTGGTCAATGCCGCGCTGGATTTAGCCTATATCAGTACCGGATTTTATTTGCAAGAAAAAGGGAAGAATGCTATCAAACATAGCGATAGGCTGAAAGGCTATGGAAAGGCCGTAATCTTACAAGGGAGCTTTCTTTTACTGTTTGACGGCATCATGTATGGCCTCCACCATGTGCATGGAGCCGAACTAAACCGATGGCTCGAAAATGCACAAATTGGATTAAATCATGTTTCCTATTCGTTTTATTTCTAATTTAAGGAACGCTTAAAACGAATACTCTCCAATGGCCGCAAAACGCATATTCGTGTGCATAGTGTTTATGCTTTCCGTTTTTTACGGAATAGCGCAAGTTCCTTTGCCCTTGGTGCGTCCTTCTAGCCCCATGTTTCTTCATCATGCCTACGATTCACTACCCATTGCCTCTATCATTAATCTACCTGAAGCGGGATATTTTAGTGAAAAGGATAGTATCTGGGCCAATGCCAAGCTGCAATGGGTTAAAGTGGACCTTATTAATGAATATCCTGAGCATCAAAATATCTTTTTGAGCTTGCCCAAAGGCTGGTCGCGAGTTACCCTTTACAGATACCTTGCCCCCTCAAGGCTACAGGTGCAAGTGTCGGGCTTGGGGGTTCCCTTGCGCGAACGTTCCTTTAAAAGTGTTAATTCCTATTTTCCGGTTGATATCGATGCAGGCGATACCCTCACCCTTTATTTTAAATTAGAAAAGCTGGAAGGATATACCAATACCACCAAGGAGTTTGGCATTGAGGTATACCAGCGCGAGCAAACCATTATCCGAAAATATACCCTTCGCCTCATTGAATCCGGTTTTTTTAGCATCATTCTGGTGATGGCCTTGTATAATCTCATCTTGTTCTTTTATGTCCGAGACAAAAGCTATATCTATTATGTGCTTTCCATCGCCTTCTTTGGATTTTATTACTTTTTTCAATCGGGCTGGGCATTTGAGTATGTCATTGGCGATTATCCATTCTTCTTTTTCAAAGGAGGGATATATCCGGCTGCAATTAATATGATGTTCAACATCCTCTTTGCCCGCAGCTTTATCCAGACCAAGCGCTATATGCCCCGTTGGGATACTGTTTTGCGGTATCTGTTGTTTATATTCTTTATTCCCATTATTCTCCTTCTTCTGTATAATATAACCCGAAATACCTTTTTTGGACACTGGGCACAATACATCAATTTATATTTTACCCTCATTACCATTATTTTGCTGATAGGTACTGCTTATGTGGCTACTAAAAAAGGTTCTAATCAAGGGTGTATCTATCTCATTGCCTATGTGTTACTGGCTTTTTTTGCCAGTGTGTACATAGTGTATTTTTTGTTTTTTGAGTACAGCCTGTTTGCGGCTACTCCCATGTTGATTGGCTACGCCATTCAAGCAGTATTATTTAGCTTGGGTCTTGCCGAAAGTATAAACTTGCTACGGGCGGAGGTGAATGAAGCCAAAGTACAAAAAGAAAAGGCCGAACGTGAACGAATAGTGGAGCGAGAGAAAATGCTGGAAGCACAAACGCGCCTGCTGGAGGTGAAGGTAAATGAGCGCACTCAGCAGCTGGAAAGTGCCAATAGGGAGCTCAGTTTTACCATCGAGAGCCTCAATGCCATCAATGTACTGCTCAACGATACCAATCAACAGGTGCAAGCCCAAAAGGAGGCCTTGGCGTATTCCAATAAAACCATCACTGATAGTATTCGCTATGCCAAGCGTATCCAAGATGCTACTTTGCCTACCATGGAGCAGTTTACTAAAATATTGCCCCATTCATTCGTGTTTTTCAAGCCGCGAGACATCGTTTCGGGTGATTTTTACTGGGTCGATCAGGTAGGCTCGCGCAAAGTGGTGATTGTGGCCGACTGTACGGGGCATGGTGTACCGGGCGCTTTCATGAGCCTCGTGGGAATGGATATTCTTTCAAAAATTATTGTGAATGAACGCATCATGGCTCCTCATCAGATTTTGAATGAACTTCATAAGGGGATTTATACCGCGCTAAAACAAGGGGAACTGGAAAGTGAAGATGGCATGGACATAGCCGCCTGTGTGATTGATTCGGAAAAGAAAATGCTGGAGTTTTCAGGAGCTAAACTGGGGCTATTGTATGTAAAAAACGGACAAACCCATCATATCAAAGGGGATAAACATGCCGTAGGCGGAAGTGAGATGGGGCCAAATCGAGCTTATAGTCAAATCAGCCTTCCTTTGGAAAAGGGAAATAGCTATTATCTGTATTCCGATGGTTTTCAGGATCAGTTTGGTGGGGTGAAAGGGAAAAAACTGATGGTGAAAAACTTCCATGCCCTATTGGCCTCGCTAGGCGATAGCCCCATCCTTCAACAAGAAAAGCAGCTGGAGACTTTCCTCGAAAAATGGAAAGGCGATAACGATCAGGTAGATGATATTCTGGTAGTGGGCTTTCAAGTTTAGTCCTCCAAGGGAGACGCCAGAAAGGCCGCTTTCATTAGCATCCAAATCGCAAAAAATACCAAAGCCCAGCGCAGGTACACATCGTAGTAGTCGAAGGTATTGCGGAAGCGCGTTTCTTTAATCTCTGTTTTTTCCAATCGGTCAATCTCAGCGAATACTTGTTGCAAAGCTTCATTATCGGCTACCCGAAAAAACTTACCTTCGCCAATTTCGGCAATCTCCCTTAGTGTGGTTTCGTCCATATTATTGGCTACCATGCGGGTACGCCCAAAGAAATCTTTCCCGTAAGGCACATCGCCCTCACGGCCTATGCCTATGGTGTAGATTTTGATATTATAGGCACTGGCCAGCTGAGCAGCTGTAATCGGGTCGATATTTCCGGCCGTATTGTCACCATCGCTTAGTAAAATAACTACTTTCGATTGCGAAAGCGATTCCCGCATGCGGTTAGTAGCCACGGCCAAGGCGCTACCTATGGCGGTACCTCGGTTGGCAATCTGGTCGAAATTGATTTCCTCAATATAATCTTGAAGCAATTCTTTATCGGTAGTGAGCGGGCAAAGTGAATAGGCATCTCCGGCAAATATCACCACCCCCATACGGTCGTTCAATCGGCCTTGTACAAAGTTCCAAGCAGTTTCTTTGGCCGCTATTAAGCGATTGGGCTTCAAATCTTCCATCTGCATAGAAACCGAGATATCAATCGCCATTACGATATCAATTCCTTCTGTCCATTGGTCTACTTGTTCATTGGTGGTCTGCGGACGGGCAAGGGCGATTATCAATAAGGAAAGAAATAGTGCCCACACTAGGCGGGGCAAATGGCGCAACCATGCCAAAGGCGAACTTTTTAGTCGGCCTTGGGGCAAAGCAAGTTCCAGGCGATTGTTTTTACGCATGGAAAGCAGCCAACGAAGGAGAAAGAACAAAGGAATAAGGGCTATTCCGTACAATATGAAAGGATATTGCCAATCAAAATTAGTAAAAGTAGAAGGCGAGAACCACGTAAAATCCCACCACTTGGCATGTGTGTTCAGCTTATCCATGTTTGAGTTGGGCTATTTTTTGTTCAAATGCAGCGGTAGCATAGGCCTTTAGTTGAGGTAGTCCGCTCATATCCTCCGTTTTCTTGCCGTAAATAAGGCGGTCGGCTTTGCGCAATTGGGTAATGATTTCTGTTTCTGTGATTATGCCGCTTAACTCCTTGGTAGTGAATCGGCTGTAAGGGATTCCTTCAAGGTTTTCCAGATACGCTTTCCAAATATGCAGTACTTTGCTCACCTCTTGCTCGCTGTAAGTTGGCCCTTGGGGCAAGGCCAAGTCAAATTCCTTGACAAAACGCTTATGGCGCCTGCGCAAGCGAAACTGCTTCCAGCGAGCTTTCCATCCATCGGCAAACAAAAAGAAGAGTACCAATGCACCCACCAAAGTCAAGGTTGCTACTATGCCTATGGCCAGCCAATTGGTTTCGTAGTGCAGGGGCACAAAAGCAAGGTCGGTTTTAAATTGGGTAGAATCGTTGATTTCGAGTAGGGTAAACTGCGTAATGAGGGAATCGGTATCAGCAAAATAGAGTAGGCTATCTCCATTAATCACCTCATAAACAGGTAATTGATAATACAGAATCGAATCAATAGCAAAGGAGCGGAGCGTATACACCGCACTATCGATATGGTATAGGCTATCGACACGCGTAGGGAAATACTGATAGCTTACCAACTCAAAAGGCGCATACAATGTGCTGCTATCGGGCATAAATATATCCTGAGTAGCGAGCGATTGCACCCGAAAACTGTAATGAACGGAACGGCCAATTTCAGCACTGTCTTCTAAAAACCGACCTTGCAACTGGGGCGCTTGCGCCATCAGCCAATGACTTGCAAAAAAGGCCAAAAACAGCAAAATGCCCGATTTTCTATTTCCCACCTCTTCCTTTTTTGTTTTTAATCGTAAAAAGTTTGATAAGCTTAGGCACGTAATCTTCCTGCGTTTGAATGTCCACATATTCGGCATTGATTTTACGGGCAAGGGTTTTAAGATGGCTGGTATTATCAGTAAAATAATGAGCTATTTGCGATTGAAATTCGGCCGAGGAGCTGTTTACCCAATGGGTTTTTCCTGATTCTTTGTCTACAATAGGTACAATTCCCAAGGTGGGTAATTCGCTTTCTTTTTTATCGTGCAGATGAATAAGCACCACATCGTGCTTCTTGGCCAAGGATTTAAGTCCTTGCTCATAGCCTTCATCAATAAAATCAGAGATAAAAATCACGATGCTTCTGCGTTTGATAAGGGTATTGGCCAGTACCAACGCTTTGCTAAGATTGGTTTGGGTACTGTGAGGCACATACCGAAAAAGCTCAGTGATGAGTCGATAGGCAAAATTTGGTCCTTTACCGGGCTTGATGTAGAGCTCGCGCTCATCCGAATAGCCAATAAGGCCAATTTGGCTACCTTCTTTCACAGCCGAGAGGGCCAGCACTCCGGCAATTTCCTTGCCTATATCCAGTTTGCGCTTGTTTCCACTACCAATTTCCTGTGAGGCGCTCATATCGAGCAGAAAAAACACACTTTGTTCTTTTTCTTCTTTGAAGGTTTTTACAAAGGTGCCATGGCCTTTGGCGCTCACGTTCCAGTCGATTACACGCACATCATCGCCATATTGGTAGGCACGTACATCTTCAAACTCAAGCCCCGATCCTTTAAAAACCGAATGGAAATCGCCTTGCATCTGAGAGGTGATGGCCTTTCGGATGCGTATTTCTATCAGGTGTATCTTCTTTAATAATTCCTTCATTCCGTGGGGAACTTTACAAATCAAACTTAATTAAGTAATTTCAACGCCTCAATTCGATTACGCGAACCACCATGGTATGGTTTATGTTACGAATGGTTAACGTCAGAAATCTAAAAAAGTGAGAAGAATCGTATTATTTGTCGCAATTATAGTCATAAGTTCTTGTTCAAAAAAGGAAGAAATGCCCGAGGGGCTACTTTCCAAAGAACAAATGGTGAAAGTGCTTATCGAGGTACATTTGAACGAAGCCAAGCTCAACCAGTTGCGCGTACCGCGCGATTCTACGGCCAAGGTGTATGAGATCATGGAGCGCGAACTCCTAAAGCACCAAGGTATTGAAGACTCAGTGTACCGCAAAAGTTTCCAATATTATTTAGATCGCCCCATGTTGATGGAAGAGGTGTATACGGTAGTGGTGGACAGCCTTAGCTTGCGTGAGCGCCTCTTGAATACCAAGTAATTCGAGTGAGCGCTATGCTGTATCCGGTTAATATTGAACAAAAGTTGGGTTTTGATAAGGTGCGTGAGCTGGTAGCTCAGGAGTGCATCAGTGCCATGGGTGTATCTTTTGTTCACAAAATGCGTTTTAGCACCGATTTTGAACTCATAAATCGCCTGCTGGGGCAAGCCGAAGAGTTCAGGCGCATAGTGCAGGCTTCTGAACCTTTTCCTTCCACCCATTATATCGATGTAAATCCTTATCTCAATAAGGCCGCCATAGAAGGGGCTTTTTTGATGGAGGAGGAGTTTCAAGAAATCATCCTGAGCCTGCAAAGTATATTTTCGGCTCAACGTTTTTTGGATGAGCGACAAGAAAAATACCCTTTACTGTTTCAGTTGGGCGGACTTATCGAAGCCGACCAACATTTACTTTCCACCCTGAGGAGCAAGATTGACGACCAAGGTAAGGTACGTGATAATGCCAGTCCCGAACTGGCCGCTGTACGCAAAAGAATGCAGGAAGAGTCCATACGCTTGCGCAAAGTAATGGACAGTATTTTGCGCTCGGTTAAGTCTAAAGGGTATGCTGATTCGGAAGTAACGCCTACCGTGCGGGGCGGCCGCATGGTAATTCCCATTTTGGCCGAACACAAGCGCCATGTAAAAGGCTTTATCCATGATGAATCGGCCACCGGACAAACGGTATTTATGGAGCCGGCTGAGGTGTTGGAAATCAATAATGAAATCAGGGAGCTGGAATACAAGGAGAAGCGTGAGATTATTAAAATCCTGACCCTGCTCACTAATCAACTTCGCCCACACATTCCCGCTTTGCGCAAAGCTTATCAGTTTTTGGGCTTAGCCGATTTTATACGTGCCAAAGCCAAATTTGCTTTGAAAATCAATGCTGCATTGGTACAAAGTAGTAAGTCCTGTGAGGTGAAATGGGTAAATGCCCGCCATCCTTTGTTGTATTTAGCGCATCAGCAGCAGGGTAAGCCTACCGTGCCTTTGCAGGTGCAGTTGCATGAGAATCAACGTGTTTTGGTGATTTCAGGGCCTAATGCAGGTGGAAAATCCGTTTGCTTGAAAACCATAGGACTTTTGCAATACATGCACCAGTCGGGTTTGTTGGTATCAGCTAGTGAAGGCTCTACTTTTGGCTTGTTCCGCAACGTATTTATCGATATTGGCGATGAGCAATCCATTGAAAATGATTTGAGTACTTACAGTTCGCACCTGCGGAATATGAAGCATTTTACCGAGTTTGCTGACAAGAAAACCCTTTTCTTGATAGATGAATTCGGAACGGGCACCGACCCGCAGTTTGGTGGCCCTATTGCCGAGGCGGTGCTGGAAGAATTGTATGCCAAAAAGGCTTTTGGGGTGGTGAACACGCACTACAGCAATCTTAAGCAGTTTGCTGAGAAAAATCCGGCTGTGGTGAATGGTGCCATGCGCTTCGATAACGTGAATTTAGAACCCTTATTCGAATTGGAAATGGGTAAACCGGGCAGCTCTTTTGCCCTAGAAATAGCCTCCAAAACCGGACTTCCTCAAACGCTGATTCAGAAAGCCCAAAGTAAAATTGGCTACGAAAAGGTAAACTACGATAAGCTATTGCGAAGTCTGGAAGCCGAAAAGCAATTGTTTGAGCAAAAGCGGGTGGCCTTTGAAAAGGAAGAATCCCGATTGAAAAAGGCTTCGGAAGAATACAATCAGCTGAAAGAGTTTATTGAGAACGAACGCAAGCAGATTATCAATAAAGCCAAGCAGGAAGCCAAAGAATTACTGAAAGAGGCCAATCAAAAGATTGAAACCACCATCCGCACCATAAAAGAGAAAGGTGCTGAAAAGGAAACCACCAAGCAGGTGCGTAAATCCTTGGAGGACTTTGGTGATAACATCAAAGTGGAGAAAAGTGCCAAACCGCAGATCGTGCATGAATCGGGCGAGATAGTGGCGGGTGATTATGTGCAATTAACGGATAATGAAACAGTAGGTGAGGTGCTTTCGGTAAAAGGAAAATCGGCCGAAATTATGCTCGGTGGGCTTAAGTCTACCATAAAAATTAATCGCCTCCAAAAAATCAGCAAGCGCAAATATAAAGAAGCACTAGGCGAACAGAATACCCCTTTGAGCAAGGGGATTAACCTCAACCAACGTATGGCGGAGTTTAGTCCTAATTTAGATTTAAGAGGCAAAAGAGGGGAAGAAGCCCTTACCGAAGTGCAGAATTTTATGGACAACGCCTTGCTGTTCAGTATGCGCGAAGTGCGTATCATTCATGGAAAGGGCGATGGGATTTTGAGGAGCTTGGTGCGCAATTACTTGCAAAAATTCCCTCACAAAAAGTCGGTAAGCGATGAACATGCCGACCGAGGAGGGGCAGGAGTGACCATCGTGGTGATGGCCTAATCCTACCCAAAGGTTTCTTTATACAGCAAAATGCTTTCGGCAATAATACGCTTGGCTTGTTCGCGGCCCAGAAAATCCTCTACCACTACTTCTTTGTGTTCCAGTTTTTTATAGTCTTCAAAAAAACGTCTGATTTCGGTGGTAGTATGCGGTGGTAGCTCGCTGATATCGTTGATATGGTTTACCGACATATCATTTTTGGCTACCGCAATAATCTTATCATCGGCCTCGCCTTGGTCGCGCATACGCATTACCCCAATCACCTTGGCTTCTATAAGCGTAAGGGGAGGCAAATCGATGGACATAATCACCAAAATATCAAGCGGATCGTGGTCTTCACAATAGGTTTGCGGAATAAACCCATAGTTGGCCGGATAGTGCACCGCAGAAAACAATACGCGGTCCAGCTTGAGCAGGCCACTTTCTTTATCTAATTCAAACTTGCCTTTACTTCCTTTCGGAATCTCAATAATGGCATTTACAATATCCGGACTCTCACTACCAAAATGCACATGGTGCCATGAGTTAAAAGCTTGTTCCATATAATTTGTGTTATTTATAATTCAAATAATGCCTCCAGAAAACCAAGGTTTTCGCCCTTTTTCTTAAAAATAAGCAAGGGTACTTTTGTTTCGGCCTGACTTAGTGCCTCGGCCAGGCTACCCAGTAACACCGCTGAGGCATTGGTGCGACCCTTTGAACCTATCATCACTAGGTCGGCATGGCTGCTATCCGCTTCCTGCTGTATCATTTGTGCAAGGCTCATGGTATCATCTTTCTCACGGCACACAAAGGTAAAATCGCTGGTTTTGTGTCCTATCTGCTTGCATAAGATTTGGAAATCTTTCTCGGCATTGGCCGCTAAAATTGCCGAAAATTCCTCACGGGTTTTTCCGAGTTTAGAGTAGCCAAATGGTACTTCGTAGATATAAAATACTTCAACGCTCGCGTGAGTGCTGCTCTTAAGGGCATGAGCGGTTTGAAGGGTCAGCTGAGCGTGTTGGGAGAAGTCAATGGGGCATAGGATTGTATCAATCGTACGGTATTGATTTTCAGGAACTAGTAATACCGAATTAGGGGCTTTGCGGGCAATGCTTTTGGCTAAACTACCCGAACCATCCGCCAGGTTTTTCTTACCCATAATCAAAAGATCGGTTTCTTTTATTTTCAGGTATTTGAGCAATTCAGTGAGCGGAGTTCCTTCTATCACCACGGTTTCATGCTCTATGGCTTCGTTGTGATGTTCCTTTACCAGTTCTTCAATATTCTTTTTAATGACCTCATCTAATGGAGCCAATAGTTCGGGATAACTTTTCTTGATTGCCTCAGGTAGTTCTAAGGATTTGGAACAATGAAAATAATACACCTTTTCAACTCCTAAGTCGTGGGCATGTTCATGGATAAACTGCATCAGCACCTGATCCATGGGACTAAAATCTAAACCTACTAATACGCGTTTGAATGAATTCATGGTATTCTACAATCTTACTCAAATAAGTGTTTAACTTTTTCTATGTCTTCGGGAGTATCTATGCCCGTGGCTCCATAATGGGTAATGCCCACTTTGATTTCAAATCCGTTCTCCAGCCAGCGCAATTGCTCCAGCGACTCGGCAATTTCTAAAGTAGAGGCAGGAAGCACTGCAATGCGTTGCAAAATGTCTGTACGATAGGCATAGAGGCCAATATGCTGATAATAGGCTTGTTTACTCAGCCACTCTTCCGGTGCAAGCCCCCGATAGTAGGGAATTGCCTGTCGGCTGAAATACAAAGCATTACCTTGGTTGCCTTTTACTAATTTAACCACATTGGGATTATGTAAATCATCAACTTGCTGAATTTGTCGGGCTTGGGTGGCCAGTTCGGTATTTCCGTCTAGCAATTCGCAAAGTTCTTCAATTTGCTCGGGTGCAATAAACGGTTCATCGCCTTGGATATTTACCACATAATCAAAAGCTTCCGTCATTTGCTCCATCGCCTCGCGACAGCGGTCGGTGCCGCTCATGTGGTTGGGGTCAGTCATGCAATAAGCACCTCCAAAACGGGCTACTTCTTGCGCAATCCGTTCGTCATCGGTAGCCACCAGCACTTGGTGCAGCGATTTGCATTTCTCTGCTTGCCTGTACACACGCTCAATCATGCTCATCTGACCCAGTTTCACCAGCGGCTTGCCGGGAAAGCGAGTAGAGGCATAGCGCGCGGGAATAATGCCGATTATTTTTGTCATCTTATAAGGATTTCACTTTTAGGAAGTTGGCACTTTCTTCTACCACTACTATCTCCTGATTAGCCTCAATAAATTCGCCTCGTGAATAGGCATCATATTGTTCTCCATCAATCAATACCTTACCGCTCGGTCTAAGTGTAGTTTGGGCAATCCCTTTTTTACCTATCAACGATACATTTTTGAAATTGGCCGTATAGCCCGCTTCGTGACTCATGGTATCGGGCAGGGCAAAGCGCTGAAAAGCAACCGACTGACTGATTTTATATCCACCAAATACCACTACGGCTATAAAGCCCAGAATTCCACCAAAAGTAGCCGCCATAGCATACATAATGTTTTCCAAAGGTACTAAGGTGAAATCGAGGGCATCGTTATTAATCATAATCAATACCAAGGAAAGTACGACCAGCGAAATACCACTGACACCTGCTACCCCAAAACCCGGGATGACAAACACTTCCGCGGCAATCAAGATAAAACCAATACACAGCACAATGATTTCCCAGTTGGCCGCCAATCCATTGAGGTAATAAGGCGTGAGATATAAAATAAGCGCAATGACAGAAGCCGCTAGCGGAAAGCCTACACCGGGTGTTTGCAGTTCAAAGTAAATACCTCCGATAATAATCAATATCAATATGCCACTAATAAAGGGATTGATGAAGAAGGAAATGATTTTCTCTGATGAGGGGAGTTCAAAAGTGGTGATAGTATAGTTTTCTACTTTGTTGCGTTTTAAAATGGCCTCGATTGAGCTAACCTCGGCCTCACAGAATCCATTTTTAATTGCTTCTTCGGTAGAGAAGGTGATTACTTCCCCTTTAGGGCTTACGCCCTCAATTTCAATATCTTCATCCACCATGCCTTCAGCAATTTTTGGGTCGCGGCCATTGGTTTGGGCGGTAGAGCGCATAATAGAGCGCATATACGACTGATACTTATCCGGTGCCGCTTGCCCGTCTTGTGTCACCACAGTGGCCGCGCCTATGTTGGCTCCGGCTGCCATGTAAATACTATCACAGGCAATAGAAATTAGTGCTCCAGCTGAGGCAGCATCTTTGTTGATAAATACCCAAATAGGTACCTGCACGTCCATGATTTGCGTGCGGATTTCATTGGCATCGGTCAGTACTCCGCCATAGGTATCCATTTCTATAATAATGAAATCGGCTTTTTGGTCTTTGGCTTCTTTCAGAGCCAAATCAACATAGCGGGTCGTTCGGGCATCAATCTCCGATTTAATTTCCATCACAAAAACCTGCTTTTTTTCTTGAGCCCACAGCGTGAGGCTGAATGATAGAAGGCTAAGCAGTAATACGGTGCATTTTTTCATATTTCTCGAAATCGGAATAGGTGCTTGGGTATGATTCATCGGAAAAAAGTATCCTTTCTGTACGCTTTACTGTACTTTTGTGAAGTTAGTAATCTTGACAGAAAGTTTGGCAGAAATCACAATATTTAGCGCAAAAGATGAGTTCATCTGGAAGTTGATGCCCGATATCCGAGGCCGCTTTCTGTATTTGGAGTTGCGGGATAAAACCCGCCAAGAAATGCGCATTGCCCAGTATACGGAAAAGGACAACAGCTGGAAGTATCAGTCATTTCCGTGGTGGAGTTCGATAAAGGGCGCCAAAGAGCAAATGCTGGCTTTTCAGCATTTGAATGCTCCGCAAGACCCTTCCGACACGGAGGTATATGTGCAAGAAATGAAGGCGGATACACGGCTTTGGACAAAAAGTCGTTCGCATATTGTCAATCCATTTTTTAATGGCTTGATGGTGAAAAGCTTTGCAAATGATAAGGAGGAGTTAAGCCTTTTGGCTTGGGAAACGGGCAAGCCGGCAAGTTTTGCCCTCGATACAGAGCCTCAGCGCCTGTTTTATCCTTCGCGCTATCATTACAAGGATGAGTATTTCGATTCCTTGCAAATATTGATTGAGCGTATGGTTGGCGAACTGGCCGTAAAGCAATGTGAATACATAGAAAGAGAAGGATGCATAATTATTTCGTATTATTGCATGAAGAAACCCGAGCTAGTCAATAATATATTGGTAGTGGATTCGGATGGCGAGGTGGTGTACCACCAGCCAATTGATAAATCAACCAATGGTCAAGTAGCCGATGGTACATTTTTTGTTTGGGACAAGCGAATACTTTTTATAAAAGATAAAACACATTTAATAAGCCTTAGCTTAGTATAGATACATGAGGAACGTTCGATTTTTAGTTATTACCGCCTTATTTTTAGTTTACTCATTGCCTCAGTTTGCTTCCGATATGCCCCGCGATTCAGTGGGGATGGAAAAGGTAGGGGCCAAGTGGTTTGTGCTCCATGAGGTGGAAGCCAAAGAAACTTTGTTTTCCATTGCTAAGCGTTACGGCACTACCGTGGCTGATATCGTGGCGGCCAATCCGGGAACCGACAAAGGACTTTCTATTGGCTATAGATTAAAGGTGCCTTATGGTAAACCTGTGGCGGAAAATAAGCCTGCAAGCCAAACGGGAGCCACCATTAAGCATACGGTTGCTCCTTCAGAAACACTCTACTCTCTTTCGCGCAAGTATCAGGTAAGTGTAGATGATATTAAGCAATGGAATAACCTAAGCTCCAATGAGTTGTCTATTGGTCAGGAACTGATTATTCGTCCGGCTAAAGCAGTAAGTCAAGTAAAAGAAACTACCAGCACAGCTGTCCAAACTCAGGCTAGCAGTGCCTCCGACCAAGTAATTCATACGGTGGATATCTCCCAGACTTTGTTTTCCATCAGCCGCATGTATAATACCACGGTAGATCAGATTAAAGCTTGGAACGCCCTTACGTCTAACGAAATCAGTGTAGGTCAAAAATTAATTGTAGGGCAAAAAGCAAAATCAGCGGTAACCCAAACTACCAGTACTCCGGTAGAGAAGCCTATTAAGGAAGATAAATCCGTAGTGGTAGTAGAGAAGATTGTAGATACTCCCATGGAAACTACTCCGGTAATTACACCCAAGAAAGAAACTGCAAAAGTGATAGATACCAATCCGGTGGATAGCGATGCGGAGAGCAATGCTCCTAGCACACAAGAGGTGGTGAGTAGTTCTTCTTCCTTCAAAAAAGTGGTAGAAACCGGCATAGCAGAGCTAATAGAAGGTTCAGGAGATAGCAATAAGTACAGGGCTCTTCACCGTACGGCTCCCATAGGCACTATTATGCATGTGCGCAACGACCTGAACGATATGAGTGTATTTGTGCGTATCGTAGGGAAAATTCCCGATACAGGCGTGAATGATAAGGTGGTAATCAAAATTTCTAAGGCCGCTTTTGATAAGCTGGGAGGGGTAAATTCCCGCTTTCCGGTAGAAATTACCTATCAGCCTTAAGTGATTCGTGGAGAGGAATAAATAAGTCTTGGTAAAGATTTATTGATAGATCAGTGAGTTGATTGATTTCACTCAAATCGTAAAATTGCACCAATCGTAAGAAACTAAAATCAGAAGCCGGCTCCCAGTCGGCTTTTTTGTACCCCTCTTTTTGATGTGTCCAAGGGTTATTGCTGGCGTTTTGCCAATAGTCTTTAGCCAGGGAAGCAAGCAGAACAGAATCTTTGAGTTTATGAAAGGAATGGCCCTCAAGGTGTAAGCCTATGGTGATGTGCTTTCCCCACCATACCATCACCCGAAACGCAAAGGTGTCTTTAGTGGTATAATGATTTGGGCAATCCAAAACGAGGTAGGGGAACCCTTCGTGGTTGTTGCCGCGCGATATTTTACCCCGATAGGCAGCTGAGGGTAAGATTGGAGAAAGCCCCTGATTAATTTTCCAGAACTGTGTTTGAGTTTCCTCCAAAAGCTCATCTATTTTTTTTGAAGCATTTCGGAAATGGAGCCAAAAGTTGCTGTCGGAGAGGTTCTGCAGTTCCTCCTGATTGAGTGGGTTTTCAGTCAAACTTATCAGGACGTTGAATCAGTTTAATCACCATTTCGTGGGGGTCGCCATCGGCATCTTGCAAGTGAAATACCATAATGGGGTTATCTGCTTGCAGCTTATTCACAATTTCCACAATCTTGTTTCCGCCAAGGTGAGGTTCTATCTGGCTGCGAAGGTTCTCTAAGGCTTCGGCAAACTGTACTTCTAACGGACTAGGATTATACTGCTGAGTTTTCATGTGCTTTTCGTTAAAATGGCCTCCAAAGAGGCCATATCTTGCTCAAAATTTACCCGAAATTTACCGAATGCGCAAACATTACATTTTAATTAATGCAGAAGCCCAGGTAAAGCCACTACCAAAAGCAGCCAAACACACTACTTTGCCTTCGCTCATCTTTCCTTCAGCCCATGCCTCACTCATAGCAATAGGAATAGAAGCTGCCGTGGTATTTCCATAGCGCATGATATTATTGTATACGCGGTCATCACTTAAGTGTAGCTGCTCCTGCAAATACTTGCTGATACGTAGGTTGGCTTGGTGAGGAACTAATAAATCGATTTGTTCTTTGGTCATCTTATTGGCCTCCAAAGCTTCGTGAATTACTTCCTGAAAACGCTGTACGGCATGTTTAAATACCATATTGCCATTCATATGCGCACGAATGCTCGGCCCTTCGATGATTTCGGTAGTAAGGCGCTCCTCCGGTTTACGGCTACTTCCGGGGTCTTTCACGTACAATTCTTCCGCAAAGCGGCCATCCGAATGCAAATGGGTACTTAATATGCCTTTGCCTTTTTCTTCAGAGGCTTGCAAAACCACCGCTCCGGCACCATCACCAAAAATCACTGATACGTTTCTACCACGGTCGTTTAGCTCTAGGGTAGACGATTGAATTTCCGCTCCCACTACCAATACCGTTTTATACATTCCGGTTTTGATAAACTGATCGGCTACCGAAAGTCCATAAATAAAGCCCGAACAGGCATTGCGCAAGTCAAGTGCACCGATATTTTCCAAGCCCAGTTCGCGTTGCAATAGCACTCCCGAACCAGGGAAGAAGTAATCGGGGGTGATGGTGGCGAATACGATAAAATCGATATCCTGAACGGAAAGCCCTGCACGCTCAATGGCCATACGCGAAGCCTTAGCCGACATATTGGCCACGGTATCCACCTCCGGATTAAAAAAACGTCTTTCGTTAATACCTGTTCGTTCTACAATCCACTCATTGGTGGTGTTCATATATTTTTCGAGTTCGGCATTAGTTACAATGCGTTCGGGTACATAGTGCCCAATTCCTTTAATGACCGATGTTTTCATACTAATGTTCGTTTGTTTTTAGTCCCGCATATGCCCAAATTTTGGGGCGTGTAGCCTTGGGGTTTGAAATTAAGTAAATTCTATCATATGGCTAGGCCGAATACATAAAATTACACCAGCGCGTAAGGTTTACCCAAACAAGGTGAAATTCCCGAATTGGTCGGCCGGAGGGGTAGTTTGTAGCAATATGGGGGAATTGTAATGAATATCGCTGAGTTTGGGTGAAACCGTAAAGAAACTCATTGCAGGCACATAGGGTGTACGCAAAATCTGCTCCAGTGAATCGGGGCTGGCTTCAAGGTTGAGCCATTGATTTTCTTGACCCTTTGGCACAAAAACGGGTATATTCTCCACGATTCCCTGTAGCTCGGGCCCAGCTTTGTGCACTAGCATAGAAAAGGTATGGATAGATTGCCCGTCCATGGTTTCAAATTCTTCCCACACTCCGGCAGCGGCCAGTATTTCTTGAGAATCGGGCACAAAGCGATAGGGGACTTGTGTTTTCTTACCTAAAGCTTTCCAACCATAGAATCCATCTAAAGGAATAAGGCAGCGATGCGGTTTTAGGATTTTCTTGAATACCGATTTCTCTAAAAAAGCCTGTGCCGAACTGGTATATATTTTCGGGCTAAGGGCCTTGTTTTTGGCCAGTGCAGGCGAGGCACCCCAGTAGAAGAAAGAGAGTCCATCGCGCCCGCTATCAGTAATGATAGGCAGCAGTAGCGTGGGGGCGGCATTGTATTTCGCTTGATAGTTATCGGTGAGTTTGAGGGAAAAACGCTCTTTTAATTGTTCGGCACTCACGCAGATGGAATATCTTTCAGGCATAGTTTCAAGAATTGTCTCAAAGATAATCAATATCAGGTAGTATGAAAAATTAGGAGGATTTGCTTTGGAGCAGGGATAGGTTTTCAATCGTATGCATAACGGGTTTTCCTGCTCTTTATGAGTACGCTAGGCTTTGAATGTGCTTTTTCCTGCGTAATTTTGATTTTTATGGTTTGATAAAAGCGATATTTAAGACTATTTTTGAGCACCTAAAAAAGGACTATTGTATGGCAGAAGTTTTAAAAATGCCCAAGATGAGCGATACCATGGAAGAAGGCGTGATTGCCGCATGGATCAAGAAAGTGGGAGATACCGTAAAAGCGGGTGACGTATTGGCCGAGGTGGAAACCGATAAAGCCACCATGGAATTGGAAAGCTACCAAGACGGTACCTTATTATATATAGGAGTGGAAGAAAAAGCCTCTGTACCGGTAGATGGCGTGATTGCCATTATTGGAAAGAAAGGGGAGAATATAGATGCCCTATTGGCAGATATTAAAAAAGGTGGAAAAGGCGAAGGATCTTCTGCTCCTAAGGCAGAGACTAGCGCTAGCAGTGCGCCAACAAGTGCCGCTCCGGCAGCCAAAATTGATACGTCCAACATCAAGGCTAGTGTAATCACCATGCCAAAGATGAGCGATACCATGACCGAAGGGGTTTTGGCTTCGTGGTTGAAGAAAGTAGGCGATACGGTGAAGGCTGGTGATGTATTGGCCGAAGTGGAAACTGATAAAGCCACTATGGAGCTGGAATCGTATGAAGACGGTACTTTGCTTTACATAGGTGTAGAAGCTGGAAACTCTGTGCCTGTGGATGGCGTGATTGCCGTCATTGGTCAGAAAGGAGCGGATTATGAAACCTTATTAAAGGCGCACAAATCAGGGGCTCAGCCAAGTCAAGCGGCTCCCGCGGAAGCTCCGGCTGAAAAAGCAGCTGCTCCACAAAGTGCTCCGGCACAAGCCGCTGCTTCTTCGACTGACGACAGAATTAAAATTTCGCCTTTGGCCCGTAAAATGGCCAGCGAAAAAGGAATCGATATTAAGCTGGTGAAAGGAAGCGGTGACGGTGGCCGCATCACCAAAAAAGATATTGAAGAATATACGCCAAGTGCGGCTCCGGCTAAAGCCTCGGGTGCTGCACCTGTTGTAGCTTTGCCATCGGTAGTGGGACAAGAAGGCTACGAAGAGGTAGCTGTTTCGCAAATGCGCAAGACTATTGCCAAGCGTTTGGCGGAGAGCAAGTTTACCGCTCCGCACTTCTACCTCACCATGGAAATCAACATGGATAAAGCCATGGCGGCTCGTACCAGCATGAATGAGATTGCCCCGGTGAAAATTTCTTTCAACGATATGGTGATCAAGGCGACTGCGGCCGCTTTGCGCCAGCATCCTAAGGTAAACACCAGCTGGCTAGGCGATAAAATCCGCTACAATCATCACATCCATATTGGGGTGGCTGTTGCCGTAGAAGAAGGCCTTTTGGTGCCTGTGGTTCGTTTTGCCGATAGTAAATCGCTGAGCCATATAGCTACAGAAGTAAAAGAACTAGGTGCTAAAGCCAAAAACAAGCAATTGCAACCCAAAGACTGGGAAGGAAATACCTTCACCATCTCCAACTTGGGGATGTTTGGTATTGAAGAGTTTACGGCTATCGTAAACCCACCTGATGCCTGTATATTGGCCGTGGGCGGTATCAAAGAAACCGTAGCAGTGAAAAACGGACAGTTTTATGCCACCAATGTGATGAAGGTAACTCTTTCGTGCGATCACCGTGTGGTAGATGGTGCCGTAGGTTCGGCCTTCTTGAAAACTTTGAAGGACTATTTGGAAGATCCGGTAAGGATTTTGATTTGAATCAAAGAACGGACAGTTTGAGGGAGCTCAAACTGTTTTTTTTATATACTATTCTCAAATAAGAAATATGAATGCCAGATTAAATGAAAGACTAACATTTATTTACCCGCTAATTTTTGCACTAACTGCTATTAGCACATTTTCTTGTAAAGAAAAAGAAGTAGTTGAATTAGAGCGATTGCCAATTTCAAGATGTATTAATGGTGTCAGTGAGATATTTGATTTAGGAGATATTGCCACTTTTTCTCTTTGTGAACAAAATTACGACAGCATTGTATGGGAAGTTTATGAGTCAAAGGGGCAAACTATAACTAATAGTACTGAGGATACGCTAGAATTAGTACTTGATAAACGGATTACCTATGAGATAAGAGTGAAGGCAAAGCAATTTAATAAAGATGCTTCTATTAAAGATGAGTATGAAAGTGATTGGCATACTCTTCAGTTCAAAGGGTATAATTCTTATCGCCCATTTCCCGATTTTTGCTATTATGGCGGTTTTGAGAATTTGCCTGTATTAATTTATAATGATGAACTTTTAATGGCTAATTTAATCGGTTATAAACAGGATTCGGGTAACTTAGTGGGTATTCATAGTGTTTCTTCTTTTAAAATTGAGGAAAGATTTAATGGTTGGATTAATCTTTCGGGTGGAACACTGAACAGTAGCGAACAATTGACTCAACTTGAGAATGGGTTTGTATATTGTGTTTCTTTTTATTTGCCTGACTATACCAATTCGCAACTATCGTTTTTTGATAAAAATGGAAACTTTGTTAAAAAGGCAGAAGATGAGTTTACTGCAATTAGGGGAAGAATTTTATTTAAGGGTAAAGAATATTTTTGGGGTAATTATCAAACCCAATATAATTCTCCTCGTGTATTGATTGTTGACTTTCCTGATACTGCGTACAATAACCATTCGACAATCTTAAAAGGATTACCTGTTGAAAAATTAGCTACTCTTTACCAAACGGATGAAGGTTATGTAGGCCATGATGGTTATCAAAATTTGTATTATTTTGATCAAGACCTTAACTGGGTTGAAACCAAATATCTTTCCGGGGTATACTCTTCGATTACCTATTATCCAGAACAAAAATATCTAGGTGTTTTAAAGAAGGATGATTATTATGACGAAAACATAATTGAAATAGTTGATGAAAAAAATAGTTCCACAAAAAGGATACAACTTCAGGGGAGAAGTGGAATGTTTTATTTGTACGGTGATAACATGTTTGCTGTAGAGTCTGGTATGGGACATGAAAGAATAACCAAGTATTCTCTTGATGGAGAAATAATTTGGCAGATAATTCCTTATAAGATGGATAATACCATGATTGGAAAACTTGTGTTTTACAAGGACTATATAATGGCCGTGTTGGTTCAAAATAATTGCGACCCTTCCGATTCTCATCAAACCAATTTTTCACTCGGGTTTATTGACCAGGATGGTAATGATGCCATGGGGACTTTCTAAAAGAGTATGACAAAAATTAGATCTACTACCGTAATAGCGGTAAAACATAATGGCCAAGTGGCTATAGGGGCCGATGGGCAGGCTACCATGGGCAATACCGTGGTGAAAACTCAAGTGAAGAAACTACGCAAGCTGATGGATGGTAAAATCATGACAGGTTTTGCGGGGTCAACAGCCGATGCATTTACGCTTTTGGAGCGCTTTGAGGAAAAACTAAATGCCTACGGGGGCAACATGAAGCGCGCGGCCATAGAGCTGGCGAAAGATTGGCGCACCGACCGCTATTTGCGCAAGCTGGAATCGATGATGATAGTGGCCGATGCACAGGAAATTCTGATTCTTTCGGGAACGGGTGATGTGCTGGAGCCGGATAATGGTATTGCTACTATTGGCTCGGGAAGCATGTATGCGCAATCGGCAGCTACGGCTTTGAAAAAGCATGCTCCGCACCTGAGTGCCGAGGAGATGGTACGCGAGAGTTTGGGCATAGCGGCTGATATATGTATCTACACGAATCATTCGATTATGGTGGAGACGGTGAAATAATACGAAGAAACCAGAGGGGAAAAAGGTGTGCTTAGCGGCATGCCTTTTTTTGTGTGCGGTTTGCAGCAGGGATTGAGCCAGACTGCCGTCTGGCAGGCCATTGTATGAGCCTGACTGTCGTCAGACAGGCCCGAAATGGGTGGTGGGGGGCAGGCGAGTGGTGAAAGCCCGGCCGCTGCCCAAGAAAGTTGTTTAGGAAATAGGAGATTTAAGCTAGGAATTCGCGACCTGAAAACAGGAATTGACGCCTAAAAGCCCTTGTATGGCGTTTTAGGCCGTATCTTTTAGTAGGGGATGTCGTTAATTTGCAACAGAAAATCGGAATAGTGCTAGGTCAAAATAATAGGGTACTATTTCTGGGTCAAAGGTCAAAAACTCAAAAAGTAACACCCCTTATGCAAAACACGACACCGTACTTTACACAGTACGCACCCTCTCCTTGGCTTGCAGATTATGTTGACTCGTATTGGGTATTGGAAGATACTGTGATGGGTCAGCAAGAATTTATCGACAAGATATTGCCCACCGTAAAATACGGGATGGTTTTTCACTATGGGCAGCCTACTTATGGCAAACATGATCATCAGAAAGAGTTTGTGCTGCATCCGAATGGATTGTTCGCCTCAAAAATCAACCGACCGCTATTGGTGAAGTCGAGCCTAGGCCGTAAGATTTTTGGCGTAAAATTAAAGCCACATACTACCTATGCCGTGCTGGGGATTCCGGCCATACAGGTAACTAACCATACTTTGGCAATAGATACGCTCTTTGGGGCTTCTGGCAACGAGCTTACTGAACGCATGCAAAATGCACGAGATACGCAAGATCGCATCCGAATTATTGAAAGCTTTTTGGCTTTCCGCTTGGGCAAGGGAAAGTATAAAACGAGCGATACCGTACGATTTGCCGTAGACCGCATTCGTCAGCATTTGGGCGATATTTCTATGAAGAGCCTAGCCGATGATGCTTGCGTGTCGGAACGCCAGATGCAGCGCCTTTTTTTGCAGCATGTGGGTGTATCGCCTAAGTTTTTTGCCCGCACGGTGCGCATCAACTATGTGTTTGATTTATTGCGGATTAACAATAGCCTGCAATGGCAAGATATCGTGTTTGAATGCGGTTATTTTGACCAGTCGCACTTTATAAAGGAATTTAAGGAGTTTTCGAATGAAACCCCTGACGCCTTCTTCCGTAAGCAATCATTAATGAGCGCCATTTTCCAAGGCCAGGTAGTGGACGAGGAAGTGTCATTGCTCCAAAACTTTGCTTAGATATTGGGTGTAGATTGGTTAATAAGTGGTTAAAAAACCGTATTTGGACCCAAGGCCCCTTCGAAAGGAGGGGCTATTTTTTTGCCTTGATGTTAGAATACTAGAGGGCAGAGGCTAGAGGTTTTGCCATTGGGGTAAAGCGGATTCCGTTTTTTTCCTCCTCTGGGCCTATGGGTACGAACCCCTGTTTTTTATAAAAACCAACTGAATTGGGACTAGAAAACACGGTTACCTCTTTTACCTCTTGGGCAGTCAAATAACGAAAAACGAAAGCTAATGCCTGTTTGCCCGCTCCTTGGCTATGATGGTCGCTTTTGATAAATAAGTAGCGTATGTGGGCTTTATCGAGGCCGATAAGGCCCAAGAGCTGCGGTCCATGGTGCAATTTCCATAGCATATGGCCTTGCTTTTGTTTTTCTAGTAACTGTTTGGGTGTGAAGAGTGCCTCAAAAGACTGAATGCCTTTCTTACTTAAGAGTGACGCGATGTGTGTATGGAATACCTCCTTCACCAATTGGCAAAGTTCGGGCAGTTGATTCGGCTGCACTAGAGATATTTCAACTGGATTCATCTTCAAATAAAAGTAAATCCGGTGAGAAGTGACTCTCCCCACCGGATTTTTTAGAATTCTATACGGTAACTTAGTATGGGAATCAATGGAAGCTGATAGGATTCTACCATTTCCTCGGATTCTAAATCAAAATATGTGCCTTGTATATTTTTTCGGTTGGTAAGGTTTTGAATGTCCAATGCTAGGGTACTGGTGGTTCTTTTTTTATTAATTTTCATGCTCAGCCTAAGGTCGGTACGGAAGTAGTCTTTATTCTGAAGACTAAAGGTTTGCTCAGTGATATATTCTATTTGTTGTTGTTCACGACTTGCCTCGATATCGATGGGGGTATAGCGGAAGCCTCCTGTATACAGCACTTTCATGTTGATGCCATAGGTGATGTTTTTTTCTTTTTTGGTACTGAAAAACTCTTTTCCTCCTGTGAAACTAAAGGCGTATTGGCTATTGTATCGGGTATTTCTCCAGACTTTGTCCAAGGCTTGGTACTCAGAATTGAATAAAGAACCTGACAAAAGAAAATAGGTATTGTTGTAGGTGAACTGTTCCAGGGTAAGTTCAAGGCCGTAGTTTCTGCCGCGGCCTTTGTTTACTAGTTTTTCGGTGATAAGGCCTTCTTCAAAATTGATGCTGGCAAGAGGATTGCTTACATCGGGGCTCACTGGTAAACTGTAGAGGTACTGGTAGTAAGCTTCTGTTTTGAGGCGAAGATATGGGCTCAATGAGTGGTCATAGGAAAGTACCCAATGGTGGGCCTTGCTCATTCCCAAGGATTTATTAATTAGGGTTTTAGAGCCATCACTTTCGGTTTGCTCGGTAAAGTAGATGCCCGCGTTTTGCGTTTGGCCATGTAAACCATAGCCTAGGCTAATGCTTTGCTTGGTATTGATGGCATGCTTAATTGAGGCGCGGGGTTCAATCGACTGAGTGCCATTGAGCGTGAGGCGTATATAATGCATGCCTACATTGGCTTGCCAAGTTTCGGAGAAGGCATAATTCCATTGGGAAAATAGTTGTACGGTGTACATAGTACCTTCAGACTGGATATAGGTTTGCATTTCATTGGTTTCGGGGCTGGGGTAGCGTTGTAAGAAATCGTAACCAATCCGTTTCAGGTATATGCCCGAACGGCCATGAAGACGGGGAGATATTTTGGTATTAAGGACTGAGCTGAGTAGTACACTTTGGTCAATAAAACGCTCATTGAACTGGCGATATGGCTGAAAGGTAGTACTTAGGGAGTCCGCAATATAGCCATTTTGAAGCTGGGAGAATACCAAGGCGCTCTGCAAATAATTTTTGCTATTGAGTACTATGGAATGCTTCAATCCAGAGAGGTGCGTATTGGCATAGAAGCGGGAATCATAGCGCTGGTAGTCAAACTCCCAAAGGGTGGTATCACGATCGGCTTCGCCTATTTCGCTACTAAGACCGCTAAAACCAAATACACTGATTTGTCCGGCTTTTTTGGTAGGAAAGGTTAGGTGATAGGATAGATCTTGAAAGGTCGTATTGAAATCACCTAAGTCGATAAGACCTAATTGGCTCAGCATACTAAGGGTGGAATAGCGGTAGTTGATAAGGTAGGAACCTCCGTATCCTTTTCTGAAAGGGCCTTCTACAGCTCCATCTATACCTAAAAAGCCTGCCTGAAAGGTGTATTCGTGGGTTTCGTTATTGCCTTTTCTGAGTTTCAAATCAAATACACCCGACAAGGCATTGCCATATTCAGCAGGAAAGGCTCCCGTCATAAAATCCGAATTGCTAAGAAGCTGAGCGCTCAAAATGGAAATACCACCTCCGGCACTTCCCAGATTGGCAAAGTGGTTGGGATTGGGGATATCTACTCCTTCCATACGCCAAAGCAGTCCACGTGGGGCATTGCCTCGAATGGAGATTCCGTTGGCTCCATCGCCTGTGGAAACTACTCCGGCAAAGGCGGTAACCATGCGGGCTGGGTCATTAATAGCCGCGGCATATTTGCGGGTTTCCTCTACCGAAAAGGTGCGGGCGCTTACGGGAGCCATTTCATTGAGCGCACGGCTTTTTTCCACTTCGGCAGTTACTACTACTTCCTCAATAGCCGTGATATCTTCTTCTAGATTAATTACAAGCACAAGCTCCTTGCCTGAGTTTACTACCATATTGGGTAAAAATGCATCTTTATAGCCAATGTAGCTCACTTTTAGGGTTTTGCTTCCTATGGGTACTTGGCTAAGGCGAAATTCCCCATCGAGTGAGGTAGTTGTACCAATTAGTGGTTCTTCGTTGAGAATAAGCACAGTGGCTCCGGGGAGGGGCATTTGGGTGACTTTATCGACCACGGTGCCGCGAAGTGTTTGGGTAAGTTTCTGAGCGTGTGAGAAATAGGGGGATAATAAAAGGCAAAATAACAAGAGTAAGTTTTTCATAAGATGCTGTTTTCAATTTTGCATCTATGACAACATACAATACGTTTGCCCCTATGTAAAGTGATAAAAAATCTAATTATTGTAAAAAAAATAACCAGAGGATTATTCTGGTTATTTTTTACTATTATAAAAACCGTACGGCCACTTTAGCACCCCACCAGCGGGTGACTTGCAAAGGGTTGTAAGAATGGCTATCAATAATGCGCGGTTGATATTCTTTTACAAATTCCAGTGGAAGTACCTCTCGACTATAGTCTTGCAAATACACGTTGTAGGTAAAGCCAGCGGCAAGGCCGAGCTTTTTGCCCATACGCAGTTCCAGACCCAAATATCCTTTGTTGAGCAAGCTCACAGCCGTAAGGAAATCGCCTTGGCTTAGGTGGTTGGCCGTGATGTCAAAGTTGAGGTAGAGCCAGCGGGTAAGGCGTGGTGCAGTTCCTATTCCATAGCCTACAGTCCATACCGGGATGGTTTCCAAGGTCTGTGGTTTGGCACCGATGCTGAAAATATTATAAAAAGCATTTACTCCGGTACGGAAAGCCAAATTGGTATAGAAGATTTCATCGGCAGACACTTCTATTTGATGATAGCCATGTTTTACAAAGCTTAGAAAGCCAAAACTTACGCCTTTCACACTATCGGCCACATTGATAAAGCCCATTTGTGTGCCCTTTAGGTAATGGGCGCGATTGAGGAATCCGGCAAACTGGGCACCCTGCATGCGGCCTTCGGAGATATTAAACAGCCCGGCAAATTGCGAACCTTTATAATCGCCTGCTTGGATATTACCCAATCCGGCCATTTGTGCGCCCGAGCCTTTGCCTCCATTGATGTTGAGCAATCCGGCCATTTGCCAGGCATGAGCATCACGGGCGTTGATATTCATCAATCCGGCCGATTGCAGGGCAATTACTGAATTACCATTGACATTAATGAGTCCGGCCGCTTGCAGACCTGTCATCTTTCCGCTGTTGATATTGAAAAGTCCGGCCATTTGAATACCCGAAACATCGCCATTGTCGATATTAAACAGTCCGGCCAATTCCATAATATTGGTTCCCTTGGAGTAGCCTCCCAGTAGATTGACAGATACATTGTTGCGCGTATTACCACTCAGCAGGCCATTGGTTCCGGCAAAAGGAAATACAGAGAAGGCAATGTCGCTTTCCAGCGTTTCTTCAATGTTCTCCACGTGGGTCTTGGCTTCTTCGTTTTGAATCCACTGTTCAGCAATGAAATTACTGGTGCTGTCTTCCGTTGTAGGATTATTGCGCAGACGGTCGGCAAATACAGGATAATATTCCGGCTCAGCAGAGGCAAGTAAAACGCTATCGCTAGGTGCCTCTGAGGCTTCTACAACGGGAATTGGATTCAGATAGACAGAGAGAAAAGGTGTAGGGCCTACATAGGCTATGGCTGTGGTATCGGCAAAGTCTTTTTTACTGATAACCAGTACCGTAGCGGAATCGGGCTTGGGAATTTTCACCGTAAAAAATCCGTACTCATTGCTTTGGGCCACTATGTTTTTTTGTTTGTGGTAAATACTGGCTTGCGCGATTTTTTTACCTGTTTGGCCATTAAGCACATAGCCGCTTACCAAAAGGTAGGGTTCTTCGGGGCTGTTGGTGGCTGATTGCGCAGGCTTTTCCGGAGCCTTAGTAAGAATAATGTGGTTGCCCTTTTCTTTTAGTTGGATTTCAGTACCCAAGAGCGCAATTAAAATCTGACGTACCGATTGCTGATTGCCGCGGTAGTTCACCTTTTGGCGGATATTGAGCAATTCGGCATTGTAGGCAAAGGAAAATTGTCCTTCTTTGGCTAGTCGGTTGAGGGCGTTTTCTAAACTGATATTCTCAAAAGAGATGCTCAGCTCCCGCTCCAAAGGAGGCGTAGAAATGCTTTGAGCTGATACGGGGTAGCCTAGCCCCATGAGGCAAAAGCTAAAGAAAATGCTTAAGAGTCTGTGTTTATTGCGCACAGCTCTTTCCGTCCAATATGATTTCATGTTCTGTTGTTGTTAGCGTAAATGAGAAAGTAGCTGCTATAATTTCGGCAATGCTTTGTATGTCTTGGTTGTGAAACTGAACGGTCATCTTGCAATTGGCAATGCTATCATTGGCCAAGGCGAGTTTAGGGCTGTAGGTTTCGTTTATGGTTTCCACTATAAACCAGAGCTCAGTATTGGAGAAGTTGAAGGTGCCAGTTTTATAGGCTAGCACATTTTCGGGGCTTTCATCAAGCTTTTCAAAGCGCGATTCGGCTTTGTAGTAGCGCCCGGTTTCTCCTGCTAATAAGTGAATTCCTTCTTTTTCAGTGGTATAAAGACGCACCTCGCCCGATTCTACGTACACTTCCACAAAAGGCTGCTCCGGATAGGCTTTTACATTAAATGCCGTTCCTATATCCTCAATCAGCAAGTCCTCGGCTGCAATGCGAAAGGTTTGTTCCTTATTATCTGCCACCTCAAAGAAGGCTTCACCTTTCAAATTGACCACACGAACTTTCTCCTTAGGATTATAAGAATAGGCGATTTGTGTGTGTTTGTTGGCTACCGCAAAGCTTCCATCGGGCAGGGTATCGGTACGCACCTTTTCCTGCGCGCTCACTTGGTAGGTTTCCACTAGTGTGGAGGAATTTCCCTTTTGCAGCACATAGGCTAAGGTAATCAGCAGTACCAAAGAAGCAGCTATGGAGGCATAGCGAAACCAAGGGTTTCCCCAAAGCGGAATTACACGCGCCTCGTTTCTTATCTTTTGGCTCATTCGGTGCCAAGCCCTGTCGGCATCAAAAACAGGTAAATGTTTTACTTGTGCCGATTCGGCAAAGAGTACGCGGAAATCCTCTAGGTACTTGGCGTTTGCTTCCGATTCTTCGAGCCAAGCCTGAACTTGCGCATTTTCCTCCGGAGAACTTTCGCCCGCCAAGTATTTGCCCAATAGGGCGTCTATATATTCAGGGGTTTCCTTCATAATCAAAGCATTAAAAACTGAAAGAAGATCAATACCAAGGGTAGGTATTCCTTGAGCTGCTCGCGCATAATCTTAAGGGCCTTGCCTATTTGGTTTTCTACCGTTTTTACAGAAATATTAAGTTCAGAGGCGATTTCGGCATATTTAAGCTCCTCAAAGCGGCTCATGGTGAACACAATGCGGCATTGTTCCGGCAGGGATTGTATCGCGAGCGCAATTTTCTCCTCTAGCTCTTTGCCAATCACGCGGTCGCTTACGGCTTCGTAGGCCCGCTCTTTGATAGCGAGGGTTTCTTCTTGGTGCTTGCGTTTTACTTTCTCATGTTTGATTACATTGAGGCAGGTATTGCGCACCGTTTGGTAGAGGTAGGACTTTAAGGAAGACTGAATGGAAATCTGGCTTCGTTTTTCCCACACGGTGAGAAAGACGTTTTGCACAATCTCTTCGGCCTCTTCTTTATCTTTCAGATAGGTGTAGGCGTAATTACATAAAATAGGGTAGTACGATTTAAAAATCATCTCAAAGGCATTTACGTCACCAGTAATCAGGTCGTGTTCCAATTGCCTTGTATCCCTTTCTTGTTCGGCTATTTGCATGTAGCTAAATTTCTACGGTTTCAAGGCATATTGGTTAAGACAACCCACACCTTTTTTACCCCTATAAAGAATTAAAAAAAGAAGCAGATATTTTTTATTGGGCTTGGAATTGATTGATATTCATGAATTTGTGCATTTGTTAATCGTTTCATTTTATTAGGATGCATTGGTGGGAAGCCGAATAATCTCTAATTTACAGCGTCTAAAACCTACTATCGTGAAAGTTATCAAAAAGATTTTTGGTGTGGCACTTCTTCTGGCTTTGCTCTGGGGAGGTCGATACCTTTGGCAGGCTTTGCCAATCATTAGCGGATATGGGGCTAAAAATATGTGCTCGTGTGTGTTTGTGGCAGGAAGAAGCCCTGAAAGTGTATTGGCCCAAGAATTGGCAAAGTCGCCACTCAATCTCGGAAAATTTACGGTCTCCTATGCTGATAGCTCAGTAACGGGCACTGTTGCAGGAATTGCATCCAAAAAAGCCATTTTCCGAAAAGGTCTAGGATGTACTTTGCTTTCTGAATTGAGTGAAGAAGAGGTTCGTCAGCAAGCCTTTCGCTTGGCCGCAAAACCAAGGGTAAATCAAGATACTTTGCCTTGGCCTATGGGCAATCAATTGCCCGATTCGCTTTCCGTTCCGTTTTCACTACCTGCTTTACAAGCTGTCGTGCAAACCGCTTTTGAAGAATCTAATCCGGAAGCTCCCCAAAATACCCGTGCGGTGGTGGTGCTTTACGATGGACAATTAGTATATGAGCAATATGCTCAAGGTTTTGATGTCAATACTCCGCAAATTGGCTGGTCGATGACGAAAAGTATTACCAGTACCTTGGTGGGTATTTTACAAAGTCAAGGACGATTAGAGGTGAAGAATCTGGCACCCGTGGCCGAATGGCAAGCAGATGAACGTAAAAACATCACCTTAGACCAGCTCCTAAGAGCCTCCAGCGGTTTGGCTTGGGAAGAAAACTATGGGGGGCCGGCCGATGCTACCCACATGCTTTTTAAATCGGCCGATATGGGTGCTTTTGCGGCCAAATCGCCTCAAGGGAAAGCTCCTGATACCGAATTTTACTATTCCAGTGGTACAACTAATATCATTTCCCGAATTGTCCGCCAAACGCTAGGAGAGGAGGTGTATCATGCTTTTCCGTATGAGCAATTGTTTTATAAAATCGGGATGCACTCAGCTGTAATGGAACCCGATGCCTCCGGCACTTTTGTAGGTTCATCGTACACCTTTGCTACGCCTCGTGATTGGGCGCGTTTTGGCTTACTTTTTTACCAAAAAGGACAATGGCAAGGTGAGCAGATAGTGCCTGCCGATTGGGTGAGTTATTCTGTTACACCCACTCCGCCCGCTCCGCAAGGGGAATATGGCGCGCAATGGTGGCTGAATGCCGGAGCAAAAGACAATCCCGAAAACCGTAACATGCCCGATGTACCCAGCGATTGCTTTAGTGCCAATGGTTTTGAAGGACAGCGCGTTATGATTATTCCTTCGGAAAAATTGGTCATAGTCCGCCTTGGGCTTACCCAATCGGGTAATTTTGATTTCAACCAGTTTACCAAAAAGATAATAGAGGCGGTGCATGTTCCGGCACAGCCATAAATAGACTATGAATTTTTCCTCGCTCAAGAAAACACCCCTTACCTTTTTATTAATATTAGCTTGCTTACTGATGGCCTCCTTCATGGCGGTCAACGGTATCTTGTTTGAAGACGGCAAAGATGTCATCCGCTCCTTGGCTTGGGGTAGTAATTTTGCCCCCTACACGCTTGATGGGGAATATTGGCGTTTGCTGAGCAATAACTTTGTGCATTTTGGCATTTTCCATTTGCTGATCAATATGTATTCCCTCTATTATTTGGGAAAAATGACCGAAACGAGGCTTGGTTCAGCTTATTTTGTATTGTTTTTTTTGGTATTTGGCGTGGCGGGGAGTTTGAGTTCTTTGTACATCAACCTCTTTGTGATTAGTGCGGGAGCCTCCAGTGCTATTTTTGGTTTGTATGGATTTGTGCTGAGTGCTCAACTGGTAACGGCCTACAAGAAGAAAGAGGAAATTAAGGGTGTCTTGATCAATTTTCTCATTTTTATTGGCATCAATGTGCTGATAGGCTTATCCTTTCCGGTAGACAATGCCGCGCACATTGGGGGCTTTCTGATGGGCGTATTTACTTCTTTGTTTTTTGTGTTTGTATCCAGACGGACTACCCGCTTCAAGACGTATTATCTTGTCACCATTGCCTTACTTTTTTCTGTGCTGATAGGGTTAATGCCCCGATATCAGGTGGGGTATTATCAGGCTTTTCAAGAATTACTATCCGCAGATGCTTTGTTCAAAGATATTGTACAAAATGCAGCCACCGACAGCGATCGACTCATAGGCTTGCAAGAAGAGGTGAAACCGGTTTTTGATTCAGTTTCAGAGGCGTTTACCCATTTGGAAATACCTCGTGAGGCTTTACAAAAAGATACCACCATCATTATTGAATACATCCGTTTGCGTCAGCAATTACTCCAGTATTATATCTTGGGTATAGAAAAGGAATCTTACACCTACCACGATAGCATTGATGGAGTAGTAAAGGAACTGAATCAAGCTAAACGACCGCAGTATGTGCTCAATTTTTCTTTGGAAGAAAATGAAGCTGGCAAGGACACCGCTCAGGTGCAAAAACTGCAAGCGATAAAAATGTATTTCGATAGCGCTTGGGCACCTCTGAAAGAGCCTGTTTCGGTAGAAGAGATAGCCTATTACCGTATCGGAAATAAAGATAGTTTGGGTAGATGGCAAGGTGCTTCGCTGGATTTTTATGCCAATGGTGGCATCCAAATGAAAGGACATTACCAAGGCGGAGTGGCCGATGGTATCTTTATCTACTATTCACCCGATAGTACTTATACCCGTGCCGGACTGATGGTGAAAGGTACTCCCGTGCGCAAATGGGAAGAATTTCACCCAAATGGTCGTTTGGCGGCTACCACTTTCTTTGAGCCTGCACCTTTTATTGATTCCTACTGGGACGAAAGCGGTAAACTATTGGTGCACAATGGTGAGGGCATATGGCGCGAACATTACCCGAGTGGACAGGTAAAATTGGAAGGACCCATACAGAATGGGAAAAGGAATGGGGTTTTTGTAGGCTATTATGCGGATGGGCGCCAGCATTTTATGGAAGAGTACCTAAATGGAGCTTTGGTGTATGGTCGCTCGGTAGATGAGGGCGGAAAAGTGTATAATTACCAGGCCAGCTCGCGCTTTTTATTGCCACCGGGTGGATGGGATACATACAGTCAGCAACTGGCCGAAGCGGTTTTGGGTCTTCCCTGTGCCGATGAACTGGGCATGCTTCAAGAAATCAAAGCAGAAGTGCTGGTTAATGAGCGCGGTCAGCCCATAGAATTAACCGTAGTAGAGCCTGTAAATTTCCCTTGTTTCCGTGAGTTGGAAGCTTTAATCTTAGGTTCAGAGCGTTGGCAAGTTGAGCGTGAAAGAGGCTATCAGCCGACTGCATCCACGGGCTATTTGCGCCTAAAGCTGCACGAGTAAGTAGTGCTAAGCTTGCGGTAAAAATCACCAGCAACCATTGGTATAAATCCGTTTACGTTATCGGATACAAAAGTGTAGGTTAGTACAAATTAACCTTAATCGATATTGTATGAGTAAACGATTGTATACCGTATGTAAAGTCGCCTTATTGCTCCTGACCTTAAGTATAGGGGCATTTGCGCAGGAGACCTTTCCGGCCAATGGCGTGAAAGATTCCCGGCTTCAAGTGTATGCATTTACCAATGCCACCATTTATGTAGATTATCAAACCGTGCTGCAAAATGCCACCCTGATAATCAAAGAAGGTAAAGTGGAGCAGGTAGGTGCCGGAATCGCCATTCCCAAAGAAGCTATAGTAACAGATTTGAAGGGTAAAACCATTTATCCCTCTTTTGTAGATCCATATTCTCAGTACGGAATTCCGGCTGTAAAAGCAGAGCGCGCCTCTTGGGGCGGTCAGCCACAATTGGATACTAAAACTTCCGGTCCCTTCAACTGGAACGAAGCAGTAAAGGCTGAGTACAATGCCTATACCGAGTTCACTGTGAATCCTAAAGAGGCAGAAAATCTACGTAAAGCGGGCTTTGGAGCGGTCAATACTTTCCGTGCCGATGGTTTGGTACGCGGTAGTAGCGCTTTGGTAAGCCTAGCGAGCGACCGCGATCAGAATGTGGTGCTTAACGAAAGAACGGCCGCTCATTTCAGTTTAGATAAAGGCAGCAGCCGCCAAAGCTATCCGTCATCTATGATGGGCTATATTGCTCTTATCCGTCAGACGTACTTGGATGCCCAGTGGTATAAAAACGGAGGCAATAAGACCTTCAACGACCAAAGTTTGGAAAGCTTCAACCGCAACCAGAGCCTTCCTTCCATATTCGATGCCAGCGATAAACTGAACCTTTTGCGTGCCGCCAAAATCGGTAGTGAGTTTGGGGTAAACTATATCATCAAAGGAGGAGGAGATGAATATCAGCGCATCAATGATGTAAAAGCCACTAAGGCTTCCCTTATTATTCCAGTTAATTTTCCGGATGCCTATGATGTAGAAGATCCTTATGATGCCATGATGGTGAGCTTAGCTGATCTTAAGCATTGGGAATTGGCTCCTACCAACCCTTCGGTATTGGCTAGTAACGGAGTTGCATTTGCTTTCACCGCTAGCGGATTGAAAGATCCAAGCCAGTATCTGAGCAATATCCGTAAGGCGGTAAAGGCCGGATTGGATGAGAAAACAGCCTTGAAAGCCATGACTGCCACGCCTGCACAGTTCTTACGTAGCGACAATACCGTGGGTGCTTTGCGCAAAGGTATGTTGGCTAATTTTGTTGTGACCAATGGTAATTTGTTTGAAGACGATACCAAAATCTATCAAAACTGGGTACAAGGTAAGCCTTACGTGTTGGCCGAGATTAATGAAATCGACCTAAGTGGAAAATATAATTTGATGGTAGGCAATACGTCTTACCTACTTGAAATTTCTGGCAAACCGGGTTCTCCATCAGCCAAAGTGAAAGTGAATGATACTACTGAGTTGAAATCCACCTTCAAAATGAGCCAAGATTTACTGAGCCTGAGCTTCGATGCCGATAAAGAAGGCAACGGTAAGATTCGCCTTAGCGGCTGGATGGTTGGAAAAGACCTAAAAGGAAACGGCCAGCTGGTAAATGGTGAGTGGATAAACTGGACAGCCACCTATGCCGAGGCTTTGAAAGCAGAAGAAAAGAAAGAGGAGAAGAAGGAAGAAGAAAAGAAGGAAGAGTTGGGCAAAGTGATTTATCCTTTCACCGCTTTTGGCAATGAAACCCTTCCGAAATCAGAACTTATCCTTATCAAAAATGCTACGATATGGACCAATGAAGCACAGGGGATTGTGACCGAAACAGACGTTTTGCTAAAAGATGGCAAAATCAGCCAAATCGGGAAGAACCTTAGCAGTGCCGGAGCGCGTGTGATTGATGGTACCGGAAAGCACCTAACTGCAGGTATTATCGATGAGCATACGCACATTGCCGCCACTTCTATCAATGATGTGCAGTCGGTGTCGGCAGAAGTGCGCATGGGCGATGTAATTGATTCAGAAGATATCGACATCTACCGCCAATTGGCCGGAGGTGTGGTAGCCGGGCAAATTTTGCACGGTTCGGCCAATGCCATTGGTGGGCAGTCAGCTTTGGTAAAATACCGCTGGGGATTAGCACCTGAGCAATTGAAAATTAACGGTGCCGATGGCTTTATCAAATGTGCCTTGGGTGAAAACGTGAAGCAGTCCAACTGGGGCGATGGCAATACCATCCGCTATCCGCAAACCCGTATGGGGGTGGAGCAGGTGTTTGTAGATGCCTTTACCCGAGCTCAGGAATACGAAAAAGAGTGGAACGCCTACAATGCCTTACCGGCCAAAACGAAAGCGGCTACCGCGGCACCACGCAGGGATTTGGAATTGGAAACCCTACTGGAAATCCTTCGTAAAAAGCGCTTCATCTCTTGCCACAGCTATGTACAATCGGAGATTAATATGCTAATGAAGGTGGCTGAGCGTTTCGATTTTAGAATCAATACCTTCACCCATATTTTGGAAGGATATAAACTAGCCGATAAAATGGCTGAGCATGGCGTAGCCGCCTCTACCTTTGCTGACTGGTGGGCCTATAAAATGGAAGTGCGCGAAGCCATTCCGTATAATGCGGCTCTTATGAATGGAGAGGGTGTAGTTACGGCCATCAATTCCGATGATGCCGAAATGGCCCGCAGATTGAATCAGGAAGCAGCTAAAACCGTGAAGTACGGTGGTGTGTCTGAAGAAGAAGCCTGGAAAATGGTTACCCTCAATCCGGCTAAAATGCTTCACCTTGATAACCGCATGGGAAGTATCAAAGTAGGAAAAGATGCCGATGTGGTACTTTGGTCTGATAATCCTTTGTCTATCTATGCCAAAGCCGAAAAGACCATAATCGATGGAGCGGTATATTTTGATATCGAGCAAGAGCAAGCCAAGCGCACCGCGCTGGAGCAAGAAAAGGCGCGTTTGATTCAAAAAATGCTGGATGTGAAAAAGGCCGGAGGCCCTACGCAGCGTCCTGCCATGCGTCAGAAGCATATGTTCCACTGCGAGGACGTAATCTATCATTCTCATGCCGAAAACCTTGATTAATTAATCATCCGAAATTATGAAACAACTAATAAGTACTATACTACTCGCTTCTGTAGCCCTAGGAAACCTTTGGGCACAGGTGCCACAGCCGGCCAGCGAACAGCAAAAGCCGATAGCTATAACCGGTGCGGTGGCGCATTTGGGCAATGGCAAGGTGATTGAAAATGCCTTGGTGACTTTCGATAAAGGAAAACTCACGCTCGTGGCCGATGCCCGAGTGGTTCGTGTCGATTTATCTGGTCATGAGGTGATAGAAGCCAATGGAAAACACCTGTATCCGGGCTTAATTTTAGCCAATACAGAGCTCGGCCTTTTAGAGGTAGAATCGGTGCGCGCTACCCGCGATTATAGCGAAACAGGAGATTACAACCCTAATGTACGTTCCATTATCGCTTACAATACCGATTCGGAATTGATTCCTACGCTTCGCTATAATGGGATTTTATTAGCCCAAGTAACGCCTAAAGGTGGCACCATCTCCGGGTCATCTTCAGTAGTAGCTTTAGATGGATGGAATTGGGAAGATGCAGCCTATGCCTACGATGAAGGCATTCACATGGGCTGGGTGAATACCTATCAGCGTCCACGCTGGTGGTTGGGCGAAACCCAAATCAAAAAGAATGAAAACTATGAGGCACAAGTGCGTGAAATCGAACAGTTCTTTAACGATGCAAAAGCCTATGCCAATGCCGGTAAGCCTAAGACAGTGAACTTGAAAATGGAAGCTATGAAAGGTTTGTTCGATGGTTCCAAGACGCTCTATATCGAGGCGTCTTACGCCAAGGATATCGTATCCGGAATACAGTTTGCGCAAGCCATGGGCGTGAAAAAGATTGTATTGAAAGGAGGCGAGCAAGCCTATCGCGTTGCCGATTTCTTAAAAGAAAATGCCATTCCGGTGGTATTGGCTAATGTGCACCGTTTGCCTTCTTCTACCGATGAGGATATTGATATGCCGTACAAATTGGCTGCGGATTTAACCAAAGCCGGGGTAATGGTAGTGATTGCTTACGATGGTCTTCAAAGCTCACGCAATCTGCCTTTCTTTGCAGGAACTGCTGCAGCCTATGGTTTGGATAAAGAGCAAGCCCTACAATTAATTACCCTCAATCCGGCCAAAATGCTAGGTATTGAATCTCGTGCAGGAAGCATTGAAGTAGGCAAAGATGCCCACTTGATACTTTCCAGTGGCGATTTGCTCGACATGCGCGGCAATAACGTAGAAGCAGCCTTTATCAATGGCAAACGCATCAATTTAGACGGTAAGCAGCAAATGTTGTATCAGCGCTTCAAAGAGAAGTTTGAACAAGAGTAAAATTCTTTATGAACAATAACAAAAAAGGGCTTTTAAAGCCCTTTTTTGTTGATACTTGCCATGACAATAGCACACGCCTTATCGATTTCTTCTTCGGTGATGATAAGGGGAGGGGCTATGCGCATGGAATTGTCGCAGAATAAAAACCAATCGGTCACCACGCCCATTTCTATGGCCGTATCGATGATGGGCTTGAGCACTTCAAATGACTCAAATTCCACGGCCATCATCAATCCCTGATTGCGGATAGTTTTAATTTTTGGGTGATTAAGCTGCTTTTTAAACCTTTCTGCTTTAGCGTTTACCTGAGCAACGAGGTTTTCTTCTTGCAGAATCTTCACTGTGGCCAAAGAGGCTGCTGCGCTTACAGGGTGCCCACCAAAGGTTGTGATATGTCCCAGAAGCGGATTGTTCTTAAATACGGCCATGATTTTTTGAGGTGCCAAAAAAGCCCCAATAGGCATGCCGCCTCCCATTCCCTTGGCACACACCACCACATCGGGCTCGATACCCATTTGTTCAAAAGCCCAGAAAGTGCCCGTGCGGCCAAATCCGCATTGGATTTCATCCAAGATAAGCAAGGCACCCATTTCGGTACAGCGCTGGCGCAATTTCTTAAAATAGTCAGGCGTAGCTATCCGTACTCCGGCTTCTCCTTGAATGGTTTCCATCACCACCGCAGCCGTTTGCTGGGTAATCATCGACAAATCTTCTTCATTCCCATAGCGGAAATGCGAAATGCCGGGTAACAAAGGCCGATAAGCACGTTTGAATTCTTCCGAACCTCCAATGGAGAGCGCCCCGTGCGAACTGCCATGATAAGCCTGAAAGCAAGATATAATCTCCCGCCTTCCGGTGTATCGTTTGGCGAGTTTTAAAGCCCCTTCAATCGCTTCGCTTCCAGAGTTTACCAAATAGCAATTATCAATAGAGGAGGGCAAAGTCTTGCATAAAGCTTCGGCTAACTGTGCTTGTGGGGATTGAACAAATTCACCATACACCATCAGGTGCAGGTATTTGTCCACCTGTTCTTTGATGGCTTTCACCACCTTTGGGTGTCTGTGCCCTACATTGGAAACACCAATGCCCGAAATCAAATCCAAATAGCTTTTTCCATCCGGGCCGTACATATGTACGCCTTCTGCCCATTCGATTTCTATCAAAAGGGGGAAGTCGGTGGTTTGGGCCAGGTGTTGTAGAAAAAGTTGGCGATTGCTAGGCATTAGCTATGGAAACGATAGAATATTCCTGTAGGTAATTTCTTGTGAAAGCGATCTTCCATATACAATTCTCCCGATTGCTCATTCTTTTTGAAAGGAAAAGCTTTATTAATCAGGTTGTCGAGGACCATATAAGAAAAACCAATGGAATAGGTATTGATGATGAAGAAGTGGTCTTTCTCATCCAAAATTTGGCTACAAAGGGCAATCATTTCATTAATATCCTCTTCCAATACCCAACGTTCACCATTGGGTCCTCTTCCGTATGCCGGAGGATCCAGCATAACGCCTTGGTACTTATTGCCTCTTTTTACTTCCCGTTTGATGAATTTCATGGCATCGTCTACTATCCAGCGGATATTGTCCAGATTGGATAATTCCATATTTTCACGGCTCCAGGTTACTACCTGCTTGATGGAATCGAGGTGAGTGACATCCGCTCCCGCAGCTTTAGCGGCCAAAGAAGCACCACCTGTATAGGCAAACATATTAAGCACCTTAGGGTTGGTCGCCTTTCGGGCTTTTACTTGTTCAAAAATATAGTCCCAGTTGGCGGCCTGTTCAGGGAAAATACCCACATGCTTAAAGGAAGAAAACGAAAGCTTAAAATGTATGTTCAAGCCATTGTAGCTGTACTTGAGCGGCCAGTTGGGTTTGGGTGCTTTTGTGGTATCCCATACACCTTTTTCAGGATTGTTGGGGTCTCTCTTGAAGGTGGCGTGCGCCATTTTTTTCCATTCGGCTTCCGACAGGCTGCTGTCCCAAGCCGCTTGAGGCTCAGGGCGAATGGTGATATATTCTCCGAATTTTTCCAGTTTTTCAAAATGGCCCGAGTCGATAAGCTCGTACTCTTGCCAGTGAAGCGGCTTTACTAATTGCATCTTGCAAAGTTACGGAAGGAATTGTGATAAACTAAAAACTAATAATCGTCATATCCACTCTGCGGTTTTTGGCGCGGCCTTCTTCATTGGTGTTAGGTGCAATAGGGCGTATGCCTCCATAAGCTTTGGTGCTTACTCGCTTGGATTCTACACCTTTACTTACCAAAAACTGTTTCACCACTTGCACCCTTTGCTCGCTGAGTTCTAGGTTACTTTTTCCTATCCCTTGGTTATCGGTGTGGCCACCTAGTTCTATGGTCATAGTGGCATTTTCTTTCATCAAAGTGGCTAGGCGATCTAGCTCAGGGTAGGAGTCCGTCAATAGGATGGATTTACCTTGCTCAAAATACACATTATTCAGTACTACTGTTTGCCCTACTTCGATTGGGGCTAAATACAAGGTTTGTTCTATTTCCTTGTATTCATCGATATGTTCGAGTTTGAGATTTTGCTCCACCGAAACATAACCGGGGGCCGAGGCTCTCAAGGAGTAATTTTTCCCTTGGGGCAATACTAATTGAAATTCACCGGAATAAGGAGCCGAATTGGCTACCCCTTCTTCATTTCCTTCGGGCAAAGAGCTGATAATAATTTCCGCTTCGATGGCAAGATTGGTTTTTTGATCTAGCACGCGGCCTTTCACAAGCAATACCGGTTCGGGCTTAAATTCCGAAGGCAAGGAAATACTGTAAATGTCGCGCGAACCACCCATGGCGCCTTGGGTACTGACAAAATAGGCTAGGTCACCCGCGGCAGAAATGGCATAATAGGCATCCCAATCTTTGCTGTTTACGGCCGTACCCAAGTTTTTGGGCTTAGTCCAGTTTTTCCAAGTTTCATCAAGGCGCTTGGCGTAATAAATATCGCTACCACCTTGTCCCTTATGACCTTCGGAAGCGAAGTAGAGGGTTTTGTTGTCGGCCGCTAGGAAAGGGGAAAACTCGGGTCGGCTGGTGTTTAGGATAGGGCCCATATTGATTGGTTCCGACCACTGATTTTGGCCCACAGCAAAGCTCACATAAAGGTCTTGGTCGCCATAGCTATCTTTCCGATGTATGGCGGAAATCAGTACGCGTCCGTTATTGGCCAAATAAAAATCCTGATAGTCACTATCGTTACTAAAGTTCTTGATTTCGAGCTTCTTCGGTGCCGACCATCCATTGCGCAAGCGCTTGGAGTAACTTACACCCGGACTGATATTCCCTTTTTCATCGTATGCATTTAGTAAGATGGCCGTATTACCATCGGGAGTAACCGAACCTATGCCATTGGGATATTTATCATTGAAGGGACTTCCTGCATTCACTGCTTTTGACCAATTACTCGCTTCTAACTTGGAGATGTAGATATCCTGGTCATCTTTTTCCCCTTTCACATTGTCGGGGTAATTCTGACGATGGAAATATAGTGTTTTTCCATCAGGCGAGATAATAGGCTTAGTTTCTACGAAATTGGTATTGATGTTTTTGCCTAGGTTTTTCTTTTCTGAGAAAAATGTTACTTCCACATCCAAATCAAAATCACCAAAACGTGAGAGCTCCTTTGCAATAGCTTTCACATCGGCTTGGCAGATACCTACGGCATCAATTTGCGTCCAACCGGGCGCTGAAATACTGTTGATATTGATTTCTATTTTCCTGACGAGGTAATTGGTGGTAGGCACAGGAATTAGTAAGGCTCGGTAGGGTTCATTCACCGCATTGGAGTTAGCCTTGTGGATGACGTTTTTCTTTTCTTTGGTGTCAATTAGGGCAATTTCAGTGATTCGTCCGGGTAAATGGCTTTCAATGACTATAAGGTGATTAATAGCTTGCGGATTGGCAAAAGTGACTACTAAAGTACCAAATGAGGCCTCTTTGAGCATACGGAATGCGCGAGGGTTAATACTTCCGTAGGGTTTGGCATTGGGTTCACCAAGGGCTTCATTTCCAGAGTATTCCACATCTCCAAACTGATTGTACTGAAAGTCGAGTTTGCTGGCCCATTGTATTACACCTTGTGCTTTCCCTTGGAAAGGGATAAGCCAAATAAGAAAAAAGGCAATTCTTGTTATTCTACCCATGGCTAAAAATAACAAGAATTGCCCAAAATTAGTGTAGGCTATAAGGGATTATTCGAAGCTAATCACCGTGAAGTCCACACGCCTGTTTCTGGAGCGGGTTTCTTCGCTGGTATTGGGTGCAATTGGGCGGGTTCCCCCATAAGCTTTTGTGTTGATACGGCCTGCTTCAATATCTTTTGATACCAAAAAGCTTTTTACCGTTTCTACCCGAGTTTGAGAAAGTTCAAAATTAGCATTAGCACTACCTTGATTGTCAGTGTGGCCACCCAATTCTATGCTAAGTGTACTGTTTTCTGACATCAATCGAGCCAATTCTTCCAGTTCAGGATACGATTCCGGTAGTAGGTTAGCCTTTCCTTGCTCAAAGTATACGTTGTTCAGTACGATGGTTTCTCCTACCCGAATAGGTACCAAATAGAGGTTTTTTTCCAGTTCTTCGTACTTAGTAATTTTCATTACGTTGAGGTTTTCTTCTACCGCTATATAGCCTTTTGCCTGAGCATACACCGCATAGTTAACCCCACGAGGTAGTACAATCTGGTACTCACCGTTTTGTTCATTGGAAGAAGCGATACCCAGCTCACCGCCATCAGGAAGCGATTTTACCCGAATGCGCGCTTTAATGGGTTGATTATTGGTTTTGTCTAATACCTTACCGGCTACAAGTAGTACAGGTTCCGGTTTGAATTCTTGTGGAAGCCCAATGTTATAGATGTCTTTGGTTCCGTTGAAAGAGTTTTCCGTAGACACAAAGAAGGCAAAATCTCCTGAGGCAGTCATAGAGTAATAGGCATCCCAGTTTTTGGTATTTACCGAGTTGCCTAGGTTTACCGGAGGACTCCAATTCGTCCAGGTGTTGTCTAAGCGCTTTGTGTAGAAAATATCGCTACCACCGTATCCACTATGGCCTTCAGAGGCGAAAAACAAGGTTTTATCATCGGCTGCCAAGAAAGGGGAGAACTCGGCTTTGGGCGTATTAACTCGATCGCCCATATTTACCGGAGCACTCCATGTGCTATCTTCTTTTAAAAAGGAGATGTATAAATCCTGATCACCGGAACTATCGCGTCTTTTTACGGCCATTATGAGTGATTTGCCACTGCTCGACATACACACATCCATGTAAGGGCTACGGTTGTAGAAGTCATCAATTTTCAAGTTAACAGGGGCTGTCCAGCCATCTCCAGTACGGTAGGAGATAGAGGCGCCCGGCTTCATGGTGCCGTTGTCTTCGTAGGTATTGATTAACAAAAGGTGGCCTTCGGGCGTCACCGAACTTACGCCATTTGGGTAGCGGTTGTTCAGGGGTTCGCCTATGTTTTTAGCCTCTGTCCATTTGCCATCCACTTGTTCAGAAAAATAAATGTCTTGCACATCACGTTCGCCTCCCACATTACCGGGGAAGTTTTGGCGTACAAAAAACAAAAGCTTTCCATCCGGAGAAATTACGGGCTTAGTTTCTACATACTCTGTGTTGATATTGGTACCCAAATTAAGCTTGGCCGTAGCAAAAGTCATTTCAGAGTATACCTTTATACTATCGTATTGCGCCAGCATCGTCAATAGTTCTTCTTCATTATCGCTGTTTCGTATACCTACAGCATCTAACTGCGCCCATCCGGCTTGCACAATAGAATTAAGATTGATTTCAATACCTTTTACTTTGTAGTTAGTAGGGTCAATAGTCATAACTAAGGCCCTAGCGCTATCTTTAGAGGCTTCCGGATTTTTCAGGTAAATGGGGTATTTATTGAGGTCTTCATCGATAAGGGTAACCTCACTGATACGACCCGGCAAGTAACTTTCAATGATGATAATTTGCTGTACTTGCTGAGCAGTATCAAAGCGAAGGTCGAGCGTGCCAAAGGCTGATTCCTCCAATAAGCGAAATGCTTTAGGATTAAGCGTTCCATACGGAAAAGCATCAGGTTCGCCTAACACCGAGCGAGCCGAAAACAAACTGTCGCTGTATTCATTAAACTGAAAATCCACTTTGGATGCCCACTGAATTCTCTGTTGGGCATGAACCGATTGCAAGCACAGCAAGGGGATAGCAAATAAAAAAAAGCGCATAAGGGGGATCATTACAAGCTCAAATCTAAAAAAAATTATAGTATGCGTAAGGTAAAGCCGTAAAAACTATTTAATATCCATCGAATAATAAGGGGAAAGGCCTCTTAGAGGCCTCCTTCTTATTTTCTTCCTATCGCCTTAAGCGCAGCTTCTACAATAGCCTCGGTGCTCAATCCGTATTTTTTCATCAATTCGGCAGGAGTACCACTCTCGCCAAAGGAATCTTTTACGCCCACCATCTCAAGCGGAGCAGGGAAATTGCGGCTAAGCGCTCCGGCTATGCTTTCGCCCAAGCCACCAAAAATATTGTGCTCTTCGGCTGATACCGCACAGCGGGTTTTGCTTACCGACTGGATAATAGCCGATTCGTCTAAAGGCTTAATGGTGTGAATGTTGATTACTTCTGCTTTAATACCTTTCTCGGCCAAGATGGCTTCGGCTTCCACCGCGTGCCACACCATGTGACCCGTAGCAAAGATGGAAACATCCGTTCCTTCAATCATCTTCCACGCTTTTCCGATTTCAAACTTTTGATCGGCCGCTGTAAAGTTAGGTACAGAAGGACGACCAAAACGTAAATATGCAGGGCCTACGTGGCTAGCCAAAGCGATAGTGGCGGCTTTGGTTTGGTTGAAATCGCAGGGGTTGATTACCGTCATGTGTGGGAGCATTTTCATCAATCCAATATCTTCCAGAATCTGGTGGGTAGCACCATCTTCTCCTAGGGTTAATCCCGCGTGTGAAGCACATATTTTTACATTTTTACCCGAATAAGCTATCGACTGGCGGATTTGGTCGTACACACGTCCGGTAGAGAAATTGGCAAAAGTACCTGTGAAAGGGATTTTACCGCCTATGGTCATCCCCGCGGCAAGGCCCATCATGTTGGCCTCGGCAATACCCACCTGAAAGAACCTGTCGGGGTTTTCTTTCTGGAAATCGTTCATTTTCAGCGATCCGGTAAGGTCGGCACAGAGTGCTACCACATTAGGGTTAGTTCTGCCGAGTTCGGTAAGTCCGGCACCAAATCCGGAACGGGTATCTTTTTTTTCAGTGAAGGTAAATTTTGCCATGAGATTTAAAAGAGTTTGATATTGACTGTTGCTCCTGATGTAATGTTAACGTTTTGTATTTCAGTGAATTTACTTCCGAGTGCCTTGTGGGCTCGGAAAACGATTTTGTATTGGCCGGGCTGAATCGGTATAGACTGCAAGCGCAGGTTTTCATCCAAATTCAGAATCCAGCGCTGGCGGCCATCGGGCGCGATTTCATATACGCTACCTATGCCCGTTACGGCCATGTTGATATTGAGCAGGCCGGGTGCTGGAATCTCCAGCGTGGTGGTTTGCTTAGGGCTAATCTCCACCTCATCGAAGACAATCCGAGGGGTAGTAAGCGCCTCCACCTCATAGGTTCCGGCCAGGTATTTTATTTTGTCAGGTATCCATTGAATGTTTTCAATAGCACCTGTTTTCTTGTTTTTCAATAGTACTTGTACTCCCTTGCGGTATTCTGTATGATTGGTTTGCTTTACTTCCAACCAGCCTTGCGGAGCTTTTACACTAATCTCGTTATGCCTTCCCGGGATGATATTCACATTGGCCACGCGTACAGGCGGTATAGTATTTACTTGCAAATGATAGCTTAGCACCCCATCAATTTCTACGCTATCGGCTTGACCACTCGGGTATCGATAATGCACAAAATCGTATTGCGCTTCGCCTGTGAAACTATTGATAAAGCTGATGTTCACATCCTTTTCGGTAGCCTGACCTTCATGGTCTTGCAGATTTACCGATACGGAGGTTTTACCTAAGGTTTGGCCAAGGGCTTTATTCAGCACCCGTTGAAAAGAGCGCACGTCTTTGGCTTCAAAAAACTGGCCCAGACAGGCAAACTGTTCTTCATATTGCCTGTCCATTCCCAAACCAATCACAAAGGGCCTAAGAAATATGCGTTTCTTTTGTAAGGCTAATGAAACCGCGCAAGGATCCCCATCGCACGATTCTATACCATCGGTAATAATGATGATGATGTTTCGAGCATTGGGGTCGCTGGGGAAATCGTTGGCCGCCTTTTCCAGTGAAAAGGCTAGGGGCGTAGTGCCTTGCGGTCGAAGCACGGCTATGCGCTTAATCATGGCATCGTGATTGCCTACGCCAAAGGGGATTTCCAATCGGGTATCCTCACAGTTTTGCTTATCGCGGTGGTATTGATGTCCGTACACGCGTAAGGCAAGCTCTACTTTGGGGTTAATGCGCAGGGAATCTACCAAATCGGATAAGATTTCCTTGGCCACATTCATCCGCAAGCCTTTTTCCCAAGGCGCCAACATACTTCCTGAGGCATCTAATAGGAAAAGTATGCGGGTTTTTTCAGGCACCTTTTGCTTGGCTACTTGCGCTTCTGCTAGATTCGAATAAAAGAAACCAACAAGTAAGAGGCTATATGCGAGGGTTTTAAACACCAATTAATAATCACCTAGTGTTTCTTCCAACTGCGCCAAAGCTTTGGCTAATTCGTCATCGTTGGGGGCTATGCCGTGCCACTTATGTGTACCCACCATGTAATCAACGCCTTGTCCCATTTCGGTTTTCATGAGGTTCATTACCGGACGACCTTTTCCGGCTAGTCCTTGGCAATGTTCCAATGTTTTCACGATAGATGCCATGTCATTGCCATCGCTTTCCACTACCATCCAACCAAAGGCTTCAAATTTGGCCCTTAAATTCATCAAGGAAAGTACTTTCTCGGTGGGGCCATCAATCTGCTGACCGTTTACATCCACGGTGGCAATAATATTATCCACGGCATTGTGAGCGGCATACATGGCGGCTTCCCATACTTGGCCTTCTTGCAATTCGCCATCGCCCATAAGGAGGTACACTAAATGTTTATCTTGATTCAATTTCTTCACTTGAGCAGTGCCAATAGCAGCTGATAAGCCTTGACCTAACGAACCACTGGCTATGCGAATGCCCGGAAGGTGCTCTTCGGTGGCCGGATGGCCTTGCAAGCGTGAGTTTAGCTTACGGAATGTACTTAATTCGTTTACCGGAAAATACCCACTACGCGCCAATACACTATACCAAACGGGCGAAATGTGACCGTTGGACAAGAAGAATACATCTTCATTGATGGCGTCCATCGAAAACTTCGGATTGTGGCGCAAAATATTGAAATAGAGCGCAACCATAAAGTCGGTGCAGCCCAAGGAGCCACCCGGGTGACCTGACTGAACGGCATGTACCATGCGAACGATATCTCTTCTCACCTGAGAAGCTACGCGCTTTAATTCTTGAGTGTCGGTAATCTTATTCATGGCGCGAAATAACTAAAAATATTCCGTTTGTGCCACTTTAAAACGATTGCTTAGCGATTAATTTTCACAAACTTAGGCATAAAAATAGCACCCCGTTTCTGAGGTGCTATTAATTCTGTGTTGGGTGCTATTTAGCCTAGTATCTGTTCGCTGTGATTTTTGGTATTTACCTTTTCTATTACTTCGGCAATCAGCCCGTTTTCATCAATGATGTAGGTGGTGCGCACGGTACCCATGTAGGTTTTTCCGTACATCGATTTTTCCTTCCACACATCGTATTGCTCGTGGATGGTTTTATCTACATCGGCAATGAGCGGAAAGGGAAGTTCAAATTTTGCAATGAATTTTTGGTGCGATTTCTCGTTATCAGTACTGATGCCAATTACCTGATAACCTGCTTTTTGTAAGGCTTGATAATTGTCGCGCAGGTCACAGGCTTGAGCAGTACAGCCAGGGGTGTTGTCCTTTGGGTAAAAATACAATACAATCTTTTTTCCTTTGAAATCACTCAGTTTGATAGGCTGACCGTTTTGGTCTTTTCCTTCAAAAGCTGGAGCTGGGGTTCCTTTTACTAAAGCCATGTTACAGTGTTATAGTTGGGTTAGGTAAATAAATTCATTGCCTGCGTTATCTCTCACTTTACATTGTACTGGTCCTTTGAAAGGAATACTATTATCACGTTTTTCCGACCATACCAGTCGTTTTTTCTTATCGTAATTCATCAGCACCCATTCATTGTTTACCCATAGCTCGTAAGAGGCTACACCCGACAATTCATCATCTATGACAAAAGAAAGCAGGTCTTTGTTTTGCTTGAGTACCTTTATTTTTGGTGGAATCGTATCGGTTAGGATGGTAAAAGAACCAAGGTTTCGAGTTGAGAAACGCATATTTTCGCCTTGCCACGTACCGCCATTGAAGCTGAAATTCCCTTGGTCATCAGTAGCGTAAACCGCGGTTTTTTCTTTGTTGGGATACGATAAGGAAGGTTTTACCACGATATCAATACTGGATTGAAGCGGGTAGATGTCTTCATTGAGGGTGAAGATTTCCCTGTTTTCAGGATGAAGCTCATAGCTCGTTTTCAGGTACAGTGTATCGTATAGCGATTTATTGCTGAAATGCACTTCCATGTAGGGTTGATAATAGCTGAATTCCCGCTTAGCCGGCACAAGGGCTTTAAAAGGGAAGTATTCTTTACTGGTGCATAAATCGGCCGAATCGGGTAGGCTGTAGCGCAGATCCCATAAAAATACCGAACGATTGCCCACGGTATAGTCAGGTTTTACCTCATATTTCATTCCCCCTGAATAGAAAACGGCATGGCCCGCTGAACTTGTATTTTCCCACTCGGCTATGCATACAAGCGTGTTTTTATCTACATAAAAGGTACTCTTGTCCATAGGAGGGAGTGGAGCGGTTTCTAGCTTGGTTTGAGGTTTTTTTCCTATCAAGGTTCCACGGATAGAGCTGATATTGCCATAGGCATCCCATAAGTTAATGAGCAGTTCGTGCGTCAAGGTATCAGAAATGTAGAGATAGCCACCCGGAGTAGCATTTTGGTAAAAGGGAAGGGTATTGCCATCGTCTTGATACAGCTTATCGTAGCGCTTTCCGGTTTGGGCCGTCACGGTGTAATTGGTATGCACATAAATCTGGCGCATATCATTGAACGAAACCTGCTCAATGTTTTGATAGAAAACCCGTTGGCCATCCAGCTTTACTTCTATGCAAGGGATTCCATTTTTGTTGGGCGCTCCGGTAAGTTTATCATGTGCCAGTAGTTCCAATCCAAGTATTCCTTGTACCTCAATTGGTTTTATGAGATTGTAATCGGTACCATTTCTTTGTAAATCAAACTCCATACGAACATATTGCTGGTTTACCCGCGACTCCTTCGACATAGGGTTGAGGGCGATTTTTTGAGCAATAGGAGCGATGTCGTCTTTGATTTCAGAATAGGCAAATTTCAGTGGATTGAGAACATTTTGATTGGCATCCCTGATTTCAAAATGCAAATGTGGGCCGGAAGAAGAACCGCTATTGCCCGATAAGGCAATTTGGCTACCTCTGGCTACTTTGAACTGGTTTACTTCAGGAAAGAGATCTACCGAAAAGCTTTTGGCCTTGTATTGTTCCTCGCGTACCCAATCTGCAATTTCCTGACTAAAGCTTTGCAAATGGGCATAAACAGAAGTGTTGCCATCTTCATGCTGTAAATAGAGGCTATTTCCATAGCCATCAGGGGCAATCTTGATACGTGAGATATAGCCCGAAGCCGTGGCATATACGGGTAGGCCTTCACGGCCGGAGGTTTTAATATCTATACCTGCATGGAAATGCGTAGAACGCAACTCGCCCATGGTACCTGCTAGGAAATTGGTATCACCGGGGCGAATCGGGAAAAAATAAGAACCTGATTCCTGCGCTTTCAGCGAAAGGCTGATAAAAAGAAACGAGAAAGTAAATAGCTTATTTAACTTCAAAATCGAGCATTTTTTGGTTTTCAAGATAGGCGGTCAGTCGATTGCCAATGTGCACAGGTCCTACTCCCTTGGGCGTTCCGGTAAATAGGATATCGCCTTTTTTGAGCGTAAAGTACTGTGAAAGATAGGCAATTTGATAGGCAAACGAAAACAACATGTGGCTGGTATGTCCGCTTTGTTTTTCTATGCCATCTACCTCTAGCCGAAAAGCGATATTACTCCAGTCGGGAAATTGTGCCGGATCGAGAAACTCCGAAACCGGAGCCGAGCCATTGAATCCTTTTGCGATGGTCCAGGGAAGGCTTTTTTGTTTGGCTTTTTCTTGCAAGTCTCTGGCGGTGAAATCAATTCCAAGCCCTATGCCATCCACATATTTGTGGGCAAAGCGTTCTTCTATATTCTTGCCCTCTTTACCAATACGCAGGATGATTTCCACCTCATGATGAATATCTTTAGAAAAATCAGGATAATAAAAAGGGGCATTGTTTTTCAGCAAAGCCGTATCGGGCTTCATGAAAATTACCGGCTCGCTCGGTCTTTCATTGTTTAGCTCGGCAATGTGCTCGGCATAATTGCGGCCAATGGCAAGAATTTTCATAGGCGTGAGAGGATGTTACGTCCCAACAAATTTTTAAAACTTATGGCAACAACACAAGGCCGAATCCATAAAAGGAGGCGGATTTTTATAAACTACTGATGTCCTGCGGATTAGTTTTCTTCGTCTTCGTACTTGGTAAATACCACCTCTTTGGCTAGCATTTCCTCTTCCAAGGCCGTTTTTACTTGCTCAGCTTTACCTATGGTGGCACTCAGGCCATAGTAATAGATTTCCAACAGCTTGAATAAGTGTATGGTGCGGTTATTAAACTGAATCTGAAAATGCTCGGAATTATCAAGACTGGAGCTGGTTTTGATATCGATGTTATCCAGTAAAAAGCCTCGCCATTGTGGCCCGCGAACATAGCTTACCAGCTCGGCTCCTTGGTTATCGAGGCTGGTGTAGTTCTTATCCAGCTCACTGAGCATAATTTTGAAATTGCTATTGGTAATCAGACGAAGGTCTCCACTGTACTTGAGCGATTCATAGGTGCTGTTATCGGGACTGTGCAGGTTGATATAGTCAAGTTCACGGTTGAGGAGGGTAATGATGGTGTCTTTATGATGAACATATCCCGCATCTAACGATTGGATAATGGTAAGGCAGGCCTCCATTTTCTTTTCGTAGTCATACACCCTGATCTCCATTTTATGGATGTCACTGTTAAGGTTTTCGTACATGCTTTTTAAATACACCGACTCTTTTTCGCGCTCCTTTTGCTCCTCACCGTAGTTTTCAAGGGTAAAGGCCAAAATGATGGAAATGAAAATCCCGAGAAAGTCCACAAAGTTTTCAAAAAGCCAGGTTTTAATACTTCGGGTATTGGTTCCAAATAATTTCATGGGAGGAAAGATTAACAGGTCAAATGTACACAGATTTTGTTTTTTGGAAAGTAATACGCAGGAAATCGACCTTTCGTGATGGGGAATTAAAACTTTATGGCTAAATTAATGGAAATCAAACCCTTAAAGATATGGTAATGAGCTATCAGGGAGAAGCCGCCAAAGAAGTAAAAGAGGCCGCTCTCCAACCCATGTTGGTATCCGATTTTATGACCAAAGACCTGATTACCTTTCGGGCCGATCAAACTATTTTTCAGGCCATCGATATCCTGATTAAGCACCGGATTACCGGAGGGCCTGTGGTGAATGAGAACAACGAACTTATAGGCGTGCTTTCCGAAGGCGATTGCCTCAAAGAAGTGGTGAAAGGCAAATATGACAATATGCCTATGCTCTCGGGCACTGTGGGCGACCACATGACCAAAACCGTAACCACCATCCCTCCTGAAATGAATGTTTTTGAAGCCGCCCAGTTATTTTTATCAAAACGCATTAGGCGCTTTCCAATAGTGAAAGACGGTAAATTAGTTGGCCAAATCAGCCAACGCGATGTGATAAAAGCCGTGAGGGAGATGTAAAGTAGGAGAAATGTTCCCGAGAAGTTTGGGCTTCTCAGGAACATGTTGATTTATCTGGAATTAAAAGCTCGTAAGCGTATTTGAGTTAGTTTCCGCTTAGTGTCTAGCGGGAAATCGCCTTTCATCATCCAATCGTAATAGCTGGGCTCGTTGTTGAACACCCACAGTAAGGTTTTGTCTTTATGCTTGCCAAAATTAAATACTTCTTCGCCCTGCTTGTTGTACACAATTCTTCCGGCCAAGTCTACCATGCGTTCGGCCATTAGGTTGTGCAGGGTTTCCATATTGTTTTCAATACGCCCCAATTCCTTGCCCGAGTAGTCGAGCATAGGCTGACCTTCATAGCGTTCGATTTGCCCCATTAGCACTTCCAAGCAAGCTTTGGTATCGGCTTCGGCTCCATGGGCACCTTCAAGGGTTTTGCCACAGTAAAACTGATACGCAGCACTAAGGTTACGTTTTTCCATCATGTGGAAAATCCGCTGGCTGTCGATAATCTTGCGCTGGGTTATATCAAAATCGATATCTGAGCGTAGGAATTCTTCCACCAGCATAGGAATGTCGAATTTTAGGATATTAAAACCAGATAAATCGGCTCCTTCAAAGAATTGGGCATACTGATGGGCCACTTTTTTAAAGGTAGGCGCATCCTTCACATCCTCGTCATAAATACCATGAATCAGGCTCGATTCCAGCGGGATAGGCATCTCAGGGTTGATACGCATAGTTTTCACCTGCGTGTCGCCATTGACTTCCATCTTAATGGCCGAGATTTCTACTATCCTGTCGGTACTGATATTGGTTCCGGTGGTTTCTAAATCGAAGAATACGAGGGGATTTTTTAAATTGAGTTTTAGCATGTTTTAAGAGGCGATTTGCCTTGCGATTTCTAGTAAATTAAGATGGTTGAAGTTGCCCGAGCTCATAAAAAGTACGTGAGCTTGGCTATGGTCTTGCGCGAGTAGATCGTTTATCAGTTGCTGCGAGTCGGTATACACGCGAGCTTTAGGAGAGGCAAATGCGTCTAAGATTTCCTGAGGGGCAATAGCCTCTAGGCGTTTCATCTCCACGGTATGCGGATTGTAGTAAATATAGGCTTCATCGGCTGAGGCCAACGTGTTTTTGTATTGGGAGAGGAACTTCTTGTTCAGACTGCTGAATGTATGCAGTTCCAGTGCAGCCACCAGTTTTTTATGGGTATCCTGTTCTTTTAGCGCTTTTACCGTAGCTGCCACCTTAGAGGGTGCATGAGCAAAGTCTTTGTACACCCGTGTGCTGCCGTTCTCGGCAAGCAATTGCATGCGGTTGGCCGCTCCCTCAAAGCTTTGGATCGCCTTATAAAAAGCCTCATCGCTGACGCCTAAAAGCCTTACAGCAGATAGGGTAGCATTGATATTTTGCATAGAATGCTTCCCGAAAATTTTTAAAGGGACTTTTGCTCCATCAGTAAGCAAATACGTAATGCCGTTCTCGATTACATGTGCATGTGCTTGGTAAGGAAAACGGGAAACGCCTTCTCGCTCTTTACCACAAATCTGCACCGCTTGGGCGTCTTCTTCGCTATAAATCAATGCACCACCTTGTGGGGTGTTTTCCGCAAACAGTTCAAATTGCCTCACGTAATCGGCTGCTGTAGGGAAAACATTGATGTGGTCCCAAGCCGTGCCCGTAACGATGCCTATGTGATGATGATATTGCAAAAATTTAGGTCTTGGGTCGATAGGAGAGGATAAATATTCATCACCTTCCACCACAAGTATGGGCGCATCGCTCAGTTTAATCTGCACCTCAAAGCCGGGCACACGGGCACCCACTAGGTAGTCGAAATCCACACCAGCTGATTTTAGCACATGCATGATCATAGAGGTGACCGTGGTTTTTCCATGACTTCCACCTACCACCACGCGCTTTTTGTTTTTGGATTGTTCGTACACAAAAGCAGGGTAGGAGTAAATCGGGATATTGAGTTCCTGCGCCTTTTTTAGCTCCGGATTGTCCATACGGGCATGCATACCCAGAATAACGGCATCGAGATCAGGAGTAATATTTTCAGAATACCAACCTTCCTTTTCGGGGAGCAAGCTGTGGGCTTTCAAAGCCGAACGGGTAGGGTCAAAAATCTCATCGTCTGAGCCGCTTACTTCTAAACCTTTCATTGCGAGGGCAATAGCCAAGCTGGACATAACGCTGCCTCCAATGGCAATAAAATGAACTCTCTTAGGATTTGTAGGCATGAAGGCAAAATTTTGGCTGAATGCGTTTTTTCTTTGCAAGAAAGCAAATTTAATAATCTTTTTTATTGTTGATAAGAATGTGGAAAAGTTTGGGAAAACTTGCGCTTCTTTAAACGCAATTTTGTAACCCCCTAAAAACGGACACGCGAAAAAGCCTCAGTATGGATCAGAAGAAACTAGCCACCAACAAACTCGGATTACGCAACAGAAGCCTCGACATGGCCCAAGGCCTAGGTAAGCTTCCGCCACAAGCCGTTGATTTGGAGGAGGCGGTTTTGGGAGCGCTCATGTTGGAAAAGGATGCTCTTACCACGGTAATTGACATTCTGAAGCCGGAGAGCTTTTACAAAGAGCAACACAAAACCGTGTATGAGGCCATAGTGGCTTTGTTTAACAATTCGGAGCCGGTAGATATGCTTACCGTAACCAATCAGCTACGTAAAACGGGCAAGCTGGAGTTTGTGGGGGGCGCCTTCTTTATTTCAGAGCTAACCTCTAAGGTAAACTCCGCAGCCAATATTGAATTCCACGCCCGCATCATTTCTGAGCAGGCCATTAAGCGCGAGTTGATTCGTATTGCTACTGAAATCCAGCAAGACGCGTTTGAAGATACCACCGATGTCTTCACCTTGCTCGATAAAACCGAACAAGCGCTTTTTGAGGTATCGGAGTCGAATATACGTAAGAACTATGCCGACATGAGTTCCATCATGCGCGAAGCGATTTTGGAACTGGAGGCTAAGAAATTACAGAAAAATGGCCTCACAGGTGTTCCGAGTGGTCTTACCGCCCTCGATCGCGTAACCTCAGGCTGGCAAAAGTCCGATTTAATCATCATAGCCGCTCGTCCGGCCATGGGTAAGACCGCCTTTGTACTTTCTATTTTACGCAATGCCGCGGTAGATTTTGGACATGGGGCGGCCATCTTCTCTCTGGAAATGAGTTCGGTACAGTTGGTGAATCGTTTGATTTCTGCCGAAGCCGAACTTGAAAGTGAAAAAATTAAAAAGGGAACTTTGGCCGATTATGAGTGGGAACAGCTTATTCATAAAACCAATAAATTACACAAAGCCCCTATTTTTATCGATGATACTCCGGCCTTGTCCATTCTGGAACTGAGAGCCAAGTGTAGACGCTTAAAGGCTCAGCACGATATCCAAATCATTATTATAGATTACCTGCAGCTGATGTCAGGCGATACTTCTAAAGGAGCCGGAAACCGCGAACAAGAAATCGCTTCTATCTCGCGTGCCTTAAAAAATATTGCCAAAGAACTGAATGTTCCGGTAATTGCCCTTTCTCAGCTTAGCCGTGCGGTAGAAACCCGCGGAGGCGATAAGCGTCCACAGCTTTCAGATTTGAGGGAATCGGGCTCTATCGAGCAAGATGCCGATATGGTGGCTTTCCTGTATCGTCCGGAATATTATGGAATTACTGAAGATGAAAATGGCATGCCTACCTCGGGCACTGCGGAAGTAATTATTGCCAAGCACCGGAATGGTTCGGTTGATACCGTTACCCTAAAATTCATTAGTAAGTATACCAAATTTACCGATTTGGATGGTATGAACAGCTTTGCCACCAACTATGGTAGCAGTTTCCCCACCGAAGGAGGTATCAGCTCATTCGATTCGCAGTCTATGGCCATTACCCTACCTAGCAAGGCCAATAATCCGGGAGCAGGAGAGGTGCCGGGAAGCAAAGGGGATGCACCATTCTAATTGATTCTTTATAAAATCAGGAATAGGGTAAATTCTGCTTTGAAAGCGCACTTCTTTTCAATAATTTTCCAGCCTAATGAACGCTGAATGAATTTGCGAGTCCTTATCGTGTTTGTACTCTTGTGTGTTTGTGCTTTTTCCGAAGCAGAAGCGCAGTCTCCTTTGCGAAGGGCGAGGTATTTTGAAACACGTCATCAATATGATAGTGCCCACTTTTATTTTGATAAAGCCGCACGAAGTGTAAAAGCCGATTCATACAGTTATAAGGAAGCTACCCTTGGGCTTATTCGGATGATGAACGAGCAAGGACTGTACCGGCAGGCCATAGTTCAGGTAGATATCCTTCAAAAAGGGGGACTTTCTGAAAATAAATATTTGGCGCAATTGCTCCTCGAAAAAGGAAAGGCGGTTTTTGGTTTGCAAAATGCATCGGGTGCTATTGCCCTATTCAATCGGTCGCTTCGCATATTCCGCACCTTACCCGAAACCACCCCACTCGATATCATCACTTTGTATGATAAGCTTGGGGCAGCCCATTATTTTCAGAAGAATGATAAAAAAGCCCAAGAATACTATTTCAAAGCTTTGGAATTGGCCAGTAGCAATGGGCTAATGAATGACCCCGAAATGAGCCATGTGTTTATGGGGATAGCCAATACCTACTGGGGATTTAATGAATTTAGGAAGGCTTTTGTGTATTTGAACCTTGCCTTGGAACTGGAACAAAAGCAACGTTTTCCCAATGCTGCTTATCTGGCACAGGTTCATCACAATTTAGCTTTCAATTATCTTGATTTGGCCAAATCTGATAGTGCTATTTTTCATTTAAGAAAAGCAGAAAAATATGCGCTTTCCAGCTATGGGCTTGTGCATCCATTAAGCACCTGGATTTATATCGACTTGGGGCAGGCGCACCTCTTAAAGCAAGATTTTACCTCAGCCGAAAAGTATTTGCTTGAGGCTTTGAAAAGCAATCGTATTGCCACGGATTCCCTCACCGGAAAAGTAAATCCGCGCGGCTTTCATGTGGCCGATTTGGAACAACAAAGTTTGGCCTATCAATACTTGGCAGAAGCTTACCTAAAAAAGAATCAACAAACAGGTGACACTCTTGCCTTGGTTCAGGCTATTAGCGCTTCTACTAAAGGAATTGATCTATTAGCCCAAAACCTTTTTGAATTAGAAAATGCTTCCGAAGAAGCGGCTTTGATAAGGAACAGGAAGAATCTTTTCGACTATGGACTTAGAGCCGCTTTACAGATGTATGCCACTACCCAAAATCCTACCTATTTTGAAGTGGCTTTTATCTTTTCTGAGAAGCACAAGCGTATGGTAGAGCTTATATCGGTTCCTTATGAGCAATTAAAGGGTCTGAAAGGTATTCCTGAAAGTTTGATGAAAGAAGAATCCACCTTGCTAAGCGATACACGTAACCTAAGGGCTACCTTGAAGGTAATAGATCGAAAACATCCCCTTTTTCAAAAATCAGTGGAGGATTTGTTGCTTCGCGGCAAGGCTTTTCAACTTTTGATGGATAAAATGCGGGTAAACTACCCGGATCTGTATCGGTTGAAATATGCTACTCAGCCGGTTTCTTTGCAAGCCATTACTGAGGTGTTGGAAAGCTCACACCAAGGCTTGGTACATTATTTTTATAGCGAAAACCAGCTGGTTACCTTTTTTATTACTGCCAATAAGCAATGGTATGATGTGCAAAAATACCCCGCCTTGCTTCCCGAAATCTTAGCTGCCTACAAAACGGCTTTGCTGAACAATAAGCAAGACGAATGGCGGAGTTATGGCGCCAGACTCTATGAATTGTTTTGGCAGCCTTTTGCGGCTCTTGCTCAAGAAGAAGGAGTTGATAGGGTGTATGTGGTACCCGAAGCACGTATGGGTTTTTTCCCATTTGAAACCCTGCCCGACTTATACAACAAAGAAACCTATTTGCTGAATAACTTTGCGTTTACCTATCAAATGTCAGCTTATAGGATGTTGCAAGATTTTACCGTGGTAAAAGCCAAAAGTACGCGTACTTTTGCGGCCTTCATACCGAGCGCTATTCAAAGCAACCCATCCTATTCTCAGCCCTCTACATCAGACACGCTTCAAAATGTCCCACAGTGGATTGTGGGCCTTTCCGAGAATATTGATAGCAAACTCTATGTAGGAGACGATGCTACCGAACAAGCCTTTAAATCAGAAGGTTCACGATACAAAATGGTACATTTTACCAATACCTTTTGGTTGGGGAATGAAGAGAAAAACAACTTGCGCTTAGTATTTCAACTTCATAGCGATTCTACTCAGGAAAATGACGGCTATTATTACGCTATTGATTGGTTCCAGCAGCGCTTGAGCGCAGAAGTGATGAGTTTTTCTTCCTGCATTACTCCTTTTGCGCAAAATGGGTTTGCCGAAGGTCAAATCCTGTTAAAATTAGCCGCTCAGTATGCGGGTTGTGCTAACTTATACTATAATTTATGGTCAGTTGATGAGCCTTCAAGTGAAAAGTTGAATGCCTATTTGTACGAACTCCTGAGCCAAGGTGAAACCAAAGATGTGGCTTTGCAATTAGCCAAGAAGAAATTGATAGAGGAGGACTCAACTTTATCACCCAGTCAGTGGGGACAAATGATATTTACCGGAAATCCAGTCAATATTTATCCGCCTACCATCGATTTTAAAAACCTTGCCGCCCTTTTGGCCATCGTAGTCCTTATGTTGGCCGGTACCATCTACCTTGTCCGAAACAAGTGGAATGATTGAGTAATTAATTTGCTCGATTTTGCCTTTTTGAAATTTAGACATATTCTAAAAAAGAATTCTGTTGCACTTTTTTCGGATTGCCCTCAATAAGATTGTTATCGAATTTCGTCATATTCATCTATAAAATATGATATTTTAGCTATGTATAGTATGAATACGACAGTATAATATTTGGTTATTAAAATTGAATTATTTAGTTGTAAACGTTTGCGAATATTACTTCTTCGTTAGGATATATTAAAATTCAAATATGTTCTTTATCTTTGGTTCAATCATTTAACTAAACCTAAGTAACATGAGGAAACTGCTTATTACATTCTGTGGAGTCATCTCCATGGCCGTTTCTGTGTACGCTCAGGATGAATCGTCATCAGGAAGCTCCTCCGGGGGCAAGATAGGTGACGGTATCACCATTGAGGTTACAGGAAGTCCGTTTACTTCATACCGGCTCATAGAGCCAGGCTATTTCCGGGCCCGCTATTTCTTGTCAGAAGGAATGGCTGTGCGCCTTGGATTGTGGGGTTCGGTAGACGATAACCAAATCGCCCCTGAATCTGTGCAAAGCACATGGTATGCATCATTCCGCCCGGGTTTTGAATACCGGTTTGCAGGGAATGAAAAAATCACGCCCTATGCTGCTGCCGATGTCGTGTTCGACATCCGCAAAAGCAAGTTCGAATCCTTTAACCAGCCTGCGGTAGATGGCGCTTTCAACACAAGCGGCTCTAACCGTGGCTATTGGCAACTCGGCCTGTATGTGGCCAGTGGGTTCGATTATCACATCAATTCACACTTTTATGTGGGAATGGAAGTCGGTTTTCAGTATGCCATGCGCAACAATACTGAAATCTTAGTGGATGGAAACAGTTTTGAGGCGGCCACCAAAGCCAATACCTTCAATACGGTTTTTAATAATACACTACGCGTAGGCTTCAAGTTATTTTAAGTAAAACCTAAATAGTTAAATATGAAAAGTAATTACAATAAAGCAATGAAGACAATTCGCTTTATGGCGGTGATGCTCTTTATGAGCATTTTCGCGTTTACGGTAAAGGGGCAGGTAATAAATATTACTGATTTCCCAGATCCAGTAGGAGATGCACCTTTTTATACAGGTGAATCTGCAGCGATCACTTTTGATGCGGCAGATTATGCAGTAGGTACTCGCTATTACCTAACAACAGATAATACATTATCAGATCAGGATGCCGTTTTGGCCTCAAGAACCTCCGCAGCATCAGCTGCTTTGAACTTCACTTGGCCAGCCAACGGCAACCATGAACTATTCCTTATCGGTGCTACTGGCAACTTTGAAGTGCCTGAGGTAGATTATACGGCAGAGGGTTTGGTAAGTACATTAGGTACCAATAGCGTTTCTCCATCCTTCTACATGAATCGTTCGGGAGCTCGTTGGGTACAAACTACCCAGCCGGGTGTTAGCACTAACGAAAAGGTTCGCTTGAATGTAAGGATTGGGCTTGATAACGTTGTAGCCGATAATGCTATTGTGGTGCAATTCTCAACGAACGGGGGAAGTACTTGGACAGACCTTACCGATACCAATGCCGATTTAGAATGGTTGGGTCTTGGTTGGGTAGATCTTCAATTTGATTTGCAAGATGCTGAAAACGTAGCCGCTAAAAATGCCAATACGCTCTTTAGGGTGTATCAAAAGAGTAGTCAAACGCTCACTCTTAATCAACAAAGTTGGTATTTAGACTATATTACTGTTGAAACTGGTGAATTCATAGTTATTGAGGGAGCCCCTGAATCGGTAGCAGTCTATACGGTTTCAACTCCTTTTATCTCTGTTACTGAGATTCAAGATGCAGCGGATAACCCTATACATAATGGTGGAGGTACAGCCTATCCGGGCGATGAAATTGAAGTAATTGCTTCTTATGATGGTTTTGATATAGCCGATTATGATTTCTTTGTTCGTTTAGAAGACGGAAGTGCCAGAAACTTCACTTTGGGAAGCCCTACTGTTAGTACCCCGAATCCAAATGAAATCCGAATTGTGGGTACTTTACCTGTTGGTATTACCTATAATGACAATTTCACTGTTGAAATCAATGCCGTGCCAAACGGAGAAAGCCTTAATGTAGACTACATGCAAGATGTAGATTTCATTAATGACGATTTGAGTGAGTTTACTATTTTAGGCGGAACTCAAACAGGAAATGGTGTTGAGTTTGAATTGGAAGGAGAAAGATCTGTAGCTACTCCAGCCATGGTAGTTCCCGCAAGCCTTAATCTCACTGCTGAGTTCTATATGGAGCGTATCAATGGTGTACAAAGTCCGGAAGGTACTAATATCATTTTTGAATACTCTACAAATGGTGGGACAACTTACACTCAGTTGGCTAGTATTCCTCTTAATGATTCTTTGGCCTACGGCAATACCGTGATTGTGGAAAACCTTTCTGCTGGCATTGCTACTAATGCTACTATTTTCCGTTTCCGTCAAGAGGCGAATAATGGTTTGGAGTTGGATTCTTGGTTTATAGCTGATTTCACTATCTACGGTAACTCCAATATCGTTGGAACCCCGGATATGGCCTACAATCAAGTAGGCTTAGACATAGATGAGCCGACTATTGAATTAGCTCCTTTGGATTTACCTGATCAAACCTATCCAGGAGAAGATATTGATCTTGTATGGGATGTTACTGAAGGGGCATTTGCCGCAGGAACTAATGTAACGGCTTATTTATATGTAAATAGTAAAACCTTTGTACTGGGTGAAGCGGCTGTTACAGCCGGAACCTTGGCTACTACTGTGCCTCCACTAGTGAATGGAGATTATACTATTGAGTTAATGACTTCCAATGAGGTATATTCCAATACCATTACACTTTCAGTGTATCAAACCACACTGGAAATAACCGATGTGACTAGTACAAGCGGTATTGTAGAAGGCGGTGCTACTGCTGTATACCCAGGTGGAGATATCGAAGTGAGCTTCACATCCAATTTACCTACTAGTACTACTACAGAGGTGATTTTAGCGGCCTATGATTATACACTAGGTGAGTATGTGATAATCGGAAGTACTACTAATATTACCAATGGAGCCGGAACCGTAAACGTAGCCAGCCTACCTACCGATATTGACTATAATAGCGGTGGTGCTGCTGAATTGAAGCTTTACATAGGTAATGGAATTCTTACAAATGGAACCTATGAGACCATATATTCAGGTAACCCATACCTTGATGATGCCGAAGATGAAGAATGGCCAATGTCATTAGCTACTGGTTACTCAGGCACGTGGATGAATTTAGCGGGAACTCGCTCAATGACCTCCATACCTTTCGATATCCGATTTGGATCGAGGGTTCAGCCAAGAATTTACCTTTCTACTGCCAATGGTGGAGTTTTTGATGCTGATGAATATATTAAGTTTCAAGGTTCAACCGATGGTGGGGTAACTTGGGTGACTATTGATTCGGTACAATTTACATGTGAGAACTGCTTTGTAATGAATCCAGGCTTAATTACCTTGGATGATGAGTTAGAGGCTCTAGTTTCAGAGAGTACGATTTTCAGAATTATTTATAATGAAAGTGGCCAATATCTCGAAAATCAATATCAAGCTTATTTTCAATTTGCTCGTGTAGATCGTATTATTCAATTAGAAGCAGCTGAAGCCTATTCAAACTTTAATCTTATCCTTCCTACAGTTTCGTTGGAGACTATAGAGGATACTGATTTCTATGTAGGTCAAACTACTACCATAGAATTCAATACCGTAGGTACCTTCCCTGACAATACCACTTTTGCTGTGGTAATTGAAGGGCCAGATTTCTATGAGACTATTGGTGAAACTACAGATCAAGGTGCAGTAGATGTAGATGTTACTTTCCCTCGCTATGCTTTCGATGAGAACGATGATCCTATGTTTACCGAAATCAAAATAGTGCCATATACCAAAGTTCCTGCTTCTACTACTTATATGCAGAGCACGGAGATTAATATTGAAGAAGAGGAAGATTTCTTGAAAGCTGTAGGTGATGGCGATTTAAGCACTTACAGCAATTTCTATTTTAATCAAGCTGGTGATAGGGAGATTCTAACCAAGGCGTATGACCTATTCGGTGCGGATGAAGTTACCCTGAACTTCTACCTTGAGCTGTATGATGGCCTTGACGTAATGTCTAATGAATTAACTTTACCAAGACTTCAAACTTCGGTAGATGGCGGTGCTACCTTCCAAGATGTAGCAGTGTATGAAAATGCCATGCTTGCTGATGGTCTTTTATATTCCGATGGCTGGATTAGTGTAGTGTTAGATGCTTCTTTGTATACTACGGCTACTCATTTCCGTTGGGTGCAAACCTTGAATTTGGGAGCCGGACGTGATGATTGGTATATACAAAATATCTCATTGGAGATTGGTACCAATAATGAGGTAGATATTTACTATGAAGCCTTCAACATGCCTCAGGCTATTACCTTGGGTCATCCAGATTTGAATGATTACCTATTCTCGGTAGTTAATGGTACTACTGATCCTATCTTCAATGGAGAAACCTTTACTGCTGACTGGTCAGTAAATCCTGAGCGTTTTGAGCCAACCATGTATCCAGCTGGTACCATGTTTACCTTCTCGCTAGATGCTACGGATCCTGAAACAGGTGAAAATCTGGTGCTTGCTGAAATTGACGCAGAAGGCAACTTTGATGCAGTAGCCCCTGAGTATTTGGAAAGAGATGACTACAACGTGTATGTAACGGCTTACTTCATGCTCGATGAGGAAACCATGTATATTTACGAGGATGAATCATGGGTAGGAGAAATCGATGTATTCAACCGCGTAATTAAGCCCGTATACTTAGGTGGTAATGAGGTAGTGTATGCCGGTAACGAAGTGAGCTTCTCTATCTTGGTGGAAAACGAAGAAGAGACTGAACAAGGTTTCTATGATGAGTTATTCTACAACTTGATTTTAGAATATAATGGCGATAGCTGGTTATTGGCTGCTCAGGAAGGTAGAGCAAGTGATTTCACGGTGCAAATTCCTCCATTTGTTACAGGTAATGTAGACTTTGAAGTTCGTGGTTCTATTGGTGGCCCATTGGGCACCATAGGCGATATTATTGAAGATGATCAAGACATTGACTTGAATCCTACATTGAGCTATTGTTCTAACATAAACGGTAGTTATCTGTGTCAGACTAACTTCAATGAGAACTTTATCAATGCGCAGGAGTTTACTATTGACGATAGCTACAATAACGGTGGTACATTCTATAATAACTCAGGTGATGACTTCTCATATACTCAATTCCAAAATGTCTCTGGTCTTCGTAAGTTGACTACCATTGATTTAGATTTGACGGGTGCTAAACGTATTGAGTTCAATCTATTTATGGACTACAATATGGATGAGCTTACAGCTGACCAAATGTTAGTGTTGGAATATTCTACTGATGCGGGTGCTACTTATACTACTTTGGCTACCTATCCTGATGCTCGTTATGAGGAGGAAGATGAAGTATATGAGCGTTTACCATTGCCAGAAGCCGCCCGTACAGCTGCAACCCGTATCCGTTGGAGACAGAATGAGGCCAAAGGAACTGTTCGTATGGACAATATGAACATTGCCTTCAATGAAGAGTTCCCATTTGAATTAGTATCAGCTGAAATTCCTGATGGCATTAAGGCACAAGCTATTCAAGTAACTTCTGTTGAGTCTTTAGTTTCATGTGCTGGAGAGCCAATCCTTCTTAATTATGAGGTTTTGGGTCAGTTTGGTGAAATGAACTCGGCTCGTGTACGTTGGAAATTTAATGGTTCAACTACGAATGGTTATGCCACACTTGATTGGAGTTCTGATTATCAAATTGCTGATTTTACAGATGCTAGTGGTCAATTAGAAGTATTTATGCCTGTTAGTTTCTTTGATACCTATGGGTATTCTAACCAAAACGTAGTATTCCGAATCGAAACCGAGGATTTGACTTATCAGGAAATTGGTTATGATTATACGCGCAATGGTTCATACTCTGAACTACCGGTTGAACTTATTTCTCCGGTAAATGTAAATGGTACCACTATCTATTATGATGGCAGCGACTTTGCCTGCGCGGATGAAGATAGAGAGGTATGGATTAATAGCCCTCAAGACTATTTCACTTATACTGTAAGAAATAGAATGACAGGTGAGGTATTGGGTACTCCATTTACCTATGATCCAGAATCTGGTCTTGATACTAAAATTAATATTGGTAAAATCAATGCCCGTACGGAAATCGAAATGTTAGTTACGGCTCAATCTATGGATGCCTCTGTAGTATGTAGCGAAGCCGTATTGAACAGTACAGATGAAATCTATTCGTATGGTGATTTCGAATTGAAGAAGCGTGTAAACTTCTCAGGAGTAGGAAATCAATATGTGGATGTAACAGAAGAAACCCTTTGTGAAGGTGCTGTTCCATTCGGCTTGTGGGCGGTTGCTACAGATGATAAAGGCGATGTCACTACAGGTGCAGACAATGTGAAATGGTATAAAGATGACTTGACTCGTTTGGTGCAAACTGGTAATAACTTTACAGGTTTCGCAAACTATGGTTCAGGTACTTTCTTTGCCGTAGTTACAGAAGGGGATTGTGAGTATCAAACCGCTTCAGTTACTATCACTGTGGTAGAAACTCCTGATAAACCTGAAATTACTGCTGATGGACCTACCGAGTTCTGTCAAGGTGGTTCAGTAACTTTAACTGCTACTGCAGGTTATGAATTCTACAGATGGTATAGAAATGGAACTCAGTTGAACATTAACTCAAGCACCCTAACGGTTGAAGACAATGCTGACTACTATGTTCAGGTTTCTAATGTACCATTTACTGTAGGTTGTGGTTCGCAAAATTCACTTCCTATTCGCGTTACAGTTACTTCTATACCTGATGTATACTTGTATAGCAATGCTTGGGGTAACTTGGAAGCTGACCAAAGTATAGTGGTTTGTGATGACCCTACTTCACTTACAGATAACTATTATTTGCAAGTACAAAATGCAGGTTCTAGCACCGTTCGTTGGTTCCGCGATGGTGTAGAAATTAATCCTACCTCAAGCAATACAGGTCAGTCTATAGAAATCACCGCTTCTGGTGAATACTATGCTGAAGTACAGAATGAAAACTTAGCTTCTTCTTGTATCGTAGAAACTCCACGAGTAAACATTACTTATGATGTGAACCCTCTTCGTCCGGATATGACCGTGACAGTAGATGGTGCTGCTTTCACAGGTACTTATGTAGAGTTCTGTGCAGGTGAAGAAGGAGAAGTAGTTCTATCAGGCCCAGCAGGTTTTGCTAGCTATTATTGGGATGGCCCAGGCTTAGGCAATGGTAATAATGTTGGTACACAAGAACAATCAATTACTGTGACTGATGCAGGTACTTATTCACTTTATGTTGTAAATGCTAATGGATGCTGGAGCGAGGAGTCATTGGAATTCCAGATTGATATCTTGAACAAACCAAATGACAGAAGCTTAAGCTATATCGGAAACGATATCTGCGATAGCGGTGCTCAAACCTTCCAAATCAACAATCCTGAGGCTAACGTGGTGTATCAATTAATTGATGCCGAGACGGGTGCAGCTGCAGGCGATGCAGTGGTATCTAATGGTAGCAATGGTCAGGTATTCATTACTACCCCTGTGGTTTCTGAGAATACTCGCTATATCTTAACGGCTCATTATGGAGATAACTCTTCATGCGTAATGGTTTCGACCAATGAGTATGAGGTGTTTGTAAACTCTATCGAACTAGTAGTAGTGGGTAATAGAATCACTGCTCAGGTACAAGGCAACAATGTAAGTGGTCAGTGGTACCGCAACGGTGCTCCAATGATGAACGCTTCAAATACTTCTTCTATCGTAGTATTCGATGATGCTGAGTATTCAGTAGAAATTGAATATGGAGATTGTATGCTAACAGCAAGTACTGCAGACCTAGCAGGCGGTGGACGTGTATTGGGTGTTCGTGAAGGATTGAATGGAACAAATGTAAATCTGTATCCTAACCCTACCAACGATAAGCTTAATATCACCTTGACCAACGGTTTCCAAGGAGAAGTAACACTTCGTGTGATTAGCATCTCTGGACAGCAAATGCTTGAGCAAGTAGCTACTAAGCAAAGCGAGCAATTAGTACATGAATTGTCAATCGGACATCTACAAGAAGGTATGTATATGCTTCAAGTAATTTCCGGTGATAAGTCTGAAATGGTTCGTATCATGAAAAAATAAACAGTAGAAAAATGAAAAAACTATTTAATTATATCATGGTAATTGGTGCGGTGCTGTATATCAGCGCCTGCGCCAAGCCTGAAGAGCCTACCATGTCGCAGATGGCTCCAGGTGAATGGGATATTGAGGAAGTATATGTAAACGGTGAAATTGATAATTCCAGCGGGTACAGTGCAGTTTCCTTATTCCTAGAGCGTAATGACACCTTTTTATTCGTAGAAAGAAGTGGTCGTTCGTTTGCCGGAACTTGGGCAATTGATGATGCCGGTTCTACCTTAACCTTAACAGCCACTACTGGTGAAGTGCTAACCTTCAACATTATTGCTATGCGTTTTGACCATATTCATATGGTAAGAACTGTCACCAGTCCCTTGGCTGGCGATATTGAATTGCGTTATGTACTTTCTAGAGTGAATACATTCTAATTGTAAATAACATCCTTAAAAAGCCTCGCAATTTGCGGGGCTTTTTTTTTATATTGCTTCCAAACCTATCTACTATGAAAGCATTAATACTATCGGATCAAACTGCCTCAAAAATCCAAATCGTTGAAGTTGCTAAGCCTACCCTTACCAGCAATCAAGTGTTGCTGCGTATCAAAGCGGCTAGCTTGAACAGGAGAGATCAATGGATGAGAGAAGATAAATACCCAGGGATTAAATATGGTGTAATTATGGGTTCTGATGCCTGCGGTGTGATAGAAGAAGTAGGAAATGAATCCTTGAAAAATTGGATAGGGAAGGAGGTAATTATCAACCCGAATATCAATTGGGGTGACGATTTACGGGTGCAGGCTAAGCAATACAGCATATTAGGCATGCCCAGCAATGGAACACTAACTGAATACATAGCGGTATCGCCCGATCGTCTACATGAAAAGCCACAGCATCTTACTGTGGAACAGGCATCTGCCTTGCCTTTAGGTGGATTAACCGCTTATCGTGCAGTTTTTACGCAAGGGAAAGTGAAAAAAGGAGATAAAGTATTGATTAGCGGTGTAGGAGGAGGTGTAAATCAGTTTGCCTTTCAGTTTGCTTTGGCAGCCGGAGCAGAAGTATATGCTACCTCCGGAGACGATTTGAAATTGCAGAAATCGGTAAAATACGGAGCCAAAGCAGTATTTAATTATAAAAATCCGGATTGGATGAAGGAAGCACAGCAGAAGGCGGGTGGCTTTGATGTAGTGATTGACAGTGCCGGAGGCGATCAAATCAACACTTTTGTAAAATTGATGCGACCAGCAGGGCGGATTGTGTTCTTTGGAGCTACAAATGGTGTGCCCAAAACCCTCGATCTTCACCGCATGTTCTGGAACCAAATTACCCTTCAAGGTTCGACCATGGGCAATGACCAAGAATTTGCCGAGATGGTTCAATTTGTAAGCAAGCACAAGATTGTGCCCATTATCGATTCTTTGGCTCCACTTGAGATGGCCGAATCGGCCTTCAATAAAATGCGCGATGGCCGCCAATTTGGGAAATTGGTGTTGGTAATCTGAAATCAAATTTAAATTAAATGTGTAAAACCGCTCCTTGCGGTTTTTTTATGTCGCTTATGCGACAGTCTCGCATACTAGCCTATAATTTTATAGACTTCTTGTAATGCGCTGCGTACTATTGTTTTATGAAAACACTAGGTATGCCTTTTGTGATTCTTATCCTTTGGGTGACAAGTTGGGGTTTTGCCCACGCTCAACGTGGATCCTTGCGTCAATCACATTTTAATATTTCTAAACAGAATCTGGCTTTACAAGGCTATGACCCTGTGGCTTATTTTACTCAATCTAAAGCAGTAGAAGGCTCCTCAAAGTATTCTTGGGTGCACCTGGGGATCACTTATTATTTTTCATCAGAAGCTAATAAAGCCGTTTTTGTGAAAAATCCTGTGCGTTATGAACCCCAGTTTGGTGGATGGTGTGCCTACGCCATGGGCGAAAGTGGTGAGAAGGTGGAGGTAGATCCTGAGACTTTTAAAATCATTGATGACAAATTATACCTCTTCTATAACTTCTATTTTACCAATACCCTAAACTCTTGGAACAAAAATGAAAAAGAACTTAAATCAAAAGCACATAACAATTGGGCGATACTATTTAAATAGACTTTCTTTTGCCCTCCTTTTTACATGCCTATTAGCTTTAGGGGCATGCCAAGAAGATGAACCGGAGCCAGTAAATGAAGAGTTCATGAAGGTTGATGTGGATGGTGATGGCCAAGCCGATGCACCTATATTTTCTGCCAAACTTTCTTCTAGTGGTTCTTATACCGTTTCAGGCGATGTGTTAGTCTTTGAGACAGAAAATGGCCGCATACTTCGCTTTGAAAATTTCAAGTCGAGTAATGGTCCGGATGTGCGCATTTATCTGGCGGAAGGAGCCCAAGCCCAAGGGTTTGTGGATTTGGGACTGATAAAATCTACTCAAGGAAATTTCTCTTACGACATTCCTGCATCGGTTGATTTGACCCTAAAGCCTTACGTACTGGTTTGGTGCGAAGATTTCAGTGTACTATTTGGTAGTGGAAAGCTTATGATGCCATAATATGGATCGTTTTATAAAAATATATTCTTGGCTAGTCCGGGGAATTATAGCTTTAATTCTTCTGCAAACCTTGTTTTTTAAGTTTAGTGCCGCCCCCGAATCGGTATTCATCTTTTCCTCCCTTGGAATAGAACCATGGGGGAGAATTGCCACAGGGCTAATAGAGTTAATTGCCTCCTTATTACTTTTTATTCCGGCTACTATTGTTTGGGGAGCACTGCTAGCTGCTGGTACTATGCTAGGGGCTATTTTGAGTCATTTGGCGATTTTGGGAATTGAAGTGCAAGAGGATGGAGGTCTTTTATTCTCCTATGCCTGTCTGGTGTTCATCTTAAGTTTAACCATACTTTGGATCAAGAAAGAAGACTTAAAAACGTATCTGAATCGAATTAAATCCCTTTTCCAATGAAACAAGTTGTAATTTTTTTGCTTGGTATATCCATTAATATGGCCGCCTTTGGTCAGTCCTCCTTTTGGGATTCATCAATAAGGGTAGATGCCTCCTTTGCGGTAAGCAGTAATCAGTTTTTGGGCAATGTGGCACTGGGTAAATTACATGCTCTAAAGTCTGAGGGAAAGTTTAAGATGGGGTATGGGGTGAGGTTCAATACTCTTTTTTCGGGAAGTGTAGAATATAGGACCGCTCCTGCGGAGCTCACCAGTGGAAAAACAGGCCTTGGCGTAATTTTTACAGAGAATATCGAGGCCAATTTGGATACTATCACGCTGGCTAATGCTAATTTTTTAGCGTTGAATGCCTTTGTTACCTTGCAATACGACTTTACTCCAAAATGGTCTTTAGCTTTTGCTATTGATGCCATTGGATTTACCTTAGGAGCTGAAAAAAATGGAACTTTTTCTTCTAGCGAATATCCTGAAACGAATGGAGTATATCAGGCAAGTCCTACTACTTTCAACCTTTTACTCACAAGTGATAACGATATAGGCACGCTCAATTCCGAATTGATGCTATCCTATCGGGCAAATGAGCAATGGGCATTTCGCGCTGGGCCATCCTTTATTTTTACAGAAATTACCACTACAACACCCGCGGCCTTGAACAATGATCGCTTTCGCAATAAAGCCCTTCTTTTTACTTTGGGTGCCTCTTATTTCCCTTTTGACTAAACAAAAAAACTCGATTTCACCTTTTATTGGAATGAAACCAGCCCTGATAAAATCCATTCTTATCCTTACTTTCGTTTATTCCCACGCTTTGTCTTTTGGACAGGCACTTGAGGTAGAAGATTATGCCATCCGATTTATGATTAAAAATGCAGGATTGGAGGTGGAAGGTGAGTTTGAGAAAGCAGATTTTATTTTACGCTTTTATCCTGATAACATTGAAAAATCGTATTTGGAGGGAAAAATAGATGTGGCTTCCTTGAATTCAGGGATAGCCTTGCGCGATTCGCATTTAATGGGGGAGGAATACTTCCATCAAAAGAAGTTCCGAACCATTCACATGAAAAGCCTTTCATTAAGTCGGGTGAGTACTTCCAATAATCACTACTCTGGTGTATTTTTGTTAGTTATAAAAGAAAAGTCAAAAGAGATAACTCTACCATTTACCTTTCAAAACAAGCAGCTAAAGGCTCAATTCGAGCTCGATAGACGTGATTTTGGAGTGGGAGGAAGTAGCTTTATCATGTCTGATAATGTTAAGGTCGAAATACTAGTTAATGTCCGCTAATTCATTCCATCATCTTAAAGAAGCATCCGTCCAAATCGTGGATCAGTTGATTGATCTTCTTAAAAAGCTCAATGATGAGCAATATGCTTCTTTGCTTCCGGTATTGCATGGCAATTCCATAGGGAAGCATATGCGCCATGTGTTGGAATTTTATGAGGCACTTTTTAGTAGTCTAGCCGTGGGCAGTATTAATTATGATAAGCGCAAGCGCGACTTACTTCTTGAAACCTCAACCCAAGAAGCTATTCAGCAAATAGAAAAGATCAAGACCTTATTGAGCGGACTTCACACTGATAGTACCTTGCTTCTCAGGGCTTCCTTTTTGGCGAATGAAGAAGACGAGGTAGAGATTGTGAGTTCTGTATCGCGGGAGCTGGCCTATAATGTGGAGCATGCGGTGCATCATATGGCCATTATGCAAATTGCCTTGAATGCTCACCTACCAGAGATTGACCTGCCCTCGCATTTTGGTCTGGCTGTTTCTACCCAAAAGCACCTCCAGCAGCAAGTGGGAAAAGCCTAATAAACGTATGAGCAAAAGCAAATCCTCGCTCACGTGGGTGAAATGGACTCATTTTGAGTACTGGCCCTGGTGGTTTTTCTATCTTCCTACTTTTCCTTATTGGTTTTGGTTAGCCTTGAAATCTAGGCGATTATTATATTTTACAGCGGCCAATCCCGGTATTGAGTACGGGGGCTTTTTTGGTGAGTCGAAACAGAAGATTTTGGATTTAATTCCTTCTGAATACTTGCCACGCTATGCGGTTATACAAAAGATACAATCAGAGGATGAATTGATTGCTTGTATCCAAACTGATGGGTTCACCTTTCCGCTTATTGCCAAACCTGATGTTGGCGAAAGGGGTAATGAGGTAAGGAAAATTTATACCTCAGAAGAACTTATTCGCTACCATCAGCAGGCCGAAGGGGATTACATTCTGCAAGAGTTTATTACCTTTCCTATTGAGCTGGGGGTACTTTATTACCGATTTCCTGATGGTTCGGAAGAAGGGATTAGCAGTATCACCATGAAGGAGTTCATGACCGTTACGGGAGATGGGCAACATAACATCCGCGAGCTGATGGAGCAGGTCGATCGCTATCGCTTTCAGATTGAGCGTTTTTCCCAAGAGCATCCCCAATTGCTTACCCAGATTCCGTCTCTAGGTGAAAGTGTTTTGCTAGAGCCCATCGGTAATCACTGTCGAGGGACTAAATTTTTGAATGGAAATCATCTGATTACTCCTTCACTCAATCAGGTATTCGGACAGATTGTGGAACGGATGGAGGGCTTTTACTTTGGCCGCTTCGATATGAAAGTAAGCTCTTGGGAAGATTTGCAAGCCGGAAAAAACATACGCATTATGGAGGTAAATGGCACTACCAGTGAACCTGCCCATATTTATGACCCTTCCTATTCTTTGCGACAAGCCTACAAGGACATTTTCTACCACATGCGTCTTGTACAGAAAATTGCCGTACAGAACATCAAAAAGGGAGTGAAGACTACGCCCAAAGGAGAATTTTTGTCAGTTTTGCGCAAACATTTCATTGGCTAATGGCGCTTGTATTATTCTTTCTTGCTACCGCTATGAGCTTTTTGGGTTCCTTACAACCCGGACCCATCAATATGCTGGTGATTCAAACCGCCTTTCATAAAAAGTTTAAAGGTGCCTATTTGATTGGATTAGGAGGCTGTATGGCTGAATTGATTTATAGCAGTTTGGCTTTTGCTACTTCCGATCTGTTGATTGAGCGACCTGCCATCAAAACGTATTCGGGCTATGCCCTCATCATCATCTTCTTATATCTCGCATTCAATTCCTTTCAAATGGCGCGCCATCCCAAAGCCCCCAAAACGATAGAAGACAAAAAAGGGGTGCATTTTATGAAGGGCTGGTTAATAGGCATGCTCAATCCTCAATTGCTCACCTATTGGTTACTCATCATTATCTACTTTAATAATGTGGGCTGGATGGTAAATCCAAGTTTGCTGGGCAAAGCCTGTTTTGTTTTAGGCACGGCCGCAGGAGCTATGTTGCTACATGTATTGACCATCTCCTTAGTGAAGCGCTACAATACCTTGCCGGTGGAGAAAACCACGCCTGTTATCAATTACGGAATGGTAGTTATCTTTTTAGGTCTGGCTCTGCATCAAGCGTATCAACTTTTCGCTTAATCTTCCTCAATTTGCCAATTCATATAGGCGTTTTTGAGTTCGCCTAAGGTTTTTAAATTACCCTGTGCTTGGGCTAAGGCTATCCCTTTTTCAAATAGGTCTATGATTTTGGTGCGGTCTTGCAGGGCAATGGCTACCTCGGAATATTGATAATAGGCCGCTAGGTAATCGGGGTGGTGCTGCACCAATTTTTCAAAGTATTCAGCGGCTTTTTTGGGGTTATATTCCTTCCATTCCATGCCTATGGCATATAGGGTAAAGGCATCGGTGGGCTCTTGCGCCAAAAAATCGAGCAGGCTATTTAATCGGGCTTCATTCATTTACTACTCCAGATTTTTATTTTTTTCTTTATTGCTTAACTTCACGGCAAGTTCTCAGTTATACCTTATAAATTCCATATATCCGATGAAAATATTAGTCTGTATCTCGCATGTTCCGGATACCACCTCCAAGATTTCTTTCACCGATAACCATACTAAATTTGACTCCAATGGAGTACAGTTTATTATTGGTCCTTACGATGACTACGCGCTTGCCCGTGCCATCGAAATCAAGGAAGCCACAGGAGGTACCGTTACTGTATTAAACGTAGGTGAAGCTGATACTGAGCCTACCATTCGTAAAGCTTTGGCCATAGGTGCTGATGATGCTATCCGCGTGAACGCCTTTCCAAGTGATTCGTATTTCGTGGCGCAGCAGATAGCTTCTATCGCGAAAGAAGAAAAATACGATATGATTTTAATGGGACGTGAGTCGATTGACTTCAACGGAGGTATGGTACACGGAATGGTAGGAGAGATGTTGGGCATTCCATCGGTTTCACCTGTGATGAAGTTGGAAGTGGAAGGCGGAAAAGCCAAAATGGCTCGCGAGATTGAAGGCGGAAAAGAATATTTGGAGGTAAGCCTTCCGCTGGTGGCGGGTTGTCAGGAGCCTATTGCTGAGTGGAAAATTCCGAATATGAGAGGGATTATGTCGGCACGTACCAAGCCTTTGAAAGTGGTAGAACCTGCTTCTAACGACACCCGCACCAAGTTGAGCCAATACCAAATGCCTGCTGCAAAAGGTGCCGTGAAAATGGTGTCAGCCGATAATGTGGCGGAATTGGTTAGCCTTTTGAAAAACGAGGCGAAGGTATTGTAAAACCTGTTCTTAGCGCAAAGCGCTTCTCATTAAACTATTATCCACCCCCTTTGCCCTGATTGCGACAGCCCTCAGGGAGAAGGCTCAAATTAGTAAACGAAATGTCAATACTTGTATTTATAGAAAGTGCCGAGGGCGCAATCAAAAAATCTTCCTTAGAAGCGGTAAGCTTTGCTGCCGCCATGGCCAATGGTTCTCCCGTAGTGGCTGTAGCCATGGGAAGTATCGATTCTTCTGCTTTGGCACAAGCAGGTGCCGCAGGTGCCTCTAAAGTGTTACACATAGCCGATGCCCGACTTGACCAGGGCATTATACAAGCCTACGCTACCGCTATTGCTGCGGCTATGGCCAAGGAAGGTGCTAAGACTTTAGTTTTGGCAAAATCCTCTTTGGGCGATCCTGTGGCTGCCCGTGTAGCCATTAAAACCAATGCTTCTTTAGTATCCAATGTGGCCGAACTGCCTAATACCAATGGTGGTTTCAAAGTGAAAAGAAGTATCTATACCGGTAAAGCCTTTGCCGAAGTAGAATTGACAGCCGAAACCAAAATTTTGGCTATTAAGAAAAATGCCGTCACCTTGAAGGAAGACGGTGCTCCTGCCAGCGTGGAGGCCTTCTCGGTAGATTTCGGTGCCAACGACTTCGGCATGAATATCACATCTACCGACAAAACCACAGGCGAAATCCTGTTGCCCGAAGCGGAAATTGTGGTTTCTGGCGGTCGTGGTATGAAAGGTCCTGAGAACTGGGGCATGTTGGAAGACTTGGCTAAAGCACTAGGAGCGGCTACTGGTTGTAGCAAACCCGTTTCTGATATTGGCTGGAGACCTCACCACGAACACGTGGGACAAACAGGCGTGAAAGTGAGCCCAAATTTATATATTGCAGTAGGTATCTCAGGAGCTATACAGCACTTGGCAGGGGTAAACTCCTCCAAAGTGATTGTGGTAATCAATAAAGATGCCGATGCACCATTTTTTAAAGCGGCCGACTACGGGATTGTGGGAGATGCTTTCGAGGTGGTACCTAAATTGACGGAAGCAATTAAAGCCGCTAAATAATCCGAAGGGGTGAAAAAAATCAAATTAGAAATTTTAGGCTTATCTTCTAGCCAGTCGCAATCGGGCTCTTTTGCCTTGGTACTGGGCGAGGCAGAGGGGAACAGGCGTTTGCCAATAATTATTGGAATGTTTGAAGCCCAAGCCATTGCCATAGAAATTGAAAAAATAGTGCCGAATAGGCCTATGACACACGATTTATTGAAATCGTTTGCCTTGTCATTCAATTTCGTGGTAGAAGAAATCATTATTTCTGATTTGAAAGAAGGGGTGTTTTTTGCCAAAATCGTATGCAACGATGGGCGTAAAACAGTAGATATTGATGCCCGTCCTTCTGATGCTATTGCCATCGGATTGCGCTTCAATGCACCCATTTATACCTACGAGACCATACTTTCGGAAGCGGGTATCGTATTGGCCGATGAGACTGAGGAAGTGAAAGAAACGACTGTTTCTAAAAGTAAGAAGTCTTCAAGCCCCAAATCGTTTGCCGATCAGCTAAAAGACTATACCCTCGATAAACTGAATGAGCTGCTAGAAGAAGCCCTTAAAATGGAGGATTACGAAAAAGCAGCCAAAATCAGGGACGAGATGAATCGAAGAAACTAAAGGGATAATTCCCATAAAAGCCTTTTCCACATAGGGAAAGGCTTTTTTTATTTACATGGAAAGCCTATTTTTGGCACTTAATTACATCCAATGGAATACATAAGAGGAGTGTTCGGCATACTCGTTTTGATAGGAGTAGCCTTTCTTTTTTCAGGAAATAAGCGTTCGATCGATTGGCGATTGGTGGGTATAGGAATCTTACTCCAGGTCACTTTCGGCCTCTTAGTAACTCAAGTGGATTTTGTAGCAGGCGGCTTCGACTGGGTATCCCGCCAGTTTGTGAAGTTTTTGAGCTTTTCAGAAGAAGGCGCCCGCTTTCTTTTTGGCGAACTGACGGGAAACAAGCTAGGCTTTATTTTTGCCTTCAAGGTGCTTCCTACGGTTATCTTCTTTAGTACCATCACTTCGGGCTTGTACTACTTGGGTATCCTGCAAAAAATTGTTTTCGCTATTGCCTGGGTAATGTCGCGCACTATGCGCCTTTCGGGTTCTGAGAGCCTTTCTGCTGCAGGGAATATCTTCTTGGGCCAAACGGAAGCGCCTTTGTTGGTACGGCCTTTTGTTCCCAATATGACGCGCTCTGAGCTAATGTGCCTTATGACGGGCGGCATGGCCACCATCGCGGGTGGTGTTCTGGCCGGATATGTCTCTTTTTTGGGAGGGGATGATCCGGTGCAGCAAGCCAAGTTTGCTTCTTATCTTTTGAGTGCCTCTATTATGAATGCTCCGGCTGCCATTGTAATTTCTAAAATCATTATTCCTGAAACCGAGCCCGATAAAATTGACCGTGAACTTCGCGTTAATAAAGAAAACTTAGGGGTAAACCTTATCGATGCCTTGTCTAACGGTGCTTCCGAAGGCCTTAAGTTGGCCTTGAATATTGGTGGGATGCTATTGGCCTTCATTGCCGTAATTGCCGCTTTGAATTACTTCTTACAGGATTTTGTGGGGGATTTCACGGGTCTTAATGCCTTTGTGGTGGAATCAACCGGAGGACGTTTCAGCGGTTTCTCTTTGGAATATATTTTAGGCCAAATTTTCCGTGTCTTTGCCTTTGTTATGGGAGTGGAATGGGGTGATAGCTTAGCGGTAGGCAGTTTGCTCGGTCAAAAAACCGTTATCAATGAGTTTGTGGCCTATCTGGGTCTCTCTGAAATGAAAGCAGCTGGCGCTTTATCCGAAAAATCCATTATCATTGCTACTTATGCGCTTTGCGGCTTCTCCAATTTCAGTTCTATTGCCATTCAGGTAGGTGGAATAGGAGGGATGGCGCCCAATCAGCAAGGAAACCTTTCTCGCCTTGGCCTGCGTGCACTTTTAGCGGCTACCCTAGCTTGTATGCTTACGGCCACCATTGCCGGAGCTATTGTATAAATTATAAGCTAGAAAAGATTATAAGAAAGAAGAAGGTTAAAAACAGGATTATATAAGATAACTTAACCTTCAAATCCATTAGTGGTTTTCTGAAAGGGATAGCCATGAATATGCTTGTTAATAGAGCAAGCAAGAGGGACGCATTTCTTAGCCAATTTTTATATGGTAGTGAAACACTCGTTTTGTCATTTTCTTCACAATCGCAGCTGTAAGTAATCAGGCTTTCTATGCCAAACCAAGGCGAAGTAGTATAAACCACTTCCCCGTGCATAAGCGGAAGGGGATAATATTTATCTATAAAAATGGAATTACTGGCTGTGAAAATTAAGTAATTATTCAAAATGGCATGCTGGTTCATTTGAGTATATTCCCCTCTGACCTCCACTATTGATTCGTGCATTTCAACTTCCGGCCGAAAAAGGTCAATACAAACAGCCCAATAGAAAATCATTAAACCAGCTATAATAGGGCTAAGGATCAGCAAATACATACGTGTCCGTTTTGCCTTTGCTTCTGCCTCTTTTTGTGCCTTCTTCCTCAGTCGCTCTCGGTGGCGCTTACGTTTTTCTTCCCGTTCATCTACTACGGGTGCATTCATTTCTTCTTTCCAGAAATCAAAGCTTTCCTTCCGCTCACCCATTAGTATTTCATAGGCTTCTGATACCTCAATAAATCGGGCATGCGCCTTCGGGTCAGGGTTTCTATCGGGGTGGAGCGACAGCGCCAATTGACGGTACGCACGTTTTACCTGAGCCTTGTTAGCATTTTCAGTAAGACCTAAGCATTGGTAATATTTTGCATGCATTTTTCAAAAATAGAGGGATTTCCATTAGGGACAAATAGTCGATTTAGTTACCTAACTCACTTTTTATAGATTTATTCTATTCTTCATAAAGAAAAAAAGCCCCTTCTTGCGAAGAGGCTTTTATATAATTTAGGTTAGAGAGTACTTATGCATTCACATTTACTTTGGGTGCGCCTGCCAAAATTTCTTCATTGGCAAAGTCGGCATATTTCTCAAAGTTCTTCACAAACTTGGCTGCAAGGTCGGCTGCTTTGGCATCGTAAGCGGCTTTGTCGCTCCAGGTGTTGCGCGGGTGAAGGATTTCTGCCGGAACATTAGGGCAGCTATTTGGCATGCTCACGCCAAAAACGGCATTTTGTGAGAACCCTACTTTATCCAAGTCGCCATTCAAGGCAGCGGTAATCATCGCACGTGTGTAGGAAAGTTTCATACGAGAACCTACGCCATAAGGGCCGCCTGTCCATCCGGTATTTACCAACCACACATTCACTTGGTTTTCCTTCATCTTTTTACCCAGCATTTCGGCATATTGGGTAGGGTGAAGGGGCAAGAAAGCCGCTCCGAAACAAGCCGAGAAGGTAGTTTGCGGTTCGGTGATCCCCACCTCAGTTCCCGCAACTTTTGCAGTATAACCTGAGATAAAGTGGAACATGGCCTGTCCTGCATTTAGCTTACTGATAGGAGGCAATACACCAAATGCATCAGCAGTAAGGAAGAAGATATTTTTAGGCGTTCCGGCTACCGAAGGCTCAATGGCATTGGAAATGAAATTGATAGGGTAGGCGGTACGTGTATTCTCAGTAACACTACCATTGGCATAATCTACACTGCGAGTGCCGGGGATATAACGCGTGTTCTCTACGATAGCGCCAAAACGTATAGCATCGAAGATTTGTGGTTCTTTTTCGCGGGTAAGGTCAATTACCTTGGCATAGCAGCCTCCTTCAAAGTTGAATACTCCGTTTTCGGTCCAGCCGTGCTCATCATCACCAATCAAGCCACGGTGAGGGTCAGCCGAAAGGGTGGTTTTTCCTGTACCGGATAGACCAAAGAAGATAGCGGTATCGCCTTTTTCGCCCACATTGGCCGAGCAGTGCATAGAAAGCACCTTATGCTCATGAGGCAAGGTATAGTTCAATACCGAGAAGATACCTTTCTTCATCTCTCCGGCATAGCCTGTGCCCCCGATAAGGATAATGTTTTTGCTAAAATTGATAATGGCAAAGTTCGACTGACGGGTACCATCTATGGCAGGGTCGGCCAAAAACTCAGGCGCATTAATAATAGTGAAAGTAGGGTTGAATTTTTTGATTTGCTCTTCCGTAGGGCGGATGAACATGTTATTGCAAAAGAGGTTGTGCCAAGCTTGGGTGTTTACCACACGTAGGTGCAACTGATATCTCTCATCGGCACCGGCATAAGCATCGCGAACGTAGAGCTTTTTACCTTCAAGGTGCTTAATCATTTTGGCATAAAGCGCATCAAATTTAGCTGGCTCAAAAGGAATGTTGATATCGCCCCACCATACGGTGTTTTCCGTTTTGCTATCTTTTACGATAAATTTATCTTTGGGAGAGCGTCCGGTAAATTTACCTGTATCACACATCAAAGCACCGGTTTCGGTAAGTGTGCCTTCACCGTTGGCTAGTGCTTCTTCCACTAGTTCTGCTGGGCTTAAGTTCCAATTCACTTCTGCTGCGTGAGCAATCCCAAGGCTTTCCAGTCCTTTAACAGTGGATTTTAATCCTTTTTCTAGCATGATAATAGAATAATTTTATTTGAAATGGCTGTTTTAAAAAATGAAAGAACAAAAGTAGTGAATTTTCTGGAAACGTTTGAAAGATAGTAAAAAAAGCTTTTTTAGCGTTTTTGTTCTTGGTGCGAAACTTTCTTTTGTGCAATTTGTGCCGCCATGTGCTCCTTGGATATGTCAGGTGCACATTGTACTTTTAAATTTTGTATGACCCCATATTGGGAAAATAAACTAATACTTTAACCTTAAATTTATGCAAAACGGTACGGATGAGGAGCTAGATTTCACTCCCCAGTGGATGGGCCACCCCAAAGGTTTGTTTTATTTGTTCTTTGCTGAGTTGTGGGAACGTTTCAGTTTTTATGGTATGCGTGCCTTGCTTACCTTATACATGGTCAACCGTGTATTCGAAGCCTTGGCCAACCGCGATGCCGTATCGGCTGTTATCTATTCGGCCTACGGCTCTTTGGTATATGCATCCCCGGCTATTGGTGGAAAAATTGCCGATCAAATTTTAGGATATCGTAAATCTATCTTATTGGGTGGTGTGTTGATGGCCATCGGGCATTTCGTACTGGCTATTGAGCATAATGTGGCTTTCTTCTTGGCTTTGGCCTTCTTAGTTGTGGGTAATGGCTTCTTCAAACCTAATATTTCCACTTTTGTGGGTTCTTTATATCCGGCAGATGATGCCCGTAAAGATTCCGGATTTACCATTTTCTATATGGGTATCAATATTGGGGCTACCATTTCTCCTCTATTGTGTGGTTGGTTAGGCTATACCTATGGATGGCATTACGGTTTTGGTTTAGCCGGATTTGGTATGTTGCTAGGCTTGATGTTCTTCTATTCCGGAATCAAAAACGGAGTATTTGGCGATAAAGGTTTGCCTCCTGCCCATTCTAAAATCAATGAAAAAGTAATGGGATTGAAACTGGGCACCTTGGTACCGGTTTTGGCCTTTTTGATGGTGCCTGTAATTGCCTGGCTGATTTCATCATATCAGTACATTGCCAATGGTGAATCGTTTTTGGGCGAAGTCACTATCGTAAACGTGATTTTTCGATTGATGAGTATCGTGATACTAGGCTACTTATTATATGAAATCATACGGGCTACAGCAGAAGAAAGAGGGAAACTGGTGGTGGCTATACTGATTACCCTTTTCATGACCCTCTTCTGGGGCTTTCATGAGCTAAGCGGTAGCGTAATTACGCTTTTTGCTGATAGAAACGTCTTGCTGCCTACTTTTGGTACTTGGGCTTTTGGTGCCGCTGAAACCAATGCTATCAATCCGTTATTTATTATTCTACTATCGATTCCCGTGTCCATCATGTGGACGGGCTTATCTAAGCGTAATTTGAATCCGCGTACGCCTTTCAAGTTCTCTTTTGGCTTGGCTTTGCTAGGTATTGGTTTCTTGATCTTGAGCTGGAGCGGGGCTTCTGCCAACGAGCAAGGCATGGTGCCTTTTGCCTATCTAACTATTATGTATGCCATGATTTCATTGGGCGAGCTATTCATGTCTCCGGTAGGCTTGTCGAAAATCACCTCATTAAGCCCTATACGTATGGTAGCCTTTATGATGGGGGTTTGGTTCTTGTCATCGGCATACGCTTTCCAGATTGTTGGCTTTATTGGTAAGGAATTGGCGGTTGAAGGTACGGCCGGGCAAGCCGTTGGTGGTCTCGACTCGCTGGGTGTGTATACGGCAGGTTTCGAACTGATTGCCTATTATGCATTAGGAGGCGCGGCTATTGCCTTATTGCTAGCCCCATTGATGAATAAATGGATGGGCAACGTGCATTAATGCTTCAACAAATTGTTAGATTAAGTCAATTTTAAGTTTTTATGCTTAAAATAATCAAACTTTAAGCATAATATCTTATATTTAGGGCATTACGAAGGTATTTGCCCTAAAAACGGCTTATGATTACTAATAATGCTTGACATCCACGATTACTACCATAAAATGCAAAATAAGGACATTGTTTTGGCGTATAAGGGAAATGTATCTGGTGATTTATTTAATTGCATCCTTCAGCTTGCAGAAAATAAACTGGATAAGATTGAACTGAGTCCGAAACTTAAAAAGAAGGTCTTCAATATTCTCGTAGAGATCCTGCAGAATATTTACCATCATTTTGATGAAATCCAAGTGGATAGTGAAGAGTATCAGACTATTTTATTTATGCTTACCCGTGAGGGAGAAGGTGGTTACAACATTGTTACCGGAAATCACGTAGCAGCAGATAAAGTAGCAGGATTAAAGAAACGGATAGATGATATCAATGCCATGTCTACCGAAGAACTCAAATCGGTATACCGTGAGCGCCTCAACAATGGCGATGTATCCGAAAAAGGTGGCGCAGGCCTTGGCATCATTGACATTGTCCGGAAATCAGGCGATAAATTGGTTTACGATTTTAAATCCGTAAACACCAATTATTCGTTTTTTAGCTTACAAGTAAGAGTATCGGCATAATACCCAGGAAAAGAAGATGGAGAATTTTTATTTAGAATCTACCCCCAAGACCCCCCGATTATCCTTTAATAACGATAATGGCATATTCGAAATCTCTGGAAGGTCAATCCCCGAAAATTCAATTGAATTTTATAAGCCTTTGCTCGACTGGCTCGACCAGTATGTGAAGGAACCAAAGAAAGAAACCCTACTTATAGTCAAACTAGAATATTTCAATACCAGCTCTTCAAAATGCCTAGTGGAGATTTTCAGAAAACTCGAAAAAGCCCAAAAAGACAGCAAGCAGATTGCTATCAAGTGGTACTATGACGAGGAAGATGAAGATATGCAGGAATCAGGCGAGGACTTTAAAGAAATCATCAAAATACCAATTGAAATGTTGGTGCTTAAAGAGGAAGAGTAAGCGGTAGCTATATGTCGAACAAGAAGCTTCATAGCGAAGAAGTTTTTCAAAAAGAAGCCGATTTTCTAGAACATGCGCGTAATGTCATGACCCAGTCGGGAAAGGATGAAGCCGTATGGAAGGAAGAGTACAAAAGTCTGTGTGATAAGTACGACCGCCTTATTGGAGAAGCCAAAATATTGACTTCTATCAGCGATAGACTACATCATAAGTTGAATCAGGCCAACGACCAGCTAAAAACGCAGTCGGAGGAGATTGGCAAAATCAACCATGACCTAAAGGTCAATAATCAGATTTTGCAAGATACCATTGACCAGTTGGTGAAGGCTCGCGTAGGCCGTAAGGCGGGTACTATCGTATTGTTGATTGCTGTCGGTCTATTTATGCTATCAGAAGGCTTGTTGGAGCCCTTAATAGAGAAGAACACGGAAAATCAATATTTTGTATTGTTTTCAAAGATGAGCATTGCCGTACTTCTGAAGCCAATCGATACCGTAGTAGAAAAATATCTGATGCGGCAGACCCTCCGTAAAAAAGATGAGGCCTTGTTGTAAGGCCTCATTGGTTTTTATCTCAGCATGATATCTCCTTCCCAACTGCATTCCAAACTAATAGATAGTGTCAATGGTGAAGCGTATTTCACCATCAACTAGTGAATCCTCGGGGTATTTAATGACCTCCCAAGACCTAAAGTTGAAAAAACTTAATGAATCATTGCCAAAATCTCTTGGAGGGCCATGCCAAGTAACCCGAAGAGAGTCATTGCGGTATACTTTTACAATATTTTGGTAGGGAGCATAACCCCCATCAAATATTTTTACCACCGGATCCTCTCCATCATTTACCCCGATAGAGCCTGATTGACTTGAAGCTTTTTGAGGCCTCAAATTATATTCGTCTTTAATAGTTTCCTCACCCAAAACAATACGCAAATCAAATTCTGTTGAATTAAAGAATGTAATCTTGTATCTTTCATCAGGCTCTTTATCCCAACAAAACAAACAACACCCCTGTAATATAGTGCCTATAATCAGAAAGAATATATGCCATGCTTTAAGGCCAGTCGGTAAAGAAGGCAAATGCCGCATCCACTTATTCATCGTTATTGGTTTTAGTTTTTAAACAATTATCAGGTTCAAAAACAAGGCGGAATTAATATCCGCCTTGTTTTCTATTGCAAATCCTCATCTGAAATTGTAAAGGTAACTGCTCCTACAATATTCTGAGGATTCTTAGGTACTGACCTTATTTCCCAAGAATTATAATTGAATGGACTGTTAATGGTGTCTTCAAAATAGTCCGATGAACCTTTCCATGATTTAACTGAATCAGACCCAATATATAAAGTGATTATTACATCTTTAAATTCGTTAGAGGCCTTCTCAATGGTTGCTTTTTCTGCTTCATCACCAACAAGATTAAACACACTGTATGAAACCATTGAACCTATGTAGAAAGAATCCTCCCAGTGAATAATGGTATTTTTACCTTCGTTGGCCTTAAAAGTGAGCTTAATCTCATGACTTGAAAGGTTTTCAAATTCCACTCTGTGCCATTCAGTAGGTGGATCGAACATAAAAAGGTTACATCCTTGAAAGATAAAGGTACTAATTAGGCCAATCAGTATAATTGGCAAATGCCGCATCCACTTGTGCATCGTTATTGGTTTTATGCAATTTATAGAAGCTACAAACACCTGCCTGAAAGCCAAATTGGCCCTCAGGTAGGTGTAAAAATTGAAAAGCTCAATACCTTTATTGCAAATCCTCATCACTAATGGTGAAAATAATTGTCCCTTTTGGGTTTTCATATTCTCCGGCTTGGTAAAGCTCCACCTCCCATGAATCAAAATTGAAAGGGTCGTTCACGGAATCTCCAAAGTTTCCTGGTGGCCCTTGCCATTCTTTATGAAGTTGCCCTTGAGAGTATAACTGAACGATTCCACCTGTACGATACATATCACCCACAAATTCATTTACTGGCATGTCATCATTATGTGTAAATCCTCTTTTCATTACGAATACACTATTAGCTAAAACTCTAACGGTATCAGTAAGTTCTTTACCTATAAAAACCAATTCAATATCTTCTTGGGAGGTATTTTTGTAAGTTTCCAGAAATTTTCCATTAGGCGGCTCGCCTATAAAAAAAATACATCCTTGAAAGATGAATGTACTACTCAGGCCAATCAGGATAGTTGGCAAAAGCTGCATCAACTTGTTCATCGTTATTGGTTTTTTTCATTAGTAATAAGCCTTTAATGCCATGATAGTTGTGGTTTAAATTCATAATAGTAAAACGAACTGACGAAGAAGTACCTCGTCAGTTCGTTTTTTATTGTAAATCTTTATCCGTAATGGTAAAGGTAACAGCGCTTAATATATTTTCTGGCCTATTGCTTGCAGGTTTGAATTCCCATGAATTATAATTAAACGGGCTATTAATGGTATCGGAATAATAGCCAGATGGGCCTGTCCAAGTTTTTAGCAATTCGTCATCTCGGAATAGTAAAATAGTAAACCCGCTATATCTATTTGAAGCTTTCTCAATATTCTCGATATCATTCGTCATCTCACCTTCCCTCACGAATCTAAAATGTTCTTTAGTTTCATTAGTATTTATCTTTAAGCTATCACGCCAATAAAGTGGATTAGTAGAGTCGTTTGCCAAAAAAACTAATAGAATGTTGTGTTCAGATGAATTATCGAAATCCACAGCATACTTATCTTCCGGTGGGTCAAACATTAAAAAATTACAACCTTGAAAGAGCAAAACACTATTCAGGCCAATCAGTATAATTCGTAAATGCCGCATCCACTTGTTCATCGTTATTAGTTTTAGTTTTTAAACAATTGATTAAACTTGCAAAGCTAGTGCTGCTCAAGCAGCTGTAGATTTCGGGCGTGGTAATATCGGCTATATTATCCACATCTAACAAAAAACCAGGATTATACCAGTCTTCAATTTCAAACAAATATTCTCCAACACCATCACCTAAAGGCCATTCCCTATCCATACAAACAGCCGAGAAATAATTGCCCCATTGTTCGCCTATTCCACAATAGCCCGCATTGGCTCCTGTGCCGTCTCCATAGGGGCCATTGTCGCCTATGCCATAGGTCATAATATAATTAATGTATTTGATCCAATAGCTGCTGCCTACCTTGCTGAAGTGAGAGCCATGGGCCATTTCATGGAAAACCACTCCATATACATCTTCAGTTCCATTTGTTCTGGAAGCTGAGATAATCATATCAGGCTGTATGAATTTAGTAATAATGGCGAGTACATTGGTACTGAGGTTTAATTGATTGGCTTTTAAAAGAAAAGTGGCCAATTGCGAATGGGTGGTGAAGCCAAGTACGCCCCATGTTTTGCGGAGCATGGGCGCAGAAGACCAACCTTCGCGGTTGAGGGCGGCTATCCTAAGGCCGGATGGAGGCTGAGGTATGCCTAAGTTGCTGCTATGTTCCAAATAGCGCACCGCGGCATTATTTACGGTGGCAAAAGGCCAAGCCCGTGAGTTGCCATCAATATTGAAGTCAAAACCCGTTTGGTTGTGGGAGCCTACGTAGTGTTGCGCTTCCGAAATATCCACCATACTGTTCCATACTTTAAAGCCTGCTTCGTTTTCAAAAATGAGGGTATAGTGGCAGTCGTATCTGTAAGCTTTGTCAACTCGGTATTCCCCGTCCTCATTGGTAAAACCTTTTCCAAAAGAGAAGGCTCTTCTGGTGCGCACTTTTACTCCCACCACTGGTATCATTTCTTCGTTGTCCGTGTTTCGTACCATCACGGTTCCTGAGGGGTATGTTTTGGCCTGAAGTCCTTGGAGGCGGGTGTTTTCTTCTACCCCTTCAGGCAAGTTGCCTGTTATCCTTAGGGCTTCAAACTCCAGTTCGTCTAAGAAACTGTTGTAGGCTGATTGCCGATTGCCTTCAGGATTTTCTTCCTGCAGGGATTCAGGCAAGAATAAGTCAGCCAGTATTTCAGTTTCTACCTCAGAGGGAACGGAATAAGTAACTGGAACGGCCGTATAGAACCATTTGCCTTCCGTAGGGTTTACATTGGGGTCGATATAATAGTCTCCCACTACCTCAATCTCATAGTCTAAGGGATAATCGTACAAGTGAAGGGAGTCAGCTTCCAAGCGTTACATATCCTCATCAGATTTTGGGAAGAGCCGAATATACCTGTGCGTAGGCACAATCTCGATTTCATTGGCCATACGTGCATTACTTCCGCCTTTGAGATTTTCTAAAGCTTTCGTCATGTTCTCTATTGAGTAGGCGTTTTCCAGCTTCCGTCCCAGTTGGGTGGCCTTGAGTCCTGCTTCCTGAAAAACATCAGGGTTTTCAGCGAGTTTGTTTTCTTGGAATTGACAAGCGTTTAACATGCCAAGTCCAAGAAGGAGGCCTAGTAGCCGATTAAATGTTGGTTTTTTCATACATTTGATGGATTAACATTTTTGTTGATTGCCTCGTCCCAGTGCTAATTTCTCAGGTCAGTAAATGGGGCGGGGCTTATTTTTGCCTTTGATGTAGGAGGGCATACAAAATCTCCTTTGCGCTGGGGTTTCCTAGAAACCGCAGCACATTGCCTCTGTTTTTTTTCTTTGTTTTAAAAAAAATGTTAGATGAAGTAAGCTATACCATCGATGGGGGCTGTGATGGTTCTTAATAAGCTCGTTTTGCAAGTGTATCAGAATTGGAGGATATCTCCAACATATTTGATTAGTATTTTGTTACTATTTGATTTTTTTTTGCATTTTATTACTTTAAGCCTAAATCTACTTAGAGTGAGAAGGTACATGGTTTGACTTGAAACGATTTGGTAACTCCCCGAAAAAGGATGGAATACTGAATCTAGATGTGATAGGCTATAAAAAGGAAAGCTCATTGAAAACGGGTTCGATGAGCTTTGAATCTTGTATTATTAGTATTCTGTACGTTCTTTATCTCAATAAAATTTTCAATTCTTCAATTACCCGGGTTTCTTCTTCATGAATAAAGCCATCGGCCGAAATGATTTCGTGCAGGTCAATAAAGATGCGGTCTTTGTTTCCGGTCTTGCCTGAAAATTTCTTGTAGTTATTGAAAATGATGGTTTTGATATCGTAATCGCCTAGCTTATCGTAGGCATCTTTCATCTTCACAAATAAGTCGTGCAGCTCTTCGGTGGTTTCTCCTTCTTGGAAGTATACCTCCATTTTGTTCAAAATCACATCTACTTCGGCTCCTTTAAAGCTATAGTCGGCATTGGCCGTATGGATAAAGAGAAAAAGTAGATACTCAGGATAGGTATCAAATTCGTGGTTCGCGTTCATAGGGACAGTCAGATTTGTAACGAATATAAGGAAAGACTATAATTTTTCAATGATTTAATGGGGCTAAAAACAAAAAAGGCCTCAAATGAGGCCTTTTAAGGAGTTTTATGTGGGATTACATCATGCCGCCCATTCCACCGCCCATAGGAGGCATAGCAGGGGCTTTATCGTCTTCCGGCTCATCAGCTACTACACACTCAGTGGTAAGTAGTAGAGAAGCAATAGAAGCCGCATTTTCAAGGGCAAGACGTGTTACCTTGGTAGGATCGATGATACCGGCTGCAAACATGTTCTCGAATTTATCTTCGCGCGCATTGTAACCGAAGTCATCTTTTCCTTCTTTTACTTTTTGGATTACTACAGAGCCTTCGCCTCCGGCATTAGCCACGATAGTTCTCAAAGGAGACTCAAGCGCCAAACGGATGATGTTAACACCAGTAGCTTGATCTTCATTGTCTACTTTTACTTTTTCAAGAGCTGAAATAGCACGGATTAGGGCGATACCACCACCAGCTACAATACCTTCTTGTACCGCAGCGCGGGTTGCATGTAAGGCATCATCCACACGGTCTTTCTTCTCTTTCATTTCTACTTCAGTAGCTGCACCAATGTATAGGATGGCCACACCGCCAGAGAGTTTGGCAAGTCTTTCTTGCAATTTCTCTTTGTCGTAGTCAGAAGTAGTTTTTTCGATTTGTGCTTTGATTTCGTTGATACGGCCTACGATATCATCTTTCTTACCGTTACCGTTCACGATAGTGGTATTGTCTTTATCGATGTTCACTTTTTCGGCAGTACCTAGTGAATCGATAGTAGCGTTTTCAAGTTTGTAGCCTCTTTCTTCAGAGATTACCGTTCCGCCTGTTAGGATGGCGATGTCTTCCAACATAGCTTTTCTTCTGTCGCCAAAGCCTGGGGCTTTTACTGCAGCTACTTTCAGGGCACCACGGATTTTGTTTACTACAAGAGTAGCCAAAGCTTCACCGTCTACATCTTCAGCAATGATAAGCAAAGGACGTCCGGTTTGCGCTACTTGCTCTAATACAGGAAGCAATTCTTTCATTGAGCTTACCTTCTTGTCGTAGATCAAGATATACGGTCTGTCCAATTCGGCTTCCATTTTCTCGGTGTTGGTCACGAAGTAAGGAGACAAGTATCCTCTATCGAACTGCATACCTTCTACGGTTTTCACTTCGGTTTCGGTTCCTTTGGCTTCTTCTACAGTGATTACACCATCTTTACCTACTTTGTCCATCGCATCGGCAATCATTTTTCCGATTTCGAAGTCGCTGTTGGCAGAAATAGTAGCTACTTGGGCAATCTCATTAGAGTTATTGATTTTTTTCGACTGAGTCTTCAAGTTCTCAACAATAGCAGTTACCGCTTTGTCAATTCCTCTTTTCAAGTCCATAGGGTTGGCTCCGGCCGTTACGTTTTTAATACCGTGACCAAAGATAGATTGGGCCAATACGGTGGCAGTAGTGGTACCGTCACCTGCGCTGTCAGCGGTTTTAGAGGCTACCTCTTTTACCAACTGTGCACCCATGTTTTCGATTTTATCTTTCAATTCGATTTCTTTCGCTACTGATACACCATCTTTGGTTACAGTAGGAGCACCGAATTTCTTGTCGATGATTACGTTTCTACCTTTAGGGCCTAAAGTTACTTTTACTGCATCGGCTAATTTGTCAACGCCTTTCTTTAGTTTTTCTCTTGCTTGGGTATCGAATACGATTTCTTTTGCCATGATTTTAAAGCTTTTTGTGTGTTACGATTAAAGAACTGCGAAAATATCAGACTCTCTCATTATCAGATAGTCCTTACCGTCTACGGTAATTTCAGTACCGGCATATTTACCGTACAATACCTGATCGCCTACTTTTACCGTCATAGGTTCATCCTTTTTGCCAGCACCTACGGCTACAATGGAACCTCTCTGAGGCTTTTCTTTTGCCGTATCAGGGATAAAAATACCGGAAGCTGTTTTTTCTTCAGCTGCAGCAGGTTCCACAAGAACTCTGTCTGCCAAAGGTTTTAGAGATACTTTTGACATAGTTGACACAAATTATATTTAGTTAAGTTCAATTTTTCTACAAGGCCATTACGCACAATGTATGCCAATTGGATTTTGGCAGATTCTGTCAGGATTTTTTGGCAGAGTTTGTTCCAAGAGACTCTTCTGTCTGACATTCTTGCAGGGTGATACAGGAGGTGTTTACTGGCAAAGGATTTTTCTGGCAGATTACCATGTTTCTTCAAAAGGTATTAACTTAAGATAGTGAACTGATAAAATGGTGGAACCTATGGAAAAGCTCGATCATGATTGGATTACACAAGGGATAGTAGACTTTGAGTACAAAAAGTATGTGCTGCTGGCCTATTTGCAGCGTGTGAAGGCGCGCTTTGACGGAAAATGCCTGTATCCTTTTATTGCTGATTTACACTTTCATTATCAAAACCTCCTGCACATCAAGCAATCGAAGACGCTGCTGTATGAGGACTTTCCACAAAAAATTACCCGTGCCGATTTTGAAAAACTTCAGTTTACCTACCAAAAACTGGTGCAAGATGATGTCCTGATGGAGGAGATTGAATCCATTTTAACCTATGCCCAGGCCCAGATGGCGCCTGTATTGGAGAAAGGGAAGGAGTTGCATCAGCATGTAGAAGAAGCACTGGAGATTTTTCCGGTAGGCCTAAATGCGCTGTACAACCAAGAGGGCTATGTGCTGATTGACAATGCTGCTCATTCGGTGCAGGTATATCGGTACCAAGTGAGCCTTTTTCAAGGGGCGCAAGATACTTTCCGTGGCTTGCATACCACCTTTATTGAAGAAGTGAGAAGGAGTATTTCGCGTACTTATGAGCAAATAAAGGCACAACTGGTGCGCCAGTTTACCGATATGCCACATCCGGCTACTTATGTCATTCGGGCGCGGCATCCCTATCCGTATGAGGAAACTATTTTCCCTATGGCTAAGCGGTTATTGGTTCGTTACGTAAGCGTAAGGGCATAAAAAAACCGACACAAGGTCGGTTTTTACTATCTTTTGATAAGAATAATCTTATTCAACGCTGTCTGTTTCTAGAGTAGCACCTTCTTCAAGCATGCCTTCTTCCGTAGCCGCTGGCTCGGAGATAGCAGGCAATACACTTTGTTGCTGCTGTGCTTTGTTCAAGTTCGGGCTATTGAAACCATCTTCGGCTGCTGCTTCTGTGTTTTTAAGCAATACAGTAGTAGCCATGCTGAATACAATAATGGCAATGGCAAATCCCCAAGTCAATTTTTCTAGAATATCGGTGGTTCTTTTTACCCCCATGATTTGGTTACCTGAGCCACCAAACTGGCTGCTTAGGCCTCCGCCTTTAGAGTTTTGTGCCAATACGATTAAAACCAACAAAATGGCGCTTACCACAATTAATCCAATGATTACCGAATACATGTATCTATTGTTTTTTTAAATTTTCAATTTGAGTCGCAAAGTACGCTTTTTTTTGAGGAAACTTCCAAATTAATTTCTTATAAATGTCGATAGCGATATCTACTTTGCCTTGCTTGAGCATAATTACGGCCAGGTTCTCTGTTACGAAGTCTTCCATGGAATAGCTTAGCGTTTCAGAAAGGTCCACCGCAGGGGCTGCATCATCATTTATTGCCTTACTTTTGCTTATGCTTGGTATGGCTTCTATGAATTGGTCGATTATTTTATTCTGCTCTTCCTGAGGGAGTTTTTCCTTGGCGTTTTTTTTTTCAGTTTCAACCTTAGGTGCTTTAGCTACCTTTTCCTTGGGAGTTGACGATGTTTCTTTGGCCGACTTTTTCTCCTTGGTCGTAGCCTTTACGGATTTAGGTGAAGCCTTACTTTCTTCTTTTCCAACCTTTTTTGCTTTAGCAGGCGCTTTTTTCTTTTCCTTAATGGGAGCGGCATCCGGCATGGCATCTTCCACTTCCTGCATGTGGTCTTTTGTAGCTTGCAGGCGTTTCAAATTGGCTTTTACTTCTGCCACCAAAGAATCGGTAGCATTGGTTTGCTCAGGAGCATTATTAAACACAATGCGGTCTTTGGGTGCATCGGTTTTGATGATAAATTCCGGTTCTGGTTGCTGTTCTACTACCGGTGGGGCTGTTTCTATGACTTGCGTTTCGGCAATTTCTACCACTTCTTCCAATACCTGCGGCACAAAATCATCAGACAAGTAGTGCTTTAGAAAAGGACGGTCAATAGCAAAAACAGCTGCTCGTTGGGTGAATCGAGCCTTTTTAGGATACTGCGTAAGATGAGCTGCCTTGGCTAGTAAAAAATGTGCATTCTGAAAATACGGATGTTCGCGCAATAGGTCTTCCAAGCCGGAAATATCCTCTTCGGTGAGCCGATTAGGATGGCGGATAAGATCGATTATTTTGCGTTTGTTCACTGTTTTTGTATTTTCTGGAGGGTAAAAATAGGTCTTTTTTACCAATTGGCAACCGATGCATTGAATATGTCGAAAACAATTTGGTCGAAAATGGTCTCAATCAGGCGGGGTTCCGCTGAGGTAAGGCTTTCGGTATTGGGATTGAAATCGTCATAAAAGCTAAAAGACTTCTTGAAATTGGCGGTTTCGTCTTTGGTATTCACAAAGGTAACACTCACGGTAATGGTCAGTCGCTGCAAACCCGCCTGATCGGCCACATTGGCATTTCCTGAGGCGGTAGGTGCAATAGGAGTAATGCGGTAGCCCACAATATTGCCTTCCATTTGCAGGTCGCCATCGGTTTGAACAAGGGCTAGACTGGTATTTTGCTGGAAATAATCTTTAATAGATTCAGTGAAATTTTGGCCCATGCCGGCCGGTCCCTGGCCTGAGTTGTCATAAAAAGTGGCGATAGACATGGTCTTGATATCGGGCGAAAGAGACGCTCCGGTAAATGAGTAAACGCCACAACCCGACAATGGGAGTAGGGCAATAAGGAATACAAAAAAAGATTTATTCTTCAATTTCATATTGTTTGATCTTACGGTAAAGCGTGCGTTCGGAGATTCCCAAATCGCGTGCCGCATACTTACGCTTATGGTTGTTTTTTTGTAAGGCCCTTAATATCAGTTCTTTTTCTTTTTTCTCGATGCTTAAAGAATCCTCTTCTTCGGCCACATGTTCAATGTCTTCTATGCTTTCAATCTCGTAGGCACTGGGAGCCGTATTGGGTTTGGAGAGAATCAAAGGGGTAGAAGGGTTTTCTTCCTCGTAGCTTACCTCTTCTTCATCCAAACTGTGGAACAAGTGCCTGTTTTCATCAATCATGCTTTGGCTGGTCGTGTCATTCTTGATGATATCATGAACCAGCTTCTTCAGGTCGTTCATGTCCTTTTTCATATCGAACAATACCTTGTATAAGATATCGCGCTCCGAAAAATTATCGGCCGCCTGACTCTGCGATTCGAATAGGGCCGGCACCATGGCGCTTTCCCTCGGGAGGTATTTCAATAAGGTTTCGGCACTGACTTCACGCTCCATTTCCAAAACGGAAATCTGTTCAGCAATATTTTTTAACTGGCGGATATTCCCCGGAAAGCGGTATTTTATGATTGCCTCCTTAGCGTCATCTGTCAAAGTGATTGCCTTCACGCGGTATTTTTCGGCAAAGTCGGTAGCGAATTTTCGGAATAATAGTTCGATATCCGTGCCACGTTCTCGCAAAGGTGGTACATAAATAGGGACGGTATTGAGTCGGTAATAGAGGTCTTCTCTGAATTTCCCTTTTTCAACCGCCTTGAGCAAGTTTACATTGGTAGCGGCTACCACACGCACATCGGTTTTTTGTACTTTGGAAGAGCCTACTTTTATAAATTCTCCGTTTTCAAGCACCCGCAAAAGGCGGGCCTGTGTACCTACGGGCATTTCCCCAATTTCATCTAAGAAAATAGTACCACCATTCGACACCTCAAAATAGCCTTTGCGGGCATCATGTGCTCCGGTGAATGAGCCTTTTTCGTGCCCAAAGAGTTCGGAATCGATAGTTCCTTCGGGAATAGCGCCACAGTTGATGGCAATGAATTGTCCATGCTTACGGCTGCTCAGCTGGTGGATGATTTTGGAAAAAGACTCCTTTCCGCTACCACTCTCGCCAGTGATGAGTACGGTCATGTCGGTAGGCGCCACCTGTACGGCCACCCGTATGGCTTGGTTGAGCAAGGGGCTATTACCGATGATCCCAAACCGCTGCTTGATGCTTACCAGTTCTTTGTCAGTCACTCGCTCTTAATTTATGCTTTCGCCTGTGAGGGTACCTGATGTACAGCTTGTTACGCGTACATCTACATAGTCCCCTTTTTTGAAATTCTTTTTAGGAAATACGATTACTTTATTGGCACTATTGCGCCCTTGCAAATAGTCTTCGGAACGTTTAGAAGTGCCTTCTACCAATACACGGAATACTTTGTTGACATCCAATTGATTGCGCTTAAGCGAAAGCTCATGCTGCTTGGCAATGATTTCTGAAAGTCTTCTTTTCTTCACCTCCAAGCTGATATCGTCTTTGTATTTTTTAGCCGCCAGCGTGCCGGGGCGTTCCGAGTAATAGAACATATACGAATAATCGTACTGCACGTAGTCCATCATACTGAGGGTATCTTGGTGTTCTTCTTCCGTTTCGGTGCAAAAGCCCGTAATCATATCTGAAGAAATGCCACACTCTTCGCCCAAAATCCTACGGATGGCATCTACGCGGTTCAAATACCATTCTCTGTCGTAGGTACGGTTCATCATTTCCAAGATACGGCTATTGCCACTTTGCACCGGAAGGTGAATGTACTTGCAGATATTGTCATACTTTTTCATGGTATACAATACCTCATCGGTAATGTCTTTCGGATGCGAGGTAGAGAAGCGGATGCGCAAATCGGGACTTACCTGTGCGACCATTTCCAAGAGATTGGCAAAATTGATGACTTCACCTACTTGCATTTTTTCCAAGCGGGCTTTGTTGTTTTCCTCGGCACTCCATTTATACGAATCTACGTTCTGGCCTAGAAGAGTTACTTCGCGGTAGCCCTGCTCAAATAAAGCCTTGGCTTCGGCTACTACAGAGAAAGGATCGCGGCTACGCTCACGCCCACGGGTCATAGGCACCACGCAGAAGGAGCACATATTATCGCAACCCCGCATAATCGAAATAAAGGCCGATACGCCATTGCTATTCAGGCGAATGGGGTTAATGTCGGCATAGGTTTCTTCCCTTGAAAGGAAGGTATTAACCGCTTTCTGTCCATCGTCTACGGTTTGTACCAAATTAGGCAAATCGCGGTAGGCATCTGGTCCGGCTACTATGTCTACAATTTTCTCTTCTTCCAACAGTTTGCCTTTTAGTCGCTCAGCCATACAGCCAAGCACACCCACCATAAGGGAAGGATTGTTTCTTTTAAGGCCATTGAAGTGCACCAGACGGTTGCGTACCGTTTGTTCTGCCTTCTCACGGATGGAGCAGGTATTTAAGAAAATAACATCGGCTTTTTTGAAATCCGAGGTGGTATCAAAGCCGTTGTCATGCATGATGGAAGCTACAATCTCGCTGTCCGAGAAGTTCATCTGACAGCCGTAGCTTTCGATATATACTTTGCGCTCTTTGCCTGTATTGGCTTCAGCAGAGGTTTTGAAAGTTTCGCAGCTTTCGGTAGACTCCTGAGCGGGCAAAATGCCGATGTCGTTAATTAGTTCTTTCATTACTCAATTATTACCAAGTGTTGGTGTATAAATGGATTGCAAATATAGTAAATAGTGACAGATTGTCAGCCTAAAACCTGTAAGATATGTTGTGTTTTTAGCATAGATTCTTCCCATTCGCTGTGTGGGTCAGAATCGTAGGTAATGGCACTTCCTGCGGCTAAAGTGAGCAAAGATTGACTTTGATCATACATCATGCTGCGGATGACCACATTGAAATCAAAATCACCGGATGGGGAGATATACCCCACAGTTCCGGAGAAAATCCCCCTTCGGAACGATTCATATTGATCAATCAGTTCCATAGCCCTGATTTTGGGTGCGCCCGTCATGCTACCCATAGGAAAAGCCAGTTTGAGTGCTTCTAATCCCTCTATTCCTTCTTGTAAACGGGAAGAAACGGTGGAAATCATTTGATGGACGTGGCTGAAAGAATATAATCCAAAAAGCTCGTCTACTTTTACAGAACCTACCTTGGCCGTGCGAGCTAGGTCGTTGCGCACGAGATCCACAATCATCATATTCTCTGCTCTTTCTTTTTCGCTGTGCAACAGCGCTTCTTTGCGGGCCTGATCTTCCTGCGGATTGCTGGCACGCCTGCTTGTACCTTTAATAGGCTGAGAAATAATGCGCTCACCCGTTTTTTTTATAAAACGCTCAGGCGAGGCACAGAGTAAGAAGCGATCAGTATATTTTACAAAACAGGAGAAAGGAGCAGGGGCAATTTCATTGAGCGTCCAATACGTACTTTCGGGGTTAAGTGAATGAACCTGAGCGCTAAAGGCTTTACAATAGTTGATTTCATATATATCGCCTTCAATAATGTGTTGGCGTAAGGCCTCTACTTTTTGCAGGTATTCGGCTTGGGTCTCTTTAGGCTGAATAGGGGCAAGAGAAGGTTTTTGGGGTAGGGGATTTATCTTGCTTAATGCCTCAAATACAGCCAAAGGAGAGGTTTTGGAGTGAATTTCTGTTCCATCTTCTTTAAAAAAGAATAATACTTCTGCCCGAAAGAAGAACAAGTCGCCAAAATCGATGTCAGATGTATGCCGACTTTCCAAGGCTTCCAATTGATTTTTATAATCGTAACTGATGTAGCCAAAATACCAATCGGGCTGTGCTTTGACGAGTTGTTGGAGTTCATCAAGTCCCTGAGCCGCTTGTGTGCTTCCGGCCGCCAGCACGTGGGGAAAGCCACCTTGTGGAAAGGGGGTATCGTTTGGATTGAGGTATACACAATACGGAAATGCTTGATTCGCCCATTGCAGGGCTTGTTGCCTTTGATAAAGACTAAAAGCGGGGAAAGTGTGTATGCTTCGGGTCACGGTGCAAAGTAAACGAAAAAAGGGAAGCCCTAGAGCCTCCCTTCGTATTTAATGCTTTGTAAAATTACATAGCAGCTGTTTCTTCAGTTGTTGCAGCAGCCTTGGTTGCCATAAGGTTGAAAGCTACATTCACTGTATTGTTGATGTAGAAATCTTTGGCTTTGTCAACGGCATTAGCCTCATCACCATACGATACACCCCATTTGGTTCTGTCGATGTTGAATTTAGCTTCGGCATGTACTTTATCGCCCATTACATGAACGATGGCTGGGAAAGTAACGGCCAAGGTAGTGCCACGTAGGGTCAAGTTACCCGTTACAGTGTGCGTAGCACCTTCCAATACTACTTCTTCACCTTCTACTGCTTGGAAAGGAGCTACAGAAGTAAGCTCAAATTTACCTTCTGGGTGATTAGCTACATCAAAGAAATCAGGAGATTGTAAGTGGCCTACCAATTTGGCATGCTTGGTAGAATCTTCTTTCAAATCTTCTGCTACGATGTTGGTAAGGTCAAATACCAAGTTAGCTCCAGTAATGTTTTCACCATTTACAGTAAAAGAGCCTTCTTTCACTGCAATAGTACCATTGTGCTGTCCAGCAGGCTTGCTTCCAATCCACTGGATAGTGCTTCCAGAATTTACAGCGTATTCTACACCTGTAGCGGCTGCCGCTTCTTGGGCATCGGTAACTTGTGCTTCGTCACCTTTAGGTTTTTGTGAACATGAGGCTAGTACTAAGGCACTAGCTAATACGATAGCTGATACGTTTAAAAATTTCATTTGTATGATAGGTTTTGATTTGTAGACCCATAACCACATTTATTCAATAAATGTTTCAACATGTAATAAAAAAATGTTTAAACATTTATTAGTACAATTCTGTATCGATAATATGTAAATTTGGGTTCTAATAAATCATTAATATGGCTTTAATTAAATCAGTGAGAGGCTTTAGTCCCCAGTTTGGGAAGAACTGTTACCTAGCCGAGAATGCAACGGTGGTAGGCGAGGTATTTATGGGAGATAACTGCAGTGTGTGGTTCAATGCGGTGGTACGAGGTGATGTGAATACGATACGGATAGGAAATAATACCAATATTCAAGATGGTGCCGTGATACACTGCACCTATGAGAAATCGAAAACACTAATCGGTAATAATGTATCGATTGCTCATAATGCGATTGTTCATGGTTGTACAGTGGAAGACAATGTGCTGATAGGAATGGGTGCTATCGTGATGGATCATGCCGTGGTGCAATCGGGCTGTATTATAGCAGCCGGAGCGGTGGTGTTACAAGGAATGGTATGCGAGGCCAATGGGATATATGCCGGAGCGCCCGCCAAGCGTGTGAAAGAAGTAAGCTCCGAGCAAGCGGAAGTCTTTGCCAGAACGGCTAATAACTATATAATGTACAGCGGCTGGTTTAAGGAAGATTCACCGGAGTACTAGTATTTTCGGTGCCGTTTTCTTGATCGGAAACAACGGAAGGAGTAACGGAACACCAATCGCAAGGTGTTCCGTCATCCAAGATTTCCTTTCCCTCACATTGAGGGCAAATGTATCCGCAAGTAGGCATATACTTAGTTTCTGATAGGTAATGGCCATTCCGGAAGGCTGGCATTTCCTTTTTCGTCTACTGATTGCACCGCAAAAAAGTAATTATCTTTTGAGTAAGGCAGTGTAACGGTAGTTTCCTTCACAAAAATAGCCTTTTCCCAATGAGGAGAAGAGGTTTCGCGAATCAATATTTGATAGCCATAAGGGCTTGCGCCTTTTGCCGGTGCTTTCCAGCGTAGCGTACTGAAATTGGTTAGCTCTGTAACTTCTATTCCCACTTCCTGTGGAGCATACGGAGCAGAAGCCAAACTGGCCAGTGTAGCTAAGTTGCTGGCACAGATTTTACGGGCATATTCAAAATCCATAAATTCAGGCAGATCACCGTACTGAATACCCTCTTCTTTGCGCACGTCTTGGTGTTGGTGGTAATAGTTTTCATTTATTTCACAATAGCGTACAGCTGCAAATCCATTTTGACTGAAAGGCGTATGATCGCCTCCGCGCAGGTAGCGGTCATTACGATACACAAGCTTGATGTCCAACTGCTCTACGTAGTTTTGAGTTACCGTTTTGATATAGCGGGCCAAGTTGCGAGAGTCGCTGTCATTATCTCCATTGGTATATTTACGATTTCTTATATCCGACTCTGATTCCACATAAGGGATAGTCTCACTGAAAATACGCACCTGAGTGTTATCGTGTAGATTCGTGCCACTGCTGGTACTATTCCCTATCATATCGTTGTTGAGCATAGCTACCACATTCCAGTTTTCGGCCTTGGCGGAATCTGCCAAATGGCGTGCACCCAAAAGACCTTGCTCCTCACCACTTACAGCTACAAAAATGATAGTGGCTGGAAAGGGACGGCTGGCCATGATGCGGGCCAACTCCATTACAGCGGCAACACCCGAAGCATCATCGTTGGCACCCGGGGCATCAATGGTGGCGTTCATTACATCGCTCGCGCGGGAATCAAGGTGGCCACTGATTATAAACACACGATCGTCTTGTGGGTCGGTGCCTTTCAGTACCGCCATCACATTGGCCAATTTGCTGTCTTTGGGAATTCTACGGTTGTCGGCAGGTACCCAATAGTAGTCGAGCGAGGCGGTCATGCGGCCATTAGAGGCTTTAGCAAACTCATTGAACTGGCTTAATACATATTGCTGAGCGGCACCAATTCCACGTGTTTTACTTTTGGTATCGCTGAGCGAGTGGCGGGTACCATAACTCGCCAATTGGCGGACGTATTTTTCCAGATTTTCGGCCTTTACCTCCGCCACCATTTTATGGATTTCGGGGTCAGTATGCGGCAAAGACTGTGCAATGCTCAGTTGGCCTAGCAGTCCGAAGAAAAATAAAAAAGAAATGAGGGGTTTCATAGGCATATGAGTATCTTGTTTCATTAAAGAATTATCAACCATACATTGAAAATATGAATAATGTTTTGCCCTTGTATGCCCCATTTTATGAAGGGTACATACAGCGCGTGAAAGGCAGTAATCTGTTGCAGGTTCTTCATGATCAGATAGATGACATCCGCAGCATCGCTACCCTTAGTCCTGAAAAGGCTGATTTTGCTTATGCTCCAGGCAAATGGACCATCAAAGAACTCATGTGCCATGCTACTGATACGGAGCGTATTATGTCTTACCGCTTACTATGCCTTGCCCGAGGTGAGCATAAAGATTTGCCCGGCTTTGATGAAAACGCCTATATGGAACATGCCGGGATTGCTTCGAGAAGCCTGTCGAGCATAGTGGAGGAGTTTATTCATTTGCGTGAGGCTAATATTTACTTAGCCAAGAGTTTGAGTACAGAACAGCTCGCTAAAGTAGGTACTGCCAATGGCAGCCAAGTGAATGTAAGCGGCTTGCTACATATACTTGCCGGGCATTGGGCGCATCATTACAGTATTTTGAAAGAGCGCTACGGAATTTAGCCTAAGATAAGCGGAAGCCCATCACCAAAATATCGTCTAACTGATTGGTATCGGTAATCCATTCGTCTAGGGTCGTTTCTAGCACCTTCTTTTGTTCGTCACTGGGTAGGGAAGAGACTTGATTTAGGAGCTCTTTGAATCGGTTAGACATAAACTTCCGGTTCAGAGGGCCTCCAAATTGATCTTGATAGCCATCGGAATAGAGATAGAACATGGTAGGCGCATCCACCACAATATCGTGGCGGGTATACTGATGACTTCCATCGCCAATGGCCACACGGTCGGCCTTGATATAGGTCATTTCTCCATTTTTTACATACACCAAGGGGTTTTTGGCACCCGCATAGGACACTACTTTTTTACCGTTTTCGGTAGAAATAGTACAAATGGCCATATCCATACCATCGCGCAGACTATTGTCTTCTTTTTGAAGTGCATTGCTTACGCCCAAGGTGAGTTGATTTAGTATGTCTTCGGGTGAGGTAATGCCCTTTTGATTAACAATGGAGTTCAATAAGTCAATACCAATCATACTCATAAAGGCGCCCGGCACTCCGTGTCCGGTACAGTCTACAGCAGCTACTATAATTTTACCTTCATGACTGGTGAACCAGTAGAAATCGCCACTTACGATATCGCGCGGGCGGAACATGATAAATGTTTCAGGTAGGTAGTGCGAAAGCAGATTTATGCTTGGCATCATGGCCGACTGTATACGGCTACCGTAATTGATACTGGCGGTGATGTCTTGATTTTTCTTCTCAATAATCAGGTTGGTCAGTTTCAATTGCTCCGACTGCTCTACGAGTTCTTTTTTCTGACGATTTACCTCTTCGGTACGCTCTTCCACTTTTTCTTCCAAGTATTCATAAAGCATGGCATTCTCAATGGAGATGGCCGCCTGAGAGGTGAGCATATTTAGCATTTCGAGGCGCTCGCGTGTGAAGGCACCTGTGCTGAGGTTGTTTTCCAGATAAAGAATAGCAATCACCAAGCCTTGGTTGACCAAAGGGATACAAATCAAAGATTTGGTCCGATTTTCACTGATATAGGGGTCACTTACGAATTTACCTACCTGACTGGCATAGTCGAGCACCACATTTTCCCGCGTACGGATTACATAGTGAATGATAGTGGTACTGAATGGCGCTTGGGCACCTTTGAAATCTTCGAGGTACATATCCTCTTCGGGTTTGCCAAAGCCCGTGTTTACATGACCTTTTACCCTTACCACCCATTTGTTGCGTTCCTGAAGTAGGAGGTAGCCATTTTCTGCTCCAGCATTTTCCAGTACAATGCGCATAAGGTTTTCGAGAAGTTGTTCTAATCGAATATTCCCTGAAATGGCCTGCGATGCTTTCAATATACTCAGCATATCCAGCTGGGTATAATCCGTCATGCTGTTTACCGTATGATGGCTAGGCATTTGGGCATCGTTGGATATCGGGATAAAAGGCTTGCGCAACAAGCTGCTAAACTCTTTTTCTAATATTTCTTTTTTATTGAGCGCACCCCAACTTTCATACAAGCGCATGGATTGTAATAAATGGTGGGTAGCCAAATTGGTTTGGTCTATAGAAAGATAGAAACGAGCCGAGCGCTCCCAACAGAGTGCTTGCATAGGGATTAGGCCGCTGTCATTGGCCGATTCCAAAGCCTTTTCGAAATACTCTCTTGCTTTGGCGGTTTTATTTTTGCTTTTATATTCTTCCGCCATCACCAGAAAATACTTGTGAGCATAGGTAGGATAGGTGGTTTTGCTCCAGTTTTCTAATATTTTCCGGTTCTTTTGGGCCAATTTTTTATACTTCTTACGAAGAGGTGCATCTAGCGTATGTCCGTATTCATAATACGAAAGGCTGATATAAAACAAAATGTAGGAGCGCCCCAGAGCACCTAAACCTGCATCGATAAATTTCTCACCTTGCTCGTAAGTAGCAAATACGCGCTCTGGGTGATTAAATGTATAGCCTAAAATTAGCTGCGTGCATATCCATGTTACCAAATTAGGTTTGTCATTTGATTGCACATGCACGGGAAAGTTATCGGCTGCTTGGTAAAATTTTCCCTCCAATAAATACGGCTGACTGTTTTTCTGAGAAAGATTGAATACAGTTTGAAGCATATTGGCCATTAAAAAATAGCTGGAGCGGTGCGATAAACCCGCTATGGCCAACAGGTTACTCTCACCCTGAATAAACAACTCTTTCAGGTTTGTGCCAGCAAAAAACGAATGGTAAAACGACATGAACAGCGAGTAGGCCGCATGTTCGAAGTCACCACTTTTAAGGCCTGTTTCGTAGGCTTTTTGGAGGGGCTGTATGGTATTTTTAATAGGCTCCTTCCAGTGGCGAACAAAGAAGTTGTAGGCAAAATGGGTGCGGGCGTAGTTTTCGGTTAAGTTATATTTTTCTAATAGTTTCAGTGCAAGGTTGCCATAGTAATATCCTTTTTCAATATCACCGATAATACCACAATAGGTATAACCCAAAGAGGCGATGATATAGGGGCTGAGCGGTAAATTGCCATATTTGGCAATGATTTGCATTTGTTTACTGGCCAATACGGCCAACAGATTAGAAGAAGTGAAATAGGCTACCGGACTCATTACGCTGTAAATCTGAAAGGTAGTTTTCAGCTTTCGGTCGGTAATAAATGGGGCATTTAGGAGTTCCTCCTCTGTTTTCTTTTTAAGGATATTTTGGGTTTTTATAAATTCGTAAATAACCTGAATCTGACCCGGATTTTCTTTGATAGAAATCCCCAACATTTTCAGGTAGGTGATACCGTACTGTATGGATTTATCCAGATTGCTCAAAGCCTTGTGAGACTGTATGCGGAACTCATACACTTTGTCTAAGTCAAGTACATCCAAGGCGTTTTTTTCTACTTCCAGGGCCAGTTCTTCCATGCGGGGGTAGTTGCCCAGCATATAGCTTACTTCTATGCCCGTATTGTAAATCTGTAATACCCACTCGTAGCGTTCTTTCCAAACGGTGGGTTTTACTAGGCTAATGGCGGTGGAGATAAATTGCTCAGCTAGGGCATAGGCTACCTTTTCTTTAGCCAAAAGGGCTGCTTTTTTGGTAATCCCTGCCACTTTTTCTACTTCGGCCTCGAAGGTAAGCAGAGGAATGGCTTCGGTATAATACCCGGCCAAAAGGAATAGGTCGTTTTCTGTGGTGGATTCCACATGCTCATAGCAGCGCGCCAGCAAGAGGTTGATTTGTTGTTTTTCTTCCGCACGGCAAAGCACTTGGGCAGCATTGCGCAAACGCTCATCAATAAAGGATATAGTGATGCGCTCCTCTTCTCGCTCGGTATAAATGATGCCACTCACGCTCAACAAATCGATGTATTCTTGTGCTTCGGCCTCTCCCATACTTACCAGCGAGGGGATAAGGTCGATTTGAATACGTGTTTTGGCAAAGGCCAGTATTTTAATCAGATACAGGGCTTGAGGCGGTAAATGCTCAAAGCGCTTAATCAATAAGTCAATTACGTTTTCGGTAATCCCTAGCCTTCTTATCTGCTCAATGTTCCATTTCCATTCATATTTATGGAAATCGAACATCAGTAATTGTTCATTGAACAGATTTTCAAGGAACTGCCTTACAAAGTAGGGGTTGCCTTTCGTTTTTTCATGGATAATTTCACTCACCGCCTCATGATCGATCCTCTTCCTTGCCGGGGAATGAATCGGCAATGATATTGCGCACAAACCCTTTGTGTAGATTCAATACCTGAATCGACTTGCTTTGTAAATAAGCGCTGGATGGAGCTACTTGGAATGGCGGAAGCATTTTGGGATGCGGTTCGGTACTTATGGCTTCCGAAACGATGAATAAAACGCTTTTTAGCTGCTCATCCTGACAAACATTATGCAACAGGTCTATGGAAGGTTGATCGGCCCATTGGATATCATCAAAAAAGATGATGATGCCCGGATATTCACTTACAAATACTTGAAGAAAGCTTTTTGAAACGTAATAAAGCCTGTTTTGAGCCTCTTTTGAGTCAGTATCCAAGCTTTCGCTTTGCTCGCCAATAATCCATTGTAGCTTGGGCGATAGCTCGGTGAGCATGTAGCCTGCTTCTCCCACAGCCGCCAGTATTTTCCCTTTCCAGAATTCAATTTCTTCGGAACTTAAAGTCAGGATATGATCAACCAAACCATCAAATATACGTGTCCAACCCGAGAAAGGAACATTGCGTTGGTTTTGCTTAAATTCTGCTGAAAGAAGCACCGTATTGCGTACATCTACCTTGGAGAGAAACCCCTTCACCAAAGCGGTTTTACCCACACCGCTTTCGCCAGAAATATGAACCAGTACTTTTTTCTGTTGTCTGACTTCTTCTAAGGCCTCGTTGAGTTGACGGATTTCTTGTTCGCGGCCAAAGGTTTTTTCTGTTACACTGAATTTTCCTGAATAGTCTTTTTCTCCCAGTTGGAAAAGTTCCACCCGATTGAGTTCTATCAGGAGTGATACTTTTTCTAAATCGTGTCGCAAGCCAAAGGCCGATTGGTAGCGATCCTCCACGTTTTTGGCAAGGAGTTTTAAGATAATCCTATCGAGCACTTCGGGGATGGCCGGATTAAATACCGAGGGTGCCTCAGGTGATTTAGCAATATGTGCATGAATCAGTTCCAGGGGATCCTCGCTAAAGAAAGGGTATTTGCCAGAGAAAAGGTAATAGAAAGTGGCTCCCAGTGAATATAAATCGGTACGGTAGTCGAGCGATTTATTGGTACGTCCGGTTTGCTCCGGAGAAATAAACAGTAAGCGGCCTTGCATGTGCTTGGCCTCTTTTACCTGCGATTCGTTGATTTTGTACTTGGTGGCTTGGTCGAAATCGATAATAATCGGACGAGTTCCTGTCAAATCTACCAGTATATTATCGGGGCAGATATCTTTATGGATAACTCCCTTTTCATGAATTAAGCCCAATGTATGGGCTAATTGAAGGGCTATTTTGAGCGATTGGGTGATGTCGGGCTGGTATAAGTCCATATACTGACCCAAATTATGGCCTTCGTAAAACTCCCGTATATACACCACACGGTTGTCATGTTGACTAAGGGAAATGGATTTGGGCAAGCCCCCAATATTCAGCTTCTCGGTTACTTGGTATTCGCTTCGGATGGAATGGGATTTAATACTCGACAGCTCGGCCGATTTGACAATAATCTTCTTCTGGCTGACAGGGTCAAAACCTTGAACAATCTGGGTAGTATTGCTCCGGTAGATTTCTTGTTCAATTTTTAAGTTTATAATATCCATCAAAAGCGGGGAATCAGTTCTTGAAATTACTCCCTTTAATTAATACCCTTTCTATTGTAAAGCGGATTTTTGAACGATTATTTGAAATGTTCTATTAATCCTTTGATAAAAGGTAAGATTGTGGAAGTTTCCGTCCACAATCTTATACTAATTATAGTGAGGATAAACGTAATTATCGAATATTTCCTGCACCTTTTTTCTTTTGAAGGGGTTATTGATGTTGTCGATGAGGGGTTGATAATCTTGCTTGACCGGAATATTGTAATCGGTTTCACTGGATTCTACCTCAGGAAGCCATGTAGAATGGATAGTGAAAGCAAAATCCATATCGGGATGGCTCAGTTTACACAGAGGACCTTGGGCAAGGTTGGCCGCGTCAAAAATCCAAACTTCACGGCTGTATTCATCTGCCTTCATATCTTCAGGGCCGTTCACCATGGTGCAGAAAATGTATCCATTCACCGAATCGTCTAATTCATTGCTTGATTCCGATTTTCTGGGGATAAATTGTAAGCTTCTTAAGTTTTCATTCATCTTAAACAAATGAAAATCTTCTAGTTGCATGGTGCCGGTATTTTGGCGAACCAAGGCAAAGGGGATGCCTTTCTTGGTGTATTCTATAATCTTCTGTACCGGAATAATTCTATTGTCATACTCCAAGTACAGGTTCATGATAAACTTGGTCAAGATGCGCGGATCGAGCCCGTACGATTGCCAGAAAATCTGTTTTACCTTATCCACATTTTTATCAGGAGATATGATGTGGTTATAGGTATGCAAGCCAATGGCCCAGGTATGGGCGCCTATCTCGCCATTAGGCAAAAAGCCTTCGGCTGCTATTTCTTCTTGCTGAATAATTTCCCCTTTGGGGCCATCAATTCTAATTTTTCCTATACGACCTATGTCCATTTGTCCGCAGGTCATCAAGCCTACTGTATTGGGATGTATGGGCTCATCGGTATCAATGGCCAAATCATCATAAGGGCGAACCCATTCGGCCGCACAGGAGGCGGTATTGTGGGCGGCATGCATGGTAATGACACCATCGGGGTTTTCATAGTCTAAGGAGAAATGTACCGTTTCCAATGGAATGATAAACTCACGCGCCTCTACGCTGTCCTTGCTAGGGTCGAGCTCGCTTCTGCGGATGACAAAGCTGGTGGTGCGCGGTTCAGTTACTTTGGCGGTTATTTCCCTTAAAAACTGATCGATGGTAGGGTTATAAGGGAAAGGGTTGGTAAGCATAATATCCACCGCAAACTTAAAAGAGCTATCAATAAGCACGATGTAATCTTTGCTAAAGCCCGTTTGGTGCATACATTGCACGATTTTGATGGGCTTTTTGGTTTTGTGGTCAATGATTTTCCATTTGTTGAGTTTTCCTGAGCCGGTCCAGCGCAGTAAATACACCACGTTGACCATGCCCGAAACCCGTTGGAATATTTCGCTAATCTCATTCATTACCCATACAATAGGGCGCTTCCACCAAGGAAGCTTTTTAATGGCCACCTGCTTGGGTTTATTCAGTATGGCCAAAGCTTTCTTGCCCAGCCGCTCTTTGCTCATCACGTCCTGACGCGCTTTCACCACCAAGTCTTCCAGTTCGCGCTCCACGTACTCTTCCATTTCTTCAATGGCCGACACGGAGTTTTTGCTGAAAAACATAGTGCGCATGGTTTTCACAAAGTTGACGGTGAAATATTCCCCCGTTTCAGGATCGAAGCTGGAGTGAGCGGTGGTTTGTACCAATGGAAACGGGTAGTTCATGAATTTTGGTACCCCAATATGCCATTCGGTATTGGCACCGATAGGCGTTTTTAGCGCCAGTTCTTTTACGTCCATCTCATAGGGGCGCCCCATATCGAAATTGGCCGTCATGCGATGGTATTTATCTCCCGGGAATTTAAAGGGCGTTACAGCGGTATTTACCTGATTGCGAGAGCCTAGCTTCAGCGAAGTACGGGCAATTCCCAGAGAGTTGAAGCCCCATTTGTCTTCGTGCCATTCGGTACCGTATCGCGTAGCCTCATCGGCATGGTAGCAGGGCGTTTTTAAAATGCGCGATTTGAGCTTGATTTTCCCCGGCTCATCCATATCGAAGCGTAGTATCATACCATCGCCATTGAACACAGGGCCACCGTATTCTTTATTAATTTGTCCATCAGGATGATAGCGTTGTATAGGCAAAGCATTGTTTACCGTGCCACAAGGCGATTGGAAAAATACGTGGCCGTAAATATCGCTAGGGATTTGGCCTTCGAGCACATCGAGGGTAATGTCCACCTCTTTGCGGGCAGACGAAGTAAAGGGTTTTTTCATGGTAGGCATTAGGTTGGCCCTAACTTATGGTTTTACAAGGAGAAAACAAAGTAGCCTGTCGAAGTGCATGGCAAGGATGATGATGCAAATTTTTACTACAGATGGGTAGGGAAAGTCTGAAGGGGTGTATCTTGCATGTATGATTTTGCAACCCATTATTGATATAGCGGAGATTTGTGCCCAATTAGGGGTGAAAGAGGTGGTGGTGAGTCCTGGTTCGCGGAGTGCCTTGCTTACCTTGGCATTTGTGCGCCATCCGGCTTTTCGTCCCAAAGTAATCAGTGACGAGCGTGCCGCAGCCTTTATGGCTTTGGGTATGGCGCAAGTACATAAGGTGCCTACCGTGCTTATTTGTACTTCAGGAACTGCTGTTTATAATTTTGCTCCCGCGGTGGCTGAAGCCTATTATCAGCAGGTGCCATTGCTAGTACTTACCGCGGATAGGCCACCGGAGTGGATAGGGCAGTGGGACGGACAAACCATACAGCAGCAGCAGATTTTTGGGCAGCATGTGAAATCAAGTATGCAATTGCCAGCCAGTTATCAGCATCCCGATGAGGTATGGCATGTGCAGAGAATAGTGAGCGATTCATTTCATCAAGCCATCAGTTATCCTCAAGGGCCGGTGCATATCAATGTGCCTATTCGCGAGCCATTTTATCCTCAAGCGGGTGAAGTGTTTGCCTATTCTAAAAACCTTAGGGTCAGGAAAGAGATAGGAGGGCAAAAGCAATTAAATGAGGCGCAATGGGCTGAATTAACTCATGTAATGCAAGACAGTCCGCGAAAAATGCTCTTAATTGGGCAGCAAGATGAGTGGGAGCTCGATAGTTATATCAATGAGTTGAGCCAAAAGGGCTGGTTAGTAGTGAGTGATGTAATTGGGAATTGTACCAATAAGGAGGCCATACTTCATTCTGATAGTTTTTTACCCCATACAACTAATACAGAAAACCTACGACCCGATTTGCTCATAACCATGGGTAAATCCATTATCTCTAAAAATCTAAAGCTTTTCTTGCGCAAGCATAAGCCCACACATCATTGGCACGTGGCTGCAGAAGGGGCAATTGCCGATCCTTTCCAAACGCTTACGCAAGTACTAAGAACTGACGAAAGGCTTTTTCTCCCCGAACTAGTGGCCAAAAGCAGCCAAGGGGATGCAGCGTTTGCTCAGCAGTGGAAGAAACTGGAAAAGATGGCCATTAACCAAAATGCAGCTTTTTTTGAAAAGCAGAGCAGCGGAGAGTGGGCAGCCATTTATACGGCTATGCAGACTTTTGAATCGGGAAATCTGCACCTTGCCAATAGCATGGCGGTTCGGTACGCCAATTTTGTAGGCAACAGAAAGAAGAGTGTGCGGGTATTTGCCAACAGAGGAACCAGTGGGATAGATGGCAGCAACAGTACCGCATTGGGCTCTGTTTGGGCTTCAAAAGTTCCTACTTTGCTGATTACCGGAGATATGGCTTTTTTCTATGATAGAAACGCCTTTTGGCATAATTGTCCTATGGATAAGCTCTGTGTGCTGGTATTGAACAATCATGCCGGAGGTATTTTTGGCTTGATTGACGGCCCATCGCAACAACCCGAATTAGAAGAGTTTTTCGAGACTAATCAGGCTTTGAATGCCGAATCATTGGCTCAGGAGTTTAAGCTCGGCTATGTGCGCTGTCAGCAAATGACTGAAGTGCAAGAGGCGATTGTAAGTTTTATGCAAAGTGGAAAAGGGCAAATTATTGAAGTAGTGACGGATAAAAAGCAAAATAAAGCTATATTTCAGGAGTTTAAGAAACAAATGCAGCAAGCGCTTGCTGAAATAAACCGCTAAATTGTAATGCTATGGATCCAAAGTTTCAAACCCGAGATTTATACCGCGCCATTGCCACCTTGGCCTATAGCCTCGCCATTACCGATGGCCATTTGCAAGATGAAGAACGCAAGGCTTTTATTCAGATCATTATTGATGAATTGGGCGAACAAAACGGCTGGGCCGCAGCCAGTAGGTTTGAGATCTTGGATGAAAAGCGAAAGCCTACTGTAGAGCAAGCCTACAAAGAGGCCCTTTATGAAATCAGTCAAAACAAGTCGGCATTTACTCCGGCCATGCGCAACTCCTTTGTTCGGATATTACAGAATGTATCTAAAGCTTTTAAAGGCAGTAGTTCTCAGGAGGAATCGATTATTACTCGATTTGTTCGCGATACTAATTGAAAAAAATATTGAGTGTATTTTATTTGAACGATTATTTATTTTTAGTTAACAAACTTTATATTTGTATTCACCCCCATTAATCAATTTGTAGAATAACTATGAATCGTAAGGGTGTTTTTATTTGTAGACAAACAATCCTGTTTGCTATCTTCTTTTCCCTAATTATTTCTTCGTTTGCTCAAACGCCCAATTTTACGGCAGATAAAAATACTGGCTGTGTGCCGCTTCCCGTTAACTTTAGCGACCAGTCGGGGGCAGGGGTAATTTCTTGGCTGTGGACTTTCGGGAATGGGAATTCTTCAACTTTGCAAAATCCTAGTGCCATTTATACCCAACCGGGTTCGTATACGGTAACACTCACTATTCAAACGGCTTCGGGCGAGAAAAAAACCGAAAAAAAAGATTTTATTGTAGTAAGTGGTTCGCCTACAGCTAGTTTTGAGTCCAATTCTACGGGTGGTTGCGGCCCCTTGGAGGTTAAGTTTACCGATAAAAGTACTTCGGGTCAAGGAAGCATTGAATTAAGGGAATGGATTTTTGGAGATGGTAACATTAGTACGGAACCTAACCCTACGCATGTGTATCAATTGCCGGGCGTTTACCATGTTACCTTGCAAGTTACTAACTCGGCAGGTTGTACGGGAATTGTAACAAAAAACAGCCTCATAACTGTAAATAGGCCAGATGCTAAGTTTACAGCAGATCAAAACTCCTTCTGTCAGGTACCTGCTACGGTAAATTTTTCTAACCAATCTAGTGGTAATGGAACCTTAAACTATACGTGGGATTTTGGTGATGGGGGGCAAAGCACTGAAGAATCACCAAGCCATATATATAGCGAAGCTGGAAGTTACCAAGTGCAACTACAGGTAAAAGATTCACAAGGATGTATACAAGAGACACAAACCATTATTACAGTAAAAGATAGGCTTCTGGCGGATTGGGAAATTTCAAAAACTATACTGTGTGTGGGGGAAAAACTCTCAGGTATAGATAGAACCACTGGAGAGGTAGTATCACGTGAGTGGCAATTGGGTGATGGAAGAACTCTTGCTGATGAAGAAGTAGAATTTTCTTACCCCCAATCTGGAGAGTACACACTCAGTCTTGAGGTATGGTTGGCCGATGGTTGTACAGCCTTTGTGTCTCAAGCAATCGAAGTAGTGCCGAATGCGGCCATTAGTTTCGATATCAACCGTTTTTGTGATAATACCATTGAATTTATCAACACTTCTACCAATTATACTAGTCTGAAATGGCATTTTGGAGACTTTGAAGAAAGTGAAGAGGAAAACCCTACAATAGTATTCCCTAGAAGTGGAACCTATAAAATTAAGCTGTATGCCACTAATCCTCAAGGCTGTTTAGATTCTTTGATACAAGACCTACAGGTGATGGGCAATCCTATTGCAGGTTTTTTTCCTAATGAGAAAGCTAGGTGTCCTAGTGACTTATTGCTTCAAGGCTGTGCGCCTTATCAAGTTCAGTTTGTCAATAGTACGAATGCTGTTAGCAACTATACCTCCGTATGGGATTTTGGTGACGGCAGTTCATCTACCGAACAAAATCCTGTACATATTTTCACTCAACCTGGTAGCTATACAGTAAGATTAACCGTTACTACTGAGGAAGGATGCACCCATTCTGTTACGACAAAAGCTTTGGTAGGGGATGAGCCACCCACAATACAAGCTAGTTTAAGTACAAAATCGGTATGTACTAAGGAACCTATCACCTTTGAAGAATCGGGAGGAGATGCCACCTCATGGTGTTGGGATATAGGTGATGGTGCTTTTATTAACCTTCCTTCTTTTGAGTATTCCTACAATAAACCCGGCACTTATTACATTCAGATGAAGGCCGGAAAGAATGGTTGTTGGTCGGATGAGGTATTTAAAGATACGGTGATAGTGAAAGAATCATACGTGGATTTTTCTGCTCGAAAAGAATGCGATCTTAGCCAGCCCTATACCTTTCATTTTACCAATTTAGGAATAGATAAGGCAGATACCGAATGGTTTTGGGACTTCGGGGATGGGAATCAGGCACAGGGCTTTCATGCCCAGCATACCTATGATCGTCCTGGGAATTTTACGGTTAGCCTTATTGGCAATAACTCTGAAACAGGCTGTGTGATAGAGAAAAAATCCACAGTGTTGGCTTTTGTGATGACTCCAAATATATCGATTCAGGAAGAAAGGGTGTGTTTAGGAACGCGTATTCGGTTCAATAATGCCTCTGAAAACGTGCAGCGATACATTTGGCGCATGGGTAATGGTGCTACGTTCGACAGTATAAATATGTCGTATGTATACCCCAATCCGGGCAAATATATGGTGCAGGTAGAGTTACGCGATGTGTACAATTGCTTTCAACAGGTAAATATCCCCGTAGAGGTGGTTGATCTGGACATTGATTTTTCATCGATCAAGCAAAGTACTTGTGACCAGTTGGAAGTACAGTTTACCGATAAAACCACATCCTCTTCCGCTTTGGCAGAATGGATATGGGATTTTGGCGATGGCGCCAGCTCTTCAGAGCAACATCCCACGCATGTTTACACACAGCCCGGCAACTATGAGGTGAGACTCAATGTGAGCGATCAGGTAGGGTTGTATTGTAGTGAAGTGAAAACCGAAATGATTGCTTTTACCGTTCCCGTTCCGGAGTTCAGCCCAACGCGGGCAAATGTATGCATTGATGAACGAGTGATATTTACCAATACCACCCTACATGCCACAGATTTTCAGTGGGATTTAGGCAATGAGGAGGTTTCTACCCTTGAAAATCCTGAGGTACGCTATCAAGAGGCGGGTGAGTATCAAGTACGACTTGTTGCTTCAGATAATATGGGCTGTAGCCAAGAGAAAACAATAACGATGAGGGTTACCCAACCGCAAGCCTCGTTTTCGGTATCTCAATTATCGGCAGAATGCCCTCCTTTGATTGTCAATTTTACAGATAATTCAGATGGCGATATTGCTTCATGGCAATGGAGTTTTGGCAGTAGTGGACAATCGAACATTGAAAGCCCCTCACATGCATTTACTATTCCGGGCAATTATCAAGTTGCTCTTACCGTGGTAGATGCAGCGGGATGTGAACATACCAAAGCACTGGAAGAGCTGATTGTTGTGGGTGGTCCTGTGGGTGTGGCCTCTTTGCCTATTGAGCATTGTTTAGGCGATGAAGTGTTTTTTGAAGTAACTAGCGATAACGCCAGTGGTTTCTATGCCGATTTTGGCGATGGGAATGTGGTGAAAGAAGAACTGGGTACAATCTCCCATTTGTATGCAAATGCGGGCGATTTCCTTCCTTCTATTATTCTTGAAGATGAAAAAGGCTGCCAAGTGGTGGTGCCCAACGAGCAAAGGGTTACCGTTCGCCCTTTACCTATAGACGATAGCGAATATTCTCCCAGTATGCCTTTTGAGGGCGAAGCGGTTACATTTATAGCTCTTGCCGACTCCATGGATTTTGACCGTGAGTGGTTCGTGTTGGGCGAAAAGCTAGGCGAAGGTGATACGCTTGTGGCTCTATTTCCTGAGGTAGGTGCTTTGACCTACACCTTGCGCGCCACCAATGAATGGGGCTGTGTGGCGGAATTCGAAAAGGAATTGTTTGTTCAGGGAAGTCTACATTTTATTCCTGATGCTTTCACGCCCAATGGCGATGCCTATAACCCTACGTTCCAGATATTGGGCTTAGAATCGGGGCAATGGTCATTGGAAGTGTACAACCGATGGGGACAGGAAGTGTATCGTTCGGCCCATTACAAAGGCGAGTGGGACGGTTCCAATGCCAGTGATGGCATGTACTACTATTATTTGCAGAACAAGGCCCGCCCTGAGAAATGGTACAAAGGCACCATTCATATTATCCGATAGTTGCGCATAACCTACATGAACCATAAATAAGGGAAGCCGAAAACCTAATACAGTAGGCATGATATTAAAATAAAAAGGCTATGTTAAAAACATGAAATATTGGATAATTGTGTTTTTAATATTGGTTTCCTTCTCAAGTTATAGCCAAAAACAAATTGTTTTATTGGATGTAAGTACTTTAAAGTCGATAGAATACGCAACCGTATATGATTCTCTTAATAAAAAAGGAACACATTCTGATGAAAATGGAATATTCATCTTTGACTGTCAGAATAATTTTCAAATATCCCATGTTTCCTATGAAACTAGATACATTGATTGTGAAAATTTAGCCGATACAATATATCTGAACCCAGCAAGTATTATACTAAACACTATCGAAGTTGGGTCCCAAAGAAGTGAAATAAAAAAGATAGGAAGAAAAGAATTGGTTGAAGCAGGTGTAGGAAATAGGAAGTCTCAACTGCATTATGCTGGGATTAAAGAAGCGGCATTATATGTTGATAACCCTTTGAAAAAGAGCTGCTATATATATGATGTATTTTTTTCGTTTAATGAAGTTAGGTTCGATGGCGAAAAAAAAAATGGAAGGAAAAGATTTATTAGTTAATGTAACATTATATGAAAAATCTAAAGACGAATTTATGCCTGGTAAACAGATTTTAGATTATCAAATTACTCATAGGCTGCAAGCCAATGCAAAAGTTTAAATTTAAACGTAGTGTCGAAAGGGATTCTCTTCCCAAGTGACGGTGCGTTTATATCAATTGAGTTTTTGGGTTACTACGAAGGTGATAACTTCATATCACTTGAAAAAAATGACGTGAATACGAGGAATCAATTTGCCCCCGACTTATCTAGTAAACATGAAAATAAGTACTCTTTTTACAGAAAAAATTTTTCTCAAGATTGGAAACGAGTAAATATTGAAATTGATGGAAATTGTAATTTCAATTTTGGAGTTAAACTAATAATTCCTAATAAAAATTAAGGGCTATGCTTAACACTAGGCTGTAAGCAAGCGGGAAGGCAGTGACTTAGGAGAGGTATAGGCATTTAGCTTCATTTGTTCGGTCGGCCGGTTAAAGTATTTAAAGCCCGTCTGCTTATGCCTATGTCCTTATTTCGGATGCCGGAATCAAGTCCATTAAAAAAGCCCATCGTATGATGGGCTTTTTGTTTATTCCATACCTTCGGCTTTTTCTTCCATTTTCACACGCATGCGTGTTTTTCTTTTCTCATCATCGTAGCCGATATCGTCTACATCAGAGAAAATTCTACCGCAATGCTCGCAAACGATGATTTTCTTTTTCTCACGAATATCCGCTTGGCGCTGAGGAGGAACGATGTTGAAACAACCGCCACAGGCACCTCTTTTAACGGCTACTACGGCTAGTCCGTTTACGGCATTGGTTCTGATTTTATTGTAAGAGCGAAGCAGGCGGTCTTCAATGGCTTTGGAGGCCTTCTCGCGGCTGCTCAATAGTTTTTCTTCTTCTTCTTGGCTTTCAGCTGTAATGGTGTCCAGCTCAGCTTTTTTACTTTCCAAATCCTTCATGCGCTCGGAAGCAACGGCTTTGGTGTTTTCTATTTCAATGTTCTTGGCGTCAATACGATTGTGCGACTCTTTGATTTTCTTTTCGCAAATCTGGATTTCCAAACGCTGAAGTTCAATCTCTTTGGTAATGGCATCGTACTCACGGTTGTTACGTACGTTCATCTGTTGCTCCTCATATTTTTTTATGAGTTTTTCAGATTCCTTAATAGCCTCTTTTGAATTATTGATGTCTTCTTGAAGGGCCGCTAGTTCATTGTTGAACTTTTCTACGCGGGTGTTGTAGCCTGCAATCTCGTCTTCTAAATCATTTACTTCTTCGGGTAATGCCCCTCTAACTTTTCTGATTGCGTCTAATTCTGAATCGATTCCTTGGAGCTTGGCTAAAGCATCCAGTTTTTGAGCAACGGTACTTTCCATGTATTGTGTTAAAAGTAACTTATAGGGTTTGTGACAGTGTCTGACAAACAAAGTGCAAACTTAACAAATTTTTTCTTCAAAATATCATGTATCAAATCTTTTGTAAAAACTTCACTTTCATAATGTCCGATATCGCAAATCATCACTTTGTCTTCGGCATCAAAAAACTCATGGTACTTGAAGTCGGCCGTTACAAAAGCATCGGCCTTGCGCGAAATAGCCATTGGAAGCAAAAAGGAGCCTGCGCCACCGCATACGGCCACGTTTTGTATTTTCTTGTGGGGCTGGGGTGTATAGCGGATACAAGAAAGACTCATTTTTTCTTTGAGATAGCCCAAAAACTCATTCATCTCCATGGCTTGGGGCAAGCGACCAATCATCCCTGAGCCAATTTCTTGGTTTTCGTTTTCCAATGCATGAAGGTAATAGGCCACTTCTTCGTACGGATGCGCTTGTTTTAAGGCTTGCAACAAACGGCTTTTGGCGGCAATGGGTACAAGTACTTCTACGCGCTTTTCATGCACAAACTCCTGCACATGGGCTTCTCCTATATGCGGTGCGGCTTCTTCATCGGGCATAAAACTCCCTTCGCCCGTAAGGCTAAAGCTACAGTTTTTGTAATGACCTACTTGTCCGGCTCCGGCCTCAAACAAAGCCGACAGCACCGCAGCGCTGGCTTCCTCAGGTATAAAAGTGGTAAGTTTGAGCAAGGTTTGCGCTTTAGGAGCAAGAATACTTAGGTTTTGCAAGTCCAGTTTATCCGCTATCCTGCGGTTGACACCATGCAGCATATTGTCCAGATTGGTATGGATAGCATAAATCGCGATATCGTGCTTGATGGCTGAGATTATAGTGCGTTCGATGTAGTTTTTTCCGGTAAGGCTTTTCAATCCTTTAAATACTATTGGGTGATGCGCAACTACTAGGTTACAACCTTTGGCTATGGCTTCGCTGATGATAGCTTCGGTACAATCTAGGCTGATAAGTACCCCTTTTGCTTCCCAATCGCGATTGCCGCAGATAAGCCCTGAGTTATCGTAAGATTCTTGGTATATGGGAGGGGCGAATTCGGCCAGATGCTCAATTATTTCTGCAATTTTTGTCATTTTTGCGCGCAGTTAATACCTTTCAAAGTAAATTACTCGCCTGCTCAATAACAAGCCTTATGCTGATACTCCGCTATTTATTATTTCCATTGGCTCTTTTGTATGGAGCGATAATGGCCCTGCGGAATTTCTTGTACAGCAAGGGAATACTCCATTCGCATAGTTTTCCTTTACCTATTATTAGTGTGGGGAACCTCACGGTAGGAGGCACGGGGAAAACCCCTATGGTCGAATACCTATTGCATCATTTAGCGTCCAATAAGGTTGTAGCTACGCTCAGCCGAGGTTATGGGCGTGCCACCAAAGGCTATATCGCTTTGCAGGAAAATAGCACGGCTGCGCGAGTGGGAGATGAGCCTTTGCAAATGTTTTTGAAGTTCAGACCTCAGGTGCAATCGGTGGTGTGCGAAAATCGGGTGGAAGGGGTACAGCGACTCAAACAAGATTTTCCGAATACAGAAGTAATTCTGCTAGACGATGCCTATCAGCACCGAGCGCTTAAGGCGGGTTTTAGTATTTTACTTTGCGATTATAATCGCCCCTTTTACGAGGATTTTATGATGCCTACCGGGAATCTGCGGGAGTTTCGCTCGGGAGCCAATCGGGCGCATGCCATTGTGGTTACGAAGTGTCCCGAAGAATTGAGCAGCACGAAGAGGAACACCATACAAGCAGCCATTGCACGTTATGCACCTGCGTGTCCGGTATTTTTCACCCAAGTGCAGTATCAAGCGGTTCGTACGATTCAAGCTTCCAAAAGCTTTGATGCATACCAGCAGGTAGTACTTCTTACCGGAATTGCTCGGCCAGAGCCAATGAAAACGTATCTAAGTCAGCAAAAGCAGGTGGTAAAGCTTTTTGCCTTTCCCGATCATCATAATTTTACAGAATCCGACTTGGAAAAAGTTCAATCAGAATGGACTGCTGCGCGTGCCGATACCTGCTTGGTCACTACCGAAAAGGATTATATGCGATTGAAAACTCATCTATTGGATACCACGTGGGCACACATTCCCGTTTTTGTTTTGCCCATTGGCTTGAAGTTTGTTGAGCAGGAGGAGGAATTTCTGCATTTAATTGATTCTTTCGTATCATCCTTTTAGTTCACTATGCATAATTGTGTATTTTTGCGCGTGATTTTCAAACGACTTTTTCTTCTTTTCGGCTTTTTTTGCCTTGCAGCTGTGGGCCAAGCGCAAATCTTGGATGATTCTACCAAACTGGTATATGGGCCTACCACTACGCGCTATTTCTATCAAGACAATATTAAGTATAATCAACCCATTGCCTTGCCCATCGATACCTTGGTGAAAAACATGCACCGCTGGACGAACATCAATCGCTTTGATAATAAGGTGCAAGATTTGGGCAATGTGGGTACGCCCACTCGTTTTTTGTATTTTCAGATGCCCGAGGTTACGGGGCTAAGCAGCGGCTATTCTACCTTCGATATTTATTTTAAATCACCTAAGGATTTTCGCTATTACGATTCTAAATCGCCTTATACAGAAGTAAATGCCCTTATTGGTGGCTTGGGTCGCTCTATTGCTGATGTGCGCTTTGCCCGAAATGTTAATCCTAATTGGAACGTGGGTTTTGATTTTGTGCAGTACAATACCGATAAGCAGCTTGGGCCGGCCAGCCGTGGCGATCGAAATGTGAGTTCTACCGGCTATGATTTTCATACCAATTACAAATCCAAGAATGGCAAATATGTTGCCCTAGGTCATTTATCCAGAAATTACCAACGCGTGTTTGAAACAGGAGGGATTAAACCCTTGCCGGAGGATGAAATTCCGGCCGATTTATTTGAGTACCGAAATGAAGTTCGTAATCTGGATAATTCCCAGAGCCGTCAGCTCAAGATTAATCACCATATCTACCACCAGTACAGTTTAGCCAAGGCACTTCAGGTGTACCATGAGATGGATCGTACCAACGAGCGGAATTACTTTTATGTATATCCCCTTAGCACCACGACTGATACCGAATACTTAGGTCAGCCATTGATTCGTAATGACTCCACGCTTGATAGTAATATCTTCAAAGTATTTCAAAATGAAGTAGGGGTGAAGGGCGATGTGGGGCCAGTATTCTATAGCGGATTTGTAAAAAAGCGCGATGTGCTATACGATCACAAATATATCAGCGACCAGCGCGCTACCGAATACTATGCGGGAGGGAGTGTACGGATTGATTTTGCCGATGATTTCTATGTAGGCGGCCGAATTGAGGTGCAAGATAATGGGAATAACTCCATAAAAGCTGAATTGCAGAATAAATGGCTGAGCGGATATTATCAGCGGGCAAGTTATACGCCCGGCTTCCTGTATCAGCGCTTCTTTGGCAACTATTACCAATGGGACAATAGTATGGTGGCGGTAAATGCCGATAAGATATACGCGCAGGCTTCGCTTCGTTTGCCTATGCTTACTTTTGAACCTAATGTAACCCTTACTAATCTGCTTCGTCCGGTATATTTCAATGAAGAAAAGCAGCCAGATCAGGCATCAGGGGCGGTGCAGATACTTTCTCCGGGAACCAAGCTGAATTTTACATTCGGGGCGTTCCATTGGGACAATGAGGTGATATATACTCAGTTGGCAGGAACGAGCCAAGACGTAGTTCGTATTCCCGATTGGTTCGTAAACTCCAATTTTTACTTTTACAAAGACCTGTTCGATAGTAAAATGGAGCTGCAAGCAGGGGTAGACGCCCATTACCGCTCGGCTTATTATGCCAATGGATATGACCCCATCACCCAGCAATTCCATTTGCAAAACGACTTCCTTTGTAACGAGGTTATCTGGACGGACATTTACGTGAACTTTAAAATCAGTCGCGTACTGGTGCTGGCCAAGTTTACGCATGCCAATATGGGGCGCCAAGGAGAGGGGTATTTCCTTACACCCTACTATGCCGGACAAAGGCGCACGTTCGATATTGGGGTGAAATGGCAGTTTTTTGATTAAGAAATGATAGACGTAACCAAAGCGGTACTGGGTTTATACCTTCCTACCGATCCTCGGTGGGCGAATCTGGCCGAAATCCATATTAAAGACATTCTTATTGACCATGCCTATTGTGAGCAGAAGGCGGCTTCTTCTTGCATTTCCTTAATTATCCTTCATCCCGATAAGGAAGAACTCGTGAAAACCCTCACGCCCGTGGTGGCAGAAGAATGGGGGCATTTTGAGCGGGTGTTGGAGCAATTGCATAAACGAGGCTATCAGTTAGGTCCGGCTCGAAAAGATGAATACGTGGTGGCCCTAATGAAGCATGAACGCAAAGGTGGGCATCGGGACAGGCAGCTAATGGATAAGCTTCTGATCAATGCCCTGATAGAAGCCCGAAGCTGCGAGCGTTTTAAGCTGCTTTGGAAAAACATTGGCGATGAAGAGCTCAGCAAGTTCTATTATGAACTGATGATATCGGAAGCAGGGCATTATGTAAACTTCATCGAACTAGCTAAGCTTTACCGCCCAGAAGAAGAAGTAAAAGCCCGTTGGAAAGAGCTTTTGCTGATAGAAGCCGAAATTATGCGCTCCTTCGAGCCACAAAACCAAGGCAAACGCATGCACTAACTAGCGGTAGGGAATCTCCGATTGATGAGGGTCTAGCGTAGGGTAGTTCAGTTTTTTCTCCAGCTGTTTTTCTATTTCCGGACTAATGATGTGCTCTATCGTCTCGGCATCATCATGCACGTGGTCAGGGGCAATATGCAGGTATTCGGTGAGGTATAATTCCCACAGGCGATGTAGTTTCACTACTCGTTGGCCTTTGTGGAAACCCGCTTGAGTCAATTGCCATTCATTTCCCACCTTTTTCAGATAGCCTTGAAAACGTAAAATGGGTAGAGTCTTTTTCAACGCACCTAGGGGGAAATGGCGTTTTTCTAGAATCCGTTCAATTCCTAGTGTCTGGTAAAAGTTCTTTTCTCTTTCCCCCAGTAGAAAGAAAGCCTTCAGAATATTCTCTTCCAAAATCGTTTGCCTAATTTTTCGTTGTTTAAGCCACTTAAACAAAATGCCTTTTTGCGGAGCCAGTAAAAAGGAAAGAACGGCAATAAAAGAAATCACCATCACAATCCACGGACCTGTGGGCATGGAAGGGGCAATGTAGGAAATGTAGGCACCACTGAGTCCGGCAAAAGCACCCAAACAAGCCGCTATTACCAGCATTTTGCGTAGGCTGTCGGTCCAGAAGCGAGCTGCGGCAGGTGGGGTAATGAGCATGGCAGCCATTAATACTACGCCTACCGCCTGAATACCAACCACTACAGCCAACACAGTAAGTGTAGTAAGCACAAATTCAATCCGCTTTACGGGCAACCCGATTACCTGTGCAAAGTGGGTATCAAAGGCGATAAGGGTAAACTCTTTGAAGAATAAACCTACCACAAACAAAAGGATAAAGGCTACGCCTCCAAACACGTAGAGGTCGGTGCCTATCAGCGCAGCCGCCTTGCCAAAAAGGAAAGAATCTAAGCCTGATTGAGAGGCATTGCCTGAATGCTGAATCATGGTAAGGAGCATAATCCCCAATCCGAAAAATACCGAAAGCGTAATGCTAATGGCGGTATCTTCTTTGATTTTCGAGCGCTTGGTGACTAAGTCGATAAATAGCAAGGAAATCCAGGCAGTTATAAAGGCTCCGATAATCAGGTATACTGGATTTTTGGTGCCGGATAAGATAAATGCTAAACACACGCCCGGCAGCACGGAGTGAGCGACCGCATCGCCCACCAAAGCACGTTTTTTCAGGAAGGTAAAACTCCCTACCACGGCTGAGCTTACCGATAGCAAGATGCAGCCCAGCGTGACATAGCGTACGTTGGGGTTGGTGAAGGAAAAAAACTCAATGAAGCTTTCCATACTTATTTTTCTCGGCTCGGGAACTGATTTTTCTGTACTAGGTCGCTGACATCGGAAAGTAAGGTGAGCTTACCACCATAGGTTTCTTGCAGAAGTGCTTCGGTAAAAGCGGTTTCTACAGGTCCGGAGGCAACCAAACGCATATTGAGCAAGATAATCCAGTTGAAGTACTTGGTGGCCGATTGTAAGTCGTGGTGTACTACAATCACCGTTTTACCTTTTTGGGTCATCTCCCTGAGAAGCTGGATAATGGCTTTTTCCGTGGAGGCATCCACTCCGGCAAAAGGTTCGTCCATAAAATAAAGGTCGGCTTCCTGTGCCAGTGCACGGGCTAAAAATACCCGCTGCTGTTGCCCGCCTGAGAGTTGGGAAATCTGACGGTTTTTAAAGCCTTCCATGCCTACTTTGCGCAAACAATCCTCTGCTACTTCATAATCCGCCTTTCTGGGGCGTTTAAAAAGACCTAGTTTTCCATATCTCCCCATAAGCACGATGTCGAGGGCAGAAGCAGGGAAGTCCCAGTCAACAGACTCCCGCTGTGGCACATAGCTGATACGTCCACGCGATTCGTCCAAAGTTTTGTCAAATACCCGCACGTAACCACTACCCGAAGGCACAAGGCCCATTACGGATTTGATGAGGGTGGATTTTCCTGCACCATTAGGGCCGATAATGCCCACCAAAGAGCCCGCAGGAAGGGTGAGGTCAATGCCCCAGAGTACAGGCTTTTTGTTATAAGTAACCGTAAGGTCGTGGATTTCTAAAACCGGATTTTCTACATGTTGTATCATGGATGGGCTTATTTTAATGCCTCTACAATTTTGCTCACGTTAGCATTTACCATGCCGATATAGGTGCCTTCAGGTGTGCCTTTAGCCCCCATGGCATCGGAATAGAGGCTACCGCCAATGCGTACCGGATGCCCACGATCGGTGCACCCTTGAATCACGGCTTGCAAGGCTTTGTCGGAAACGGAGGTTTCCACAAATACCGCTTTGATTTTTCGCGCCACGATGAAATCAACCAAATCGGAGACATCTTTAAGTCCGAATTCCGAAAGGGTAGAAATACCCTGAAGTCCGCGAACCTCTATGCCATACGCATCTCCAAAATAGGTAAAGGCATCGTGAGCCGTCACCAATACCCGTTGCTCACTAGGAATGCTTAGGATTTGTTGAGCTACGGTTTGATGTAAGGAGTCCAATTGCTTACGATAGGCGGCCGCATTTTGCTCAAATTGACTACGTTGTTGGGGGAATTGTTTGGCTAGTTCCTCCGTCATATAGGCTACTGTTTCACTCCATAATGCCACATCAAACCAGATATGAGGATCGTAGATATCTTCGGTTCCAGGTACTTTTTTAATCCTTTCTTTTCCCAAGCCTTCTCCCGCGGCTACTACGGGCTTAATGCGTGCCATTTTTTCCAATACTTCGCCCATTTTACCTTCTAGGTGAAGTCCATTGTAAATGATGAGAGAAGCTTGGTTAAATTTCTGCAAGTCGCCTTGAGTGGCTTTATACAAATGTGGGTCCACTCCTGGGCCCATCAAAGCTTCTACCTCAGCAAAATCGCCTACAATTTGCTGGGCGGCATCGGCTAGCATACCGGTGGTACACACGATTTTGATTGCCTCATTTTCCTTGCTCGCGGTACATGCCAATAGGCTGAGAGCGATGAGTAAGGCCAAGCCTAGGCTTTGCAAAAGGCGTACACTGTTATTCATATCTTTTTCTTGTTTCTGACTCATAGTTTTATTCGCTTAATAAGATATTAGCTCCGGCTTCTTTGGATAAGAATAAGGTCTTTTTATTGTCGATTATTACTTCCGATGAACCATCAAAAGTGATACGATCTACTATCTTCAACTTGGCGCCAAGATAGATCCCAATCTTATCGAGGTATTCCAAAAAGTGGTTGCCCGGATCCTTCACCGCCACCACCAAACCTTCGAACCCCGGAGGCTTCTCGGCCAAGGGGAACTGAGGCTTTTCTTTGATCTCACCATGCTCATCGGGGATGGGTGAGCCATGAGGGTCTTTCTTGGGAAAGTTCAAAAATTCATCGAGGCGCTTTATGAGTAGGGGAGACTTAATATGCTCCAATTGTTCGGCTACTTCATGCACTTCGTTCCAGTTGAATTTTAATTTTTCTACCAAAAAAACTTCCCAAAGTCGGTGCTTACGAATGATCTGAAGAGCCATCTTTTTTCCAGATTCAGACACGTTTGCGCCTTGGTATCGGCCATAGTCGATAAGCTCTTTTTGGGAAAGTTTTTTGAGCATGTCGCTGGCCGATGCGGCCTTGGTACCCATGTGTTCGGCCAGTAGGTTGGTAGATACATTTGTCTTGCCTTGTTCCGACAAGTGGTAAATCGCCTTTAGGTAATTTTCTTCTGAAAGACTCAGCATGCCTTACAAATCATTGATTACACAAAGCTAATAATAATTTTAGATTCATTTAAAAATTGAATTAATAAAATTTATTTAAATCTATTAATTAATTTAGTCTTGACTTAAAATGCTGTAAATGTATTAGTTGATGAAATTATGAAGAAGCCTTTGGTATTCATTCCAAAACACTCCTTGAGCTGGAATAGGATAAAATTTGTCTTGAAGAAGAGGGATTATGCCTTGTGTAGGGGCTTGAGCGAAATCATGAATGATTCCCGCCTGATGACGCTGGATTAAGGCTTGCCAAAGGGGATTAGGCATACAGATAATGGGCAATTGCAGGGCCAAGTATTCGTACAATTTAGTAGGAATGCAGGTATTGGTGGATGGGTTATTTCGATAGGGGATGAGACCAAAATCTGCGGAGGAAATGGTTTCTATTATTTGCGTATGGGGTACCAAGTGGTCACCACCTATTAATGTGATAAAACTTTGATTATCAATTTTCTGCTTTATTTTATCTAAGGTAGTACTTGAGCTGCTGTAGCCTATGATAGTTAGGCTGCAAGGGAGAAACTTGTTGAGAGCAGAAGCAAAGTTTATCGCCTCAAAAACTCCATACGATTCAGCAATGGTGCCGCTATACAGGAGATGGGTTGGGCTATTATCTTCTTTCTTAGTACGACTTATCACCGGACCGGCATACTTGTTTTCTGCAAGGAAATGATGGGCACCAATAAAGCCACATTGTGACTTATAGCAGGCCTCGGCCAATAAATAGCCCTTGATAAAGGGACGCGTACTGTATTCTATTGCTCGAATATAGGTATAGAGAATAGGTTTAAGCAAGAAGGGAAGCGTATCAGAATGCCATACATTTAGGGCATAGTTTTCCTGCACATCGTAGTAAATACGGCTGCCAAATATTATTCTGAATGCACAGCTAACTATCAGTAATTCATAGGTAGTAACTATAATGATATCAGGTTTTACTTTAAGTAGTGTTCGGAAGAATTTTAGGGGTGCGAACAGTCTTTTTAAACTGATTCGGGGAAATTGGAATAGGGGAATAAGATGTATTTGTTGGATTGTTTGGGCTTTCTTTTGGCTGTGATACCCAACAATCGTAATTTCGCAATCCGGCTGTTGAGCCAAGGTCATGCCTATTTTTTCATAGCTGCGTGTGTCATCCACCGGCTTCAGCACCGACCCTATTAGTATTTTTTTAGAACCCATTTTTATTCGATACAATCATGAGCGAATTAAAGCAAATTATTGAAAATGCATGGCAAAACCGTGAATTACTACAAGACAAAAATACACAGGATGCTATCCGCGAAGTGGTGCGCCAACTCGACCTCGGTCAGCTCAGAGTAGCCGAGCCAAGCCAAGGGGAGAAGTGGCAAGTGAACGAGTGGGTGAAGAAGGCGGTCATCTTATATTTCCCCATTCAGAAGATGGAAGTACTGGAAGTGGGCATGATGGAGTTTCACGATAAAATACAATTGAAGCGAGGCTACCAAGCGCTAGGTGTTCGTGTGGTTCCGCATGCTATTGCACGCTATGGAGCCTACTTGGCTAAGGGGGTAATTATGATGCCTTCGTATGTAAATATCGGTGCTTATGTAGACGAAGGAACCATGGTAGATACCTGGGCTACTGTGGGAAGTTGTGCCCAAATTGGGAAGCATGTACACCTCAGTGGAGGTGTGGGTGTAGGGGGAGTTTTGGAACCCGTGCAGGCGAGTCCGGTGATTATTGAAGACGGAGCTTTTATCGGTTCGCGTTGTATTTTGGTGGAGGGTGTGCACATCGGTAAAGAAGCGGTATTGGGGGCGAACGTTACCCTTACGGCCAGCTCCAAAATCATTGATGTGACAGGCCCCGAGCCCGTGGAATACAAAGGCTATGTGCCAGCTCGTTCGGTGGTGATTCCCGGAAGCTACACGAAAACCTTCCCGGCCGGACAATATCAGGTTCCTTGTGCGTTAATCATCGGGAAGCGTAAAGAAAGTACCGATTTGAAAACCTCGCTAAACGATGCCCTTCGCGACAACCAAGTAGCGGTATAGATTGGGTACGGTTTTCGCTTGCCAGCGTGTATATCTTCCTGTACTATGAAAGCTCGAATTCCTTTTTTCTTCCTTTTTGGTCTTATGGTGGTTCTTATGGGGGCCACCCAAGTATCAACAGAAAACGACTATCCCGTTTTGCCTGAATTGCGTGTGGCAAAAGGAGAGGTGATTGAATATAAGGTCAACTTTAGCTTTATTCCGGTGGGCAAAGCACAAATCCGCATTGGGAAAAACCTCCACAAAGTAAACGAGCGCGAGTGCTATAAGATTGATATCTATGGAAAAACGGTAGGCGCTATCGATTGGGTGGCACAGGTCAATGATCAGTGGGGCGGCTATATCGATACTGCTTCAGCCTTGCCGCATCTTACGTATCGGAATATTGCGGAAGGCAATTACCGTAAAAAGGAAATCACCCGCTTTGATCACACCACACGTATGATTGAAGCCAAGGTGCTCAATAATAAAACGGGAGAGTTCAAAGAGCCTATGTATCATCAGTTGCCCAGCTGGCCTATGTACGATCTGGTGAGTGGCTATTTATTACTTAGGGGAATGGATTTTTCGGTTTATCAGGTTGAGGACACGATTACCATTCCCGCATTTTTTGAGGATACCTTTTATGAACTGAATGTGCTTTTTAAAGGCAGGGAAATCATAAATACCAAGCTAGGTAAAATTAATTCTCTTAAATTAGTGCCCATAATGCCCGACAATCAGTTATTCGATGGGGAGAATTCAATCTCCGTTTGGATTTCGGATGATGATAATAAGCTTCCACTTCGCGTAGAAGCCAATATGTTTATCGGAAAGGCGGAGGTGGATATCTTATCCGCCCAAGGGGTATTACATGAAGTTAATTTCAAATCAACCAAAAAAGCAGGACAAACGGTGAACGCACCGAGTCAGTTAGAAACGATAGATAATGAGGAACCTGTGGAGAATTAGTGCCTGTTTGGTTTTGTGGCTAGTGGCTGGCAAGGCACTTGCGTATGAAACCATCAGCTTCAAATCCAAAGATGGCGTGGAGATGACGGCCGACCTGTATATGACCCATCCGGATACGGTACCTTTTATCGTGTTATTTCATCAGGCAGGTTCTAGTAGGGGTGAGTATTTAGATATTGCTCCACAGCTTAATCAATTAGGCTTTAATTGCCTAGCGGTAGACCTACGCTCCGGCAAGGAAAGCAATGGTGTAGCCAATAAGACCAATGAGCGCGCCCGCGGTGCCATGAAGGAAACTTCCTACCTCGATGCACTGCAAGATATGGAGGCTGCGCTCGCACATGTTCGTGCCTATTTGGCTCAAGGGCCGGTGGTACTTTGGGGAAGCTCCTATTCCGCTAGTTTGGTTTTCCAACTGGCCGCTACCGATTCACTCGGAGTGGCAGGTGTTTTGGCTTTTTCCCCAGGGGAGTATTTTACTTCCCTAGGCAAAACTTCTAGCTATGTGCAAGATTGGATGGAGAAAGTAGAAGTGCCTGTTTTTATTACTTGTGCGCGCAATGAAATTGTGGCCACGCAGGTATTATTTGATTCAATTCCCACTACTGATAAAACCTTTTATGCCCCACAAACCATGGGTAATCACGGAGCCAAGGCGCTTTGGAGGAGCTTCCCCGATAGCCGCGAATATTGGCGGGCGGTGAAGGTGTTTTTACAGCAGTGGCTTTAAACCTATATCGTATTTATGAAGAAATTATTTTATGTATTGGTATTGGGCGCTTTATTGGGAAGTGCCTGTTCGGAAGGAGAGACTGTAAAAGGGGACCAATTTTTTGAGCAAGGGAAATATGCCGAGGCTATTGAGGCTTATAATGAGCATTTGAAACTAAAACCCAAGCATGTGAAGTCGATATACAACCGAGGCCGAGCCTTTGAGGAATTAGGTCAATATGAAAAAGCCTTGGCCGATTTCAATACCGTTATAGAGCTAGACCCAAGCAATGCCAATGCGTATATGAGCATAGGGCAAGATTTTTATAGAAAAGGGGAGTATGCCAGTGCGGTATTAAGCTATGAGCAAGCCTTACAGCACAGCCCAGATAATGCGCAAGCCCTGTTCTTGAAAGGCCGTGCCCTGCACCAGCAAGGCGATTTTGAAAATGCCCTATCGGCTTACAATGCATCTATCAGTACTGATAAAAGCTTTGGGCAACCGTATATGTTCCGTGGGGCACTCTATCTTTCCTTGAACCGCAAGAAGCAAGCTTGTTCCGATCTGAACAAAGCACTTTCGCTGGGGGTAAAAGAAGCCCAAGATCCTATCAATAAGTATTGTAAGTAATCTTTATTCGTGGTTATTGTGCGGTAAGTGGTTACACACTATCGTGGTACTTTTCATGCCATCGCCAAAGCAAGTACTGCAATAGGTTTCTATCTCTTTTGCTCCTTTGCAGAGTGTGCATGCATGAAAGCCTTTGCCCTCACATTTTGTACAGGTATTATAGGTCTTTTCACCTAGTGCAGAATACTTAATCGTAACTCCTTCGCCATCACAGCTTAGGCAGTGATTAACCCCTTTACCACGACAGAAGTTGCATGGGCTTATTTCAGAGCCACTTCCCTCGCACTCGGTACAAGGGGCCAAGCGGTAGCCAAAAGCATTACACAAATCACAGGTTTTGTTGCTCACCAGTTTCTCTTGCAAAAGGGCCTCCAGTTCTTTCGACTGCTGGTAATAATTGCCCTGAATACCCGTAAGCTCCATATAACGCTTAAGCAAGTTTTGGCTATTCTGGTATTGACCAATATAGAAAAGCGTTTCTGCAAATAAATAGGAAACATCATCGGGTAAGATTGCTTTAAGTGCAAGCATCTTACGGAAGGTAAGATTGGCTGCCGCATAATCACCTGCTTCCATTTGGGTTTTTGCCTCTTTGAGCAGTATATCTACTTTTTGTCTATTCTCATCGGTTTGAGCCGAAGCATTGAGCTGCACCAAACATAGTGTAAAGATAAGGGCGACATAAAAACTTGCCTTGCGGTACATAAGCGATAGTATGGTATTGGGTACAAGTATACAACAGCAAAGGGAATTATAAATTTCTTTAACAAGTAAGATTTTTTCAATTGGCACAATTCGTTGAATAAACTAGCGTTTTTGAAGTAATCTAAATTGACATTCCAAAGCCCATACTCATGGGTGAAAAAACTTTTACAAAAAGAGTAGAAAAATTTAAGCCTAACAAACGTTTGCGGTTTCGTTTTCGTTGAAAAAAGCACCTTTTTTACTAAACTCTGTACCAAATTTATTTGCATTTGAAGCCCTAAATTTCGACTTTAGAGTAATGTTTATCAGGCAAAATGCCATAGAATGTTTGGTTTTTCTTTCTTTTTCCCTAGTTGCAAACGATTGAAATTTGGTTTTGTAGCAGGCTCTAAAAGTAAACAGCTAAACAAAGAGATGAACAGGATTTTTCAGGTATGCATTCAGTATAACAAACACATATTGATTGGTAAATTTTAACACACTAAAACAAAAACTATGAACAAGTTAGTACGTATTTGGGGCGGGATTTTGCCTCTGTTATTTATGGCTGTTATGGTATCCTGCGAAGAGGATCCCGTGATTGAAGATGCAGAAGGTTTACCTCTTGCAAACGGTTTCTATTTAGCGAAAGAGGGTGAAGACCCAATTGCTGCACAACAATTAGTAAGTGAATTGGTTGAGGCAGAAGGCTTCCAAACACAAGAAAGAGAAGGATATAGTGCCAACTATATGTTTCTTTCAGCAGGTAACTACCATGTAGTAAACGTGCAGAACAGAGAAATTACCCAAACTATCGGAGGTTCTTCTGAGGATTTGGAAATTACAGGATCTGATTGTGAAAGAAATACTATCAATGTAGTAGCAGAAGCTGCTGTAGATGGTGCTGCTTTTTCTATTCCTTCAGATGGTTTGTACAAAGTAATTTATGACCAAGAACTAGCGGAAATTGTAACCTATAAAATTGAGGTTGCAAACGTTATTGGAGCTGCTTCTGAGGCAGGTTGGGGACATGCTGATGCGCAAAACCTAACTATCTCAGGTACGCCTTCTGCTGATGGCGTTACTTTTAGCGCTACAAACATTGTTCTTCGTCCGGGTGAGTGGAAAGTTCGTTTCAACTGCCGTTGGACTATAGACAGAAGAGTTGATCCACTAATTGGACAAAATGATGCAAGCAATGGCTATGTAGCTTTGACCAACTTTGGTGGAACATTTGATAACCTAGTAGAAGGTGGTGCCAACTTTGCTCAGGCCGATGGTTCAGATGGTAGATACACAGTAACTGCTACTTGGACTGCCGAAGATGGCTTCGTAGTTACCGCTACCCAAACAGAAGCTTTAGATCCGATTTCATTTGACCCATCTAACTTTGCTTGGGGTATTATCGGTTCTGCTACTCCTACCGGATGGGATTCTGATACAGATTTGAACTATGAAGGTGTTGCTGGTGGTGTGTATTCTTGGAAAGGAACATTCGCTCTAGTAGCTGGCGAATTCAAATTCAGAACCAACGATGACTGGGCCTTCAACATTGGCTTTGGTACAACTTTAACTGGTCCTGATGCTGGTGATTTGACTGATACTGGTGGAAACTTCACCATTGCAGCTGCTGCAACTTATGAGTTCATCATCTCTACTGCTGATGAAGGTGACTCTTGGTCAATCAATGTAACCAAGCAGTAATACACATTATCAAAAGGTCTGGGGGCTAGTCCTTCAGACCTTTTCTTTTTCTTTTGATTGAGTTTATTAACTCATGAGACCCCTTCTATATGCGTAAACATCTACCATACCGTCTTTTATTCCTTTTATTTACTTTTTATTCTTTTTCTGCCTTTGCTCAAAATATCGACAGGGCACCTACTATCTCGCCCCGCTTTTTTGCAGCTGATGAGCCTATTACTATTACCTATGATGTTACGGGAACAGCACTCAGCAGTCTTTCCGATACCTATATCTGGCTTTGGATTCCCAACCTGAATAGTTTCAATGCACCATCTAACATCAATCCGGCTTCTTCCAATCCTTCCGCCACCAATGTGGCCAAGTTTACCAAAACTTCCGATGAAGAAGGTCGTACCTATTTTACCATTACACTTACCCTTACAGACTTTGTAGGGAAGTCAAAAGAAGAAATTTTATCAGTGGGCATGTTGCTCAAAGGTAATGATTGGTCCAACGGTCAAACCACTGATTATACCACCGAAATTAGCACGGACTTCCAGTTGGCTATAGATGCTCCCGCCAACTCATTCGATTTTTACCCAAGTGCCCGCGACATCCAACTGCAAATAGCTGCTTCAGCTCCCGCCACCATAGAGGTGTTTTTAGATGATGTGCTAGTGGAAACTGCAAACGATGTTACGAGCCTTAATTATACCCATGCTATCATCACTGATGGTGCCGTACACAGCTTTCGTGTGCTTGGCACAACAGCCGATAATCAAACCGATGAAGCCTTTTATTCTTACACCCTCACACCTGTAGTAGAAGAAGCCACTCTGCCCGAGGGAATGCAGGATGGTATTAATTACCACCCCGAAGGCACGAGCGTTACCTTGGTATTGGTAGCGCCCGGCAAACAAAATGTATTTGTGATTGGTGATTTTACCAATTGGCAAATTGCTTCTGATTACCTAATGAAAAAGGATGGAGATCGCTTTTGGTTGACCATCTCCAATTTGCAGATAGATGCCAGCTATCGTTTCCAGTATTTGGTAGATGGCAATATTCGCATTGCTGATCCGTATGCGGAACGGGTAGCTTCTCCTTATGATGATGCCGAAATCATTCAAGAAAATCGATATCCCGGTTTGGAGCCTTTTCCTTCTGACACAGATTTTGAGGTAAGTTATCTCTTGATGGACAGAACACCTTATGCGTGGACTGCCACTGAGTATCAGAGACCTGCTAAGGAAGATTTGGTGATTTATGAGCTATTAGTACGCGACTTTACCGAGGAAAGAACCTATCAGGCAGTAATCGACCGATTAGACTATCTCCAGAATTTGGGCATCAATGCCCTTCAGCTTATGCCGATAATGGAGTTTGAAGGCAACCTAAGTTGGGGGTACAACCCTGCCTTTATGTTGGCCGGAGATAAATACTATGGTACAGAAGAAGAGCTAAAAACCTTGATTGACGAGGCGCATAAACGCGGTATAGCGGTTATTTTTGATATTGCGCTTAATCATGCCTTTGGCCGATCGCCCTTGGTGCGCCTTTACAACGATGGCGATTTTGGTGCGCCTACTGCCAATAACCCTTGGCTGAACCGTACCGCCAAGCATGATTTTAATGTGGGATATGACTTCAACCATGAGAGTTTGTACACCCAATATTATGTCGATAGGGTGGTAAGTTATTGGATAGAAAACTATAATATCGATGGCTATCGCTTCGATTTGTCGAAAGGATTTACGCAAAAAAACACCTTAGGAAACACCGGGGCTTGGGGTAATTATGATGCCTCTCGGGTGACGCTCCTCAAGCGTATGGCTGATTATATTTGGTCTATCGACCCCGATTCGTATGTAATCTTGGAGCATTTTGCTGATAATAATGAAGAAAAGGAGCTTTCCGACTATGGCATGATGCTTTGGGGGAATATGAACCATACCTATCGCAATGTGACTAAATCGGCCGGATCTTTATTCGGAGCCCATGCGGGAGATAGGGGATGGAATAATCCTTACCTCATTTCCTACATGGAAAGCCACGATGAAGAGCGCGTGATGTGGGATTTGCTACAAAGCAATTCACGAACCTTAGAAGAGTCGGTGTCGCGGGTAAAACTGGCCGCAGCTTTCTTTTTTACTATCCCCGGTCCTAAAATGATTTGGCAGTTTGGCGAGATGGGCTATGATGAAGAACTAAATAATGACAGGCTGGGCATAAAACCCACCCATTGGGAATATTTGGATGACCCTGTGCGCAAAGAATTGTTCGATGTATTTACAGCGCTTATTCACCTGCATACCCAAACGGATTTGATCACTAATGAAGGATTTAGCTGGGATACAGGCAGTACTTACAAATGGATACAGATAGATAATGCATCAGTAGATTTGGTAGCAGTGGGTAATTTCAGTACCGATGAGTTGAAGACTGGTCCTACTCCCTTTACCCAAAGTGGCTGGTGGTATGATTACCTAAGTCAGGATAGCATTTTTGTGGCCGATCCTGCTACCTACCAATTGGCGCTGTCACCGGGCGAGTTTCACATACTTACCACTCAGCGTATTGAAAACTATATTGATGGTAGTCCGGTGAATTTTGTACTCTCTGCTAAGGAAACTGTTGGTAATTTGGAGAGACTACAGGTATTTCCTAACCCAGGCGCTGATGTAGTGAACATTATAAGTCAGTATCCGATACAGAGTATACGCATAGTAGATGTTTCCGGTCGGGAAATGCAAACCATAGCCCATCCAAAGACTGCTGTGTCCTTGGCTGGTCTGCAAGCAGGTGTTTATTTTATACAAGCTGAAACTTCTGCAGGTGTGCAAACCTGTAAGTTTATAAAACAATAATAACTAACACACACACAAATAATTAAGTATGTCAATGGTACACTTTTACAAAAGTCAACGACAAAGAATCCGATGGAGGCAATTGTGCGCCCGCACCTTGCTCATAGGGATGTCTGTTTTGTTTGTATCCTTAGGAGCCTATGCGCAAGAGCGTCAGGTAAGAGGAACGATAAGCGATTATTCTACGGGAGAAACCCTTCCGGGTGCCAGCGTTTTGGTCAAAGGCACTACCAATGGGGTTACAACCGATATCGATGGCAAGTTTGCCCTGTCTATCCCTGATGGCGCCACTTTAGTGGTTTCGTTTATTGGTTATGAAACCGAGGAGATAATAGTAGGTAGTCGCTCGGTGATTGATATCGCCCTAATGCCCGATATACAAAGCTTAAATGAAGTAGTGGTAGTAGGCTATGGCTCTGTAGAAAAAAAGGATGTAACTGGCGTGGTATCTAAAGTAGATGCTAAAAACTTCAATAAAGGGGTAATCAATGCTCCAGATAAACTATTGGACGGTAAAGTGGCTGGATTGCAAATTACCTCTAATGGAGACCCGGGTGGTGGAACCAGTATTCGCCTCAGAGGGGTATCTATCAATGGTGAATTTCCACTCATCGTAATCGATGGTGTACCACTAGATGGTGGTGGAGGTGGTGTAGCAGGTGGTAGGAATCCGCTCAACTTCATGAACCCTTCCGATGTATTGGATATCACTGTTCTAAAAGATGCCTCTGCAGCCGCGATTTATGGAGCCAGAGGGGCCAATGGTGTAATTATTATCACTACCAAAAGTGGAACTACCGGAAAGCCTAGAGTAAGTTACGATGGTGGGTATTCAGCCTCCATTCTTACACGAAGACCTGATTTTTTGGATGCTGCTCAATACCGTGCAGCCATTAATCTTAAAGCCCCACAAGAGTTAAATGACTTGGGTGATGCCAATACCGATTGGATTAAAGAAGTAACGCAAGTGGCTAATACCATGCAGCACAACATCTCTTTGTCGGGTGGTTTTGCAAATACGAAAACGAATTACCATGCTTCTGTTAATTATTTGAAGAACGAAGGGGTAATGCGCTTTACAGAAAACGAAAAACTTAACCTGTCCTTGAAGCTCAATCAGAAGCTCTTCAATGATAAGCTTTCTATTACGGTAAACAGTAAAAATGGATTTACTTGGGATTTGTTTGGGCCTAACGTGATAGGTTCTGCCTCTGCATTTGATCCTACTCGTCCAGTTTTAGATCCGGATAACACCCTCAGAGGTGGATATTTTCAATGGGATGATGCTTTGGCTACTCCTAATCCAGTAGCTACTCAAGAGCTAACGGATAATCAAGGAAATACATTTAGGAATATTTCAAATGCCGACCTTGAATATAAAGTTCCTTTTATTGATGGACTGAGTTTAAAAGCTAATCTTGCAATAGATTATAACAGAGGATATTATAAAGGAATAGCCTATCCGGAAGCGAAGGAGTCATTAGCCAATGGAGGTTCGGGAACCACTACCGATGAGGTACGTTTCAACCAATTGTATGAGTACTACGGTAATTACAAAAAGAAAGTAGGCGTTCATAATTTTGATATAACAGCTGGTTATGCTTGGCAAAATTTCACCTTAGAGCGTGACTCCGAGTTTGGCGATAGCCTTCGTCAGGTAAACGGTACTTGGCAGCCCACCTACAATGTGCGTCAGGATTCATTTGATTTAGAGAACAGGCTGATTTCCTTCTTTGCACGCTTGAATTACGATTATCAAGGCAAATACTTGTTAACCGCATCTATTCGTAGAGATGGTTCTTCCAAATTTGGTGAGTCAAACCGTTGGGGCTTGTTCCCTGCCGTAGCACTAGGATGGAGAGTATTAGAGGAGGATTTTGCCGAAGGCTTGAAATCTGTCTTCAATGAATTGAAAGTACGTGGTAGTTATGGTATTACCGGAAACGAACAAATCGGTAACTATTTGTACGCCACCTATTACCGGTACAGTATCGCTGGTGCTAGTTACCAATTTGGCGATGAATATGTTCGTACCATTCGTCCTACGGGTGTCGACCCCAATATCAAATGGGAAGAAACAGCCTCTTTGAATATTGGTATAGATGCCGGGTTCTTCGCAGGGAGGTTAAATACCAGTATTGAATATTATCAAAAGGATGTATATGATTTGCTTTATAACATTGCGGTACCTGCGGGTAGCAACCTTTCTGATAGGGTAACCACCAATATTGGGCAAGTTCGAAACTCAGGTTTTGAATTGAATTTGGATGCGGTAGCTTATGACCGCACCGATTTCCGCTGGGATTTGAGTTACAATGTTTCCTATAACAAAAATGAGGTTATAAAACTGGACAACCTTGAAGGTGAAAACTTAAGAGACTTCCCCGGATATCCAACTGGTGGTATTTCAGGTGATATCGGTAATACCATACAAATTCTTCGTGTTGGTGAGCCTATTAATGCTTTCTACACCTATAAGCACAAGCGCAACGCTGATGGAAGTCCTGTAACTGATGTCAATGGAGATGGTATCCAAAGTCTTTTAGAGATGTATGAGGATATCAATGAAGATGGCACCATCAATGAAAACGATCTAGTGGTAAATGAAAAACCTTTCCCTAATTTCTTGATGGGCTTGACCTCCAATATGAGTTATAAAAACTGGGATTTAGCGATGACTTTCAAGGCCAGCTTGGGTAACTACGTGTACAACAACGTGGCCTCTGCCAATGGATATTTCGAAAGACTTACCGACCGTGTGACAAATAACATCCACCAGTCGGCTTTTGAGACAAACTTTAACCGCAGAAACTTGTTTTCTGACTATTATGTAGAAAATGCAAGCTTTGTTCGTCTTGATAACATTTCTTTAGGATACAATTTCCAGAATGTATCTTTCGCGAAAATCAGAGCCTACACCACAGTACAGAATGTATTCACCCTTACGGGGTATAGTGGGGTAGATCCTGAAATATTTGGTGGGATAGATAACAACTTGTATCCTCGTTCTATCACTTTTACATTGGGAGTTAATGCAACCTTCTAAAATTACTGTAATGAAAAAACTTGTTATATTCTTATTATTCTTATTGCCTTTAGCCGCTTGTACGGATTTAGATCTCAAGCCTAAAGATGGTGATGTAGATGCGGTAGTGTTCCGTGATCCGGAAGCTTACAGAAGCTACCTTGCCAAGGTGTATGCCGCTTTTTCACACACCGGTCAGCAAGGGCCAGCGGGGCGTCCCGATATCTCTATCGTTCCCGATGAAGGCTTCACCAGCTACATTCGTGCTTATTGGAAAGCCCAGGAATTGACTACCGATGAGGCAGTTATTGCCTGGACAGATGCCGGTATCCGTGATATGAATGATCACAATTGGAGTTCAGAAAACCAATTCGTTCGTGTGGTGTACTATCGTATTTTCTACATTATAGCCTATGCCAACGACTTCCTGGCCCAATCTACAGATGCTAAATTAGAAGCCAATGGAATAAGTGCTGCCGATAGAGCTGTAATTCAACTGTACAGAGCCGAAGCCCGCTTCTTACGTGCGCTAGCTTACTGGCATGCACTTGACTTGTTCAGAAACGTGCCCATACTTACTGCAATTTCTACCGAACTACCTGTTCAAGGAAGTCCTGAAGAGCTATTTTCTTTTATTGAAGGTGAACTGAATGCTATTGAAAGTGTAATGGCCGATCCGCGTACCAATGAGTACGGACGTGCCGATAAGGCAGCTGTATGGATGTTGCAAGCCAAATTATATCTAAATGCACAGGCGCAAATAGGGGTAGACCGATATAGCGATGCTGCAACGGCCGCAAAAAAGGTAATTGATGCTGGATATTCCTTAGCAGCCAATTATCCTGAGCTTTTCATGGCAGATAATGACAAGGAAAGAGATACCGAACTTATTTTTACACTTCCCGCAGATGGTATTGATGCACAAAACTGGGGCTCTACTACCTTCTTGGTGCACGGAGCTATTGGTGGAAGCATGGTAGATGCTGATTATGGAGTGAGTGGTGCTTGGGCAGGTATGCGTACCACCAGTGCCATGGTGGCCAAGTTTAGCGGTGCTACAGTTCCTGTGGCACAAGATCCAAGAGCCATTTTCTACACCGATGGACAAAGCCTTGAGATTACCGACATTGGTACCTTTACTGATGGTTATGCGGTGCCTAAGTTTACCAACAAGACATCAGCAGGTGGAGATGGATCAAACAATACTTGGTGTGATACCGATTATCCTATGTTCCGTTTAGCCGATGCGTATTTGATTTATGCAGAAGCCGTATTGCGTGGTGGTACCGGAAGTGTAGGTGATGCCGTGGGCTATATCAATTTGTTACGCGAAAGAGCGTATGGAAATAATAGTGCGAATATTACTCAAGCGCAATTAACCTTAGATTTTGTTCTTGACGAACGTGTTAGAGAATTATACTGGGAAGGCACTCGCAGAATCGATTTGATTCGCTACGGTAGATTCACCGATCAAGGCATTTGGCCTTGGAAAGGTGGCGTGGCTGAGGGTAGATTGACTGAAAGCTGGAGAAATATTTTCCCTATTCCTTCTTCCGATCTTATCGCTAATCCACGATTAAAGCAAAACCCTGAATACTAATTGTTTCATACAGTTTATTTGTGTTTAAGGATAGAAGGTGCGCAATTTTTGCGTGCCTTCTTTATTTTTACCAGGTATCAATCGATAAAAGCTCAGCTTCCAGAGTCTGTTCAAGCGAGTCGGGGAGAAGGGGGAAGAAATTGAGTCCACTTAATCTTTCTACAGAATCTACAGCCACCTGAAAACTAGCAATGGCCTTGTCGGCTTTCTGGTTAGGGAGAATGAATGCCGCTATTTTTAGCCCTGGGGTATCCAAATCGGCAATGATTTTAAAATAATATGTAGGTACATATACCTGATTTGCCCCGATTTTTTTCACTTCACCCGCTATAATAGGTCCGGCTACTACATACAAATGCGCGTGTTGTTGCGCTAATTCACGGGTATGTTCCTCTAGTTTTTTCCAAATTCCTCGGTTGAAGGAAGGCACCTGCGGACTCATATTGCTCATATAAAAACTTTCCTTCATCAGTACCTCATCATGACTAAAATCAGCTGCAGGAGCCAAATGCCCGCGGTCGTAGCCAGAGTTTTTATAATCATTGGGGTGAGCGCTTTTGCTATGGATAAGCGGATCACTGTAAAAAGAGCTGGATCGTTCTGCTTTTGCCAGACCTCTGTTCGCATCTATCTGCCAAGCTACCCAGCGGGCCTGTTCCCATTCTTCTTGGTATACCAAGCTATAGCCTTTGTGGGTGATTAACGTATCGGTTTCGCTGATATAGGGGAATGGGAAGGAATCTTGGTGCTTGGCCAATTGTAGGCTATCTATGGCAGAGAAAGGGCTTGTATGAGGTGGGGCAGACCTTTCTGTGGTACTGTATGTAGGTACATCTTTTTTAGAAAAGTGGGATTTTATCAGGAAATACAATACGCCACAAATTGCTAGAACCAAAATCAGCGTAAGTAAGAGCGAATATCCATTTGCGGTGGTTTCCCTTTTCGATTGCATAAAATTGCCGTAATTTTCCTGCAAAGTACATAATTCAAAAGAACAAATGGTATACGATTGCGTGGTGATTGGGGGAGGAGCAGCGGGTTTTTTTTCGGCATTGGCCCTAAAGGAAAGGAAGCCTCATGCACGCATACTCATTTTGGAAAAATCGAATAAGCTGTTAGCTAAGGTTCGTGTATCAGGTGGTGGTCGATGCAATGTGACTCATGCGTGTTTTGAAGCCCAAGTGCTAAGCAAAAACTATCCTAGAGGAGAGAAGAACCTAAAGAATCTGTTCAAAACCTTTCAGACTAGCGATACGGTAGCATGGTTTGAAAAACGGGGCGTAAAGCTCCATACCGAAGCCGATGGGCGCGTGTTTCCGGTTACTAATTCCTCTGAAACTATCATTCAGTGTTTCCTTCAAGAAGCGCAACGTACAAAAATAGAAATACGCACCTCGGCTGAAGTGAAATCTTTTAGCTTAACGGAAGGGGTTTATACCGTTTCTTTAGCGCAAGAACAGGTGCAGACCAAAAACCTTGTAATCGCCACAGGAGGCTATCCCAAGCTTGAATCCTATCAATGGATAGCCGAATCGGCCGATGTATCGCTGGAAAGTCCGGTACCTTCACTTTTTACCTGCAATATTCCGCAGTCACCGCTGGAAGATTTGGCCGGAATTTCCGTGCCCAAGGCACAGGTGAAGATTACGGGAACCAAACTAGCCTATTCAGGACCCTTACTCATTACACATTGGGGGCTAAGCGGCCCAGCCATTCTAAAATTGTCGGCTTGGGGTGCTCGTATACTGGCCGATAAAAACTATGAGTACACCTTGCACATCAATTGGTGTGCTCAGAATACGGAAGATAGCCTCACTGGTGATTTACTTACCTATAAAAGTGCACATGCCAAGCGATTGGTCAGTTCGCATCCGCTGTATGAGTTACCCCAACGGCTTTGGAAGCGCCTTGTGATGTTAGCAGAAATACCCGAGGACCTGCGTTGGCTGGACATGAGTAAGAAGCAGATGAATAAGTTGAAGGAAAACATCCTACGCTTTGAATGCCAAGTGAAGGGTAAAAGCACCTTCAAAGAGGAATTCGTTACCTGTGGAGGGATTTCATGGGATAACCTCCAGCTTCAGACTTTAGAGGCAAAAAGTAGCCCCGGATTGTTTTTTGCCGGAGAGGTGCTGGATGCCGATGGGATTACCGGAGGTTTTAATTTCCAGAATGCATGGACTACTGCCTATGTGGCCGCCCAAGCCATTAGCGAAAGGATATAAAAAAAGAGGCCGAAGCCTCTTTGGAGATTATTTCTTAAAATTGTCGGCTACTACCAAATCCTTAGTACCGTGGGTCCAGCTGTAAAAACCTTGACCTGATTTTACGCCTTTGTGCCCGGCTGTCACCATATTCATGAGCAGCGGACAAGGGGCATATTTCGGATTGCCAAAGCCTTCGTACAATACATTCAGAATCGATAAACATACATCGAGCCCGATGAAATCGGCCAACTGCAAAGGTCCCATAGGGTGTGCCATGCCCAGCTTCATTACAGTATCAATTTCTTCTACGCCAGCCACGCCTTCATATAGCGAATAGATCGCCTCGTTAATCATCGGCATCAAAATACGGTTGGCAATAAAGCCCGGATAGTCATTTACCTCGGTAGGGGTTTTGCCCAGTTTTTTAGACAAATCCATGATGGTTTCCGTAACCGCATCGCTAGTGGCATATCCACGGATTACCTCTACCAATTTCATTACTGGCACGGGGTTCATAAAGTGCATACCAATTACCTTTTCGGGGCGGGAGGTTACCGCTGCCATTTTTGTAATGGAAATAGAAGAGGTATTGGTAGCCAGAATGGCATTGGCGGGAGCTAACTCATCCATTTCTTTGAAGATTTTCAACTTCAAGTCTACATTTTCGGTAGCGGCTTCCACTACTAAGTCGGCTTGTGTGATAGCATCTTTCAAAGAAGTGAAGGTGCTGATATTGGCCAAGGTTTGTTTCTTCACGGCCTCATCAATGCTTCCTTTACTTACTTGACGGTCGAGGTTTTTTTCGATAGTGGCCAAGGCTTTTTTCAGGGCTTCAGCGGAGATATCTACCAAGTTTACCCGATAGTCGTGCTGAGCAAATACGTGGGCTATGCCATTGCCCATAGTGCCTGAACCAATAACTACAATATTTTTCATGAATTGTGAGATTAAAACGATTGAAATGAAATGCTGCGCAAATATAGGACACGAGGGGCTTTATCCCAACTTGAAATAAATCTTATGAGCGGGTAAGGGGCTTGAAATAAATAACGCTATTTTTGAACGTTTATCCGAACCCGATTTTATTCAAATCCCTTCACAGCATGTCTGTAAAAAATTATTACAGGAAATTCTACCGAAATCTAATTTTCAGGCTATCGGCCAATAATTCATGGATTTTTCGAGTTTTCTATACCCACTTGTATTCGCCCAAGAAAGGTTCATTGGCGTATTTCTATAATCGCCTTTCCAAAGCCCATAAAAATATCTTTGTGATTCAGGTGGGTGCTAACGATGGCATCACCCGCGACCCTATCCATAAATATGTGAAGCGCGATAGATGGAGAGGGTTACTGATTGAACCCCAGATAGATGTATTTAGAAATCGCCTTTTTCCGATTTATCTGAAGGATGAGGGAATCATGATGGAAAATATTGCCATTGCTCCGGAAAACGGCTTGATGGATATGTACCGAATCAGCTTTTGCAAGGAGCGCTGGGCTACAGGCCTCAGTACCTTCGACAAAAAAACGCTGAAAGGGAAGGTGGCTTCGGGTGAAATTGACAATACGGCCAAGCACAATAAAGTAAAAACCCCTGCCCGCAAGGAAGATTATATCGAATCATTTAAAGTAGAGTGTAAATCTTTTGACTTTTTGCGTGAAAAATACGCCATTAAAGAGGTGGATGTATTGCAAATTGATGCCGAGGGTTTTGACTTTGAGGTGGTGAAGCTCTATGATTTGAGCAAAAATAAACCCAATGTGGTGGTATTTGAAAGTTTTCATTTGCCGAAAAATGAATATGCTGATACAGAGGCTTATTTTATCAGCCACGGCTACACTCTTCAGAAAATAAGTAGAGACAGTTTAGCTGTTCGTTCCGACTTTGCTTTAGGACAAGCCATCTTGAAAGAAATGCGAAACTAATTACTCATAAAAAGCCCTCATTGTATCGCAATGAGGGCTTTTTTTATAGGTCAGTTGATGTGTTGTTTAGTCTAAGCTAAACTTAACAGGCAGAATCATGCTTTGCTTTACGATATGGCCTTTATGTTCTCCGGGAATCCATTTCCCCATGGTCGATACAAATCGAATGGCCTCATTATCGAGCTCAGGGCTAACTCCCTTAGCAATGGAAATATCTTCGATATCGCCTTCCTTGTTCACAACGAACTGTACGAATACCGTTCCTGATATCTTATCTTCCATGGCTTTTTGTGGGTAGTTGAGATCTTCCATAATCTTCTCACGGAGAGCTTCAAAGCCGCCCGGATAACTGGCGGGTTTATCCACTTTTTGAAAGATTTCATCACTCGCATCAGTAAGTACCTGCTGGTCTCCAGCTTCTTGCTGTATTTCCACTACTTCTTCATACGCTGCTTCATTCTGCTGGCAGGCTACTAATACACTGCCTGCGGCCATTAATACTACGGCCGATACGCTTCTCCAGCGCTGTATGGTTTTATTGGATTGCATCATTTTCATTCGTTTTACAAGTTGAGATTGATTAAAAGGACTACTGAAAACCAATGGGTTGACGTTGAAAAGGTTTTTCACCATCAACAATTGGTAATCCGCAGGGTGGGCATGCTTAAGCACCTGTCGATCGGCCAGGTACTCATGCTGAATAGCCAGTTGGCGTTTGATAAAATAGAAAATGGGATTGAACCAAAATACTATCCGAAACAAGTCGAGCAGTAGCAAATCATAACTGTGTTTTTCTTTGATATGCTGAAGCTCATGCTGGATAATGGCATCGGATTCATGACTTTCCATGTGCACGGAATTGTCCCAAAATAAGAAGTGGAGAAAGCTGGAAGTAGGGAATAAACCTTGGGTTTCTACTAAGTAATACCCTGTATGCTTTTTCACACTTAGCTTATTCTTACGAATAAAGTGAAAAAGCTTTCCGATTCTAAGGAGTAAACCCAGCGCTAGCATAGCCGAGATAAGGACATAGGCAATAAGCAAAAGATTTCTAAGCTCCCATGTAGCCGATTGTTCCTCAACAAAGGAAGTTCCTGAAATGCCTAACTCCGGAAGGAGCGTGGGCAAGAAGTTTACTCCAGCTCCCAGCGAGGGCCACTTCACAAAAGGAACCAGCACCATCAGCACCGCGCTGCCTAGCAGATAAAAGCGGTTGAAGCGATAGCTTTTCTCCTCTTGTAGCAAAAGGGAATAGATGCCCAATAATAGGGCTCCCAGTAGCCATTGGCTAAGAATAAGCGTAAGCAGATTATCCATCTTTTTTCTGTTTAATTTGCGCTTGCATCAGTTGCAGGATTTCCTCCATCTCCTTTACATTCACCTCTTCTTTATCGGTAAAGAAAGACACCATTTTCTTGAAAGAACCGCCAAAATATCCACTCAGGAAATTTTTCATGTAAAACTGTGTATACGTTTCCTTCTTAATTAGCGGAAAGTAGCGATACGTTTTACCGAAGGCTTCGTGGCCCACGAACTCCTTGGTTTCCAAAATGCGGATAATAGTCGAAACGGTGTTGTAAGCGGGCTTAGGCTCGGGCATTAGTTCAATAATGTCTTTGACATAGGCCTTTTCCAACTGCCAGAGCAAGTGCATGACCTGTTCTTCGGCTTTGGTGAGTTCTTTCATATTTTATTAATAGGGTGTGATCACAAAATAAATGTATGACTAATACTTTAGTTTTGCAACTAAATATTTAGTTTCATTTATTGGGCACAAAAAAAAGCCCTCTGAAAGAGAGCTTTTTAGGTATTATTTGGCGTTGTGCCCTTTGAGGCCAAACCACGCTATGTATAAATAACATAGTACCGGAAGGATAAACGCAATTTTCAGTCCGCTCACATCGGCAATGCCTCCGTAGGCTAATGGCACAATAGCGCCCCCCACAATAGCAGTGCTCAAGAAACCGGAAGCCGAATCGGTGTATTTGCCTAGTTTGGCTACAGCCAGGGTAAATATGGTTGGGAACATAATAGAATTCAAGAAACCAATCAATAGTATGGAGATCATGGAGATACTTCCTGAACTACTGATGGAAACTACCACTAATACTACCGATAGAAAAGCGTTGAAGGCCAATATCTTGCCTGGGTTTTTCAATTCAAGGGCAAAGGCGCTGATATAAGAGATAATAATGGTAATGGCCGAGAAAATTAAGGTAAAATGCACTCCCTGCATCATTTCAAACTTACCGGAAAGCACTAAAATGAAATTGATAAGGGCGTATCCTACAAATGAATAAATTGCCGTGAGCCCTGCGATGCGCGCTTTAGAATACTCCTCGCTTTTCAAGCTTACCGATCCGATAAAGCGGCCTACCATGGCCGATCCCCAATAAAAGGCTACAAAGTTACCCGCCTCGGCTGCACTCATGCCCATTACCGAAGGAAGTTCGAGGTAGTTTACAATATGGCTACCAATGGCGACTTCGGCACCTACATAGGTAAAAATGCCAATCACGCCAAATACCAAATGCTTATAAGCAAGTGCACTACCTTTGTCTACTTCAGCTGCATTGGTATCATCCGCACCACCGTGGGTAATCTTAGGAAGCTTAATGGCCATCAATACAAGTGCGATAGCAATCAACACACCACCAATGAGCAAATAAGGGTTTTGCACCGCATCCACCGGAATAAGTGCCACATCAGTAGCAGGCGTAATTTCAGGCAATTTGGCCAAGATAAAGGCCGTTCCAAGTACAGGGGCAATGGTGGTTCCTAGGGAGTTGAAAGCTTGTACCAGTGTAAGGCGAGCCGGAGCAGTTTCGGGTTTGCCTAGTACAGCCACATACGGATTTCCCGCTACTTGCAATAAGGCAATACCGGTGGCCAAGATAAACAAAGCGCCTAGAAACAAGCCATACACGCGCATTTCGGCAGCTGGATAGAACAAGAAGGCACCCAAGGCGGTAATCAAGAAACCGATAATCATGCCTGGCTTATAGCCTAGTTTCTCTACGATTTTCCCCGAAGGAATGGACATAAAGAAATACGCACCAAAGAAACACAGGTTGATGAGGTTGGCCTGGGTGAAATTAAGCATGAAGATGGCCTTCATGTAAGGAATTAAGATGTCGTTGAGGCAAGTAATGAAACCCATCATAAAGAAGAGGGTCATTAAAGAAGAAAGGGCCACTGAATTACCGTTGCCTGCGGAATTGGCCGCTAATGACGATTGATTTAAACTAGGAGCTGATGCCATAATAGTGCTTGTTCAGATATGGGTTTATGGTATATTATTGATGTAAAATAAGGGTTTTGCGCGCGTCTAATTGCTGCTTGTTGAGTATACCAAAATGTGCCTGAGCATTTTTCCAGCCTGCGGGTAAACGGATGGCTTGGGCTTCACTTGATAGGTTATGAATTACCAAAAGGCTGTCCGTAGCCGTGTAGCGCGTATAGGCCATCAAAGCTACATTATTTAAGTCTACTCCCTTTACTTCGCCTATGCTTAGCACCTCTGAAGCATTGCGTACCTTCAAAAGGTTTTTATAATGGGCGAATAAAGAAGTAGAATCTGCCATCTGTACAGCCAGTGGGCGTACGGTGCTATCATTGGTTTGGCGTGAGGGTGTCCAAGCCGTGCGGATTGCATCCTTTGCTTTCACATCCCATAGAAAAGGTTCTCTGATTTCCGGATCGGGTTTGGTACCCAGCATCCCGATTTCCTCTCCGTAATATAAGTAAGGAGTTCCCGGCAAGGTCAGTAGGATGGAGGCGGCCAGTTTGGCTTTTTCTACATTTCCTCCCAGCACGCTCATCACACGGTTTTGGTCGTGGTTGGTCAGGAAGATGGCATCGTGAAAATCAGGATTGATGCCAAAAAAGGTTTTCCGGCTAAGTTCCAGTGCCGAAATGAGGCTTACATCATTGCGGGTTTCATACGAGTGCCCTGCAATGGAAATAGCCGTATTTTTTTCATTGTTTACCGATTCCAAAATCCCGAAGGCTAAATCGAAATTGAAGAAAGCGGAGAAGCCCTTGGCATAAGGTGCCGTAACTTCCATCTTCGACCAGATTTCGCCCACGGTGTATACATCAGGCTTTATCTTTTGCATCTCGGCCTTGAATTCTACCCAGAAATTGTGGTTATCCGTAGCCCTTTCATCGGGGAAGATGTGGCGGGCAGCATCTAGTCGGAAGCCATCTACTTGTACCTCTTGCAGCCAGAATCGGCCTATGTTAAATACCTCTTCTTTCACTTTCGGATTATCGAAATTTAAGTCGGGCATACCGCCCCAGAAATACCCATAGTACAATTCCTCATTACCGGGCGCTTTGTGCCATTGGTTAATATTGTCGGAATCGAAATGCGTTTCTTTTTTAGCTATTTGGTCTTTAATATCCTGTTCCTTAGCCCATACATAATAATCGCGGTAAGGGCTGTTTTTATCTTTCAGCGCTTCCTGAAACCACGGATGGTCATAGGCGGTATGGTTTACTACCAAATCAATTACCACTTTGATATCGCGTTTGTGGGCTTCTTGCACAAAGTTTTTGAAATCCTCCAAGGTGCCATAGTCGGGGTGTATGCCATAATAGTCCGTCACATCATACTTGTGGTAAGAAGGAGAGGGGCTCATGGGCATCAGCCATAAACCTTTAATACCAAGGTCTTGCAGGTAATCGAGCTTGGCCGTCATGCCTTTAATATCGCCTATACTATCACCATTGCTATCAGCAAAAGACTGCACAAAGATTTCGTACATAGGAGCATCGGGCCACTGGGGAGAATAGGCTGCCATGTCATTTTGGGTATTTTTTTCGGGAACGGAGCAGGCAGATAAGGAAAGGAGAATTGCTCCTGCACCAAGCCAATGAAAAGTTCGCATATAAGTTTTTTAGTTCAATAAAATTGCAATCGTTTGAAAAATGCTAAAACATTGTACCTCAATACCCTGTTTTATACATAGTTTGTCGAATGCCGTAAAATGCTATGCCGATTTTACGAAGAAAAGCCCATAATCCAAACCAAAACATGCGGCATTTGTGAAGAGCGGTAAGCGCAATCGAATCCGCAATCGATTGTGAATTGCAAAGAAAAGATTTTTTTTCTTATCCATTTTATAGCTATAAATTGCCGTCTGCTATATATTGTGAATTACTAGTACGACATAAGTGTTTGACCGATGAGTAACGAAGCTACCATTAAAGACATTGCCAGAGAGCTAAATATTTCACCGTCAACGGTTTCGCGGGCGCTGAAAGACCATCCGGATATTAATTCCGAGACGAAAAAGGCCGTTCTTCGGGTGGCACAAAAGCTTGATTATCAGCCAAATTCTATCGCCTTGAGTTTGCGTAAGAGCAAGACCAATATCATCGGGGTGATTATTCCGGAGCTGGTGCATTACTTTTTTAGTACCGTTATCAGTGGGATAGAAGATGTGGCCAATGAAGCAGGCTATCATGTAATGATTTGTCAGTCGAACGAATCGTATGATAAAGAAGTAGCTAATACCCAGGCATTACTTTCTACCCGGGTGGATGGCCTATTGATGTCCATAAGTTCAGAAACCGAAAACTTCGATCACCTCCGTAGCTTGCAGCGCAGAAATGTACCTATCGTGTTTTTCGATAGGGCTTCTGCTGAAATCGAGGCGAGCAAAATCGAGGTGGATGATTATGATGGTGCTTTCCGTGCTACACAGCACCTTATCGAAACGGGTTGTAAACGCATTCTGCATCTAGCCGGCCCCGAACATTTATCGGTTTCTGTAAATAGAGCGCATGGCTATAAGGCCGCTTTAAAGGCCAATAATATTGAATATGATCCTACTTTAATGGTAACCACCGGCTTTAAGCAACAAGATGGTACCGATATCATGACTAAACTACTGGATGAAGGATTGAAGTTTGATGGTATTTTTGCAGTGGCCGATCCGGTAGCTATTGGTGCTATGCTGGTATTGAAAAAGCGAAATATCAAAATCCCTGATGACGTAAGTGTGATTGGTTTTAGTGATGAACCCATGACCTCGCTCATAGAGCCGGCATTGTCTACTATGTCGCAGCCCGGCTACGAAATGGGCGTACGTGCGGCCCGTTTGTTTTTAGAGCAAGTGAAAGACAAAGACAACTTTGTACCCAAGAAAGAAATTTTGAAAACGCAGTTGATTATTCGTGAATCGAGCAGAAAAAAATAAAAATAGCGAACGCTCGCTCGCAATCGTTTGAAACCTCTCTCAGAACAAAAAAGCCTCAAATTTTCGGATTTGAGGCTTTTTTGTTTGGGTAAATTTCTTTGGAGGCTTTGGTATTTCACCAAATTTTATGGCTAATTTGACCAAGTCAATAGCATAACGTTCTATAAAACTATCTTAACACATGAGTAAAATATATCGTTTTTATGCCGCGATATTGGTAACGTTTGCTTTGGGAATCCACACGATGGCCGCCCAAAGTTTGAACCAATCGCTGGGAAATCTAAGTGGGTTTAACCAAACGGAATTTGGTCTTAAAGGTAGTACGCCCACAGGAACTTTTGAGGTGAGCTTGTACTCGCCTTCGGTAATCCGGGTGCGCATCGTCAAGAACAATCAGCACGATGATTTTTCCTATTCCGTAATCGCACAGCCTAAGGCCGTGAAGTTTAACCTCAACGATGGCAGTAATAAGCTGACGCTAAGCACCGATTCGGTACAATTGGAGATTACTAAAAATCCCGTTCGCTTTACCTTGCTGACCAAGGATGGCAAAATTGTGAATCAAGATGATGCCGCTTTTGGCACTTCATGGATTGGTGATGAAGTAACCACCTACAAAAAGCTTCAACCCGATGAAAAATTCATTGGCTTAGGTGAGAAAACCGGAAACCTCAACCGCAGAGGTGAGGGCTACACCAATTACAATACCGATTATTTTGGCTATCCGGCCAATGCCGACATGCTGTACGTGTCTACACCTTTTTATATTGGTTTGCACAGTGGCCTAGCATACGGCATCTATATGGATAATACCTATAAGAGCCATTTCAATTTTGGCGCTTCCAACAACCGCTTCAGCAGCTTCACAGCTGAAGAAGGGCCTATGGATTACTATTTGATTCATCACAAATCGGTAGCTGAAATCATTAAATCCTACACCGATTTAACCGGACGCATGAATATGCCTCCTTTGTGGAGTTTGGGCTATCAGCAGTGTCGCTATAGCTATTATCCCGATACCGAGGTTCTTACCGTAGCCAAGACCTTCCGCGATAAGAAAATCCCTTCGGATGTGATTTATCTGGATATCCACTACATGGATGAATACAAAATCTTTACTTGGAATGGACAGCGTTTCCCTAATCCGGATAAGATGCTCGAAGAACTCAAAGCCATGGGTTTCCATGTGGTGATTATCGTAGATCCGGGTATTAAAGTAGAGGAAGGTTACGAAGCCTATGAAGAAGGCTTGAAAAAAGATGCTTTCGTGAAATATCCTGACGGTACCAATTACACAGGTCAGGTTTGGCCGGGCTGGTGCTATTTCCCTGATTTTACCAATCCTGTGGCGCGCCAGTGGTGGGGACAGTCATTCAAAGGCTATGTGGATAATGGCATTGATGGTTTCTGGAATGACATGAACGAAATCGCTACCTGGGGGCAGCGCCTTCCAGAACTAATGACCTTCAATTACGAAGGACATCCTTCTACCACACGCAGAGCACGCAATATGTACGGTATGCAAATGGCCAGAAGTACCTATGAGGGTACGCGCAGCCTCTTGGGTGGTAAGCGTCCTTTCATACTTACCCGCGCAGGCTTCTCGGGTGTGCAGCGTTATTCAGCCGTGTGGACAGGCGACAACTTGCCTACCGATGAGCACATGATGTTGGGTGTTCGCCTAGTGAATAGCTTAGGCCTTACAGGTATTCCGTACACCGGGCCTGATGTAGGTGGATTCGGTGGTAATACATCGGTAGATTTATTCGCTCGTTGGATCAGTATCGGGGCATTTACTCCGTTTTTCCGTGGTCATAAGGCCATCAACAATGCCGATGCTGAACCATGGGCTTATGGCGAAGAGGTGGAAGAGATTTCTCGTAACTACATACAGTTGCGTTACAACCTGATGCCTTACATCTACAGTAATTTCTATGAAGCATCTCAAAGCGGTGTTCCGGTAGCCCGTAGTTTGGCCATTTACCATCCGTTTGACGACAGAATTTACCAAGGAGCGTATCAGCATCAGTATATGTTCGGTCCTAATATTATGGTAGCGCCTGTTGAAAGTAATAAGCAGATTACCAAAGTATTACTACCATCGGGTAGTGGTTGGTACGATTTGCATACCGGAAAGTATTTTGCCGGAAACCAAGAAATTTATGCTGATTGCCCTAAAAATCAGCTTCCGCTTTATATCAAAGCAGGAGCTATTATTCCTATGCAATCACCCGTGCTGTCAGCGGCTGAGAAAAACGATGGCGAGCTGAAAATCCATGTGTATAAAGGCGAAGGAAATAGTGTGTTTACGCTGTATGAAGATGATGGGGAAACTTACGAATTTGAGCAAGGGAACTTTAGCACCCGCGATATCCGCTACGATGCCAAAACCAAGAGCATTACCTTGGCCAAGCCGGAAGGTAAGTTTGCCTCTAAGTATAGCAAAGTAAAACTGGTATTGGTAGGATTTGAAGACCTAAGCAAAACCGCCAAAGTAGGAGGGAAGAAGGCAACAGTAGCTAAAGACAATTTGAGCTACCTAAAAGCCATATCTAAATTCGATCCTATTGGCGCAGCCGGAAAAGTAGAAGGAATTCCTACCCAAACCATCAGCTTCGATAATAGCAGCAGCGAGATAAAAGTTCAGTGGTAAGAGGAGTAGAATTGAAATAAACGACAAAAGGTCTGGGTATTAGCTCAGACCTTTTTTGGTTTATGAGTCAAGTACAAATTCGTCTTAAAATATAGTTAGGTCTTTAAAAAGTTTAATCTTATCGTTTAATTATTGAAAATATTAAATTAAAACTTAAAATGGTTAACTTTGAATTGTGTTTAACAAAAAAAATGCTTTTTACTTCAAAGTAAGAAATACTCACTTTTCGTTCAATATCCTAGAATAGTCCTATTGTATAATCCAATTAACTCTAAATACTAATGGATAAAGAACTAGTACACCATGTTAATTTGGTATTAATCTTTATAGAGATATGTTTTGGGTTATTCCTAATTATTAAGAGTAAATTTAAGAGTATGCCACTACTCTTTTTAGGCCTTTTTATTACCGAACTTTCCCTAGCTTTTATTAGCATTGTATTATTCTATAAGCATTTATACTACATATATCCTCATACATTGCATGTTGAAAACTTTTTGGTTCTTTCACATGCCCCCCTATTTTATTTGTTCATTGGCAGTTTATTAGAGGGCAGAAACTTTGTTTCTAAGAGATCTCTTTTCCATTTTATACCTGCATTGCTTTCGGTGATTCTGACTCTTCCGTTTTACTTGTCCTCAAGATCAGAGAAAATGAAGTATGTAGATGCAATCTATTCTTCTGATCATCCAATATTATTTTTAGTCATTTCCGCAGTAGTTTTTACCCAATTCATTGTTTATTATGTGATATGCTTTAAAATGTTGATAAGGTTTTCCTATAGGCTTTCAGAAATTGAAAATGGTACTTCAGAAACCCGAATTTGGGTAAATTCACTAATAGTAGTTTTTTATGTGTGTACTGCCATGAGTGTTTTTCCTGGTTTATTGGATTATAATGAGGTAAGTGCCTCCTACATACCTATTCTTTCAAGCCCTTACTTTTTCTTTGTGTTTTATTCTGTAATTAAGAAGCCACATATTTTTAATTTAGTGTCTTTACACACTGAAATGATTGATAGTTCGGACTTTTTGGAGACAGAAAGAAGAACCGAAGATTTATCCGAACGCTATAGCGAGATTGGCGATAGACTTCATATGGAAGTCATTGAAAATAAGCTTTTCAAAGATCCTGAATTGAGTTTAAGCAAGCTTAGTACTTTACTAGATACCAAAAGCCACATCATTACTTGGATTCTTAAAAATCGTTACAATGAAAACTTTTATTCTTATATCAATTCATTAAGAGTAGAAGAGGCTATACGAATGCTTCAGGACAAGAATTACAACGATTATACGATTGACTATATTGGTCAATTAGTTGGCTTTAATTCAAAGTCTGTTTTTTATTCAGCATTTAAAAAATATACCGGAGAAACACCTATGAGGTTTCTCCGGAATAAGCAGATGGTTTCCAATTGAGTTTGAATAGTCTATCAATAGTTCGAATAATCAAAAACTAGTTTGAATTAGCTAATTCAAACATAAAACGTCCTAAAAAATACTCAGCACTGATTAGTTAAAACCTATGTTTGGTTACTAATTCTATCCCAAATGGCTGAGTTTATTCCTTTTGATCCCCAAGTCGAAGTAAAGGGTGAAATCATTTTAACCTATGTAAATGCATTGCCCTACTATCAGAGTATGATACAGACTGTATTATATCGGTATGGGATTAAGCATCTTTTTCCTGATAGCTGGTATCTCCAAAGAGATTGGTTAAATGCCTTTAGGGAACTTAGTCTCATGTATGGATCCCATGCACTTTTTCTTATTGGGAAGGCAATTGCTAAACCTTCAAACAAAAAATCACTTAAAGAGGCTCTTGAAGAAATTGATTCAGCATATCATATGTGTCACCGAAATGGTGAGATAGGGTACTATAAATTGACAATGATGGATCATGGACAGAGGATGGCAACAATGGAATGTCAGAATCCTTACCCGAGCTATTTTGATATGGGTATGATTATTAGCACAGCACGATTTCACAAATCATCTCCATCGGATGTAATTGAAATACAACGAGATGAGTCTAAGCCTAGTAGGTTACTAGGGGACGATAGTTGTACTTATATATTAAAGTGGTAAATGAAATTCACCTTTTTAAACTTAAATCAAACGTTATGAAGAGAATAGCTATAATTGGAGCGGGTGTAAGTGGGCTTTGTGCGGCTAAAATATTCATGAAGGCAGGAATGAATGTATCAGTATTTGAGAAAAGTAATTCAGTAGGAGGTTTTTGGCTTAATGAATTCGAGCATCAAATCAATTTTTTATCTACAAAAAAAGCCGATTTTAGTTTTTCTGACTATAAGGTTCCTTCAGGATATCCCGCTAATCTGAGTAGAAAGGATGTTATTCAATATTTGTTTTCCTATTGTAAGGACTTTAATTTGTTTTCCATAATCCGCTTTAGCCATGAGGTTGTTAATATGAATTGGAATGGGAGTAACTGGGGATTGAAAATAGCCCATCAAGATTCAGAAATATATGAAGTATTTGATTATGTTTTGATTTGTACAGGATGTCCCAATACTTCAAAAGTTGTCTCAGAATCTGAATTTGAAGGTTCAATTTCCAAATTGAAATTGCATACTGAGACTGAACTGCAAGTTGGCAATAGTAAACTTAATAGGAATAGCTATCTCCCTTCGCTGATATTCCAGAAAACTGTGATGCCTCTTAAACTATTCAAATTGTTTTTGAAACCTTTTGCTTGGTTTTATTTAAGAGCACTTGAATTTTTCGTAAAAAATCTCAACTATTTGAACGTATTAAGTTTTGAATCGGAAAAAAAATTAGCGTATGAATTTAATAATGGCTTTTTGGTTGATCGAAATCAACTCATAGGAACAAGTGAATTGAATGAGATTGAATTGTCAGCATCTCCGTTTAAGTTTTTATTCAATAATAGTAATGGAGTAAGGGTAAACCAAATTGATTTAGATACAGAGGAGTCAAATATTCAATCCTCGGATAGTATAAATCTGCCTTTTCTTTCTTCTGAGCATATGAATATATTGCGAGACGGTGAGGGAAACCTTCGTTTATATCGCAATATAATTAACCCTGAAATTCCCTCCCTTGCATTTCTTGGATTTAATTCAAGTGTTTTTTCCCCTGTTGATTCAGAAGTTGAAGCTTATTGGGTATTAGCTCTAGTCAAGAATCAGATTGAACTACCCTCATATGAAGATATGTTAGAATCTATTCGTAGTAATATACAATGGAGAATAAAGGAAAGTAATAATTCTTTAGATGAATTGGTGGACTACCTACCTCCATATCATCATCACCTTCATCTGGACGAGCTCTTAATAGATATGGGTCTGAAAACAAGGAAGATGCGAAATTCATTAGCGGGATAGTTTGCTAACAATATAAAATTATTTCCCTAGCAAGGTATTTAGAGAATCCTACAAATCCAGGCATACATAAAGTCATAAAGTATATACGCGCCAAATATCTTGTTAATTTTGAAAGTGAAGGCAAATTTGTATGAGTTGTGAAGGGAATGCCTTATTTAATAAAAAAAGTATAATTTATGAATCTGTAAGCCAATTAGTTAAATCTATTCCGCCCGATTACAAAAATTGAATACAGAAGTATCTACTTTCATTAATTTATCTCTAATTGTATGCTTTTGAAATAAGAACGTGATTTATTGTCTAAATGATATAGTGAGGATTTTCAGTACCTCAAATAAACTATCCAACCAACCAAATTTGGACTTTATTAGTCCACTAGAATTTATTGTAGAAAAATATACTACGGTAGATTTTCGAAAGTAGTGTGTAATGAATGCGGAGGGGTATTCTTATTGTACTTACTTTCAGCCCCACATATTGATGTAAATCGTATGAGGGGCTTTTTATTTATTCCGAAAAAATAAAGTTCTCAATACAGATGGGATGACTTATTAGAATAATTGACTTCCAATAAAATCGGTGATAAATAAATAAGATTCTTCATTCCAAAGTGGGGCTGATACTGCTTCCTTAATTTGGCCATTTACCACAAAAATGTGGGTAGGGGCAGTCACAATTCTAAAATAGTCTTTATACATTTTTTGACTTACAGGTACAGATAGATAGCCTTTGCTTCCATATTTATCCAAATAGCGTTTGATACGCCAAGGTTCTGAGGAAATAAAATTGATGAAGATTATTCTGTCATCATTTTTATATAAATCGCTGGCTTTCTTTAAGCTTTCATGCTCCACTCGGCATCCCGAGCAACCCACAAAGGTGAAGTTTAGAATAGCGATTTTGTCTTTTATGTTTTCGGAAGATACAGGTTGGCCGTTTATGTCCGTCAGTTCAAAATAGGGAAGGCTATCTCCAATAGCCCATCGCGTATCACGAAAATCATCAGGAAAAATTTTTGATACTTGTTTGCCCTCCTCAATTATCATTACCTCGCCACCCGTTACAAAGCCTATCTTTTTTTCTTCTTGAGAGAAAGCAGGTTGATGGATTACAAGCAGTAGGCAGCTTAGAGAGCTTAAGATTAGCAGGTATTTGGCCATATCTTTTAAGGTTAATTGACTATAAATGCATGAAGATGAAACTTCATATTCCGCACTATATTGTTGACCCGCTTAAGATTTTGCTCAGAATATCTTATTCTCGAAAATATGGTTTAATAAAGCGCCTGTCTCTATCTCCTATAAAACACCATCGCGAATTTCTCTACCTGGCCATCATTGTTGAGCACCGAGGTGCTGGCAGAATGAACCGGAATCAGGCTTCCATCTTTGGCTTTAAGGTCTATGTCTTCTTGCCATACCTCCCCTTTGAGCATCATTTCTAATCCACTGCGGAGTGTTCCTTCCTCAGGGAGTAGAATATTTATATGTTGGCCAATAAGCTCTGATTCGGAATAGGATAGGGCTTCTAGTGCGCGTGCATTAATTTTTGTAATATGCTTCTCAGCGTTCAGCTCCAAGAAATAGCTAAAGCTATCGAAGAGTTTATTCTTTTGGCTGAGGTCTTGTAGCAATATTCTGTTTTGGATTTCTTGTAGTTTTTGTCCGGTTACGTTGCGCGAGAATACCGATAGCCCGATTACCTCATTGTACTGATCACGGATGGGATTAATAAAGTACTGTCGGTATGTATCTTCTCCCTTTACACTGCTTTTAATTACAAAATCGAGGCGCTCTCCCGCCAATGCTTTGTCGTAATAGCCTTTCCACTCATCGCGGACAGCGCCTAGCATTTCTAGTGCATTGGAACCTTCCGTAATGCCTTCGTATTGCGTGCCTTTGTAGCGGTTTCTTTGCACTTCATTGAGGAGCATAATTTTATAATTACGATCCATGGTGATAATGCTGTCCTCCGTGTTGTTGATGAGTGCGTTTAGGTTTGCTTCTTTCTTAGTCACCTCCAACTGTGCTCTGCGCATCTCCTCTTGGGTGGCCTGCATTTCCTCCATATTCTGACGCATCTCTTCTTCTTGGGCGCGCAGCTCTTCCGTCATCTGACGCGATTCTTCCAGCAATTTTTTGGTTTTCTCATTGATGCGCGTGGTAGAAATGGTAGCAGAAATGGTTTCTCCCAATTTTTCAACAAACTCGCGCTGGTAGGGTAGTATGTCTTCAAAAGAAGCAATTTCAATCACCCCGTTTACCGTTTCATTGGCAATCAAAGGGCTCACCAGCAAATAGTTAGGCGTGCGCTCTCCTAATCCCGATTTGATTTTGATGTACTCCTCGGGGATTTCGGTAATGTATAAGGTATCCTTCTCTCGAAAAGCCTGTCCCACTAAGCCTTCTCCAATTTGCACATTCATTTTTTGCTTCTTTCTGCGCTCATACGCATAGGTAGCAATCAACTGAAGTTCGTTCTTGTTGTCCTCGCTTTGTACAAATATGGCTCCTTGGTTGGCATTGAGGTATTTCACCAAAGCGGTAAGCAGCTCATCGGCCAGCACTTGTAGGTTATCATTGTTTCGTCTGAGAATATCAGCAAATTGGGCCAAACCTTGGGTAACCCAGTTGCGGGCAAATTCAGCTTGTGCAGCCGATTTCATTTGGTCGCGCATTCCAATCAGTGAGGTGGCCAGGTGGTTGTCAGAAATGTTTTCATTGTCCGACAGCTTATATTGCACATCCAGATTGCCTTGCCCTATAGACTGACTAAATTCCGTGGCCGATTTAAGAATATCTACTAAGGAATTAATATTCTGGGCTATATAGCCGATTTCGTTCTGACTTTTTAAGCGTATCCGTTCACTCAGGTTTCCTTTGGCTAGTTTTCGTGAGGTTAATGAAATCTTGAAAATAGGCCCCATAATGAGGTAGCGCATAATCATAATAAGGGCTACGAAAATCAGGATATTGAAAACGATACTAAAGGCAATACCATTAAATAGATTTTCTCGTTTTTTCTGCAATACCGAAAATATCTGTGATTGAATATCATCGGATTTGATTTCCACGCTGGTGTAAAGTCTATCGAGGTCACTAGTGGTTCGTTGCCCAAGAATCGCACTTTTGTACAGCTCCCAGTTTTTTATCAGTCCCTGAAAATCGCTCAAAAGAGGCTCTTCTATTGGGGATAATAAGAATTCATTTCCCTCATATTGCACTGTGCTTCCTTGCATGGTTTCTAGCAATTCTACATCAATTCGGAAGATTTTCTCTTCCAAGTTTGCTTCATCTATCCCTTCAAGGTTGTCGGGGTGGAGTTCGCGAATGGCAAGCGATAGTTTGCTGACCTTATCTTTTACAATGAGGTCTTCGGTAGTAATCCCAAAAAAGTATACAATTAAAAAGTTGGTTACAGCCAATAAAGCCAAAAGGAATAAAAACAAAAAAGCAACTCTCCGTATTTTCCAGTCGCGAAGGCTTTTTGCAAACTTTGCCATAATCAAAGGGGAATATCTTTCTGATTCAATATACAAGTTGAGGGGCTATATACCAATAGTCCTCACATATTACGGAACGAAATTTCGTAGCTTCTTTCCGTAGCATTAAAGCGGATAAGCATTTCTAATGGAGCCTTTTCTGCGTTTTTGCAGTTCTTGCCGGGTGCTAGGCTGTATATAAACTGCTTCTTGTTCCGGCTGTCGAGTTCTTGCTTGTCGGGTTTGCCCAGTAAATCTACAAAATCGTGTTGGCTAAGGCTCAAAAGCTCGTCTTTGTGAGTTTTGATTTGTTCTACAAGTGCAAGTCGCTCGCCTTTGCAGCCCCAAGGATCGGCTTTAAATACTTCGGTGTCAATATTTTGAACTTGTGAGGCATTGGAGCATGCTGTCAGGTTAAAAGCTGCGATAAGGCTGAGGTAAACAAATAGCTGTTTCATTAAAAATTAAGCCGTGTGTAAAGAATTCATTTTATAGAGTCCGGCCTTGGCAAGCCAGATTCCGCTGATTAAAGAAAAAATACCAGCAATAAGCACTGCGGGCAATAAAAGGGGAGAGGCCAATAGGAAATACGCGACTAAAGCCGGAAGTGCCAACAAGCGTAGGGTTTCCGTATAGGCTACCCAGCTTTTGCGCTCAAACAATACCCCACAGTTGACAATAGTGAGGATAATGGCTACCGTTAGCAATACCTTGTCGCCCATGGCAAAGTTCTTTTCTTGAAATAAATAAAAGGCCGTAGCGCCTAATACAGTGATGTATTGCACCAAAATATACGCACTTACCTGATAGCTCACCCGCGTATCATATTTGCTATACTTACTGGGGTCAACTTCGGGTACCGACTGCACACCGCCTAGGTATTCGGGAAACCAGCCGGGTTTGTTGAATAACATTTTCATTTTATCGCCAAAATTGCGTGCCTGCTTTAGCGATTGCCACAACTCCGCATAGTGCTGGAGATTTACCCACACCGGATTCCACGAATTCACGGGTTTGGTAATCCCATAGGTGGGTCGTTCTTCTTCCTCTTGAAAGGTGCCAAACATGCGGTCCCAGATGATAAACATGCCTGCATGGTTTTTGTCAATATACTTAGGGTTGCGCCCATGGTGCACACGGTGATGCGAAGGGGTATTGAAAATCCATTCAATAGGGCCAAGTTTTCCTATGGTTTCGGTATGTATCCAAAACTGATATACCGTGACGATGGCTGAAACCGTAACGAAGGTAAGCGTATCAAAGCCGATAATGGCTAGCGGCAAGCTGAACATGAAGGTCCAAATCACCTGAAAAGAACCTTGGCGCAAAGCCACCGAAAAGTTGTAGTCCTCACTTTGGTGGTGCACCACATGGCCGCCCCAGAAGAGGTTCACCTCGTGGCTCATGCGGTGAGCCCAATAGTAGCAAAAGTCGACCGCAAAAAGGAGAATAAGCACACTCCACCAGGTAACGGGAATCTGGGTTAGGGCAAAATGCTCAAACAAAAGCTGATAGGCCGTTATGCTCACAATCTTCAAGAAAACGCCCGTCACTTGTTGCGTGATACCACAGCTGATATTGGTAATGGCATCGTTCAACCGATACAGGTTTTGCTTGCTAAAAGCCTGAATAAGCAGTTCTATTCCTATCAGCAAGAAATAAATAGGAATGGAAAGTACAATAGGATTAATATTCATAGACAATCGCTTGAGTGCTTGGGTAAATCTACAAAGCTTTATCGAAAGGGCATTTACCACCGAACTAATTATTAGGAAAAAAGACTTTGAAAGAAGGCATTTGGTTTATCTTTGCACAAAAAAATACTGTCTTGAAAAAATTAGTGCGTGCGTTGTGGCTCTTGAGCCTTCCTGTTTTTTTACTTGTATTTTTAGTTACCTACAGCTGGTTGCCCGAGGTGGTCAGTGTAGGCTTTAAGGCCTCCGGACTCGCCTTTGTTCGTATGGCGCGTGACCATTATTATTACCTTTCCATAGCCATCCTTTTAGTGACCAATATCATTTGCTTTGCCTTGGTGAAATTATTCGAGATGATGCCCGTAAACACCGAAGGTGCCTTTTCTTTCTTCTATCAAAAAGAGCTTTTTAAGGAACGCCTTTTGTCATGGATGTACAGCCTCATGCTTATCATCAATATGTTTTTCATTACGGCTGTTTGCTTTATCGGGATATTCAATAGCAGCGATAGCACCAGTTTGTTCAAGCTGGGCGTGCTATTGTATGTGTGGCCTGTGATGATGCTCGTTTGGCTCGGCCTTTTGGTGGGTATGCTGGTGAGTAAAAAATAAGCTGCTTCAGGAAAAAATCTTACGTCTGATTTTCTTTCAAACAATCCCTGAAATCAATACTCTAATTGATGGCTTCTTTTTCTTTAGCAATCAGGGTTTTATCGTAAGATATCTTTTATAGGTATCTTTTTTTAATACCAATTCTATCTTTCGTTTGGAGATGGCTTTGTGAGCGCGCTTGCATCAGCCATGCCTTCAAATTGAAAAATCGTTTTTATTTTAGGGATTAATTTGACCAAAATTGTCTTATGGCAGAACAAAATAGTACATACAATGAAGACAGCATTAAGTCGCTCGAACCCCGTGAACATATCCGCCTTAGGCCAGGTATGTATATCGGGAAGCTAGGCGATGGTAGTGCCTACGATGACGGGATATATGTACTCGTAAAAGAAGTAGTAGACAATAGTATCGATGAGCACATGATGGGCCATGGGAAAACCATCGACATCAAAATCACCGACCATAGGGTAGAAGTACGCGATTTTGGCCGCGGCATTCCACTTGGTAAAGTGGTGGATTGCGTAAGCAAAATCAATACGGGTGGTAAGTACGATTCAGGCGCCTTTCAAAAGTCTATCGGACTGAATGGGGTCGGTACCAAGGCCGTGAACGCCTTGTCAAATTACTTTAAAGTACAATCGTACCGCGATGGAAAAACCAAGGTAGCCGAATTTGAAAAAGGGGTATTGACCAACGATGCCAAGGAGATAGACAGCAGCCAGCGCAACGGTACGCTAATCGTATTCGAACCGGACAATACCATTTTCAAGAATTACCGCTTCATTCCGGAATTTCTTCAGAACCAAATTTGGAATTATGCCTTTCTGAATGCCGGACTCACCATCAATTTCAATGGAGAGAAATACCATTCGGAAAATGGCTTGCTCGACTTGCTAAACCGTAAAACCGACCCCGAAGAAACCCGTTATCCGGTGATTCACCTCAAGGGAGAAGACATAGAAGTGGCGCTTACGCATACCAATCAGTATGGGGAAGAATACTACTCGTATGTGAACGGCCAATATACTACCCAAGGCGGTACGCACCTTGCCGCATTCCGTGAGGCTGTAGTGAAAACGGTGCGCGAGTTTTATAAGAAGGATTTTGAAGCAGCTGATATCCGAACCAGTATAGTGGCGGCCGTGGCGGTACGGGTACAAGAGCCCGTGTTTGAGTCGCAGACCAAAACCAAACTGGGCTCTCAAAATGTGGCACCCGATGGCCCTACCATGCGAACTTTCATCAACGATTTTATCAAAAAAGCCCTCGATGATTATTTGCATCGCAATCCGGCCGTAGCCGATGCCTTGCTTAAGCGAATTCTCCAAAGCGAGCGTGAGCGTAAAGACATTGCCGGAATCAAAAAACTGGCCAACGAAAGGGCCAAAAAGGCCAATCTGCACAATAAAAAGCTCCGCGATTGCCGCGTGCATTACGATGACCCTAAGTCCGACAGGCGTGATGAAAGTATGATTTTCATTACCGAAGGGGATTCCGCCAGTGGTAGCATTACCAAAAGCCGTGATGTACAAACCCAAGCCGTATTCAGCTTGCGCGGAAAACCGCTCAACTGCTTTGGCTTGACCAAAAAAGTGGTGTACGAAAACGAGGAATTTAACCTACTTCAGCATGCACTTAATATTGAAGATGGACTGGAAGGTCTACGTTATCGGAAAATTGTAATTGCTACCGATGCCGATGTGGACGGAATGCACATACGCCTGCTTATGCTCACTTTCTTCTTACAGTTTTTCCCCGATTTGGTACGTAATGGACACGTATACATACTCGATACCCCCTTGTTCCGAGTACGTAATAAAAAAGAGACCATTTATTGCTACAGTGAAGAGGAAAAGCAGAAAGCGGTAGCCAAGCTGGGCAGCAAGCCAGAAATTACCCGATTCAAAGGTTTGGGTGAGATTTCTCCTGAGGAGTTTGCCGGGTTTATTGGCGAGGATATTCGTCTTGACCCTATTATCTTGAAAAAGGAAACCAGCATTAGCCAGCTTCTGAACTTTTTCATGGGAAAAAACACGCCCGATAGGCAGAATTTCATCATCGATAAGTTGCGCGTGGAGAAAGATATCATCATGAATGAGAAGGAAGCTCTTATCGAAACAGAAGAACAACCAGTAGCATAAGTTTGAATTTTTTAAGGCCCACAGGGGCTGCACGATAGATCATGGTGGAAGAAGAGAAAAACGAACAACAACCCAACGAAGAAATTATTCATGACGTTCAGGCCGTCTCCGGTTTATACGAAGACTGGTTCTTGGAATATGCTTCCTATGTAATTTTGGAACGTGCCGTGCCGGGCATAGAAGATGGCTTCAAGCCTGTACAGCGCAGGATTATGCATGCCATGAAAGAGATGGACGATGGACGTTTCAATAAAGTGGCTAACGTTATCGGGCAAACCATGCAGTATCACCCACACGGGGATGCCTCCATAGGCGATGCCATGGTTAATATCGGGCAAAAGGATTTGTTGATTGAAACCCAAGGAAACTGGGGCGATATCCGTACCGGAGATGGTGCAGCCGCACCCCGATACATTGAGGCGCGCCTCTCCAAATTTGCGCTGGACGTAGTCTACAATCCGCAGACCACCCGCTGGCAGCTTTCCTACGATGGGCGTAAAAAGGAACCGGTAACGCTTCCTGTAAAATTTCCATTGCTTTTGGCGCAAGGGGTAGAAGGGATTGCCGTAGGTTTGTCGACCAAGGTATTACCGCACAATTTTATTGAGATTTTACAGGCTTGTATCGCCCTTTGTAAAGGCAAGTCGGTGCAGCTATTTCCTGATTTTCCTACAGGCGGTTATGCCGATTTTTCCGATTACAACGATGGTCTTCGTGGAGGCAGAATCCGCAGCCGTGCCCGCATAGAGGAGTCAGACAAGAAAACGCTCATTATCCGCGATATACCGTTCGGTACCACCACCACGGGTTTGATTGATTCCATCGTGAAAGCCAATGACAAAGGCAAAATCAAAATCCGTAAAGTGGTAGACAATACCGCCAAAGACATTGAGATAGAAGTGCATCTGGCTCCAGGTCAATCGCCTGATATCGTAATTGACGCCCTATATGCCTTCACCGATTGCGAGATATCCATCTCGCCTAATGCCTGTGTGATTGTGGAGGACAAGCCACGCTTCATGACGGTTACCGAGATACTGAAATACAGCAATACCCAAACCATAGCCTTGCTCACCCAAGAGCTGGAAATCAAAAAGAGCGAGCTTTTAGAACGCTTATTGTTTTCTTCTCTGGAGAAAATCTTCATCGAAAACCGGATCTACCGCGATATTGAGGAGTGCGAAACTTGGGATGCAGTATTGCAGACGATTGATGCAGGTTTAACACCCTTTAAGCCACAATTCTATCGTGAAATCACCCAAGACGATATTGTTCGCCTAACCGAAATCAAAATCAAACGCATCTCTAAGTTTGATACTTTCAAGGCCGATGAACTCATGCGTAAACTGCAAGAGGAACTAGAAGAGGTGGAGTACAACTTGGTGCACATCATTGAATACACCATTAAGTATTACCAAGGTTTGTTGGATAAATACGGTAAAGGACGCGAGCGCAAAACAGAAATCCGCACCTTTGATACTATTTCGGCTACAGTGGTGGCCGCCAACAACCAGAAACTCTATGTAAATAGAAGCGAAGGATTTATTGGCTTTGGACTGAAAAAAGACGAATTCGTTTGCGATTGCTCTGACCTTGATGATGTAATTGCTATCCGAAGAGACGGTAAATTCAAGGTGGTAAAAATTGGCGAGAAGGTGTTTGTCGGGAAGGATATCCTGTATGTGGGTATTTTCCGGAAAGATGATCGCACAGTACACAACTTGGCCTATCTGGATGGTAAAAGTGGCCGCACCATGGTAAAACGCTTCCAGATTGGAGGCGTAACCCGCGAGAAGGAATATGATCTCACCGCAGGCAATAAAGGCTCAAAAGTGACCTACCTTGAAGCCCGTCCCAATGGGGAAAGTGAGGAAGTAACTGTAACTCTTACGCCTTCGAGCACTGCGCGCAATAAGATTTTTAATTTCGATTTTGCCACCTTGGCCATCAAAGGGCGCGCTTCACAAGGTAATATTCTCACCACCTATCCGGTGAAATCCATCAAGTTCAAAAGCTTAGGCAGTTCTTCTTTGGGTGGGGTCGATATCTGGTACGATGAATCTATCGGCCGTTTAAATACCGACCAGCGCGGTAAACTGCTGGGCAATTTCCATGGCGATGATACCATTTTGGCCATTACCAAAGATGGGGCTTATGAGCTGAGCAACTTTGAGCTTACCAATCGTTTTGAGGCAGATCAAGTTTTATTGATTGAAAAATTCAATCCCGACAGGGTTATATCGGCTGTGTATTACGATGGGGGTAGCAAGACCTATTATGTAAAGCGCTTCAATATCGAAACCAGCACGCTCAACAAGAAATTTGTCTTTATCAGTGAAGAAAAAGGCAGCGTGCTTACCCTAGTAAGTACCGATGCGCAGCCTCAGTTGGAAATCGACTTTGTGAAAGCCGGAGAGAAGGAGGTAAGCACTAGCGTATTCGACTTCGATATGATGATAGAGGTGAAGGGATGGAAAGCCATTGGAAACAAACTCCCGGTTCAGAAGTTTAAGAAAATCAAGGTTTTGGCCAGCAAGGTAGAGGAAGATATGGAAGCCAAATTGAAAGAAAAAACTTCCGATGAGTTGCAGATTGGCGATACCATAGAGTTTGATGTGAAAACCGGGAAAGACCAATTGGATCTGTTTTAAGCATGGAAGCGCAGAGGCAGGCAATCTTTGAGGCGTTTTCGGAACTGATTACCGAAAGCAAAAAACAAAGAATGGAGGAAGTGCTCCAGCAGCGTACCCGCCATATTTCGGTGGTGGTGGAGAATATCCATTATCCACAGAATTGCAGTGCCGTGATCCGCACGGTGGAGTGTATGGGCTTGCAAGATTTGTATGTGATTGACGATAAGCATGAGTTTACCATTAGTCCGCATGTAACGCGTGGTGCAAGCAAATGGCTGGATTTTCATCGCTTCAATCGGCCTAATGAAAACAATACGCGTACATGCCTGCAAACCATGAGGGACAAAGGCTATACCTTGATCGCCACTTCTCCTCATGCCACCCGTTCGCTCAGCTTAGACACTATCGATTTGCAGAAGCCAGTCGCTATCATGATAGGGCAGGAAAAGGAGGGTTTAAGCCCCTTAGCCTTAGAAATGGCCGATGCTTTTGTGCAGATTCCTATGTTTGGCTTTACCGAGAGTTTTAATTTATCGGTAAGTATGGCCATTATTTTAGAACACTTGGTGAACAGAATGCGTAAAGGCGAGGTCAATTGGCAGCTGTCGGAGGAAGAAAAAGAAGAAATCAGATACCGCTGGTACAAAAAAAGCGTTAGAAATGGCAGTGTGATTGAACGGACTATTAACAGTAAAACTCAAGTGTGAAAATCGTTAAACTACCTTTCCGAATTGCCTACTCATTGATAGTAGGAGCGCTCTTATTGCTCCTTTTGAGTAATGTATGGGTGGTATTTACTACACAAGACAAGGTGGTGAGCGATATCAAGCAATTGCCTCAAGGCGGTGTGGCCTTAGTGTTGGGCACAAGCAAGCGGGTACAAAGTGGAGAACCAAATCCCTACTTTCAATTTCGAATGGAAGCAGCAGCCGCACTTTACAAACAGGGAGTGGCCCGACATATCATTTTAAGTGGCGATAATGCCACCAAATACTATAACGAACCTCAAGACATGCAGAATGCCCTTGTGGCGCTTGGCGTGCCCAAAGAAGCCACCACGCTCGACTATGCCGGGCTGCGTACCTTGGACTCGATTATTCGATGCAAAGAAATTTTTGGGCAAGATGAAGTAATAATCGTTACTCAGAAGTTCCATTCTTACAGAGCTTTGTATATTAGCAACTTCTACCAAATGAAAGCGGTAGCCTACGTGGCCGAAAACGTTTCGATGGAGCGTTCCTTTCAGGTATTGTTTAGAGAAGTACTGGCGCGCCCCAAAGCCATACTGGATTTATATATTTTAGGAAAAAAGCCGAGCCACATGGGTGAACCGGAGGAGCTGTCGGCTAAGAAATGAACATGGGTGTGAAAAGACTTATTTATACCATCTTTTTTTGTTGGGGAGCACAATTGGCCCTTGCGCAAGAAACCCTTGTGAGCGGGAAAATAACCGATGCCGAAACAGGCGACCCTATTCCTTTTGCCAATGTGGTATTTAAGGGTACGCAGATTGGTGGCACTTCCGATTTCGATGGTTTCTACAAAATCAAAGTCAATGGACGGGCCGATTCCATTGAGGTGTCTTATGTGGGCTATGAAAGGCGAGCTAAGCCCATTAAAGCCTTTACCAGCCAAGTGGTTAATGTACAGCTTGTGCCCCAATTTATTAATTTAGAGGAGGTGGTAGTTAAACCCGGTGAAAACCCCGCTTGGCGCATTCTGCGTGAGGTAAACGACCGCAAAAAGACCTATGATAAAAAACGCCTCAATGCCTATGAATATGAGGCCTATACCAAAGTGGAGATTGATATTGATCAAATTTCCGAAAAGGTACGCGAGAAAAAGATGATGAAAAAAATCAGCCAGGTGCTCGATAGCATCTCGGTGATTGCCGGAGAAGATGGTAAGCCTATTTTGCCCATTTTTATTTCTGAAACTATTTCCCGCTTCTACTTCCGTGATAATCCCAAGCTTAGGAAAGAAGAAATCTTGAAAACCAAAGTTACTGGCGTGGGGGTAAACAATAGTGTGGCGGTTAGCCAATTGCTGGGTTCTACATTTCAAGAATATAATTTCTATAATAACTCCCTTAATATTCTTGGTAAAAATTTCACCTCGCCCATAGCCGATGGCTGGCGTCTGATTTATGAGTACGACCTCATCGACAGCCTGGAGTTTGATGGAGAGGTATGCTATCGTCTCGATTTCTTTCCCAAAAACTCCCAAGACTTGGCTTTTATTGGTTCTATGTGGATTACTAAGAAAGAATATGCGTTGAAACAAATTGATGTGTCCATCACGCCCAATGCCAACATCAATTATGTAGAGAAAATAAAAATCCAACAGGAGCTTGCCCCTAGTGCCGAGGGGGCTTGGTTGCCCAAGAAAAACCGTATTCTGGTGAATATCCCCGAAATCAGTGAGAATTCGGCAGGTATGCTGGCCAAGTTTTATATGTCCACCAAAGATTGGGTGGTAAACGAAGCCAAAGATCCTAAATTTTACGAGCAAGCGGTGGTGGTAAAAGAAGATGCCAAGCTGTACGAGGATACTTATTGGGAAGAACACCGCCACGATTCCCTTAGCCAAGCTGAGAAGGATGTGTATGCCATGATTGATACCCTCAATAATCTTCCGGCTGTTAAAACCTATGTGGATATTGTGGAAACCATGGTAAACGGCTATTATACCTGGGGCAATATCGACTGGGGACCTTATGTGTTTACTTATGGAAATAACAATATCGAAGGTCATCGTGTACGGGTAGGTTTCAAGACAAACAAGGGATTTAGTTCCAAATGGCAACTGCGTGCCTATGCCGCCTACGGTTTTACTGATAAAGAGTGGAAATACATGGGCGGTGCCGATTACATCATCAGTCGTACCCGATGGACGCGGGCAGGGATCCGCTACACCCACGACCTCGATCAAGTGGGATTACAGTCTGATGAGCTACAAGATAATAATATCTTCCTCACATTCAGCCGATTTGGTACACTCACAAGACCCTATATGAGTACCATGGGCAAGGCCTATTTCTTGTCCGAGTTCCGAAAGGGAATCACACAAAAAGTGACTTTCAAGCATGAGCAGTTTAGTCCGCGCTACGATTTCTTCTTTTATAAAATGTCAAAAGAAGGTACCGTAGTGCGCTCCGATGATTACATAAATTCGGAAATTACCTTCGAAACACGCATAGCCCGTGATGAAATCTTTATCCAAACCGCCATGGATCGCCTCAGTATGGGCACACTTAAGTGGCCGGTACTTACGCTGGGCTATACCTTGGGGATAAAAGGCTTGCTCGGAAGTGATTTTGCTTATCACAAGGTATATTTCAATGTAGACCAGACCATCCGATTGGGCATAGTAGGTCGCTCGATTTATGCGTTTGAATCAGCCTATATCTTCGATGCCTTGCCGTATCCTTTGCTGAAAACCCACATCGGTAACGAATCCCCCTTTTACACCACGGCAGCTTTCAGTTTAATGAATTACTTCGAGTTTGTGAGTGATGCGTATGCCTCCCTACGCTATGAGCATCATTTTGATGGGTTTTTACTCAATCGTATTCCTCTCATGAGGCGATTGAAATGGCGTGCGGTAGTAACTAGCAACATGTTGTACGGTACCATGCGTCAAGAAAATTTTGATTTGGCTACGCTAGAAGTGCCACCAGCCGAGCATCCTTTTATGCGCTGGGAAAACAAGCCTTACATGGAGGTAGGATATGGGATAGAGAATATTTTTAAAATAGGAAGAATTGATGCTTTCCATCGATTGACTTATCTTGACCGGGCAAATGCCAGTAAGTTTGGTGTCAAAGTGAGTTTTCAGTTTATTTTGTAGATGGATTTTTCCCGATTTTTTTACGCGCTCCTCTGTGGAGGATTTTTTCTTTCCTGTACGCAAAAATATGCCGATAACCCTGTTATCGACATTCCGGAAGAAAATGCCGTCTATTATCAGCAGGTGCTTACTTATCTGGATGAACAGATAGCCGATAATCCTAATAACTCCTTTTTGTACTTTAACAAAGCCGTGGTGCTCAGTAAGCAAGGGCAATTTGACCAAGCGCAAAGTCAGCTTCAAACTGCCATCGCGTATAATGCCAAAAATGCTGATTACTATCTGCTAGAGGCCGAAATATTTGCCAACTTGGGACAAACCGAGCAAGCATTGGCCTCATCGCTCAAAGCCCAGCAGTATGGAGGGAATATTCTGGTAATCAGTGATATCCTTTCAGGTATTTATATCAAAAATGGGAATGCCAAGGAAGCCGAAAAGTATGTGGAGCAGATTATCAAAATCTACCCCGATGTGCGCGAATACCAGCTGCGCTATGCACTTTCTAAATTAGCTGTAGGGGATACCGCCCAAGCGTTAAGCCGCTTTCAGGAACTATTGAAAGAAGATAGCACTTTGTATGAAGCCCATCTGTCGCTTTCCCATATTTACAAAGCCCAGCACGATACCATCGCTTGGCAGTCTCAATTGGAGAAAATAGTGAGCTTAGGAAAGGAGTCAGACGCCATGTTGCATGAACTGGCCGCTCTGTATGTAGCACAAAAGCAAACCAAAGAAGCAAAGCGTTTGATTTTCGGGCAGGAAGGTTTCAAACAGTCGGTAGACTGGCTACCCTTGCTCACCCAGCTGCATTGGGCGGAGAAGAACTACGATTCCACTTTGTATTATTCCGCTTTGCTAGTTCAGGAAGACGACAGCAGTACCAATAGCCTGCTCATGCATGCCCAATTGCTCGATAAGCGCTGGCAATACCAAAAGGCTAGTGCCGTGTATGCAAAAATTATAGAAAAAGATTCTACCCACGAAATTGCCCGCCAAGAATGGGATATCCTTAAAAGAAAAATTGCATATTTGCGGAAATTGGAGGAAGAAAGAAGGCCTGAGCCACTTCCCGAAATTGAACCTTTGAAACTACGAACCACAGAAGCAAACGATAGTATATGAGTAAAGATGTAATCAAGATAACCCTACCGGACGGAAGCTTGAGAGAGTATCCCAAAGGCAGTACAGGGTTGGATGTAGCCATGAGTATTAGTGAAGGCTTAGCGCGGAATGTGCTGGCCGCAGAAGTGAACGGAGAAGTTTGGGATGCTACACGAACGATTACTACGGATGCTCATGTGAAACTATTGACTTGGAACGATGACCAAGGAAAATCTACCTTCTGGCACTCTTCCGCCCACTTATTGGCCGAAGCCCTAGAGGCGTTGTATCCTGGAGTTAAATTCGGGATTGGGCCTGCTATTGCCACAGGTTTTTACTATGATGTAGACTTTGGCGACCGCGTATTCACCGGAGAAGAGCTGGAGAAGATTGAAGCCAAGATGTTGGAATTGGCGCGTCAAAAAAACGCCTATATCCGTGAGGAAATCAGCAAAAAAGCCGCTGTAGATTACTTTACACAGAAAGGTGATGAATATAAGCTGGATTTATTGGATGGCTTGGAAGATGGCAGCATCACCTTTTACAAACAAGGCAATTTCACCGATTTGTGCCGTGGGCCACACATTCCCGATACCGGTTTTATCAAAGCCGTAAAATTGATGAACGTGGCGGGCGCTTACTGGCGTGGCGATGAAAAGAACAAGCAATTGACCCGTATTTACGGAGTTTCTTTTCCTAAACAAAAGGAACTTACCGATTACCTCACCCTTTTAGAAGAAGCCAAAAAGCGCGATCACCGCAAATTAGGGAAAGAACTAGAGTTATTCGCTTTCTCCGAGAAAGTGGGCATGGGCTTGCCTTTGTGGTTGCCTAAAGGCACCGCCTTGCGTGAGCGTTTAGAGGCCTTCCTTCGCAAAGCACAGGTAAAAGCAGGCTATTTGCCAGTAGTGACTCCACACATCGGAGGGAAGGAATTATACGTTACTTCCGGTCACTACGAAAAATACGGAAAAGACTCCTTCCAGCCCATTAGCACGCCTAGCGAGGGTGAGGAGTTTTTGCTGAAACCCATGAACTGTCCGCATCACTGCGAGATTTATAAAACCAAGCCCCGTTCGTATAAAGATTTGCCTTTGCGCTTTGCCGAGTTTGGTACCGTATATCGTTATGAGCAAAGTGGAGAATTGCACGGCCTGACCCGCGTGAGAGGCTTTACTCAAGACGATGCCCATATTTTCTGTCGCCCCGAGCAGGTGAAAGAGGAGTTTGTGAAAGTAATCGACTTGGTGCTTTATGTGTTCAATGCCCTCGGTTTCACCGATTATACCGCACAGGTTTCTTTGCGCGACCCAGAAAACAAGCAAAAATACATTGGTAGCGATGAGCTGTGGGAAAAAGCCGAACGCGAAATTCAAGAAGCAGCCGATGAGCGCGGCCTGAAAACCGTAGCGGTGAAAGGCGAGGCGGCTTTCTATGGTCCTAAGCTTGATTTCATGGTGAAAGATGCCTTGGGCAGAAGTTGGCAGCTGGGCACCATTCAGGTGGATTACAACTTGCCAGAGCGCTTTAAGTTGGAATACATCGGTAGCGATAATCAAAAGCACCGTCCGGTGATGATACACCGTGCCCCATTTGGCTCCTTGGAGCGCTTTGTAGCCGTATTGATTGAGCATTGTGCCGGAAATTTCCCCTTGTGGCTATCGCCTGAGCAAATTTCCATTCTTCCTATTTCGGAAAAATTCGCTTCCTATGCCGAAACGGTGTACAATGCCATGCAAGAGGCTGATATCCGTGGTTCGATTGACCACCGTGATGAGAAGATTGGCCGTAAAATCCGCGATGCTGAAGTGATGAAAACACCGTTTATGCTAATCGTGGGTGAGAAAGAAGAAGCTGAAGGCAAGGTGGCGGTACGTAAGCATGGCCAAGGTGATGTAGGCGTAATGACGCTTGAAGAGTTTAAAAACTATTTCCATAAGGAAGCAGATATTAGTGTCAATGCCTAAAACAAAATCAACAGAAGATTTTGAAAATGTGTATTTATCCCGATATTTGCGGACTGATTTTTTTAACAATTAAAAAGGGAGGTTACAATTAATAATCCTAAGTTCGATAGGAGGAGGCCTCGCGTAGTAGCAGAGGAACCTTATCGTGTAAATGAAAGAATTACTGCCCGCAAAGTGCGTGTAGTTGGTGAAAACGTACAGGTAGATGTGTACGACATTAACACTGCTCTTAAAATGGCCAGAGAGCAAAGTCTCGATTTGGTGGAAATTTCCCCCAAAGCAGACCCTCCTGTATGTAAGATTATTGATTATTCAAAGTTTAAATACGAGCAGAAAAAGAAGCAGAAGGAGATTAAATCCAATGCCCAAAAGACTGTTATCAAAGAAATTAGATTTGGTCCGAATACCGATGACCACGATTTCAACTTTAAACTGAACCACGCCCAAAACTTCTTGAAAGAAGGAGCAAAGGTGAAAGCCTATGTACACTTTGTAGGCCGTACTATTGTTTTCAAAGAAAGAGGGGAGATATTGTTATTGAAGTTTGCGCAAGCTTTGGAAGAAGTAGCAAAAGTAGAATCATTGCCGACTTTGGAAGGTAAAAGAATGATACTGATGCTTACGCCTAAAGCTTCACCCAAAAAGTAATCTATCAATTTATATAACACAATGCCTAAAGTAAAAACCAAATCAGGAGCCAAAAAACGCTTCAAATTGACTGGTACAGGGAAGGTGAAAAGAAAGCATGCTTACAAAAGCCACATCCTGACCAAGAAAGAGACCAAGCAGAAAAGAAGGCTTACTCACATGGGCTTAGTTCACCCATCAGATGAAGCACGCGTTAAGCACATGCTTAATATCGGCTAATCCGAAAAACAACTAATGGTTTAATGTTCAATCCCGATTATTGGTACAACAAGATTCATTAAGAACACCAATCATCAAAAACTAAAAAGAAATGCCTAGATCAGTCAATTCAGTAGCTTCGAAAGCTAGAAGAAAAAAAGTCCTTAAAGCCGCCAGAGGTTATTTCGGACGTGGCAAAAACGTATGGACGGTTGCCAAAAACAAAGTAGAAAAAGGTCTTACCTACGCATACCGCGATAGAAAAGCCAAAAAGAGAGATTACCGCGCCCTTTGGATTCAGCGTATCAATGCCGGAGCCAGAGAACATGGGATTTCCTATTCTCAACTTATGGGAATGTTGAAGAAAGCAAACATCGATCTTAACAGAAAGGTACTTGCCGATTTAGCGATGAACCATCCGGCTGCTTTCAAAGCCGTTGTAGATAAAATCAAAAAATAATACCGCATAGGTATTGAATAAAAGCCGCTAGTAATAGCGGCTTTTTCTTTTTGTAGCGTACCAGTTTGGTGCAAAATAATTATGTTGATTTACAGAGCTTTATTCGTTTTTTGTAAAATAATCGAATATTTTTCACAGCAGGGCTTGCATTTATTCACACGTTTTTGATACCTTTGCATCACTTTAAAACGGAGTGGTAGTTCAGCTGGTTAGAATGCCTGCCTGTCACGCAGGAGGTCGCGGGTTCGAGTCCCGTCCATTCCGCAAAAGCCCATCAGAGATGATGGGCTTTTTGTTTTTATGCCCTTTTAGTTCGTGATGGCGTTTGTTGTTGGTTAGAATGCCTGCCTGTCACGCAGTAGGCCGCAGGGTTCCTCGCAGAGTCCCTGTGGGAGAGTCCCGTTCCTTCCGCAAAAGCCCATCAGCAATGATGGGCTTTCTGTTTTTATGCTCTTTTAGCTTTTTAATGGCGTTGTTGGTTAGAATGTCTGCCTATCACGCAGGAGGCCGCAGGATTCTTCGAAGAATCCTGTGGCCTCGAAGAGTCCCTGTGGGAGAGTCCCGTTCCTTCCGCAAAAGCCCATCAGAGATGATGGGCTTTTGCGTTTATATCCTTGTAATCTACCTAGTGGTTTTCTGTACAAGTTTATTGACTACTTAAAAGGTATTCTGTAATACTAAATGTTCGATTGCCCTGTATTCTATCTCCCAATTTATCAGTTAATTAGCCCGAATAAGCCTATGGGGGTATTGCAAACAAGGCTGATTTGATGTAGGTTTGTAGATAAACCAAACTTACTATGCTCTTGGAATTTGAAAAACCGATTGCTGATTTAGAAGCGAAGCTGGCCGATATGAAAACATTGGCTGAGCAAAGTAATGTGGATGTTTCGGATGCAGTAAAGAAGCTGGAAGAGAAAATACACACCTTGAAAGAGGAAACGTTTAACAACCTCACACGCTGGCAAAGAGTGCAGCTTTCACGCCATGCAGAAAGGCCCTATACCCTTGACTATATCTACGAAATCACCGAAGACTTCATCGAATTGCATGGAGATCGCTTGGTGGCGGATGATAAAGCCATGGTAGGAGGGTTTGGTAATGTCGATGGACAAACCATTATGTTCATTGGTCAGCAAAAAGGCCGTAATACCAAGCAGCGTCAGATGCGCAACTTCGGTATGGCCAATCCAGATGGCTACCGCAAGGCTCTTCGCCTGATGAAGCTGGCAGAAAAATTCAATAAGCCTATCGTTACCCTAATCGATACTCCAGGAGCATTTCCAGGTCTTGAAGCCGAAGAAAGAGGTCAGGCCGAAGCCATTGCCAAAAACCTGAAAGAGATGTTTATGCTCAAGGTTCCGGTAATCTGTATTGTCATTGGAGAAGGTGCCTCGGGCGGTGCTTTGGGCATTGCCATTGGCGATAAGGTATTCATGTTGGAAAATACCTGGTATTCGGTGATTTCGCCTGAATCGTGCTCTTCTATCTTGTGGAGAAGCTGGGATTATAAAGAACAGGCCGCAGAAGCCCTTAAACTAACCGCCCACGACATGCAGGGTATGAAGCTGGTCGATGGCATTATCAAGGAGCCGCTTGGTGGGGCACACGTGGATTCCAAAGCCATGGCCAAAGAATTGAAGAAGGTTATTCTGAAAAATATAAAAGAGTTGCAAAAGCTCAGTCCAGAGGATCGCATCGATCAGCGCATCGAGAAGTTCAGCTCCATGGGCGTAGTGGTAGAGTAAATATCTACGCATGATATAAAGGCAGATGTTAGCGTAGCGTCTGCCTTTATTTTTTAATCGATTTGACAACGTTTGCAGCCCTTGGGGCAAAACTTATCACGATGAACTTACACGTAATTGATACCGGCTTTTTTAAGCTAGATGGTGGTGCCATGTTTGGCGTGGTTCCTAAAACACTTTGGCAAAGAACCAATCCGGCTGATGAGAATAATCTTTGTACCTGGGCCATGCGCTGTTTGCTGGTAGAAAGTGGCAATCGTCTCATGTTGATTGATAATGGCATTGGCGATAAGCAAGATGCTAAGTTCTTTAGCCATTACTACCTTCATGGAGAGGATTCTTTATTAGCTTCTATCAAGAAAGCCGGATTTAGTCCTTCCGATATCACCGATATGTTCCTCACACATTTGCATTTTGACCATTGCGGAGGCGGGGTGCGCTATGGAAGCCAAGGAAATCTGGAAATGGTATTCCCGAATGCTACCTATTGGTCGCACTCGGGCCATTGGCAATGGGCTACCCAGCCGAATGCACGTGAAAAGGCAAGCTTTATCAAAGAAAATATCATGCCCATGCAAGAAAGTGGGCATTTGAAATTTGCCGATACCCATCGTAATGCATTTTTTGAAGGTTTTTCATTCCTCACCATGGATGGACACACTGATAAGCAAATGCTGCCCATGGTGCAGTATAAGGGAAGAAAGGTGGTTTTTGTGGCGGATTTACTTCCCTCAGTGGCCCATATCCCTGTTCCCTATGTGATGGGCTATGATACACGCCCATTGTTAACCATGGATGAAAAAGCGGCCTTTTTGCAAAAGGCGGCTGATGAAGAGTATATTTTATTCTTTGAGCATGATCCGGTAAACCAGTGCGCTACCGTTCAACATACCGACAAAGGCGTGCGACTTAAAGAAGTATTCCGCTTAGCCGATATCTAAACCATGAAAGTAGGACTGGCCTTATCTGGTGGAGGAGCGCGCGGCATCATGCATTTGGGCGTAATGCAAGCCTTATCGGAGGCGGGTATCGTACTACATGCTCTTTCGGGTACTAGTGCTGGTTCTATTGCAGGAGCTTTGGTGGCTCATGGTATTCCGCCTAAAGAAGCCTTGCAAATCATTAAAGACACCAGTCTGCTTACCATTGTCCGTCCGGCATTTTCCAAATCAGGGCTATTAAAGCTGGATAAACTAGCGCATATCCTGCGCAAACATATTCCGCACGATAGTTTTGAGGGTTTACAAATTCCTTTAACCGTAGTGGCTACCGATTTACAAAAAGGTGTTTCGCACTACTTTAACGAAGGTGAACTAGCCATGCCGGTGCTGGCTTCCTCTTGCGTTCCGGTGGTATTCGATCCTATTTCCTTTAATGGAAATGTGTATGTCGATGGTGGTTTATTAGATAATCTGCCTGTTTCCTGTCTGGAAGGAAAAGTAGATATCATTATCGGGAGTCATTGCAATCCCATTGATACGAATTTTTCGGTAACACATGGAAGGAGAGTGATAGAAAGAAGTCTTCTGATGGCCATAAACGGCAATGTTCAAATGAGTAAAGCAAAGTGCCAAGTGGTGATAGAACCTGAGGCAATTTCCAAATACAGCGGTGCCGATTTATCCAAAGCCGATGAGCTGTTTTACATCGGCTATCAGCATACCCAGCAGCAAATCAACGAAATACTAAGCATATTGAAATAAAAGGCCTTTTATCTATGCAAGAAGCAGAAAACTTCCGTCAGCAAATTTTACAAGGGATTCCAGAGGTGTTGCCTCCGGCTAAGCCCTACGATACCTCTGTCAGCCATGCGCCTAAGCGTAAGGATATCTTGAGTCAAGAGGAAAAGAAGTTGGCCATTCATAATGCCCTGCGCTATTTTCCGGCCAAGCATCATGCCGTGTTGGCTCCTGAGTTTGCTCAGGAGTTGGAGGCTTACGGACGCATTTACATGTACCGTTTCCGCCCTGATTATGCCATGTATGCAAGACCAATTGAATTGTATCCAGCCAAAAGTAAGCAGGCCGCTGCCATCATGCTTATGATTCAGAACAATCTGGATCCGGCTGTAGCACAACATCCGCATGAATTAATCACCTATGGCGGCAATGGCGCGGTTTTTCAGAATTGGGCGCAATACCTGCTTACCATGAAATATTTGGCCGAGATGACCGAAGAGCAAACGCTCCATATGTATTCCGGTCACCCCATGGGCTTGTTCCCCAGCAGCAAAAATGCTCCGAAGGTAATCGTGACCAACGGGATGATGATTCCCAATTATTCCAAACCCGATGATTGGGAACGCTTCAATGCCTTGGGCGTTACGCAATACGGTCAAATGACGGCTGGTTCCTATATGTATATTGGTCCTCAGGGTATTGTGCATGGCACCACCATTACGGTATTGAATGCCACCCGAAAAATTGCCGGAGCAGGCAAAGACCGCAGCGGAATGCTTTTTGTAACATCTGGTCTGGGGGGTATGAGTGGTGCCCAGCCCAAAGCCGGAAATATTGCGGGGGTAGTATCAGTAACGGCCGAGGTAAACCGATTGGCTACGCAAAAGCGCCATGCGCAAGGCTGGGTAGATGAGGTGATAGAAGACCTCGATGTTCTGTGTGCCCGTGTGAAAAAAGCCAAGCAAGATAAAGAAACTGTAAGCATTGCTTATCAAGGTAATATTGTGGATGTCTGGGAACGCTTTGATACCGAAGGCATTCATATCGAGCTGGGTTCCGACCAGACTTCCTTGCACAACCCCTGGGCGGGTGGTTACTATCCGGTAGGTGTAGATTTTGAAGAGGCTCAAGAAATGATGGCCAATCGGCCAGAGGAATTTCAACGAAAAGTAAAAGAAAGCTTGGTGCGCCAAGCAGCCGCCATCAATCGCCATGTGGCAAAAGGAACGTATTTCTTCGATTACGGAAATGCCTTTTTGCTGGAAGCTTCCCGTGCCGGAGCCGATGTAATGGCCGCGGATGGTATTAATTTCCGTTATCCGAGCTATGTGCAGGATATTATGGGGCCTATGTGTTTTGATTATGGTTTTGGCCCATTCCGCTGGGTATGTACCTCGGGAAAACCCGAAGACCTCGACTTTACCGATGCCCTAGCCGCTACAGTGCTGGAGGAAATCGCACAAACAGCTCCTCAGGAAATCGCGCAGCAATTACAAGATAATATCCACTGGATAAAAGAAGCGAAAAAGAATAAACTGGTCGTAGGTTCGCAAGCCCGTATCCTGTATGCAGATGCGGAAGGAAGAATAAAAATTGCCAAGGCCTTTAATAAGGCCATAAAAGAAGGAAAGATTGGCCCGGTAGTACTTGGGCGTGACCACCACGATGTGAGCGGCACCGATAGTCCTTATCGAGAAACCTCCAATATTTACGATGGCTCACGCTACACGGCCGATATGGCCATACACAATGTGATAGGTGATAGTTTCCGTGGTGCTACTTGGGTGAGTATTCACAATGGTGGCGGAGTAGGCTGGGGCGAAGTAATCAATGGCGGTTTTGGTATGGTCCTCGATGGAAGCCATGAAGCAGACATTCGTATTGAAAATATGCTTTTATATGATGTAAATAATGGCATAGCCCGCAGAAGCTGGGCGCGCAATCAAGAGGCCGTTTTTGCCATCAAACGTGAAATGGAGCGTACGCCCGGATTGCAAGTAACTTTACCTAATTTTGCTGATAGTGCATTAATTGATAAACTGTATAAATAAATGGCCAAAATACTCTCAAAATTTATCTTCTGGCTTACTGGTTGGAAAGTGGTAGGTGGTTTTCCGCCCGAAGTGAAACAAGCGGTAATGGTGGCGGCCCCTCACACCTCCAACTGGGATTTTTTGTATGCCCGCTGCGCCTTTTTTATCATGGGGGTACCGCTGAAGTTTACCATTAAAAAGGAAGTCATGTTTTTCCCCCTTGGCCCTATACTAACTGCTATGGGTGCTATTGCCATTGATAGAAAGGCAGGAATGAAAAAGAACAAAGACGGTAAAAGTACGGTGCAGGCCATGGCCGATTTGTATAAAGAGCATGAGCAATTGGTGATTATTGTAACGCCTGAGGCTACCCGTAAGTATCAGCCTAAATGGAAAACCGGATTTTACCATGTGGCCGAACTGGCGCAAGTTCCCATTGTGATGGGGTATCTAGATTACGATAAAAAGCATGCCGGAGTAGGCCCTGTTTTCAACACTACAGGAAGCATGGAAGCCGATATAGAACAAATCAAAGATTTTTACCGTACTAAGAAGGCGAAATACCCACAAAATGGGGTTTTGTGAAAATTATTGTTACATTCGTCTACATTTTTTAAACATCCATGAAAAAAGTTATTTTAGGAATTGCCTTAGCGATGGGAGTATCGCTAAGTACTTTTGCACAAATAGGAGCCGGTAAAATGTTTGCTGGTGGTGGTTTAGGTATAAGTACTTCTAGTGATAAAAATATCACTGATGGTACTACTACTGAAGGTCCCAAAAATTTTGATTTAGCCATTAATCCATCATTTGGTTATTTTGTATCTGACAATCTAGCTATTGGATTGGGTATTTCTTTTACTTCTTCCTCCTCAAAATTTGATGCAGGTGCTGGTGAAATTAAAAATTCGAATAATTTATTTGGTTTAAGGCCAATGGTACGTTACTACAAGGGTTTTAGTGAAACCTTCTTTGCTTATGTTGAGGGAAGTGTGGGCTTTTCTACTGGTAAGGGGAAAACAACAGGAGGCGGTACAACCACCGAAAATTCTAATATTTCAAATTTTGGAATTAATGTGGCTCCTGGTTTTGCCTTCTTCCCTACAGAGAAGTATGCTTTTGAATTGCAGTTCAACTTATTGGGCTTCAACCGCTTCGTAGATAAAGATCCTACCGATACAGCTAATAGAGACATTGACTCTGGCTTTAATGTAGGTTTCAATTCATTTGCTCCGGTTAGCCTTGGTTTCAACTACTTCTTCTAAGAGATAACAGATTACGAAATTTTAGCCCAGCCATACGGATGGGCTATTTTTTTGTCCGGAAATGTGTATATTTCTTTATGCTTCGACCTTTATACGCACTTATCTTTATCAAAATCCTTGGCTGGCGACTGGTGGGCAATTTTCCTCACCATATCCATAAGTTTATTGTAGCCGTAGCCCCTCATACCTCCAATTGGGATTTTCTGGTGGGCCTTGCCGGGAGGAGCCTCTTTCGGATTCAGTACGTGAAGTTTCTGGGCAAAAGCCAGCTTTTTAAATGGCCCTATGGCTTTCTATTTCGTTGGTTGGGCGGTTATCCGGTGGATAGGAGTAAACACAATAATCTGGTAGATCAGGTGGTAGAAATGTACCGAAAGCATGAACGCTTTGCCATAGCTTTAGCACCAGAGGGTACACGCAGTAAGGTGAGCCAAATCAAAACGGGCTTTTATCACATCGCTCGCAAGGCGGAGATTCCCATTATTTTGGTGGGTTTTGATTATGCCAAGAAACAAATCATTGTGCGCGACCCTTTTTACCCTAGTGTAGATGCTGAGGCAGATATGGTCGAGATTCTGAACTTCTTCAAAGGGATTTCGGGCAAGTACCCTGAGCTTGGAATATAAAAAGAAAAAGGCCTTGCGGCCTTTCCTCTTATTTCACTTGAAGCAGGTAATAGTTTTTCTTCCCTTTCTGGATTAAGATAAATCGCTCATTGAGCAAATCGCTGATACTGAGCTTCTTTTCCAAACCAATCTTGGTTTTGTTTACACTTACTCCATTGGCTTGCAGCATTTTGCGTGCTTCGCCTTTGGAAGGGAATACCTGTGTGTGTACCGCCAATATTTCTAACATATCCGCACCTTCCTCCAAACTCTCTTTGCTTATTTCAAATTGGGGCACCCCTTCAAAAACGGACAATAAAGTAGCCTCATCCATAGTTCGGAGCATCTCTTCCGTGCCATTTCCAAAAAGGATTTCGCTGGCTTGAAGGGCCTTGTTTAGCTCTTCCTTGGAATGCACCCTTGTCGTAATTTCCTCGGCCAAGGCTTTTTGCAATTGGCGTAGGTGAGGGGCTTGGGCGTGTTCCGCTATCAGGGCTTCTATTTCCTCACGACTTTTGATAGAGAATATTTTAATATAGCCTTCGGCATCGGCATCGGCTGCATTGAGCCAAAACTGATAAAACTGGTAAGGAGAAGTTTTGGCCGGGTCTAGCCACACATTGCCCGATTCGGTTTTGCCAAATTTCGCGCCATCGGCCTTTTTGATTAAAGGCGTGGTAAGTGCAAAGGCTTCGCCTGAGGCCATCCTTCGGATAAGCTCCGTTCCGGTGGTGATATTTCCCCACTGATCGGAACCGCCCATTTGCAGCTTTACGCCATGGTTTTTCCACAAATGATAAAAATCATAGCCTTGAATCAGCTGGTAGCTGAATTCGGTAAAGGAAATACCGCTATCCATTCGGCTTTTTACCGAATCTTTCGACATCATGTAATTTACCGTAATATGCTTGCCCACCTCTCGGATAAAATCTAGAAAGCCAAAGTCTTTGAACCAGTCGTAATTATTTACCAACTCCGCAGAATTGGCTCCGCAATCGAAGTTCAAAAACTTACTCAACTGCTTCTTTTGGCACTCTTGGTTATGCCGTAAGGTTTCTAAGTCTAATAGATTCCGCTCATTGGATTTGAAGGATGGGTCGCCAATCATGCCCGTAGCACCACCAATTAGGGCAATCGGCTTATGTCCGGCTCGCTGAAAATGTACTAAGGTCATCACTTGTACCAAGTTACCCACGCCCAGCGAATCAGCCGTAGGGTCGAAACCGATATAGGCTTTTACCATTTCTTTTTGCAACAACTCCTCAGTACCGGGCATGGTATCATGCAACATGCCTCTCCAACGTAACTCTTCAATGAAATTTTTCATAGTAAACTCTTAGCGACTGCGAAAATAGGAAATTAAGCGATTTTAGCCAATTCAAGGAAGTGCTAAGAAGAGATTGTTTGAATTGCACTATTACCTCTAAGCTTAATAGGTTAAGGAGTAGAATAATAGAAAATAGGTAACTTTACACAAAAGCTCTCTATAATTGGCAAATGAAATGAAAAAGCACTTTTTGAAAAATAAAAAACAAGAGCGTATTCTTGAAAAGGCCTATCCACCACTGACTATTGAGCGGGAGAATATAGACGTATATAAATTAAATGATGGGCAAAAGGCAGCTATCCAAGAGGCGAGAGAACAAATCAAGAGGGGTGATTTTTTGACTGATAATCAAGCCAATAGGGAAATTGATAAATGGCTATAAAATGATGTATTAATGGACAGAGTGCAAATTGTAGATTTTTATATAAATAGGATTGCTAATGAGAAATTTGAGATTGACCAAGTACGCAAAGATCTAGAAGCCAATAATTTTGAAGAAGAGGAAATTAAAATTATTGTTCGTTTGGTAGACAATGAATTGCAAAGACGTTTGCTCAAAAAGGGTAATGATGAGAGCAGAATTGAGCTTTCTGGTGTTGGAGTTATTTTGACCTCACTAGGAGCGGCTATCATGTTTCTTTCTTATTTGGGCGTAATTGATAGCGGACATTCACGGATTTGGGATATGGCACCACTTTTATCAGGCCTCTCCATTCTTTTTTCCAGGATTATTATTGGGAGAACGAATAAATTTAACAAGCGCACCCCCTTTGATCGATCGTGATATGAGTTCTTAATAGGAACAGATGCCACTTGCCTTATCCATCAATAAGCCCAATATTTGTAGTCTTAGATATTCGCCATGGTACACAAGCCGGAAGACATCCTGAAAGACCTCAAAGCGGGGAAATATGCACCCGTATATTTTCTGCAAGGGGAAGAACCCTTTTATATCGACCAAATAGCCGATTACATTGAAGCCCATGCCATTGACGAATCGCAAAAAGGCTTTAATCAGGTGGTGTTGTACGGGAAGGATGTGGATATGGGCGTGGTGCTGTCCAATGCCAGGCGTTTCCCCATGATGTCCGACAGGCAGGTGGTGATTATCAAAGAAGCTCAGGAAATCAAAGACATAAGCCGCGAAGCGGGCGCCAAACTGCTGGAAGGATATGTGCAAAACCCTTTGCCTTCTACCATTTTGGTGTTTTGCTACAAATACAAAAAGCTGGATGGCCGCACCGCACTTACCAAGCAAATAGAGAAAAATGCGGTATTGGTCACTTCTGATAAGCTATATGATAATAAGTTACCCGCCTGGATTCAGGCCTATGTACAGAGCAAAGGCTACAGCATTCAGGATAAAGCTACGCAGATGTTTGCCGACAATATTGGCAATAATTTGGAACGCCTATCCAACGAAATCGATAAAGTGCTTATCAATTTCAAAGCCGGAGATACCACCATCGACCCGGCTATGGTGCAAAAATACGTGGGTATTAGTAAGGATTTCAATGTGTTTGAACTGCAAAAGGCCTTTACCTTTCGGAATATTGCTAAGGTAAATCAAATCATAGCCTATTTTGAAGCCAATACTAAGGCGCATCCGGCTATTATGGTGATACCCTCTATTTATCAGCACTTTACCCGCATACTGATGGTGCATGCAGCCAAAGACAAAAGCGAAGCGGCTTTATCCAAAACCTTGGGCGTACATAGTTTCTTTGTAAAGGAATACCTTACCGCAGCCAACAACTACCCTTTGGGGAAAGCGATTCAGAACATCCACCACATTCGCCAGGCCGATTTGCAAAACAAAGGCATAGCCGGAGGAGCTATGAGCGATGGGGCCATTCTGCGCGAACTGGCCTTCAAACTGATGCATTAAAAGAATTAAAGCGATTCTTCCGAATAGCACGGGCGAATTTTTTAATTTTGATACACTGGCAATAATTGCGCTTTGGAGTGGTTATTGCTTACAAACAGGAGTACTTTTTTATTATGCGAAAACTCATCATCCCGTTTTTACTTGCCTCGGTTGCCTCGTTTGCCCAAAGTCCCGTAGGGCAAAACCAACCCGACAGAACCTACCTAACCGCTTTAGAACTTTTTGATAAAGGCCACATGGGCAGCGCCAGGGCTATGTTTGAGCGCTATGCTAGCTACGAAGAAAGTCCTATCATTTCGGAAGATGCTCAGTATTACATTGCTTTTGCCGCGCTTAATCTCTTCAATGAAGATGGTGAATACAAAATCGACCGATTTGTAAAAGAATACCCGAATAATCCCAAAGCTGAACTGGCCAATCTTTCGCTGGGTTTGAGCTATTTTCGGGAGAAGAATTATGCTAAAGCCGCAGAATATCTTAATAAAGTAGATTTTTCCGAACTTAATACCGCCAATGCTGCTGAAGGCCGCTTCAAACTGGCTTATTCTTTATTTGCCCGCCAGCAGTTCGATCAGGCCTTGGTGCATTTCAACTTTCTGAAAAGGGCCAATGGGGAATATTATTTCGCCTCCAATTATTATGCAGGATACATAGAATACCGCATCAAAGCCTACGATTTGGCCCTTAGCGATTTCCTGCGTGCTGAAAAAGGTGATAGCTATGTAGCCGTGGTGCCCTACATGCTGGCCAGTGTGTATTATGCCCAAAAAGATTTTGACAAACTAATTTCTTACGCTATCGAGGCATTGGAGAAAAAGGAGGTACGAAATAAGGCGGAGCTTAAACTGCTGTTGGCTGATGGCTATTTCCAAACCGAAGATTTTGAAAAATCGGCTCGGTATTTCACGCAGTACATGGATGAAAACCCTTCTCTTTCCGATAAGGGCTTGCAGTTCAAAGCGGGCTATGCGTTTATGCAAATGGGCGATAATGCCCGTGCCATTGAATTATTCAAAAATGTAGCCTTGGAAGACTCCGAAACGGGTCAGTTTGCTTCTTATTACCTTGGTGTGTTATACCAAAAAGAGGGAAACTTACCCTTTGCCGAAACGGCCTTTCAAAAGGCAGCTCAGAAAACCTTTAACCCGAAAATTCAAGAAGAAGCCAGCTTTGCTGCAGCCAAAATCGCCTTTACCCAAGGCGAATATTCCGATGCTATCGAGGGTTTTAAGAAGTTCTCCAAAAATTATCCTAGTAGTAGCTATCAGGAGGAAGTAAACGAACTGCTGAGCGAAGCCTATCTCTCTTCCAATAATTATCAAGAGGCCTTGGCCTATATGGAGTCGATTCCGAATAAATCGGCCAATATCAAGAAAACTTACCAGCGGGTGGCAGTATACAAAGGCGTGGAGCTTTTTAATAATGCCAATTACTACGAAGCGGTTAAGATTTTTGAGAAATCGCTTCAATTTCCCATGGATAAAGAATGGACTGCCATTGCTCATTTTTGGATGGGAGAGGCCTACAGCATTGGGAAAAAATACAATGAAGCGATTAATGCCTATGCCGCGGTATTTAGACAGGCAGCCGAAGGTAGTGAGTATTTTATCAGAGCGCGCTACGGAATCGGCTATGCCTATTTCAATACCAAACAATACGAAAAAGCCCTTACGCATTTCAAGGAATATACCGATGCCTCTGACCGTAAAAGCAACCTGGTGTTTTACCCAGATGCATGGATTCGCCTGGCCGATTGTTATTATGTAAACAAACTGTACAACAAGGCGGTAGAAACCTATAATGAAGCCATTCAGGCCAATAATCCGGATAAGGATTACGCCCTTTTTCAGAAAGGTGTGATTCAAAGCATTCAAGGAAATGGGGAAGGAGCCAAGAGTACCCTAAAGGCTATGCTGAAAGAGTTTCCGCAGTCGCGCTATGCCGATGATGCAGAGTTTCAGTACGCCCAAATTGACTTCGAACAAGGCAATTATGAGCAAGCCGTAAAAGGCTTTACCGTGGTAATCAACACCCGCAAGCAAAGTCCTTTTGTACCTTATGCTTTAGGAAAAAGAGCCATTGCCAATTATAATTTAAAGAACTACAGTCAAACTGAGGCCGATTATAAGGAGGTTTTGGAGCATCATATTACCCACAAAACGGCCAACAGCGCCTTATTAGGGCTGCAAGAGGTGCTTACTTTGCAAAACCGTTCGGAGGAGTTTGAGCCTTACCTTACCCGTTACAAAAACGTAAATCCGGAAAATGCCGGACTGGCATCAGTCGAGTTTGAGTCAGCTAAAAACCTCTATTTCAATCAGAAATATGATAAATCGATTAGTAGTTTTCAAAACTTCTTGAGCAATTATCCCGAAAGCGGTTTTGTATTTGAGGCACGGTATTATCTGGCGGAATCCTATTACCGAGCCAATAACAGTAGCGAAGCCATTCGCTATTTTGAAGAAGTAATAGCTGATAACCAAACGCCTTATATTGTGCGCTCCATGCAGCGCATTGCGGAGTTGGAGTTTAAAAAAGGAGATTATGAAAGGGCTATGCAATTCTATCATCGTGTGTTGCCTATCGCCAATACCAAAAAAGAGCAATACAATGCCTGGTCGGGTTTGATGGACACCCACTATTTATTGGCCGCCTACGATTCAGTAGTCTATTATGCCCAAATTATTCTTGAAAGAGGCAATGTATCAGCCAGTGCACAGAATAAAGCCTCTTTGTATTTGGGAAAAGCGGCTTTCCAACAAGGGAACTATGAAAAAGCTACTGATGAATTCTTGAACACCCTCAATTCGGCCAGAGATGAATATGGAGCCGAGGCGCAATATCTGATTGCGTTGATGTATTACAATCAAAAGAACTACAGCCAATCCTTGCAGTCGGTGTATGAGCTGAAAGATAAGTTTGCTACCTACGAATATTGGCTGGGTAAAGCCTTTTTGTTGATAGCGGATAATTTTATCGCCACAGGCGAGATTTTCCAGGCCAAAGCTACCTTGGAGTCTATCATTGAGAAATCTCCGGTAAGTAGCATCGTGCAAGAGGCGCAAACTGCGCTCAAGAAATTGAACGAGAGCAATGCAACAGCCCCACAGGGTACTGATTCTACACAATCAAACTAAGCAATCACATGATACGAACTATAAAATTCGCAATTTTTTCCTTGGTATGTTTTGCTGCTTTGCCTGCTCAGGCGCAGGTGAAATGGGATGAGGACGGGGAAATCAAAGATTCGGAAATCGTTATTGAAAAAGACCGAACCATAGAACTGCCCGCCTTTAACCGCAGTTTCGAGAAAGTTCCTCCGCTTCCGGAGCAGAAAGACAAAGCCATAATACCCTATCAGTTTCCGATACTTACCTTCTCAGGCATGGATTTATTGGTATTTGAGCCCAAAATCCGCCCGCTTACTATGCAAGAAGAGAAGCTGGATAAGTACTATGGCAATTATGTAAAATTAGGGGTAGGCAATTACCGCACTTCCTATCTGGATTTATTCCTCAATAGCAAACGCAGTAAAAACTATGCCTATGGCTTTCATTATCAGCATTTGTCTTCCCAGTCCGGCCCGGTGCGTAGAGATTTGAGCAGCAATAGCCTGAACGATGCATCGGTGTATGGCAAGGTGTTTTCAAAAAATACTGTGCTGGAAGGCGATCTAAACTATAATAGGCAAGCTGCTAATTTCTATGGAGCGGCTGCTATCGATTCGACCCAAACAGGTGTGGATCAGCAATTGATTCATCGCACCTCCGTAGGCATTACTTTGAGCAATAATAAGTCTTCGAGCATCGATTACCGCTTGGGTACCCGCTTTGAGTACCTTACCACCTATTATGAAGCGCAAGAAACCAATTTTGATGCCGAGGCGGACTTTACCTATGCTATATCGGATAAGGTGAAGGCTTTCGTGACTACCGATTGGTGGATTTCACAATACAAGGATAGTACGTCATTGAACCGTAGCCTTTTCCGTCTGAATCCGGGATTTACCTTTGCCTATTTAGGCTTTGATTTTACCGCAGGCTTGCGGGCGGTTTATGAGAATGATACGGCTCAGAATTTGGGTAAAATGCACATTTTTCCTACCCTGAAAGCCGAATATCAGGTTACCGATCAATCATCACTTTATTTGAGCATAGAAGGGGATGCCGAGAAGCGCCACCTTTCGGGCGTGCTGAACGAAAATATCTACCTAGGCCGCCATCAGGAATTGAGCCACACGCTCAATACACTAAGCTTTACCGCAGGATATAAAGGCAAAGTATTGCAATCGGTTGGTTACCATGCCGGTATTAGCTTGGGAACTTTCAAAAATATGGGCTTCTACAACCTGTCAGGACAAGATTCAGCCCGATTTGATTTAGTATATGATAAAGGCACCTCTCAGCGCTTACACCTGTTTGGGGAACTCAATTTCAATAAAGAAGAAAAATTGCGCAGCATCCTTCGGGGCGATTATTACAAATACACTACCGATGTACAAGCCGAAGCTTGGCATAGGCCTACCTACAAATTGAGCTTATTGAACACCTACAACCTGTCCGATAAAATCCTTTTCAATGCGGATTTTTACCTGATTGGGGGCATTAAAGCGCTTAATCCCTTGGATATGGCTACGGTGGAATTGCCAACCATAGTGGATTTGAATCTAAAAATAGACTATCAATTCAATAAACGAAGTAGCGCTTTTATCAGCTTCAACAACCTACTCGGAAAAGAATATCAGTATTATTTGAACTATCCGGTGCGCGGAATACAGGTAATGGTAGGAGGGGCTTTGGCCTTTTAAGTAGGGTAAATGCCAATAATTAATGGGAATTTTCTTGGAAATAAGGTTTGAAACAAGGTTCTTTGAAATAACTATGTTTGCTTTATTTTTAGAGCATTTTTATGGTATTTTCAACTTTTTAGTAATTTTAGAAAACTTTTGACGAACTAATTCCAAACCTAAGCATGGAAAACATAGAGAATAAGTCTACCAATGATGATGATTTCGGCTTGCCGGACGTTAACCCTTCTTCAAGCGGTAGCACCAGCGATGAGCCTAAAAGAAGGCCAAATGCCCCTCAAAACCGCAAAAAAGAGGTGGCTAGCAGTGGTAAAAAATCCATCGCTCCGGTAATAATTACCTTACTTGTAATTGTGACGGGTGCTTTGGTAGCGGTTTATTTCTTGTTTTTGAAAGAACCTCCCAAGCCAGTAGTAGTTGAAAAGCCTGCGGTAGATTCATCCCAGTTTATCGTAGAGAAGCCTGTGGAAGAACCGGTGGTGGAAGAAGTTCCTGCTGAGCCTACTGTGGGTCAGGTTACGGTCTTGGATCAGCGTACAGGCAAAAGTTTTGTAGTGGTGGGCAGCTTCTTTGATGAAGACTTAGCCAACGACTATGCCGATAAATTGGCCAAAGACGGACACTCCCCGAAAATAATTAAGCCCTATGGGAAAAATAAATTCCATAGAGTGGCCGTTGAAGAATTTGATAACTACAACGAAGCGTTCATGCGCGCAGAAGCATTATCGCAAGACTTTAAAGAAAAGCCCTGGGCTCTTAAATACTAATTATGTTATTACAAATTACTACCTCTCCTGAAATCGTAACCGAAGCCGCTCAGGAGTCAGTAACACTTATCGATTTATTACTAAAAGGGGGACTCATGATGGTCCCACTTTTTATTTTATCCGTTTTGGCCATTGCCATATTCGTGGAGCGTGTGCTAACCATACGTAAAGCCGCCCAAACGCCTGTGCAGTTTATGGAAAAAGTAAAAAGCATGGTATTGAATGGCGATATCAATGGTGCTAAGCTGATATGCAAAGATACCGATACGCCTATTGCCCGAATGATTGAGAAAGGGCTGAGCCGCATTGGTAGTCCTTTGAAAACCATTGAAGCCTCTATTGAGAATGTGGGAAAGATTGAATTGTACCGATTAGAGAAAAACCTCAGCCTGCTGGCTACCATTTCGGGTGCGGCACCTATGATTGGCTTTTTGGGTACGGTTACGGGGATGATACAGGCTTTTATCGCCATCGCCCAAGAAGAAGGCTCCGTTAGTCCCAAATTACTCTCTTCGGGGATTTACGAAGCTATGATTACCACCGCAGTAGGACTCGTGATAGGAATTATTGCCTACTTGGGGTATAACTTCCTTGTAGCCCGTGTACAAAAGCTGGTACATGCCATGGAATACAACTCCATTGATTTCATCGATTTATTACAAGAGCCTCGTTAATATGGATCTTCGTTCAAAAAACAAGGTAGATGCCTCTTTCAGCATGTCCTCCATGACGGATATGGTATTTCTCTTGTTGATATTTTTTATGCTTACCTCTTCTTTTGTTACCCCATCGGGTTTGCCTGTCAATCTGCCCAGTAGCAAAAGTGCCACTATCGTACTTCAAAAAGTGAGCGTAACCATCACCGCTGAGAAGCAATATTACGTTAACGATAAGAAAGTAAGTGCCGATAATTTGGAGAGTGAACTAAGCCGCGAGCTGGAAGGCAAAGAAGGCGTGGTGGTACTCCATGTAGATAAAAGTGTTCCTGTAGAATATTTAGTAAACGTAGCAGGCATAGCCACCAAGCTAAAAGCGAAAGTTTCTATTGCTACCAAACCCATCTGATGACAGAAAAAGAAGAACATAAGAACCGCAATATAGGCTGGGCAGTGTCCATCGGGATACATGCTGTGTTTATTCTTTTGTTTTTGTTTTTGATAGCCTACAAAGCGCCCGATCCGCCTTTGCCGGAGTATGGTATTGAACTGAATTTTGGCTTGGACGATTCCGGTTCCGGTGAAGAACAACCCCTAGAACCCATAGAAAACACCCAAAGCACCGAAGAGCCTGCTCCCGGTGAGAGTGCCACTTCCGAGGAAGCCTCTCCCGATGAAATCAGTAAGGAAACGGTAGACACGCCCACCCAAGAAGAAGCCAGTGAGGTGGTGGTGAGCGAAGAAAAGAAGGAAGTAGTAAAGCCGGAAGAAAAAAAGGCCGATAAGCCTAAGTCGGAAACTAAAGCCACAGAAGTAGCCGAAGCAGGCGCCAAGGGGACTGAGGGGAAAAGTCTGTATCCGGATGCCAAAAGTCAGGGTGATGAGAAGAATACCGCAGGCGATAAGGGTAATCCGCAGGGAAGCGTAGATGCCAAAAACCTGTATGGAACTCCTGGAGGCGGTGGTGGTGTAAGCATTGATATGGCTGGATGGAAACCTGATTTTCAACCGCGCCCTAAGGATACCTCCAATGAGGCTGGACGCATTGTTTTTGAAATTAAGATTGATGATCAAGGGGAGATTTTATCCGTAGTAACCATCGAAAAAACCGTAAGCCCTGCGGTGGAGAAAATCTATAAAGAAGAAGTTCAACGACTTACCTTCAGCAAAACCGCTGAAAATTCAAAACCGGCACCTTTTTCTACCGGAAAAATCACTTTTATCATTCGCGCGAAGTAATTTTGTGCCCGAATGACCTATCAAGAAACTTTGGATTACCTCTATAGCCAATTGCCCATGTACCAAAGGGTGGGGGCTGTGGCCTATAAGAGTGATTTGAAAAATACCTTGGCGCTTTGTGAAGCCTTGGGAAATCCCCAACATCGATTTAAGTCGGTGCATATTGCCGGCACCAACGGAAAGGGCAGTAGCAGCCACATGCTGGCGGCTGTATTGCAATCAGCGGGATACAAAACCGGACTTTACACTTCTCCCCATCTGAAGAGTTTTACGGAGCGTATCCGCATCAACGGACAGGAAATCGAAGCCCAATTTGTGGTTGATTTTGTAGAAGAGATGAAGGAAACCTTGGAAGAGGTAAAGCCTTCTTTCTTTGAAATGACTGTGGCTATGGCTTTTAAGGCCTTTGCTGAGGCTGAGGTAGATATTGCCGTTATTGAGGTGGGGCTTGGGGGTCGATTAGATTCTACCAATGTTATCCAGCCCCTTGTGTCGCTGATTACCAATATCAGTTACGACCATCAAAACCTCTTGGGCAATACCTTGGTGGAGATTGCAGGCGAAAAGGCAGGTATTATCAAGTCCCATACTCCGGTGGTCATTTCGGAATACCAAGAGGAAGTGGCGCAGGTTTTTCAAAAAAAGGCTGCGGAGTGTGAAGCACCCCTTTATTTTGCCAGGGATTTTTATCAGGTACACCAAACCGACAGGAGCTTAGGCGCAAGTCATTTTGCCATGGAAAGAAAGGCAGATGGCGCTAAACTACACTTCACCCTCGACTTATTAGGTGCCTATCAGGAGAAAAACATACTGGGCGTCCTAAAGGTAGTGGAACTGCTTGCTGGCCTTGGTTTTCCGGTAAAAGAGGAGGCTTTGCAGGAAGGCTTGGCTCATTGTACCCAAATCAGCGGGCTCAAAGGCCGTTGGCAAGTGATACAACAGGCACCTTGGCTGGTAGCCGATACGGGGCACAATGAAGGCGGTATACGGACTATCGTGCAGCAACTGGGCGAATATGCCTACGAAAAACTGTACATGGTGATAGGGATGGTAAATGATAAAAAGCTCGATCAGGTACTGGCTCTTTTGCCCAAGGAGGCACATTATATCTTTTGCACGGCCAAAATTCCGAGGGCTTTGCCTGCAAAGGAGCTGGCTCAGTTGGCAGCCACGTTCGGACTTCAAGGCGAAGTGGTAGACGATGTAAATGCAGCCGTGGCCTATGCCCAACAAGTGGCGAATACTAAGGATTTTATTTTTGTGGGAGGTAGTACCTTTGTGGTGGCCGAACTAGATGATTTATAAACGATTACGTGAGAAGTAAAAAGAAACGATTCGAAGAAAATGCCCATCTCGATACCATTATCGAACCGGGTAAGGACTTATTTAAAACCGTAAAAGGCCAATGGCACACCGTGTTTGGGAATACAAATCCCTTGCACTTGGAATTGGCCTGCGGAAAGGGGGAATACACTACCGGACTGGCTCCACATCACCCAAATGTCAATTTTATTGGCGTGGACGTAAAAGGGGATAGGATTTGGTATGGAGCCAATGTGGCTCGCAAACAAGGGCTCAACAATGTGGCCTTTCTGCGCACGCCTATTCAGTACCTGGAGGAGTTTTTTCAGGAAAGGGAGATTGAAGAAATCTGGATTGTATTTCCGGATCCTCAGCCTAAAGACCGCAACGAAAAGCACCGCCTCACTTTCAAAACCTATGTGGATTTGTACAAGCGCCTGCTCAAGCCTGGTGGATGGATTAAATTGAAAACGGACAATACCTTGCTCTATGAATATACCCTCGAAACGCTACAGCAACGTGATGATATTGAGGAGATTATCCATACGCCTGATTTGTATCACAGCGATTTTATGCCCGAGCATTTTGGCATAGTGACACGCTTTGAGAAGAAATTTTTCGAAAAAGGAGAAAGAATTAAGTATCTTAAATTCCGATTTACAACCCCATAAATCCACTCCTGTGAATAAGAATCTGTTTTACATCTACTTGTTCTGTTTCCTGATATTGGGCATACTGGCCAGTTTTCCCAAAGGTGATTTAGAACTCCTTATCAATCAGCTGTATATAGATGGACTTGGCCAGTTTTTTAAATACTGGACCCACCTGGGCGATGGTTTGGTGTATGTAGCCATCATGCTCTTTTTTCTGGCCTATCATTATTACCGCGCCATACTTACCGCTACGGTGATTATCGTGCAAACGATTTTTGTACAGATAATGAAGCGCTGGATATTTGATGCGCCCCGTCCCAAAGCCTTTTTTGCGGATATGCCCAACGTGGAGCTGAATTTTGTAGAAGGAGTAAAGGTACATACCGCACACTCCTTTCCTTCCGGCCATACGGCCAGTGCCTTTGCCATTGCCACCTTGTTTAGCGTGCTGATTGGGAAGCATAAATGGTCTATGCTCTTGGCCATTATGGCGCTTTTGGTGGCTTTCTCACGGGTGTATATTATGCAGCATTTCTTTCAAGATGTATTTGTCGGAGCCGTGATTGGTTTTCTCTCCGTATTTCTCTCTCAGTGGATATTGCGCAAAGCCGCCCCGGGCTGGGAAGCCAATGCCAAGCTACAAAGAGGGCTTTTGTCTAAATAAATTTTTATTTTAGCCAATCCTTTATCCTTCTAGCGCGCGTTTTTTAACGCGTGCTGTTCAGACTGAAAGGGCTGACGAGAATTGGTGTATAGAGGATTTAAAAGCTATTAGGCTAGCAGAAGCTAGCTGAAATAGATTATTTTTCAATATCCTAGTTGAATATACACTCTATCAACATTATATGTTAAAAAGAACTTCCTACCTAATGTTTTCGCCTCTTCAATAAGTATTGTAGGAATGATATCACCTGACCCATTACATAGCACGGTGCATGATACATCATTGGTCGTCTTGAAAAGGGCTAGATAAAGAAAATTAGAAGGGTCATCAAGATTTGTTGGAAAAGATTCGATATAGTTCTTTCTAAGGTCAGTAAAATGCCTTTTCATTAGTCTTAAAGAATCAATAGTTATCACTCGTTCAATTCCATTAAATACTTCAAAATTAGTCTTATTTGAACACCAGTCTTCAAATGGTACGTCCATAATTTTCCTTTTGAATATCTTTGAAAGGCCTATTTTAGCTGCTAAAGGATCATGAATATATACTCGTACCAGTTGAGCAGTAGAATCAACACTTACTGACCAATTGAATTCAGAATCAATATGCTTTATGAAATCATTACAAGTAGCAATAGATAATGTAGACCACTCAAGAAAATCTTTCGGGTATTGGAGATAGTTTGAAAAAAATGAGTTCAAACAATTAGATATTTCGTAATTCAACTCATTATCGTCTAAATAGTCATTCGTTGTTCTAACAAATGAAAAAAAACGAAGGGATAGAAGAAGAAGGATGACTACAATCGAATAAATGTAAAAGCGATATTTCATTACTAGTTACTAATATTAATTAGGTACTTACGAATCAATATAAAATCTTTCTTTGATTTAAACCCCGCTAGCGCGCGTTTTTTAACGCGTGCTGTTCAGAGTATTTGTAGCCCCAACTAGCGCAAGTCTTCCTTCTTTGGCTTTGAGCGAGGGTGAGACTTGTGTTGTTCTTTGAAACGCCTGCTTGCATTTTCCTAAAATAAGTTTACGGTTTTTATGATAATCCTAGAATAGGTTTACAATGTGTCTAGTCCTGAAATAGGTTTACACAAATCGTAAACGTAAAACAGGACTAGACAAGTCTGCAATCACACTTCCTGTAGTTTTAGGTCCTTCTATACCTCTTAGTCTGTTTTTTTGGAGGCCTGCAATACCATAGAGGCCAAAACAGTAAAAGAAAGGGTTAGTACGATAAATCCCAATGACAGCTCAACGGGGATTTTATAAATCTCTGAGATACACATTTTCACACCCACAAAAGTCAGGATGATGGATAGTCCATACTTAAGATAGGTGAAATACTTCTCTATTCCAGCCAAGGCAAAATAGAGTGATCGAAGTCCAAGAATGGCAAATACATTGGATGTATAAACAATAAATGTGTCATTGGTGATAGATAATATGGCGGGGATGGAGTCAACGGCAAAAATCAAGTCGGTAAACTCTACCACAAGAACCACCACAAACAAAGGAGTAACCCAAAGGACACCCTTCTTACGGACAAAGAATTTATCCTCTTCAAAGTCTGGGGTAATTCTAAAAATTTTGCGCGCCAGGCGCACCACCACGTTCTTTTCCATTTCTACCTGTTCCCCATTAGAGAAAAATATCTTGATCCCAGTATAGATCAGGAAACCACCAAAGAGGTAAATCAGCCAATGAAAGTTCTGGATTAGCTCAACGCCCGATAGAATAAAAATTACCCGCATAATAATGGCTCCAAGAATCCCCCAGAACAGCACCTTATGCTGAAATTTGTTGGGTACATTGAAGTAGGAGAATATCAGCACCATTACAAAAATATTGTCGACACTTAATGATTTTTCAATCACATAGCCTGTCAAAAACTCATAGGCACGTTCCTCGCCAAAATAGTAGTAAATAAATACGTTGAAGAGAAAGGCTAAGGCCACCCAAACGCCTGTCCAGGTTAAGGCCTCTTTGACAGATACTTCATGGGATTTTTTATGAAAAATCCCCAAGTCAATGATTAACATCACGACAATAAATGCATTAAAGCCTATCCATAAAGTAGATGCTTCCATAGTTAAAATTGTTTTTTAAAGCGTTTGAGTGGGTGTATTCTGATTGGACTTCGATGGTTTACGATTGCTTACTTTCTCGAAGAGGCAAAATATTGTTATCCCTAAGCCATTTCTTTAGCTCATACCGTTCTTTGGCGCTAAGCCATGAGGAAGATTTTTTGTATTCCTTAAAATATAATTTATGGTTAAAGGATACTTTGGATAGTATAGTTTTACAATACTCTAGCATTGAAGTTTTCATCTTTTCTTAAGTTTAGTACAAAGGGGAAGAAGAGGGTCACAAAGCAGGATAGCCCTCGTTTCAAATGAAACTCAAGAGGCAATCAGCATTTGCTTTGTAGAGCAAAACGTAAGATGAAACTATGGCTATAGTAGAAGCGAACGATTGAGGATAAACAGACTTTTATGAATAAAAATCTTATTTACCTTGGTAAGGGGAGAGGGACTTGAATAGTGAGGCTTTTCTGGGGATGGGAGACTACCCGTAAGTAGGATTTGTTTTTGTTGACCAAAAGAAACCGAACTAGATTCTTTTGACTCTTTGGGTAGATTTTCCTCAGTCTGTTGTGCTGAAAAAAAACTAATTTGCTCAATGCAACAGCTTGCACCCAGGTTGGCAAGAAAAAAAATGACACTGAGTATGTAAATTGATTTTTTCATCTAAGGACTTGAATTAGCCAATGTAGACACATTCTAAATAACGCAAGCTTTGAGAAATGGTTTGAAATAGCATGAATATTTTTTTACAGTGTCGGGGGATAAGCGGCACTATCTTACTAGGATAGCCACTTAGGTACTAAATGCTGTTTTAAAGGCCTTGAAAAAACTACCGCATCTTTTCTAAAAACATGCGGTAGTTTTCCTCAAAAGATGCTTATGTTTTTCCTAAAACATAAGCATCTTTTTTATCACTAGCAGAGGACGTTTTAAAGAATGGGTTTATAGGAAGCTTAAGCCCCTAAAAACCCTTAATACGGTGCATCTACCTCTAGGGCTTCTAGGATATCGGCCAGTTGGTCGTAGTCTTTATAGCCCGGGCGGATTTCCTCGCTTCCTTTTAGCACAAGGCCTTTAATGACGCTATGCTGTTCTATCTCAGCTAGGTTTTCGGTACTGATTTGTCCTCCAAACAGAATATTTTGAGCGCTTGAGGGCACTTCTGCTACAGGAAGGCTGGGTATATCGAGCCACTGATAGGCGGCTGCGGGGAATAGGTTTTCAGGCGTAGTTGTTTTCCAAATTACCGCTTTTCCGTTTTGTACAAGGGCTTCCGCTACGGCTGTGTTTTCGGTAATCACATAGTCAAAGGGGATTTCGGCCAGCATTTCCTCTACATAAGGGAGGGCTTCGTTCCCAAAATCGCCCACCAGCTTTACTCCGGCAATCCATCCCACAATATCCTTGAACAAAGCCAACTCAATCTGCGAAGCCTGCGAGCGCTCAAAGGTAAAACTCATCATTTCTACCCCCATGCCGGCTCCATAGCGGGCATCGCTCAGGTTTTTCACTTCAGCCAAGAGTACAGGAATGCGTAAAGCCATGGTTTTGTATTTTTGTGCCTGCGAAACTATATAATCTTTTTATGCTTGTAAAGTTTCCTAGCGCTTAAGTGTATCTTTGTGGCCTTAAATCAATAAAAACAGATAGAATATGGCGGTTATAGTATCCAGCGATGTGGATTTCAAACAAAAAGTACAAGAATCAGAAAAAGTGGTGGTGAAGTATTTTGCCGATTGGTGTGGGAGCTGCAAACTGTTTTCTCCCAAGTACCGCAGGCTATCGGAAGACGAGCGCTTTGCGGGCATCACCTTTTTGGATGTGAATGCCGAAGAAAACCCCGAAGCGCGTAAAATGGCCAATGTGAGCAACTTACCTTTCTTTGCCGTGTTCAAAAATGGGGAATTGCTAGAGACGGTTACTACCAGTAAGGAAGAAGCTTTTGTAGAATTATTGTCGCATTTGAATTAAATCATGAAGATTCCGGTTATTAAGCATTTAGTAGAAACACGCAGCACTGAAGCCCTTCGCTCGGTAGAAAATGCCCTATTGGAGGAGCAAGAATTGCCCTTTGAGGTAGAAGGAACTGATGAAGGCGAAAAACTGACGCATGCCTTGGCCGCCATCTGGATATTGGAATACATGGAAGCCACGCAGAAAGACTTTAAAGAGGCGCTGCGCGATTACACCAAAAAAGTACGGGAATCTATTTCGTAAAATCCCTATCTTTGTGCCGATGCTGAGTGGTATCGGCATTTTTACCAACGCAGGCTTTGAACCTGTTGCAATGGACAAATTATGAGTAAAAAAGGAAGAGTGCTTGTGGCCATGAGTGGTGGCATCGACAGCTCGCTAGCGGCTGTTCTTCTTCACGAGCAAGGCTATGAGGTAATTGGCATGACCATGAAAACCTGGGACTACGCGTCCTCAGGATCCTCCAAAAAAGAAACCGGCTGTTGCAGCCTTGATTCCATCAACGATGCGCGCAATATCGCGGTCAACCTAGGATTCCCCCATTACATTTTAGATATCCGTGAAGAGTTTGGCGATTTCGTCATCAATCACTTCACGAGCGAATACTTGGAAGGACGTACACCTAATCCTTGTGTGCTTTGCAATACCCACATCAAGTGGGATTCCTTGTTACGCAGGGCCGATAAACTGGGTTGTGATTTTATCGCTACGGGGCATTATGCCAATGTGCGCGAAGAAAATGGCCGTTATGTCATTTCTAAAGGCAAGGACGAAAACAAAGACCAATCCTATGCGCTGTGGGGAGTGAGTCAGCAAAGCCTGAGTCGCACGATTTTCCCTTTGGGTCATTTGACAAAAGCAGAAATTAGAGAAATGGCCATAGAGCGTGGTTTCTTGGATTTGGTGAAAAAGCCTGAGTCCTACGAAATCTGCTTTGTGCCCGATAACGATTACCGCGGATTTTTGAAGCGCAGAATCCCCGAATTGGAAGAACAAGTACGTGGAGGCGATTTTGTATTGGAAGACGGCACTGTAGTGGGCAAACACCAAGGCTATCCTTTCTATACCATTGGTCAGCGTAAAGGCTTGGGCATCACCTTGGGCTATCCGGCTTTTGTGGTGGAAATTCAGAAAGAGACCAATCGCGTGGTACTGGGCACTTTCGATGAATTGGCTCGCAATGGTATGTATGTGCGCAACCTGAATATGATTAAATACCCTGATTTGAAAGGGATTAAGAAAGATACCATTACCAAAGTACGCTATAATGATGATGGCAATCCGGCCATTATTGAGCAGGTAGACGATGTGATGAAGGTATTCTTCGGGAATGATGTCAATGCCATAGCGCCCGGACAGGCGGCAGTATTTTATGAAGGCGATGATGTGATAGGAGGTGGTTGGATTTCCTCTTCCTTCCGTCAGCATCAGCAAAATAAATGAGACGTTTCCTCGGGATATTCCTCTTGCTAGGCCTAGGTGCCTGTTCGCTCGAACCTTTCGAGAAGGACGAAGCGCGCCTTGGCTATGACTATTTCCCCTTGGAAGGTGGTCGCTACTGGGAATATACCGTAGTACGGACTCAATACCGCATTGATAAAACCATAGCGCAAGATACATTTCAGGTGCGTTGGCAATTGGAAGATACCCTTTTGTGGACGGAGGAAGTAAAGCAAATGGAGTTGGTAAGCTATAGCCTGAGTTCCTCGGGTGCATGGCAAGAAGATTCTCTTTGGATAGCCGAACGCAGGCCAAACCAATTAATCCTTACACGCGGCACAATTTCGACCATTGTGTTGGCTTTTCCACCCCAAACAGGCCTCCAATGGAACGGCTATGCCTTGCAATCGGCACAGGAACAGCTCTTTGAGGTGACCAATAGCGAGAATATCTTTCAATACGATACCTTAACTTACACGCCCGTGCTGGAGGTGCTCCAACGCAACTATACCGATAACGTAACTGGGGAGGATGATTACCGGGAAATTTTTCAAAAAGGCGTAGGTTTGGTATATTCGGAAAAAAATAAAACCATCTATTGCAGCCAAGAGGATTGTCGCGGACAGCAGATAATTGAATTTGGCGAGCGCCTCCACTACATATTGACCGCACATGGCAAAGAAGAATAAAGGGATTGGAATACTGTTCATGTTGTTTTTTTCTTCGTCTTTGGCCTTGGCACAAGAGGAGAATCTGTATGCCGTTTTTTTTACAGACAAAGAAAACTCTACCTATTCGGTTAATGCACCCGAAGCCTTTCTTTCCGAAAAGGCTATTGCCCGCAGGGCGAAACAAGAAATTGAGGTTGTTGCGGAGGATTTGCCCGTAAATGAAACCTATTTGCAAGCGGTAAGTGAAGCAGGAGGGCGTGTTCTGTTTCCTTTGAAATGGAACAATGCCTGTGTGGTTTCTTGTACCGATGCTGTATTGCAGGGCATTTCCCAATTGGACGTAGTAAGTGAAACCCGCTATTTAGGCCCTCTGGATTCGCAAAATTCCATGGCGGCTTATGGAGGCACGAAATCCTATCGCTATGGCGTGGCAGCCAATTCCTTGAAAAACGAAAATCAGCTTAATTTATTGGGCATTCCACGCATGCATGAGCAAGCTTTTAAAGGTGAAGGTATGATCGTGGCCGTTTTTGATGGCGGCTTTTCTGGGGTAGATCAAATAGAGCCTTTTTCGCATTTGTTTACAGAAAATTTATTGGTAGCAGCCCGTAATTTCACTGCTCCTTCTCAATCCATCTATCAATATTCCGACCACGGTACGCGAGTACTTTCCACGCTTACCGCTCAAATCCGGGATGAATACCAAGGCATAGTACCTGAGGCGCAAATCGTGTTGTGTGTAACCGAAGTGGTGCGCAGCGAATACCGCGTGGAAGAATACTATTGGCAGCGGGCGGCAGAATTTAGCGATAGCCTGGGTGTAGACGTAATTAACAGCTCTTTAGGCTATAATTTGTTTGACGATGATCAAATGAACTATACCTACGAGCAAATGAATGGTACTACCTCTGTTATTGCCCAAGCGGCCGATTGGGCGTTCAGCAAAGGCATGATGGTGGTGGTAAGCGCAGGCAATGAAGGCGCCAACTCATGGAAATACATCACCACTCCGGCTGATGCCATAAACGTACTGGCGGTGGGTTCTTTAAATCCCGACCAGAGCATTTCTTCATTTAGCAGCTGGGGGCCAAGTGCTGATAATCGGGTGAAACCGGATGTAACCTGCATTGGGGGCAGCACACAATTAGTCAATTCAAGTGGAAGCATCACCAGTGGAAACGGTACTTCTTTCGCCTCTCCTCAGATAGCCGGATTGGTAACCGGACTTTGGCAGGCACTTCCTACGCTTACAGCGGCAGAATTGCTACAAAAAGTACGGGAAACGGCAACAGCCTCCAATGATCCTAATGATAGAATAGGCTATGGCATCCCTACCTTTTCACGTGTTTTTGGTGATTTGATTAATGGCCTTCCGGAAGAGGTGTTCCAAGGGTTGGTGATTTATCCGAATCCTTTAAATCAAGACAATTTATTTCTGAAAATAGCACCCATACAAGTGCCTGAGGCTGAGGTGATGGTAGTGAACCAAGAAGGAAAAGTGCTCATACAGCAGCCGCTTAGCTTTGAAAACGGGGAATCGGAATTGGCCTTACCGGAACTTGGGCAGGGCGTATACCTCATACGCGTACAAGCCGGAGCCCAGCAGTGGGTACAGCGCCTTATTAAGCAGTAAATCTTACAAGAAATCCTTTTTTTCCAGTTGCAGCCAGTCCAAGGTGGCTTGGTGCATGATATCGTCCAGGGCCTGAGGAGCTAGGTTCATCTTTTCCACAAAAGCACCAATCTCCAAATCACCCAGTGGGAAAGGATAATCGGAGCCAAGACACACCTTTTTAGAATCCATCAGGCGGAGAACATACTCTAGCATCAACGGATCGTGGGTGATGCAGTCTATCCAGAACTTATTCAAATATTCACGCGGATTGTGGTTGTTGTCAATCGCCACCAAGTCGGGACGGCACATAAAACCGTGTTCAATACGCCCAATAGTGGCAAAGAAAGAACCTCCCGCATGGGCAAAGCAGGTGCGCAGATTAGGAAGTTTTTCAAAAACACCCCCAAAAATCATAGAGCAAATGGCGCGCGAGGTTTCAGCAGGCATACCTACCAGCCAAGGAAGCCAATATTTGTTCATTTGGCTTTGCCCCATCATATTCCAAGGATGCACCAATACGGCAAGGCCTAGCTTTTCACAGGCTTCAAAAATGGGATAGAACTCGGCCTCGTTCAGGTTTTTATCATTGATATTAGAGCCAATCTGTATGCCCGGAAATTTCAATTCATACTTAATCCGCTCTAGCTCTTTTATGGCGAGGTCGGCATCTTGCATGGGCACGGTGCCTAGTCCGATGTAGTTTTTAGGATGAAGATTTACCACCTCAGCAATATGGTCGTTCAGAAAGCGGGAAAGTTCCAGACAATCTTCGGGTTTGGCCCAATAGGAGAACATCACCGGAATGGTACATACCACCTGTACCTGTGTATGAAATTCTTTGTATTCCTCAATGCGCACTTGCGGATCCCAGCAGTTTTCGGCAATCTCCCTAAAGAATTGATTGCCCTTCATCATTTTGGCAAAGCCTTGCTTATGGTGATGCAGGCTGATGAAATCGCCATAACCAAATTTTTTACTGAAGTTGGGAAGCTTAGCCGGTAATATGTGGCTATGCATATCTATTTTGAGCATACTACGGATGGTTCTGTTTTTTGGGCACCGGGTCGTAGCCCGAAGTTCCCCATGGATGACATTTACTCAATCGCTTGGTGCCGAGCCATATTCCCCGCCAAGGCCCCCATTCTTTAATGGCCTCAATGGTGTATTGTGAGCAAGTAGGCGTATGCCTGCAATGCGCTCCCAGCATAGGGCTAATAGCCAGCTGATAGAACCGAACCGGAACTATGGCTAGTTTTTGTCCCCATGTTACTTTTTCTTTCATTTACCTGCGATAAGCAAACCTAAGGAAATTTATTGGCTTTCGGTAGGCGATTAGGGTGCTAGGCGGCTAATCGTCCATTTCTGGTTCTCTTTTTGGTATAAAAGGCGATCGTGAAGACGGCTGGCGCGGCCTTGCCAAAACTCAATCTGGCTGGGGCGTAGTAAAAAACCGCCCCAGTGTGGCGGACGCGTCAACGGTTTGTCTTCAAACTCCTTTTTGAGCTCTTGCAACCGATTTTCCAAGAAATCCCTATCGGCAATCACCTGACTTTGGGGCGATACCCAGGCACCCAATTGGCTTTCGTAGGGCCTTGAGGCAAAATAGGCATCCGATACCGCTTCCGGCACGCGCTCCATGCGACCTTCAATACGCACTTGGCGCTCCAGTTCCGGCCAGAAAAAGGTAAGGGCGGCCAAAGGTGAATGGTTTATTTCTGCTCCCTTGTGGCTGGAATAATTAGTATAGAATACAAATCCCTGGTCTTCAATCCCTTTCAAAAGCACTATGCGGCAGGAGGGTTGTCCACTGGGCTTTACCGTGGCAAGGCTCATGGCATTGGGTTCCATTACTTCAGAAGCAATGGCTTCTTCAAACCAAAGGGTAAATTGTACGATGGGGTCATCGGCTACATGGCTACGGTCAAGGGATTTTTTGGTATAATCGCTGCGGAGTGAGGCTATATCTATGGGCATACGGCTGGGCTTTTTTGCTTTGGCAATTTATGAATTACTTATGCTTGCAAACAAGATATTTGTACTATCTTACCCACATCAACCCAAAAGATTACGGAATGGATTTCTTCGACCACACTGATATTCCAGCACCAGAAAAGGGGGTATTACTCATATCAGACCCTTTTTTGCCGGATAGCAATTTTGAACGCTCGGTGGTTTTACTGTGCGAGCACAATGCCGAAGGAAGCTTGGGCTTTGTGCTCAATAAGCAGTCTAACCTTTTACTCTCCGACATGATGGCTGATTTTGAAGAGGCTGAAAATCAGGTATTTATCGGTGGGCCAGTGGAGCAGAATACACTTCACTTTATTCATAAGATTCCCGATTTGGAAGGAAGTATTTGCATACAGGAGAATTTGTATTGGGGAGGGGATTTTGAGCATTTAAAAACCTTGGTTTCCAATCAATTAGTGCCAGCATCCGATATCCGTTTTTTTATCGGTTATTCCGGTTGGAGTGAAGGGCAATTACAGCGTGAGATTGAGGCTAATGGCTGGATAGTGCATAATCGAGTGCGGTCCAATTTGGTATTTGATTCATCTCCTGAGGAGTTGTGGAAAGTAGCCCTTCAGGATATGGGCGGACGCTTCAAAATGTTCTCCAATTATCCGGCCGACCCCCGGCTCAATTGATTAATTTCCCTCAAAATCATGGGTTTTTATATAGTATTGTTATTTTTGTTTATTGTAATTAGTTTTTAACGGGCATTATTTTGTCAAGTATGAGTATCGAGAAGGAAACATCGGAAAAATTGGAACAGCAGCCGCAGGCAAATCCGCAGGATGCGCACGAGCTGGAAACACCGGAGCATCAGGAAGAACAAGAACATGAGGAAGAAGCGGATTACTCGCACTTCACGCGTCAGGACTTCGTGAAGCTGATAGAAAGTGTGCTGCATGAAAGCGATTTCAAAAAAGTAGATGCTTTACTGCGCGATACCCGTCCTTTGGTAGACGAAATGAAAGAGGCCGACAGACAAGCCGGACTGGAGAAGTTTCTGGCTGATGGGGGTGATGAAGCCGATTTTGACTTTAAATACGATGAGTGGATAGAGCGCTATGATGCGGCCTATCGCTTGTTAAAAGATAAGAAAGCCAAGCATTTTGCGGAGCTGGAGAAGCAGAAAGACAAAAACCTCGCTCGAAAAGAGGAAATTCTGGAGAAATTGCGCCACCTGGTGGATGGAGAAGAAAGCACGACCAGTATCAACGCCCTCAAAACTTTACAAACCGAGTGGAAAGAAATTGGTCAGGTGCCTGCCAGCCAAGCCAAAACCCTATGGGCCAATTACAATGCCTTGCTCGATCGGTTCTACGATAACCGCAGCATTTACTTTGAGCTAAAAGAACTTGACCGTAAGAAAAACCTAGAGGCCAAATTGGAGCTTTGCCAGCGTGCGGAGTCATTAGCCAAGGAAACGCAAGTGAAAGAAGCCATCAAGCAATTGAACGAATTGCATGAAGAATACCGCCACCTAGGGCCTGTGCCTAAGGAAGAGCAAGAAGCCTTATGGCAACGCTTTAAGGCTGCTTCTGATGCTATTTATGCCCGCAGAAAGGTGTATCTGGATGAGATTAAAGGCGAGCTAGATAAGAACATGACCCTGAAATCGGCTTTGGGAGATAAAGTGGCTGCTTTTGCCTCCTTCACTTCTGACCGTATCAATGAGTGGAATGCCAAAACTAAGGAATTGATGGAAATCCAAAAGCAGTGGGAAGCCATTGGCGGATTGCCACGCGAGCATTCTAAAGAAGTGAATAAGAAATTCTGGGGAGGCTTCAAGAGCTTCTTTCACAATAAAAATGAGTTCTTTAAGAACCTGGAAGGCTTACGTCAAGAAAATCTGACACGCAAGCAAGCCTTGGTAGCCAAAGCACAAGAATGGGCCGAAAGCAAAGAGTGGGACAAAGCATCCAACGCGCTTAAGCAATTGCAGCAGGATTGGAAAGCCATAGGCCCTGTGCCAGAGAAATTCCGCGATTCGGTGTATAATGAATTCAAGCAAGCTTGTGATTTGTTCTTTACCAATTTGCGCAACCGAAACTCAGAAGAGCAAAAAGGTTTTGAGGTGAATTTGAAGAACAAAGAGGCGGTGTGTGCAAAAATTGAGGCCCTGGCGGCTGAGAAAAGTGGTAATACCGATGCGCTTACCCAGCTGGTAGATGAGTTTACCAAGATAGGTTTTGTGCCCCGCAATGCCATGAAGAGCATACAGCGCAAGTTTCATGATGCCGTAGAGCATTTTATTGCCGCAGCGCCTGATTTAGATGATGTGAATAAAGAACGCCTACGCCTGAGCATAGAGCTGGGCATAGCCGGACATGATCCTATGGCTAAGCGCAAGTTGTCGAACAAGGAAAACGATGTGCGTAGGAAAATCAAAGAAGTGGAAGACAATATTGCCTTGTGGAGAAACAATCTTGAGTTTTTTGCTAACTCCAAAACGGCCGATAAACTGCGGGAAGAATTTGATGTAAAAATTGCGAAAGCTAAAGAAGAGTTAAGTGCTCTAAAAGAGCAACTTAGGCTGTTACGCTCCATTGAGTAAAGATTTTTTCAAAAAAAAATACGCATAGAGTATTTGCATTAAAAACCCTAAGGTCTATATTTGCACTCGCTTTACGGAAGTCGAAAGACGGAAGAAAGATAAAGCCTCTTTAGCTCAGCTGGTAGAGCAACTGACTTGTAATCAGTAGGTCGCTGGTTCGATCCCGGCAAGAGGCTCTTCAAAGCCCTAATCTGCAAAGGTTAGGGCTTTTTTTTATGATGCTTCAAAGAGAGGGAGTTTTGATTCATTATCACACCCTTTATACAAACTCCTGTAGGCTTTGCAGCGATATCGTACCGCTGACGCAAAAATGCCAACCTTCTCTACTGCGCTGGGGTTTATTACCTTGTCGGTTTATTAATCTCCGACAAAAGAGGATTATTTATTACTTTTGACTATGGGGTAAGCTCCCTGTCCTCTGATTTTTTAACCAAAACCTCCGCGTATGCGTTTGCTCACCATTTTATGGGTATTGCTGTGTCTTTCCCCATTGGTACAGGCCCAAAAAGTAAAGGAATATACAGGTAAAATCGTGCTCAACGAAGGCGATACGGGTAATATCAAATTCAATTATTACGATACGCGTGGCCAGCGTGTGCTCGATGGGCAGTACCGCCTTGAAATTGAGAAATCGAATAAGATTGAGCCTTATCTGTACAGAAAGCAAGTATGGGAGGGTGCCTACACCAAAAATCAAAAGCAAGGAATTTGGAATTATAAAGATTACTACCACCGCTTAGCGATTCGTGATATTAATGGGTTTGAGGTATCTACCCGACTCGAAAGCGAGGTAAAAAGTCTGCAAGCTACCTATCAAGAAAACCTTCCGGATGGAACCTGGAATTTCCAAAAGCAGCTGTTTGATCAAGGCAAGCTCGTGCGTGTGGAGGAGGATATGGAGATTCAGTTTGCAAAAGGGATTCCTGCACGGAATATTCGGATTAGCGACTTGAACAAGCAAAACCCCTTTTCTCTGAAAGGTGAGTTTGATAAAAAAGGCTTTATGCATGGTGCTTGGCAGTTTGATTACGTGAAAGACAGTCTTCCTTACAAGGAAATACGCCATTACCAAAATGGTTTCCTGACCCACTTAAGCGTGCTGCAAAAAGGGGATACCCTACAGGCCTTGCGCTTTGAGGATACCCTTCAAAAACTGGATAGTTTAGAAAAAAATCCGAAAGCCTATGTAGTTTCTGAAATCCATTTCGGTGCCTTGTATACCGAAGGACAAAAGGGGAGCGACCCTAAAGTAATGGGGCAAGCCTACAACAATGAGCGTGTGCAACAGATGCTCAATCAGGCAATAAACCTCGATACCGGATTTATAAATCCCGGAGGGATTTTGCGTACCGCTCGTTTCGAGTACGCCATAGAGCAGCATCAGGAAGAAATAGCGCAGCTAAGCGTTTTGCTCGATTCATTAGAAAAAGCACAAAACGGAATCAATAACCAGCGTTTTTTTGAGGTCAATAGTCAACGAACCGATTCCTTGGCCTGGAGTTACCACTACCTGCAAAAGGTCAAAAAGTATACGAAAGAACTCAGGCGCATCGAAAGTTTTGTTCTTTCTGAGCAATTCCGATACGTTAATCCTGCTATTTATCTGTTGAGCCATACCAGATTCTTGCTGGCAGAAGATAGCATGGTGTACGATTATAATGGAGAAATAAGGAAAATGGCCGTACGCTTTAGGGTCGATAGTTTGTATTCATTGGCGAGGTTGAACACACGCGTGAGGGAAGAGGTACAAATGGTAACCCAACTTGTGAAATCGGCCAATGCCGAGCTCGATAAGGTGCTGAAATCAGATAAGCTGGAAGCACTGGAGGCTACTTTGGTAAATGAGAAACATAAAATCGATAGTTTATATCAGGCTATTGATAATTCGAAGCAAGAAGCCTCTCATATTAGGGCCTATGAACGAACCTTTTTGGAAGGTCAATTCGATGAGCTAAAACATGATTATAGTGAGAGTGATAATTTCCAAACCAAGCAGGAAATCGCCTATCAGATGCTCGATTTTTTAGAAACCCTGAGTGGAATACCGGCACAGCTGGAGCAAATTTATACTACCCGCGACTCTGTGGAAAGTGCTTACACTGTGAGCCGCTTCGATCCGTACACCTACACCTACGATGTGGAGACGAAGAAAAAGAAAAAGCTGTATGAGAAGGCGGCTGAAGAGCTTTTTACGGCCTTAATGAATCAAGCCAAGCAAGAAAAAGACCTAAATAAAGTGATAGACACACTTAGTCGCGTGCATGCTTTGCATGAGCTACTGTTCAAGCTGCTGGAGGAGGATACCACCCGATTAGAGAGACGCCTGAAATCCAAAACCTCACCGGAAGACACTGCTAAAATCATTGGCCTAAACTGATCATATGAAGTACGCTATCCATCTATTACTGACTTTACTAAGCCTTAGCATCACCGTATTGGGCCAAGAATCTCCATTGTATCCTGAAAAGCCCAGCGAAAAGGTGATAAAAAACTCAGCCGAAATGTGGACGGGCTTTTATACCAAGTACCGCCTTACCGATAAGCTGTTCTATTATGGGGAATATCATATCCGCAGAAAGGAATTTCTAAAGGAGATGGGACAAATCTACCTTCGTTTTGGGGCTTCTTATATCGTAAATAAGAATTTTGAGATCACAGGAGGTATAGTAACGCCTTTTTACTGGGCACCCAATCCGGAAGACCCGAATATTGATAAGGTAGTCCCTCAGTTTCGTTTTTGGCAACAATTCTTGTTTATCATACCTTTCGATCGGCTTAAAATTTACCACCAAATCCGTACGGAACAGCGCTGGAGGCGCGATTATCTTGAAGGAAGTGAGTTTGTTCTTACCCATCGTTTTCGTTATAAATTATTGGCCTACTACCCGCTTAATATGACCAAACTGGAGAAGAACGCCATTTTCCTTTCCATGTATGAGGAGATATTCATTCAGGCGGGAAAAAGTGTGATTTACGACCACCTAGAAGATAACCGTGTATTTGTGGGGCTAGGGTATATTTTGAATGAAAATATACAGTTTCAAAGCGGCTACCAGTGGACGTATCGTCATAAAGAGTCGCCATTTGTATATGAAAACAGACACATGCTGCGCTTTAGCGTGTACCACAACCTCGACTTTTATAACAAGAAACTACAAAAGAATAAAGGGGTTAAATTGGTGGATTGACTATTAACCTATATAGAACAATATCCGTTGTATGCCTTTGCTATAAACCCATAATTATGCGACTGTTTTTTACCCTACTTTTCACAGGTCTTACCTTGTTTTCTTTTGCTCAAACGGAGGACAATATTTCATTTGAAGACTACAATCCGCCCAGTACCTTGGTGGTGCCTGAGCATCCGGTAATCAAGGCCAAATATCCATTTATTGATGTGCACAATCATCAGTGGAATACCAGTCCCGAGCGCTTGCAAGAGCTAAAAAATGAAATGGATGCCCTAAATATGGCCGTAATGATTAACCTCAGTGGCCGTGGCTTTGACCGTGCGGCAGGAGATATTGGTACCCAAGCGTATTTAAGGGAGTTTCTGAGTCTCTCAGAGAAGCATATGAGTGGGCGCATGATGTTCTTTACCAATGTTTCTTTTAAGGGAATTGGGGAAAAAGATTGGGAAGAGAAGGCTGTGAAGCAGCTACGCGAAGATGTGGCTGCAGGCGCTGTGGGGCTTAAGATTTATAAAAGCCTGGGCCTTAATGTAAACGACAAAGAAGGCCAGCGTGTGGCCATTAATGATCCGCGCTTAGATGCCATTTGGGCTACTTGTGGCGAACTGGGCATTCCGGTGCTTATCCATGCGGCCGATCCGGCTCCTTTCTGGCAAGAGCAAGACCGCAACAATGAGCGCTGGCTGGAGCTTAAGCTTCACCCCAACCGCAAGCGCTCGGCCACTGACCCCGCCCCATGGGAACAGATTATTGCCGAACAGCATGATATCTTCCGAAAACATCCCAAAACCACCTTTATTAATGCGCACTTTGGCTGGTTTGCCAATGATTTGGCTCACTTAGCTACCTTATTGGATACCTATCCGAATATGAATATTGAGTTTGGGGCGGTAATAGCCGAACTTGGTCGCCAACCACAGTTTGCCCGCAATTTCTTTATTAAATACCAAGACCGCATCCTTTTTGGTAAAGACGCTTACAATCCCGAGGAGTATTATACCTATTTCCGAGTGTTAGAAACTACGGATGAGTATTTTCCCTATTATAAAAAATACCATGCCTATTGGAAAATGTATGGTTTGAACCTACCCGATGAGGTGCTTCGAAAGGTGTATTATAAAAATGCTTTGCGCATTATCCCTCGGATAGACACTTCCCTTTTTCCAAAGGACTAAGGATAAAAAATCCCCTCAGTAATAAACTGAGGGGATTTTTATTACCATTTCAATTGGTAGCTTATACGCAGCATAATCTCTCGCCCCATACCGTATAGCGGGAAGTGCCCCGAATCGTAGGGTTGAATATAGGCGGGTGCTTGGTCGGTGATATTATAAATACCTAAGCCAAGGTCTAAGCCCTTCAGGCCTACATTGGTAGCGCGCAAATAGAGGTTGAGATGGAAAAGAGGATCTAAGGCATTGATTACATAATCGCCATTGGTATCGGTAGCATTGATGCCATAGCGCTCGCCCATATAGCTGATGGAGGGGTTGATGGAGAACTTATTTCCTAACTTAAAGGAGCTGTACAAATTCAAACGCTGATTGGCAAAACCGAGTACAGCCTGGCTGTTTTGGGGTACTTGATAAAAAGCTACCTGGTTTTTACCATCGGCTGAGTAAAAGCTATAATTTAAGGTTACATAACCCCAGGTTTGCTTAATACGGTATTCTAAATCAAAGCCACGGGAGCCACCTTTGGAGAAGTTGCGATAGCCTTCCTCTCCGGCATCATCCACGAAGTATACAATCGGGTCATCCATCGTGATATCGAATATATTGGCGGTAAGCACCATGTTTTTGCCCAAGCGGTAACCAGCCTCAAACTCCAATACGCCCGTTCTTTCGGGTGACATTTCACCCAAATAGGCAAAATTGATATTTTCGATGGCTGGGGCGCGGAAGGCGCGGCTATAGAGTAATTTGAAATGTAGTTTATCAAAGGCACGCGTCAAACCTATGCGTGGGCTAAAGGCCCCACCGAATTCATTGTGCTGATCGTAACGGAAACCTAGGGTAAGGTTGGCCACGGGATTAATGATTCGTGCTTGCAGAAAACCCGCTATGTTATTATACCCAACTGAATTTTCTCCTGTGGTAAAATAGGGCTCCGTATCGTTTCCGGTGTATTCTGCCTGATCGAAATAACTGTCGACACCAGCCACAATCTGCATAAAATCTACCGGATTATAATTGGCGGTAATGCTACCCGAAACCCGATTTGCGGTCACCTTATAAGGAATTGTTTCGTCAGCGTCATAGATAGTTTCCCAAGGTTTCTGGTTTTTAAAGGAGATTCTGGGCGTAATAGTAAGCTTGTCGTTTACTACTGCCTTATACTGAACATCGGTCCATAAAGTAGTAAAATCCACGGGAGTACTTGGGTTAATCGTTTCCCCAAACCAGTCTACCGATTCCGTCAAATAACTTTCATAAATGGCACGAACGGATAGGCCACCTGCCTTAATACCAAGGTTTACGGAGCGAGTGTCTAAGGTGTTGTTAGTCAAGGGGCTGGCTACGCCCAATTCATCTACGTAGTTTTCTTCCGAACGGAAGGAGGAGCCTAGGAAGGCACTCAGGCTGTATTCAAATTTTTCCTTCTTGTCGCCTAAGCCCAAGCTGAAATTGGTGCGGGACATATTATCGAGCGTATGCCCCAGACTAGTTTGCACCGAGGCACCTTTTCGCTGTTCACCCGATTTGGTAATAATATTAATCACGCCCAGCTCGGCATAGCCCCCATAAATGCTGGAGCCCGGTCCACGGATAATTTCAATTTTCTGAATGCTGTGGATGTCGAACCGGTTGCCAAAAGTAACGGAGGAGTAGAGGGTTTCGTTGATTTCCTGCCCATCGAGCAGTACCAATACTTTTCCTTCAAAGGCCCAATTGCCTCGTATGCCTATCCCTACATTGCCTTGTACATCGGAGGCCAGCTGTATACCCGGAATCATATTGAGCAAATCCATCAAATCGCGGGCGCCCATATTTCGGATTTCCGAATCAGTAATCACACTGATAATCCCGGGGGATTCGCGCTGGCTAAGCTCGGTTTTGGAAGCCACGGAAACGGGTATTTCCATCAAAGCCTCCAGACTCATATCATAAAAACTGTCATCGGAGGCATCGGTTTCTTGTGCCAAAGCATAGAAAGAGCCTGCTAATAACAAAAATAGGGTTAGGGGTTTTTTCATAGGGGTATAGGTTTTTTGTTGGAAATAAAATTGTATTATTTCATTACCAGAAATTACAAATAAATACAATTGTTTCCCCTAAAACCCCAAGTTTATAGTTTAATCAAATCGATTTGTGGACGAGCCTTTACATATTGTCGAACAATCCGATAGGTGTCCATGTCATGTTCAAGTGCTTGTGCTACAGCTTCCAAGTTTTCAATGGATGGCGCATCGATAAGGCTTTCCTTGTTCAGAAAACCCCAGGCTTTGAGTTTGCCTTTTTCTACCCATACAAAAGCCTTTTCTTCGGCATGGCGTCCTTCTTCAATTAAGAGGTAATCTTCTTCGTTTTCTTTTAAGGTGTCCAGCGCTTGCTGTACCCTTAAGTTATAGACATCGGCTGATTCTTGCTGACAACAAGCGCCTTGGCAGTCGCCTAAGCGGTGGTCAAAGCAGGGGCCGGATGTTTTGTGTATGCCAAGGAGTTTGCGGCAAAGTTGGTATTTGTCTTTAAAATCTTCGAGAAGGGCACGACCATGCTGTTCGTTTTTCACCATATGGATCGGTTTTTCACCCTTTTTGATGCGTGCCACCGCCAAGCGGATATAGCCTTGTCCGTCTTCATACTGGTAAATGCCCGCCAAGGGGATTTTCATTTTCAAGGCGCGGTTATAAGTGGGTTTTAGGCGCTTGATTTCCGAAGCCTCATGTAGCAGGGCTACCAGTTCGTTGCCCGTTTCGGTGAATTTTACATCGGCTATTTCTTGCTTAAAGCGCTGTTTTACATGAGCCTGTCCGCTTCCGGTAAAATGGCTGTAAATGCGTTTTTTTAAGTTAATGGCTTTACCCACGTAGATAGTCTGAGCATGGGTATTCTGGAAATAGTATACGCCCGGCACTTCGGGGAGCTTTTCAAAGGTTTCTTTCGACAAATGAGAAGGCAGAAAGTGCTCCATGGCGTTTTTCTTAATGCTCTGCTGGATAAAACCCTGGGAGTCGACTTCTACCAAACGGGAAAAAAGAATGGCCGTAGCATCCACATCGCCTCCGGCCCGGTGGCGGTCGCTGAGTGGTATGCCCAGGCTTTGGCACAGGTTGCCCAAACTGTAGGAGGGAAGGCCCGGAAATAGCTTTCGGCTTAGGCGCACGGTGCATAGTTTTTTGAAGGAAAACTGTGCGCCCAGGCTTTCAAACTCGGTTTTTAGAAAGGAGTAATCAAAATTAACACTATGGGCCACAAATACGCGCCCTTGCAGCATTTGGTAGATTTCCTTGGCGATTTCATGAAACTTGGGCGCCTCGGCCACCATGCGGTCGGTAATGCCGTGAATGGCGCTCACCGAAGGGTGAATAGCCCGTTGCGGGTTGATGAGGCTGTCGAACTGGTCAATTACCCGCTCGCCATCATGCACGCGGATGGCGATTTCCACAATGCGGTTGCGTTCGGCATAACCTCCGGTGGTTTCAATATCTACAATGGCAAATTCCATATCTTCTATAACCAAATGTAATTGATGGAAGGTTTCAATGGAAAATATACCACAACTATCTATCTTTACTTTTCATCCAGCTGTGCTTGTGCACTATTTTACTTATACTGCTTGGTACAGAATCTTCTTCGCACAATTATTCAATTAGGCACCTTGCCTGAGAGCAGCGCGCTAGAAAACCGTCAAATTCGCACGGTGAATGGTACTATTTTAATTTTGATAGGCATAGCAGGTGTTTTCTTGCTTACCAATGCCTTTTCGGGTTTGTACCGCATGCTGATTTTTAACTCCATTTTCATAGCTGTAGCTTTGGTGCCTGCTTTGTATTTGCAGAGCAAAAGGCGTTTTGTACTAGCCAAGTACTTTCTGGTGCTGGGGGTTCTTATCTACCTTATTTTTGCGCACTACTGGGTGTTTAGAGCCGGAAGAAACAATGGCTCCGAATGGATCATTATCATGTATTTTCTATTGGTGATTCTGCTTTTTGAAGGCAGAAAGGCTTGGCCGCTTACCGCCATAGGACTTGTAGGGATTCCCATTTTATTGTACTATAAATTTCTTTTTCTGCCTCATGAGGGGATGTCGTTTACGCTATCGCTGATCAATTTTTATATCGTTATTTTTTCCATTTATGGTTTGGCAACCTTTTTCAAACAAGAGTTGCTCATTACCCAGCAGCAACTGAGCAATCTGGTGACCGATTTGCACAAGCAAAATGAGGAACTCCTGGATAAAAATCACATTATTGAAAACTCCGAACGCATTTTAAGTGGAGCCATTGACCATGTACCCCTTTTTATAGCGATGCTCGACCCTGAGGGGAATTACCGCATTGCCAACCGCATGTATGAAGAGGCTTTTGGCGTACCGCGTAGTCAAATTATCGGTAAGCATTTTACGCAGGTATTGCCTCCTTCCATTGTGGAAATTCATGTACCTTTAGTGAAGCGTGGGCTGGCCGGAGAAACGGTAGAATTTGAGCATGAGACCGTATTCCCCAAAGGGCAAAAAGTGTATTCGTATGGAAAATACGCCCCTATTTTTTCCCCTAACACCCATGAGGTGGAATTTCTTACTGTTTTTGTGACGGATGTATCGCGCCTGAAGCAGGCCGAGCATACCCTCAATGAGCTTAATCATACCAAAGACAAACTCTTTAGCATTATTGCCCACGATTTGCGCGCTCCGCTCAATTCCTTGTTTAGCTTGGTCGATACCCTGAACAATCAGATAATCAGTCAGGAGGAATTTAAAGCATTAGTGAAAAATTTGGATGCTACCGTAGGTTACAACCGACAGCTTTTGGAAAACCTATTGCAATGGAGCAAAGCCCAAATGAACCAAATGGTGGTGAAAAAAGAGGCCGTAGATCTCAATGCATTGGCCTTGCGTAATAAAGAGCTTTTTGAGGAAACGGCCCATCAAAAAAATATACAAATCATTACCCACCTTGAAGCTCAGGAAAAAGGTCTTGCGGATACCAATATGATAGATTTGGTGGTGCGCAACTTGATTTCTAATGCCCTGAAATTTACCCCCATGGGCGGAAGCATTACCTTGGAAAGTTTTGACACCTTCAATGAAGTAGGCCTGTCCGTTATCGATAATGGACTGGGAATTAGCGAGGAGGTGCTGGAGAAGATCAATCAAAACAAAATGGTGACCGAATGGGGCACTAACCAAGAAAAAGGCTCGGGCTTGGGCATTACGCTGTGTAAGGATTTTCTAAACCACAACGAGGGTCAGCTGAGCATTCAGAGCCAATTGGGTAAAGGCAGCCGCTTTACTTTTATCATTCCCAAGCACTCCGCTTAAGATAAAGGCCGCTTTGTTTGGGATATAAGTTCAATTCTCCTGATTTATTAATACTTTTGCACCCTCATAACCTAAACGGAAACACGCGGGATGGTATCACAATCAGAAATTCAAAAAAGGAGAACCTTTGCCATTATCAGTCACCCCGATGCCGGGAAAACTACCCTCACCGAGAAATTCCTACTTTTTGGTGGGGCTATTCAAACGGCCGGAGCGGTAAAAAACAATAAAATCAAGAAAACCGCCACCTCCGATTTCATGGAAATTGAAAAGCAAAGAGGGATTTCAGTGGCCACTTCGGTGATGGGTTTTGAATACAATGGTGTAAAAATCAACCTCTTGGATACCCCCGGTCACAAAGACTTTGCTGAAGATACCTATCGTACGCTTACAGCCGTGGATAGTGTAATCTTGGTGGTAGATTGTGTGAAAGGGGTAGAGGAGCAAACTGAGCGCCTGATGGGTGTGTGTCGCATGCGCAATACGCCCGTGATTGTGTTTGTGAATAAAATGGATCGTCCGGGCAAAGATCCTTTCGATTTGATGGACGAGCTAGAGGAGAAACTCAATATCCGCGTGCGCCCATTGAGCTGGCCGATTAATGGAGGCCCCGATTTCAAGGGCGTGTATAATATTTATCGTAATAATCTGAACCTATTCAATGCCAACAAAACCAGTATCGAGCGCGATATTGTGAGCATCAGCGATTTGCAAGACCCACAGGTCGATAGCATCTTGGGGCGCGATGCAGCTAAAATCCGCGAAGATGTAGAACTGGTAGAAGGCGTATATGATACTTTTAACAAAGAGGCCTATCGTAAGGGGGAAGTAGCACCTGTGTTTTTTGGTAGTGCTTTGAACAACTTTGGGGTGCAAGAAATTCTGGATACTTTCTTGGAGATTGCTCCCTCGCCATTGCCCCGCAAAACCAGTGAGCGCATGGTAAGTCCTGAGGAAAATGCTTTTTCGGGCTTTGTATTTAAAATCCACGCCAACCTCGACCCTAAGCACCGCGATAGAATTGCCTTTTTGCGCATTTGTTCGGGTGTATTTGAGCGCAATAAGTTTTACCAGCATGTGCGCTTGGGGCGGACTTTCCGCTTTACCAATCCTACCAGCTTTATGGCCCAAGAAAAATCCATTATCGATTCGGCCTATCCCGGAGATGTAATTGGCTTGTACGATACCGGAAACTTCAAAATTGGCGATACCCTTACCGAAGGGGAAAGCTTTATGTATCAGGGTATTCCGAGTTTTAGTCCCGAGATATTCCGTGAGGTGGTGAATGCTGATCCCATGAAAAGCAAGCAACTCGAAAAAGGCATCAATCAGCTTACCGATGAAGGTGTGGCCCAGCTATTCACCAAGCAGCCGGGTAATCGTAAAATCATTGGTACGGTGGGCGAACTTCAGTTTGATGTAATTAAATACCGCTTGCAGCATGAGTATGGTGCTTCTTGTACTTTCCATGCCATGCCGCTCTACAAAGCCTGCTGGATTACCTCTGAGAACAAAACAGAGTTTGAAAACTTCCTTCGCCAAAAAGGAAATCACATAGCCTATGATAAAGACGGCCTGCCGGTTTATTTGGCCGAAACCAAAGGTATGTTGGATATCATGATTCGCCATTATCCCGATATCGATTTCTCATTTATGTCAGAGCATAATAAAGCCTTGGAATAGTTTTTCCTTCCGTTTCTCATGGAGCCAAGCCTTATACGCTTGGCTTTTTTATGGACTTTCAGTCAGAATTTTTGGTGGCTTATTATGGAGAGTCAAAATTCAAAAGCTCGGTATTGAGCTAAAATTGCCAAACATTTGTTGGTAGTATGCGGCTTATGCCATAAATTACTACAAACTACCCCTAATTGAAAACGTATTTACTATCCACCGCACTCCTTCTGGCTTTTTTTTGCCAGTTTCCCGTAGGGCACGCCCAGCCCAATGCGGGTGTTCCGTTTATCACCAATTATAGCTCTAATTCCTATAAGCAAGGCACGCAAAATTTTGCCGTGGTACAAGACACCCGCGGGGTACTTTACTTCGGCAATAACAATGGCGTGCTCGAATATGATGGTATTAGCTGGCGTCTGATTCCGGTAAAGAATAAATCGGAGGTGCATTCCTTAATGCTCGATGAAAAGGGCAGGCTCTATGTAGGAGCCCAAGGCGATTTCGGCTATTTAGAGCCTAATCTGCAAACGGGGGAGCTTAGCTATCACTCGCTGCTGCCCAAGTTGGATTCCGCTTTTTATCGGTTCAATGATGTCTGGAATATCAATACGGTGGGCGATCAAATCATTTTTAGGTCTACCTCCTATGTGTTTATTTATCAAAAAGATACCATAAAGGCGATTTCCTTGTCCAACTCCAATCATCGATCGGGCTATGTAAATGGGAAATATCTCATCTGGCAAAGTGGCAAAGGGATTTTTCAATTGCAGGGCGATAGTCTTGCTTTTCTTCCTGAAACGGCTTCACTGGCCAACGAAACGGTCAATACTTTTCTTCCCCATAAGGGAGATACCTTGCTATTAGTGAGCACTCGAGGGGTGTATAAGTATATCAACCGCAGCCTTTTTAAGTTTGAAACCGAGATTGACCCACTCATCCTGAATCAAAATGTGTACGGAATCCCTTTGGCCAACGGTAGCTATGCATTGGGCGGACGTACTTCCGGTTTTTTGCTGATGGATCAAGAAGGACATCTTTTGCAGCACATCGACCGGAAAAAAGGCCTGCAAGACGAGTCGGTTTGGGCTATTTGCTCGGATAAGTTGACGGGTGATATTTGGTTGGCGCTCAACAATGGGATAAGCCTGATCGAAATCAATTCCCCCTTTACGCATTTTGGTATTGAATCAAATGTGGAGGGGCAATTTTATAATCTCAATCTGCATCAAAACTACCTGTATGGCGTAGGTTCGGTAGGTGTTTTTCGTAAACCTTGGTCGACCAGTAACAAATATTCTTTGGCTCAAAGTAAGTTTGAGCCAGTGCCCAATGCCCAAGGGCAAAGCTGGTACAGCTATACCGATGAGTCGGATTTGCTGATAGCTGCCAATGCGGGCATGATAAAAATCAATGAGAACGGAAAAGCTTCCTCTTTGGGTTTTAAAGGGAGGGTGTGGTTTTACGTTCCCCTGAGCAACTATCCGGGATATATGATTGCCAATACCTCAGAGGGGCTCTTTTTGCTGCGTAAACAGCAAGGAACTTGGGAGGTCTATAAAAATATTACGCCTTTTGCCGATGCCTATTACTATTTTGTGGAGGATGAGAAAGGATATATTTGGGCGGATAGTCCCATTCGTGGGGTATATCGTATCGATTTCTCCGCAGGGATTGACCAGCAGCCTGAAATTAAATTGTTCAATCAGGAATACGGTTTGCCAAGTAATTTTAAGATTAAAGCATTCAAAATTGGCGGCAAGGTAGTGTTTGGTACGGAAAACGGCTTGTACCGATTTGATTATGAAACCGAGCGCTTTCAGCCCGATACCCAGTGGAATCGCTTACTTTTTCCGGGTGAGCCGCACGAAATCGAATGGTTGAAAGAAGATCAGTATCAAAATATCTGGTTTATTATGAACCGTAAAGTGGATAAGGAAAGTGTATCGGCTGTAGGTTATGCGTTTAAAGACAAAAACGGGAAGTATGGGGTGAAGATAGACCCTTTTCATAAAATTAGTTCGTACAAAGTGCGCGATTTCCTCACCATTGACGAGGAAAATATTTACCTGGCCACTTCCGATGGTATCATTCATTATAACCCTAGCAAGGAGCAACAGCCAGAGTTCCATGTACTGCTCCGCTCAGTGGAGTTTATGAGCAACGACTCGATTATCTATCATGGTATTTTTATAGACGAGAGCGGCCGCACCACCATCAACCAGCCCAGTGAACAAAAGTTTGTATTTGATTTTCAGCACAACAGTCTTCGCTTCCATTTTAGTAGCATGGACTTCAAAGTGCCCAATAGCAATAAATATCAGTTTTACCTCGAAGGCTTTGACCAAAACTGGAATCAGTGGACTACCAATGCCAGTAAAGAATACACCAATCTCCCCGAGGGGACTTACACCCTACATGTGCGGGCGCGCAATCAGTATCATCAGATCAGTACCATACAAACTTTCCGCTTTGAGGTGCTGCCTCCTTGGTACCGCACCATTATGGCCTATGTAATTTACATGCTTACAGGGAGTTTGTTGATTTACCTTTTTATGAATGCCTACGCCCGTAACTTGAAAAGTCAAAACGAGCGGCTGGAACAAATGGTAAGCGACCGCACGGCTGAGGTGCGCAAGCAGAATCAGGATATATTAGAAAAGAATCATCTTTTAGAAAGCCAAAAAGAAGAGATTGAGGCGCAGAAAGAAGATATTTTGCATAAAAATGAAGAATTGCGCAAGGCACAGGAAATCATAGCCGGACAATACGAGGAATTGAAAAATATCAATGCCAATCTGGAAGAAAAAGTAGGGCAACGGACGGAAGAGCTACGCAGGGCTTACCAAGATCTTTTGGTATTGAAAAATGAACTGGATACATTTATTTACAAATCCTCACACGATATCAAAGGGCCTATGATGCGCCTGAAAGGTCTATTCCAAGTGGCCATGCTGGATGTGAAAGATGATACTGCTTTGGGGTATATTAAGATGCTGGAAAACGAGGCCGATAGCACCATTAAGGTATTACAAAAGCTAATTACGTTTTATAATATTAAGAATTCGGTTCCTAGTCGCCAGCATATTGTTCTTGAGGATTTAATTAGGCAAACCATTGAATTACATAAGAATACCATTCAGCAAAGAGGCATTCATGTGCTCTATGATATCGCTCAAGATGTGCCTGAGCTAAAAACGGATCTGGACCTATTGAAAATCGCCCTCAACCATACCTTTGAAAACGCGCTACAATACAGCAATAGCACCGATGCGCGTGTATCGCTTGCAGCCGAGCGAAGAGGGCAAACCATATACCTGCATCTGATAGATAATGGTATGGGCATTAGTGCAGAGGTACAAAGGCGCTTGTTTGAGATGTTTTTCAGAGGAACCGAAAAGTCTTCGGGAGCTGGATTGGGGCTATATACCGCGCGGGAAGCAATGCGCAAGATTGGCGGAAAATTGACTTTTATCCCGCATGAGCATCAGACCGAATTTGTACTAGAGTTTCCGATAGAGCTACCGGATTAAGCATTTTTATGTGGATTTTTTAGGCATTTTTTCAGGGCTACAGTTGCTAATACGCGAATGTTTCCTTTACTTTGCATTCCAAAATTCAGGAGGTCTTAAAGACCAAAAGAAAACGGTTCCATAGCTCAGCTGGATAGAGCAACTGCCTTCTAAGCAGTAGGTCTCAGGTTCGAATCCTGATGGAATCACGAAAAAGCGGCAAATCGAAAGATTTGGCCGCTTTTTTTGTTTTGGAGGAAGGTGATTCCTTAAAAAGGAATGGTATTATTTCTCTTTTTCAAACCTTGTTCATTGAAAAAGGAATTACCTATTCAAAAGGCTCTCCACTAATGTAAAAAAAATTGGGTGCTGTCGGGAATTCTTCCATTTTTGGAAAAATTTTTGGCTATGCGCATTTTCTTGTTTACCCTTATTGGCTTGCTCTCTCTTGAGCTATTTGCCCAACAACCCAAGCAGTTTAACAGTAGTGAGATTCTACAGGCTTTGCATAAGGCCAAAACCTTCCGCACGGTGCTGTATGTGGCGGCTCATCCCGATGATGAAAATACACGCCTCATAGCCTGGCTTTCTAAAGAACAACACACCCGCACGGCCTATTTGAGCCTTACCCGGGGCGATGGTGGCCAAAATCTTATCGGACCTGAAATCAGGGAAGAACTGGGCATAATCCGTACCCAAGAGCTTTTGGCAGCGCGCAGGGTAGATGGTGGCGAACAGTATTTTAGTACGGCCAATGACTTTGGCTTTTCTAAATCGCCCGAAGAAACTTTCACCATCTGGGACAAAGAAAAAGTGCTTAGCGACATGGTGCGTGTGATACGCCAACTCCAACCCGATATTATCATTACCCGCTTCAATCCTGAGCCTAGTGAAACCCACGGCCATCACACCGCATCAGCCATGTTGGCCTTGGAAGCCATAGAAGCTGCGGCTGATGCTTCCCGTTTTCCGGAGCAAGTGTCGGAATTAGGTGTTTGGAGGGTAGCAAAGGCGTATTGGAATACCAGCCGATTCTTTTTCCGTACCGAGGAGGATTTCAATCAATACACACAAGACTTATTGCCGATAAACGTGGGGCAATTCAATCCACTTTTGGGTGAGTCCTATGGCGAAACAGCTGCCCGCAGCCGCAGCATGCACAAAAGCCAAGGCTTTGGCAGCTCAGGCAGTCGGGGAGAGGCTATGGAATATTTGAAAGCCCTTATGCCGAATCAGGATAATAATGCGCTTTTTGCCGGATTGTCGGATAATGCCCAGCATCCTATGGCGAAGCGCTATCAGGCCTTTATTGATAAAGCGATTAAGGGATTTAATCCCCAAAATCCTAGTGCGATTTTGCCCATGTTGAAGGAAGCCTACAAAACTACCCAAGCTTGGCAGCCTTCGGTTTGGAAAGTACAAAAGCAAAAGGAAATCGAACGGCTGATGAGTCAATGCCTCGGACTATATGCCGAAGTATCCGCTGCACAGTACCAAGTGGCTCCGGGCGATTCTTTGCAAGTACAATTGGAGTTGATAAATAGAAGTGTGTCATCTGTTCGGGTGCTTAAAGCCGAACTCAATGGGCAAGAATGGACGAAAGCAAAAGGCCAAGTCTTGAAGGCTGAGAAGCCCCTCGTAGAGAAAATGAGGATTAAAATTGCGGATAACCGGTCTATTTCTCAGCCTTATTGGCTACAAAACAAAGGAAGCTTGGGTATGTATGCCGTGCTTCAACCACACCTGATAGGGCAAGCAGAGAACCGTCCCGCCTTGATGGCCGAGGTGGTAGTGGAAATAGAAGGCATGTCCATACCATTGGAAATTCCTCTTGTGTTCAAAACCACTGATCCGGTGAAAGGCGAGGTATATAAGCCTTTGGTGGTAGTACCTCCGGTAGCTACCCGCGTAGCGGAAGGCATGCTCATTTTTCCCGATAATTCGCCTAAAGAAGTAGAAGTACTCGTGAAGGCAGGAAAAGACAAAGTAAGCGGGGACGTATTGCTTTCCGTGCCGGAAGGTTGGCAATTTAGTCCGGCAAGCTATACTTATGCATTAAGCAAGCAAGGGGAAGAGAAAGCTTTTCGCTTTACCCTAACACCGCCTGCGGGCGAATCAAAAGGGCAATTAATTGCCAAGGCGTCTTACCAAGGCAAAATGTACATGCAAACGATTAAGGAAATTGATTATGAGCACATTCCAGTGCAAACCGTGTTTCCTGAGGCTGTGGCTGAGTTGGTAAAAGTAAATCTCCAAAAGCGCGGTCAGCGTATCGGCTATATCATGGGTGCTGGCGATGAGGTGCCAGCTAGTTTGCAACAAATGGGCTATGAGGTAGAACTATTGGATATGAGTCGTTTCACTGCGTATAATTTAAGCGAGTATGATGCGCTGGTAGTTGGCGTAAGGGCCTACAACACGGTAGATGCCTTGGCATTTTATCAAAAGGACTTACTGGCCTATGTGCAGCAAGGCGGTACTATGGTGGTGCAGTACAATACCAGTTTTGGTTTGGTTACTCCTGAACTTTCTCCCTACGCTTTAAAAATTAGCCGCGACCGCGTAACGGTAGAAAGCGCCCCCGTTAAGTTCTTAGCCCCTAAGCATCCGGTGCTGAACTATCCCAATGCTATCTCCGAAGCCGATTTTGAGGGATGGGTGCAGGAGCGAGGCTTGTATTTTCCTTCCAGCTGGGATGATTCCTTTACGCCCATTCTCAGCAGCCACGATCCTTCCGAACCCGATAGAGAGGGCGGTTTATTAGTGGCTCAATACGGAAAGGGATTCTATGTATATACAGGTTACTCTTTTTTTCGCCAATTGCCAGCCGGAGTCCCGGGGGCTTTAAAATTGTTTACAAATTTGGTTTCTTTAGGAAAAGAGTGAAACTATTTTCCTAATTTACCACTTTGATGTATGTACATCTAATCTACCAAAGGCATGAGAATAGAAGAGGAAATTAAGCAGAAGAAATTCAAGAGCCCCTATCACAAGGCAGCTCTCAATGTATTGTTTACGGCCAGTTGGATCAACGGGAAAAACAATGCCCTACTTAAACCTTATTCGATTTCTCCTCAACAATATAATGTAATGCGTATTTTACGTGGGCAGCATCCTAAGCCTGTGTCTGTTACCATGATACAAGCACGAATGCTCGATAAAAGCTCTAATGCTTCGCGCTTGGTAGATAAATTGCTCAAACAAGAACTGATCATGCGTGCAGTGTGCGAGAATGACAGACGCCAAGTAGAAATCAGCCTAACTGACAAAGGGATGCTGATATTGGGTGAGATTGATGAGAAAATGGACAAAACGGAAAACCATCTGGCCAAGCTTTCGCCCGATGAAGCCATGATGCTCAGCTACTTACTCGACAAGCTGAGAGGCTAAGTAAGCTCCAGTCGTAATTGCCCTTCCTGTGCTTCATCACTTAGGTTGTGTAAGGATAGGCCCAGCAAACGGATGCTAAATGGCTGCCGAGGAATCTGCTGAGCGAGTTCTTTGGCACCCAGTAAAATGCCCGCTTCATCGTCAAAAGCCTGCACAAAAGTTTTGCTGCGGCTTGCTATCTCAAAATCATGAAATTTGATTTTCAAAGTGAGGGTTTTTCCTTTCAGCCGAGATTTTTGCGTCCTTCGGCTTACTTCTTGGGCCAGAGGTACTAAGGCTTCGTACACCGCTTCTTTGGTTTCAATATTCTCCGCATAGGTTCTTTCGGCCCCTATCGACTTGCGGGTGCGGTGGGCATGCACTTGGCGCTCGTCTTCTCCGCGTACTATGCGGTAGTAAAACTCCCCCGACTTCCCAAACCAGCGGTGCAAATGCTCCCTCGAATAGCTCTTGAGGTCTTTTCCGGTGAAAATCCCCATACCATTTAACTTTTCAGCGGTTACTTTGCCGATGCCGTAGAATTTCTTCACTGGCAATTGTTCTAGAAAGGCCTCTGCTTTATGTGGATAAATAATGTACAAGCCATTGGGCTTTTTTACGTCTGAGGCAGTCTTGGCCAGAAACTTATTATAAGAAATGCCTGCGGATGCGGTGAGCCGGGTTTTCTGAAAAATCTTTTCTTTAATCTCCAGGGCAATGTCCTTGGCATAGGGCATACCTTTTTTGTTTTCGGTTACATCCAGATAGGCTTCGTCCAGCGAAAGCGGTTCTATCAGGTCGGTGTATTCTTCAAAAATCTGATGGATTTGTCTGCTTACTTCTTTGTATACTTCAAAGCGGGGGCGTACAAAAATCAAATCGGGGCATTTGCGAGCCGCAGTTACCGAAGGCATAGCCGAAAATACCCCAAAAGCACGCGCCTCGTAGCTGGCAGCTGCTACCACACCTCTTTGCTTATTGCCACCTACCGCCACGGGTTTGCCACGTAGTTCCGGATTGTCGCGCTGCTCCACGCTGGCGAAGAAGGCATCCATATCGATGTGGATAATTTTACGCATGGCTTTTTTTTCTCCCTCCATAGGTTCGTTGCGCCACTCACACAATAAATTTTGATTTTACAGACAAAATTAAGTAGACTTATTTACTCATCTGGGGCAAAATAGTTCCGCTTGACCTAAACTAAAATTTTACAAAGGGCAAACCCCTCTTTACGTTAATTACAAACCTATGAAAAGAAGAGAATTTATTCATTTGGCCGGATTAGGCACAGGTGCAATGATGCTCTCGGTTCCTTTGCTGGGCAATGACATCCATCCGGAAATGCTTTTGGCGAATCCTTTGGACGTGGCGCAGAAAAAGGTCCTTGCCGATGTAGCCCTCAATACCGCTCGCTCCAACGGAGCCTCTTATGCCGATGTGCGCATTGGTCGCTACCTCAACCAGTTTATTTTCACCCGTGAAAATAAAGTGCAAAACACAACCAATACCGAGTCATTCGGTGTCGGAATCCGCGTAATCGCCAATGGTACTTGGGGCTTTGCCTCTACCAATGATGTGAGCACCGAGGGCATTCAAAAAGCCACACTCACGGCTGTGGCCATTGCTAAAGCCAATGCCAAAATCCAAAAAGAACCTGTCGACCTAGTGCCTGTCAAAGGCTATGGCGATGTGAGCTGGAAAACGCCCATTGAGCGTAATGCCATGGAAGTACCTATTTCTGAAAAGGTAGACATGCTCTTGAATGCTAATTCAGAAGCCATGAAAAACGGAGCCAACTATATCAATACGGCTCTTTTTATGGTGAACGAGCAGAAATATTTTGCTAGTACCGAAGGTTCGTACATCGACCAAGATATCCATCGCATTTGGCCTACCTTTACCGTAACGGTGATTGACCCTACTGCCGGAAAATTCAAAACCCGCCAAGCGCTAAGTGCTCCTATGGGTATGGGCTTTGAATACATGGATGGCCGCGCCTCCAGCAAGTTGCAGTCGCCCGGTGGATTGATTGCCTATACCAATCATTATGATATCGTAGAAGATGCTACGGTTGCTGCCCTTCAAGCTAAGGAAATGCTTACAGCCAAGTCGGTAGAGCCGGGTAAATATGATTTGATTTTGGATCCTAATCACCTAGGACTTACTATCCACGAATCGGTGGGTCACCCACTAGAGCTGGATAGGGTACTGGGCTATGAGGCCAACTATGCCGGAACCAGCTTTGCTACCTTGGACAAATGGAAGACTAAGAATTTCAAATACGGTAGTGACATTGTAAACATCTTTGCAGATAAAACCCAGGAAGGTTCATTGGGTGCTGTGGGCTTTGATGACGAAGGCGTGAAAACCAAGCGCTGGGATTTGATTAAGGATGGCGTTTTGGTGAATTACCAAGCTATCCGCGATCAAGCCAAGATCATTGACGAAACCGAATCACACGGTTGCTGCTATGCCCAAAGTTGGAATGATGTACAGTTTCAGCGCATGCCAAACGTATCTTTAGCTCCGGGCAAAGAAAAGTATTCGGCAATGGATATGATTAAAGATGTGGAAAACGGAATCTATATCGTAGGACGTGGTTCCTATTCCATCGATCAACAGCGCTATAACTTCCAGTTTGGCGGTACGCTGTTCTACGAAGTGAAAAACGGTAAAATCACCGGTATGCTCAATGACGTGGCCTATCAGTCGAACACCCAAGAGTTCTGGAACAGCTGCGTGAAAATTTGCGACCAAAGCGATTACCGCTTATTTGGCTCGTTCTTCGATGGCAAAGGCCAGCCTTCTCAGGTAAGTGCGGTTTCGCACGGTAGTGCCACCACCCGTTTCAATGGGGTGAATGTGATCAATACAGGCCGTAATATTTAATCATCTAGTAAGCATTTGAACTATGGCAATATTAACAAAAGAACAAGCCCGCCAGATTCTGGACAAAGTCAAGAGCTTTTCCAAGGCGGACAGTTTTGAAGCGAATTTATTTGGCAATCAGGGCGGTAATATCCGCTATGCTCGTAATACGGTGTCTACCAGCGGGGAAGAGAATAATACCACGCTAGTAGTGCAATCGGCCTATGGCAAGCGCGTAGCCACTTCCACTATCAATGAATTTGACGATGCCTCTATCGAAAAGGTAGTTCGCAGATCCGAAGAAATGGCTCAATTGGCTCCTGAGAATCCTGAATTTATGGAACCCCTCGGCCCGCAAACCTATGATGAAGGCAAGGAGTTTTTTGAAAGCACCGCCAATATTACTCCCGAATACCGCGCCAAAGTGGCTCAAACCAGTATCGATCCGGCCAGTGCTAAGGATATTACGGCAGCAGGCTTCTTGGAGCATGCCGCAGGCTTTTCGGCCATGATGAACTCCAAAGGACTTTTTGCTTATAACAAAAGCTCATCGGTAGATTTTACCGTAACCATGCGAAGTAACGATGGCACCGGCTCAGGTTGGGTTACCCGCGATGTAAACGATGTGAGCAAGCTCGATACGGCATCGGCCTCTCAAGTGGCTATCGAAAAAGCCCTAATGTCGCGTGAAGCCAAGGCGATAGAGCCGGGTAAATATACCGTGATTCTGGAACCTGCGGCTGGAGTAGATTTGCTTAGCAACATGTTTTTCAGCATGAATGCCCGCTCAGCCGATGAAGGAAGAAGCTTTTTATCTAAAGCCGGAGGAGGCACCAAGCTAGGCGAAAAACTGGTAGATGAGCGCGTAAATATTTACAGCGATCCATTGCATCCTGATATGCCTTCCAGTACATGGTCGGGTGATGGCTTGCCAATCAAAAAAGTAACTTGGTTTGAAAAGGGCGTAGTGAAAAACTTGGTGTACGACCGCTACTGGGCTTCACAGAAAGGGGTAGATCCGGTTCCTTTCCCGGGCGGATTTATCATGGAAGGCGGCAATGCCAGCTTGCAGGAAATGATTCGCGATACCAAAAAAGGAATTTTGGTTACCCGTCTTTGGTACATTCGTTCTGTTGATCCTCAGACATTGCTTTATACCGGACTTACCCGTGACGGGACTTTCTATATCGAAAATGGAAAAATCGCCTATCCGGTGAAAAACTTCCGCTTCAACGAAAGCCCTATCATTATGCTTAATAACCTGGAGCAGATGGGTAAACCCGAGCGCGTAAACGGAAATTTGGTGCCTCCCCTTAAAATCAGGGATTTCACCTTCACCAGTTTATCGGACGCCATTTAAGCGAAACACACAAAGGAGACCTCAAGGTCTCCTTTATTTATTATACCGATACGATAATCGCTTCGGGAACCGTACTTTTGCAGCATGTCTATTCAGTTTGTCCTCCATAAAGTCAGTAAAACGTATTCCTCAGGTAGCAAACCCGCCCTCGGGCCTGTAAGCCTTCGGATAGAAGCCGGAGAGATGATCAGCATCTTGGGGCAAAGTGGCGCGGGGAAATCTACCCTGTTGCGTCTTTTGGCTGGGCTAGAGCAGCTTACTGAAGGGACAATTGATTTTGAAGGAAAGCCCTTGGCCGGTCCTCAGGAAAAACTAATCGCTGGGCATGAAGCTATTGCTTTGGTACATCAAGATTTTAAACTAGCGCATGCTACCACGGTGGAGCTCAATATTCGCCAGATGCTCCGCGGGCGAGGCATTCCCGATAAACTTATTCAGCAGCGCACACGTCAGGCACTTCAGCTATGCCGACTGGAACGCCTCAAAGAGCGTAAAATAGAAACACTTTCTGGAGGGGAAAAACAGCGCCTTTCCATTGCGCGCGCATGGGTTACTAAGCCCAAAGTACTTTTGCTGGACGAACCCTTCTCTAATCTGGATGCCCTGCATAAAGAGGCTCTTTCCCAAACCTTGAGAGATATTCACCAACTTGGTACCACGGTGCTATGGGTAACCCATGATGCCGAAGATGCCCTGAGTATTCCACAAAAGGTGTGGGTGATGAAAAATGGAAAAATTGTGCAAAAAGGAAGTCCTCAAGAGATATATACGCAACCTAAAGATGCCTATGTGGCTGCATTAGGTGGGTACTTTTCGTATTGGTATGAGAAAATATATCGGCCAGAACAGTTTGAGGTACTATTGACACCGGGTGTAGATACTTTTGAAGGGCGCGTAGAAAAATCGCTGTTTATGGGGCCTTATTATTTACTGCAAATAAAACTCGCTGATGAACAGGTGCTGTGGGTGCAATACAAGAACGACCCCACATCAAACCTTCCGCAGGATGTCCACCTTAAAGTCCCCAATCCTTAATTTTTATCCATTACTCTAGTTTAGTAGGTTTATTACTATATTAGGTACCTAATTGATGTTCATGTCCCCAAAAGTAATTTGTTTTCTGGCCTTAGGAGTCTCTCTCTTTTTTGGCAACCCTGTAAAGGGGCAAGAAAAAGCGCTATTGGAGCAATTGAAAAATGAAAAAAGGGACAGCCTCCGCATGGATATCTTCTTTCAATTAGCCAATACCCAATGGAACTCCGATTACGAAAAAGGAAAACAGTATGCCGATAGTGCACGTGCTTTGTCCTTAAAAACAAGGAATAAGCAAGCCATGCTTCAGGTGTTCGTAAATGAAGGGATTTATTCCTACGGTGTGGGCAATTATTCAGATGCTGCTTCCTATTACGACAGCGCCTTAGTACTGGCTCGGCAAATGGCCTTACCTGAAAAGGAAATATATGTAAGCCTACTAAAAGGCAATCTGCATAATAATGCTGGTTTCCATAATAAAGCTTTGCAAGTAGTGGATAATTTGGAGAATAGACTCTCATTGACCTCCGATGAAGAGGCTTCCGTGCTTTCCATTCGTGCGCGGGCCTACTATGAACTGAATCAATTAGAAGAAGCAGAGAAAAGTATCGTGCGGGCGGTAGCCATTAGAGATAGCCTAGGCATAAGTTTAGTAAACCCCAATGGTTATTTCACCTTAGCCCAAGTGGCAGCTAAGCGTGGCGAATATGAAAAGGCGATTCGGATTGGGCAAAAGATGCTTAGGCTCAGTGATTCTACCAATCAGCTGATTTCTGTGGCCTATGCACACATGCTTCTGGGTGACGTTTTCACCACTTGGGGCAAGTTTGATAGTGCCAGGGTGTATTATCAGGAAAGTCTGCAGGTGTATGAAAAGCAAAATGTACCTCAAGGCATTGCTGAGTTAAAAGTAAAGCTGGCTGATCTCTTTTTAGAAGGTTCCGATTACAAACGTGCCATAGATTTTTTAGTTGAGGCTATCAAGCTCGCACAACTCCATTCCCTAGACAATATTTTGGCAGACGCTTATCTGGAATTTGCCTATTTATATAAAGAACAAGGCAATATTTATTTGGCTAAAAATTATAATAAAAAGGCTGCAGATCTTTATACCATTCAGAATAGGCCGCTTGGGTTGGCACAAGCAGATAATACCTTGGGGCTCTTGTATTTACAACAATCTCAATATGATTCGGCACGCTACTTCTTAGAGAAGGCACTTGCGGTACGAGAATCGGCAGGAGATGTGGCCGGTTTGGCAGCAAGTATGTATAATTTGGCGCTTGTTTTTGAAGAAGAAGCCAATTGGGAGGAAGCCTTAGTACGGCATCAGAAAAGTCTGACCATAGAAAAGAGCTTAGGAAACGAAGCTGGAATTGCCATTTCATACAATAGCATAGCGCACGTACTTAACAAAACAGGCAAACCCAAAGAGGCTATAATGCTCTTGGCGAAAGCAGAAGAGATTAACAAAAGGATTAAATCTTTCCGCTCCTTATTGTATACCTACCAATACCTAAGCGAGTCCTATGATTTGATGGGCGATTATAAGAAGTCACTAGATTTTTATAAAAAATATAGTTATCTGAGTGATAGTCTGTTCAGCGAACAACAAATCAAATACCAAAGGGATATTGAGGCGAGCCTGAGCCTTGCCAATAAAGATCGTGAGATTTCACTCCTTCAATTAGAAAGTGAGAAAAACGCCAACGAATTGGTGCTTAGAGAAGAGGTGATTGATAATCAGCGAAATGTGTTGATTTTATCGATGGTGATTATCTTCATATTAATATGGTTAAGTCTCATAATTGCGAGAAACAGTAGAGAAAGGAAGAAAAGCAATGAAGAACTGAAGCGGTTGAATTATGATATTTATGAGCAAAAGGAGGAAATGCAGACACAATCGGAAGAACTGAAGGAGGCCAATGAGCGAGTACTCACCATCATGAATAATTTGGAGGAGACTGTGAAGAAAAGAACCCAGGAATTAGAACAAGCCTATCATGAATTGGATACTTTCTTTTATCGCTCAAGTCATGATTTTAGACGTCCTGTTACTACCTTTTTGGGTATCGCAGAGGTAGCAACTATAAGCGTTTCAAATCCAGAGGCCCTTATGCTTTTCGATAAGGTGAAGGAAACGGCCACCCACTTGGATGCTATGCTGAAAAAGCTACAGTTCATAAGTGAGATTGGTTCTGAGGATGCAGAACTATACCAATTTTCTATTTCTAACCTGATTACTGAAATTATTGCATATCAACAAAAGAATGGAAACTTTGGTAACATAAACGTGCATATCCAAGCACAAGATGAGTTACCACTTTTGACGAGCTATCCTTCCATTCTGCGCATTGCATTGAGTATGATTTTGGAGAATGTGGCTGACTATTCGCATTCCACCAATCCAATGTGCTCTATTTCTGTTGATTATACACCGCAAGAATTCATCATTACCATAAAAGATAACGGACAGGGGATTCCGGAGGAATATCACAAAGAGGTTTTTGATATGTATGTGCGTGCCAACGAATCAAGTAAAGGAAACGGACTCGGCTTATATATTGTAAAACGAGCCATAATGCGACTTCAAGGAAGAATACAGCTGGAAAGTACTTTAGGTCAGGGAACAACTATCACCTTGAGTTTCCCTGATTTATCGACTAAAAAAACAAACTATGAACCAAAACGAGAAATATAATACCTACAGCTTTTTGTTGGAACGAACCGCTCGTAGCGTAAAGCAGTTTGCGCAGCGTAAGTTCAATGAGCTGGGCTTTGAAGTAACGGTAGATCAATGGCAAGTGCTCAAGGTTTTGTATGATCATAATGACCTCAACCAGCGCGAGATTGCTGAACTCACCTACAAAGATCATCCTACGCTTACCCGCATCATCGATTTGCTGTGCAAAAAGGAATTAGTAGAACGCAAAATGCACCCCAGCGACCGCAGGAGTTTTATTATTCACCTTACTGAGGAGGGAAAAGCCAAGGTAGAGTTTATGAAACCTCAAGTAGCCGAAATCCGCACGCATGCTTGGCATAACCTGTCAGATGCCGATTTTGAAGAATTCAAGCGTATTTTGAACACCATTTATAGCAACCTTTCTCTTTAAATAAAAATAGTTGCTACACTAATAATATTTATACAAACAAAATTACCTTTGTATCGTTTTAAAGAGTAAAATTAAAGCTATGATTACTACCGATATCTGCATCATTGGAGCCGGCCCTGTGGGCTTGTTCAGTGTTTTTGAAGCCGGACTGTTAAAAATGCGTTGCCATCTGATAGACGCTTTGCCCCAAGTGGGCGGTCAGCTTTCCGAGATATATCCCAAGAAACCCATTTATGATATTCCCGGTTTTCCGGAAGTGAAGGCTCAGGAGTTGGTGGATAATCTGATGGAACAAATTAGGCCTTTCAATCCTACTTTTACCTTGGGCGAAAGGGTAGAACGCTTGAAGCAGATGGAAGATGGTAGCTTTATTTTATACACCAGCGATGCGACCGAAATCCACGCCAAAGTGGTGGTGATAGCCGGAGGTTTAGGCTGTTTTGAACCACGCAAACCGGAACTTCCGCAATTAGAGAAATTCGAGAAAAGAGGCGTGGAGTACATGGTGAAAGACCCCGAGAAATTCCGCAATAAGCGTATTGTATTGGCCGGAGGTGGTGATTCAGCCCTCGACTGGACTTTGTTCCTCGCTAATGTGGCGGAGCGCGTAACTTTGGTACACCGTAGCGAAAGCTTCCGTGGCGCGCCTGATTCGGCCGAGAAAGTAGTCGAACTGGCCAAGGAAGGCAAAATCGACCTGGTACTAAATGCCCAGCTTACTGGATTAGAAGGGGAGGACCACCTGAAAGCCATCACATTAAGCACATCCGGACAAAGCCAGCGCATTGAAGCTGATTACTTGATTCCTTTGTTTGGATTAAGTCCCAAGCTTGGGCCTATTGCCGATTGGAACTTGAACATCGATAAAAATGCCGTGGAGGTAAATACTTTTGATTATTCTACCAATATTCCGGGCATTTATGCCATTGGCGATATCAATACCTATCCGGGTAAACTGAAATTGATTTTGTGCGGATTCCACGAAGCAGCCCTGATGTGCCAAAGCGCCTTCAAATACGTATATCCCGACCAAAAACTAAGCTTTAAATACACGACTGTAAATGGGGTAAATGCGTTCTAGTTGACAGTTGACAGTTGACAGTTGACAGTTGACAGTTGACAGTTGACGGTCTCGGTTATGCTGAGGACATTCTTGTGGGAAATATATTTAGCCTCTAGTTCTTGGCCGACTAAATGTTACCCTACATACCAAATACTACATACTTAATTCACAAGACTTGGTACTTACTACTTAAGACATTTAAAATACATGGTACAATTTTCTGTAATCGATGAGCAGGGCATGACCCACCCAGTAGAAGCTCCGGCTGATATGGGCTTGAGTTTGATGGAAATCTTGAAAGCCTCCGACTATCCGGTATTGGCTACCTGTGGTGGCATGGCTTTGTGTGCCACTTGCCATGTGGAATTTACCGAAGGCCTTGAGCGCTTGCCGGAGGCCAATGATGCCGAACTGGATATGATAGATACCCTGCCCAATGCGGTAAATGCCAGTCGATTAGCCTGCCAAATCCGCATTGGAGAGCATTTGCAAAACGCGGTAATCCGCCTTAGAGGTGACGGAAATTAAGATTTGGGCGCTTCCATTTCCTCAAGGGCATGCTGAAGCGCTTCTTTTCCAATTTTGATTAACTCTTTAGCACGATAGAATTCAAAGGTGCTGCATTCATCGCGGCTGATATTTACCACAATCTCAGGTTGGTAAGAGGCCAGGGTAAGCTCCGTCAGTTTATCTTGCAATAAGTCTACCGAGCGGTTCATTAGCTCAAAAAGCCCCATTTTTTCCTCTGATTCCTTTTTCGACTTGCTGTTCCACACTTGGCTTACCAAGTCGTACATCTTGCTCAGGTATTCGTTTTTCTCTTCTTTTTCTTGTTTGCTTTCCTTGCTTGAGCGCATGCGCGGAGGAATGTTGGCATTTACATTAACTGCCACTACCCATTCATCAGCTTGTTTTTTAATGACTGATAAAGGCAATGGATTGAGCACACCGCCATCTACCAAGCTTGATTTACCACTGTGAACGGGGGTAAGCACGGAAGGAATGGCTACAGAAGCCCTAAGGGCATTGAACAAACTTCCTGAGGTATAATGAACCTCTTTTTTGAGCGTGATATCGGTGGCTACGGCCGTAAAGGGAATGCGGAAATCTTCAATATAATGGTCGCCAATAAGTTTTTCGATAGCGCTGAACACACGGTCGCCTTTCACAAATCCATAGCTGCTCAGGGTGAAATCTACCAAGCGGAGTACATCGATTTTATCCAGATTTACAAGCCAGTTTTTATAAGTTTCTAGCTGTCCGGCACAATAAATACCGCCTACCAGCGCTCCCATAGAGCTTCCCGATACCGATTGTATGGAAAATCCATTCTTTTCCAATTCTTCAATCACCCCAATATGGGCAATGCCGCGTGCGCCACCACTGCCCAGCACGAGGTGTACTTTCTGTTTATGCATAGCTATTTGAATTTCCTTGAAATTACATTTTTCATCTGTGTGGTAAAAACATTATTGCTTATCTGTACAAAACTCAGGGAAAAATACGCTTTCCAACCGCTCAAATAATAGGTTTTCATTCCCTAGGGGCTTTTGTCCATCTTTATAGAGTAGGATATCGCCATGCAGAAGTTTTTCTTTACACGCCTCATGTACCAATCTGGCAACTGGAACACCGACCAGCGCATGCCGGCCAATTTGCTCAATTCCCTGATTGAGTATACTACCATTCCTGTAGATGAAAAGGAGCGTGTAGTGGCATTATCCAGTCAAGAGATTTTTCAAAGTCCGTTTTGTTACCTCAGTGGCCACAAACTGGTGGATTTCAGTACCGAAGAAGCAGCTAACTTTAAGCAATATGTAGATAATGGCGGGTTTGTATTTGTAGATGATTGCAACCACGATATCGATGGCCTCTTTGCCAAGTCATTCGAAGCCCAGATGCAAAAGCTCTGGGGTGAGAAGGCCATGGTAGAAATCCCAAACGACCATCCGCTGTATACTTGTTTTTTTCGGTTTGATGGGCCTCCGGCCACTTCGGTTGAGCTAAATGGTTGGGGCGATGATTTGGTACATAAATACCTGAAAGCCAAAATTGTGAATGGTAGGATAGGGGTTTTGTACAGCAACAAAGATTATGGCTGTGAGTGGGATTACGACTACCGAAATAAGCGATGGCTTAAGGTAGACAATACCCGATTTGGAGTGAACATTATAGTATATGCGCTAAGCGCTTAAGTGAACGATATGGAAGATACGGAAAGACAAGTGAAAGAAGCGCTATTGAAGCTTCCTTTGCTCAAAAGTGAAATCGCTAAAGTGATTGTAGGGCAAGAACAAGCCATTAACCAGCTCTTGGTGGCTTTTTTGGCCGGGGGGCATGCTTTGTTGGAAGGTGTACCGGGTTTGGCAAAAACCTTGCTCGTGAAAACTCTCTCCGAAGCCACTTTCCTCGATTTCAGACGGATACAGTTTACGCCAGATTTGATGCCTTCGGATATTATCGGTACGGAGGTATTGGAGGAAGATCACGCCTCGGGCAAACGCTTTTTCAAATTCAACAAAGGGCCTTTGTTTAGCAATATCGTACTGGCCGATGAAATCAACCGCACGCCACCTAAAACACAAGCCGCTTTGCTGGAAGCCATGCAGGAATATGCTGTTTCCTATGCCGGAAACACCTATCCTTTGCCCAAGCCTTTCTTTATTTTGGCTACACAAAACCCTATCGAACAAGGTGGTACCTATCCGCTACCCGAAGCTCAGCTCGATCGCTTTTTGTTATTGATTAAGATGGGCTATCCGGAAGAAGCACATGAGATTCAGATTTTGACCCAAACCACCGGAGAAAAGCGCCCGCCTGTTGCCTCTGTATTGAAAGGAGAAGAAATTCAGGCACTACAAGATGCTTGTCGCAAAGTGTTTATTGGTGAGCAATTGGTAAGCTGGGTAGCGCGAATGGTACGGGCTACTCGGCCCGATACTTCCTCGCTTGCTGTGGTGAAAGAACAAGTTCGCTGGGGTGCAGGGCCGCGTGCCGGACAAGCTCTTATCGTTTGCGCCAAGGCGCATGCGCTTTTGGAAGGCCGATTTGCGGTGAGTGAGGCCGATATAAAGGCGGTAGCACCTGCAGTATTGCGCCATCGAGTTTTGCTCAGCTTCCGTGCCGAGGCCGAAGGCTTCACTACCGATAAATTGGTGCAGGAACTTATCCAATCTATAAGTATCTAAGATGGCTAAATCGGCTGATATCCGAAAAGTACTAAGTCCTGAGCTAATGCAGTCGCTGAAAGGACTGGAGCTGTTATCACAATTGATATCAGAAGAGCTCAGCTATGGGCAACATAAAAGTACACAATCGGGTCAGGGTCAAGAGTTTAGTCAATACCGTAGCTATGAGCCGGGTGATGACCCGCGCATGCTCGATTGGAAAATGTATGCCCGATCAGACCGCTATTATGTCCGCTTGGCTGAGGTGGAAACTCGCGTGAAGGTCACTTGCCTGATAGATGCTACTGCCAGCATGAAACACGAATGGCAAGGAGTGAGCAAGCTCGATTATGCCCGCGTTATGGCCGCAGGTGTCGCCTATGTGGCCAATCAGTTTAATGATGCCTTTGGATTAATTGCTGAAAACGATAAAAAAACGTGGCATCTTCCCCCGCAAAGTGGGTATCAGCAATTTCACCAGTTTCTGCATAGTCTTTTGCAAATCAGGGCTTCGGGTTCTTGGGCGGTTCGCCCGCTATTTTCGGAAGATACTGCTGCTTTGTATGTGCTTTTTTCAGATGGACATCAACAGCATCACGAAATCATGGATTGGGTGAAACAAATCAAGCATAAGCGCAATGAGGTGGTGGTTTTTCAGCTGTTGGCACCCGATGAGCTGCATCCTTCGGAGGAATCGGTGCTATTGGAAGATTGGGAAAGTGGAAAAACCTTGGTGTTCGGAGGGAAAAAGGCTGCGGAAGAAGTGGCTGAGCGTATGAAAAGCCAAACGGAAAAACTCCAGCAAGAATTACTGCAAAAGGAGATAGGCTATGTCTGCATTTCTTTGGATGAATCGCCTATTAAGGCTTTGCGCACCTTTCTGCAAAAACGTAAAAAGCTCCGCCTATGATTACTTGGATGCAGCCACAATGGGCATGGGCCGGACTGAGCATATTAGTGCCTTTGCTGATTCACTTGTGGAACAAAAAGGTTCGGAAAAAGAAAAAAGTAGGCTTTGTAGGGCTGTATATCTCGGCAGACCAATCTAAATCGAGCCGAATTCAATGGCAAGATATTCTCTTGATGCTGCTTCGCATGCTGATTTTAGCCTTGCTTACTGTGTATCTGATGCAGCCCATTTTTCAGCAATCGCCTACAAAAATCAATAAGGTATACCTGATAGATCCGCTGCTCGAAAGCCAATGGATAGAAAACCTGGATAGCGTAAGGGCTACCCAACAGGCGTATTGGCTGCAGATTGAAGTGCTTCCTTTTTCAAAGCCTAAGCCAGTACTAGATGAGCAATTGCCCAATTACTGGAAAACCTTAAAGGCATGGAGCCGACAAGGTATTCAAATCGATACGGTGGTGCTATTTACCCACGGTCAGCAGAAATATTTCCCAACAAGTGAGCTGTTGGCTTTTCCTTTTTACATCGATTGGAGACTGATTCCCTCTACATCAGCCAACCGTTACTTGATCAGCCGTATCACTCGGGGGGATTCCCTGTACTGGAAAATAGGCTATTGGGAAGAGGAACAATGGAAAGTAAAGGATTCCATTAGCCTAGGCATGAACAGTCTTTCTTCTTCACTAAAAACCGTTCCTCATAGTGTTTTCGCTCCGGATACCGTGCATGTGCAAATATTTGCCAAGCAAAGTCGAAATAAGGAAGAAGAATTCTTGCGCGATGCCCTATCGGTTGCCGCTGATTTTTCTTTCAAAAAGGTGGTTTTTACGGAAACCGATACGGCCGATTGGCTCTTTGTCTTGTCTGAATCAGATCCTTTACCGTCTCATCGCTTTCGGGTGGTGTATCAGCCTCAGGAATCTGCTCGTGCATGGTTCCAAATTCAATCAGATGCCTTAGGTAAATATTGGCGCCTGCAAAAGTCTTTGGTGGCGCGTTCAACACCTACATCCAATGAGTGGCTGTTGCTAGCCGAAGAATTGCTTAGGGCTTTAAATTGGGACGAAGAAAGCCGCATCATTCGACAAGAAGCCGATGATCGCCAAATGGCACCGGAAACCTTGGATATGCGGGTGTTACATGCCACTCCGCCCATCTCTCGCGACTTTCAATGGGTGCTTTTGGGCTTCTTACTTTTTCTTTTGGCTATCGAACGTATTTATGCCTATTACAAGCGTGTATGAAAAAGGGATTGGCACATAGTATCCACTACTTGAAGCGCAGGGCGCAGGTTTACCGCATAATAGAAGGCGTTCTGCTCGGAATCTTACTGATGAGCCTCTGCGGATGGCTTTGGTATTGGAAAGCTTGGCCGTATCGCGAATTGGCACCTGCTTTGGCTTTTGTTTTGGGGAATATACTCTATATCGCGTATCGCCCTTGGTGGGGCATTGAAGTGCAGCATATCGCGTTTGACCTTAATCTACGCTATCCATCGCTCAGTTTTAGTACCGAACTTTTATTGAAAGAGCCTTCTCATTGGCTGGAAGCACAACAAAGGCAAGAAATTGTCCAGCAACTAGAGGCGCTAAAACCTAGTATTCCTATCCCTTGGTGGCGATGGTTCTCCATACTTGCCGTATCCGGATTTTGCATTGGGGCAAGTTATTCTTTGCCCAAGGCAAAAGAGCAAAGCAAGGATCCCGTGCCTGAGGCTGTGGTTTTGATGAATACCTCGGACGCAAAGGATAGCATAAACCTGACTCAGGCTGAGGTACGCGTAACAGCGCCTGCATATATGGGCTTAGGTTTGAAAACGCACTCATTGGGTAATTTTGAAGCCTATGAAGGTAGTGCGGCTATCTGGTACTTAGAAGCCAATCAGGATATAGAACGGGCCTATCTGGTTCGTGCTTTTTCCGATACGGTGTACATGAAAAAGAAGAACAAAGGCTGGACACTAACCTTACCTTTAACGCAAGCCTCGGTTTACCAAATCGCTTTAGAAGAAGGAGATTCCCACTGGCGGAGCGATTTATTTGCCTGGCAAATCTTGACTGATCAAGTGCCACGTGTACAGCTGACCGACAAAAATACTGCGCAGGAATTCTTGCCGGAGGAATTGCCCAGTACTGTGTCAATTGCCTATAAAGCTTCGGATGATTTTGCCTTGAGCCAAGTCGCCATTGTAGCAACCATTAGTCGGGGGGAAGGCGAAGGCGTGAAATTCAGGGAGATGCAAATTCCCATTGCCGATTTTGGCAAGGGGATTAAATCCGTAGCCCGTGAATTTCTGTGGGACATAAAATCCCTTGGCCTACAAGCAGGTGATGAAGTATATTATTACCTGAGGGCCACCGACAACAAGCGACCCAATCCTCAGCAAGGGCGCAGCGATATGCATTTCTTAAAAGTAAAAGATCCTAATAAGGTAATCAGCTCCGATTTGGGAGGTCTTGCGGTGGATATTATGCCCGAGTACTTCCGTAGTCAGCGGCAGATTATTATTGATACAGAAGCTCTCTTGAAAGACAAGAAAAAGTATACCGCCTCGGACTTTATGAAAGCCAGCAATACCATTGCAGCCGACCAAAAAATCCTGCGTTTACGCTATGGGCAGTTTATTGGGGAAGAAGCCGAATCGGGGATAGGCGTAGGGGCGGAGTTGGCTTTGAAAGAATACTTTTTGGAAAAGATGAACGGAGAAAAAGCCCCACATGAGAGCGAGAAGGAACTGAACGAAAAGGTAGCGGAAGCCTTTGGTTTGAAGCTGGAAGAAGGTCACTTTATGGGCGATGGGCACAATCACGAATCAGAGTGGAACGCAGCTTTTGAGTCGGATATACGAGCGGAAAATCCGGAAATGGCGGGGCAGTCGCAAGCCCGCGAATTGCTTACACCCTACGTGCACGCACACAACGAAATGGAGGAAGCCACCTTCTTAGACGAGGCCATCAAGACTCAGCTCAAGGCCGCTCTGGCCGACATGTGGTATGCGGAATTATACCTGCGTTTGGCTAATCCCAATGAGGCTCTTCCTTATGAATACAAAGCCTTGGAAAAGATTAAAAGCATACAGCAGCAATCGAGGATTTATGTAGAGCGGGTAGGCTTTGAGGCACCTCCTTTGAAAGAAGAAAAGCGACTGAGTGGAGAACAAAAAGAGATCAGTCCTGACCGCATTAGGTTGTCGGAAATAGAGGAAGATACACGCGTCTACACCGAACTTTTTGTCTGGCTAGCCTCACACCCAAGTGCTACAGAAGTGCCACCAATTGCTCTTGTTCAAGAGGTGGTAGACCAAGCTTTGGCTCAGCGCATGCGCCAAGAATTGACCCTAAGCTTGGCCACTTTACAGGCTTTGAATACGCTGTCGAGTGCGCGCAGTGAATTTGATTATTCTAAGAATAGGGAGGTTGCTATGAAAGGTCTTGCTTCCGTCCTTACTCAAGCCTATTCCGAAAGGAGAAGCGTTCTGCTTTCTGATGAACTTTCTATTCGTATGCAGTTAAAGCAAAAAATGGGAAAAAAGTAGTATATGGAAATAGTACAAAAATATTGGTTTCTAGTTGTCTTGCTTTTACCCTTATTGGGCCTAGGGATTTATTTGGAAATTCGGAAAAGTAAGGAGCGGGTAGCGCTACGAATCGTACTTTGGTTTTTGGCTTTACTTGCTTTGTTCTTTCTGGTTTTGGGAGAAACGCAAAAAGATACCAATCGGTATTCAGTAGTGTTGCTCACTCAAAATAAGGAGGAGCTGAGTGACGATACGGCTTGGTTGAGCGAGCATCCACAGACCGAAATTTTCACTGAGCAAGAGCTGATGGAGCAAGTGTACGTAGCAGAACAGGAAGCCAACACCTTGCAAATTGATACCTTGTTTGTACCCATCAATCAGGTAGATTTCTGGCAGGAAAAGCTTCCAAAAAGCCGAATTTTCCCTGCTAATAATATTAGTATATTAGGGTCTTATCAAATTATTAATCAAGCACTTAGTACTGTAAATGAAAAGTATTGCTTCAGTATTCGCTTTTTAAAAATTCAAACTCCCTTTTGGCTCTACTATCAGGGCTGGGATATGGACAAGGATTCGGTTTTTGTAGATAGTGCTGAAAAAGAGCTGGACTTTTGTGAAGTCCCTAAAGTGCCCGGACGCTATGTCGGAAAGCTTTGGGCCAAAACAGATAAGAGTCTTGAGGTAATGCTACCGGAAATTCCTCTTAATGTATTGGATAAAAAGTATTTATCTATTCTAATCCTGTCTTCTTATCCGAGTGCCGAGTGGCGTTATCTCCGTGATTTTTGGCGTTCTCAAGGCCACTCGGTGCGTATGCAAACAGGCATAGCCTTAGGCAAAACCCTGCAAACTCAAGGTTTTGTTCGAGATGGTCTTAACTCCTTGCTGGGTGAAGAAAATAAAGGAAAAGTGGATGCCTTGGTGATGGAAGAGGCTTATTTTTCTTCTTTGAGTAAGACTTTACAATCTCGTATTTTAAATTCAGTTAATCAGGCTTTTATACGCTTATTACTTTTTCCTTCAAAAGGTGAGTTTACGCGTCTTTTGGGTTCATCTACCTTTGCGCTCAAAGCCCGTACTACATCACCTACTTACCTGTTTTCTTGGAAGGGACTTGCCCAATCGGTAGAGCTAATGCCCTTCACATTTACTGAAAACTGGCAGCGCGGAGCTTCCCCTTTTGAGGAACTTATAGCCGCGCAAAGTTATGGCAAAGGTTGGGTGCTAAGTCAATTGGCGGTAGCTACCTATCCCTGGCTTTTGGCTGGTAAAGATGAATTGTATGAAGCCTACTGGTCGGCTGTGGCCAACTGGCTCAACCCTGAATCGGAAACAGCCATCTTTCGTATGGATCAAGATTGGCCTATGCTAAAACAAACGATTGGTGGAGAATTGATGGGATATACTGATATTGGAAAGATACAATTTTTGTATGAAGATATCGTTCGGTATTTTCATACTCAGACAGATCCCTTTATTCCCGAAAAGCAGGTGCTGAACTTTAGCCTCAGCCAAAGCGGATGGTGGACGCCTCTTGTGGAGAATGATACGCTGTGGGCCTCCTCTTTTTATGTACAAAAGCAAGAAGGCTTTCCCGGATTTAAGCAATCCAATCGTAGCGATTTTTCCATACTTCAATCGGAGCAAGGGTCAGATAAAGTAACTGGAAAAGGCTCCTTACTTTCCACATTTGACTGGTCTCGCTATCGATTTGTTTTCGTATTTTCTTTCATAATCCTCTTGGCTTTGCTTTGGCTTTTGCCCCGTATTTAAACAAATTGCAAACTGATTCTCTTTAGGTTGTTGTTGATGATTTTGCGACTATCCAAACCATTTATGAAGCGCCTTTTGCTTTTAACCTTACTCTTTGTTGCGCTAGGCGGCAGGGCGCAGCAATTTCAGCAAGAGGTGGTGCAAGGTGACAGTGTAGGGGTAGAACATTCGCGACAGGCATTCGACAAAGCCTATTTAGAAGAGGCCATTTCCCTGCTGTCTACTTACATCAAAATCCCCTCCATTACCGGACAAGAGGAAGAGGCGGGAACCTTTTTGGCGGCCTATGCCAAGGACAAAGATTTGCACATCACCTATTTCTCTCACGATTCCAATTCCTATAATTTCGCTGCTTCTCTGTTTCCCTTGTTTACCCAAAAGCCCAATATCGTTTTGCTCAATCACATCGATGTAGTGCCCGAGGGGGATACTACGTATTGGAAACATGCACCTTTTTCGGGCAAAGTGGATAGTAGCTATGTGTGGGGGCGCGGGGCGATTGATTCCAAGGGGCTAGGGGTGATGCAGCTGATGGCGCTTTTGCGTTTCAAAGAAAAGTATGCCGACAAAGATTTGCCTTACAACATCACCTTGCTCAGCGTATCCAATGAAGAAGATGGAGGGAAGTTAGGCGCTAAGCTTATCACCGATCACTACTTACGTTACCTCAATCCTGCTGTGGTTTTAGGCGAAGGTGGTGCAGGCTTTAGTGGCGTGCTAAGCTCCAAACCCGAGGCCCGGGTCTTTGGCGTCTCCGTGGCAGAGAAGTCGAGCCTTTGGCTGGAGATGGAGCTGCAATACAATACCTTTGGGCATGGTGCCACACCGGCCATCAACTATGCTAATAAAGAACTGATTCAGGCACTGAGTAGCCTGAACAATCGCAAGCTTCGCCTTCGCTTCAATCGGACCAATCGCAGAATGATGCGCGAACTCGGCAAGGCAGAAGGTGGTATCAAAGGCTTTTTTATGGCGCACAGCAATTGGAGTATTTTGAATCCTTTGGTAGTACGTTTCATCAAAAATGATCCCTTGTATCTTTCACTTTTTACCAATACGATTACGGTTACGCAACTTTCTAATCCCCCCGGGCCGCCCAATAGCATTCCTAGTTTGGCTTCGGCCACGCTCGACTGTCGACTTTTGCCGGGGGTGAAAAAGCAGGCTTTTATGCGACAAATCGATTATTGGGTCAAAAACCCGCATGTGAAATTCAAGGTGCTCAATGAAAGCCCCATGGCCGAAGCCACCAAGCCCGATGAATTTTATGATGCTTTAAAAGCTTCTATCCAGAGTGAGTATCCCGAAAGCTATGTGCTTCCGGTGCTATTTCCGGCCACTACCGACAATAGTTTCTTCCGGCTCTACGATGTGCCTACCTACGGGATTATTCCGGCCATTTTTACGCAAGAAGACCTGGAAAGTGTGCACAATTACAATGAAAGAATTAGCTTTGAAGCCTTGCAATCGGGGATAAGGGTATATTTGCGTTTTCTGGAAACCTTGCAAAAACCCAAAGAAAGACGATTGAAACTACCGCTTTTAGATAAGAAAAAGTAAGAACCTATGGATACCAAAAAGAAAGTGTTTCTCTTTATTTTCGTGCTTTTCATGCTCCTGATTTTCTTCTTTTTGTACGATTTCTCTAAGAAAACCACCTTTCCGGGTAGGAAAAAGACTGATACAGTCGAACAAGCGAATTAAGAGCGCTTGTTCATTTGGCTGAATAAGCCATTGATTTCCACATCAATTTTGTTCACTATTTGAGCAAAGTCTTCCACGTTTTTCACAAAATCGAGGTCATTGACATCAATCACCAGCAATTTGCCTTGGTGATAGCCCGAAATCCATTCTTCATAATGGGCATTCAGGTTTTTGAGGTAATCGATGCGGATGGCGTCCTCATAGGTACGGCCGCGCTTTTGAATTTGCGATACCAGTTTGGGGATGTCGGCTTTCAGATAAATCAATAAATCGGGTGCTTTCACCGTTCCCACTATGCTATGGAAAATGCCAAGGTAGTTTTGGTAATCGCGCGGATTGATATAGCCTGATTTGTACAAATTGGCTGCAAAAATATAGGCATCTTCGTAAATCGTGCGGTCTTGAATCACCGTGAGTGAGCTTTCTTTTATGGCCCGTATCTGCTGAAAGCGACTGTTCAAGAAATACACCTGCAAATGAAACGACCAGCGATGCATATCTTCATAAAAATCTTGCAAATAGGGGTTGTCCTCCACGCTCTCCAGCTCCGCTTTCCACCCATAGTGCTTGGCCAGTTTTTGGGTAAGGGTAGTTTTTCCGCTTCCGATATTACCGGCTACGGCTATGTGCATGGGGTACAGGTGTGCGCTCATCAATGGTGAAAAATTAGTGGGGGCTGCAAATTTATCATATTCTGGTAATACGACAACCGCTAATGTTATGAAGATATTACTCCCACGTTACATTCTTTTTAAATCGTTCATTAGGCCTATTTAAAGCCATGTGCTTAGGGTATTTTTGGATACACGCTAAATTACATGAGGCAAGTACATACAGGCACCTTTACCGTTTTGCTGGCAGACGACAACCTGGAAAGTTTGAAAAACTTGAAAGGATTGCTGGAGAAAGAAGGCTATGACGTACGCGTGGCTTTTGATGGCAATCAAGCCCACTATTTGGCAAGAAAGTTTATGCCCGATATTGTGATTGCCGATGTGCAGCTCACCGAAATGGATGGCTTTAGCCTGTGTCAGGCCCTGCGTCAGGAATCGAATTTCCATTCTACTTTAATTATCCTGCTTTCGGATAACAACAATGAATGGGAGGAAATGACAGCCTTTGATTGTCTAGCCAATGCCTATCTTAGCAAACCCTTGAAATCTTTGGCTTTTTTGAGCCGACTGAAAGGTCTTTTGCGCAGAAAACCCAATCAAATACCCCGTCAGTTGATTTTAGATAGCGGCAAATTGGTTGTGGAGCCTACAACATCCTCATTACAGGTAGAAGGGAATAACATCCATCTTCCTTCCAAAACCTTTGAAATATTCATGTTTCTGGCCTCCAATCCAGAAACCGTGTATAGTCGCGATGAACTCTTGCTTCGCCTCTGGGGCAGCGATGACGAAATCAACGCGCGCACCATTGATGTTCATATTCGTAAAATCCGTCAAAAAATGGGCGAGCGCTACATCCACACCATCAAGGGGGTAGGCTATAAATTTAAGGTGTAGCCAGCAGGCTTACTTTTTCATTCCATTCCAACAAATCTTGCCTGTGGATGCTGATAATCCGGTCGGCCTGCTCCTTGGCCAAGGCTTGAGGAAGTTCTTCCGGCATAAATACCGAACCATCGGGCGTGCAGTACAATAAATCCAGGTGCTTGAACAAGCGGAAGTATACCAATACATTCTTTTTTACCGATTGGCTGAGGGTTTTCATGGCTGTGTTTTTGTGCAAATCTAGGCGGACAGTATGTCCTGCATATGATGGCTGTATTAAGAATGCTTGAATTCTGTAGGGTGTATAAGCGCACACGCGTTATTTTCAGTATGAAAACTGCGAGTTTTCTGCTAGGTTTGTGGGCATAAAAAATGCTAGTATAATGAAACCATATATTGCCCCTTCTGTACTTTCGGCCGATTTTGCCAACTTGGAAAGAGACGTGCTGATGCTTAATCAAAGCGAAGCTGACTACATCCACGTAGATATTATGGATGGGGTGTTTGTTCCTAATATTTCATTTGGTATTCCGGTAACAGAGGCCATTGCCCGTCACGCCACCAAACCTTTGGATGTGCATTTGATGATCGTGAATCCTGAAAAATACATTGAAGCTTTCCAAAAAGCCGGAGCGGCCATTATTTCAGTACATTATGAGGCCTGTACCCATTTGCACCGCACGATACAGCAGATTCACGCAGCCGGATGCAAGGCGGGAGTGGCTATTAATCCACATACCCCTGTACAACTTTTGGAAGATGTCATTGAAGACATTGACTTGGTGTGTATGATGTCGGTGAATCCGGGCTTTGGCGGACAAAAATTCATAGAAAATACCTACAAAAAGGTGAAACAGCTGAAAGAAATCATTACCGATAGTGGTTCGCGTGCGCTGATTGAAATAGATGGTGGGGTAAATGGCGAGAATGCGCGCCCCTTGCTCGATGCCGGAGCCGATGTGTTGGTAGCCGGAAACTATGTGTTTAAATCTGCTGACCCCATTTATACCATTGCCGAACTTAAGCGCGTTTAATGCCTAAGTCTGTTTCATGCACAAAATACTAGCCGGTTTCTTCCTTTTCCTTGGGCTCTCTTCGCTTTCCTTTGCTCAGCAAACCTTCCGTTTGCAAGGGGTGGTGCTCGATTCTGCGGGCATGCCACTGGCACAAGTGAGCGTACGAGAAGCAAAAACGCAAAAAGGAACCGCTACCGATAGTTTAGGTCAATTTTCGTTTAGGCTTCCTGCAGATACCTACCAACTTACCTTTTCCTCCGTAGGCTACCAGTCCGCTAGTCAAGAAGTGGTACTAAGGCAAGATACGCGTCTGCAAATCACCTTGAACCAAGCGATACAAGTACTGTCGGTGGTAGAAGTGAAGGAAAATAGGGTGCGCGACCGCGAGGAAAATTCTCTTTACACCATAGACCCCATCCAAACCAAGCGCCTTCCTTCGGCCTTTGGCGATTTTTCCAAAGTAATTGCCACCTTGCCTGGTGTAGTGGCCAACAATGAACTTTCTGCTTCGTACAGCGTACGTGGTGGGAATTTTGACGAAAACTTAATTTATGTCAATGGCTTTGAGGTGTATCGACCGTTTTTGGTGCGTGCAGGTCAGCAAGAGGGCTTGAGTTTTGTCAATCCTGATTTGGTTGAGAAAGTAGAATTCTCCTCCGGAGGCTGGCAGCCGGCTTATGGCGACAAGCTGTCGAGCGTGCTGACCATCCAATACAAAAAACCGGAAAAAGCCGCAGGCTCGGTTCTACTCGGCTTGTTGGGGGGTACAGGGCATTTGGAAGGAGTGAAGGGAAAAAGAATTTCCTACCTGATGGGGTTGCGTCATAAGCGTTCCACTTATTTGCTCAATACCTTAGAAACGCAAGGTCAGTATTTGCCTAATTTCACCGATTTTCAAGGCTTGGTACACATCGACCTTGATAAAGACCCTGAGGATAAGAAAGATAGTGATACCGAGTTGAGCCTTCTGTTCTCGTATGCCCGCAACCGCTATCTGGTGGTGCCCTCCACCCGCGAAACGGAGTTCGGTACTTTCAATCAGGCCTTTCGCTTATTGGTGGCCTTTGATGGGCGTGAACTCATGGAATACGATACCTACCAAGGTGGCGTGTCGCTTACCCGTAAGGTGAATCAGCGCCTGAAGCATACGGTGCTGGCCAGTGTAGTTGCTACCAGAGAGCGTGAATACTTGGATATTGAGGGCGGCTATCGCCTATGCGATGTTGATAAAAACACCAGCTCTTCCACCTTCAACGAATGCATACGCGAGCGCGGCATTGGTACCAATTATCTGTACGCCCGCAATCGCTTGTTTGGGCGCTTGTTTACCATAGAAGAACGTTCAAGCTACAGTTCCGGCAAAATCCATAAAGTAGAATGGGGCATAAGCTACAGTTATCAGAAGGTTGACGATTTGCTCAATGAATATGCTTTTGTCGATTCATCCGATTATGTATCGGTTACCTATGCCATCAATTCGGAATATCAAATGCGCGCGCACAAGGCCAGTGCTTTTGTGCAACATACCGTGCTGATAGGTGCTTACCAAACCCTCACCTACGGTATTCGAGCCTTGTATTGGGGCTTGGGCAATGATTTTCTGGTAAGTCCACGCATACAATACGCCTTTCGCCCCCAAGGCCGTGAGGATTGGACGCTTCGTTTTTCAGCAGGTGCCTATCATCAAACACCCTTTTACCGTGAATTACGAAATCAATCCGGTCAGGTAAACGAAGACGTGAAGCCTCAGCGCAGCTATCATTTTATTGCCGGTTCCGATTATCAGTTTATGATGTGGGGAAGGACCTTTAAATTTTTATCAGAAGCCTATTACAAAATCCTTAGGGATGTCATTCCTTATGAGGTCAATAATGTGCGCATTCGGTATTTTGGAGAAAATATGGCCAAAGCCTATGCCCTAGGGGCTGATTTTCGGGTCAATGGGGAATTTATTCCCGGAACGGAATCCTGGTTTAGCTTAGGCATATTGCAGACTAAGGAAGACGTAGAAAACGATGGGAAGGGCTACATCAGGCGCCCTTCTGACCAAAGAATTACGGCAGCCATCTTTTTTCAAGATCATCTTCCCAATAATCCTTCCATGCGGGTAAATGTGAACGTGCAATACGGAAGTGGATTACCTTTCGGTCCACCGGAAGATCCGGCCAACCGCAGCGTGTTCAAAGGAAGACCTTATGCCCGTGTAGATATCGGTTTTTCTAAAGAATTCGACTTTTTGCTTAAGAAACCTGAAAAGAAAGGCATTAAAAATATCTGGCTGGGTGCCGAAATACTAAACCTCTTGGGCAACGATAACGTAATCAGCTACACTTGGATAAAAGACGTTACCAGCACCACTTTTGCTATCCCTAACTCTTTATCAGCACGGTTTTTGAACGTAAAAATGGTAGTCCGTTTTTAGTAATCCTTTGGTATGAAGCGTTTTGTTTGGGTTCAGTTTTTTCTGATTATTTCTTTAGTGTTTGCGAGTGCCTGCGCCTCGTATTATCGTATCAATGAGGAGTTTAACCGTCAGTTTGAATCCGGGCAAATTGAATCGGCCAATAAAACCCTCGCCCAAGTAAAGAAACCGCACAAGGGAAAAGCCACCGTGCTGCATTACCTGAATCGGGGAGTGGTGCTTGCGCTCATGGGTGAATATGAGGCCAGCAACGAACAATTGGAAAAGGCCTATCTGTATATCGAAGATCAGCGGGTCAATTATTTCAACGAAGCTGTGGCTTTGCTCTCCAATCCCATGATGGCCGAGTATAAGCCCGAAGACCACGAATTGTATTACCTACACTATTACAAAGCCCTCAATTACATCAAATTAGACCGTAGGCAGGAGGCTTTGGTGGAATGCAGGCGCCTGCAACTGCGTGTGAATCAAATTAATGAAAAATACAAAGGCAAGCATAAGTTGAAGGACAATGCCATGGTGCATACCCTCATGGGCATAATTTACGATGCCAATGGCGAATTCAACGATGCTTTTATTGCCTACCGCAATGCCTACAAGGTATATCAGGAAGATTATCAGCGTCTTTTCGGCTTGGAAGCGCCCCGTCAGTTGAAGGAAGATTTGCTGCGCACAGCGGCTTGGGTAGGTTTGTTTGATGAGAAGGAAGCCTACGAAAAAGAATTTGGCTTTGCCTATGAAGCACCTCCTGCTAAAAGCGCCCAGTTGGTATATTTTTGGAACAATGGCCTAGGGCCGGTGAAAGAGGAGTGGAGCATCAATTTTGTGGTGAGCCGCAATGCCGGAGGAGTAGCTTTTGTAAATGAAGACTTGGGGCTCAATTTCGCCTTTGCCATGAGCAGTGAAGACTATCAGAAGAGCGGATTGGCTTCTTTAGGCATCTTGCGTGTGGCCTTTCCCAAATATGTAGAAAGGCCTTTGCTCTATCAAAGTGCCACGGTACATATAAATGGCAAAAAATATCCTTTGGAGGTGATGGAAGATGTGAATGCCGTGGCCTTTCAGTCGCTGCAGCAGCGTATGTTGAAGGAGTTGGGTACTTCTTTGCTACGCCTTGGACTCAAAAAAGCAGCCGAATATACCGCCAGAGGAGAAAATGAGGAGTTGGGTGCCGTAGTAGGGATCTTTAATGCACTTACTGAAAAAGCCGATACGCGCAACTGGCAAACTTTGCCCCACACCCTGTATTATACGCGCATTATGTTGCCGGAAGGGTCGCATGATTTAGGATTCAGTCCAAATCGCTCAGGACTCAGCAATGTACAGCCGCAAACTACGCTTACTGTCCAAGCGGGTAATACGTATTTCTATTCGCATTCCAGCTTGGGCAGTAGTATGAGGCCTTAGCTTATTTTAAGGCCTTTTCCATATTTTTCTTCCCTCTTTTAAACTCTTTTTTGAGTTCTTTTTCCATGGCACGGTGGGTTTTGCGAAGCTCTTTACCCAGCTGTTTAAAATCCTGCTCCATCGCTTTTAGCCATTGCTTGTGGGCAAATTCGCTTCTTTCCAGTTTGATTTCCTTGCGTCCTTTTTTGACTACCCCACGGTTGCTTCGGTACAGTTTGCGCACGCTTTTGTCGGTTTTTACTTGTAGTTCTACCACCCCATGCTCAACGTCCACGGCTAGCTTATCGGCTTGGCTGTTTACATTAAACTCGGTACCCAGCACTTTTACCTCACCCAGTTCGGTCTTAACCAAAAAGGCAGACGTGCTATCGGCTACTACGCTGAAAAAGGCCTCGCCCTCAAGCTGAACCACGCGGGGCTGAAAGTCTTTGTCGAAGGTGATCTTACTGTTTTTATTAAGCCACACAATAGAGTGATCGGGAAGTTCCAGCTCTTGAAATTCCTCTTGACTTTCAATGCTAACCGAAGAGCAAGCCGAGCTAATGAGCAATGAAGCCAGTAAAAAATAAATGATACGTTTCATGAAGATATAGGTAAATACTTTTGAGTAAATATGGGCCAATACTACAGGCTTACATCCGATTTTGCAATTTCTTTTTCTTGAATAAAATCGGTCACCAAATGGATTACTTTCGGGTCGCGAAGGTTATGCCCCGCACCCTTCGTTTTTACCAGCACGGCTGAGGACCATACCTGTGCCAGTCGCTGTGCATAATGGAAAGGAGCTTCTTGGTCCTCCTCATCGTGCACAATCAGCCCTTTTAGGCTCAGTTCTTTGGCAAAGCGCAGGCTAGAAAAATAAGAAGGTGCTTTTCCTATTTGGTTTTCAAAATGCTGACGTATGGCCTTCATAGTGCGCTTGTTCAAGGATAAGGTTTCTTGCAGCGGAGTAAAGAAATCATCTACCTCACCGGGCGCGCCCATTACTACAATTTGGGTAGTGGACAGGGAAGGATTCTTATACAGGGCATATAAAAGCGCAAAACCGCCAATGCTATGGCCCACGATACTGTGGAAATGCCCAAAGGCCGTACTCAAGTCTTGAATCAGCTCATTATAAAGCACTACCGTGAAATACTTGCCTTTGGAAAGTCCATGAGCAGGCGCATCTACGGCAATCAGGGTATATTCCTCGGCAGGGAACTTTTCTACGTACTTTTTCCAGCGGTAGCTATGGCTTTGCCAGCCGTGCAAAAGCAAGACTTTTTTAGGACCATGGCCCCATTGGTAGCCTTGTACGGTGTGGCCATTAACCTCGCGTACAAACCACGAAGCCGTTTTTAAAAACTCCAAATGATGGGGCTTTACAGGTTTACTCCGTGGCGTGCAAAATAGTTGAAAACCCTTTTCTCCCGCTTTTTGGGGCGAAACAAGGGCGAGGCTATGCAAATACAAGCGATAGCCGGTAATGAGTAGTTTCTTTTTCATAGCTGTGAGAGACTAATCGGTATTCTTACAGACTTATTTCGTAAATGACCGTTTCCAAATGCTGTATGATGCGGTTGATATCATCGCTATTGCTCCGTAGCTTACTCATCATAATGCCGCCTTCCAGCGCGCCAATGAAGATCGTGGCAATAAATTGCGGATCCACTGAAGGCTTAATCTGTCGATGTTCTATGCCTTTCTGGATGATACTTATCAGTGATTCCATGAGCATATCCAGCATTCCTATGGCTTTGGTTTTCAGGCCGGGATTAGCATCATCGGCCTCAATAGCGGCATTTAAAAGTGGACAACCACCTTCAATGTCAGTGTTGAAAAGGTAATTCTTATAGAAATCACAGATTGCGTGGAGTTTTCCCGGTGCACTAGCCTCCATTTTGATGCGGCTGCGTAAGCCCTCAAACATATGATTGGCCAAATGAGCCAGCGTTTCTTCTTCTAAATGTTGCTTGCTATCAAAGTGCCGATAAATAGCGCCCTTGGTCAATCCGGTGGCATCCGTGATGTCGCTGATAGAAGTGGCCTTGTATCCTTGGGTATTAAATAGCTTTCCTGAGCTTTCTAATATGCTTTCTTTGGTTTGTGTAGGATTTCGCATATTCAAAGATACCAATCGGTATCAATAAGTCAAGTCTATTGATTGAATTTTTCTTAGCTTTTGTGGAAAAAAGAGTAGCAAGCTCATCACACTTCCAACAATTTACCTTATTTTAAAGTATTCAACTATCCAAAACTGCCCGCAGGGATGTGTAATAAACCACTTACCATACTACCTTGTTTTCTCGTTCTAATAGCCCTTTGGAGCTTTTCACCCCGAGCATTTGCTCAGGGCTTAGATCCATCCAAAAGTCTGGAACAATACAATTATGCGCATTGGGATGCTGAAAAAGGCTTGCCTAGCAATGCGGTAAGGCATTTTATCCAATCCTATGATGGTTATTTATGGTTGGGCTCCTTCGATGGTATCACGCGGTTTGATGGAGCAAGCTTTACCAATTACCAAATGGGAAATACTGAGGGCATGCTCGATAACTCCATTTATTACATTTATCAGGACCTAGACAGTACCCTGTGGTTTGCCAGCCGCGGAGGTGGAATTGTACATAAAAAAGGTAATGATTTTACCTCTTATACCACCGAGCATGGTTTACCCGATAATACCACTAACACAATAATTCGCTACAAAGGCAAACTGTGGGTAGGTACCCGAGGTGGATTGGTGGTTAATGATACCGACACTACTTTTTCCAAGCAAGGAGTTCCCGAAGAAATTGCCAAAGCCCGCATTGAGTTTCTTTTCATAGATAAAAATGAAAATCTTTGGGTTGGAACCCTCGATAAAGGACTTTTCCGTTGGATGTCCGACACACTCATTCATTACCACGACCGCAATATCCTGCATAGCAATCGGGTGAATGGTATGCAACAGGCCACAGATGGTTCTTTTTTAATTGCCACCAATAATGGTTTCACTATCCTGAATGAAAAGGGAGAAGATCAATCCTATTTCACCACTAACGGACTGGAAGATGACATCGTAACAGCTGTTTATCAAGATAGCAAGGGAACGGTTTGGCTCGGTACGGTCTCGGGTTTGCAGCGATTCAGGAACGGACGATTTGAAAGCTTCAAGTCGGAGAATATTCTTTCCTACGCCATTATTGAAGAAATCAAAGAAGATAGGGAAGGTAACCTTTGGGTGTCGACTTACCGCGATGGCATTACTAAGATTAACAATGGAAAATTTGTAAACTATAGTCTGGCCAATGAGCCCAGTGCCATAGTGCATGCCATTATTCAAAAATCAGAAAATGAATTTTACTTGGTGTATGAACAATACATTACTCTGCTCGACAGAAGTACCGGCAATCAAAATAGGATTCAGTTTCCTAAAGGAATGCTCACGAGTGTATTTAAATCGGCCTTTCTTGATTCAAAAAACAACTTATGGATTTGTACCCGCGATGGGCTTATACAAATGCTAGCCAATGGCAGTTTTAAAAAGTATGTGATGCGCGATGGATTGGCCAATTCAAGCACGCGAATGGCCGTGGAAGATAGGCAAGGGGCGATTTGGATAGGCACCGACAATGGTCTTAGCCGATTTAGTAATGGCCGATTTGAGACTTTTGACAAAACCAATGGGCTTAGCGATAACCAAATTCATGATTTGGCCATTGATAAGGAAGGACGACTGGTAATTGGTACTGATAATGGCCTCAATGTATACGAAAACGGTAGTTTTACCCATTATTTTGAATCAGATGGCTTAGCAAGCAATACAGTTTTTCGCATTTACTTCGACAAAGAGGGCGTGGCTTGGATAGGAGGAAACAAGGGGATAACCCGATTTAAAAACGGAAGCTTCCAATCTTTGGGTAAAAAGGAAGGCTTACACAGCGATGTGGTTTTCCAAGTGATTGAAGATGAGCTCTTCTTCTTGTGGTGTACAACCAATACAGGGGTGTTTAAGGTAGCCAAAACCGAAATCAACGATTACTTTGACGGATACCGCAAACAGGTGAATTCCATTTATTATGGCAAACACGATGGCATGAAATCCAAAGATTGTACGGCTTTAGGCAGCGGTATTCGTGCCACCGATGGCACGATATGGTTTCCCACTTTGCAAGGGGCTGAGGTGGTAAATCCTATTTCCATTGAAGTCAATACCCTGCGACCACCCGTTGCAATCGAGAAAATAAAAACCGAAGATTTTGAGGTAATTAACCCCCGGAGAGTGGTCATTATACCGCCCGGACAAAATGAACTCTATATCAAATATACCGCTTTGAGTTTTGTGGCTCCCGAGCTCAATGAGTTTGAGTTTATGTTAGAAGGCTTTGACAAAGAATGGCGTCATCCGAAAAACCTAATCAGAGAAACGCTTTATACCAATGTGCCACCCGGAACCTACACCTTCAAGCTTAGGGCTTCTAACAACGACCGCGTATGGAATGAGGAAGGTGTTAGCCTTGAGGTAGTGATTTTACCTTTCTTTTATCAAACACTTGCTTTTAAGCTACTTTCCGCCTTGGTTTTGATGCTTTTGGTTTCGGGCATTTACTATGTACGGGTAAATGCGCTCAAACGAAGTAAGCAGCATTTAGAGTTTTTGGTGATGGAACGCACCGCTGAAATTTTGAAACAAAAGGATGAAATAGAAGCCCAGAAATCCGAAATAGAAGCCCAGCGCGATGTGATTGAGGAAAGGAATAAGTTCATGCAAGAGGCGCAAGTCACCATAGAAGAGCAAAACAAAAAGTTAGAGGCCACCAATCAGGAACTTGAGGGGAAAATAAACGAGCGAACGGCCAAACTGCAACATGCTTATGAGGATTTGATAGCAGTCAATACGGAGCTGGATAACTTTGTTTATAAGGTTTCGCATGATTTGCGTGGCCCTATCGCCACCATTATGGGACTTTGCAATTTGGCGCAGGTGGAGATTAATGATGAATTAGCTCAAAACTACATAGGCATGATGAGCCGCACCGCTGGTTCTATGAATAGCATTATTCATAAGCTGCTCAGCCTGAATACGATGAAAGCCACGGCCATCCATCCCACTAAGGTAAATCTCAAGCATGAGGTGAAGTTTGTCATTAGTAGGTTTTTCCCGAATGTTACAGCCATCGAAGAGGCTAATATTCAGTTAGATATGGATCAGAATCTCCAAATCGTAACGGATAAGTCCTTGTTGCACATTATAGTGGAGAATTTACTCAGCAATGCCATCAAATATACGCAACCAGGCAAAAAGCCCAATATTCAGATAGCCGCCCGACTTGAGAAGGCGGATGAGCTTACCCTTTGGTTCCGCGATGAAGGCGTAGGAATACAGAAGGAATACTTCGACAACATCTTTAAAATGTTCTTCATTGGTACGGAAAAGAAAGAAGGGCATGGCTTGGGCTTATATGCTGTAAAAATGGCCATTACCAAACTGGGAGGAAGTATTAGCCTAAGAAGCGAGCTGCATCAGTTTACTGAATTTGAAGTACGGATTCCCATCAATACAGTGCTAGAATGAGCTTCATGCTCACATATCGAGCCCGCTTGATAAGCCTACTCTTTCTCAGTTTAGCGCTGTTTCACTATGGACTAGCCAGTGACTTGCCTTTGGTGAAGAAAGGGTATTATGAGTTGAGGAGTGAATACCTAAATCAACACGCCTCGCTCGACCTGCGCGGAGAATGGCGATTCGTATGGCTTAACGGAAAAACTACTGCTTCGAGTTTTCAAAAAGTGCCTGAATCGTGGCATAGCTATGATTCCGTGCCGGGTATTCCATATCCGGTTGAAGGGCGCGCCTTGTTTGAAATTACAGTGGATAATCCCGAACGTATTAAAAACCTAACCTTATTGCTGTTTGGCATTTCCACCTCCTACAAAGTCTGGATTAACCATCAGATGGTAGAAGCCAATGGGATATTTGCTCCCAATGGACATGCCGTGCGTTCCCGTAGTATTATCGATTTGCCCAATGGAGCCAGCGAATACCTGATTCAAATAGAGGTAGATAACCATGAACATGCTTTCAGTGGTATCAACCAAACGCCTATTATTGCAAGATCTTCTTTTATGCATAGCAAAGAGAAGTTTCGCTTGTATGTTGAGTTGATCCAAATGGGGGCATTGCTGATTATGCTCCTATACCATGTGATTTTGTTTTGGCAAATGCGCCAAGCCTCTCATATTCTCATGAGCATATTGTGCCTGATGGTGTTGGTGCGCTCATCGGTGGTCTACGATGGTTCTTTGATTCTCTATGAACTATTTCCCCAGCTCGATTTTGTACTGGCCAAAAAGCTGGAATACGGGGCGGTATATTTGGCTGTATTCGTGCCGCTGAGTTTTGTCAACCAGCTTTTTTATGATAAGCGCTTTGTCATAATCGAGCGCTTATTGCAGGCCATCACGGCTATATTGTTGGCATTGGTAATTTTCACGCCTCCTCAAGTCTTTGGTCATACCTTGGATTTTTACCATGTCATGCAGATCATCTGTTTTATCTTCATGTTTTGGGTGCTGGGGCAGGCCATTTACAGGCGTAGGCGCGGGGCGATCACTGTTACATTAGGGGTCGTTATTTGTGTGGTGTTTGTTGTAATCGAGATATTAAGAAATTCCGGCTACCGCGAGGTGAGTAATTTTGGGGCCAATTTTGTGGATACAGGCGTGGTCTTATACCTCTTTTTTCAAACCATCGCCATTTCTAATATTTTCACCAAAGCCTATAACGATAACCGTTTGCTGACCCGCAGTTTAGAAAAAAGGGTACAGGAGCGAACCGAGCAGCTTTCCTCTGCCAATGTGGTAAAAGAGCGCTTGATTTCTATCCTTTCGCATGACCTGAAATCGCCCCTTAATTCCCTTCAGGGCTATCTGCAGGTACTGGCTTCGGGCAAGTTTACTCAAGAAGAGCAAACTAAAGTTGCGAGCAAAATTCAGCATAGTCTGGCCCAAACCAATGAGATGCTCAATACCTTGCTGGAGTGGTCGAGCGGACAGATAGCAGGTAATAAAGATTGGCTCGCCAAAGAGGATTTTAACTTGTATGTACTTACCGAAGAAAGCATAGGCGAGGTGCAAACCTTTGCTGCGGAGAAGCAAATCAATATGTTGAACAATTTACCTAGCGAATGCCTAGTGTCGGCCGACCGGAATATGATGCGAGTAGTGCTCCGAAATTTATTGCATAATGCCATAAAGTTTACGCCTTCGCAGGGAAAAGTGAGCGTAGGAGCTACCGAACACATGGAATACTGGGAGATACACGTAACCGATACGGGCGTGGGTATTCCCGATGATTTGTTGGTTTCTTTGTTCGAATTGCGAAAGAAAAGTAGGGAAGGCACCAATCAAGAAAAGGGAACCGGCATTGGGCTGATGCTTTGTCAGGATCTTGTACAGCAAAATGGTGGTAAAATATGGGTTAGACCCAATCCAGAGGGTAATGGAACGCAGTTTGTATTTACGGTGTTAAAAGTCCAAAGTCTATAATATTTTAGATTGATAAAAAAGATGTACCTTGCATTGAAATGAGTCACGCACAAACTATCACCTTATATCGCCCTTTATTGCATGCTATTGCCTATAATATGGTACGCTGCAAGCAAGATGCAGAGGATATTGTGCAAGATACCTTTCTGAAATGGTTGAGCGTGGAACAATCGCGCATTCAAAATACCAAAGCTTACCTCATACGCTCTGTTACCAATAGCTGTATCAACCACCTCAATTCCTTGAAAAAGAAGAAGGAAGCCTATTTGGAAGATTGGTCGGAGATGGTGAATAAATGGAAAGATACCGATTTCCTTTCGCCCGATTTGGATGCCAAGCTACAAGCCGCTCTATCTACTATTCACCATAAGCTGGAGCCTTTAGAGCGTGCCCTTTATGTGCTGAAAGAGGGTTTTAATGTGGATTATGAAGCCCTGCAAGAAACCTTTGGCAAGAAGCAGGAGCATTGCAGACAGATCATTAGCCGCGCCCGCAAAAAACTCAACGATGAAGCTGTACGCCTTAAAGCCGAAATGCCCGATAGCAGCCAGTTTATCGATAATTTCAAAAAAGCCTGCGATTTCGGACATGTGAGCCATCTCATCCAAGAATTCAAAAAAGAAATATCTGATAAAAAATAATTAACTGACTATCAGTTGATTGTAATTTATTTCAAATTTTTTCCTCCAAACTGTCACAAACGCAAGGGTGCCCTTGTCTTACTTACAAACCGCAAGGTTTATAGTAAAACATCTATTTCTTATGACAGTTATTATTGCATTCTTTATTGCCCATTGGTATTTATCCCTTTTCTTTCAAACCTTTTTCTTACACAGATATGCCGCTCACGGTGCTTTCACCATGAGTAAATTCACCGAAAAGGTGTTTTTTGTGCTTACCTGGATTTTCCAAGGTTCTAATTACCTAAGCGCCTATGGCTATGGCGTAATGCACCGCATGCACCATGCCTTTGCCGATACGCCTAATGATCCACACTCACCCAAATACGATGAAACGCTATTTAAGATGATGTGGAAAACCAAAACAGTGTATCAGCAAATCAACAAAAAGCAAATTGAAGTAGATAAGCGTTTTACCGAGGGTGTACCTCAGTGGGCCGCTTTCGACCGTTTTGCTAGCTCATGGTTTTCCCGCATCTTCTGGGGGGCTGTGTATGTAGGCGTGTATGCTACCTTTGCTGATGTTTGGTGGTTGTGGTTGTTGTTACCCATTCAGTTTATCGTGAGTCCGGTACACGGAGCCATCATCAATTGGTTTGCCCATAAATATGGTTATACCAATTTTAAAGTAGGCGATACTTCCAAAAACTTCCTTCCTTTTGATTTCTTAATGATGGGCGAAAGCTATCACAACAATCACCATAAATATGGTTCAAGAGCCAATTTTGGTGGTGTAAGATGGCACGAAATAGATCCTACGTATGTGGTTATCAAAGTATTGGACAAGATAGGTGTAATTGAGCTGGTGAAAAGTAAGCAAATACAAATCCAACGAGAGCCCAAAGCAAAAGCTGCTTAAATTAAAAACCCGACACTGTTCGGGTTTTTTTATGCCCTAATTTGTTTAACCTAAGCCTTAGCTTTTCGTTTCTAAACCCATGACACACGCACATATTGCACAGCCTTGGGTTCAGGCATGGAATCAATGGATTGCCGAACATCTACTTACTCTCCAGAATGTTCCGGCCATACCCTCGCAATTTGGCCCTATAGCGGGGAATGATGAAAATACCTGGAAAGAAATCCGAAACTATTATCCGAAACCTATCGGTATCACCAATTTCAATTCAGGGGCGGTAAGCTCTTCACCCATTTGGGTGGAGCAGGCCATGGTGCAGTATTATAGCCGTGTGAATCAGGCTCCCAGTTATTTTCTATGGAAAGTAATGGAGCAAGGCCGCGAATTGGTTCGCAAGGGGATTGCGCAATTGGCGGGGGTAAGCGAAGAGGAAATTGCCTTTACCCGCAATACCACCGAGGCACTCAATACCTTGATTTTTGGTATTCCTTTACAGAAATCCGAAGAAGTAATCATCGCCAAGCAAGATTATTCTAAGGCGGTGATAGGATGGAGGCAGCGCGCTTTGCGTGAGGGAATTAGCTTAAAGGAAATTTCATTGGATTTGCCTCAGCAAACAGATGAGGAGATTATTCAAACCTATCTCAAGGCCATTACCCCTCAAACCAAGGTGGTACAAGTTACCCAAGTCATCAATTGGAACGGCCAAATTCTTCCGTATAAAAAACTGGTAAACGAGATAAAAGCCCAGCACCCTCAAGTGTGGGTACTATTGGATGGCGCCCATGGTTTTGCCTTACTCGATACCGATTTGTCCGAAATTCCCTGTGATTTCTATGTAGCGCCACTTCATAAATGGCTGCATGGCCCTATTACCTCCGGAATGATGATGATACGAAAATCACTGATTTCCAAAATTTGGCCTTATGCATCCTCTGCTCAGCCCATGAGCGATGCGATACAAAAGTTTGAAGAAGTGAGTTTGGTACTTACCCCGTATATATTGGCTATTGGCCATGCCTTGGCTTTTCATTGGTCGCTCGGTCGTGAAAATAAGGAAAATCGCTTGCGCCATCTTCGTCAGCAATTGGAGGCTTCTCTTACCAGCATCCCCTTGATTTGGAGAACGCCTCAAGAGGAAGCCCGCAAGTGTGGCATTATACTTTTTGAAGTACATGGAGCCGCTATTGATACCATAGAGTCGCACATGCTTCATCAGCATCAAATACACGTAGGTACGGTACGCTGGGAAACATTCCAAGGTATACGGCTTACGCCTAATATATACACCGCACCAGAGGACATTACCCGCTTAAGCTTGGCGCTCAGGGGGTATTTTGCGAATGTAAAGGGAGCTGTAGTAGCTGGCGTTTAAGCGAAGCAGCTGTTTGTTCGAGCAGTTCCAGCGTTTCCGTCAGAAAGGCGTTTTCTTCGGTGGCAGTATAGGCTTGAAGCGAGCTGAAAATATCTCCTTTTACCCTCAATTCCGGTGGTAGCATCTCCTGAAAATGCGAATGGATGCGCCTAATCATGCGCACTTGATGTTCGGAAAATCGGAATTGACTCTCTGAGGCACTTTGATACGATAAAGTGGCCAGGTAGGAACTTAGCGTGTGGTGAATTACTACAATTTGGTAAAAGACATCGGCATGTTTCTGCTTACTCTGCGGCTCAGAAAGCATGCGCTGAAACGAACCAGCCAAGAGAGACTGCGCCACAAAGTTGCTTTTTCGGGCAAGTTTATAGGCTTGCAGGCCATTGTTTTTGTAGTTTCTACTAATAATGGATGAAAAGTAGGTACAGCTAGCCTCGGTAGCCTTTACCGCGTGGCCTCTTATTACCTTATATTCCCACACGGGAAAAAGCCATAAACTAGCCCCAGCCGCTATTACACTGCCAATGAGCGTATCCATAATGCGCTCACCGGCCAAAAGCAGTTCGTTTCCCTCTGAGAAAAAACTAAAAGCCAGCAATACGAATGGAGTTAGGAAAAATACACTCCATATGTATTTATAGCGCAAAAAGCTATACGCAGCAATCATTAGGGCCACCAAAATGAAAAAGCGTGAAGTTTGGTCAGGAATGAGGTATAAGATGACAATACCCATTAGTCCACCTAGTATGGTGCCTACTAATCGTTCATAATTCCGCTGCCGCGTAAGGGTAAAGCCCGGTTTGAGTACCACTACCAAGGTTAGCAATATCCAATAACTGTGCGTACCAGTATGGAATAGCTGCATGAGCAAATAGGTTATGCTCACCACTAGGGCCAGACGAATGGCATATCGGAAATAGGCCGAACGAAAACTGATATGAGAGCGTAGGCTTTCCCAGCTGTGGCTTTCATGCTGCACAAATTTGCTAAGCTCTAGTCCTTTGGAGGCATCAATAGAAGAAATAGGCAAATCGGCCTGCTGATAGGCATACATTTGGAGAATGCGCTCTCCGATATTCCGAAGATTCACCAATATCTTCTTGAGCAAAAGCGTATTATGGCCTTGGGATTCCAGTGCATCGATACGCTTTTTCAAAAAGGCCAAGCGGGGTTCGAAATTCCTTGGTTTCAGTACGGGACTTTGGTCGTGCAGGCTAATGGCTAACTGGTCTAATTCATGGGCCATTTGCCCGATAATCTGCTCAAAAATAGGCAGTATGCGGGCTTCATTCCATTGCTTGCGGATGAGCCGATAATCGAAATGGCTGGCCATGGTTTGCTCAAACAGGTCCACGAGTTCAATAAAGGTGAGTACCAATTGCCGCCCTTGTGGACTGGTATCTTTTACGATTTTTCGGGTTTTGAACAGCATTTCACGTACTTGATCGTGGCCGTGATGAACCTTTACTTGCTGGTCAATAATGGCTTGATAATGAGATTCTTCCACAGGGTTGATTCCATAGAATTGTGCTTTCAAGCGAAGAAAGTGAGCGACTTCCTTAATAGAATCTCCCAAAGCTTGTTGAGCCGCCCGAAAAGGGAAAAATTGGTAAAACACTAAACTCAACATGGTATACCAAATTCCGCCCGCAAATATGTAGAAGGCGTATTCGGTGATTTCCTGCCAAGTTCCTTCCTGGTCGAGGGCCAGAATGGCAATCAGCAAAGTGGCTGTGCCAATAATACCCGCCCGCATGCCATACACGGTGATAATCCCAAATACAAAGCACAATACTGCCAGCCACAGTGTGGTAGGAATCAGGTAGGCATTCAACAGAGCCGTGAGCCAACTTACCAGTAATAGTAGAAAACTGGTGAGCAACATGGCATTGCGCTTATGTGCAATAGGGCCGGGATGGTCGGTAAGGCCTACACACAAAGCTCCTAATGAAGCCGCCACACCAAGGCTTATCTTTCCTTGATAAAAGAATAATAAAGAAGGCAAGAGCACGCCTAGGCTAATGCGCAAGCCATCTGCTACATACTGGCTTCGTAAAAAATACCGAAAGCTGCGTGAATCCATGGTATGTAAAATAACCAGCAGAAGGGCTTATTCCCAAATGAATGATCTAAAATAGCAAGAATTACCTACGACTTTTGAAAAAAGGCCTGGATGAAATCTTCGTGTTTGGCTTCGCAGTGTATTTCCAATTTATGTAGATACTGACTGGTATCTTTTAATACTTCAAAGTTGGGCGTATGGATGTGGCGCGGAATCCAAAATAATCGTCCGTCTTTCTTACGGATTGGGGCATCCGAACTTTCATCAAACAGATACGGAATAAGTAAGGCTGGGCAGCTTATTGCAATTCGGAAAGGGGAGCCTTGTGCTTCATATTGCGCGACTTTCTCTTTAATATCCTCGAAAAACTGATTGGCACTTGCCAAGCGTACCCGAGAGCCGGCTTTTGATTTACCTTTGGTTTTCAGGTACTTGATTTGGCTTTTTCCTTGCTTTTGACGCACCATATAGGCGGTAAGTGCTTTGTGCTCGTGTATGCGCCCGTCTATCACACTTCCCACTGCGGCATATCCCGACTGCACAAGGACAAGGAAAATAGGCTGATGGTGCTCTTCCAAGGTCTGGGTTTCAGGATTCCATTGGCTATCCAAGGGAAGGCGCAAATAGAAGGTATCCGTTTGGGCCAGACTACCAATTAGGCGATGGTTTTCCCATTCATACCGAAGGGTATCGTAAGGGAAATGGCTTTTGCCTTCAAAGAGCAGGCGATTGAAAAATTCTTTAGGCAATAAGCGGTTTAATTTGTCCATAGCCGAAGGGATTTGGGGCGGAAATACGTAAAATGATTTCGTAAACGCTAAATAGTCTTTTACTTTGTGTAAATCTTTTGATGTATGGATACTTCTCCTTTGAGCGATAGCGCTGCTGAGCAATTATTTGAGACTCTTTTCACCGACCAGGAAGGCGACACCTTCAAAGTAGCCGACCAACTGGCTACTTGCACGCAGCCTTGGGTACGCGAAAAACTCCTGACTTTGTTAAGCGATGAGCGCTATGATATTCAATACCTGGCGGCACGAGCCATCAGCAGAATGCCTACAAGGCAAGAGGTATTGCCCCAAATTTTTGAAGCCATACATGCGCATCAAAATCAAGGTAGAAACGGTGCCATGGTGGAGATTCTGGAAGAGTTTGACCTAAGCGACCACTTTGTAGATATCCTTCGTTTGTATTTGTTTGGTGGTTTTAAGGTATTGCAAATAGCCAAAGAACTACTCGATTTTACGGAGTTTGACATTACCCCAAGGGTGATTAAAAAAGCAGAAAAGCACTGGAAACATTATCAGAACAATTCGCCCCGAAACGATGAGTATGAAATGAAAAGAAGAGAAGTAGAACAGATTTTTACCGACCTCAAGGCCATGTTTACAGAAGGAGAAATGGAGTAATCAGGATTCTTCCTCTTTTGAGCGGGTATCATTAAGCGTTTGGCTCACTTCATTGAGTACCTCATTGAGCTCCCATACATTGTCCTTGATTTGAGGCCAAAGCTCGTCCATTACTTTTACTTTATCTTGCTCAATATCAATAATATGCAGTAAGCCCATAATGCGCGCCAGCGGACTGCGTACTTTGTGGGCATTCAAATGGGCATATTTGCTAAAAAGTTCTTCTTTTCCTAGCAATTGATTGGTTCGGTCTACAATAATGTTTTCCAAATTATTGTTCATGCCCTCGATTTCCTCTTTCTGTAGTTTTATCTGGTTGTTTTGCTCAATCAATTCATTTTGCTGTTTTAAGTAGCCTCTTTTAAACATGCTAATGACTAAGAATAGCCCAAAGGAGCTGACAAACAGGTTCCAATAGAAAGGAAAAGGTTCGGGGAGGGGTATGTTGGGTTCTACATAGTCGTACGCTACACGCACGGCATACATGCTTAAAATGCTTAATATAAACAAACCGGTGTACTGATACCACTTGTCAAAGAAAAGCATGGGCAGTATCGCTAAAATCAAAAACAGCAAATCGAAACCATGTTCTTTACCGTGGGTAAGGCTGGCTAAGGCTTGAATGGCGGTGGCCGAAATAAAAAATAAGAGCCGAGTGCTAATAAAGTAGCCCTTTACATGCCCTATCAAGAGGAGAATGAAAAAAATAAGCTCCGCAATACAGAAATAGAGCGGCCATGCCGTGGGAATTTGTAAAAAGCCTAAAATGATGACTATGAGGTCAATAATACCAATTCCTAGCAGGAGGTTGAAATACCGATAGGCCTGCAATTCATTTGAATTGAGCTGAGGATAATGACGCAATCGGTGAATCCACGACATAGAGCAGGTCTGGGGGTAGTACTAAAGACGAAACTATTATACGCAATAAAAAAGTAAAAGTCGTGAGAAACCCACGACTTTTATAAATGAACCCAGTAAATTTTATGTCTGATTAATACAGGTATTCCAAGGCAGTGCGATCAAAGCTACCAAATTCACCATCTTCACTTGAGCTAAAGCAAGCTAACATGATAGAATTGGCATCAAAGCCTGTAGGTGTACCCGGAATATGGATAGCGCCTACACCTGATGAGCCTTCGTTACCGCCCGATCCGCAAGAAAGGGAGCGGTTGAAGTAATCGGTGTGGCGTAGACCAAGGCAGTGCCCCATTTCATGCGTAATTACGTGCTCTACTACGTTGGTATCGTAGTTGCTCGTTCCCGCCTGAATCTGGATAAACTTATAGGGGTTGCCACCACTTGGGAATCCGGCCGAACCACCACCAGCACCACTCACTTTGTATACCACCATATCGTAGCTGCTATAGTTGGTGCCAAAGGTAAGGGTAAAGTTTAGTCCGGTGTTCAGGGCATTGTAATTGTCAACGGCCCACTGAAGTGCTGTACGCATTTTGGAATCCAGGGCTTGGCTGCCTCCGGTGTAGCCCATCACGCGAATAGTGCGAGGAAGACCTCCCACCAAATTAGTGGTACGGTACTGCTCACCACAAGCACCTTCGTGCGCAATTTCACTGCGCACCATTTGCAAGAGGTTCTCTTCGGTGATAGCAATATCACCTTCCAGTACATACATTTTTTCTTTGATACCGGTAAGTGGGTTTACAGACTGATCTACCTGAATGTCACTCACATCAAAACCCAAATCTTTGAATTGGTTGAGGGTGGTTTCGGTAATCGCAAATTGGTTGGGTTCATTGGTGTCTGTGGTACAAGAAGTGTACGTCATAGACATGAGAATTGCTCCTGCAATCCCCAGAAGGGAATTTGAACTTTTCATAATAAGGGGTTAAGGTTAATAAATGGTTAATTGATTGAATATTAAACCAATAATATGATAAATGAAAATTTGTAAATAGAATTATTTCATTATTCTTTAAAAAGTACAACTCTTTATGCATTGAGTAAAGAATTCAATGTTTAGACAGATTTTTTTATCCATTTATCAGGCATTTGATATCCTTCGTCTTAAATTGTAGGCAAAATGCCCTCTTGCCAATCAAAACAAGCATTTTTGAGTTTGTAAGTCCAATAACCCCTAATGAAGACATACCTTTTTGCAATCTTTTTTCTTTTACTCGGTGCGAGCCATTATTCTGTATATGGTCAGTCGAAACCGGATACCATATCCTCAGAAATCCCCCAATGGTTAGTACCAAATGAAAAGGAAAGTGACACCTATGTATTATGGACTTTTGCAGCATCAGTAAATCCTTGGATGGAAGGTATTACACCCATCCGAAGGCTATCGGATACCTGCTGGGTGGTGAAGAAGGGAGATTTAATTCAGAGAAACATATCCGGAAGGACAATCCGTATTTCCAGTGATTGGAAACTGAGCCCTAATTTGCTCCATTTTCGAAAACAAGACTGGAAAAAGGCCAAGCTTATCACTTTGGTACAATTGGGTAAGGAACGGACTTCCGAAACAGTAGAGGTCAATACTCCGCAGGACTTGGAAAAGCTTTTGCAAGAAGATGATATTATTTACTTAGGATGGGAATCTCGCCAGGCTACTACTGAAGCCACGGTAATTGACCATAACCTCACCCTAAATGCCATACAAAAAGTACAGAGAAAATATCCTCAGTTTCAGGGAGAAGGAAGGGTTGTATCGGTACAGGAGCGAGGATTTGATACATTAGACATTGATTTGCAAGGACGTTCGGTAAACTCAGCGTTACGTTCCGACATAGTTGAAAACCATGCCACTGAAATGGCCAGCTTGATAGGCGGGGCTGGCAATAGTTTTGTTACAGGGAAAGGCGTGGTGCCGCAAGTGCAATTTGCCTCTTCCGACTACCAAGACATCGCTCCGGATGCCGATGTGGAGTTTGCACGCTTACAAGCTTGGGTACAAAACCATTCCTATGGCACCGAAATAGAAAATTTTTACGGTGAACTGGCGCATGCTTATGATGCCAGCGCTAACCGTAATCCGAGTCTTCTGCATGTGTTTTCCTCGGGCAATCAAGGAACTAGCGAAGGCACAGGAGCTTATGAGGGTGTAGCCGGCTATGCCAACCTCACTGGGAATTACAAAATGGCCAAAAATATTCTGGTGGTAGGTTCATCCGATACCATTTATCGGGCAGTTTCTTTTGCCAGCAAAGGACCGAGTTTTGATGGACGCTTAAAACCCGAACTGGTGGCATATAGTCAAGGTGGTTCATCCAATTCGGCTGCTTTGGTAAGTGGGATAGTGGTATTGCTACAAGAGGCCTATGCTACTCAATATGGCACTACACCTTCTTCCGTATTAATCAAATCTTTGCTCTTCACCGGAGCGGAGGATGTGGGTGCCGAAGGCCCGGACTATGCCACAGGCTTTGGTTCTATGCATGCCGAAAAGTCTTTACAAATACTTATGAATGAACAATTTGTAGAGGATAATATCAACTCGAATGAGGTAAAAATCTATACGCTACAAATCCCTGAGGGGCAAACACAGTTGAGTGTAAGCTTGGTATGGAACGATCCCGCAGCCGAAGTAAATACCAATAAGGCCTTGATTAATGACTTGGATTTAGAACTAATTGATGCAAATGGACAAACCTGGCTTCCTTGGGTGCTAAATCCTGATGCCAATCAAATAACGGCTTCCGCCACACGTGGTGTGGATCAGTTGAATAATGCCGAAAAAATCACGCTGGATTTGCTTCCAGCAGGCGAATATACGCTACGGGTAAAATCCTCATCGCTGGTCGGTATTAGCCAATCTTTTGCTTTGAGCTATCAGTGGCAGCAAGCTGATACACTGGTGTGGGATTATCCAGTGGCAGGTGATAATTTGCCTCACGATGGCGAACAGGATGTGTATTTCCGCTGGCGATCTACCTTGCAGGCCAATCAGGCGGCTCTGCAAATATCCTATGATCAAGAGCAGACCTGGGAGACAATTGCTAACACTATCGACCTCAGGAAAGGATTCTACCGATGGGAGGCACCCGAGGTGTATACACAGGCCAAAGCCCGATTGGTGGTAGGAGCCAATGCATTTCCTACCGAAACCTTCACCATTTCTCGGCCTATTCGCCTAAATGTAGGCTTCAATTGCAGCGATTCGGTGATGTGGTACTGGAACAAGCCCGATCGAATAGAACAGTTTCGTTTTTTCAGATTGGGTGCTGCTCCCTATTTGCAAGAGATGTTTACCACTACCGATACCAGTTATGTTTTTAGAAAATCAGAAGAGGCAAGCACCTATTTTGCGGTTCAGCCCATTATCAGCGGTATGGAAGGCTTACGCGGCTATGCTTTTGATTACACCCGACAAGGTATAGGCTGCTATTTGGTAGGCTTTTTTGGAGAAGCCCAGCCCGAAGAGGGAATCCGCTTTTCGGCCAATTTAGGTACTTCTTACGGAGTAAAAGAGCTTCGACTCGAACGAGAAAATGCCGGAATATGGGAAACGGTGCATGTCCTGACTACCACTACGGCCTCAAGCTATGAATTGTGGGATTTGGACCCTTTTGAAGGCAAAAATCTCCACCGATTGCGAATTGTGTTTGAAAATAATGAAGAGCTGGAAAGCGACATTACGGAAATCTATTATCTCAACGAAACCGCCTTTATTGCTTTTCCTAACCCCTTAGAAGAAGGAGAAAGCCTGATTGTGCTTACCAATACCAGCAAATTTACCACCATTCCCATTTTCTCCTTATACGACCGTACTGGAAGACAGGTATGGGAGCAAAAACTTTTTTCGGAGCAGTCTACCATTGATTTTGACCGCTACGTGCAGGGATTGTATTTCTATAGTATTCGTGTAAATAACCGCACCGTTTTTCGGGGCAAAGTATTGGTACGGTAGAGGAGAATTAATATGTATACCAATCAGTTCGGCCAAATAAAGGCTTTAGCTTCTATTTGACTATAAATTGGTCCTCCACCATTATTTTAAATACCGTATGTATATTTTCGGGGTTTAGCACCGCATGGGTTGGGCCTTGCGCAAAGGTTTTGGATTGATGCATTAATACCACTTGGTCGGCAAATTTTGCTGCAATAATGATATCATGAACCACACCAATTACGGTTAGGTCCGGATTAGACGCCATAAAGGTTTTTATAGTTTTCATTAAGTGATATTGGTAGTATAAGTCCAGAAAAGTAAGTGGTTCATCCAATAACAATACCCTAGGTTTACCGTCTATTGGCTCCCATATTTGAGCAAAAACCCGGGCAAATTGTACGCGTTGCTTTTCACCTCCGCTCAGTGTGAGGTAGTTTCTGTTTTTTAGCTCATCCAAATCGAATAAGTGGATGGATTTTTCGCAGATTTCGTGGTCAATAGCTCGTGGACTGCCTACAAAGTGTGGATAGCGCCCCATTAATACGACCTCATGCACCCGTAGTGGAAAGCTTACCTCAAGATTTTGAGATAAAACCGCCCTAAACAAGGCTTGTTCCTTTACCGAAATGCCGTGTAGGGGCATATCATTATACCGTATCGTACCAGCGCTTGGCTTAAGCTCTCCGCTGATTAGCCTGATGAGGGTAGATTTTCCGGCTCCGTTGGGGCCAAGTATTATATGCATTTTTCCTTTTTCAAAGGCTAGGGAAACCGACTCAAGTAGGTGTTTCCCTTTTATATGGTAGGTGAGATTTTCTAAACTAATCATGGTCAAAACAAGTAGTTAGTCCGCTTGAGCAAAATGATAAACACCGGAACCCCAATAAGTGAGGTAACTATCCCTATGGGCAGTTCTGCGGGCGCTAATAGCAGTCGCGCTAAGAGGTCGGAGGCGGTTAATACCCAAGCCCCTAGTAAGGCTCCGCCCCAAAGTAAGAAGCGGTTGTCAGCTCCCTGTATCATCCGTAAAAAATGAGGCACAATGAGGCCAACAAAACCAATAACCCCCACAAAAGCGGTACTAACGGCTACCATGATTACATTCAGGCAAAGTACCATTAGTTTTAATTGTGGGATATTGATTCCCAGCAATTGCGCTTCTTGTTCGCCCAGCATTAAGGCGTTGAGTTGTTTGGCCAATCTAAGGCTGAACCAGATACAAATAGAGGTAACACTCAAAACGATATACAGTGCCTCCCAATATGAACCTGATAGTGTTCCTAAATTCCAGAAAGTAATGGAACGCGCTTGTGGGTCACGCGCGATATAAGACAAAAAGCCAACTCCGCTCAGGAAAAGGGCATTTATGGCAATTCCGCTTAGTAAGAGCGAAGCCACTCCGCGCCTATGGTCATTCTTCGACTGCGCCAAAAATAAGACCATCACCGTAGCCACCGTTCCTCCGATACAGGCGGCTATGGGTAAAGTCCATTCGCCCCAGTTGCTGCCAAAAGTAGCCCCTAATACAAAATAAAGGGCAGCTCCAAAAGCGGCTCCACTGGAGGTTCCTATCAGGCCGGGTTCAACGATGGGATTTCGGAACAATGCCTGCGTCAACACACCCCCAACTGCCAAGGCGGCACCTACAAATATTCCCATCAATACCCTAGGCAGCCTAATCTGCAGGAAAATGCGTTCATTCAATTCAATGATTTCATTTCCATTGATGAGATGCATAAAGGCATTTTTTATTTCCTGTAAGCTAATAGGCACGGCTCCCAATTTGGCAGAGAGAAGGGCGGTACAAAGCAATAATGCCAGTAATGCAAGCCCCGTGATTCTATTATTAATGGGTTTCATCCGGATGAATAAGTTCTTGGATGCGCAATACGTTTTCTCCTGTTCGGGGACCCGTATACACTAAATCATGCTCTTCTATCCTATAAATCTGATTGTTTTTATAGGCTTTGGTTGACGATATGCCCGGTAACTTGTCAATTTCTTTTCCATCATTCAATCGATCGTAGCCAAAGTCCGTCAGAAGAATAATGTCGGGATTGGCAGCAGCTACCACCTCAGGCGATAATTGTTTCATACCTTTTTCGGCATCTACGGCCATTTCACCACCAGCCCATTCAATTAATTTGGCAGCCGTACTGTTTTTAGTCATCACCAAGTAAATATTGGAAGCCCGTCCAAAATGAATAATTAGCACTTTGGGAGTTTGCGTGTAGTGCTTACTGTGAGCAAAGGCTTCTTGTGCTTCTTTGTGCAGTTTTACACAAAGTGAGTCGGCCTGTTTTTCTTTTCCAAAATAGTGTCCCATCTCCCGAATCAGCGAATCGGTGCCTGCGATAGTGGGTGTGTAGTTCCCAAAGGTTTTCATAGGTATTTGCAATTCTTTTAATTGGGTTACCACATGTTCGGGGCCTATGTTGTTGTCGTGTAAAATGAGGCTTGGCTTCATGGCCAATATGGTTTCGGTACTCAAGGCCCTGTGATAACCGATTGTGGGAAGCGCTTTTATTTCAGGAGGATAGGTACTTGATAAGTCCACCGCAACGACCTCTTTTTGTGCCCCCAGTGCATAAATGATTTCTGCGTATTGTTTTGATATGCAAACAATCCTTTCTTGACTGTCTGTTTTTTCATCGGTATTTCCAAACCTTCCACAGCTCGATGCTACCAGGCTTATTAGAAGAAGAAGTGTACTGTTTTTCATCGTGATAGATAGTATAAACGCCCACTTTCCTATGGAAGTGGGCGCTATAGTGTTTTTAAAAGGTGTATTTTACATTAATTCCGCCAAAGTAATTAATTTGGCGAGGTGCCGGAATGTAGGCATCGGGCAATTGGTTCACAAATACCATATTGTAATATTGGGTACCCGTGATATTGTTAGCCCCCACATACATATCAAAGTCAATAGCCCCTATATTTTTTCTGAATCCCAGTTTGGCATTCATCAGTCCGTATGCATGGGTTTTATTGATTCCGTCTGAAGTATAGGGCATTTCACTCCGATAGTTGTAGTGCACATTGCCATATAATCCCACTTGGGTGTCGATATCTACACCTGCATTGAACACAATAGGAGCGACCCCTGCCAGGGCCTTGCCTGAATAATCATCCACCAAGGTGCTGTCTTGGTTCATACTGCCTTTGCCCACGCGTTCAAATTGAAAATCTTGATAGGTGAAATCGGAATAGGTGAAATTGGCAAAAGGTTGCAATAGTCTTATCGGCCCGGTTTCAGATGCAATGGCTTTGTAGCTCAGGTAAAGTTCCAGCCCCTTGTTATCGAGGCTTCCGCCATTGACCAAATACGAGTACAGGGTGGCGGTATTGCTGGGGTTCTGCACCGTGATGGCGGTAAACTTATTTTCAAAGCGGGTATTGAAAACGGCCAGAGTATAAAACAGTCGCTGACTCAAAAGGCTTCCTTTGGTACCCAATTCCAGTTGTGTACCTTTTTCTGGTTTTAAACCGGTATTTAACTCACCTGTGGTCGAAATAAGGATATTGCTACTTACCGGTGCTTTATAGCCCACAGAGTAGGAGAGATAAGCAGAAGCTACTTGGTTAAGCTTCTTATTAATGGCAAAAATGGGCGATCCCATTTGTCTGTAGCTGTTTTCATAAACCTTACGTCTCTTGTTTTCGGGTCGATTGTTGCTTAAGCCCCACAGGCGGTCTTCCAAGCGGATGGACATTTGGCTTACACCCACTCCGGCTGTTACACTCCACTGCTTGGGTAGGCTCAGTGTCCATTGCGTAAAATAGGAATAGGTAGCGCTTGTAGTGGCCTGATTGCTTCTAAGGCTTGTAATAATGTTATACCCTTCCAAGTTGGTACTATCCGCAGCCATACCGTAGCCTAGGGTTTGGGCATTCATTTGCTGGGCTTCTATTCCTGTAATACCCGCCAAGCGAATGGAAGGTGCTAATTGAAAACTTTTCTCAAATACCGAACGCAAGCCATAGTTTAAGGGCGATTTATCGGTCCATCCTCCGGCCGAGCTGTTGTCCATGTTTTGAGCAGAGGCAAAAAATGTGCTTGTGTTTGAGATATTTTTGTTGAACCGATAGGTGTGTCCTATTCCTGCTCGTATGGCCCTGACCGCTGAATGGGCGTTGTTTTTGATATAGCGTGGATTACCCGAATAATCGAAAGATTCGTATTGTTCAATAGTAAGTTCTCCATTTCGCTCATCATAGCTATCTGAGTAGCCCAAGTAGGTATCGAGCGATCGTTTTTCATTCAAATGAAAATTACCCATTACATTCACAAAATCTTTCTTCGATTGGGTATGCGGCATAAAACCATCGTAGCCCTGATGGCCGTAGTTAATGAGCAAGGAAGAGTTTTCACCGCCAATGCTCAAGCGGGTGGTGGTTCTTACCAATCCGTAGCTTCCTACTAGGGCTTCCTGAGCGATTGAGCTTGTGTTTCTTGGGGCTTGTTCATTTTTCATGTTGATGACGCCCGCAATCGCCAAACCGTATAAGCTGCCCGAAGGCCCTTTTACGATTTCGGTATTGCTTACGGAGCCAAAATCAATATCGTCCATTACCGTAATGCCCTCCGCATCGGTAATAGGGATTCCATTGAGGTACATTTTCACTCCTTGCCCGTCAAAATTGTTGCTTACTCCACGGAAGCCCATGCCGTTTCCGTATCCTCTTATATTGATTTGCTGCCCGCCCGATTGGGTTCTTCGCTGCATGCTTACACCCGGCACATTGGTGTTGATGGCATCGTCAAGAAACAGACCGGTACTTCTTTTCATGCCGATATTGTCTATTTTAACGATAGAGGCTGGTTGTTCTAAGAGCGATTTGTTGAGGTTAGAGGTAGCCGTAACTTCTACCGTGCCCAATTGCTGCGCAAGGGGCGACAGGGCAAATACCCATTCTTTACTCGAATCACAATATACTTTTTGCAGCAGGGTGGTATAGCCTATAAAGCTTATTTTTATTTCTGCCGAATCGGTGCATGAGAAGCTAAACTCGCCATTTTGATTGGTTACAAGCCCTTTGGAATTATTTATTACTATGTTGGCTCCCATCAGTGGGCTATTATCTAGTTTGTCAACTACTTTTCCTTTGAGTTGAGGGGTTTGTGCATAGCTATGCCATGCACACAGTATGCTCATTACAAGCAAAATTGTATGTCTCATTTTATCTGTTTAGTACGTTGGTTATTTTTTGATAAGGCATACCCTTTCCATCCTTGAAAAAGGTGGTTTGGGGTGAATGCGAGAAAAACGAACTAAACAGTGTTGGGCGGAGGTGAGGGAACCCGCAAAAAAGGAGAGGAATAAAGAGGTTTTACCCCAGAAAAGCGTTGTTTGGGGTTTTCAGAAAGGCCAGTCAATACTTCTTTGTTGTCAAAAGAAACATAAACCAGTTTCAATAGCTTAACTACCTTAGCCACAGGGCTATTAGGAGCGTTTGATTCTTGCTCCATTTTCTTTTGGGTTATTTCATCTAGCTGAGCGAAAAGTAGGGCTTCTTCTGTATCGTTCACACAATATAAATGTATGGTGTTTCCCAAGGTTTCGGCACGCACGATATCGAACATCTCATCGTCCAAGCGGAACTCCTTATCAGGCCTTACCCAGTCCAACGCTTTGTAGGCGGTTGCCGACAAGGTAAATTCATGTAAATCATCTTCCGGAATTCCAGCCTTTATTTGAAGTTTTATGGATTTTCTAATAAAAGTCTGCTCAATTTTAAAGACAACAAAAGGCCCAATCATATTGCCTATGAAAAGTGCAAGCAATGATATGGCCAGTAGTTTTTTCAGCAGCTTTGAGGTTTGTTTTTAGCTCAGTAAAATTCGGTACAATTTATTAAGTTTTAAAATTAGTATCGATAAATGCGTATTAGCGGGAAAAATACCCAATAAAAGGCTCACGCATCTTTACAGGCACTATCAAGGGCTTCAAATTCCAAGGTGACATGTTGTAGGTGGTAGTCGGATAAGGAGGCTTTTATTTCCTTTTTAAGACTTTCCAATTGGGTTAATTCCGGATTGCCATTTAGTACCACATGCAGGGAAAGTACATGGTGGTTGCCATCTAAGGTCCAGGCACGTACATCGTGCACCTCGGCCACTTGGGTAAATCGACTTAGTTTCTGTTTAATATCTTCTGCCGATAAGTTGGCCGGAACAGCCTGAAGGATAATGCGGAATGTTCCTTTCAAATGTCCGTAAATATTGAACAGAATATAGCAAGCGATAAGAAGAGAAAGTAGTGGGTCGAGCCAAGGGAGTTCCCAAAAATACATGCAAATACTACCAATGAGTACGGCTACCCAGCCGAGCACATCTTCCAAAATATGCAAAGAAACCACCTTTTCATTATGCGAATGGCCTTTTTTGAGGCGAAGCATGGCCAAACCATTGGCAAAAATACCCAGAATAGCTAAGCCAATCATTCCACCTGCATGTACTGCTTCGGGTGATTGAAAGCGTTTTATGGCTTCGCTTATGATAAACAATGAACCAACCAGCAAGATAAGGGCATTAATTAGTGCCCCCAATACCGAGAAGCGCCTATATCCATAGGTAAAATGTTGGTCACGCTTTTGGGTCGATTTTTTCTCAAAATACCAGGCAAGCCCCAAGGAAAGACTATCGCCTAAATCGTGCAGGGCATCGGACAAAATAGCCACCGAATTGGTCAGCATACCACCAACCAATTCGATAAGGGCAAAACCGGTATTGAGCCAAAAGGCAACGCCTATATTCTGCGTGGCATCATGGCTATGTGTGTGGGTATGTGAGTGGCTATGCATAAGGCTTGATTGGGCAGAAAGGTAGGGATTATGGCCACGCAACAGGGCTGCAAGAGAATAAAAATATCGAAAATAAATCAGCGGCTTTGTACCTTATGTGGCTTTAAGGCGTTAAATTACCCACGGTCAATTTAATTCACACAACAACACACCCTCATGAAACGCCTACAACATTTCTTTTGGCTCTGTTCCGGAGCCGACATTTCCCTTTTGCAACAAACACCCACCGAGCACAGTAAATTTACTGGCATAGGGGCTACCATCTTTTTTACGGGCATATTTGCAGCCATTTCAGGTGCTTTTGCCTTGTATACCATTTTCGATTCCCTAGTTTCGGCCATTGGTTTTGGCTTGCTATGGGGGCTAATGATTTTCAATTTAGATCGGTACATTGTATCAGGCATGCGCAAAGAAGGCAAGCCCGCTAAAGAGTGGCTGATGGCTACCCCGCGGATAGTATTGGCGCTGCTGATTTCTTTGGTGATTGCCAAGCCTCTGGAGCTTAAGATTTTTGAAAAGGAGATAGCGCCTGAGCTGCTCATTATGGAACAACAAGCCTACCAGCGTCAAGAAAATCAATTAAATACCCGTTTTCTACCCACCCAAGACAGTCTGAAACAAGAAATTGCCACACTTCAAAGCACGGTGGAACGCCAAAAAGCTCACCGTGATGCTTTATTGCTCATTGCACAGCAAGAGGCGGATGGTACGGGAGGTTCGCAAAAACGTAATTTGGGCCCTATCTATAAAGTGAAAAAGGCGCAAGCCGATCAGGCCGATGCCGAATTGCAAGCCCTACAAGTAAACAGCAACCAGCAAATAGCCGCTTTGCAGGCACTTATTCAACAAAACGAACAAGTACGCCAACAAGAAAGCCTAGCTTTGGAAAAGCAAAAGCGAAATGGCATAGCAGCACGTATGGAGGCCCTTGATCGCATTGCTGCGGATAGTTCCGCCATTTATTGGGCACATATCTTCATTATTTTGCTCTTTATTGCCATCGAAACGGCTCCCATTTTTGTGAAACTGGTGGCTAATCAAGGTCCCTACGATCGTTTACTTGGACTTAGCGAACATGCCTTTATCGTGCAGGAGATAGAAACATTGGCACAAACCCATTCCGATGCCAAGCAAAATGCCCAAGGACTCACTGCCTACGAGAAGGAGTTTCTGAGCAATAGTTTGGATAAGGAACTGCACTAATCAAGCAATTTCCGGATCGACAATGGTAAGCCCATTGGGAATCAGCATTTTGCTGGGGATATTCTTGCGGATGTAGCTGGTTAGTTTTTCTATAAAGCGCTCCTTGCCACAGTGGTTTCGGGTGATAAGGCCGATTTCCCGTGCCTTATTGCCTATGGGCGAAATCTGTTGCTCTTGTTGCTCATCCAAACTTAGGGTGGTAAGTTCTGGTAAAATGGTCATGCCGCCCTTGGCATCTACTATGCGAATGAGCGAGTCGATGGAATTGCTCCGGTATACAAAGCGTTTATTTTTTCGGATGGCATTGAGGTCGCAGAAGTTATTGATTTGATCACGAAAGCAATTTCCTTCATTAAGCAACCAAAGTTTCTGATAATCAATATTTTCTAGTCGGATATCGTTGGCCATTCCTTCTTTTCCGGAGGTATAGAAGAAAAAGCGTTCGTAAAACAGAGGAGTAGTTTGAATGCCAAACACTCGGCAAGGGGTGGAGAGTAGGCCTGCATCCAAATCGCCATTACGTACGCCTTCAATCACCTGATCGGTAAGCATTTCCACAATGTCTATTTCCAGTTTAGGATAATCGTTTTGCAGTTCCTCAATAAATAAAGGAGTAAGAAATGGCGCCAAGGTAGGAATAATACCTATCGTGAGCTTACCGTGGAAATCCTGACTCAATTCCTGTACAAAGTGTTCGAGTTTTTGTACATTGAATACTATCTCCTCGGCCCGAAGCAGAAAAGAACTGCCATCGGCAGTAGGAGCAATGGGACTTCTTGAGCGGTCAAAAAGTACCATACCGATTTCATCTTCCAGCTTTTGAATCTGAAGACTTAGAGCGGGCTGGGTGATAGCAAGGTGTTCGGCTGCTTTTTTGAAAGAACCATGTTTGCGTAAGCTGATGGCGTATTGAAGTTGCGCAAGAGTCATAAGTAAAAGTAATGGATGTATAAAAGTAATAAATTTTACTTTCTATTGCTTTACACAAGAGATGGAAGAATAAGGAAAGCTAGGGCTTAGGTACCTAATTTTCTTGCGATTCCACGAGTTAAAAAAAACAAGAAGATGACACTTAACGATTTATTTCAGGCAGCACGCGAAGGTAATTTGGTTTTTATTCAGAAGGGTATCGCCCAGCATCCGGAATGGCTTCATACCAAAGACGATAGAGGGTTTCCTCTATTGGTATTGGCGGCCTATTACAATCAATTAGGGGTTGTAGAATGGCTGATTGAAAACGGAGCTGACCCTAATGCTACCGATAAAATGGGAAATACCGCGCTCATGGGCACTTGTTTTAAGGGTTTTACAAAGTTGGCGGAACTCTTGATAGAAAAGGGAACCCATATCAACCATAGAAATGCCGAAGGGGCTACCGCCCTGATTTATGCGGCCACTTTTGGACAAACGGCTATCGCACAATTACTTTTAGCGAAGGGTGCCGATGCAAGCTTGACCGATCATGCCGGAAATACGGCTTTGCAACAAGCTAGAATACAAGCGAATCAAACACTGATGGATATACTAAGTACATAATGTGGCGATCTATGTCCATACAAGGGCCTAAGGCCAGAGGGCTATACGTACAGCCTGAGGCACTCTACCGATTCAAGGAGATGGTGGCCGCTATTGTAATGGATCATGTTTTGGTGATATCCACACCCTATCGTACCGATATCCTCTACCAAGCCGACAACTGCCAAGCCGAAACACTCTGCAAAGCGTGGTTTGTATTTGCCGGAAATCCTTCCTCTAGCTCATGTATGGACTGTATCCATCTTTCAGAAGGAAAAGAGGAGGTTTTACAGCATTATTTTACCTCCTTGGGCTATCTGATGTCGAATACCTACGCTTTTGGCTGTTATCGTAATCAGTTTAACCAACTGCGTAGCGCAGAGGCTGAAAATCCCATTTTGCAGGAAATTAGTCGCTGCGATAAACATTTGCAGGATAAAATCGGATCCATTCGCCTGCCCTTGGTGATGGACTTGCCTTCAGTAGGGATTTCCTCTCCATTTAACTGCAAAGCCTTTGCCCAAGAAAGCCGCGTGCAGGCTTCTCTTAATTGAACTTAAGAGAAGCGCTTCAGGGCCAGTTCGGAAACGGTAAGCCCGATACTTAAAGAAGAAGTAGCCGCTGGAGAAGGCGCATTGCATACGTTGATGGCCTCTTTTTCCTCCAGAATAATGAAATCGTCTACCAAGCCACCAGTACGATCGCAGGCTTGGGCGCGCACTCCGGCACCACCGGGCACCAAATCATTTTCTTCCAGTTCGGGCATAAGTTTTTGTAAAGCCTTGGTAAAAGCCGCTTTGGAGAAGGAACGGTACATTTCGCCCATACCCGTTTTCCAATATTTGCTGGCTACCTTAATAAAGCCCGGCCATGTAAGGGATTCCCACAGTTCAGGGATATTGATGTCACTCTTGGTATATCCTTCGCGGCTAAAAGCCAATACGGCATTCGGGCCGGCCTCAATGCCACCACCAATCATACGGGTAAAGTGCACGCCCAAGAATGGGAAGTTAGGATCGGGAACGGGGTAAATTAGATTTCTTACCAGGTGATGCTTTTCTTTTTTCAGTTCGTAGTATTCCCCTCGGAAAGGAATGATTTTCAGATTCAGTTTTTCAGACGTCAGTCGGGCCACTTTATCCGAATACAGTCCGGCACAGTTTACCACTAGGCGTGTATCGAAACTATCGGTAGTAGTAAGCACGGTTTGGATATTTTCTTTCCCGCTTTTTACATCTTTCACCTTTTGCTTGTAACGTATTTCTCCACCCAGCTTTTGAAACTCACGGGCATAGGCTTCGCACACTTGTTTGTAATCAATTATGCCGGTTTGGGGCACAAAAATCCCACTGATGCCGTTTACATGTGGTTCATGCTCATGTAATTCGCCTTGGCTGAGCTTTTTCATGCCTTGCAGGCCATTTTCTAGTCCGCGGGCGTAGATATTCTCTAGCGCAGGCAATTCTTTGCTCTCGGTAGCCACGATGATTTTTCCACAAAGCTCATAGGGCACTTCTTGTTCTTTACAGAAATCGAGCAGCATATGATAGCCCCTGATGCAGTTTTTGGCTTTCAAACTCCCAGGTTTATAGTAGATTCCGGAGTGGATGACGCCACTATTATGGCCAGTTTGGTGTTTTGCCAAAGAATCTTCTTTTTCAAGAAGAATTACGCTTAAATCGGGGCGTGCTTTTTTAATTTGCAGGGCAGTGGCCAAGCCCACAATACCGCCTCCAATAATCAGGATGTCGTATTTCACGGAAAATGTAATTTTGTCGAAAATTACATTGGGCAGATGGAAATACCAAAAGCATCTGTCGGCTAGGGCAAACTAAACACGGATAAAAGCAGTTAATAGCCTTGTACCAAATGTATGCAGAATAAGGTGAATGGAATAATATTTTACAATTGTCAAATATTTCAAAATAATATATTGATTTTTTCGTAAAACTTCCATTATTCAGAACAATTGTCGACATTTGCAATGTTTATGATAAAAAAGCAATTGAGATTATCCCCACAATCTGTATTTGCGGTTTTCCTTTTACTATTGGCAATGGGTGCTTGCCGGACTAAAAATCCGACCACCTTTTTGGCGGTAGAATACCGAGCTTTGGCCAGTGAAAAGGATATCGTAACCGTAATGGATACGCTAGTGGCTCCTGTGATTTATCAGGGCACCGTATCACTCAAGCATCTTCCCGTAGCAGAGAAAAAGCAAAAATTTGTGGATTTGATGCTTCCTGCCATTTTGGTGGCCAAGCACCATATCGACCGCGATAGGGCGCAAATTCTGTTGATCCAAGATAAAATACTTCAACAGCAAACACTCAGCTTTTCGGACAGCATACAGCTGAACAAATTCACACAGATTTATAAAACGGAAGACATAGACCTGCTACTCAGGCGCATGCAAACGCCCCCTGTGAGCATCGTATTGGCGCAGGCGGCTGTGGAGTCGGGATGGGGAACGAGTCGTTTTTTCACAGAGGCTAATAACGTTTTTGGTATTTGGGATTATAATGGGTCACATGAGGCTTCCATTAAAGCCAAATACGCTCGAGCCGACAAGCAAGTGTATTTGAAGAAATACGATGACCTGAGCGCCAGTATTTACGATTATTTCCAGACTTTAGGACGAGTAAAAGCCTATCAGGAATTTCGGATTGCCAATGAACAAAAGCAAAATCCTTATCAATTGGTGAATCATTTGAACCGCTATTCTGAAATGGGCCTTGAGTACGTGAACAAACTCAAGGTGGTAATGAAGGCCAATGATTTTACCAAGTATGATCAATACGGTTTGCACCCCGGCTATTTTGTGCGTAAAACAGAAGGTCCGGGCTGGTTTGCCAGTATGTAAGGATAATCTTGTAAATTGAAGGGTGTTTTTCAACATCCTTTTTTTATGCGTTTTATCTTCATTTTTATCGCTTTGTGGGCATTTGGTATTTCTGTTTTTGCCCAAAATCATATTCCGACTTTTGTGTACCATCGGGTGGGAGATGCCAGGTATCCCAGCACCAATATTAGCACGGCTGTATTTGAAGAGCAGCTGAATTACCTCAAAACCAATGGCTATCGTACGGCTCGCTTATCAGAATTACCCACATTAGTAAATCAAACGCCCGCCAAATGGGTAGCCTTGACCATAGACGATGCCTATACCTCTTTTTATGAATATGGCTTTCCACTCTTGAAGAAATATGGCTTCACGGCCAGTCTTTTTGTGAATACCGAAAATGTGGGTGGAAAGGGTTATATGAGCTGGACGCAGATTAAAGAAATGGCCGATTATGGTATCGAAATTGGTAATCATACCCACAGTCATGCTTATTTCCTTTCCATGGCGGATGCTGAAAAGGCTTCGGCCTTTGAAAAAGAGGTAAGGCTTTGCCAGCAATTGCTTAAGGAAAACCTCGATATAGAAGCCAAGAGCTTTGCCTATCCTTTTGGTGAATGGGATGATGCGTTATATCAAGTGATTAAAAAATTCGGTTTTACGGCCGTGGCGGCTCAAAATTCAGGAGTCTTTTATTCCGGCTCCGATCCTTTATTGATTCCGCGTTTCCCTATGGGCGGTCCATTTGCCACCTATAAAGGCTTTGTAGACAAGGTAAAAATGAAGGCTTTGCCCCTAAAAGTAGATAGCACTTTTGTGCGAGGCAGTCAACAAGTGTGGCACTTACAATTAGAAGACGCGGCCAGTTTTGGTGCGGTAAATGTATTCAAATCGGGCAGTGCTTATGAATACAAAAAATTGGGCGAAGGAAAGATGGAAATCAGCCTTCCGCTTCGCCCGAGTATCCGCAGGACATTACTCACCTTTACCGCTCCCCAGAATGGCGTATGGCATTGGTGGAGCTTTGTACATGTAAATCCAGCCATTGCCGAATGAATTACTCTACGTATAACACCAATCCCTTGAGGTATTCCGTTTCGGGATGGAAAATATTCACCGGATGATCGGCTGGCTGGTGTAGGTGATGCAAGATTTTAATACTTCTACCTGCTTCCATGGCTGCCGAAGCAATGGTATGGTTGAAAAGGGTTTTATCTACCACTTGTGAGCAGCTAAAAGTAAAAAGTATCCCACCGGGCTTAATACGCGATAAAGCCAAGGAATTCAGTCGCTTATAAGCCTGCACGGCATTGTGGCGGGCATTGAGGTGCTTGGCAAAGGCAGGAGGATCGAGGACAATTACATCATAATCATTGCCCACTTCCTTGATGTATTTCATCACATCGGCTGCAATGGCCGAATGCTGTTCTTCCGAAAATCCATTTAACTGTACATTGCGATTGGTGAGGGCAATGGCCTTTTCTGAGATATCCACCGAATGTACATGGCTGGCTCCAGCCTGCAAGGCATACACGGAGAAGCCGCCTGAGTAGCAAAACGTATTCAGTACTTTCTTGCCTTGTGAGTAAGTACCCAAGAGGTGGCGGTTTTCGCGCTGATCGATAAAGAAGCCTGTTTTTTGACCTTCTTCCCAATCAATATAAAAGGCATTGCCATGTTCTTTTACCACTTGGTGGTTTTCTTGCTGTATGAGGTAGGTGTTTTGGGACTTGTCTTCTTTGGAGAACAAAGCCTCGGCACTTTTATCGTAAATTGTATGGAGTTGCGCTCCCAATACATTCTGTAAGGCTTGGCTGATAAAAGGAATGGCCTCGTGCATGCCTTGGCTATGCGCTTGGATAACGGCCGCTTGTCCGTAGATATCAATAATAAGACCAGGAAGTTCATCGCCTTCGGCATGTACCAAGCGATAGGTAGTAGTTTCGGCACTTTCCGACAAGCCTAATCGCTGACGCAAGGAATAGGCCTTTTGGATTTTACCATTCCAGAAGACTTGGTCGATGGCGACTTCCTGAAAGCTGATGATGCGGATGGCAATGCTGCCATTTTGGTAATGGCCTATGCCCAAAAACTCCTTGGCGCTATTGAGCACGCGTACTAAAGCGCCATTGGCTAAACCTGTTACATCGGATTGGATAGCACCTGAAAATACCCAGTGATGGAAACGCTTTAGGGCCGCATCCTTTCCCTTTTTTAGATAAACCGTAGGTAATACTTGCATAGTAGCGCAAAGGTATTCAAAAGCCACGAATGGTTCATGAATAGGCCGAAAACTATGTCAACTTACCCGTTTTATTTAAAGTAGGTGGGACAAGGAACTCCTTCGTGTGCTTTACGGATTTTGAATCGGTAATTCAACATGAATTCATGCGATCCATTGGAGTATTTCCGAATATCGGAGGTGGTGATATCGTAGGCATAGCCAAAGTGAAAATTATCGGTAAATTTCAACTCAAACATAGCTACAAAGCCTTCTACACTTCGATACGAAAGACCCAAGCCCACCACCTGATATAAGAAAACGTTGGTATTCAAATCAATACTCAAGGCAGAGCCCTCTTGCATGCGGATAAGGGCATTGGGCTTTACGCGCACCACAGGCGATACATCGTAGGAGTATCCCCCCATGATGTAGTAATAGCGTCTTTGCTTTACGGTGGTGGTGACATTTTCCAGGTCAATTACCTCATTATTAATCAAATAAGGCGCTGAAATGCCCGCATACAAATCTTTAAAGGTATAGTAAAACCCTACGCCCACATTGGGTTTAATTACTGTATTGGTACCACTTAGGTTGGCATCAGGACTTTTGTTATTGAGCAAATCGAAGTCGGATACCAGATTATTGAATCCGCCCTGTACGCCAGTGGATAAGTAATGATTACGCGCCAAGCGTAAGCGATAGGAGTAGATACCATACGCACTAAAATCATTGTGAATACCAATATTGTCATTGGTTACTAATAAACCCACACCCACAATGTTGCTAAAAAAGCTACTATGCACACTTAAGGTAGAGGTTTTGGGTGCCCCCTCAAAGTTGACCCATTGATTACGATTAATGGCCGTTGCACTTACCTGAACATCTCGTCCGGCATAGGCAGGGTTCACCAATAATAAATCAAACATATAGAGGGATTGTACGGGGCGTTGTTGTGCCAACGCATCCAGTACAGCCCCAGTCAGGCCGATTATTATCAGGAAAAAAATTACGATTTGCCTGTTCATATTTTTAACGTGCTAATTCTAAGTATCCCGTTTCTGGTCGTGAGCCATCGCGCTTATCGATGATGTAGAAGTAGGTTCCGGCAGGCAATACGCGCCCTGTAGGATATACCCCTTTCACACCGATGCCTTCAAACACACGGTCCAGGTTATTATAGTTATCAATTTCAAATACCAATGTGCCCGCACGGTTGAAGATTTTTACATTATTGTTCGGGAACAGTGATATACAATCAATTTGGAAGAAGTCGTTGATACCATCGCCATTGGCCGAGATACCATTGTATTCGGTGATTTCGGTGCCCACGGTCACTTGTCCGTTGATTTCACAACCTTCGAAAGTAATCATTCGTGCTTCGTAAATTCCCGGAAGTACATTGTTTACAAATACGCCTGAACCTACTACCTCACCCGTTTCCACATTGGTCCATTCTACGGTTTCAATGACTGAATTATTCAAAACCGTGAATTCCATATAACCTGTTGGGTTTTCGCAGTGCGAAGGAATGGTGTAGAACTCAAATTCCGGTAAGATACGCTCATCAGCAATCGTTACGGTGGCTTCTGCCGACACGCAACCTGTTACCATATTGGTGGCGGTAACGGTGTACGGGCCGATATCGGCACCACGAAGCGTTTGTCCGCGGAAAACAAAAGTGCCACTAGCAACAGACTCGCCTTGGTGCCAGTCGAAGAAGTAATCCGTATTATTGCCATTTACATTGGCCGTAATGATACCGTTTGGCTCCACGCAGTTGGTGCGATTCGCTTCTATTAGGGCGGTTGGCGTTTCCGGCAAGATGGTCTCATCGGTGATCGTGCCTCTTTGTTCGGAAAAACAGCCTGAATAGTTATCAGTCACGCGCACCAGATATGATCCCGCTCTTTGTCCTATCAACAGATGGCGCGCCATTTGTCCATTTACTATAATAGGGCCAATAAATTCCTCTTGATTGTTATTATTGATAATAATTTCATACCATTCAAAAGTATAGCCTGCAACCACGCCATCGGCCGAAGCTTCCAACTGACCATTGGCACTGGTGATTTCGCAATTGGTCATAGGCTGAATTTCCCTGATTTTCAGCTCTGGGAAGTTTCTTTCATCCTTCACCTCTACAATCACCGGAGGTTCGTTGTTACAGGTGGTTATCAAATCTTGCACGATCACCGCATAGAAACCAACAGCCACATTTTGTACAATAGCGGTATTGGCATAAGGAGTGGCCGTAGCGTAATTGAAGTTTTCGTTAGGCGCATCGCCATGGTAATACCAAGTGTAGGCGAAGGTGTGACCATCCAAGGCATTCACCACATTGGCACTTAAGCTACCATTGTCGCTGATGCCATTATCGCCCGGAGTACAGCGGTCTACCGGAGTAGAGGATACCGATACTTGCGGACGGAACTCATCGCTTTGATCTTCCAAGATAAAGAAGAGGTCATTGCTACAATTGGTGACCGTATTCAAGATATTTACCCAATACGTGCCATTGTAGATATTGGCCAGTTCACTGGTATTGCTGGTATTGGTAATGGTAGTATTTCCGCTCGGTACAATTTCAACGAGACTATCACCTTCTTGCAGATACCATGTAAAGCTATAGGTATCTGTATTGGCACTTGGGTCGCTTCCTTCATATCCAAAGGCCGTCAAAATAGCCAAACCATTGGTAGGGTCGCAAGAGATTTGCGGCTCGGTAAGCTCTATAAAACCACCTGGATAGATGATATCATCATCAGATACCTCGATTTGCTTATAGATTGACTCACATTCCGTGACAGAACTTACCACCTGAACGAAGTAGGTTCCGATGCCCAAGCCAGTTATTACCGAACTGCTAACAGGTAGTCCGGTAATTGGGTCGGTCACCAATTCAGTAGCTGGGTCGCTTGGATCTCCATTAAACCATAGGTAATCAAAGTCGGTATCCAAATCATCGCCATTGGCTTTGCTTAGGAAAATGGTACCACCAATGGAAAGACGCGTTACCTCTGCAATACCCGTAGGGTTACAATCCAGCGGATCCGTAACTTCAACTTCAATGATATTTGGAATGCTTTGACTTTTATCCAAAATCACTTCCACGGTAGAGGTTGAACTACAGCCTGTAATCGTATTGGTTACTGTTACGGTATAGAAGCCATCGGTAGCACCTACATATTCATTTACATCTCCCGGATCGGTAAACAATTCAGGCTTTTCACCACTGTAGGACCAAGCAAAAGAATAAGTATCTGTGCTGCCATCACGCTCGCGAGGAGTAACAGTTACCACCCCATCTGGTTGAGAGCCTTCACAAATCGTATTCGGCTCTACCTCGAAGGTCATGGTAGGTGTACTGCTCAGTTCTTGTATGGTTTCATTGAAGATGGCCGAGGTACACCCGGCACCTTCACCGCTGATTTTTTGGAATACGAAGTAATACGTGCCTGCAAAAACGCCATCCAAGGTACTATTAGGTGCAATATCAGCAGGCCCCCAACGAAGTGCACTAGCCGAATTGCTTGGATCATCAGGGGCATTTGCAAAGGCTTCTGCTTCTGCCAATGTTCCGAACCACGCAATAGTATATTCAGAAGGGTCGGTAGTAGCTACATCAGGGTAGGTCACTACTATAGAACCGCTTGGATTACAATCCAATTGATTATTTACCTGAATATCCAAGGCCAAATCGGCTGGTTTGAGCGGTTGGGCTTGTATTTCTACTTCTATGGTATTGGTACATTCCCTCAACTCATCAAAAGCAGATACTGTATAAACTCCCTCAGCTAATCCGGTGATTGTGAAATTACTTACACCATTTTGGGTGCCTGCCACCACTCCAGCAGCATCTGTTACGGTATAGGTGTAGGTTCCCACTACATTATTGGTGGTAGCTGAAATGGCAATACTACCATCGGCCTGATTTATATCACAACTGGTATTGGCTTCTGGTAAAGCGGTTATCATAGGAAGGAAAAGATTGTCTTTTACTTCTACCCGATAAGGTGATGAAGGACATCCTGTACCTATTCCTGTATTTTTCTCTAATGTGAATAGATAGATACCTGCAGAAAGATTAGACAAGGTGAATGAACTTTCCGTATTGGGTGTATTCGCTGCAAAATCTGACTCTGAATCATACCAAACAATGGTATACTCACTCAAGTCGACAGGATTAGCCGGGTCTGAACTTACCGTAATGCTACCATCAGGGTTTGTACAATTGCTTTGTGGAATGGCATTGATAAGTATATCCAGATTTTCAGGAATAAAAGGATCGTGAGCCACTGTAATTGCTTGCGAAACACTACATCCCGAGACATTGTCAACTGCTACAATGGTATAGGTGCCTTCAGCTAGATTAGCAAAAGTAAAGGCATTTACACCCGCTTGTACGCCTACGGCATTCGGGTCAGGAGCAATACTGATATCGAAGGTAGAACCTAAGCCTGCGGTGGCAACATTTACTTCAATGCTACCATCAGGTGTTCCCGAGCAGGTGGTATTGCTATTGGCCACCAAATCGAGGGTAGGATAGGTAATATCCTCTGTTACTTCAATGCGGTAAGGCGAAGAAGGACAGCCATTACCCGCACCATTGTTTTTCTCCAAAGTGAACACATATACACCTGCGGCCAGTCCACTTAAATCGAAAGAAGTTTCTGCTCTTGGCGTATTGCTTTGGTAATCGGCTTCGGAGTTATACCACGTGATATTGTAGTCCGTGTTTAGAAAAGGTGCATCAAGAACAATATTCAGGCTACCATTATCACTACAGAAAGTCTGAGGATCCATATTGTCCTCGAAGGTGATGTTATCTGGAATAATTGGCTTATCTGTAATAGAAATTGCTTGGGAGACACTACATCCCGATACATTGTCAACAGCGGTAATGGTATAGGTACCTTCGGCTAGCTCAATGAAAGTAAATGCATTTACACCCGCTTGTATGCCTACGCCATTTGGGTCGGGAGAAATACTGATATCGAAGGTAGAAACCAATCCCGTAGTAACAACATTTACTTCAATGCTACCGTCAGGTGTACCGCTACAGGTGGTATTGCTATTGGCCACCAAATCGAGAGTTGGATAGGTGATATCCTCGGTTACTTCAATGCGGTAAGGAGAAGAAGGACAACCATTGCCTGCACCATTGTTTTTCTGCAAGGTAAACACATACACGCCTGCGGCTAGCCCACTTAAATTGAAAGTAGTCTCAGCCCTTGGGGTATTGCTTTGGTAATCGGCTTCGGAATTGAACCAAGTGATATCATAATCGCCTTCAGTTCCGACAAAAGCTCCTGTAAAATCAATATCTAGGCTACCATTATTGCTGCAGAAGGTCTGCGGGCTCATATTGGCATTGAAAGTAATATTGTCAGGATAAATAGGTGTATCTGCAATTTCAATGTCTCTGGATACCGAACATCCTGTGGTTTGGTTGGTAGCCACGAGGGTGTAGATATTGGGTCCTAATGGGGAGAAAGTTACCGAAGTTCCTAAAGCAGCAGATTGTGTACCTTGAGATGCTGCCCCAAGGAATAGTTCATAGTCATAGGTTCCGGCTGCTCCATCCGCTTCCGCTACGATTTCTCCTGTAAATGGCGCATTACAAGCGGTATTTCCGGTTGTGCTAATGTCAAGCGTAGGATCTATGGCTTCATCCGGTATGTCAATTCGCAGAGGCGAACTACTACAACCCACGCCTTCGTTTCCGGCTCCATTATTAGTACGTGTAGCGACCAACCAGTAAGTACCCGCTCCTGGGAAAAGGGCAGGAGCCACTTTGCTAGGATCTAATACATTTCCTCCGGCCGCTCCGGTGGCGGTATAAATGGGTGTTCCGGTGGCGGTGGGGCCAAAATACCAAGTAAATGAATAGTCTGTGATAACACCTACCGGAATAGAAGGATTAGACATACTGAAATCTGCAATATCGACCGTGATGCTACCATTATTGGGGTCACAATTGGTATCGGGCACTATATCAATGCCCGTAAGGCTCAATACCGGAACAGCTGGTTGTGCTTTAATTTCCACATCTACGGTACTCACACAACCGGAATTGGAAGTAACAGTTACGGTATAGATATCATCTTCTAATCCAACGCCATCTACTACCGTTGAGGCACCATCGGCTAAGTCGTTATCTGTGTAGTTAAATGCGGCATCGTTGGCTGCAGTTACAACCACATCATAATCAGCAATTGCTACCAAATCATTAGGATCCTTATTTACCGTAACGGTAAAGCTACCCGTACCCGGTGTGGTACACGATTGATTAGGTTGGATATCAGAAATAGAAATTAGCGGTTTTAGTGCGGCTTCTTCAACAGTGACTAATCGTAAAGGAGAGGGACAATTAATAGCCTCGTTAAAAGCTGTTACATAATAGTTGCCTGGTGCAAGCCCAGAAACGGTTAATGGTAAATCAGCCGCTAGTGAAGTAGTAATTTCAACAGAAGCAAGTGCTGTTCCTGCCAATGCCGTTAAATCAGAGAAATCAGGAGTAGCATAATCAAAAATGTAAACAATAAAGTCTGTCTCAGGTGTTCCTCCAATATTGATAACATTAGTTACAGATATTTCTCCATCATCATTGGTACAGCTTTCATCATTCTTAACGGTAAACGTAACGTCATGCGCATTAAGGTATTCTAAATAATAGGTAGCAAAACTTTTGCAACCATTGGCATCAGTGGCTACCAAGGTATATTGTCCATCGGCTACGCCAAAAAGTGTAGGACCATTAGTATCAGTGGCAAGATCATTTTCACTTGGGAAAGTGTTTGCCACACCGGTGAAATTTACACCATTGTTATAATTGGTCATTGGACCGCCTGCAGGTAATTGTACCGCAGGATCAGTAAAGAAATTGGCAGGAGGAGTGTTAGTGGGCCAGCCTGAATACCATTCAAAAGTAAAATTAGAAAGATCTACTTCATTGGCATCAATGGAATTGTCATTATCTAAATCTACATAGGCTGTAACTACGCCACTAAAGTCACTACAGAAGTTAGGAGGAGTTATTACTTGGAATTTTACATTAAAAGGACTTGGCGCATTGATATAGGTAGTGGCCAATAATGATTCACAATTATTCACGCTATGTACCGCCCTAACGGTATAATAGCCTTCAGTTTGGATACCACCAAGCACTTCATCGGTATCAGTTAAAGGCGTACCTGAGTCATCTTGGCCAAAATACCATTCAAAATCGTAGTCGGCATATTCACCCGCGCCAATGGCTACCCCGTTAATTTCAATAGTGGCCGTTATCTCACCACTATCGGCAGGGTCGCAACTGATAATATCGGTTTTGCTTACACTAAGTTCAGGTGTCTTTATGACCTCAGGAACTATCACGGTTTGCTCATTGCGGCATCCAGTACTTAGGTCAATTACCTCTACCAAGTAGGTAGTATTTCCTTCTAATCCAGCAAATATGCCATCATCATCCTGTGGTCCACCCACTAATGGGTCGGTAGTTGTTGTTCCTTCATACAGATTGAATCGATAGCCAGTATCGGTACCACCTACGGTAAAGGTAAGGCTACCATTTGGAGTGCTTGGATCACAGGATTCTTGCGGTTTTACTACTGATGTTATCACAGGCAAAACCACATCTTCCTCTACTTCAATGGTGAGTTCTTGTGAAATACAGCCGAGTACATTATCTGTCCAAACTACTGTATAAAAGCCATCTTCTAAGTCAGTAAAGGTGTGTGTGGTACTGGCAATGTCAACACTCTCTTGTAGAGTGCCTGTGGCATCATTTCCAGCATATAAATCTACGGTATAATCGCCTGATCCATTAGGATAAGCGGCAAGACTGACATCAATTTCCCCATCGAATGGAGCAAAGCTGTCATCGCAAATGGTATTGGGTGTTTGGCTAAGGTTGATTACAGGTCCTGTGCTATTATCGCTTAGAGTGGTGGTCGCCAAAGCAAAGCAACCAGTGCTTAAATCAGTAACTCGCACGGTATACTGTTTACCAGCGGCACCTTGTTGGTTAAGTAATTCAAAATCACTGGCTCCGCCAATTAAAGGATCTGAATCCGAATCTCCCTCAAACCATTCGTAGGTAAAGTCTGCGCTTTGGTCCGTGGCCGAACCATTTACCGAAACCGTTAGGCTACCATTGGGCAATGCCGGGTCGCAATTGGTAGAACCCGTAGGTGTAAGCACCACGGTAGGCAATGTTTTGTTGTGCTGAACGGTGATGGCAAAAGGCTGTGAGGTACAACCCAATACATCATCTGTCCAAGTAACGGTATAGTCACCGTCTTCCAATCCTGTAAAGCTGAAAGTGGTAGCGGTAATAGTAGATTCACTGTCGATTTCTACTCCACCATCGTCAAAAAGTTTGGCAGAATAATCGCCCGAACCCGTAAAAGTGGCATCAAGCGTGATGGCAATCTCACCATCGAAACCTAATGTGGCATCACAAATCGTATTAGGCGTCTGTGCCAGTGTAAGAGTGGGTTCCTCGCTGTCATCTGGCAAGGTAGTGGTAGCTAGGGCAAAACACCCCGTACTTATATCGGTAACACGCACGGTATATTGTTCAGCAGCTCCACCTTGACGGTTGAGCAATTCGAATGCAGTAGCTCCGCCAATTAAAGGATCCGAATCCGAATCTCCCTCAAACCATTCGTAGGTAAAGTCTGCGCTTTGGTCCGTGGCCGAACCATTTACCGAAACCGTTAGGCTACCATTGGGCAATGCCGGGTCGCAATTGGTAGAACCCGTAGGTGTAAGCACCACGGTAGGCAATGTTTTGTTGGGCTGAACGCTGATGGCAAAAGGTTGTGAGGTACAACCCAGCACATCGTCAGTCCAAGTAACGGTATAGTCACCGTCTTCCAATCCGGTAAAGCTGAATGTATTGCCAGTAATAGTGGTTTCATTGTCAATTTCTACCCCACCATCGTCAAAAAGTTTGGCAGAATAATCGCCCGAACCCGTAAAAGTGGCATCAAGCGTGATGGAAATCGCACCATCGAAACCTAATGTGGCATCACAAATGGTATTAGGCGTCTGTGCCAGCGTAAGAGTGGGTTCCTCGCTGTCATCGGGTAGGGTAATAGTTCCTAACTGACGACAACCCGTAGCCAAATTCGTCACACGTACAGTATAAGTGTTGGTAGCTCCGCCCTGAATGCCGGTGATAGTGGCACCTGTGGCGCCAGCAATAGGTGAAGAATCATCGCTTCCTGTATACCATTGATAAGCATAATCGGTACTTGGAGCTCCCGCATCTATATCCGTGCTAATACTACCGTTTGGCGTTCCGCCCGGGCAGTTGGTAGAACCTGTTGGAGTAAGCACAATTACGGGTAAATCGGGTTCCAGTTTTACCTCTATGGTTTGAGGTAAAGAGGTACAGCCCAAGTCATTGTCAACCCAGCGAACCGTATAGAAGCCATCTTCCAGATTGGTAAAGATGGCCGTAGTTATGGCTACATTTTGTGTTGAAGGAGTTCCTGCCACAGCAGCTCCTTCATATAGTTCCACCGTATAGTCTGAACTACCATTGGCAAAAGGAGATAAAGTAGCGGTGACAGTACCCGTATATTGAATAGTACTTGGGTCGGAGGTAAGGGAAACATCACAAACAGTATTAGGCGTTTGATCTAAACTAATGACAGGCAACTCACTTTCATCGGCCAAGAAAGTACTTTGTACACGCTGACAGCCTGTAAGGGTATTGGTTACCAATACGGTATAGTTGGCGCCCCCTTCAATTCCTGATAGTGTGGCGGAGGTAACGCCTAACGCATTGGCTGCCAGGGTGTCGTTTCCGCTAAACCAAGCAAAAGTATAGCCTGTGGTAACAGCAGCGGCTCCGCCTTGGGCGGTTTCATCCACCGAGGCACTGATAGCGCCATTAGGTGTTCCTGAACAGGTAGTTTCTGGGGTAAGGGCCAGATTCACAATAGGCTGAACGGTTTCATTTAGGATTTGGAAATCTACCGGAGTACTGGTACAATGCACATCGTCTTTGGTCACGAGCACGGAGTAGTAGCCATCTTTGAGACCTGATAGTGTAAATGAACTATTACTTACAATAAGCGAATCTGCAATGTTAGTATCCGTCCCATGGAACCAGTCTACTGTGTAACCAGCAAGGTCATTAACAGCAACACCATCAAAGGTAATATCTAGGTCGATGGCTCCGGTATATTGCTGGCTAGCCAAGGCATCGTTACATACCGAGTTGGGCTGCGTAGTGCCTGTAACCACCGGGAAGTTTTTGTCTTCCGATATCACAAAAATAGTATCGTGCGAACACCCAGAGGCTTTATAACTCACACGTACGGTGTAGGGAATACCACCACCTGCTACTTCGAGTGCCACTCTTCCATTTTCGTCTACGCTGGTATGCGCATTAGCGGCCAGGGTATTATCTCCTTGGAACCATTCAAAATTAAACAGAGCCTGATCAAGAGGAGTAGTTAAATCGCTCGGATCATAGACATTCGCCTCAAGGATACCGTTCGGTTGATTCTCATCGCAAGAGGTTTGAGGAGCAACTTCCGTAATAATAGCTATCGGATAAATTCGCTCATCGGTTACTTCAATAGGAATAGGAGGGGTACTGCTACATTGGGTGGCAATGTCTTTGGCTACCACGGCATACCATCCGGCCGCAAGGCCTGTGCGAGTAGCGGCTTTGTCGGTAGCGGATATCAAACTTCCTATTTGCTGATTTACTTCGTCCCAGAAATACCACTCAAATTCATAGTTGGCGGGGTCTTGTACCACGCCATTAATTTCTGCTACGGCTGTTACGCTACCACTGCTTGGGGTAGTACAACTAAAAACACCTTGCAGAAGGCTGGCCGATACGGTTGGTAAAGTTGGTCCTAAAAGTGTATAAGAACCTTGATAGGTACAGCCATTCTTTTCTGCTGTTACCAGGTATTCTGCCGCTACCAGATTATCACCCACACGACCCACTATACCCAGCGGATTGGAGAAGTTGGTTACATACCAAGCAAAGGTATAGCCTGTAGGGTCTACAGCAGCTCCATTTACATCTGTCAGAAATACTTCCAGTTCACCATTGTAAGGGAAACACTGGGTTTGGCGCGAGATTTCATTGAAGTTTACAAAAATTTCCGGTTGTGCGCGAGATACTAAGGTATCTATCGGATTACTCGAACAGCCTTTTTCGGTATTGGTCACGATTAAGGTATACCGGGTGGTATCCGAGACAAAGAAAAGCCGATCGCCCGTGCCCTCCGGTGCAGGAATACGGGTAGTATCAGGTGCTTCGCCTACATACCATTGGAAGGCATATTTGCTGTAGTCGGTTACCACCACACCATCCTTGGTGATTACCGCTTTCAATTCCCCTTGGTCTGGGGCATCATCCGTACATTTATTGTTATCGCTAACAATTTCAATAGCTACATCAAAAGGCTGAGGATCAATCAGTACACTGTAGATATTGTTGCCTAACTTACATTCCGTAGAGGTACGGGTAGTATCGAGCGGCAAGGCGGAACCATCGTCATTCAAAGACGCGTACAGCGTAAAGGTAGTACCCGGGCCATTAAATGAATAGGGTCCAAAAGAAAGCGTGTCGCCCACTTCAAAATTGGTGACGGGAAGTGTAAGCGAATGCAGAATATAACTGGCATTTGCTGCTGCATCTGTTGGGTTATTTAAATAGAAGGTTACAGGAATATCATCTGAGATGGTCAAAGAACCATTGTTTACGATATTGAACTCCACCGAAATACCCAAATCGCCACAGGTTGGCGGGGTGAATTTCACCGCAGGGAAATAATCAGGAGAAGTAGGATCGACACTTGGGTCGTTGGGGTCATCTCCGGCAAAGGTAATATCTGGTGCCGGGAACACCGGACAGCCATTTGGCCCTAAGGTGGGCACTTGGTTCAAATAGGTATTAAAAGGTTGTTGCGGGCCGGGTACACCATTCGGACAAGCACCTGTTCCAAAAACCGTGGTCATATCCATTTGTGTACGCGGTACGGTTAGGTCGTCTTTTATATGGATAACAAAATAGCCTGCCTGATTCCATACCTGACGGGTAGGCAGCCAGTCATTAGCCGAGCTATAATATAATCGGATACCTCCCAAAGCCTGTTGTTGGATATCCGCATCAAGTTTGAAGGCATTAGCATTATTACTCGTATAACAGGGTACGCAAATATCGGTAGCACCATCGCCATTTACATCGGCAATTATCGGGCCTTCAGTAAAGGTATGCGATTGGCATGGCAGGACTTTCAGCTCAGTTTGTGTTCCTGTTCCACTTACGCCTCCATCGGCACCGTTTACAATAACCAATTGTTCGGAGTCGCGATATACGAGTTCGGGAGCACCATCATTGTTAAAATCATATACGGTATTGGCTATCAAACCTGATTTAGCATCTTTCAAGGCCCTGTAATAGGGAAACGGCCAAGCGGTGGTAAGCGTACCATCATTGGCCACATCCAAAGCCCAAAGGCGGGTTCCTGCCGTAAAGGTTAGTTCTAAGCGACCATCCCCATCTATTTCCCCAATATTCACACGGCTAGTTCCCCAAGGCCAGCCATTGCTTCCGCCTCCACCTGCGGCAGCTGTGGTATCGGGCGGAGAAAAATGAGTGGCAATATTTTGGGCTACATCCCAATAAAATACTGTAGTGGGTCCCGTATTGTTGGTTCGTGCACCTGATAACACCACATCGATATTGCCATCTTCATTGATATCGGCCACACTGGTAGTGCTAAAGTTGACCGTACCGTACTCTGCTACCCCCGCTACTACTTTTGGAAAATAATAATTAGGGTGCGTATCGTCTAGGTTTTTCCAAACGGTAAGAGTTTGGGTAGTACGTGCACTGAGGTTAGGCACGGTGTAAATGATTTTACCACATACCAGTTCTTGGTTGGCACTGCTTTTATCAATGTTTACCGCTACGGAGCCTGAGTTCACTTCTGTTTGCCAGTTACCGCCCGGGTTAGCCAGAATGGCGCCATTCTCAGCCGCAAAAATCATATTGCGCACATATACTTCGGCTAGCCCATCTCCATCAAAATCTGTAATACCCATAGAGCCGGGCCGCTGTGTACCTAAATACACAGGGCTTGAGAATATGGGAATTAAGGTTCCGGGTGCATAGCGAAAGCCTAGGAGATAAAATTTGGTAGCTGGATCATTACTTGTACTACGAAATGAGGCAATGGTATAGATTTCTGCGACTTCATCGCCATCGATATCGGCAATAGCAACCTCTAGTTCTTGGTAATGTTTGTTGTTGTTATCGGGGAAATATCCATTAGGAGAATCCTGAGGGGTTCGAAAGAGGCTTTTTTCATCTCCCGTTAAAGTGTTAATTACCCTAACGGCCTTATTGAATTTCGAGGTAGTTACTATATCTGGCTGTCCATCGCCATCTACATCGCCTACAGCCATTTTAGATTGAGTATCTACGGTATTCTGCCCTGAGAAGGTAGGGTCATCACTAATGGAATCGAATACATCTGATCCGGCAGGAGGGTCTAAACTGCAATCGGAGCCTTCGCCAATAAACTCCAAGCCAAAGTATTTGGTACAATCGGGGTCATTTTCATCGATGGTTCCGTCACCATCATTGTCCACATTGTCGAAGCAATTGCAACCTTCCTCAATATTGGCACCAAATTGGCAATCGGTATCATTACAATCGATGAGACCATCTCCATCATCATCTAAATTATTATTACAGATTTCAGATTGGGCAAAAGCATTCAATGAAAAAAATAGGAATGCACCTAGGGTAAAAGCAAAAAATCGATTCATAATCGTACTAATGGATGCTATTACGAAATTATGAAAAATAAAATTATCCACCTGATATATGTAATAAGACCGTATTTTATACTATTAATCGATAAAATACGTCATTTTACACGGATATATCACGTGGATAATTGCGAAAAAAAAGCGGAATGTGGTTACCTATCTTACAAGTAATACATTGCCAGCGGCTGGCTTCTTATCGGGGCAATTCATCAAGAAATAATAGGTTCCGGGGGCTAGTTCCTTACCATTGGCGGTTCCGTCCCAATCATTGTTATATCCTTTTTGCTCAAAAACCTTACGTCCATTTCTATCATAGATAGTTAAGGTACATTCGCTGTATAAATCTACTGCCGGGATTACCCAGGTATCATTCTGCCCATCTCCATTAGGCGAGTAAAATTTAGGGGCTACTATATTATCTCCAGGGATTACCTCTACCAATACCGATAGATTTACCTCGCAGCCATCCAATGTAGTGGCAGTGAGGGTGTAGGTAGTATTGGCTGTAGGAGAAGCCGTAGGGCTAATTACAGTGGCATCATTCAAGCCTTCAGAGGGTGTCCATAAGAAGCTAAGTCCTTCGAAGGGATTGGGTGTTGTAATTACCGGAATGGTAACTGAATTGCCCAGAATCAATTGTACGGTATTATTAGGAGGGCCTGTAAGCGTAGGAACTTCGGCCGCCTCAGCGGTATAGGTATAGGTTTTTACACAGCCATTGATATCAGTAAGCGTTAGCGCATAGGTGCCCAAGGTAGCTACGGATAGGGTAGGCGTGGTGGCCGGCTGATTACTGTTATTAATTACCCAGCTTATGCTCGTATAATCGTCCACATTTACAATACTAATCAAACGATTATCGTCTGGGCATATTTCAATAAATTCACTGGTGAATATTTCTCCATCCAAGGCTATCTCAGGAACAATGCCTTCATTGATTACCACCGTCTGGATTTCCGTATCGGAACAGCCTGCATCCGTATAAGTCACGGTAAGTTCTACTTGATAGGAACCCGCTGCGGCATAATCGTGTGAAGGATTGGCCTCATCGGAGGTAGCACCATCACCAAATTCCCAAGCATAGCTAATGTTCTGACCTTCTATTACTTCGGTAGTATTGGAAAAACTGGTAGTAGTACCCACGCAGGTACCCGATGGGGTGAAGGCGGCTTGTAAATCGTTTAAAATAATCACTTCTACCGGCCCTACCAATTTGGCGCAGGTGTTTTCCGAAAGGGTGTTGGTTACTTCCACGGTGTAATCACCCGTGCTGCTAACCGTCAAACTATTGCTAGTGGCATTGGCGATTTCCTCTCCGTCTTTCAACCATTGAAAGGCATAACCGGTGTAGCTAGTGACTGTAAGAAGTGTGCTTCCTCCTGCACATTGTAAAAGTGCCGCGGAAGAATTGATATACAAACTTGGCAAAGATTCAATCTCTACAATGGTTTCCTGAACCTGGCTTAAGCAATCGCCTACTTTGGTGGTAAGGTGGTAAATACCCGCTTGCTCTGCCGATACGGCCGTTAGTAGGGGATTTTGTTCTTCACTGGTATAGCCATTGGGCCCTTCCCAAAGATAGCTAGCTCCTGATACGGTGGTAGCATTTAATTGTATATCATTTCCCTCGCATACCGGGCCTGAATTGGAAGGAATAGAGGCCGTAGGGCCGCTTTCTGGCAATTGTTCTACTATAATGTGGTTAGATTCCTCGCTGCACGCACTATTTTCGGATTCAGCCACTACATAGTATTCGCCACCACTTGTAATGGTAAGCGTATTATCAGCTCCAGAAGCTACTTTTATTGGGGCGCCCTCGCCTTCTTTATACCACGTGTAGTTGACATTCACCGATTTGGCGATTTTTAGGGTTTTGGTTTGGCCGGCACAAAGTACAATATTGTCTTCTCCCGTATCGGTGATAATCTTTGGCGTATAGCAACTAATGTTTCTAACAATTTCTAATTTACGGGAGGTAAAGTTGTTTGAGCCATCTTTTCTAAATGAGGTTATGGCAAAATCCGGCTTGCCATCGGCATCCAAATCCCCCACATTTACATTCCAAGAAAAGTTGCTGATTGTCAGGTTTTTGCTTTCAAATGAAATCGTATTACTTCCCTTGGTGGTATTATTTATAAACACATTAAGGGTGGTACTGCTGAGCTTGCTTACTACTAAGTCGATTTTTCCGTCACCATTTACGTCCCCAATCTCCAGTCCGGAGGGATTACCTGCCGCACCTGCATTAAAAGGTGTGTCAACAAAGCTGACGGCTTCGCCCTCGTTGGTCAGGTTGCGCATAACGCTCACCACATTGTTGGCCACTTGGGTGAAAATCAAATCTTTCTTTCCATCATCATTGATATCGGCAATACGTAGGTTGTCCACACTGCCAGAGGTGGTAATCAACTGATTGGCCTTAAAACTAATTTGTCCGGGAATACTCTCATTCTCGAAAAAGGCAATATTGCGCTCCACAAAGGGGCTTACAATAATTTCCGGACGACCATCATTATTCAAATCGGCCACATCCAGTCCCGAAGAGGTGTTTTGTGAGAGTCCGGTAATAGTTAGCGTAATGGGAGTAGTGTTGAAAGAGGGTGAGTTTACGCTGCTGGTATTTTGGAAGATGTACATTCTTCCATTGTTATTACTGTTAGAAACCAATAAATCAGGCTTACCATCACCGTCCAAATCGCGAAGTTTTACCTCAATGGCATTGTCCTGATTATTGGGTAAGTTGAGGTTCGTCTTACGGGTAAAAGAAATATTGCCTCCAACGGTGGTGTTTTCCAAAATTAAAATGGCATTTCGGGGTGTTCCTCCTTTAGATATCAATAAATCAGGCTTACCATTGCCATCAATATCACCCGCTACTACCTTGGTGGTAGGGGAATTAAATTGGAGCACAGGTAATAGTGACTGATTAATGGTAGTAAACTGAAGGTTATCAGGTGTACTTTGGTTTTTTAGAATGGTAATATCCGTAGCATTGCTCTCATCTTTGGTTAGAATGAGGTCGGGTAGCCCATCTTGGTCCAGGTCTGATGAAACGATGTCAAAAAAATTAGAGGTGCTGCTAATTTCTAAATCAACACCACTATTGGCTAAGTATTCTTCACCGCTATAACTAGGATAAAAACGTTGGGAAGAATAGCCTACCAAACCTGTAGTGGTATTAATAACCGCTATGTTATCATAGGTGGCGCCAATAGGCACTTGCACCCGAATCAGGTAATTGTCGAGGCTGGTAATAGTGCCTTTTGCAGCCCCAAACCACACCTGAATATTGGCTAAGTTGGTACCAAAATTACTTCCATTTATAACAATTTCTTCGGTAACGGCAGCCGATTGGGTGCTTAGTCCGGTAACGATAGGGGCTTGGGCCAGTAGTGTGTTACTAAAGCACAGTAAGCCAATTAGTATAAAAAATATATGCTTATTCATGATAAGACTATTCGATTTCAATTAAAAATGCTTCTTTAAATTGGGCTTTGCGCACCCATTTGTCGAGTTCCAACTCAGCCTCCGCCTTATCGGTGGTTTTTAAGGTATATACATACCAAGCTCGTTTGTCTACATGGTAGCCGTATTGAGTAAAATAGCCTTTGGCGAGTAGGTCATCGGAATAAGCTACCGCTTCTTGGAACTTCTCAAACTGTTGTTTCACCACATAAATACCTGCTCCCAGTATAAATTCTTTCCATTCCGGATCGGTAATGATGCTGTGGTGGATTTTATCCTCTACTGAGATATTGCTCAAGCTATCTTCACGAGCTTTTCTTTCCGCTTCTTCAGCCAATATGGCTTGATAGGCCATTTCCAAAGCGATAGAATCTTGAGCCAATTGGGCGGAATCCATAGTTTGTTCGGCCACATCGAATCGGGCTTTGTGCATTTTCTCTTTCCATACATGTATGGTATCTACCACGGTGATTTTTACGGTATCAACCACGGTTTTAGACTTCTCATGTTCATCGGTAATTTTGTCCATGTGCTTGGCAAGGTTCTTATGTTTGGTGGTGACCTTGCGCACACGCTTAGGCTTGTGGTCGTCTACAAAAGACAAATATTCCCTTCCTCTGAGGCGTCTGCCCAAAAGTAGGTCGATTTGAATTTCATGGCTGTCATAAGGAATGCTATTTTCGCTAAAATTACGTACACCATACGAATAACTGATCATGTACTTGTTTTGGAGTTTTACTCCGGCCATAGCCGCAAGTCCGAGTCCTTGGCGATAGGAGAGGCCTGTCCATGCTTTGTGATTCAGATGGGCAATGACGCCTACTTCATACTGTCCCGGATTATTCAAGTAATAACGATAGGAGACGTGCGGTTCAATGGCGTAGCGGTCTCTTTTAAAATAAATACGATCGGTGGCATGAAAAAGAATACCTCCCGCCAGTAAAGGAGACTTAACGGCAAAACTCTCACTACTAGCTTGGTTGGTAGCAAACAGCCCCGGTAGGCTTAGGCCCACCAACATATTTTTCTTGCGATAATTGAATCCGGCATTGCCTAATATACCGAAACCGAGCTTAGCGTTTAGTAAGGCGGGGTCGGTAATGTTTCCCATTTCGGATAAGCCAAGGGAGGTGGATGAAAATCCGGCTGACATACCAAAAGTAAAGGCTTCATGCTCTTTTAGCACAATAGTGTAGGCATATGTGCCCATCAAATTAGTGATGTTTAGAAAACCTTGCTGTTCATTATAAATCTGCCCTCCATAGCTCATATGAATACGCAAGGGAGCATGATAGGTGAGTAAGGCTCCGGAAGGGCCGCCCGGAAAGCCTAGCCATTGTTTTCTATACACCAAAGAGGCATGTGCCTGACCGTCAATGCCCGCATAGGAGGGGTTAATCTGGTACAGATTGGTGTAATATTGCACGAAGGGCATCGTTTCTTGTGCATTTGAACTCAAAAAAGTGAGAAGAAATAGCCAAAAAAATAGGCATAATCTAGGGGTATGCTGCATAGCCATTGATTTTAATTGAAGCAAATTACCAAAAAATGTGAAATATTGGTAACGAAGACGTACTTTAGAGTCATAATATCTATTTTTGTTCAATTTTTAAGGTTTAAATACGGATATCACTTGGTTCGATTCGTTTTGGTCTATTTTTTTATGTGGTTTAGCGCTGTTTTAGTCTATTCCCAAGAGTTTAGAATTGGACCTGCCGCGGCAGGACATTTTTATACCACTCACATGGCCGAACCCGAAGACGCAGAGGTATTCAATACGCGTTTCAAATTAGGGTATTCTGGTGGAGCCGCCTTAAGTATTCCTTTTAAAGGCGGATTTGGCATTCAAACGGAGGCCTATTTTACCCGCCAAGGAAGAAAAGTGCTTGATGAGGAAGTGCTTTTTACGAATACAGCAACATATGATTTCATCGAGATGCCGATATTGCTGCGCAGAACTTTTGAGTTTTACTGGTTGGAAGGGATTCCTACTACTTGGTATTTCAATTTTGGTCCCAATGTACGCTATTGGCTGCAAGGCAAAGGCCATGTAGATACACGAGACAATATCCGCGTTCCTTATACGGTAGTATTTGACAAAGAGCAGGATGGTAATTTCAACAATATGTACCTCAATGATGTCAATCGATGGATGCTTGGTCTCTCGGCCGGAGTAGGCTTTAGTATTGATGTTACACGCGGACAAACGGTATTTATCGAACTGCGCTATACCCATGGGCACACCTACTTTGGGGATAAAGAGAGTGCCAGCCTCAATGTGCTCGAATTTAAAGATAATTTAAAGTCTAATTACCGGATTTTTAGCCTTGCTGTTTCGTACCAATTCGGTTTCAATGTATTGAAAATCATGCAACAGCAGAACTTAAAACGCGCTAAAAAGCCTAAACAACCCAAATAATACGCTGTGAAATTTTCTGATTTTCCTCTTCATGACTCGGTTAAAGATAGTTTGAGCATGATGGGCTTTGAAAAGCCTACCCCCATACAAGAAGAAGCTATCCCCTTAATTATCGAGGGACATGACATGATTGCTTGCGCCCAAACGGGTACCGGCAAAACCGCTGCGTATTTGTTGCCCATCATTAGTAAACTGGCCGAAGCCTCAACCGATCATGTATCGGTAAACACCTTGATTATATGCCCTACGCGTGAGCTGGCCGTGCAAATCGATCAGCAATTGCAAGGGTTCTCCTATATGTCGGGGGTAAGTTCTATTGCCATTTATGGAGGGGGCGATGGCTCCGATTTCGATACACAGAAGAAGGCGCTTTCGCATGGTGCTGATGTGATTATTGCTACTCCGGGGAAATTGATTTCCCATCTCAACATGGGCTATGTGAAGCTGGATAATTTGCAACATCTTATTCTGGACGAGGCCGATCGCATGCTGGATATGGGTTTTCATGACGATATCATGCGCATCATTCATTTCTTGCCTAAAAAGCGCCAAACGCTGATGTTTTCGGCTACTATGCCTTCTAAAATTCGTACTCTTACCGAGAAACTTCTGAATAATCCTAAGGAAATCAGCATAGCCATCAGTAAGCCCAACGAGGGGATTTTTCAAGCGGCTTTCTTGGTATACGATTACCAAAAAGTGGCCTTGGCCGAGCACTTGCTTACTTCCAAAGAATTGCCCAGCGTGGTAATTTTCTGTGGTACCAAGCAGTATGTAAAGGAATTGGAGATAGCCTTGAAAAAGCGAAAAATAAATGCAGAGGCTATTCATTCTGATTTGGAGCAAACGGCTCGCGAAGATGTATTGAGACGCTTTAAGAACCGCCAAACCAATGTGTTGGTGGCTACAGATATCGTATCGCGCGGGATAGATGTGGAAGGCATCAGTTTGGTAATCAATTTTGATGTGCCCAAAGATCCGGAAGACTATATCCACCGCATTGGTCGTACGGCACGTGCCAGCACCAAAGGCGTGGCCTTTACCTTTATTAATGAAAAAGACCAATTCAATTTCAAGCGTATTGAGGATTTGATCGGCCGCGAAATTGTGAAGCCACCCATTCCCGAAGCCTTGGGTGAAGGCCCTTTGTATGAGCCACAAAAAAATAAAGGCAAGTTTCCGGGTAGAAAACCTGCCTTTAAAAAGCGTAAAGCCTAATTCGTTTTTATTTGTACATACGCTCTCTGGCTTCTTTCACAGCCGCACTTTCCAGGTATTCATCGTACGTCATACGTCTGTCGATGATACCTTTGGGTGTAAGCTCAATGATGCGGTTGGCCAAAGACTGCATAAATTCGTGATCGTGCGTGGTGAGTAGCACCGTACCTTTATAATCTTTCAAGGCATTGTTGAATGCGGTGATAGATTCCAAGTCGAGGTGGTTGGTAGGTTCATCGAGCATCAGTAAGTTGGCATTGCTCATAATCATGCGAGAAATCATACAACGCACTTTTTCTCCTCCTGATAATACGCTACACTTTTTGAATGTTTCTTCTCCGGTAAACAGCATGCGGCCCAAGAAGCCACGGATATAGGTTTCATCCTTTTCCGTGCTGTATTGGCGTAGCCAATCGATGAGGTTGAGGTCGGTATTGAAGAAATCGGCATTGTCCACAGGCAAATAAGCCGGAGTGATGGTTACTCCCCACTTATAGCTCCCGCTTTCGGCTGCAATGGCGCCATTCAATATTTGATAAAAAGCAGTGGTAGCCAGTCCTTCTTTAGAAATGATGGCAATTTTATCGCCTTTGGAAACCATGAAATCTACATTCGAGAATAGCTTGCGGCCTTCCACCGAATAGGAGAGTCCCTCAACTGCCAACAATTGGTCTCCCGCTTCGCGTTCTTGCTTAAATTGAATGCCAGGATACTTACGAGTAGAAGGTTGAATTTCATCCACATTCAGCTTTTCCAACATCTTCTTACGGGCTGTAGCTTGGCGTGATTTGGCCACGTTGGCACTAAAGCGCTCGATAAACTCCTGAAGTTCTTTGCGTTTCTCTTCATTTTTCTTGTTTTGGTCAGAACGCTGGCGCAAGGCTAATTGGCTTGATTCGTACCAGAAGGTATAGTTACCCGAGAAGAGCTGGATTTTTCCGAAATCAATATCCACAATGTGGGTACATACCGAATCGAGGAAGTGACGATCGTGAGAAACTACAATTACCGTGTTTTCGAAGTTGGCCAAGAAATCCTCCAACCAAAGGATGGTTTCAATATCCAAGTCGTTGGTAGGCTCATCTAGTAAAAGGATATCCGGATTACCAAACAAGGCCTGGGCCAAGAGCACTCGTACCTTTTGGTTGTTGCTCAGGTCGGCCATTTGAGTATAATGCAGGTCTTCGGTAATGCCTAATCCGCTTAGCATGCTGGCGGCATCACTTTCGGCATTCCATCCATCCATTTCGGCAAACTCCGCTTCTAATTCAGAGGCTTTCACACCATCTTCCTCCGAAAAATCTTCTTTGGCATAAATGGCGTCCTTCTCGCTCATAATCTTCCACAGTTTTTTGTGGCCCATAATTACCGTCTGCAAAACGGGGAATTCATCGAACTCATAGTGGTTCTGTTTCAAAACCGCCATGCGCTCGCCTGTACCCATACTGATATTGCCAGTGGTAGATTCGATTTCGCCAGAAATGATTTTTAAGAAAGTCGATTTTCCAGCTCCATTGGCACCAATCACCCCATAGCAGTTGCCGGGGGTAAATTTCAGGTTTACATCCTCAAAAAGGATGCGTTTGCCAAAACGAAGGGAAAGATTAGAGACAGTAAGCATAGTAATTATTCAAATTGAGGCGCAAAGGTAGGGCTTTCCTGCTCAAACCGCAAAACACATTTCTGGGCATTACCCTTAATTTTTGTTTGCATGGTATGGGTTTATGCCTTTTATTTAACGCTTGTTTTTTATCAGAAACCATTAAAAGAAGTTAGAAATGAAAAGAGAAATGTTAAGAAAAGTCTTTTTTGCAGGCCTAATAGCAGGTGTGTTATCATTCAGTGAAGGTTTTGCCCAAACCGAGGTAAGTGATGAGGAATTGAAAAGCTACGCCTTGGTAATGGACAGTATCGATGTGTTGAAAGAAGAGATGGGTGTAAAATACAATGATAGAATCAAAGCGGAAGCCTTGATGGATGGCGGTAGACGCTTTAAAGAAATTGATGATGCCAATGGCGATGAGGCCAAACTAGCTGCTGCCAAGGTAACAGCCGAAGAATTGGCCGCTTACCAAGGTATTAAGGCGTATTATGATTCCCTGATTACTGATTTCAAAGCCACTTATCCTGAGTTGATCAAGTCGGACTTGTTGGGTGCTGCCACCTACAATAAAGTAAAGAAAGCTCTAGCCGATGCAGAAGTGAAAACTCGCTATGAGGCTATTTTAGCAGAGCGCAAAAAAGAAGGCGCCCCTGAAGAAGCGGCCACAGCCGGAGAATAACATACGTTTAACGTAATCAAACTATAAGCCTTTGCCTTTGTGCAAAGGCTTTTTTTAATCCTATCGGTCTATTGGAAACTTTCAGTTCGTTTTATCTCGCATGAGTAAATAAGGTGCGGGCTAAAAACAAATCATCATCTCCCTCGAATTAAGTGATGAGTAATTTGGAATAAAGGCCCTAGTTTATGGATATTTAAGCTTGTATTTACGGCTACCTAATCCTTGATATATGTTTACAGAAAATGAAATCGCTTCATTCATCGAGTCAGAAGATGTAAAGGAATTAGTCACCAATCTGCGCAAAGAGTTTATCCTTAAAGAAGCCCCTTTCTTGCAGATCAGCGAACACGATTTTCTATCCTTGATTATGCTGGTTCCGGTTATTGATTTGATTTTGCTTGACAAAAAGGTAAGCTTTATGGAAGAGATGAAAATCAACGATAAGGCGCGCAAGATGTCGAAGGGCGGTTTTTTTCTGAGTCATGATCCGGTAGTGCATGCTAATAAATTCCTTCTGAAGAAGTTTGATGAATGGAAATTGCCTTTTTATACCACACTTAATCAGATTATTTCTTTGATGGTGGACAGGCAGCTCTTGGCTAATTCGCCTGCGGTAGCCAAAAAGGGAGGATATGTTTACAAGGAAGCACTAATGAATGCCCCTTATATCCTGATACGCTTTTTTTCGGCATTCTTTTTGACTCATGACGAAGATGTGCTGAAAGAGCAAAAAGTAAGTGAAAAATACCTGACCAAAGTAAAAGAAATAGGTTCTTTACTTCAATTTAATGAATTGTCGGCTTTTCAGTTATTTTTGGAGAACTTTCAGCAGAAGTCATAATTTGTAGTTTTATCACAGCGGCATGCGCTTTTTTTCTATCCTCACCTGTTTATTACTTCTTAGTGGTAGCGTATTGGCCCAAATCAATATGGACGACTACTATGAGCCCGTGACTAAGGAGGAAATCAAGAAGAATCATCTCCGCTGGGTGCTCAATAAGTTTACCCTTAGCGCCAGCACAGGCTATCATTACACCCGCTATGCCAGCGATTTGCAAGGCTATAGCTTACGCTTTGTAGATTCCATTCCCTATTTGGCGGGATATTCTGAATCCGTTCGGGTGGGTGCTCCCGGAGTTTTGGTGCAGAACTGGCTCACTAAACCTGTTTTCTTTGCCGACACGCTGCGCGCTGGCGATTGGATACTCAATGGCGATTCCACACAGTTGGGCTTTGCCGGAGGCGCCCACGGCATCCCTATCAATGCATCGGTACAGATTGCTTTCAGTCGATTTCGATTAGGAGCAGGCGCCAGTTTTGAGGTGCATTTGCCCGGTCGTATGTCTTTCTTTACGCCCGATACCAGCATTAGCTATGTCACAGATTTTTCCCGCGCCTTTATTAAGCGCTATTATGGACATGCCTCGGTCAAAATCCGCGATTATTGGGACTATTCCTTTTGGGCCGATGTGCAAGTAGGCGTATTGCGAAGAGGAAATGCTTTTAGCGGAGCTATCACGAGCCGTGCCATTACTTTTAATGTAGGCGCACCCATAGAGTATAATTTTTCCGAGTATTTCCGCCTCACCGCTCGCCCGTTTGTGGAAGTGAAAAGCTATCAGGTGCAAATGCCCGAATTGGGGAGCGTGCAGAAGGTTTCTAATCCTACTTTTGGTCTGCAACTGGGAGTAAGCTACAACTATCCCGAAATCCGCAGGTGCCCGATTAAGCCTTGCCATATTCAAATGAAACATGTGCACCAGGGGCGCATGTACCGCGGGCAGCCCATCACCAAAAAGCAAAACCCCAAAATAGGAGAGAACCACCCCAAACTCTTCAAGTACAAATGGCGAAATGCCAAAATGCGTAACCCGTATTGATGCCGCATATCAATAATCTCAGTGCGGTTTTTTAATAAAATTATGTATCTTGCGCCTTGTTCATTTTTTGGATAATTAAATCGTATGTCAGAAGAAGGAAGAGAGAATATTATTCCTATTAATATTGAGGATGAAATGCGTGGCGCCTACATCGATTATTCGATGTCGGTGATTGTTTCTAGGGCTTTGCCCGATGTGCGCGATGGACTAAAACCCGTGCACCGTAGGGTGCTTTTCGGGATGCTCGAATTGGGTGTTTCTTATAACCGTCCGTACAAAAAATCCGCCCGTATTGTAGGGGAAGTATTAGGTAAGTATCACCCACATGGTGATTCCTCCGTGTACGATACCATGGTGCGTATGGCCCAAGAGTGGTCGCTTCGTTATCCTATGGTAGATGGTCAAGGTAACTTTGGCTCTATTGATGGTGATTCGCCTGCGGCCATGCGTTATACTGAGGCCCGCCTGATGCGTATTGCCGATGAAATGCTATCCGATATCAATAAAGATACGGTAGACTTCCAGCCCAACTTCGATGACTCTTTGCAAGAACCTACCGTTCTGCCTGCCAAGTTGCCCAACCTGCTTTTAAATGGTGCCTCTGGGATTGCCGTGGGTATGGCCACCAACATGGCACCTCACAACCTTACCGAAGTGGTAGATGGCATCATTGCCTATATTGATAACCGCGACATTGATGTAACCGAGCTTATGCAGTTCATCAAAGCGCCCGATTTCCCTACCGGAGGTATTATTTATGGTACCCAAGGGATTCGTGCAGCTTATGAAACGGGGAGAGGCCGCGTAGTGATGCGTGCCAAAAACACCTTTGAAACTACTTCTACGGGCAAAGAACAAATCATAGTGACCGAAATTCCCTACATGGTGAACAAGGCCAACATGATTGAAAAAACTGCTCAGTTAATCAACGAAAAGAAGATAGAGGGAATTTCCGATATCCGTGATGAGTCGGATAGAGATGGTTTGCGTATCGTATACGATTTGAAGCGTGATGCTATTCCTAATATTGTATTAAATAACCTCTTCAAATACACCCAGTTACAGTCCTCTTTTGGTATCAACAATGTGGCCTTGGTAAAAGGTCGCCCGGAGACTTTGAGCCTGAAAGACATGATTGTGCACTTTGTGGAGCACCGTCATAATGTGGTGGTAAGAAGAACCAAATTTGAACTGGCAGAAGCGGAAAAACGCGCGCATATCCTAGAAGGATATCTGATTGCCTTGGATAATTTGGATGAGGTGATTTCCCTTATCCGTGAATCGAGGGATCCGGAAATTGCAAAAACCGGATTGATTGAACGCTTCAAGCTTTCTGAAATTCAGGCAAAAGCCATTTTGGAAATGCGTTTGCAGCGATTGACAGGCCTTGAGCGTGAGAAAATCATCAACGAATACGAAGAAATTAAGCGTTTGATCGACCATTTGAACGAAATCCTCAATAACGAAGACATGCGTATGGGGATTATCAAAACCGAATTGGCCGAAATTAAAGAACGCTATGGCGATAAGCGCAGAACGGAAATCCTGCACAGCGGTGACGATATCAGCTTAGAAGATATCTTGCCTAATGAAGAGATGGTCATCACCATTTCGCATCAGGGCTATATCAAGCGTACCTTGCTATCGGAATACAAGACCCAAGGCAGGGGCGGTACAGGCTCGCGTGGCGTAAAAACCAAGGACGATGACTTTACCGAACACCTTTTTGTAGCCGAAACTCACAACTACCTGCTTATTTTCACCGAAAGTGGCAAGGTGTTCTGGATGAAGGTATATGAAATTCCGGAAGGCAATAAAGCCACCAAGGGTCGTCCGATTCAGAACCTTATTAATATTGAAAGCAGCGACAATGTGCGCGCGGTAATCAATGTGAAGAGCCTGACGGATCAAGACTTTATCAATAATAATTACCTGATTATGTGTACGCAGAAAGGGGTAATTAAGAAGACCTCTTTGGAAGCGTATTCACGTCCGAGACAAAACGGTATCAATGCCATCAATATCAATGAAGGTGACCGCTTGTTGAACGTGAGCATGACCAATGGTAACAATTACATCATCATAGCTAGTCAATCGGGTAGGGCAGTGCGCTTCCATGAAAGTGATGTACGCCCTATGGGCCGTACCGCTACCGGAGTGAAAGGGATTACCCTTGCAGGCGAAAAAGATGTGGTGATTGGTATGGTTTGTGTAGCCAAAGAAGAGTCAAACCTATTGGTGGTGTCTAACAGAGGTTATGGAAAACGTTCAGAAATTGGCGAATACCGTATCACCAAGCGTGGTGGTAAAGGGGTAAAAGCCATGAACTTAACTGAGAAAACCGGGCATTTGGTAGCCATTAAGGAAGTGACGGATTCCGATCATTTGATGATTATCAACAAATCGGGATTGACCATACGTATGGAGGTTTCGGCCTTGCGCGTATTGGGTAGAGCTACCCAAGGGGTTCGCCTCATCAAGTTGAATGAAAACGATGCTATCAGTTCGATCGAAAAAATCGAGGTAGATGAAGAAGAAATCAACGAAGGAGGTAGCGATGCAGCCATCAATCCGGAAGAATCTACAGAAACAAACGATTAATTAAGCACATATTAAACAATCCATTAATATCCATGAGAAAAATTGCGATACTACTAGTTTCTCTTTTCGTAGGATCTGCGTCATTTGCGCAAAATTCTGCCGTGACAAAAGCTTCAACTTTGTTGCAAAAGAATGATTTAGCAGGTGCGAAAGAACAAATTGATGCAGCTATTGTACATGAAAAGACTGCTGAAAAACCAAAAACCTGGTTTACAAAAGGTGAGGTATATGAGGCTATTTCTAAAGCAGAAAATGCTGACGCTATTTCGCCAAATGCACTAGCCGAAGCAGTAGCTGCTTACAACAAGGCAAAGGAATTGGAAGGTAAAGAGACCGCCACCTATTATGTGTTTGCCGATCAACGAATTGAAGGAATTTGGGGTAACTTCCTAAACGAAGGAGCCACAGCTTACCAAGAGTCTAACTTTGGCAAAGCTGCTGAATTGTTTGGCAAAGCCGCTGATATTAAGCCTCAAGATACTACTTCATTGATGTATGCGGGTATTGCTGCTCAGCAAAATGAAGACCACAAATTGGCGCTAAATTATTACTATCGCTTGCTGGATGCCAACTACAAGAGTGTGGACATCTACAGCAGCATTATTTACCTGGAAAGAGCCAAAAATGAAGACAATGACAAGGCACTAGAGGTAGTAAAACGCGCTAAGAAGGATTTCCCTGAAAACAAGGATTTCCCTAAAGAAGAAATCAATATCTTGATTGTGACGGGTAAAAGCGATGCCGCTAAGAAAGCCCTAGAAGATGCCATTGCCGCTGAGCCTGAGAATGCCAACTTGTACTACAATTATGCCATCTTAAGCGATGAGTTGAAAGACAATGCTACAGCCCGCACCAATTACAAGAAGGCTTTGGAATTAAATCCTGAATACTTTGATGCTGCTTTCAACTTGGCCGTTAACTATTACAATGAAGCCGCTGATATTTTGAAAGAAGCCAATAACATGGATATCAAAACCTATCAGAAAAAAGGAAAGCAGGTAGAAGATAAGGCTATGGGTATTTTCAAAGAAAGTTTGCCATACTGGGAGCAAGCCCACAAAATCAAGCCCGATGATTTGACTACTGTAGAAACTCTACAAGTGATTTATACCCGCTTGAAGATGATGGACAAAGCCGAAGAAATGATGAACAAGGCAGAAGCCTTGAACGCAGGTAACTAATCTGCCTCATATACAAATTCTAGAATCGGGAATCTCTTAAGGGAGGTTCCCGATTTCGTTTTTAGGGGGAAGAGTGATTGGTCTGGGGAATATTAGGTGTAAGGTTTTAATTATCTATTTAACATAATGTAAATTATGGTACTTAATTATGTTTAATTTAATCAAATACATTACATGGCAGCAAGAAACCATTTTTGGGAAGGTTTTAAGGTAGTGAGTACCCAACTTAGGGTAAACAATACATTAAGCTTTTACCCAAACTCTATTGTGTGGCAAGTGAAATCGGTATCACCCGAGGGAATTGCCGTCCAAGCTCAGAATAAAACCCGATTTTATTCACATAAAGAATTGGAAGGACGTTCCATCATCTTAAGGTTTCCCGAAAAGCCCCGTTTTGCGAAAGGAGACTACTTCCCTCCTGAGTCCACAACCCGAATCAACGAGGTGCAAAAAGATAGCTTTGAGGGCTATTGGTATACTTTGACCAACGGAAAAACAATACCTTACTTAACTGTTCAATATTATGGAACAATTTAAAGTACTAGAGATTCAGTACAAAGAGGGTATACAAACCTCTCTTTTTGAACCTTACTCCGCTAATTCTGCACAAAAATTGGAGGAAGTTTTGAATTCAATAGCCTTAAAATACCCATGGTGGCATATGTGGTCAATTGGCTTTGTCCGTGATAAATTTATTGTTTGTCTTAAAAAATACAAATCATGATAGGAATCGTGAACCGTGACCCAAAAAATCTCGCTCAAACCGTTTTGAGCCGTGATTTAGCTCAATTGCAGCATCTTTGGCCAAATATGCATATTGCAGCTGTGTACAATTGGCTTCAATCTTATCTAGTTCATTCAAAGTGTAAAACTTTGAATCATCTTACACCTGAATTAGATATGACCAATCTTCGTTTATCCATATTACTCGTTCATAAGAACGACCCTTCATTCAAAAATTTCCACATAGCTTACCTATGAAAACAATTTTATCTATCAAAAAAGATGGTTTAGAACCTTCTTATTTCAAAACATTGACCAAACTTCTTCGGGATCATCCGCAAAAAGAGTCATATCAGCTTATTTCCAAGCATCTTAGGAACAATGCCGTTTTTTCGAATAAATCATGTTGTATCAGGAAACTTGAAGTTGAATGAACAACGTCCGTCTATATACTGCAATCGTTTTTTACGTTGATAATGGTGTTCAAAAGGTTACTAAGTGGCGAGCCGTCAATTCTCTTACACGGCTAAGAACGTCCATAAGAAAGATAAAAGGCATCAAGTATGCCAATGTATACGATAAGGCCACAAAGTCTTACTATGGCCGTATTTATCCTTAAAAAAACAGGCCGTGCTGTCTCTTACCTCAGCACGGCCTAACAAAACAATGTTCGATTAACATTACATGGCTGTAATAATCGAAAAATCAAATTACTGAACCTTTAAATTTTCAATAATAATGAACCTTTAAATTTCAATTACATGACAATGACAAATTTAAGACTACCATCGGTAACGCACTATTCGTATTTAGGTGCAAACCTTACACGTAAAATGGGGGTAATCAAAATGCCTCCTAAGTACTCAAATCGTTCAAAAATCGCTCAAATCTTACATTACAGGCACGGCAAACGCTGCCAATGCGAACAATTGAACATCTATCCTTCAAATATTGAAAGCCTTTACACTAGGTATTAAAATCCCTACTATTTGTGTTTTGGACTTTTGCTCTGCTCATTTAAACCTTACCAATATGCCTACCAATAAGATAAGAATACGCTGTCGTGACTGTGGGTCCAGGCGTATTGTTGATAAAGTTTATACTCATCGTAGACTTTACAAAATTATTTATCTCTGCTCTGATTGCGACAAAAAGCATCCCTTTACTAGAACTTTTTCATCTCAGATTAAAATATCACAACTTAAACAATCAAAACAATGAATCTCTTACTTACCATCATCGTCATTTATGCCATGTTTTTTGCAGGTATACACCTCTTGTTTTACACCATCAGGATATTGGAAAAGACTACTTTTAAGCACTATGATTTAGAATACAAATCACTTGAATCTGTTGCTGATTCTCTCTTATTAGACAAGATTGAACTTTTAGACCGTTTTGACGACCTAAAAAAGGCGTACAACTCACAAAAGTCCATAGGTTACGTCTTTTACTGCGTCAACCCAAAAGAACCCTACAACAAGCTTTATTTACTTCTTCATGGTTCTGGTGTCTTTACTCTTGATAGTCCTCAGCAAGCAACCATATTTCCCTTTGATAAAACACCTCAAGAACATTTGGAACATTTTAAAATACCAAATCCTATTGAACTTGTTTTCCCATTTAAAGGAGGTGTTGAAAAACAAACAAAAGGTCTACAAGTCGAACAAGTATTTCTCCGTCCAAACTACGAATTCTGCCCCCTCAGAAAACCCATGTATAGAAAGACTTAGACTTTTAATAATCCTAGAAACACTAACTAAAATACAATCATTCACCTACTAGAAAAAGACTTTCGATGCAGCTAGCCTTATAACATGCTGCATCCAGTCCGATTCTAGGATTCTCCCTACTTCTTTACACTTATGTTAGATACTATCGAAATCAAGATACACGACCTTCAAAAACATACCGAGCTTACTACCTATTTGGAGCGTGACCATGCCCGTACAGGCAAGACGTTTGAGGCCAAAGTGACCGAAGAAGAGCTGACTTCTACAACACTTAAGCTTTCCAAGTATCTCCACTTCCATGACACTGGCCGTTCAATCAAATTAAAACATATTAACTACCTTCCTTCTTCACATTATGAACTAGCCTATTCAATCGACTATGAAAGAGACTATATTTTCTTCAATTTCTCGATTCCTAAATTCTGCTTTGGCACTAATATTATCCAATTGGTTCCCCCATTTTTCAAAGGTCAATACAACCCCTATGAAGGCGATAACCAGTTAAAGGCCGCTTTGAAACAAACCCCTGAAATTCTTTCCCGATTCCTTAAGTTCTTTTTTGATTACCTCACTCCTATCAACCCTGTTCACAAAGATTGTGTTGAAATCAGCCGTTTGGACTTTTGCTTTAACCTTGTTTTCCCTTCCCGTGAATCAGCGTTTAATTATTTGGTTCAACTCAAAAAGCTTAAAAAGAAATATCTCAGGGAAACCGCTACTAACTCGGCTAATTATTTTGGCGGAATTCAGCTAAAAACAGACCGCTATTCATTTAAAGTTTATCACAAAGGCTTGGAGTACAAAAACAACGATATCAAGCAGCACAAACGAATTAACAAGGAAAAAGGAAGGCAATATTTTCCAACTCAGGAACTTCAAACATTCAGCGATAAGATTCTACGCTATGAATTAACAGTTAGAAAAAGCTATCTCGACTATCTTTTTAAAAACTATGTGTTTAGAAAAAATGACTCTTTTTGGCAAAAGTACTATCCTATGTTTAAGCGATACGAAAAAGACCTACCTATTGAGGTCGATTCCAAAACCTATGAACATGGACAAATTCCATCCTATTTAAAAAACTATTTTGCCTATATAAAATCCGTCACTAACAAGACGTATTACTATATGCTTTCCGCCCCTAGGGAATTCCAAACAGAAACCGACACAACGGAAGTTTTTACCTCTAAGCCTTACATTCAAAGGAACATATATTTCTCCAATGACCTCTTTAAGGTCGTCTCAAACAAGTTTATTGAATTCTGCAAAGAATTTACCGTTTCCGACCTTTCTAATCTCTATCATCTTACTAGCAACCACGTAAGAAATTCACAAGGAATGCTAAAAAACTATACAGGCGATTCAGATTTGTACAACTATCTATCATCCATAAAACTCTCGCCTCGTAAGTTTTTTATCTTTCTTGATTTACTTAAAGACCGTACACTTGACGAGATTTATCAAGAGAACATTTTAGGCCGTTCTACCTTCTATTTATGTAAAAAAGCCCTTAAAAGGCTAGGTTTTGATACTGGCTTAACCTATGAACAAAACGGATTTGTTCCATTTTCTTTTAATGATTACCAAACTTTTTTAATAAATAATCACGAAAAGATTAGGCATTTATTCCGATTTATTCCTTAAATTTGAATTCATATCTTACACATGTAATATTTAAACAAAAAAACAAAACAATGAGAAGAAAGTCCACACGCAGGCGCACTTCTGCGCCTAAATCCAAAATGATGCAATGGGGTATTGGCGCAGCCATAGGCCTTTTACTTGCAGTCATGTTCCCGAAACTCTATGAAGGGGCAAAAAAAGTTGTTGAACCCATTACCTCTAAAATGAAGTAATCATGGCAGTAATTGTAAAAGTAAATGAAACTGAAAGTCTTAAGCTTTCCTCTGGTACTGTTGCTGGATTTTCTGTTGTTGCCTTTTTGGAACAAACTGCTGTCAATACTCCTTTTGCAGCTGACCAACTTGACCTCTCCGAACTGAACCTAAAATGTGTCTTGAAACGCAATGGCGTTCAGGAAACATTGTTTCAGGATATTGCTGTTCCATTGGTAGCTATCAGCAATTATGACCGTTCTGGTTTTGTCCATTTGGCTTCTGATACTGTTCATTACAAAACCATTTTGGCTCATGGTATAGCAACAAAAGCTCAAGCAATTGTTCCATTTGTAATTGACTTGGGAGGTGTTCTTAACCTTAAGGGTGGTGATGAACTTATTTTCATGGTTCAACCTAAAAACGGTGTTTTTGCTGCTGCTATTAATTCTTCAACATCATTCTTTGAATTCGATGTCATCCGAGGGATTGGCGTGGAATCTTACATTCCTTACATCAAGACTGAGTCCATTACTGCGGGAAAAGGTCAGGACACTTTTTCTATCGGTGATAATGTCAAACAGATTATGTTTGTCAATGCCGACAAAACAGGTGTTTTAGATGCTGACCAAGTGATTCAGAACTTCGATTTGTCATCCGACAAACTCAGTTTTTCAGACACTTATCGCCAATTGCAAGCCAAACGAGATGCTAGTTTTGCTACAAAGGAGCAAAGCGATGCAAGGCGTCAAACTTTCCTATTGTTTGAAGATGAACAAGATATTGACCAAGTCAATATTGAGCTTCAATTTGTTGGTGCAAATGTAAACACCTCCAAAAACTGGATTGTTTACCGTTCTTTTAGAACAAATGCCGAAAAGGTTATTTACGCTGCTCAAAAGCAAGCTGAGCACGCTCAAGAGAATCTTGTTAAACTAGCAAGCAAGTAATCAATGGGTATCTTCAAAAAAGCCGTATCGTTAGTTAAGGATACTGTCAAGTTAGCCGCTAATAACAACCCTGTTGTTGCTATGGCTAATATGGCCGGGAAACCTCTTTTCCCAACCAGTTCTTTTTCAAACAAGAAGCTTGGAAGTTTATCTAATAAAATATCCAAAGGTGTCGGGGTAATATCCACGGTCGGTTTGGGTGTGGCTACTGGCGGTATATCGAGCCAAGCAATCAAAAAGAATCAGCTCGATAAATCGAAACTCCCTAGCCCCCCTCCGCCCCCTGTTCTTGGCAGTTCTAACACTGCCAAGACACCTATTTTGGATGTTCCAAAGCTTACTTCCAAACTTACCGATGCTAAAGACCTCATAAAGGGAGTTACTTCGGGAAATTCATCTATTTTGGATGGTATCTTAGACAAAGTAGGTTTAAAGCCTACTATTCTAGACCCACCAAAAAAGCAGCCCGAAAAACCATTAGAAACGATTGAAAAGGAAACTTCCCCCGTTTTTTATGTCGGTGCTGCCCTAGGGCTATATGCCTTAGCAAAGTTTTTTAAAATTGTTTAACCCTTAATCAACAAAACAATGGATTTAATCAAATTTCTCTTACGAATTGCAACACAGTTTAATGCCCTCGATTCAAACGACCGTTTGAAAATAGAGGAAGAAGCTTACCAATGGAAAGAACAATTTCTCAAAAAGGAAAATGCTTTTTCTAAATTCTATAAAGAACACTTAGAAGCTTGGTACACTAAACTCTTCCTTTCTCTTTTTTTCCTTTTTGCCGTTCGGCAAATTAGTTCTTGGATGAACCCTGAGCCAATAGACGATGAGGATTTTGACTAATATCCTGAGAAACAAGGGCGTGATTTACGCCCTTGTTTTCATCCCTTTAGCTATTTTCGGTTATAATCTCTTGTTTACTACAAAGAAAACCGATACCGATGATTTGATAGACGATATTAAGGTTTCTGACCTGTCAAGACCCCGAATCTACTATTCATCATTAGCCGACCGTTTGGAAGCTGCATTTAAATCTCTAGGCAATTCCCTTACCGATGAACTTTTAGAGGAACTTCAACTATTAAATTCCGATGATGTGAAGCAATTGTATAAGGATTTTGGCATCCGAAAGAACACTAATTTTGGAGGCCTTCAATTTAAGTATAATGGCGATTTAATGCACTGGGCGGCCGAAGAAGTTCACTTCGATTCCACCCGTCAAATTTTTGATAACATGTTTAAAAAAGGAGGTTTAAAATGATAATTGATATACATGCTTTGAAAAAATTCATGGAAGAGTATTGTCTCCAAACTTTAGGTAAAAAGGTTAAATCTGTAACTCCTATTAGTTTTAGTTTAACTAATGCTTTTTCTCCATTATTGCCTAATGTCGATTCAATCAATAAGAATAACTGTATCTACTTTGGCGATATAACTATATCTATTGATATGCAAATATCTTCCGTTTCTGACTTTGCCGAGGTAAATAAATCTGTTGTTGCTTCATTGCTTCATAACTCTATTATTCATTATGAAAAGCGTTATCATTATAGATGGGAGACTTATACAGGAGCTAGTGGTTCTACTTTTATAAAACCAATTCTTGCCTCTGAAAATCATGAGTTGAAAGACTGTATTTTTAATAGATATTCTCTTTCAGGTTCTGTCACATCCTATTTCTTTTTCAACGGTTTTCAAATTAGCTTCTAATAATGATAACCTATGTTGTTGAATCTTTAAACAAGTTAAGCGTGAAAACATCTATATTATTACTGCTTATTATCTCAACACCTTTTATATCGGCTATCATAATAACGGTTATACCGTTTGCATTTATTTACTTCATTTATAGCCGATTTCTCGGAACACTTGAATTTATTGTTGAACAAAAAAATCGAAAAAATGCAAAATCTGCTATTAATCGCAATAGGCCTTTTGATTTTTCTAAACTTCTCAAAAAAGATGAAAAAGAATCCTAAAGAAATGACCCTTAGCCCTCACGGTCGAAACAAAATCCTCCATCATGAAGGAGGCCACAATTTGAAAAAATATGTGGACGATTCAGGCAAACAACATATTGGTGTAGGTCACCTGATTAAAGTGGGTGAAATATTTCCCAACCAAATCACTTTAAATGAAAGTGAAATGCTTTTTGATGCCGATTTGAAATGGTCTATTGATGCCGTTAAAAAGCATGTAAAAGTACCTCTTACACAAAATCAATTCGATGCCTTGGTCTCTTTTGTTTATAACATTGGAGAATCACAATTTAAAACCTCATCTGTTTTGAAAAACATTAATGCAGGCATTCAAGGCGAAACAATCAAGGAAAACTTCCTTGCGTGGAATCGCCCCCCTAGCGCCTTCGCTAGACGTAAAAAAGAAGTTGAACTTTATTTTACATAACATGACAAATATCCGCTTATCAAAAAGAAAAATAAAGCTTAAATCAAAGACCTATTTAGGTTCTTTGTCACAAGGTCAAAGATTTTATTTCTCTTCTTCAAAAAAAAGAAATGAATATATCGTTTGGTTCTCCCCCAACGATAGAAGGTCCAGGATTAAAATAAAATCTATTGAAACTGGCAGGCTCTATTCAGTAGACCCCTTTAGAAGTGTAAAACCCATCTCATATTAACATAAACGAAGTTTTAACAACATTCTAAAATATTATGAATTCAAAACCTTTAAAAAAAAAGCTTCTACCTTATCTCAATTAAAGGTAGGCAAAAGCTTCAAGACCCTCTCAGGACGGGTCTACCGAAAATTAGAAGTTCAAACAGTTGTAAAGTGTTTGGACGAATATTCGGGTACTGTAAAGTATTTATCACTTAAAACACGTATAAAATGAACGAAGTTCTAACGACAGTTGAAAATCTCCCTATCACATGGGAAACCGTTTTAGTCGGCCTTGGAATCATAGAAGCAGTTATTCGCCTGATTCCAACAAAGAAAGAGTCCTCCCTTTTGAAAAGGATTGGCCGATTTTTAGACAAAGTACTTCCTGACCGAGTTAAAAAGGAAGTTGAAAACTAAACTATTAAACCACTAAGAAGAAAGGGCGTAAGCCCTTTTTTTGTATATAAAACTAAAAATATGAACTACGATAAAGAATTTATATATGACTTGGTTTGGAATACCTACGGCCAAAAACCAAAGATAATCCAGCCTATTTTTATGGCAGGAGACTATCAAGATATTAAAAAAAAGATGGATGAAAGTAACTCCGTTTTTTTGGGCGATTTAACTACATACATGCGTTTTAGCCATTTGAGTTCAACAAACGTAGTCCAAACAGCCCCTCCGGGCAATGTTGTACAAAAATCTGTAAGTATATATACTAATCAACAATTGGTTCATTACTTTACAAATCAGCTCTATAACCTAACTACAGCTTTTTTGTACACCCCTTGTGATTTGAAGAATTTATTATTCGATGATTTGATAGTTGAAGATTCCGACCCCGATTCCCTTTATACTTTCCACTTCCTCGGATATCAATGTAATCTTTAGAAAAAAAATAGCCATTTATTTTGCTTTGTAAAATAAATGGCTATTTTTGTTACATCATTCTTTTACATCTCTTACGATAATCTTTCATTATCATACTGTAAATTATGACATGCTTTAAAATACTAAATAGAGCTAATCCTTAACTATACCACTAATAAAAGATACTTAAACAGATGTTATTCCAAGTCGTTCCATTGTCATACCAACAATATTGCCCATTATGTATGCAAAAGTTTCTTCATCGGTAGTCCATTTTCGAAAATCGCCCGTATGCTCATGACACACTACACCCACCATTTTGCCGTTTGCCCAAATCGGTACATCTAGCATTGCGTTGATACCAAGTGGCCGCAAATAAACTTCCGAAAACTCAGCAGTAGCAGGGTTGCTATGCGCATTTTCCGCGGCAATAGTACGTTGGGATCCCACCGCATTAAAATAGTTAGGGAAATCAGATGATTTTAACACCGCACCAGCTGTATGTTCTCGAGAAGAACGTACATAAAGATCAACGCACTCAATGGCCGTCTGATCATTGTTGTACAGCCAAATGCTTGCACGTTCTACATCAATGGCTTCAACTAAGGATTCGGTAATTCGCTTGGATGTTGAATCAATGCTATCTCCGTAAACTGATCGTTGAGCGGTAAGGTCTGAAAAAACAGCCATTTGCTTGCGTAGTTTTTCCGTAATTCTTCCACTTGAGTCGGATACTGTGTTTGTAAATGCTTTAGTCGCTCCACTTTTACCAAATTCCTTTACAACAGCTTGATAATGAACCTCAAGGAATTGGATTTTTTCATCGGTATCTGCCAATGATTTTGCTTCTGTTGAGGTCATTTTTGCAAGTATTGAAAGGCGAGTACGTGCTTGAACACCACCAAGGTCTCCTGCTTTCAGAAAGAAGTCATATAATTTTTGTGCCATAACAGTATAGTATGATTATAGTTCATTTAAGTTTACTACTTACTTAACTATAACTACATTTTATGGTTCCATTGCAAATTTGATATTCTTCAAAATGATGAATAATCAGTATAAATTGAATAAATACCAATACAAATTTTCAGGGCGATTTGACAAATACTATCTATCCTTTCCTAACGTTCAGTTCTATTAAAGTTTTTAGTTGTTTTCTCAGGTTATAGTAAAAATGGCGGCAAATATTTTAAATTGATTTTTTGATTAAACTCACCGCTTACTCACCTTATTCCCTGAAATCATCCGCTGGCGGCTGCATTTGAAGCGGCCTTTTTCTAAAAGTGCCAAGGCTTGGTGCTTGGTGGCGCGGCCTTGCACGCGCTTGCGCCACATGCGAAAGCTGCTGGGCTTCATTTGCTGGCGCATAAGGGTAATCACTTCCTTTTCAGCTAGGCCAAATTGCGCCTCTATGGCATCGAAAGGGGTTCGGTCTTCCCAGGCCATTTCTACAATACGGTCAATCTCTTGTGGACTCAGAGCGTGTTTCATACACAGGTTCGGATGATTCTTCTTCTGTTACCTAACATAGTAGCGCGTATTTTGTTAAAGAGGCGTTACTGTATAACAATGTATGAAGTGGAGTGATGCGTATTTAGATCAGCAGCGTTTTAACACCGATTCAGAAGCCGATGACTTAGTGGCTCGTCTTTTTTCAGCAGGCAAATCGGCTGAATTGTATGCGGCCCTTGGCTGGAGTCCTGCACAGCTTTTGCAGGAAGAGGCGCATCCTGTCGCGCAGTTTGTACGAAAAGCGCGTGCGCAAGCAGATTGGCTGGAACCCAAAAGGCTGATGCGCTCACGGGCATTTTTTGTTAAATACGGCTTAGAGATTATGTTTTTGTTGGGCATTGTGTCGCTGCCATTTTGCTATGCCGCCACACCTGGCAACAAGGCACTCTACCTCTCCGATAAAATGCGAAAGCAAGCCGCCAAGCGACTGATGGATACGGCCTCTTTTGTGATGGCCGTGCTGAGTCCGGGGAGTTGGGAAAATGGTAGTGCGTTGCTGGCCATCAATAAGGTGCGCCTGATACACGCCATTGCCCGCTATTACCTTAGTAAGCAGTCGGCTTGGGACAAACAATGGGGAGCGCCCATTAATCAAGAAGATATGGCTGGCACCAATTTGGCCTTTTCGTATATTATCCTGCTGGGCTTGGAGCGGTCGGGTTTTACACTTTCCAAAACCGAAAAGGAAGACTTTCTGCACACCTGGCGCTATATTGGCTATCTGCTGCATATTCCAGAAGAGCTTTTGCCCGGTTCTCTAGGCGAAGCCTATGTGCTTACCGAAAAAATCAAAACACGCTGCTTTGCGAAAACAGAGGAAGGCCAAGTGCTTACGCAGGAACTTATCCGCTTCTTCCAAAGTCAGTTACCCGATTGGCAAGGCCGCTTACTCCCCTATCAAATGCAGGTATTTTTGGGTAAAGAGGTATCCGCTTACCTAGGCTTGGCGCAGCATCCGATTTGGACTCCCGTGGCCAATGCTTTCACCGAATTTAAAAACATTCAGCACAGCTTTTTTACCAAAAGTGAAAGCTTCCCTGCCCTACTCCGCCAGCAAGCCTATATAAAAGGCCTTCCATTGAGCGGAAACACCTAATAAGTAGATTTAGTAAAAAATCTTTCCCTATTTGTTTGTTTTTACTTTGGAGAATATTTTACTTTGAAAAACAAAGTACTTTAAATGTGCCTATTATGACATCAACCACATCTACAGACAAAAAATCAGGACAAGGGCTGGTATTTGGCCTGATTGCGCTTATTGGGCTTTTTTTGTTGATTTTTAAAATCATCGAAGATAGCGAACCGGGTGCCATTCCCCTCTTTTTACTCCTTGTGGGAGGTATAGGCGGGCTTAGGCATTACCTTTTGCAAAGGAGACACAAGAAATCTTAAATTTTATCCATATACTTTGAAAAACAAAGTGCTTTCAACGAAACAATTAATACTCTTATGAAAACACAAACAACACTTTCTCGCGCTTTAGGCTGGGTAGCTCTTGGTAGCGCCCTGGTACTGTCTATTCCCTTGATTGCCATGCAATTTACCCCTGAGGTAAATTGGTCGGTAGGTGATTTTATGCTGATGGGTGCCCTCCTATTTATTACGGGTTCGGCTTATGTATTACTGGCCAGACTATTCGATTCATTTATTCATCGTATCGCAGCGGCTTGGGCCATTGGCAGCACCTTTTTGTTGATTTGGGTGAATTTGGCCGTTGGGCTTATTGGTTCAGGCCCGCATTGGGGAAATTACATGTACCTGGGGGTATTGGTTGTAGGATTACTTGGCCTTATTTTTTCCAATTTTAGTACGCAAGGTCTTGAGCGCGCACTGTATGCCATGACGGGTTCAGTGGTAGTGATTGCCCTTATTGCTTTATTGGCAGGTGCAGAGTCGTTTCCGGGCAGTTCGGTAAAAGAAATTATAGGGGTTAATACCTTTTTTGCTATGCTCTTTGCTGTAGGCGGCATTCTGTTTCGCTATGCCGGACACGTTAAAGCAACAGCTGAATAAGCCGCTATCTGATTACGGGTCTATGCCGAAGTTTAATTTCTCTAAACCGTATTTTATGCTAGCTCTTGCGCTTTTTGCACTGGAGCTAGCCATTGCCCTCTGGGTGCGCGATGCCTTTGTGCGTCCTTATGTGGGCGATGTATTGGTGGTGATTTTGCTCTATGCCTGTGTACAAGCCTTCTTTCGTGTCGCTTATTTCCCTTTGAGTTTGGCTGTATGCGTATTTGCTTTTGGTATTGAAGGCTTGCAATACCTGGGCTTAGTCGAAAAGCTGGGTTGGCAAGAGTATGCCATTGCCCGTACGGTTTTAGGTACATCCTTTGCCTGGGCCGATTTATTGGCCTATTCCGTGGGCGCTGTGCTGATAGTGGTCATTGAGTTTTACCGAGATAAAATGCATCCTCGCTATGCTTAAAGAGTATTTTGTGGCACCGGATTCCATTGTGCGGCAAATTTGGGGCAAGAGCGATACCGTACTTTTTATCTTTGCAGGTGCTTCGGCTGAGTTTGCCCTCAATAAGGCGGTAGACTGGCTCTACTTTACAGGCCGATTGCCGAAAGATCCGCTCGGCAGGCTTTTTTCTACCGTATCGTATGCGCAAGCTATTGTGTTTTCGGAGCAGAAAACCGCCCTTCAGGCAATTGGCGCAATGGCACATATGCACGCCAAAGTGGAGCAAGCGCGGGGCACTTCTATTCCCGATTGGGCCTACCGCGATGTGCTGTTTATGCTGATTGACTATTCCATTCGGGCCTATGAGGTACTGGAACGAAAACTAGAAAGGGAAGAAAAGGAAGAAGTGTTTCAGATCTTTTGGCGGCTGGGCTTTTATATGGGGCTGAAAGACTTGCCCGCCAACTATGGCATTTGGGAAAAAAGCCGTACGGAACACCTCCAGAATAATTTACAGTACAGCCCCTTTACCGAGGATTTATTTGGACAGTATCGTAAGCATTTGGGCGACTTTCGGTATGCCTTGTTGCTGGAGGTACAGCGATTGATCGTTGCCCCGCATGTTGGTCAACTATTGGGCCACGGTAGCTTTACTTGGGCCGATTCCTTATTGCCGCTCTACCGCTTTAGTAAATGGGTACACCTCGATGGCTTTTTAAAAGCGCTCTTGCTGCCGGTCCGCTACAAAAGGGAGATCCGAAGTTTAGATCGCCCTTAAAGGCTTTTAGCGCATGGGCGAATTATAATTTTCGCTAAGGACGGCCACCACCATAAGTACCACTAACAATATAATGGCTCCAAAAACGATATATACAGGATTTTTGGCCATGGCCTCTTCTTCCTCGGGTGTTATTTTTGGCATCTGTGCTGGGATTAGCTTCGATTTTATGTAGTATGCTTTTCATTCTTTTTGTCAGCTCAATATAAGGGAAAACCCAATAAAGGCACAAGGAGTACAGCCAATGAATACAGGAGCTTTAGGGACGATTTTCTTTCCTTGTTTTTCCATATCAAGGGTATATACAAAGTACCCATAGCGGCACTGAGGGGAGCTACCAAAATCCAAAGAAAGGTGTTGTCCTCTTTTTGGGTGCAGATGGCATAGTACAAATAGCCCAAAAATACGCTAGCGAATAGCGTAGCAAGCAGTATGCTATATTTTTGCGTGTGTGATTTCAACGTTTTAGAATTTAGAGAAGGATATGCAACATATATAAGCTACTTCATGATTGATTTGATAATTAATTCATCATTTATCACAACATCTCGTAGTAACAGTTTGTAAGGCAATTGCTTAAGCTTAGATTGTTTTAATCCATTTAGAATATTTAATAAGGAGTTTGAAGTAATTAAAGATAGATTCAATTCAAATTCTTCTCTACATTCTTTTTGAAAGTCATCACTGAACTCCGGAGCAATCAGTAGTGATTTTATCACCTTCTTACCTGATTTAGTTGATTGGTCTATATAAGCTTTAATTTGACGCGAGACAGCGCTAAACTTGTTGTATCCACTCTCTTTTGAGGTTTTACATTCCACTACGATAATTTCATTATCTCCCAAATTGATTACAATATCAATTTGGTTTTTAGCATTATTGATTTCCTTTCTTAATTTCTCGTCTACATTGAATCCAAGTTTGGTGAATATAATGCGTGTGAGTTCTTCAAATTTCACCCCTAGCTCAGCTTCTTTTATATTTATACCGTTTTCTTTCAGTGAGTTAAGGTTTCGGAAAGCTATATCATTATAGCTTTCTAAATACAGGTTTTCAGAGTCCTTGTACGCAAATAATATATTGGAAATCGAGTCGCCCCTTGATTTAATAGATTTTGCATCACAAAACTTGGTTAAATCTTCATCTTTAAGTAAATCCAGAATGTCACGGGGCTTTATGTTATAGTCTAATAGCAAATCGCTTTTAAGTACTTCCTCGTCTTGTAACTCAAATTCTTGTCTGATGATGTCATTGAGTTTTGGCAGCGTTTGTTTCATGTCACTAAGTAACGATTCGTAGCCTTCTTTGCTTATCCCTACTTTTTCATCTTTCTCTATTTCTTCAAAATGATTAATCAGACTTTTTACCTTGTCTTCAGCTGTGCGACCACTGGGTTCAATGCCTAGATTTTTTTCAATGAAGGTATCTATAACTGCTTTCTTCTCAGATACTTTTACTCCGTCTTTGAAAATGTCTTGTAATAGCACACCAGATAAGGCAATTCCATCATTAATGATAGCTTTGATTTTTATTTCAAGGGGTTGTCTCCAATCAATATTGTGCTTTTTCGAAATTTGATTGATTTGTGGCTCTTTTAATTGCTTTAGTACCCTGCGGAAGTATTTATCGGCCACCTCTTTCCCCCTTACTTTGCGTACTAGGGAGACAATCTCATCTGGGATGTAACAAATTGATGTTTTTTTGGAGTAGAATACCAATCCAATATTTTTGAGATCATTTATGATGGTCTCAATATCAAGTTTTTTAACAGGAATTACTGAATAATTTATCAGTTTGACCTCTTCTTGAGATAATTCAAGGCTTTTGGTTAGTGTATTTAAGATGGCCACTTCGTCAGCAGTTACCTTTTTGTCAAGATTATTTGAGGTGTCATTGTTGTAGGCTGTTTCAACACAGGATTTGTAAATCAAATAGTCCCGAAGTCTTTGTTCTTCTATCTCCGATTTTTCATCCTCAATGTCTTTCTTGAACTTATTGAGCTTAAGGTTTAATTTCTTTATTTCTGCCTCATATAATCGATGAAGCCATTCCCTCGACATAATTGAATTACCATCTCTAATGATGATATCCACTAATATATCGATTTGATTTTCTGTGTCTTGAAGAGCGGATGTTATGGAATTAGCATAATCTGAAGAGCACAAATCAAATACTTTTGAAATCATTGCACTATCCGCATTTTTAATATCCTTGGAGGCAACGATTTTTTCTACTTCTTTTGCCAATTTTGGGCTGTTTTCAACAATAGTGCTGAGTATTTTCAGGAATGAATTTTTCTCAAAGGAGTTGAGTAAGTCTAGTACTTTTTCCAGTTTCATCGTTGTTCAATTTAGGTTTGACTTTTTAAAGTAGTGTTTTGACGGCAAGATTCCTAGGGTAATTCTCCCAACTTTACTTTGATTGGTTAATGCTTAAACGGATTAATTGGCTTTCAACTTTGAAATATAACTTTGCCTTACTCTTCCATTTCCCCAAATGCTCTCCGAATTTCCTTTTGTTGCTCAGGGTTTGCTACTGCTTTCAGCCCATCTACTAAGTCCTGAGACGTGGCTTTAGGATGCGGGTATGTATGCTTGACCAGCAGATTTTTAAGTGCTGAATTGACCTTGTCTTCGCCTAGCAGCCTTTCCATTGCCAGCATCACCAGTGATCCTTTATGATAGCCCAAGTGGATATCTTTGGGATGGGCACGCAGCAAAGGGCGTTTTTCAGAAAAGCCCATTGCTTCCTCATACAACTGACGGAGAATCGTCTCATTCTCTTCTAAGCGTTCCTCTCCGTATTGTTGCTTTACCAACATCAGTTCAGTATACATGGCCAAGGTTTCGGTGAGTACAATACTGCCTTCGCGGGTATCGGGGGCTAATTGGCTCGTGCCCCACCACATATGCGCTACTTCATGTCCGGCCAGTTCGTTGATCAGATCTTGTCCTCGGTCGGCCGTTACATTGGCATGAAATACCATATTTTCCGTCATAAAAATAATGGAAGGATAAGCCGTAGCCGCAAAGCCTTGGGTGAAGGACGAAACCTCCGCAAAGCGTAAACTCTGGAAAGGATATGGACCGAAATTCGCCTGACAATAGGCCAAGGTACGCTTGGCATTTTCGAGTAGGCGATTCACATTTTCGGCATGCTTAGGATGATAATAAACCTCTAGTTGTATGCCTTGGTATTCGGTTTTTTCTACCGCATAGTGTGCCGAAGCCACCGCAAAACGAAATGGGACAGGCCTAGGGCAACGGAATTGCGCCACCGGGCGGCCTCCCTCCTGCCAGCTTTTTATTAAATCTCCCGTACCCAAAGGAATCTGATGTGCGGAGGTGCTTACTACCATTTCTAAATTGATAAAATCCTGCGTACTATCGCGGGGGGCTTCCAACGCCCTGAGCGGTGTAGCTGCTCCCAAATTCCATTTTGCCCTTTCGAGGCTATCGGTTATTTCTTGTCCCGGGTCATAGCCAAAACTAGGATAGTAGCGGCTAATACGCATAAATGAACCGTTTTCGACAATCGCATTAAAGGATTCGTGGCCGTTGATAGGCTTCCCCGCATAGCGAAATAGAACCTGCAATTCGGCACTGTCTTGGGCTTGCCAAGTTGTAGGAAATCGCAGGATTTGCGTACTATCTGCCAAGTGTATGTGGTCTTTGCCCTGTTGCCAACTAAGTGATTGTATCTCTATGCTTTCCGGAATATGCAGCAACACACTATCGAGTCCGACTGCATGCGGATTGAATAGTCGGTAAGTAGCCGATACGGCATAAGCTTGCTCTTCAGGATAGAGGTCGATGCGGGTTTTTATGCCTTTAATCTGCGGCTGGGGAAGATTCTGCCAGCTTCTGAACTGCTTCTCATAGTTGGCTTGCGCTTTATTTTCCTCTTCTGCCGAACGGGGTACGTAGCCTTGCATATAGCCATAGGCTCCCCACAAACTCAGTAAGAAACAGCCCAAAGTATACCACAAAGTCTTTTTTCTTCTATCTGTCCAGAAGGCATACCCAAGTAAAAGGCTAAGCAACATCAAGGCGCCAAGTGCATAACGTAGCATAAAAAGCCCAAAATAGCTCCCCAGACCATTCATTTCGCTATACACACCTTTGTAGGGCTGCAAAATTCTTAGCATGGGGTGACTAAGCATCTGAGCACCCAAAGGAGAGGCCATGAGCAAGGCAAAAAGGCTCGTAAGAACCAAACCTAAGGCTTTGTGATTCATCATCTTTTGCATAAGCAGCATAAACCCCATACTCAAAAAGACAGGGAGACAAGCCAAAGCAAGCAAGGCGCCATAGGCAGACCAGTCAATGCGTAAGTAATCATAGAACCATTGGAAACCCAGTCCGAGTACTAGGCAAAGCCCACAGAAGTACAGCAAAAGCCCTCCCAGACTAATTCCCTGTGCGGCCAATCGCCACCAAGCGCTCAGAGGCGTGGCCTCTTCTATCAAATGAAAATTATGGATGCGGCTGCGCCAAAAAAGCTCGTGCGTATAATACACCATCAGTACCAAAGCCAAAGTAGGGAATGCGCCCATAATTTGGTTAAACATCAGGGCTGAGCTGGCATAGCGCTGCGGATAGCGGATTCCGCCTTCTATATGGCTGTGGATTTCTATGCCCAGATAAAACAACAAGGCCAAAGAGGTAAGGATAAAGGGCAAGCCTTTGCTCAGGTAGAGGCCATTGACCTTAATCAGGGAAAATAAGGCTTTGCATTTCCACCAAAAGTCGTGCTTGGTTGCCTGCGGCTGATAGAGGTAATGCGTATCCTTTTGGGTATCTTCTTTCAGAGAAAGCTCCTTTTTACGTTTTTCATAGGTTTCAAGTCGGAAAAAGCACCATGAAACGCCCAATGCAAGAATAGAAAGTGCCAACACGCCCAGGCGATTATATAAAAACACACCATGTAGGGGCACCAATTGGATATTGCGCTCCATCACCGACCAGTGCTTAGTCACCTCAAAATAAGCCGATAGACCAAAAGGATCGAGCAGGGCGGAAAGCCGCGCCACCTCAGGCGATTGGGGGAAGGCATTAGCCATCAGAGGTGAGTTGGAATACATCAGTATCAGCATATACAGCATGTAGAGCATCAGGCCCGAGAGGTAAACCCACCATTTGTTCCCACTCAGCCAAGCCACCGTGCTGAGCAAGGCCACACAAAGCAAAGTATTGATAGCGCCCAACAACATAGCCGGATGCAGATAGGTCATCAAGCGAAAAGAGGTCGTCAATCGCTCCGAAAAGAAGGTTTGACCTATCGCAAAACCTATGAGTAAAAGGAAAAGGCACAGACTACTGAGCAAGAGTACCGCCAAGCCTTTGCTGAGGAGCCATTGCCAAGGCCGAAGCGGCAAAGCATAGAGTATGGTTTGAAAGCGGCTTTCTTTTTCTCGAAAAATCACCTGACTGGCAAAAATGGTAACAAAAAACAAGGCACAGAGGCTGATGAAACCCGTCATATAGGCCACCGTGTAAGGCGAATTACTGAATACCTCAGGACTTAGGCTTAAGGTAAATCGGCTGCCCATGCCTACGCCCGCCAGCAGCAAAGCCAGCATAAGTCCATAAAAGCCCAAGCGCTTAGTGTAAAGGGCCAATTCAAAGCGTAGCAGCGGATACATGGGCGGATTTTTTTAGATAAGAGAAATACACATCTTCCAGATTGGGCGCTAAGGGCGAGAATCCATTTTGTGGATTTTCTTCCGATTCAATATGCAAGCTAAGCTGACCACGGGTAAGCTGACTGGAAAGCACCCGGTACTGCGATTCATAGGCTGCCCTCTCCTTTCGGGCTATGGTTTTTTCCCAAAGCCGACCTTTCATGGCTTGCAGAAAGTCAGTCGGTGCGCCCATGGCCAGCACCGTTCCGTGGTTCATAATGGCCATTTGGGTACAGAGATTTTTTACGTCTTCCACCAAATGAGTAGACAGAATCACGATGATGTCTTCCCCTATCTCGGCCAGAAAATCATTGAAGCGGTTGCGCTCCTCGGGGTCGAGGCCCGCGGTGGGCTCATCTACTATCACCAGCTGTGGATTACCCAATAAGGCTTGCGCTATGCCAAATCGCTGGCGCATTCCGCCCGAAAAAGTATGGACTTCTTTGTGGCGAAAGGCATACAGGTTTACCTTATCGAGCAGGCTAAGCACCTGTTCTTTTCGTGCTTGTGCGTTTGTGAGGCCTTTAAGAACGGCCAAATGCATCAACAAATCGTAGGCCGATACCTTGGGGTATACGCCAAAATCTTGCGGCAAAAAGCCCAATTGTTTTTTGATATAATCAGGATGTTCGGCCAGGTCGATGCCATTAAACATGATGCGGCCGCTGTCAGCCGCTTGCAGTCCGGCCAGGGTTTTCATCAAGGTCGATTTCCCCGCCCCATTGGGGCCCAAGAGGCCAAACATCCCATTGCTTAGGCGCAGGCTAACCGAATTAAGTGCCTGGATACCATTCGGATAGGTTTTGGTAAGTTCTGTAATTTCGAGTGTGTTGTTCATATTTTTAGGCAATAAAATTCCCTCATCCTTTTCAGGATGTTTGAAAGAGTTCAAATCGAGCAGGGTTTAGGCTACATATTCCAAGATATCGCCCGGCTGGCAATCCAGTTCTTTGCAGATGGCCTCCAGGGTATCAAAGCGTATGCCCTTGGCTTTTCCGGTTTTCAAGATGGACAGGTTGGCCGGAGTAATCCCCAGTTTCTCCGCCAGTTCCTTCGACTGCATTTTGCGCTTGGCCAGCATCACATCAACATTTACAACTATGGGCATGGCTATACAAATAAGTCTTGTTCGTGTTGCAAGTGTACCCCTTGGCGAAAAATAGCAGCCAGAAAATAGGCAAAAACACCCATTATAGCATGGGCGCCTATTAATACCCAAGTCACGTTATCCAAGTCCACAAAAAAGCTCATAAGGATGGTTACAAGTGATGGTACGAGGAAATTGGCCTGATAAAAGCGCGAAAGATGGGCAACACCCACCTCGGTGAAGAGCTTGGGCTGAAAAAACACCCGAAATACCTGTGCCAGCAGCCAAAAGAAAAGGCCATAGCAGAGCAAGGGCAGCAGAAAGTTGAATACAATGTAAGGGAGATGATACTGCCCTATCAAGAAATGGGTTTCCGTAAACGGATAACAGATATAAAAGCGGTTTCCACCTTCGCCCAGCTCCAGCCACCAGCCCGTAAGCAGCGACAAGGCCGAATAGGCGGGTACCACCAGGTAAAATCCGGCTAGTAGCCCACTGATATAAAACAGGATTTTGGCAACAATCTTAACAGTTTGCATATACGTTTGGGATATTAATTACCCAAATGTAGAAATTAATTATCGTAAAACAATAATTAATTAAAAATTTATGAATTCTGTTTTGATTGTCTAATTAGAGCGAGTGATGAATATTTTATTGAATACCAGCCTGCTTTACTAATACTTCTATTGTAGCAGGCTGGTATGACCCTATACCTATTTTCCAAGTATCGGATTTGCGGTAAGGTATATGCTAGGATTTCTTAGTCGCGGTTACGGTCTTTGCGTTTTGCGGCTTTATCCGCTCTTTTTTCTTTTAGGTTTTTGGCGGGCGCTTTCTTGTCCGACTTCTGTTTCCCTTCTTTTTCCTTTGCCATGATGGTATTGTTTAGATATTCCTCAAGTTGCATTAAATAAACCGTAATAATGGGTTTTGGGCGATATCTATTTTGGCATTGGGTTGTTTGTAGGATATTCTACTAATTTTCCAACTTAGTAATGATATCTTCCGTTTCGGAGGGCTATGGGTGTACTGAGTATTGATAATTATTCAAAGAAGTATGGAGAAAGGCTAATTTTGGCCATTCCTCACGTGCAATTGGAAGAAGGCGTTCATTGGCTCAAAGGAGAAAATGGAGCCGGTAAATCCACGCTTTTTTTAGTCAATCGCGGGCATTATTCCTTTTGAGGGCGATATTCTCTTACCTAATGCCGCGTTTATAAGACACAAATCAATGAAAAGTAAACCGATTTAATGGAATTCCTTTTACCGTTTCAAAACCAGACTTTACTAAACCGGAATAATAGTTTAGGCTTTCACCATTTTTGGTAATTCCGGCATCACCACTGTTGCGTTCATTTTTTCTCCAAGCCACTTACATGCTTCATCTATTGTTTTATGAACCTTCAGTTCCATTTTGGTTGACATTACTTTGAACATTTGGTTCATGGCAAATTTCATAAACACATCTTTTTCATTCATAGCAAAACTGCCATAAATTACATTATTCTTATACAGGGTCGGCTCATATTCTTTGATAAGAAAATTTAATGTCTTTGTGAATGTCCCTTTCATATTTGTTAGGTCATAAAAGCAGGCCACGGTGGGGTTTTGTACCACAAATTTCATCACTGCACGATGCATTTCTATAAGTAAATCGGGGTTTACAAGATCGATATACCGATTCCATACAATTTTATGAACTTCGTCATAATATGCCTGACAGAATTTATTTTCGTGTACAACCTTCATAAATAATGCTTTAATAATGGAAATCAAGATAGAATAAATTATTAATAAAAAAAATCCCTTTAATCTTTTTGCCGACTCAGGTGTTTGCTCCTGAAACAACTAATCGCTTCCATATTCAGGTAAAATCACCTGAATGGATGTCTTACTCTTCCATTTCTCCAAATACCCTATGAATCTCCTTTTGTTGCTCAGGGCTTGCCACGGGGCGTTTGGCATATCAAAATTCATACTACTAAAACCTGTTTTGAGAAGATAAAATGCCGTTAAAACAAGTCCAGTTCTTTTAAAGTAGACCGATAATGTTTATCATTATACCTAAGCAATCGGCCTTAGTATGGATAAATTATATAAAATACTGCTAGTAAGTGTATTCACTTTTTTAGGCATTCAAGCCAGCGCCCAATCGGTACCCGAATACAACGAATTGTGGGCAAAAGTATACCGATATGAATGGAAAGAATTTCCCCTTTCGGCCTCAAAAATGGTCGACTCCATTTATCTAAGGGCTAAAAAGGATAAAAATGAGGTACAGCTGATAAAATCACTCCTTTATCAATCGAAGTTTCTGGTATATCTGCAAGAAGATGCGGAGCTACGCGTAGTAAACAATTTACGCAAAGAGATTCAGCAAAGTCAGGGACTCTCTAAGTACGTGCTTACTAGCGTATTGGCCCAAATATATCGTCAGTATTATAACAATAACCGTTGGGAGTACCTTGAGCGTGCGGAGGCCTCTCCCTCCTCCTACACTTCAGATTTTCGCTTGTGGGACATCCATCGCATGTATCATGAAGTAGATAGCTTGTTTCAGGCATCCTTGGTGCCTGCGGAGCGACTTCAAAAAGAACCTATCAACGATTGGCTAGAGCTATTAATTGAAGCCCAGCATGCCACACGCTATCGCCCCACTTTATATGATTTTCTCGCCCATGAAGCGATTGATTTCTATCAAACGGCTGCAAATAGCCTACTCCATCCCTCTCGCGAATTTGGATTGGCAGATACCCTTTACTTAACGAATTACCAGTACCAAAATCCTTCCTTTCCTTCTACTATGGATTTTGTGAAAACACTGGCTATTTATGACCAACTCATGGCCTTTCATTCTTCTCCTCAAAAAGTAGAAGCGCGCGCCATGCTGGAATTGCAGCGAGCTGAGTATGTGAAAGAGCAGTTTACCTGGTCCGAGAATGAGCTTCCGTATCTGTATGCGCTTCAGCAATTGCAGGAAAAATATGCTGGTACTGAGGCGGAGTATTTGGTTATGTTTGAACTGGCCTATGCCCATTTCCAATTAAGTGATAGCAGAACCTATCCACGAGGCAATATCCAAGCCATGGATTTATGCAATAGGCTGCTTAGTGCGAGCCGCGATTCGGTCACTAGTAAAAAGGCCCTGCTGCTGAAAGGGCAGATTGAGAAAAAGGAAATATCCCTTGAAGGGGAAGACTATGTTACTTCTGAGGAGTATTCCAAAATACTAGTAGAATATCGAAATATTGATTCCCTCTACCTCGCTATTATTCAAATTCCTTTTCCTAAAACACGATATGAAAGCCAATTCTCGGATTCTGTATACTTCTTACTGGCTAAGGAAAAACGTATTTGGGAAAGCAAAACACCCCTGCCCTCCAAGCAAGATTATTTTACACATTCCACTGAGGTGCTTATTCCTCCATTGCCCAAAGGAGCCTACAGGTTGCTAGTCAGCACTACCCCTTTTTCCGATGACTCATGGGCCAGCAAGCTTTGGGCCTACCAAGATTTTACCAGCACCCAGCTTACCCTAATTATGAGCCATCATAATGATCAGCAAAGGCTTCAGGTGCTGGACCGTACTACAGGAAAGCCATTGGCTCGGGCACAATTTAAGATTTTCAGTAGGGATAACGGCTGGGCAAAAGTTGCCGAAGGGCAAAGCGATAGAAATGGATTTCATTCAATAGCCAAAAAGGTTAAACGCTACATGAGTTATGATGTGCAGCTTAGTCTTGATGGTGATACTGCCCGATTCTTTGATTTTTATACCTATCCGCCTTCCGGTAAGCCTACTTCGGAGCAAAGCCAAGAAACCAGTGCAAAGACCTTTCTCTTTACCGATAGAGCCATTTATAGGCCGGGACAGACTTTATATTTCAAAGGCATATTGCTAGAAAAGAAAGGAAGCAAATCGAGGGTGGTGGCCAATGAATATGTACAAGTGTATTTGGAGGATGTCAATTTCGAAGAGGTAGGCGTTTTACGCTTGAAAACCAATACCTATGGTGCATTTAGCGGTTCATTTGCCCTTCCGGCCAGTGGCCTTACGGGTGAGTACACCTTGTATGCCGATGAGGACTATGAAGATGAAAGTGATTATTTTTTTAACCTCGTATATTTTGATTATGAGGAGAAGAGGATTCGTGTAGAGGAATATAAGCGGCCTACCTTTGAGGTGAAATTAGATACTTTTTCAGGAGTGGCCGCTTTAGGCGATACCGTACGGATTTCAGGAAAGGCCATGGCCTACAATGGAAGCGCGGTAGATAATGCGCAGGTGAAGTATCAAATCACCCGTGAGGTGCAATTTCCCTATTGGTACTACTGGCGTTCTACCTATCGACCTTCTGGTGCTAGGCCTGTAATTGTCTCGGGAGAAGTTTCAACTACTGCCGAAGGTGCCTTTGAAATAGCCTTTCCCGCACTTCCCGATGCCAAAATCAAAGCTAGTGATTATCCTAAGTTTGTTTTTAGCCTAAAAGCTGTAGTCTTAGATGCAAAAGGAGAAACTCGTGAAGGCGAAACCGAGGTAATACTGGGCTACCATGCCTCCGAGGCAAGTATCAATTTTCCCAAGGAAATTATAAAAGCTGAAACCGGGGGGGAAAGTAAAGTGGAGCTAAGTACCACCAACTTGATGAAGCAGCAAGTAGCCGCAGAGGGTGTGATGCGCGTTTGGCAACTTCAAAAACCGCAACAAAACCTGAAAAAGCGCCTGTGGGAATCGCCTGATTTGCCGCTTTTGAGTGAAAAGGAATTTGCTCAGTACTTCCCCTACGAATCGTATACCGATAGCGAAGAAAGCGAGGTGCCCCAAAAAGGGAAACTGATGAAGGAAATTCCCTTTTCAAATGCCAATCAAGAAGCTATTTCGCTTAACTACTCTTCTTGGCAGCAAGGGAGTTATCTGATAGAAATCTATCTAAAGGAAAAAACAACCGAAAGACTGGCCACCGAACATCGTTTTGAATTGATAGAAAGCAAAGAGAAAGCATTGGCTACCGATGCGCTTTTGGATTATCAGATAAATAAAGAAAGCCATGCTTGGGGCGAAACCGCAGAGATACGCTTGCGTTCTGTGGTGCCCAATGCTTGGGTAACAGTAGACATTGAAGTAGATGGCGAGGTGATACAGACCTTTGTGGAACAGATGAAAAAGGGTGAACTTAAGGTGTTTTTTCCAATTCCTGAAAACCTACCCGATAAAGTAAGCATCAAAGCCTATACCGTGGCACATCAAACGGCTGCATCATTGGCCAGAAGAATAAAGATACAAGATGCTCCGCTGGATGAGCAGAAGCTACAAATAGAAACCCGAACATTCACCGATAAAATACTACCGGGAAGTGAGCAGCAATGGAGCTTTGTGATAGTAGGTTCGCAGGCTGCCGAAACGGAAATCTTGGCCTCTATGTACGATGCTTCGCTCGATAAGTTTGTCGATCACCAATGGGAAAGCCTACCGAGGAATAAGGTGAGAGATTATTCCTTCTACAATAGTTTCGATTTAGATATTGGATTTTCATCCAGTAGCTTTCGCACGGTCAATCAGTGGTATGGAGGGTATTTTTCTAAACCTCGCCAACATTTTCATCAATGGGATTGGTTTGGGTTTACCATAGAGCCCAATCAATATGTAAATAAGCGCTATCTGGAGCGTATTTATACCCTGCTTTACGACTCGCTCAATCAATCTTCGGTTAGGCAATCGAAAAGGCTTTTTGCTAAAAAAGGCTTTGTAACAGGCAGCGTGTTTTCAGAGGAAGACGGTAGCGCCCTGCCGGGGGTGAATATCATAATAAAAGGAACCACGGAAGGAACTATAAGCGATATAGACGGAAGGTATACCCTAGAAGCCACCAAAGGACAAATATTGGTATTTAGTGCGATAGGCATGGTTCAGTACGAGGTAGAAATTGGTAAGTACAATGTAATAGATGTACGTCTGGCGTCTGATATACAACAACTTAGCGAAGTGGTAGTAACGGCTTTGGGCGTTGTGGGGGAAAAAAAGAATTTGGGGTATGCCGTAGAGGAGACTTTATTCATAAATGAGGAGATAATTTTTGAAGAAGTACCAGATGCGGAGGCGGATTTAGCTGTTCCAATGGAAGTACCTCTAGCGGGTGCCGCCAGTGGACTGTACATTCGGAATAAAGATGGGATCACTTTGAAGTTGAGAGGCAACAATAGTATCAATGCCAATCAGCCTCCTTTATATGTGGTGGATGGTGTGATTGTAAGTGCTGAGCTTATAAATGAGGAAGATATTCTTAGCATAAACTTATTGAAAGGGAAAGAGGCTCTGGCTTTGTATGGTAGCCAAGCAGGCAATGGGGTGATGATAATTACCACGCAGTCGGGCCAGAAGCGCATAGAAGAAGAGTTGGCCAAGGTAAATACGCGTAAAAACTTCCAAGAAACTGCCTTTTTTTACCCTCACCTGCAAACTAATGAACAGGGAGAAGTAGCCTTTACCTTCACTTCGCCCGAGGCGCTCACGCGGTGGAAGCTCCAACTTTTGGCGCATGACAGGAACGGAAATTCTGCCGTAAAAGAGCTCACCACTATAACCCAAAAAGAGCTTATGGTGGTACCCAATCCACCTAGGTTTCTACGCACGGGTGATAAAATTACCCTTTCTAGTCAAATTGTGAGCCTGAGCACCGATGTGCAAATAGGCAAAGTAGTATTACAGTTGTTCGATGGACTAAGCGGTAAGCCCATTGATGCGGCTTTTGGGGTGCAACAAGCCATGAAAGACTTCACACTTCCGGCCAAAGGCAAAACGGTGGTAAGTTGGGAATTGCAAATACCTGCCGACTTGGAGGTGCTTCAATATAAAATTGTGGCAAAAACAGGTCAGTTTAGCGATGGTGAGCAACAGGTGATTCCTGTTTTTTCTGACAAAGTATTTATAACTGAGTCAAAGCCACTTATGATTCGAAAGGGTGAAAGTAAGCAATATGCCTTCGATAAAGTGCTGAATATGAATTCAAACCAAGAAACTATTGAAAGTATGCGTTTGGAGGTTACCACCAATCCTACTTGGTATGCAATTCACTCACTGCCTTATTTGATGGAATTTCCACATGAATGTGCCGAACAAACCTTTGCACGCTATTATGCCAATGTATTAGGTCAGCACATCCTTTCCTCCTATCCTGAAATTAAGAAGGTACTGGAAGTATGGTCTGAAAAGGGCGCTGGCTTCGGGATTTTGGAGTCCAATCAATCATTGAAACAGCTGATGCTGGAAGAAAGCCCTTGGCTGGCTGCAGGAAGAAATGAAACCGAACGAAAAAACAGACTGGTGGCATTACTCTCGGAAGAAACCAATGCACAAAAGCACCTTGATATCTTAAAGCAATTAGAAGGGATGCAAATGCCTTCGGGAGGTTTTCCTTGGTTTTCAGGTAGTCCTGAGGCCAATCGCTATATTACCCAGCACATTATTAGTGGGATGGGCTTCTTGAGTCATTTGCAAGTACCTGATGCCGAGGATAAGAGAAAAGGGATTGCGGAAAAAGCTTTTGACTATTTAGATAGGGAGTTCATCCGCTATCATAAAGAAAGCATGAGAAAAGAATCGGCCAAAAAAATCACGCTAAGTCCTATTCAGCTTCATTACCTCTATACCCGAAGCTTTTTTCCTCAGCAAAAAATGACCGATACCCTGCGAAGTATCTATAATCAATACATGGAGGAAAGTGGCAAACAGTGGCGCACCTTTTCTTTGCAAGGAAAGGCTCAATCGGCTCTTATTCAGCATCGTATAGGTAATACGCCATTGGCTACTACTATACTACAATCACTTTTAGAGCAAACCATACGCGATGAAGAGTTAGGTTTTTATTGGAAGAGTAATGTTCCTTCCTGGTATTGGTACGAGTCGCCTATAGAAACCCACACCCTACTGATGGATGCCTTCCGTGAGGTTTTACCAAGTAATTGGGAATCCGATGCCTTGACTAAGGAAGAATTGATGCAAGAGCTCACCCTTTGGCTTTTGAACCAAAAACGAACCCAACATTGGAGCTCTACAAAGTCAACCACCAATGTCGTGTATTCATTGCTTTCGGGGGCTAAAGGCATTCGGGCTACCGCTGAAGGGGCAAAAATTAAAATAGGGAATGAAGTAATCAAGACCAGAAAAGATAATCCCGAATTGGGCACAGGCCACGTAAGCTATGAATGGAGTAAGGAGAAAATAAAGCCTGAAAAAGGAAAGGTAGAGATTACAGCAGATGAAAACAGCCTCATTTTCGGGGGGCTGCATTTGAGTTATTGGAGTGCTATCGACTCGGTTGAAGCTACGGGAGAAGACCTAAAGCTTGTAAAAACCTTGTTTAGGGTTAGCACAAATGATAAGGGCGAGTATATGGAGGAAGTTACCGATACTAGCGTTTTGGCCTTGGGCGATTTGGTGCGTGTGCGATTAGAGGTGAGTATCTCCAGAGATATGGAGTTTGTACATCTCAAAGACTTACGAGGAGCTGGTTTTGAGCCTGTTGATGTGCTTTCAGAATATAAATGGATGAACCAGGCGAGTTATTATCAAAGTACTAAAGATGTGGCTACCCATTTCTTCTTTGATGATTTACCACGTGGCGTATATTCATTTACCTATGATTTGCGCGTAAATAATAAGGGAGAGTTTACTTGTGGAATGGCTACCCTTCAAAGTATGTATGCTCCCGAGTTCCGTGCTACTAGTCAGTCGGTGCATGTGCGAGTGAAGTAAACATGAACCTTTGAAAAAAAAAGTACGCAGATGCCAACACATGCGCGTACTTTTTCAATTTATCAGTTTCAAAACTCCTCAATCAAAATCCCCATTTTCCCCAATTGGGCATCGCGCATGGCTTCCATTACTTGGGTTTGGGTATTCATCACAAAAGGGCCATAACTTACCACGGGTTCTTGTATCGGCTTTCCTGCCAATACCAAGAGGCGGGTAGCTTCTTTAGCTGTTATGTGCAGGCCATCGCCTTGCTCATCAAAATGGATCAGTTGCAAGCCTTCTACCAAGCCATAGCCCGCCACCTGCACGGGCGCATCCATATTGTACACCACCAAGTGGTAATCTGAGGAGATTGAAGCTTCAAAAGTCCCTCCTTGAGCCAAATCTACCCGATAAACGAGCAATTCACTCTTACCTTTAATCGGCCCATGTAAATCCATGTACCTACCCGTAATTACTTGTACATGGGTTTTTCCATCTTCTGATACTTTCGTAGGTAATTCATCGGCCTCAAAGGCAAAATATTCCGGCTGCTCCATTTTATGGGCGGCTGGCGTATTGATCCAAAGCTGTATAATCTCTTGCTCTCCGCCTTTTTCGGCCAGCTCCTGTGAGGGGCGCTCACTATGCACAATTCCAAGTCCTGCCTGCATCCATTGTACCCCTCCAGCATGTATAACCGAACTATTCCCTCGTGAATCGCGGTGGTGCACGCTCCCTTTGAGCACAAAAGTAACAGGTGAAAATCCCCTATGAGGATGCGGCCCTACTCCCTTGCTACGGGGAGAAGAATGAGGAGCTACTTTACCTTGATGATGGTGCAAGAGTAGAAATGGATCTATTTGCTCTACTTTCTGTGTAGGCAAGGGTTGGCGTACGGGCAATCCGCCCATGTCTACCATTTCGCTGTATAAGAGGCGTTTAACGTTTCGTAGTTTCATAATCTGGAAAATATATGTAGCAACATACAATCTGAAAAAAGGGTTCAAAAAAAGCACCCTCCTTGCTTTTGGGGCAAAGAAGGTGCTTTTCAGCGTGATTTGCTATTAATCAATGCAAAGGAATATCACCCGGCTGTTCGCCAACTACTTCTACACTTGGCGGAAGGAGTTTGTACATCACCGGAGTTACCAAGCGCGAAAGCAAGGTAGAGCTAATCAGTCCACCAATCAGCACCAAAGCCAAAGGGGAATACAGCGGATTTCCTTCTATGGCCAAGGGAATCAATCCGCCAATGGCTGTTAAGGAAGTGAGCACAATCGGCACAAAGCGTATCTCTCCGGCCTGCTCTATGGCGGTTTGTAAATCTACCCCACGAGCCCGTAACTGATTTGTAAAATCCACGAGCAAAATACTGTTCTTCACTTCTATGCCCACCAGCGCGATAAGGCCAATCACGGCTACGAATGACATGGGATTTCCGGTAAGGAAAAGCATCGTTACCGCACCAATGACCCCCAGCGGAATAACGGAAAGCACGATAAGGGTGGATTTAAAGGTACCAAACTCCAAAATTAGCACCGCAATAAACCCAAAGGCCGTAATCAAGATAATGGTTTCAATCCCCCCAAATGATTCCTTTTTATTTTCCACCTCTCCAGCTGCTTGATAATAATAGCCCTCGGGGAATTGATAGGCATCCAGCTTTTTCATCACTTCCTGAGTTACATCCTCATACAGGTAGCCACTTTTTACAAAGGCCGTCACTGTTGCATAGCGGTTTTTGTCAAAGTGACGGATGAGATTAGGTGAAGTACCAAATTCAATATCAGCCACTTGCTTGAGCGGAATGCTCTGACCCAAATAGGAATTGACATAGATTTTGTCGAAGACTGCAAAGGTGGCTTCTGTGCCTTCTTTAGGCAAGCTAACCTTTATGCCGATATCATCTTTTCCTTCGGAAGGAGTAAACTGACCAATGGTAAATCCGGCAATGCCCATGCGTATGGCTTTGTCGATATCGCCAATCTGCACGCCCAATATCCCCGCTTTTTCCTTATTGATTTTGATGCGGATATCCGTCATTTGGCTGGCCAAGGGATTGTTGACATAAATGGTGCCAGGTGTTTTGGTAATTAGTTGTTCCACTTCCAGCGCGATATGGCGCAGGGTATCGAGGTTTTCCCCAAAAATCCGCATCGCCACAGGCGCCTCCAGTGGTGGGCCTTGCTCAAAGTCTTTTACCTCGATGCGGGCATTGGGATAGAACATAAACTTCTCACGCAGCTTGTCGATAAGCTGGGTTTTGGTTTCGGGCGTGGTGCCGTCCTTCACCTGCACAAAGAATTGGGCGAAGTTGGTACTTTCATTCTTCTGAATCACATTATAATATACTCGCGGATTTCCCTTGCCCACATTGGTGGTGAAATAGGTAATCAGGTCTTCTTTCTTAAGCTCCTCTTCCACAAAGCGAGCAATACGGTCAGTTTCGGCCAAAGCTGTACCATTGGGTGCTTCGATATTGATTAAAAACTGAGGCTTCTCTGAACGAGGAAACAAGCTAAAGCCAACTACCCGAAACAGCATTAAACTTCCTCCAAACAAAATCAGGGCTATCACCAAAGTAGCTACCGGACGATTTAAGGCCACATGCAATACTTTGCTGTACGAACCGCTAATCACCTTTTTCAAGGCTCGATAAAAGATATTTCCCTCCGGGCTAGTATGATTTTTCAACATACGGCTCGACAGGAAAGGCACGATGGTAAGCGATACAAACAGCGAGGCCAATACAGTAGTGATTACCGCCATAGGTAGCGAGCGGATGAAATCTCCGGCCGCTTCGGGCAAGAAAACCAAAGGCAAGAAAGCCAAAATCAGCGTAGCGGTACAGCCCACCACGGCCAAGCCGATTTGCTTGGTAGCTTGAATGGCGGCTTCTTTTTTGGAAATACCAGCTCGTAGGTAGCGTTCGATGTTTTCAATTACCACGATGGCATCATCTACCAAAATCCCCAAGGCCACAATCAGCCCCACTATGCTCAACTGGTTGATGGAATAGCCCATCAGATCCATCATAAACAAGCCCATAAAAATAGACAAGGGAATGGATATCATCACTACAATAGCGGCTCTTGAACCAAGAGGTAATAAGGTGATGGAAACCAGCAAGATAGCAATCAGGAAATCGGTACTGAATCGGCCTAGGCGCTTGGCTACACTTTCGGACTGGTCGAAGTTTTTCACCAAAGTGATATGCGCAGGCAACTGTTCTTCAAAAGAGTCAATCAGCGGCTGCACCTTGTCGGATACCGCAAAAATGTTTTGCTTTTCTTTCTGACTAGCGGTGAGAAGCACGGCTCTGTTTCCGTTTAGGCGTGTTTTATAGGTTTCTTCCTGATAGCCCAAACGAACATCTGCTACGTCTTTCAGGTAAACGAGTTTCCCATTGGCCGAATACACAATGGTATTTTTGATTTCCTCAATACTTTTGTAATCGCCACTGGTTTTTACATTGAATTTGCGGGTATTGAGGGTAATGCTTCCTCCGGGGATATTGATATTTTCACTTTGTAAGGCTCCCAGCACGGCATTGAGGGGGATGTGATTTTGCGCCATTTGGTCGAGCTTGAGTTCTACTTGTACCTCTTGCTCAGGGTAACCCCAAGTTTGTATCTTCTTGAGCCCTTTAATGGCTTCCAGCGCATCTTCCAGTTTTTCCACCTCGGTCTCAAGTTCGGAATAGCTAGCGGTTTCACTAATTAAGGCTAATTGAAAGATATTTACATCCGAAGAAGCAAAGCGATCTATCAGCACGGCAAAGAGGTCTTGCGGGAGCTCATCGGTACGTAGGGAGTTCACCTCCCGCACAATCTCTTGGTATTTCTCCTCTACATCCGATTCGTATTTGTATTCCACACGCACCACAGCCAAGCCATCGTTGATATCGGTGATGACTTTCTTGATATCATTTAGTTCATTGATACGCTTCTCCAGCGGGTCAACCACCAACTTTTCCATGTCGGCCGGACTCGTGCCCGGATAAACCACCACGATGGAGAAAAAGGGAGATTCTGTTTCAGGATCTTCGCCCCGTGGCATGTTGAACAGAGAGTTGAGACCAAGGGCTACCAGCAAGGCAAAAATGGTCAGCGTAAACTGGTAATTTTTGACAGAGAATTCAGCAATTTTCATACGGATAGCCTCTTAGGGTTGGATACGGATTTGTGAATACTCAGTAAGGAAAGCCGAACCGGAAGTAATGACTTGTCCAACGCCTTCTAATCCCTTCGTAATGAATACTTTATTATCACTTACAAAGGCACTAGTAATAGGTATTTTCTTCACCGATTTGGCATCGGCACCGGGTACAAAAACATAAGCTTTCTTGCCTTTTCCTTCTACCAAGGCCTCAATAGGAATTACCTGATAGCTTTGGGTTTGGCTTGGAAGGATGTTCACCTGAGCAAACATGCCACTGGCTATACGCCTCTCTCCTGCCTGAATGGCTACTTCTATCGTATATAAGCCGGTAAGTGGATCGGCACCTTGTCCTATGGATTTTACCTGGCCTTGAAAAGGGTTTTCTTTGTACAAATCGCTTACAATTTCTGCTTTATCGCCTTCTTGCAGGCGGATCCAATCGACATCTGGTACACCCACTTTCACAATCCAGCTGTTTTCATTGGCTTCGTTGATGATAATAAGCGGAGTACCTGCTCCTATTAGTTCGCCTTCATTGGCCAGCTTGCGGATTACCTTTCCATTGCTGGTGGCATATATTTTGGCATGTTGCTGGTTAAATCGGGCAATGGTGAGTTGGTTTTGCGCCACATCCAAGGCGGTTTTCAGATTTTGTACTTGTTCCAGCGTTACGGCCGAATCAGCATACAGTTTTTGCACACGCGCCTCATCTCTCTTAAGTTTGGCCACATTAGCCTCGGCTTGCGCCAATTGGGCATTGATTTCGGTAAGGTTCAGCGAAGCCAGTAATTGACCTTTGCTTACGTTATCGCCTTCTCTTACAGCTATTTCTTGAATAATACCACCAATTTTAAAGCTCAATCGCGCTTCTGTGGGCGTACTGATAAGCCCAGAGCTTATTACCGATTGGGCATAATCGCGGCTTTCTACTGGATGCAGGGTAACGGCCACAGCTGATTCGTCCGTGTTGACCTCCTTGTTTTCGGCTTGCGACTGACAGGCAGCCAAGCTCGCTCCCATGAGGGAGGCTAAAGTGAGAGTATAAATGAGATTTTTCATATGCATGTCGTTTAAAGATTGGCAATGGTGCGGTTTAATGCGGCTTGTTGAATCATCAGGGTATAGCGCGCCAAATTTTCATTCAGGCGTGCGGTGGTTACTTTATTCTGAGCATCGAGGTATTCCAGAAGAATGGCTTGCCCGTTGCGGTAGCGTGCCTCTACAAGTTGAAAAGACTTTTCGCTGCTTTGTGTTCCTTTTTGGGCCGAGAGGTAATTGGCCTCTGCGGCCTCCAATTCATAATAGGCCCTAATCACCTGTAATTCTACCTGTTGTTTTAGCTGGTCTACCTGATTTGCACTGATTTCTGAATCAATTCGTGCTTGTTGGTATTTGGCTTTTTTCTCACCGCCCTTAAATAAATCCCAACTCAGGCTGAACTGTACTAGCCAGTAATCCTGGTCTTTCCACTCATAGCCAAAACCCTGATACCCCACATCACCCACAGCTAGCAAAGTAGGTAGGTAACGCTTTGAATTGGTGAGCGATAACACCGTTTGGTTAGCGGCAAGTCCGGCTTCTGCCTGTTTGATTTCAGCCCGTTGGCTTAGCGCTTGTTCACGTAAAGCTTCTGCTGACTCTGGGCCATCATTCAGTACCAGAGCGGTGGACTCGGGCAAGATCTCGCTCTGTAAATCGCGGTTGAGCAGGAAGTTGAAATAGGCTTTCAGGGCTTGGTTATCGCGCTGCAATTCGGCCTTGCCTTTCTCTAATTGGGCTAATTCGTATTCGGTTTGCAATACCACCTCTTGGGTAGCTTTATCGTTGGCCACTAAGCTGCGGTTTAGCTTGGCTACTTCTTCCAGCACCAATTTGGCTTCTGCCAATATTTTCAGGCCTTCTTCCGTTTGCCAATATTGAAAATAGGCTTGCGAAATCGCTAATTTCAGCTCTTGAGCATAGGCTTGCTTTTGTGCTTCTTGCACACTGATCAGTTCCTTATTTGCCTTGTAATTGAAATAGATTTCCGGATTGAACAAAGGCTGAATAATCCGAAACTTGGTATCATGGAAATTATTAGGTAGAAACTGGATTTCCTCATTTCGTACCTGAGGGAAATTGTTTGTTCCGGTCAGTTCATTAAGGGTGCTGTACACCGGATTGAGCAAATCCCCGATAGGGAATTCAATTTTTCTACCGCCTCCGGCCAAGGTGTAGTCGGCCTTGAAGGTGACTTGAGGAAGAAACAGCGAACGAGCTGACTGTAAGCCGCTGATGCTCTTTTGGTAGCGCAACTCTTCCGATTGTAGTTGAAGGTTGCTTTGCAGGCCCTCTTGGATATAGCCTTGCAGCACCGATTCCTGTGCTTGCGTATATCCAACTGATAAGAGCCAAAGGGTGGAAATTAGGAAAACTCTTTTCATTGTTTAATCTCTAAACGGTGTTCATTGATTGGGTAAATTTTTTTATAAGGTTAACAGAATCTGCTTGAAGGTATCAAAGGCCTTAGTAAACATTTCTTCACGGCTTTCTTCGGGGTAGATGCGCAAACGATCACGTACTTTCAGGCTGCACAATCCGTGCATAGTGCTCCAAACCAATAGCGAGAGGTAGGGATTTTCGGTATTCTTAAAATGCCCGTGCTCCTTACATTCGGCTAATAGACTTTCCAGATAATCGTGGGTTTTGCGTCCTTCCGGCCAATCGCATTTCAAATCCATCTCGTCTACGTGCTCCATGGGCGCCTTCATGATAAACATGATATCGTAGTATTCTGGATGGTTGATGGCAAAATGCATGTAGGCCTCTCCCATTTTAATCAAACGATCCATGGGATTAGCAATGCCTTGCTGTGAAGTATAAAGCGCCTCACCAAATCGTCTAAAGGCCTCTGTATGCAGGGCATGGAAAATCTGGTTTTTGTCTTTGAAATAGAGATAGATAGTAGCAGGACTGTACTCTATGGCTTCGGCAATATTCCGAATAGATACCTGATCGAAGCCACGCTCTAAAAACAGGTTGTGGGCGGCCTCCAGTATCAGTTCGCGTTTCTCTAGTTTCTCTCTTTCTTTTCTTTCTTTTACTCCCATGCTAGGTAAGGTTAACATGACAAATATACTGAACACTGTTTATTTTTGTTTCAATGTTTATGGAAAAATAAACGTAATTGGTAGTAAGGTGCTGTAAATGAGTGGATTATTTTTTTGGAGAAGTTATGTACTTTAGGCTTCTCAGGGTATCCTAGGGGGGCTATCCTGATTGTAAATATTGAATATCGTGGTATTTTTGTTCAAACTAGTTATTCATGAGAAAGCATCTTCTAATAATTTTCCTTTTAGCCTCATTCACGCTCTCGGCTCAAGATTTTCATTTTAGATTTGGAGCCAATCTTGCCAATCTTGTGTTAAGAACAGATACCGATAATGATCCAGTAAATCAGTATGTTGTAAGGCCTATGTTTGGGTTAGCCTTTGAAGCCCCTATCACTGATAAGCTAATTTTCCGTCCGGAATTTCTGTACTCAGAGAAAGGCCTTAAAATAAGACCAAGAACTGGGAAATATCCTCAATCAAGTTTTCGATTAGGCTATTTAGAAGCTCCTCTTTTCTTTTCCTTTAACACGAAAATCAGTAAGGACAATAGATTTATGCTTGATATCGGGCCTTATTTTGCCTTGGGTTTTACGGGTTCTTATAAAACCGTGACATATGATTTTAATAGGTCCGTAAAAACGACCAAGGGTATGGTAGTTTATTATAATGAGGTTGATGATGCTAAAATTGAAAAGATAGAAGATGACGTATTTATACTTAAGAGAGTAGATTTTGGGTTTAAATTTGGGTTTGGATTTCAATTTAAAACGGTAAGTGTTCACAGTTTTTATTCACGAGGATTTGTGAATACAATCCCTAAAGTAACCGCTACAGGTTATGAGCAAAATAAAGATAGGGAGTATAATTCTGTGATAACATTAGCGCTTGGATTCTTGCTTAATGAGAAGAAAGAAAGCGAGGGTGTTGATGGATTATAGAAATTTCATTTGGAAGAGTTTCCCAATTACTGCTTCCTTGCGGCTTGCAAAACCTTGAAAAGCTATTTCTTCTTCGCAAAATCTCCTGCAAGGAACCCTGCGGCTTTTACACCTTTCTTTTAGCTTGCAAAGCCTAGCTATTCGACATGGGAAATGCTTAATAGTGGGTTCTTACGAAGAAGTCACCTTGATTTTGTTCAAGAACTTCTCAGTTTTTTTAAGTGCCTCTGTTTCGGTAAAAGCAAAATAGGTTTCCCCCGGAGGATTTTCTAGAACAGAGATGGCTTTATGCATCAAAAAGGCGAAAGGAGATTTTACAAGCATAACGGCTCCTATGCAATATGTGTTCATTTCGGTTTTGTAGTCCTTAAAAAATTTACCTTGGGCAATCCGAATATCTGAACTCAAGTAATCTAATTTTCTAGCATCTATATAAAGTGCATATGGCTGCTTCATACTAAGTATTTTGATTTGACTATCCAAGAGCAACTTGTAATCATTTAAAGTCGGGTTCCCGAAATTAAAAGTAACCCTTATTAAAGGAAAATTTGACTTATCTATAGTGACGAATTCCATACTTTATTGATAAAAAGGCTGTTTATTTTACTACTAAATGAACAATTTATGAGGCTATGGTATTGCACTAGCCCAATAGGTATCCATATTTTTGTGCTAGTGCATTATTTTAATAGTTTTCCTTAAATTCATTATGGAATTAGCCATTGCACATGTTGGATAGCGGGTTATGAAGAAGAAGCCACTTTGATTTTACTCAAAAACTCCTCGATTTTATTAAGCGCCTCCGCTTCGTTAAATGTGGTATACATATCTTTAGGAAGGTTTTCTATTACAGAAATAGAATTAAGCATCATACTAACAAAGGGAGAATTTACAAGTATAACGGCTCCAACACAATATGCGTTCAATTCAATTTTATAGTCTTTGAAAAATTTACCTTGAGCAATCCGAATATCTGAACTCAAGTACCCTACCTTTCTAGCATCCAAATAAAGTGCGAAAGGCTTCTTCATACTGAATAATTTGATTTGACCCTCCAAGAACAGCATATAATCATTTAAAGTCGGGTTCCCGAAATTAAATGTAACCTGTACTAAAGGAAATTTTGACTTATCTAAAGTAATGTAATCCATATTTTATTAGCTAAAATAGGATGGGTTTATCACTTCTATTTTAACCGTTTATAAGTTTTTAGTGTTAATCTAGTGCCAATAGGTATCTATTTTTTGGGGCTAGTTCAATATTTGCCTAGTCTTTCTTACTCAAATTATTGTCCCTTTCTTTGCCAAAGAACTGTTTAGGAGTTCGCCAATATTGCCAGATGGCCTTGGTGCATTGTTTTTTATGATTTTGCCCTCTTCATCGAGAAGTATATAGCGAGGTATCCCCTCTACTACAAAAAAGTTCATGATTTCGGCATTCCATCCACCTGGCATCCAAACCTGTGTGCCACCTATTTTGCGGTTTTCGAGCATTTTCTCCCAAGGTGTACGACTATCATCTATCGATACGCCTAAAAATACAACAGGGCTTCCCTTCATTTCTTCAAAAAGTTTTTCCCAATGAGGCTGTTCTGCAATGCAGGGGCCGCACCATGTAGCCCATAGGTCGATATAGACTAGTTTTCCGGCAAAGTCGCTCAGCTTTAGGCTATCACCTGTGCTAGTGTAGAATTGAAAATCAGGCACTTCATTACCGGGTGCCAACTTTCTCAGTTTGGCTAGAGTTTTACTGATTTTTTCGGTTTTCGTAATAGGTAATGCGGCTTTATACTGCGCAAAGAGGCTATCGGCCTTAGCAATATCCACATACGGTACATACATTTCAAAAAGTGTGGCTAAGCTGCTGCCTTTCACCTCTTTGGTACTGATTAGACTATCGGTACCGTTTAGTAATCGGGCAAAAACTGTTTCTCGGTTATCTTCTTTCTTTCCCCATAAATAATGGGCATAGTCTAGTATGGCATTGGTATATTGGTAGTGATCGAGCAATTGACTTTGATCAAAAGCAAATTCGCTCAAGAAGTTATAATAACCTTCAGGAAGTGTGAGGCTATCAGTTTTAGCATAATATTTATGTGTCGATGGATAGTTGATTTTTAGGCTTATGGTGCTGTATTTAATTTTTGCGGATTCAATCCCATAAAGCATAGGATCAATTTTGCCTTTATATCCATCAATAAATTGCTGAGTAGCAGTAGCAGAGGAATCAGCAAAGGCTGTAAATTCTTTCGGACTGAGCAACATACGTTGGTAAGGATTGGCCATTTTCTCATTGAAAAGAACTAAATCAGCCATAAAGTTATTGTTCTCAGCCCCCTTTCCTTCGTAGCGTAGGGTTTCATCAAATTGCTCGGTATCTAGGCTTAAACTGAGGTCATCATTGGGTTGGAGATAGAGCGTGCTTAGCTCTTGTCCATGGTGAAATGTAGCGTAGGTAGCTTTCTCTAAAGGAAGATTAATACTAAACTTGCCTGCGCTATCCAGACTTACCACGTAGGCTGTGTCTTTCAATGAAAGTTTGGCAAGGGAGTCTTTTGGGTTGGTAATGTTTCCCGTAAGTCGGGTTATGCTAGATTTTTCAGGTGAAGAACACCCCAAAACTATAAAAATAATAACAATAAAGTAGGTTTGTAGTTTCATTGAGTATACTTTTTTAGTTGATTCTGAAATATAGGTTGGTTATTTCTTTCCACCCATAAATTACCTTAAAATGCTCGTTACAATAAGTAAACAGATATATTTAAACGATTGCTACAAGGTAAATATGTGTTTACAGGATGTTCATTCGTAACTATTAGTGTACTCTTAAAGTGATGAGTAAATAAGCAATATGGCAGTACAATGTCCCGGATTTTAAATTTTTCATGATTCAAAAGCCCAAATTATGAAATCTAAAAAAAATATTATTGGGCAATTAATAATCTTCAGAATTGTATATTTGGATTATCTAACCTTTTCCATATTCCATTCGTATGAAAGCCATCTGGAACAATCAAATTATAGCGGAAAGTGATGCTACCAAAGTGGTAGAAGGCAATCACTACTTTCCGCCCAGTGCCATCAAAAGTGAATTTTTTATTCCTTCCAATACGCATACTGTGTGTCATTGGAAAGGTACCGCCTCTTACTACACCCTTTCGGTAAATGGCAAGGAAAACAAAGATGCGGCTTGGTATTATCCCGAAACTTCAGATTTGGCCAAAGAAATAAAGGGCTATATAGCGTTTTGGCGCGGTGTGGAAGTGAAGCCTTAAGTTCTGGTTCGTTTTTTCAATACCTGAATCCGCGCCTTAAGCTGCTCCCTTAGTTCAGGGATGAAAGTCATGGGATCGGGATAGCTTGTTAAAATCCCATAGCTAAAGCGTTGTTTCTCTGCGGCTATGGCTTCTTCCAAGTCTTTGATTTTCTGCTGCCAATAGCCTACTCCGGTATAAGTTGAAACCTCAGTACGAATTTGTGCAGGCAAGCCCTTGCCGCTGAGTATGTATTCATGAAACTGAAGCATTCTTTGAAAATCGCTTGCCTTATACAACTTCATGAGTTCTAAAGTAAGCGCGTGGGCAGCCTCTTGACTTTCCTCATCCTGGGCCTGCGTATCCGGATGTACATGGCGTATAGTTTCCTTATAGAGTTTTTTCAAATCAGGGTTTTCAGTCGGAAGGGGCTTCTCATTTTTTTCCGATAATGGCTGTATTCCTTGAGGTTCTTTATAATTTTTGCCTCGCTTCTTCTGCTCTAGCCGCTTGAGTTTTTTGGCCTTTTTCTGCTCTTTGTACAAGAGCGTAAGTCGATGGATTTCCTTAATCTCCTGCTGAAGTTCATTACGGATATGTGCTTCAAATTGAGCGCATTGTGCTTCTATCTCTTTCCATTCTTTTTCTAGGCGTTCAGCGGTGGCTTTCCACTGGGCGATGGCTTCCTCGTTTGAAGCGCTATGAACCAATATTTTCTTACTCATGCTTAATACCGACTTAGCTCTTGGAATTGCGGTGCATAATCGCTTTGTAGATCCTCATGTAGGCCGAGCAAAAGCTTTTGAATAGTGGCCAGCTGCCTTTCATACAGGTTTTGCAAGACTTTATGCTGACGGATTTTCACCTTGGTGGCCTTCATTTCCTCACAGAAATGCAATAGAAGTGCTATTTGGGTTTCGGCTATGCCCGAGTATTTACTATGCTTCTGGGCTATGCGCAGCACCTTGCGTATGGTTTTCTTGGCCAAATACAGTTGGCGGATATTGATTTCTTGAAAGGCTTCGCTCATTTCCTGCTTTACCGATTCCACAAAAGCGGCTTCATTATCCGCCTCGTACAGGCAATAGGTCAATAGCTCTTTGTTTTCTTTCTTGAACTTGGCCAACCGTAGGCAAAGGGCCGTTACTTCCTCAGGTTCGAGGTTTTTGAGGGTTTTCTTAAGTTCGTTGAGGCTAGCGATTTTCATAGGCTATGCCGGCAAAGGTAAGGCATTCCTTGTGCATTGTTGATATATCTGCCCTAAGATGCCGTGATACGCCAGAAAAGCACGTAATTTGCAGCATGAAATTCCCTTTTCCTTCTCAAGAAGAAATCCTCCGCACCTTATCTATTTCCGCTCTCAATCCTATGCAAAAGGAAATGAGGGAAGCTTTTACCCAGAAAAACGAAATCATGCTGCTTTCCCCTACCGGAAGTGGCAAAACCTTGGCTTTTCTACTGCCGATTGTAGCCCAGCTCAATCCGGATATCGACCAAGTGCAGGCCTTAGTATTAGCGCCTAGTCGCGAGTTAGCCTTGCAGATTGAAGAGGTGTTCAAAAGTATGAAAACGCACTACAAAGTGAATTGCTGCTATGGCGGCCATGCCATGAAGGTGGAAAGAAATAATCTCTCCAATCCGCCTGCCGTGCTCATTGGCACGCCCGGCCGCATTGCCGATCATTTGGATAAAGGGACTTTTTCTACCGAGGCTTTGCAGACCATTGTGTTCGATGAGTTTGATAAATCCCTGGAGTTTGGCTTTACTGATGAGATGGCCTATATCATGAGTCAATTGCCCGCCATCCAGAAAAAAGTATTGATTTCAGCTACGCAGGCCATTCAAGTGCCAGATTTCTTGGAGATGGCTAATTGTTCCATTATCAATTACTTAAATGAGCGCAAGCAGATAGAGGGACTGAGTGTGCGCACCGTATGGGCGGATGACCCTGAGAAGTTGGAGGTCTTTCTAAAACTGATTTGTCTAATTGGTAGCACGGAGCCTTGTTTGGTGTTTTGCAATCACCGCGATGCGGTAGACCGACTGGGGAATCACCTGGCCGAGCATGGTATTGTGAGCGCGCGCTTTCATGGAGGCCTCGATCAGCGCGACCGCGAAGAAGTGTTGGCTATGTTCCGTAATGGTAGTACACATATCTTGGTCACTACCGATTTGGCCGCCCGTGGACTGGATATTCCGGATGTGAAGCACATTATACATTACCAAAAGCCCAATACCGAAGAAACGTTTATCCATCGCAATGGCCGCACGGCCCGCATGGGTAAGGAAGGCACGGCCTATGTCATGCTGACCGATCAAGATGAAGTACCTAAATACCTCTCAAAGCGTACCCAAGAACTGGAGTTACCCGAGGAAATGGTGCTGCCTCAAACGCCTGTATTTATTACACTTTTTGTATCGAAAGGCAAGAAGGATAAAATCAATAAGATGGATTTAGTGGGCTTTCTATCCAAAGTGGGAGAATTAGGAAAAGACGATATCGGCCTGATTGAAGTCAAAGACTTTTTTGCCTATGTGGCCATTTCTCGCAAAAAATCAGCTGCCGTATTGAAGAAAATCAGCGGACAAAAAATCAAGAACCAAGCGGTGAAGTTTTCTTTGCTATAGGATTAATCTTCCTCTTCTTCAATGATCTCCTTTACCCGTCCGATTTGTCCATCGCTCAGTCGGACTTTAATACCATGTGGATGAAAAGGAGCTGAGGTAAGGATATTTGCCACTTCGCCTTCGGTCAGTAAGCCACTGCGCTGGTCTTTTTTCAGCACAATGCGCACCGTCATGCCGGGTTTGATTTGGTTTCTTTGGGTTCCGTCCATTTTCAATCCTTTATTTCCACAATTACCTTCCCGACCGTTTGCCCACTTTGAAAGAGTTTCAGGGCCTGGGGTAGTTCTTCAAAAGAAAAGGTGTGTCCAATGTATGGTACAGGGAGTTGCAGGGCTTTTATTTTATCGAAAATCTGGTGCATCAGCTCGGCCTTTTCATACAGCCAGATTAGGTTAAAGCCTAGTACGGCCTTATTTTCTTGTATGGTGGCTTGTGGGTCAATCTTGGGTCGGGTAAGGAAAAGCCAAAGCAAGCGCAAGAAATTAGGTTTATCCTTACCATCACCATAGCGGGCGGAGCCATACACCACTAGGCGGCCTTGAGGAGCCAGTTGCTTCCATCCTTCCATAAGCACATTTCCTCCAATACATTCCAACACCAAATCCAGCTTACGGTCTTTTAGGGTTTCTTTAAGTTGCTGTCCAAAGTGCTTGCCCCGCACGATATAGTCGTCATATCCTTCTTGTTTCAAAAGTGCGATTTTCTTCTCTGAACCTATGCTGCCAATGGTATAGGCGCCCTTTTTCTTCGCCATACGATTAGCCAACAAACCGACTCCGCCTGCTGCGCTATGAATGAGCACGGTTTCCCCCGCTTCCAACTCACCCAGATTGAATAGCGCATAATAGGCCGTAAGTGCCTGTACCGGAAAAGCCGCCCCTTGGGCAAAACTCCAGTCCTGAGGCAAAGGCACTGCATAGCGCTGGTCGATATTGAGGTGCGTGGTATAGCCGCCAAATCGCGTTACGCCCATAACTTTATCGCCCACCTTAAGATTACTTACTTCCGCCCCAACTTGAATTACAATTCCTGCATATTCCAATCCGGGGACAAAGCTGCCTTTGGGTGTGGCACTGTATAGGCCAAGAATAGCGAAAATATCGGCAAAATTAAGGCCTATGGCCTTCACGGCAATCCGTACTTCATGAGGATGTGGAGCAGGTAAAGCCTCTTCCACTTTTTGCAAATGGCGAAGATTTCCGGCTTTGGGCATGCGATAAGCGTGGCGGGTGGTGTTCATAGGGAATGCAGTTTTGTAAACCGAAAGTAAGTAAATTCTTGAATTTGCTCAGGAAATACGGCTTTTTATTGTGTTCCTTCACTTTTTGCCGCAATTTCACGTTAGGATAAAAAATTGGCAGGCATATGATTCATATTTTTATTCCTTTTCGGGTACAAGAGAATGCCATTGAAGAGGCCCATAGCATTATTGCACGCTTTATTGAGCAGGTGCGCCAGCACGAAGACCACACAATGGCGTATAGCTCATGGCAAATGGCTGATGATCCCACTTCCTTTTTTCATACCATGACTTTCGCTTCAGATGAAGCCCATGACCAGCATAGGGCCAGTGCCTATGTGCAAGAATTTGTAGAGCGCCTCTACCCTATCTGCACCGAAAAACCCAAAGCCAAACAGGTGGTATTGGTGAATAAGAAGTAAGCATGCAGGCCATTTTTCAACATTCTATTACTATCCAAGCCTCCGATATCGACTCCCTCGGCCATGTAAACAATGTGGTGTACCTGCGCTATGTGCAAGAAGTGGCCGAAGCTCATTGGGAAACCTGTGCTTCTGATGAACTGAAAAAGGCCCACCTTTGGGTGGTGCTTAGGCATGAAATCGATTATAAAGCACCAGCATTTCTGGGGCAGTCCTTACTCGGGCGTACTTGGGTGGAGAAAGCGGATGGAGCCAAAGTGTGGCGTTATGTGCATTTGCTGGAGGTTGATTCGGGAAAACTTGTAGCGCAGGCCAAAACCCTTTGGTGTTTGCTAGATGCTGTGACCAAGCGGCCAAAACGCATTACGGAGGAAATTGATACGGTCTTTGACCAATCGAGATAGATAATTCATATAAGTGCCCTGCAAGAGACTTTTTACAAACGCGGATGATTCTTAATACTTTTCAGGAGTAGCGGAGTTAGCTGTCTTTTATTGTGTGTTTATTACGGCTATTATCAAGGGCTGAAGGCTCATCTGTTCGATGCTACGATAAACAATTCATGGTTTTCTCTCCTTTTTACGCTAATTTTGCCTTTTTACAGCCATTCTAATTCTATACTTTGAAACTCGCCTCTTTCGGACTTCCGGTGGAAGAAATCGTGCCGGAGCTGCATCAGCATCTAGCCCAGTCCAATACTCTTTTGCTTGGCGCCCCTCCAGGAGCCGGAAAAAGTACTTTTTTGCCATTGGAATTACTAAAATCGCCTTGGCTGGAAGGAAAAAAGATTATCATGCTGGAGCCAAGGCGCCTTGCCGCCCGCTCCGTGGCCATGCGCATGGCCGATATGCTAGGTGAGTCTATTGGCGAAACCGTAGGCTATACCATTCGTTTTGAGCGCGTTATCGGTCCAAAAACCCGGATTGAGGTCGTTACGGAAGGCATTCTTACCCGCATGCTGCATTCCGATAATAGTTTGGAAGAGGCAGGATTGGTCATTTTTGATGAGTTTCATGAGCGTAGCATACATGCCGATGTGGCTTTGGCACTTGCACGCGAGGCGCAGCAAGTCCTTCGCCCCGATTTGCGGATTTTGCTGATGTCGGCCACACTAAACATGCCTGAACTGGCCCAGTTGCTCCAAGCACCTGTATTACAAAGTGAGGGCAAACAATATCCGGTAGAAGTGAAATACTTGGGTGAAAGCGATGCCTCTCTGATTTCCGAACTCACGGCTCGTGCTATTGTAAAGGCCAGCAAAGAACAAGGCGGTGATATTCTGGCATTTTTACCCGGGCAAGGGGAAATCTTGCGCTGCGAAGAAATGCTTAAAAAGGAATTGCGCGACTTCTCCATTCATCCTCTTTTTGGTCAATTGCCTCAGGCTAAGCAATATGCGGCTATTATGCCCAATCGGAGCGGTAAGCGTAAGGTGGTGCTGGCTACTTCCATTGCCGAAACCAGTTTGACCATTGAAGGCATCACTGTGGTGGTAGATAGCGGCTTGGGACGTACCCAGCGTTTTGATCCCAAATCGGGCCTTTCCCGTTTGGAAACCATACAAATCAGCAAAGATTCCGCAGATCAAAGAGCCGGACGAGCGGGACGCTTAAGTCCGGGTACCTGCTATCGACTGTGGAGTAAAGCCACCCATGAGCGCCTAGCCGAAAATCGTATTCCTGAAATCATGGAGGCCGATTTGTGTTCACTCATGCTCGATTTGGCGCAGTGGGGCATCAGCGATATCCGTCAGCTTACTTGGCTCAACACCCCACCTGCTCATGCGGTAAAGCAAGCCTCCGAAACCATACAAGAACTGGGTGCGCTGGAAAACGGAAAAATCACCCCACACGGGAAAGAACTGCATGAACTGCCCTGTCATCCGCGCATTGCCCATATGTTGCTGATGGCCGAAAAAGAAGGAATGCTTGGCTTGGCCTGTGACATAGCAGCTTTATTGGAAGAACGCGATCCGCTGAATGCGGAGAGCGGTATTGATATTAATACACGAATCGAAATGCTGCGTAGGGTTAGGCGTGATAATAGTCAGCACCGTAATTTTTGGCGTATTGATAAGGTGGCGGCATCTTACCGAAAGATGTTCCAAGCAGAGGTAGAAAATGAAGCCTATGATCCCTACCAAACGGGTATTTTGCTGGCCTATGCGTTTCCGGAGCGTATTGCCTTTGCTCGTCCGGGAAATAATGCGCAGTTTCAGTTAGCCAATGGTAAATACGCCTTTGCCTCCCATAAAGATGATTTAGCCCATGAACCTTGGTTGGCCATTGCCCATCTCGATGCGCGTGATGGTTTAGGAAAGATTTTTATGGCCGCCCCGCTCAATCCGCGTGATTTGGCTCCTTTGGTAAAAGAAAAGGAAGTCCTCACTTGGGATACCCGCAAGGGAGGCGTAGTGGCTACCCGCGATTTGCGCATCGGTAGTATCGTGTTGCAATCCAAGCCCTTGGCTCAGGTGGATCAAAGCAAACTCATTGAAGCAATTTGCGAAGCCATTAAAAAAGAAGGAGAAAGGTTGCTCCCATGGACAGAGGAGGTTACCCAATGGCAAAATCGAGTGATGAGCCTTCGTAAATGGCGTCCGCAGGAGGCTTGGCCCGAGGTAAGTACGGTGCATCTTCTCCAAACCAATGCGGAATGGCTGAGTCCTTATCTTACTCAAGTGAAAAAACCGGAAGATTTGCAAAAAATCGACCTCCAAGAGGTCTTGCAATCACATCTTTCCTACGAATTACAACAAGAGCTTTTACGGCTCGCCCCTACCCATTTGGAAGTGCCTAGTGGCTCCAAAATTCCTTTGATTTATCAGCCCGATGGTAGTGCTCCGGTATTGGCGGTGCGTTTGCAAGAGCTATTTGGATTGGCAGAAAGCCCCAGTGTAAATGAAGGAAAGATAAAAGTGCTTTTGCATCTACTTTCACCCGGTTACAAACCCGTACAGGTAACTTCCGATTTGAAAAGCTTTTGGAACAATACCTATTTTGAGGTAAAGAAGGATTTGAAAAGACGATACCCTAAGCATAGCTGGCCGGAAGATCCATGGACGGCCGATGCCGTGAGAGGTGTGAAGAAGAAAGGTGTGTAAAAGTGCGTTAGTGAACAGGTGTTTGAGTACGTGGGTGTAAAAGTGTTTGGATGAAGGGAAAGAATATAAAAACAGCCCGCATAAGCGGGCTGTGAATTGTTTTTTACTTATCTAGTTAAGAACTAATCTTGGAGTTATAGTAATTAACTGCTTCTATAAGATCTTCTTTCTTTTTCATTTTAAGCTTATTATCTTTTATAAACTTAAAAAGTTCTTCACTCTCAATGATTCTATTTAGCTCCTCCTCACCTTTCTTAGGATTAATCTTAATGGCATCATGTCCTGTCTTCATTAGATATAGTTCAGTTCTTTTTGCAAAAGAGTCCTTTGTACCTTCAATATATCCTTTTGGTGGTTCCCCCTTTTGAATTACACATAGGCTACGTTCTAGAACCATTATTTCTCCTTCTGTGCTTAATAGTTTAAAGAAACCTTTGTCCTTCTGATTAAATATTACGCCCATAAACTTGTCATCCCCTAATGTAAACGCATATATCTGATTTTTATTGGGCACTGACATTTTTGAGTCATTTTCAATGTAAACAACTTCATTATGGTAGACGCTAAAATTTAATTTTTCTAATTCAAAAGGTTTAGCATCTTTGCTAAAATAGACTTTTCCTGTTTTCCATTCTTCGTTTATAAACGGGTTTCCATCAATTGATTCTTCTCCTGGGTTAATTTTGAAGTGTAATGCACCTCCTTGACCTTCATTATGAAGCTCAGAAGTGAAAAATTGAGCCATCAATGACTGCGAGGAAAGCAGACAAATAGCGCTTGTGAAATAAAGTAAGGATTTAACTTTCATAGCTTTGTTCGTTTTGGTTAAGATAAGGTTATTTCAAAATAAAGTTTAATACCATTTGTAAGCAATTTTAGTGCCAGAGTGCTTAAGTCAACAGCTAAACATTTTAAGGAATAATTTACCCGATAGCTTGTTCTAAGTCGCTGATAAGGTCTTCGATATCTTCCACCCCTACGCTCAGACGGATGAGGCTATCTTTTAATCCTGCTTTTTCGCGTTCCTCTTTCGGGATGCTGGCATGTGTCATACTAGTCGGGTGACAGCAAAGTGATTCTACGCCACCTAGCGATTCGGCCAGCGTGAACAGCTTGAATTTTTCCATTACTTGTATAGCAGCCTCTATGCTATCGTCTTTCAATACAAAAGAGATCATACCCCCAAAATCACGCATCTGCAAAGCCGCTACATGATGGTTAGGATGATCAGAGAAGCCCGGCCAGTATACTTTACCTACTTTAGGGTGATTGCTAAGGTATTTGGCCACTACTGCTCCGTTTTCACAATGGCGCTGTACACGCAAATGCAAGGTCTTTATCCCGCGCAATACAAGGAAGCAGTCCTGAGGACCCGGTGTGGCACCACAGGCATTTTGCAAAAAGGCTAGTTGCTCATGTAATTCATCGCTATTCACCACCAAAGCTCCCATTACTACATCTGAGTGGCCGCCCAAATACTTGGTGACGCTATGCATGACAATATCGGCTCCCAAATCGATAGGATTTTGCAGATAAGGCGTGGCAAAGGTGTTATCCACACAAAGCAAGGCTTTGGCTTTTTTGGCAATTTGCGCTACCGCCTTGATATCAATGATGTTCATTAAAGGATTGGTAGGGGTTTCCACCCAAATCAGCTTGGTATTGGCATTGACATATTGCTCAATATTAGCAGGGTTCTGCATGCTGATGAAGTGAAACTTAATGCCATAATTGGCAAACACACGCATAAAAATGCGGTAAGAACCTCCATATAAATCATTAGTGGAGATTACCTCATCACCGGGGCGCAAGGTTTTGATCACCGCATCAATAGCGGCAAGGCCCGAGCTGAAAACCAATCCGTGTTTGCCGTTCTCCAAAGCAGCTAGATTTTGTTGTAAGGCGGTACGGGTAGGATTGTGCGTGCGCGAATACTCATAGCCTTTGTGCTTGCCCGGAGAGCTTTGCGCGTAAGTGGATGTCTGGAAAATAGGAGTCATTACGGCTCCTGTACTTGGGTCGGGTTCTACGCCCGCATGAATGGCTTTGGTGCCAAATTTCATTGAATCTGATTGCATAATATCGTTTGTCGTAGTAGTCTTAAATGAATGCGCCAATTTACTGAATAGTTTCCTCCCCTGCCCGAATTCCCTTTTAATATTTTAAAGGTTCAAAGGTTTATCCTGAATCAGTGCTTGCTCTAAAACCTATTTTAGTAATATTGAAAGCCGAAATGAAAAACGATTCTATGGAGCAAAAGCCACTCTTTCAGCAGGATAAGGTGCAGATGATTTGGCAAAAAGGGGCCGATGCCGAACTTATTGCCCTCTTAAATGCCACCACTTATGGACAAGAGGGCAAAATCCAATATGTGCATACGCAAGTAGAGAGCAAGATTGCCCAGATTGCCGAACCGTATTTTATCAAGGTACTTCATGGTCAGCGACTGATTGGGGTAATGGGTATTATGGCGCGCCATGGCACTTCACCTAATTCATCTATTAAGCGATTAGGGTATATACGGTATTTCAGTTTGCCGTTGCGCTTTGCCCAAAACGGGAACAGCATCAAAGAGAAACCTACAAAAATCAAGGCTAGCCATGCCGTAAAGCAGTTTGTACATAACCTTTTTCACGATCCCCAGCTTTTAAGCGGATTGTTGGGTTGCGCTCCTGAAGAACTGGCTTTGTATGCCTATGTGGAAGCAGATAATAGTCGCTCGGTGCATATGAACCAGCTATTTGGTATGCTGCAGGTAGCCACCTTTAACTCCTTCTTATTTAGTCGATTAAGTCCTAGCTCTTCAAGTGTGGTTAGCCATTATCCGCCAGAACAATTGGAAGAAGTGGCTCCTTTCTTTACCACACAATTACAGAAGCATCAGTTCTTTTTTGCAGATAATCTGGCCCATGGGCATTGCTTTGTGGTGAAAGAGCAAGGGCAAATTGTAGCTGGACTTATGGCCTATCCTACCCGCTGGCGTATCAAAAATATTCCAGGATTTAGTGGCAAGGTCTACCAACATGTGTTTCCACATCTTCCTTATTTAAACCGAATCATCAATCCGGCTAATCATCGATTTTTATCTTTTGAGGGATTGGCTTGCCTACCCGGAAGAGAAATTCATTTCCCGTCCCTTATGGAAACGGCCCTACATCACTTGGGCTATTATGCAGGTCAATTTGGGATAGACCATAACGATGCACTTTTTCCCTATTTCTTTCATAACAAGGACTTAGGCTTATTGGCAAAGGTAAAAAAAAGTATTCCGGTAGGGATTTATGTAAAAACCTTTTCAGAAGAATCTTCAGAGGCGATTCGTCATTCAAAATTGCCCTATTATCTTTCGGGCTTTGATATGACATAACCGGTATTCATGCCCAGAAAGTGGAAGATTACGGAATAAAAAGTACATCGCATTCACATTTTTACTAATTTACAGAAGTCTTACTATTTTTTATATGAATCAGTCCTTAAGTCCAGAGGTATTTAATTCCATTAAGAGAAGTTATTTTAACATTCTATCTTTTTTCCTTGGTAAGGAAGCCGTGGAAAGTAAATATGTTAAATGCTTGGTTAAATGGGCCATTCAGCTTCATTTGAATCCCAAAGATCTGAGTGCCATTACTGGTGGCGATTTTGATACCATGATTTTTGAAACTCCTACCTCCAAGATTGATAAAATGGAGGCCGTTTATCATTTGGTTTACATGATATATTTAGATCATGTGGTAGAAGATATTGAACTAGAGGTTGCTACCATCTATGCCCAACAATTGGGTTTTGAGAGCTATGTGGTGGGTGAATTACTTAAAAATATTGCCTCTGCTCCTTTTGATGGGCAATCGTTGAGCCAAGTGCGGGTGGAGGTGCAAGAATTTTTGAAACTATATGATATCTAGACTTTTCCTTTCGGCCTTTCTGATACTTTCTTTTTCAGCCTTTTCTCAGTCAGGTCAGGCGGTATCTTCGGTTAATACGTTTATGGATAGGTGGCATCAAGCCGCTGCCGAAGCTAATGCGGCTGGTTTTCTCGATTTGATGAGCGAAAACTCCGTGTACATTGGCACCGATAGCTGGGAGCATTGGAATAAAGCAGAATTCGTGGCATTTGCCAAACCGTATTTTGATAGAGGAAAAGCATGGACCTTCCACCCTATCAGCCGCGATGTGCATATTTCTCCTGATGGTAATCTAGCGTGGTTTAGCGAATTGCTACACACCCAAATGGGAATTTGCCGTGCTTCGGGTGTTCTGAGCAAAAAGGATGATTCTTGGCTGGTAGAGCAATATCATTTGTCGGTAACCGTGCCAAATGAGCTTATAGACAGCTTTAAAGAGCTTGTGGTAGGTAAGCAGAAGACAGAGAAGCCTTAATCGCCCAATACAAATTCCTGCAAGTAATACCCGTTTTCATAGCAAGAATACACCTGATAGGTATTTTTCACCTCCGAGTATAGCAAACTGATAGGCTGCTGACTCTCTAGTGGCTGGAAATTGACTAGGTTTCCTTCTTGGTCGTAGAGATAAGAGAAATCTTGCTCCGGATCATTTACCACCAAAATCGTTTTGCCAGAACCGAAGCTGTAGTACTGCCCACTCATGATTTCGGTACTTAGGTAGTCTTTATCGAACAGTTCTTCCGAATTATTATTGAGCAGACTTACCCGATTGGCTTCTTGCCGGATTATCACATAGTCCTTTTCCATAGCCCCCGTTACCAATTGAAAATGGGTGTCTTTGGTGGGCTTATACAATTGTTCGCTGCGCAAAGTCTGGCCAAGCATATTTATTGTCAGCCATTGGCCGCGATCGGAAATGGTGGTGATTTTGGTGTTTTCCAAACTATTGTTTACCTCTACAAAAAGTGGATTGTCCAGTCGGTCTTTCAAATCAATGGGAAAGCCTTTGGCCATTTCTCCCCTACGATTAAACAAGGCGATTTTACCTGATTCTAAGCCTACGTATAGGAAATCGCGGCCACGCGCCCGTACATGGCGAATTGGGGTATTGGCTTTTCCATCGAGGTTTCTAGGGTTCCAGCCTTCCAGATTTTCCTGCTTCTTATCATACATATAGGCCTTGCCCGATTCATCAATTGCCACAAAGCGGTATTTTTTGCTGTTGTCGTAATCGATAATGGAAAAATGCGCTACGGTATAAGTTAGTTTGAGCGGGAAATTGTCCACCTTATCGCCATTTCGGTCGATGATGTGTATGGCCTGCGGACTGGCAAAGGCTATTTGTAGTTTGCCATTGGCATAGAAATCCACTTGTTGCACATCCGAAACGATAGGTACGCCCAAAGAGTCCTTCCAGAGTATCTGTCCTTTTTTGTCGATGAGGTAGATATTGAATAGTGAATCTTGCAGAAATACTTCAAAGCTATTGTCAAGGTGGTTGCGCACCACATAAGGCTTGGTTATGATTTTAGCATCCACCTTCCCGGCAAATACCTGCTGATAAGGCGTCCCTCCCGTGGGGATTTGCTCCACAGGCTGATAGTTGAGTGCCAAGCTGGTGTAAAACTGGTTGTCGAGGTCGGAGAGTTGGAAAGAAACATAGCCTATGGACTTGAATACCGGAGCGAGTTGGCGCAAGTATTCCTTTTTATCCTCATTAGCAAACTGCATCACACTGCTCCAAAAACGCTGCGTATTTAGCATAAGCGATACATTGGCTTCGGCCACATTATTTTCCATGTACAAGCTTTGCTTCACCGAGCGTCCCCAGGTATTTTCGGCTTCCACATCGCTCAATACGTTTTTGATGGTTTCGATGGAATTGGCCACAATCAAGTACTTACCCTGCAAAGCAAAATAGCTTTGAGGAAAGCCTTCAAAGCCTTTTCCAAACAAATAATACGGGATATCAGGCTGATTCAGTAAAGTGATGGTGCTGTTGCCATAAAATTCAGACAAAAGGGTGTCTTTCTGCGATAAGCTTACCTTTTCGGCCAAGACAGTGAATTTGTTGAGGGCTTCATTGATATCATTGCAGCGCAGATACAGCACCTTCTCAGGACTACGGCCCGAAAGTGTTTCCAGATTGGCCAGTGCTACTTCTCCATCCAATATTTTGAAGAAGTCACTATGCTTTACCTGAAAATCCTGATCTATCTTTTGTTGCGTTTTCTGGTAGTTGGGATCCAGCGTTTGATGATATTTTTTGAGACTTTTCTCCAATAAAGCGGCATCGGAAAAACTCATGTGCTGCACCCAAGCCGTGCGGTTGGGTATCAGGTGTTTCATTAGGATGGCTCCGGCTTTTTGGTCCTTGAAGATAGTCAAATACGCGCTGCTATCGCTTGGTGCAACTTGCGTAAAACCATTCAATAAAGCCAGTTGGTTTTCAAGCCTCAGTTCAAGACTACTAATGCTGGCGAAGCGCTCAAAAATTGGCGCGTTCAATTGTGCTTCTTCTCCATAGGTTTTAAACCAGTCTTTTAGTTTGGCCAGATTGAGGTATATTTTGCCAAAGGAGGTTTCAGCACTCAGGCTTTGCGGAATTTGCCCCTCTTTCCCAAAAAAGTTGAGCGATTGACTGGATTTGATTTGGCGGATGACATCTTCCACCAAAAAAGGAGTATAACTTCCTACTAATAAGTTGTTGTAAATCAGATAGGTAAATGTCTTTTTATCAGCTTGTTTGATTTCGTGAATATCTTCCCCCTGATACTGGCGCGTGCTGTGATTGAGTCCTTGGCTGCTAATGGCCTGTTCGATAAACTGCTTCCATTTCTTTTGGCTGAGCACTCCGCCCATCTCTCCTACCAATAAATAGTCGGTATGGGTAGTAGATATTACATGTCCACTGATCAGAAAACTCTTATTGGCCAGCAGCTGGTGCAGGCTTCCATCTTTACCGCTCAGGCTATCGGCTGATTTTATCAGTTTATCGGTCCCTTGTAATGCAGGTACTTGCTTTAAGTTGTTCCAGAAATCACTTTCGGTTAGTGTATTCCAGTCCTTCACCAAATCTTTTGATTCTATCACCCACAAGGCATGATGCGGCATTACCTGCCAAGGGCTGAGCACTTCGGTTTTGTTGAGATAGGAATAATACACATAACCGCCAGAGCCAAGAACCAGCAAAAAGACAAGGAGAAAATAGATGCGTTTCAAAATAGTATTTGGATAAACCGTTAATAAGCTAATGAAGATAAGCGATTAGGCAAAAACACGATACAAAGCTACCGTATCGCTTGCACTAAGGCTTGTAAAATTTAGGCGCTCAAAACTAGGCAATATTGCCCAAAAAATAACGCAATCGAATTATTTCATTTGAAACAGGAACATATTTTCATGATTTATGTTGTATCTTTGACGCGACTATTTGAATTAAGTCTAAATAAAACAGGATGAGCAAAGAGAACAATATACTGGAAGAAATCACCAACCGCGAATACGAACACGGCTGGACGACCAATATAGAATCTGACGCTGCCCCCAAGGGCCTAAACGAAGATATTGTTCGTTTTATTTCTGCCAAAAAACAAGAACCGGAATGGTTGCTAGAATGGCGATTGAAAGCCTACAGGCATTGGCTGACACTGAAAGAGCCCAAGTGGCCTAATGTGAGCTACCCTGAGGTTAATTTTCAAGATATTATCTACTATTCTGCCCCTAAGCAGAAAGTTACACCCAAAAGCCTAGATGAAATAGATCCGGAACTGCGTGCAACTTTCGAAAAATTGGGCATTTCCCTTACCGAACAAAAACGCCTCACCGGAGTAGCCGTAGATGCCGTTATTGACTCCGTATCGGTGGCTACCACCTTCAAAGCTACCTTGGGTGAGTTGGGCATTATCTTTTGCAGCTTCTCCGAAGCGGTGAAAGAGCATCCTGAACTAGTGAAGAAATATCTGGGTTCGGTAGTGCCTATTACCGACAACTACTATGCAGCCCTTAATTCAGCTGTGTTTAGCGATGGTTCTTTCTGCTATATTCCTAAGGGAGTTCGTTGCCCTATGGAGCTTTCTACCTATTTCCGTATAAATGCTGCCAACACCGGACAGTTTGAGCGCACCCTTATCGTAGCCGATGAGGAATCGTACGTGAGCTATTTGGAAGGCTGTACCGCTCCTCAGCGTGACGAAAACCAATTGCATGCGGCTGTAGTAGAAATTTATGCAGCGGCTAAAGCCGAAGTAAAATACAGTACCGTACAGAACTGGTATCCTGGAGATAAAAATGGTAAAGGAGGTATTTATAACTTCGTGACCAAGAGAGGAATATGTGCCGGTGATTATAGTAAAATTTCATGGACGCAAGTAGAAACCGGCTCGGCCATTACCTGGAAATACCCTAGCTGTATTCTGAAAGGCGATTACTCTATTGGGGAGTTTTACTCCGTGGCGGTAACCAATAACATGCAGCAAGCCGATACCGGAACCAAGATGATCCACATCGGTAAAAACACCAAGAGCCGCATTGTTTCCAAAGGGATTTCAGCCGGAAAAAGCCAAAACAGCTACCGTGGATTGGTACAAGTGATGAAACGTGCCGACAATGCCCGTAACTTCAGCCAGTGCGACAGCTTGCTAATGGGCGATAAATGTGGGGCACATACGTTTCCTTACATCGAGGTGGATAATAAAACCGCCCAAGTAGAACACGAGGCTACTACTTCCAAAATCGGAGAAGACCAAATTTTCTATTGCAATCAGCGCGGTATCAGTACCGAAGATGCCGTGGCACTTATTGTAAACGGCTACGCCAAAGAAGTACTCAACCAATTGCCGATGGAATTTGCCGTAGAAGCCCAAAAACTTCTCGCCATTACCTTGGAAGGCTCTGTGGGGTAAGAATTAGTTTATAGTTTCGAGTTTTGAGTTTATAGTTTTTGGTTTCGAGTTATGGCTACTTGGAAAACTTTTGAAGATATAGAGGCTTGGCAACGCGCCCGACAACTTTCTCAAGAGATTTATTCCTTGACTTTACTTGGCTCATTTGCTAAAGACTTCGGACTTCGAGATCAAATAAACAGAGCTAGCGGCTCCATAATGGACAATATTGCGGAAGGCTTTGATAGAGGGGGAAAGAAAGAGTTTATTAATTTCTTATCCTATGCCAAAGGCTCTGCTGGTGAGGTTAAGTCCCAATTATACCGAGCCTTAGATAGAGAATATATAGAAAAAATACATTTTGAAAAGCTATTTAAAGAAACCGATGAGCTTGGAAAGATGATTGCCGGATTAATGAATTATCTTAATAAATCAGAATACCAAGGACTTAAGTTTAAAGACAGAGTAGAGTAACTCGAAACAAAAAACTGGAAACTAACATGTTATCAATTAAGAATCTGCACGCCAATATTGAGGGCAAAGAAATTTTAAGAGGAATCAACCTGGAGGTAAAAGCCGGAGAAGTACACGCCATCATGGGACCTAACGGTTCGGGTAAAAGTACCCTCGCATCAGTGTTGGCGGGCCGTGAAGAATATGAAGTAACCGAAGGTTCGGTTGAATTCTTAGGAAAAGACCTTTTGGAACTTGCTCCTGAAGACCGCGCCCGCGAAGGCGTTTTCCTAGCCTTTCAATATCCGGTAGAGATTCCGGGAGTGAGCACGACAAATTTCTTGAAATCAGCCGTAAACCAAGTACGTGAGTATAAAGGCCTCCCTCCTTTGGATGCGGTAAGCTTCTTAAGCATGATGAAAGAACGTATGAAACTGGTGGAGATTGACCAGTCGCTTTTGAGCCGCTCCTTGAACGAAGGTTTTTCAGGTGGAGAGAAAAAGAGAAACGAAATCTTCCAAATGGCTATGTTGGAACCTAAGTTGGCGCTCTTGGACGAAACCGATTCTGGTTTAGATATCGATGCTTTACGCATTGTTTCTCAAGGGGTTAATAAATTAAAAAATAAGGATAATGCTGTGGTAGTGGTTACTCACTATCAGCGCTTGTTGGAATACATTGTGCCTGATTATGTACACGTATTATACAAAGGTAGAATCGTGAAATCCGGTACCAAAGAACTAGCTCTTGAGCTGGAAGAAAAAGGCTACGATTGGATTAAAGAAGAAGTAGGCGAAGTGCTGTAAAACCAACAAAAAGGATGCAAGAAGTATTAAATCAACGCATAGAAACAGCCAAAGCAAGTGCCTCTTATCTTCCATCAGAAGAAAGAACCAAGGCCATGACTTGGCTACAAGCCAATGGCTTACCTCACGCCAAGGCGGAAGAGTATAAATATACCCACCTGACCAAAGTGCTCGAGAAAGAGTTCTCTCTGCAAGCTGGTGTGGCAAAATCGGTAGTGACCAAAGAACAGCTATCCGGACTTTTATTCGAATCAGTGGAAGCGCATCATGTGGTGTTGGTAGATGGAGTATTTGCTCCGGAGCTGAGCCGTATTGCTGCCGATAGCAAACAACTTGAAATCAGTGCTTTTCATGAGGCGCAGCAAAAGCCTGCTTATCTGCAATATGCGGCCAAAGAAGCCCATGCAGAAGCCGATCCCTTCATTGCGCTCAACACGGCCTTTGCCAGCAATGGTTTGTTCATTGAGGTTAAAAGAGGTGCCGCTGTAGAATTGCCAGTTATTCTCTATCATATATCTAGTGCAAGTGATGCTAAGCCGGTAATTTATCCGCGCAATTTGATTGTGGTCGGTGAAAATGCCCAAGTGAAATTGGTAGAGCATTATATCACCTTAGGTGAGGCGGCTACTTTTACGAATTCGGTTACGGAAATTGTATGCCAGCAAGACGCCTTGGTGGATTATTACAAATTGCAATTCAATAATCCTTCCGCCCATCAGGTAGGAACTACGCAGGTGTTGCAAGTGAAAAAGAGTGTTTTCACTGCGACCACGGTTTCTTTGGATGGCAAAATGCTGCGCAATAACCTCAATATCGTGATGGACGATGAGCATTGCGAATCCAACATGTGGGGCTTATACCTACTCAATGGCAAAAGCCATGTAGATAACCACACCATGGTAGACCATCGTAAGCCCAATGCCCTGAGCAATGAAAATTACAAAGGCATTATGGACGGAAATTCCACTGCCGTGTTCAATGGCAAAATCTTCGTTCGTCAGGATGCGCAAAAGACCAATGCCTTTCAATCGAACCGAAATATTCTTTTATCCAATGATGCCTCGGTGAATACCAAGCCGCAATTGGAAATCTGGGCCGATGATGTGAAGTGTTCGCATGGATGTACCATCGGGCAAATGGACGAAGAGCAGTTGTTCTACCTACGCGCCCGTGGCTTGAGTTATGAAAGTGCACGCGCCATGTTGCTGCATGCCTTTGCAGCCGATGTGATTCAAAACATCAAAATCGAAGGTATTCGCACGTTATTGGAAGAGTTAATTATTGAACGTTTAAGCAAATAAGCATGAGCACCCTTTCGGCCCCTACGCTTGATATTACCGCTATCCGCCAGCAGTTCCCCATTTTGCATCAGCAAATCAACGGAAAGCCTTTGGTGTATTTTGATAATGCGGCTACCAATCAGAAGCCCGAATCGGTGATAAATGCCTTAAATGGTTATTATTCTGGCTATAATGCCAATATCCACCGTGGTATCCATGCCCTGGCCGAAAAAGCGACTGCTGCTTTTGAAGATACACGCAAGGCGGTTCAGCAGTTTATCGGATCGCGTGAGGTGGAAGAAGTAATCTTTACCAAAGGTACTACCGAAGGCATTAATTTGGTGGCTGCTACTTGGGGACGCATGTCATTGCAAGCGGGTGATGAGATTATCATCAGCACCATGGAGCACCATAGCAATATTGTGCCTTGGCAACTGCTTTGCGAAGAGAAAGGGGCTGTGCTTCGTGTAATTCCTATTTCGGAATCTGGAGAAATCATTTGGGAAGAGTTTGAAAAACTCCTTAGCGCTAAAACCAAACTGGTTTCTATTGTGCATGCTTCCAATGCTTTGGGTACTATCAATCCGGTGCAAAAGGTGATTAAAGCAGCTCATGCCGTGGGGGCTAAAGTGTTGGTAGATGGCGCCCAAGCCAGTGCCCATTTAGCTCTTGATGTACAGACCTTGGATGTGGATTTTTATGTATTCTCCGCTCACAAACTTTATGGCCCTACAGGAGTCGGAATTTTGTATGGCAAGCGCGCCTTGCTAGAAGCTATGCCTCCTTATCAGGGTGGTGGGGAAATGATTGCCGAGGTAAGCTTTGAGAAGACTACTTACAATGTGATTCCCTACAAGTTTGAAGCAGGAACGCCCAATATTGCCGATGTAGTGGCTTTGAAGGCGGCTATTGACTTCGTAAATCAATACGGAAAATCGGCCATTGCCGCTCATGAAGATGCCTTGCTTCAGTATGCCACCGAGAAAGTTGGGGCGATAGAAGGCATACGCTTGGTTGGAACGGCTGCTCACAAAGTGAGTGTACTTTCTTTTGTTTTGGAAGGAATGCATCCTTTTGATGTAGGCATGATGCTGGATGCCAAAGGAATAGCCGTACGCACGGGGCATCATTGTACTCAGCCTCTGATGAAGCGCCTTGGCCTTGAAGGAACCATACGGGCTTCCTTTGCCATTTACAATACGTTTGAAGAAATTGATACTCTAGTGTCTGCCCTCAAAGATTTGGCGGCCAAAAGAAAGAAATAAGATGACCATACAGGAAATCCAAAATGAAATCATCGCGGAATTCTCTTTACTTGATGGAGATAAGGAGATGATTTTGACCTATATCATGGAACTGGGCGAGCGCCTCCCTCCTATGGATGAGTCGCTTAAGGTGGAAGAGAATATCATAAAAGGCTGTCAGTCGAAGGTATGGTTAAGTACCCGCTTGGAAGGCGATAAAGTACTCTATCTGGCCGATAGCAATACCCAGATTACCAAAGGGTTGATTAGTTTGCTTATTCGGGTACTGTCCGGACAAAAACCGGAAGATATCATGACAGCTGATTTGTATTTTATTGAGAAAATCGGGATGGGACAAGTGATAGGCTCTCAGCGATCCAATGGATTCAGCAGCATGATAAAGCAAATGCGCCTATATGCTGTAGCTTATCAAACGAAATTACAAAGTTGAGTAAAAACACCGAACTTTTGCTGGAAAGCTAGGGTTACATGTACCAACACCTATTTAGGAATTTGATTGTTTAATGCATTATGGAAATAGAAAACTTACGCGATAAAGTACTTCAGGCCATCAAATCGGTATATGATCCGGAAATTCCGGTGGACATTTACGAGCTGGGCCTTATTTACGAAATCAATGTATTTCCGGTCAATAATGTGTATGTACTGATGACGCTCACCTCTCCTTCTTGCCCATCGGCTGAGCAAATTCCCGGAGAAGTGGAGCAGCGCATTAAGGAAATTGAAGGAGTGCAAGATGTGAAAGTGGAAATCACCTTCGATCCGCCTTACACCCAAGATATGATGAGCGAAGCCGCCAAGCTTGAACTTGGCTTTATGTAATAAATAGATTTTCGAACAGATTAATTAAACATACGACTATGTATCCAGAACATTTAGTTGCCCCTATGCGAATGGATCTCACTTCTGCGGGATTCCAAGAATTGAAAAGTGCTGCCGAGGTGGATAACCACCTAAAAGATCATAAAGGAACCACACTGATGGTAATTAATTCGGTATGTGGCTGTGCCGCAGGTGCTGCCCGTCCGGGTGTGAAGTTTGCTATCAATAATTCTGACAAAAAGCCAAATAATTTGACAACCGTGTTTGCCGGAGTAGATCAGGAAGCCGTGGCTAAAGCACGTGAATATACTTTGCCTTATCCTCCTTCTTCCCCTTCTATTGCTTTGTTCAAGGATGGGGAATTGGTACATTTCGTAGAGCGTCATCACATTGAAGGCCGTAATGCCGAGATGATTGGCCGCCACTTGGTAGAAGTATTTAACGAGTATTGTTAATCACCTACAATTCGCTATTTTGAAAGAGGCTTTTAGCCTCTTTTTTTGTTACCAAGGCATTATAAGTTGCAGATGAAAACCACAAAGAAAAACCTAAGCGATCAAGGACTCGGTATAAAATCTTCCCGAAAGACCAAACGAATGGTAGACAGTAAAGGGTCATTTACTGTAAAGCGCAGTGGAGCCAAACTAACTGTCAAACAGATTTATGAAGTACTTGTTTCTCTTAGTCCGGGCGGCTTTTTTCTTTTAATGTTGGTTTCCTATTTCGGGCTGAATCTCCTTTTTGCCCTTATGTATGTTTTTATTGGCCTGGATCAATTAAGCGTGGGCCCGCAAAGCAGCCTGAGTGATGCCTTTCTTTATGCCTTTTACTTTAGTTTTCAGACCTTTACCACGGTGGGCTATGGTGGTATTCACCCTATTGCTTGGCAAGCAAATATTGTAGCGTCTTTAGAAACCTTCACTGGTTTGCTCTTTTTTGCCATCGCTTCTGCCTTGGTGTATGGAAGACTCTCCAAACCAAAAGCTCGCCTAATGTTTAGTAGAAATGTATTATTCGCGCCTTACCAAGAGGGAAAAGGTTTGATGTTTCGAGTGGCTAACGCCAGCAGAGGTAGTCTTATTGAAGTAGAAGCTACCGTGATGCTCACCTATTTAGAAAAAGGTAAGGAGGGTTTTTCAAGAAAATATTTCGATTTAAGTCTTGAGCGAAAGAGTGTCTTGTTCTTTCCCCTCAATTGGACATTGGTCCACCCCATAACCGAAGAGAGTCCTCTTTGGAATAAGAATCTGGAATTTGTCCATGATAATCAAGTGGAAATCATTATCCAGATAAAAGGTTTTGATGAGACTTTTGCCCAAACAGTACAAAGTCGTCATTCCTATGTGTATGAGGACTTTATTGGAAACGCTCGCTTTTTACCCGCTTATGTAATTGATGAACAAGGAGATATAGAGCTTGATCTCAATAAGATTCATGATTTTGAAATTCTGGAAGCTAAGTAATTTATACCTTCAATAATCCATTGAGTGCACTGATATTATCCGGTCGGCCCATAAGGTAGATTTTATCATCATGCTCTATGGTGGTATGTTGGTTGATATCAGTAATAAACTCCCCACTTCGCTCTATGGCCAGTAGGTTGACGCTGTATTTTTTTCGTAAGTGTGACTCCGCCAAGGTCTTCCCTACCACTTCATTATCGCTCTGGCGTACCGTAACACAGGTAATACGGATATTAGGAATATTGAGCGATACCGCATTCGTTCTAGCCTTCAAAAAGCCATTGGAATTGGGTCTCAGCATATCATAATTGGCCTTGCGGATTTGATACACAAAGTCATTGATTTCTTCCTCCGGCACCAAGTATTTATTTAGCACCCGACTAAATATCTCCACAGAGGTCTCAAACTCTTCGGGTATTACCTCATCGGCTCCAAGCTGAAGGTTTTCCTCTATCTCATTCACAAAGCGTGTCCGTACAATCACATAGACGGTACGGCATATTTTTCGGATTTCCGAGACGATATTTTTAGTGGCCACAGGGTCGGAAATAGCGATTACGGCCACCCGCGCACTCCATACTTTCAAATAGCTCAGTATCACATCACTACTGGCATCTCCGTACACAATAGGCTCTCCGTTTGCCTTTTGCTCGCGTACCGTAGTGGCATTTAGCTCCACAATTACATAGGGAATACTTGCTTTCTTAGCTGCTTTGGCTACATTTTGACCATTAATTCCGAAACCGATGATAATGAGGTGGTCTTTCAGATTGTCCACATTCATTTGTTCTGTCTCATTGTCTTGCCAATGATGAAAACGCGTTAATCCTTTGGTAAGAGGGGTTTTGATAAGTTTATCAGTGAGGGTTTCTGCATGGCCTAAAATAAAGGGTGTTACTCCCATGGTAAGGATGCTGATAGCGAGAAAGTACTGATTGATTTCGGGCGTAAGAATGCCGTATTCAATCCCCGTTTTGGAAAGAATAAAAGCAAACTCTCCCACTTGAAACAGAGAGAATCCTACCAAGAAAGCTACTCTGGGGGGGTATTTCAGTGCAATGGTAGCTAGGGCGGCAATGATTCCTTTGAGTGTGATGGCAAGTAGCGTAAAACCAATGATTACTGGAAAATGCATGAACAGAAATTTCACATCCAGCAACATACCTATCGACACGAAGAAGAAACTGGTAAATATCTCCCGAAAAGGAAGAATATTGCTGGTCGCCTGATGGCTATACTCCGATTCGGAGATAATAAGTCCAGCCATAAAGGCGCCTAGAGCAAGCGATAGTCCCATGCTTGAACTGAGCCAAGCAACTGAAAAACACGTAACGACAATCGTCAAGATGAATAATTCCCTACTCTTTGTTTTAGCTACCTCATATAATAAGCGCGGTACCACATAACGGGCGGAAATAATAACAAATACAATTACCAAAACCGCTTTGCCTAGTAAAATGAGCAAGGTAAGCCCTACATTATCACTTTTTCCGGCAATAATGGGGGTGAGCAACATCATGGGAACTACTATGATGTCTTGGAAAATAAGAATTGCCAGAGAAATTTTCCCCTGAGGACTATTGATGGCATTTTTCTCTTGAAGAATTTTTAAAACAATGGCCGTACTACTTAGGGAAAACAGAAAGCCCATAAATATAGCTTCAGGCCATGAAAAGCCTGTAAATGAACTTATCAAGGCGGTTAAAGCGATAGTACCAATCACCTGAACACTACCTCCAATAAACACGGCATTTTTTATTGCCGCCAAACTCTTGAGAGAAAACTCTAATCCGATAATAAACAGTAGCAGAATTACCCCGATTTCAGAAAGCAGTTCCACTTCATGCGAGGCATTTACTAAACTTAAGCCGTGAGGTCCTGCGATTACCCCCGTTAATAAAAAGCCCAAAATGGGGGGCATTTTGAGGCGCTGGAAGGCTAATATTACCAGAACGGATAGTCCTAGAATAATAACAATGTCGGGTAATAATGGGATTTGCATAGCTTAAAAAAGTAAAAAATCAACGGATTTCGGCATTCAATGGGTGACGCAAACCTTGCATATCTTTCACCACGGCTTTGATAGAACCTACCAAAATATTGGCTTCTACCTGCACGGGAATTTTATTGGCATCGTCTGTCACCCAAACGGTCATTTCTTCTCCATCGGAAAAGATAGTACCTTCAATCAACAAGATACTAAATTTATTGCAGCGATACGATTTGCCCGTTTTGAGTTCTATGGTTTCTTCTCCAAGGAACTGTATATACAGGTCATATACAGCATCTTCCACTAGCATAGAAATAGGAATTTTATCGCCCTTTTTTCGGGTACTGAAATCGATATTGCGGGCATAGTAAATCATGGAAAGTACATCTAGCGTGCAATCGCTAATGGCTACTGTATCGGTATGTTTGGCTAATGAGCTGTTTTCTACGGAGGTAAAGGCCACCCCTTTCTTTACATCAAAATAGGCTTGGTCATGCGCCCAAAAGCTTCCCTCAGCTACTTTGCGTTCAAAAAACAAAGGCGTATAGGTGTCCTTGGTGATGTAGGATTGATAGGTATCTCGCACCTTGTACAGCCAATCGTAGCTGGGCTTGGAGCTTCCATAGCTGTAAAAATGTAAGGCGGATTGATTTTTATACTTCCCATCTCTTACCTCAAAGCTTACATCTCCGGCATGAATCCAGATAAGTCCCCAGTTGTAATAGGCTTCATAGCTGATTTTCTCGCCTACCTGAAAGGCTTTTTGGTCTTTAAAACATTGTGCTTTACTTAGCATAAAGCTAAATAGTAAAATGCTCGTAATCAGTATTTTGCTTCTCATCGGTAGCCAGCTGCTTGAAGGTGGAAAAGTTCGGCATAACGTCCGTCTTTGGCAAGTAATTCTTCATGACTTCCTATCTCCAGTGCGGCTCCATTTTCTATTACCAATATCCTGTCGGCCATACGAACGGTGGAAAAGCGATGAGAAATCAACACGGCTGTTTTTCCTTTGGTAAGGTCGGCAAAGCGCTGGAATACCTCAAACTCTGCCCGGGCATCCAAGGCGGCTGTAGGCTCGTCCAAAATCAAGATTTGCGAATCGCGCATATAGGCTCTTCCAAGCGCAATCTTTTGCCATTGTCCGCCCGAGAGGTCTACCCCATCAGCAAAGCGTTTGCCTATCATTTGCTCATACTTTTGAGGTAGCTTTTCAATCACTTGATCGGCCAAACTGAGCTGAGCTGAGTGTTGGATTTTCTGCATCTGAGTTTTCTCTTCAATGCGGCCTACGGCAATATTCTCCGATGCAATCAGCTGAAATTTTACAAAGTCCTGAAAAATAACCCCGATTTCCCGCCTCAGGTCTTCTACATTATATTCCCGCAAATCACGCCCATCCAGCAGGATTCGCCCTTCGGTGGGGTCGTATAATCGGGCCAGCAATTTTACCAAAGTGGTTTTTCCGGCTCCGTTTTCGCCCACAAGAGCCAGTTTTTCTCCTGCTTTTAGGGTGAAGGATAAATGCCTAAGTGCGTAATTCGGTACCTTATCGTATTTAAAGCTCACATTCTCAAACACAAAACCTTCTTTGATAGACCTTGGGAATGGAATCCCCTGAACAGAGGCCTGAATGCGGGGTTGTAACTGGAAGAACTCAAAGAAATCCTGCAAGTACAAAGCGCCTTCCGTCATGCTGCTGAAGCGTGAAAGGAAGGTTTCCAGTAAACCGCGTAAACGGGCGAAAGATGTACTTAAGAAAATCAGCTCGCCTAGTGTAAGGCTACCTGAAATAGTTTGTTGGATGATAAACACATAGGCGCTATAATAGCCCAAGGTCCCCAAGGCTGCCAGTACGATTCCCCACCAGGCACGCTTGGTGGCAATGGCTTTGTTGGCGTTGTAAAACTTATCGGAGAGTACGCGAAAGCGCTCAATCAGGAAATTGGAAAGGCCGAATATCTTGATTTCTTTGGCGGTTTCATCACTGGCCCCGGTATAGCGCAGGTAGTCGAGTTCTCTGCGCTCGGGTGTCCAGCTGCGCACCAAAGAGTAGCTTTTTTCATTGAAATGGGTTTCTCCCAAAAAGGCCGGAATTACCGCAATCAGCAGAAGTAGGATGAGCCATGGACTGAAAACCACCAAACCCGCTGCAAGAAAGAGGATGGTGAAAATATCTTGCAATTGGCTGAGCACCTGCGACATAAGCATGGTTCGGCCAATGGTTTGCCTACGGGCGCGTTCCAACTTGTCATAAAAGGCCGAATCTTCAAACTGATCTAGGTCTAGCTGTCCGGCATGCTCCATGAGCTGAACCGAGGTTTTGTTGGCAAACAAATCGCCCAAGAGGCTATCTGTGAGTGTGATTAGGCGTGCCAGCAAGTCGGAAATAATGGTAATGCCCAGTTCTAAACCTACCCAGAGATAAAGCCTGTTGAGATCACCTTCCGATTGTGTGAGTGCCAGTACTTCATCTACTATCAGTTTACCCAAGTAGAGTTGAGAGACTGGAATAACGGATTTTATTCCCCTGAGCCCCACATTGGCTGCCGCCATCCACGGATGGGTACGCCAAATCATGACTAAGAAGGGAGGGAGATTTTTGAAAGCTCGGTATTTTTCAAAATAGCTAGCCGGATTATGCGCTTTTAGCCTATTTTTCAACCAATGTACTATATGCATGAAATGTGGTCAGTTTTGAGGAATTTCGATTCAATATACACGCTTAAAACGGTATTGAAAGGGTCTTTCTTTTCCTAAATTCCTATTGTACCCCGCGTAGGAAACACCGATTTGTTGACTCAAGTTTGCGTAGGTAAATAAAATCGCACTTTTGTGTAAAATATTGCCCCAACAATTAAGGGTATTGATTTATTTTTCCGAAAAACTTTTTAACTTGTTCAAAATTCAGATGTAAACCCCTTCGCTCAATAAATTTTTTATGGTACAGACACAATTAAAAATGTTGATTCAACTTGCCACTACTGACAACGAGTTGGCCGAGAAAGAAGTAAAAATGATTCATCAGATTGGTAAGGCCAATGGACTTACCGATGAAGAGGTGGATGAGCTTATGAAAAATCCACGCCCTTTGGGCCCGCTTGATACCTTATCGGAAGACCAGCGCTTTGAATACCTGTACAGCTTAGTGCAGTTGATGAAGATAGATGGTAAGGTGTACAAAAGTGAGATTGTGTTCTGCGAAGAGATGTCAGAAAAACTAGGCTACAAGAAAGCTGCAGTTTCTGAGCTATCGGCCAAAATCTACAGTGACCCTAGCATCACCTCAGATCGCGAGTCGTTAAAAGCCAAACTAAGAAAATTAAGCAATCGTTGATTGGATTGTAAAAACATAAAAAAAGGAAGCCTAGGCTTCCTTTTTTCGTTTAGTACTGATGGGTACTCAGCAGCACCAAGGTGCAGGCTTCTTCTGTTTCTATTCCCTGGGCTCGCGCCAATTTATCCAGTTCGGGATTTTCCGTACCCGGATTGAAAATGATACGCTTAGGTTTGAGGCTGAGCAGATAATTATAATATTCTGGTTGATTTCGAGGCCCTAGGTATAAGGTGAGTGTATCTACTGCTTCTACTGCTGGGGATTCCCGTAAATTCAAAATTTCTTCTCCGGCTACGGTTCCTTTTTTGATTCCTACCGGAACCATCTCATAGCCGTGTTCTTTTAGCATGTGAGCCGCTCGGTAGGCATAGCGACTCGGATTGTCAGTTGCTCCTATTACCAGTGTCTTTTTCATAAATTAGTATTTTGCATATAAAGCGGCTACTTGTTCGGCACAGCGCTCACCGTCCATGGCCGCAGAAACGATTCCTCCGGCATAGCCTGCTCCTTCTGCACAAGGAAACAAACGGGACGTACTGATATGTTCCAAGGTTTCTTTATTTCGGGGAATACGTACGGGCGAACTGGTGCGGCTTTCTACTCCAATAATCTGGGCTTCATTGGTATAATAGCCTTTCATTTTTTTACCAAATTCTTTGAAGGCCATTTGCAGGCGCTTGGCAATGAAGGGTGGCAGTACGTCTTGCATATCTACAGACTTCAAGCCGGGTTGATAGCTGGTATCCAGCAGGCTTTTAGAAACACGCCCTTCCACAAAATCGACCATGCGCTGAGCCGGAGCCACTTGGGTTTTTCCACCCATCTCCCAGGCTTTTCGCTCCACACTGGCTTGGAATTCCATAGCGGCAAGTGGCCCGAAATGGGCATATTCTTGTAAATCTTCCAACTCTACTGCTACTACGATTCCCGAATTGGCAAATCGGGAATCGCGCCTTGAAGGACTCATGCCATTTACTACCAGCTCACCTGGAGCCGTGGCCGCAGGTACGATAAATCCACCCGGACACATACAAAAGGAAAACACACCACGCTCTACGCCTTTGTATTGGGTTTGCTGCACCAGGCTGTAAGCCGAAGCGGGCAAATAAGGCCCACGGTCAGTTTCGCAATGGTATTGTACCTGATCGATAAGCGATTGGGCATGCTCAATGCGCACGCCCAAGGCAAAGGGTTTAGCTTCAATGCTAATGCTGTGATTGTGCAATAAATGAAAGATATCGCGGGCGGAATGGCCGGTGGCTAGAATCACGGCAATGCCTTTAAGCCTTTCTCCAGCTTCGGTGACAACGCCCTTCATTTCCCCATTTTCCAAAATAAAATCCGTCACTTTGGTGTTGAAATGTACTTCACCGCCTAAGCGGATGATACTCTCACGCAGATCGGCTACGAGTTTGGGTAGTTTGTTGGTACCAATATGCGGATGCGCATCGACCAAAATCTCATGCGTAGCGCCATGGGCTACCAAAATTTCCAGAATACGCCTAACATCGCCCCGCTTTTTGGAACGTGTATACAGTTTGCCATCTGAATAGGTACCTGCTCCACCTTCTCCAAAGCAATAATTGGACTCGGTATTTACCACATGCTCTTTATTGATGGCTGCGAGATCGCGCCTGCGGGCTTGTACATCTTTGCCTCGTTCGAGCACAATGGGTTTTATGCCTAGTTCCAGCAAACGCAAAGCGGCAAACAAACCTGCGGGCCCAGCCCCTACTATTATGGCCTGATGCTTGGCCTGTACGGGTTTTTCTGGAATATGATACTCAATTAAAGCGGGAATTTCCTCTTTAGGAAAAACGGAAAGCGTAAGGTTCACTTTTACTTGTCGGCTGCGTGCATCAATGGAGCGCTTGGCCAAGCGGTAGTCGTGAGACTGGGGAATTCGTTTGCGAACGATAGCGTCCAACAAATCAGGAGAATACGCCTCCTGTGGAGTGAGGGTAAGTTCAAGTATAGATGTCATGGTAAGGTATTTATCCTTAAGGCATGCAAGATACGGAAATTAATTAAAGGTTGATTTGGCGTGCTTGGAAACACTGAAAATATAGCCCAGCGTGAAGCCAATCCGTGGAGCCGGATACCACTTTTGATTGCTAAAAGGCTCAAAATACGGATCGATAAGAGCTTTGTTGGTATAGTTCGCATTCCAGATGCGGTATCCTACACCCAAGCCTACGAATGCATCTAATGTAAGGCCGGAGGCTATTGGATCGCGGATAAGGCGGCTGCCAATGAGAATGCTGTATTCTAAACTATTGTTTCGTGCTTTTAAGGAAGTGCGAAAAGGCAAAACCGTGGTAGAATCGATTACATTGAGAAAATGGTTTTGTTGGATAAAGCGCAGCTCATGGGCATAGTAAAACATGCCCAATCTTCGGTCTTTGTGATAGAGTTTTTGCCGTAAGGCCAAAGCATAGCCTCGAAAGTAATCTTGGTTAATATCCACATTATTATCACTCTCAAAAAAGGGTCTGCGTAAGTAGAAGAAATAGAGCTCGTAACCTAGGCGTTCTTGCAAGTAGTATTCAACGCTGATAGGAATATTACCAAAGATCATCCCTCCAGGATTGGTAGAAACTATTACCCCTTTGAATTCATTTACCCGCTTAGTGAAGTTGTTGATTTTCTTTGCCTTATACCGATATTCTGGCTTTTGATAATTGGCTTGGGCTGATAAGGTATCTACAAGATTTTCATCGGAAAGCCTGAAAATAGGCTTGTTGTTCTCATAAATGGGTTTGTAATAGCCTGCCAGCGAACCATCCTTATCGTAGAGTTTCCATGTACCTATGCGAATGCCGTCTTTAATCTGTCCGCGCATTTTTATGCTTCCATCGGAATAGAACCCCACGTATTCGCCTTCACCGTTTGCGAAAACACACTCCCCTTCTATCACTCCATTTTCATAATAGTATATCCATTTCCCTTCATTTTTCCCATTCACGATTTTACCATAACTCTTCATTTTTCCGTTATCGTAAAATTCTTTGAAATCGCCCCCACCCTTGCTGAAAACACCCTCTCCTTTAAAAGAACCATCTTCATTGTATAAGCGCCAATAGCCTTCTTTGAGGCCATCGCGTTCCACACCTTCCGAACTCAGGTTGCCATTGCTGTGGTAATAAAGCCATTTGCCATCCGTTTGTCCGGCTGTGTAATCGCCTTCTGCTGAGCGCTTCCCGTTGGGATAATAGTAGATCCAGTACCCGGATTTTTGGCCTTCTTTATAACTTCCCTCCGCTTGTTTTATACCGCTTTCGTAATACTCCGTCCAAGGCCCTTCGCTTTTACTATCGTAGGTATTGCCTTCCATTTTTACCTGGCCAGAGCTGTAAAACTCACGGTAAGTACCTTCGAGGTCATTATAAAAGGCTTGGGCTTTCAGTATACCATCTTCGTAATAATAATTCCAGATGCCGTTTTTCCGATTATCGAGGTAATCACCTTCACTTTTTACACCCCCACTTTCAAAATAGAATTTCCAATGGCCTTGGCGCAGTTCATCGAATATGCGGCCTTCCATGCTAGGGTTACCGTTTTCGTAATAATAGTTCCAGTAGCCATAGTGCTTGCCGTCTTTCAGCGGGCCTTTCATTTTCAGTTTTCCATTTTCATAGAAATACTTCCACTCGCCTTGCGAAATATTATTGATGTAGTTTCCGGTAGATTTTACTCCACCCGTAAGGTAATACGAAGTGAAGGTGCCTGTGATGACGGGCTTGGAGCCTTCACTTACGTAATAGGTTTCTTTGAGATATTTCTTATCGGCATCGTAATAATGGCTAATGCGCTGAGATTGAGCCATTGCTCCTCTTCCAGCGTATCCAATTACACATAGTATGCAGATAAAAAAATGTTTCATACCACCTTATTGCAGGGTACAATATAACACTATTGATTAAAAACCTCTTTCACCACCCAGGCTTTTCCCCATTCGGAAGTTTCAGCTTCCGCCCACAGTTTAGGGAAGAACATCACTTTTTGGAAACGTGGGGGCAAGTATTTTTGCCAGTTGGTTCCTCCTGTAGCGGCAATGTCTTCGGGATCTTTTTGCAGGTAGCGCACAGCCGACTTGTAATGCGAAAGTGGCCAATTGATATTGGCCAGCACATCGAATTCGCGCAAGGCATGCTTGATTTTATCGCTTAGGTTGGTATTGCTATAATGTATTTCGTACAAGTAGCCTATGTTGCTGCTAAGGTAATTTTTGGCCGTTTGGATAAACGATTCGCTGTACTTTTTCTCAAACTGGTTCAGCGTGAGCGTTTTCTTCCCGGTAGCTAATTCCGTAGCGCCAAATTTCCAGTAAATCTGCTCATACTGCTCTTCAACAGAGGCCTTGGCCAGCTTTTCGCGCTGACTGATGTGTACCAAATTAATCAAGGGACAGGCCTGAATTTCAATCAGTCGGTATTGGGCGGATTGAAATCCACTGGCGGGCAATAAGGACATGCGGAATTTCAGAAACTGACTCGGTTCCATACCCTCTACCATGATATCGAAACTGTGTGCCAAGTGCTGAAAATAGCGGTTCACACGCTGCAAACGCATCAAAAACTCCTTCTCATTGGGTCTATCCATAGCCGAAATCTGACTCATCTCGGCCAAAATCAGTTTAAAATATAGCTCGGTGATTTGGTGATAAGTGATAAAAATCTGCTCATCAGGAAAAGGTGTGCGGGGCGTTTGTAGGCTCAGCAGGGTATCCAAATGGATGTAGTCCCAATACGTAAGGTAATCGGCATAGAGAAGACCGTCCAAATATGAGGACAAATCTTGGCCCATGGCGTTAAACTTGGCTTCAAGCAGTTCAAGCTTTTCCAGAATCGCAGGGTCTTGAGAGGATTTATTCATACGTTTGCAATGAATTATTTTCAATGTTGTAAATTTGCCACAATTAACGAGTAAAACAAAATAACCCATGTCTACACATTCTATGGCAACCGATGCAAAATCGGCCAAAAGAGCTTCTCAGGACAGGTTTGAATCTCCTGATTTTTATCAGTTAGATGACCTATTGACAGAAGAGCACAAGTTGATCAGAAGCTCCATCCGCGATTTCGTTAAAAAAGAAATAAGCCCCAATATTGAAGAATGGTGCCAAAATGCCCATTTTCCTTACGAAATCGTAAAGAAATTTGGTGAGATTGGTGCTTTCGGCCCTACCCTTCCTACCGAGTACGGTTGCGGTGGATTGGACTATATCTCTTACGGACTTATCATGCAGGAAATTGAGCGTGGCGATAGCGGCATGCGCTCCACGGCTTCTGTGCAAGGTTCATTGGTGATGTACCCTATCTATAAGTTTGGTAGTGAGGCACAAAGAAAAAAATATCTTCCTAAACTGGCCTCTGGCGAATATTTGGGTTGCTTTGGTTTGACAGAACCTAACCACGGCTCTAACCCAAGCGGTATGCTGACCAATTTCAAAGATATGGGCGACCACTATTTATTGAATGGTGCCAAAATGTGGATTTCCAACTCTCCTAAAGCGGATATTGCGGTGGTATGGGCGAAAAACGAAGAAGGCCGTATTCATGGCTTAATTGTAGAGCGCGGTATGGAAGGATTCTCCACTCCTGAAACGCATGGCAAATGGTCGCTACGTGCCAGCTGCACAGGCGAATTAGTGTTCGATAACGTGAAAGTGCCTAAAGAAAACCTATTGCCAGGAAAAAGTGGCTTGGGTGCACCTATGATGTGCCTAGATTCTGCCCGTTTTGGCATTGCCTGGGGAGCTATTGGTGCGGCTATGGATTGCTACGATTCAGCCCGCAGGTATGCCATGGAGCGTATTCAGTTTGATAAACCGATTGCCTCTTTCCAATTGACACAAAAGAAATTGGCCGAAATGCTTACTGAAATCACCAAAGCGCAATTGCTCAACTGGCGATTGGGCGTATTGATGAACGAAGGAAAGGCTACTACGCCTCAAATCTCGATGGCGAAACGCAATAGCGTAGAAATGGCTTTGAACATTGCCCGCGAAGCGCGTCAGATTCATGGGGGTATGGGAATCACAGGCGAATACCCTATGATGCGCCACATGATGAACCTTGAATCTGTAGTGACCTACGAGGGAACACACGACATTCACTTGCTGATATTAGGTGCCGAAATCACCGGAATCCCAGCTTTCAAATAATATATACTCCATTCAAGAAGTAAAAAAGGCTACCCTCACTGAAGGTAGCCTTTTCGCATTTTAACCTAAATACTCATCTATCTATTGTCTTTATGCAGGCATTATTGCCAACCGCCCCCTAACACGCGGTAGAGGTTTACGCTGGCTTTCAGCTGTTGCATCTTAATTTCGGTGAGTTCCATTCTCGATTCCAAGGCTTCACGCTGGGTCAATAGCACTTCTATATAATCGGCACGGGCCGAGCGAAACAGGCTATTGGAAATGGCAATGGAATGGGTAAGGATATCCACTTCTTTGCTTTTGGTTGTGAAGCTTTGTGTATAGTTATCAATTCGCGCGAGTTCGTTTACCACCTCGATATAGGCTTTCAGGATAGTCTGTTCATAGCCATAAATCAGTTGCAATTGCTTAGCATTGGCTGAATTGTAGGTGGCCCTAATCGCATTTCGGTTGATAAGAGGAGATACCAAATCACCCGCCAGATTATAGAGCATAGACTCGGGCAAAAACAAATAAGAGGTTTTAAAAGCTTGGAAACCAAGTCCCGCCTGAAGCCCAATGGAAGGGTAAAATTGCGCCCTCGCCACTTTCACATCCAGTTTGGCTGCGGCCAATTCTAGTTCGGCTTGTCTAATATCCGGTCTGTTTTCCAATAATTGGGGCGGTAGACCTGCTAGTAAGGAATCAAAGTGCATGGCATAGAAATCGGCATTACTTCTTTGGATAGGCTTAGGAAATCTACCCATCAGAAAGTTGAGCTCGTTTTCTACCTGTGTGCGCTCTTGTAAGATACTGTATTGCAGGTTTTTGGTATTAAGAAGCTGTGCTTCAAATCGATTAATGGCCAATTGAGAAACTTTTGCGGCCTCTTTTTGCTGTATGATAATGTGCAAGGCATCTTCTTGGATTTCGATGTTCTTTGTAACAATATCCAACATGTTATCTAAACCTATTAACTCGTAATAGGCACTGGCCATTTCAGCTACTAAGTGGGTAAGCATAAAATTCTTACCTTCTTGACTGGCCAAATACCGTTTAACGGCTGATTTTTTAGCATTGCGCAACTTCTTCCACACATCGAGTTCCCAATGGGCATAAGCACCCAATTCGTGGCTGGAGTAAGGCTCGGGGAATTCCTCACCCGGTTTCACCTCGATATTCTTCTCAAGTGCCCCAAAGCGCGTATACCTTCCTTCTTTCTCCACACTCGAACCAGCTCCCAAGCCTAGGAAGGGAAGATATTCCCCTCTCCTAGCTTGCACTTCGTTTTTGCTGATTTCGATCTCTTGCCAGATAATATTCAATTCCTGATTGTTCATTAGGGCGGTATCTATCAGGCTTATCAGATAAGGATCTTTGAAAAAATCCCGCCATTGTATACTCGCTACATTCGTGCTATCAGAGGACTGATAAGTGCCGTAGCTGCTTGGTAACTGTTTATTTTCTTCCCTGATTGAGGGCTGAGAAATCTTACAAGCAGAAACCCCAATCATTAAAAGCCCTACGAGCAGAACTCGGTACGTGTTATTTGCTCTATTAGTAATGATCATCGTTTTTCTTGGTTTCATGAATAAATGCTTGAACTTTTCTGATGAGGTTGGCTTCTTCCTCTGTTTCTACATGTGATTCGCTCAGAGGGGTTTCATCCTCGTCCTTAATCAGTTTTCTGCCCTCAGCCAATTTGCCGAATATGTAGTATAGTCCGGGGACGATAATTACCCCGAATATGGTACCAAAGAGCATCCCACCTAATGCAGAAGCACCTATGGTACGGTTACCCACTGCTCCTGGGCCTGTGGCCGTTACCAAGGGAATCAATCCGGCAATAAAGGCGAAGGAGGTCATGAGGATAGGGCGGAAACGTACTTTTGCCCCTTCAATAGCTGCCTCAAGCACTGTTGCGCCTTGCTCATGCTTTTGAGCGGCAAACTCCACAATCAATACCGCATTTTTCCCTAAAAGCCCCACAAGCATAATCAAACCGATTTGGGCATAGATATCATTGGCCAATCCCATGGTCTTTAATAATAGGAATGAACCAAAAATCCCCATCGGCAAAGAAAGCAGTACGGCCAAAGGAATAATAAAGCTCTCATATTGAGCGGCTAGCACCAGATACACAAACAAGAGTACCACTATGAAAATATATAGCGCTTCATTTCCCCGGTGTGCTTCATCAAAGGATAAGCCTTCCCAGGCAATATCATATCCTTGCGGTAAGGTGGAAGCTGCTACCTCCTGTATGGCCTGAATAGCATCACCTGAAGTATAGCCTTCGGCTGGTACACCTCGAATTGAAGAGGACATATACAAATTAAAGCGAGTAATTTCATTGGGGCCTTGGGTTTTCCTCATTTGCATAAAGGAAGAGTAAGGCACCATTTCTCCATGGTCATTTTTGATGAAAAGATTCAGGATATCAGTAGGAAGCTTCCGGTATTCCGGTGCCGACTGGGTATATACTTTGTAAAACGTATTGAAACGCGTAAAACCCTGCTCATACGTACTACCAATCAGAATATTGAGGTTTTCCATGGCCTTACCGATAGATACACCCTTTTGCATGGCCAGTTCGTTATCTATCACCAACTCATATTGCGGATAGTTTGCGGCATAGAAGGTGAAAAGTCCCGCAAGTTCTTCCCTTTGCTTGAGGGCTTCCATGAATTCATGGTTTACCTTATCAAACTCTTGGTAATCTACCGTACTGCTTTTGTCCAACATACGTAAAGAAAAACCATCAGAAGAACCATAACCTGGTACAGCAGGTGGCTCAAAGTACTCAATAACCGCCCCGATATCCTGTGTCTTTTCTTCCAACTCTTCCATGATTTCATGCACAGAATGATGGCGCTCTGACCAGTCTTTTAAGTTGATTAGACACGTACCAGCATTGGAACCACGGCCTTCGGTAAGGATTTCATAACCTGCCAAAGAAGATACCGACTGTATACCATCAATCTCCTCGGCTATCTCTTGCAGTTTGCGTGAGATATCATTGGTACGCTCCAAAGTAGTGCCCGGAGGGGTTTGGATGATTGCATAAATCTGACCTTGGTCTTCGTTAGGAATAAATCCGGAAGGAAGTGTATGGTTTACTCCCAAAATCCCCAAAGCGAAAACAATCAGCACCCCATACGTGATTACTCTACGATTTACAATGAGGCGCAGTAGCTGAGTGTATTTTCCGGTAAGCGTATCGAAATGCCGATTGAACCAAGCGATAAATCGATCGATAGGCGTAAGCTTTTTAGGTTTACCATGGTTGTTTTTCAAAATCATGGCACAAAGCACTGGTGTGAGGGTAAGTGCCACCACCCCAGAGATTACAATGGCACTTGCCATGGTAATGGAGAATTGGCGGTAGAAAATCCCCACAGGACCCGTCATAAAGGCAACAGGTACGAATACAGCCGTCATGATAAGCGTAATAGCGATAATGGCACCGCTGATTTCACCCAAAACCTTTTTCACTGCCTGATACGGTGAGAGATGTTCCTCTTCCATTTTGGCATGCACAGCTTCCACCACCACTATGGCGTCATCCACCACAATACCAATTGCCAACACCAAGGCAAACAAAGTAATAAGGTTAATGGTAAGCCCGAAAATCTGCATAAATACAAAGGCCCCAATCAAAGAAACGGGTACCGCAAGTGTAGGAATAAGGGTTGAGCGCCAGTCGCCTAGAAATAGGAACACCACCAAGGCCACCAAAATGAAAGCTTCCAAAAGCGTGTGAAGTACCTTGTCGATAGAGGCATTTACGAACTTGGATACATCGTAGTTGATTTCGTAGTTCATTCCGGCCGGAAAGTCTTTTTCCAATTCGGCCAGCTTCACTTTTACGGCATCAATCACTTTGCTAGCGTTACTACCAAAGTTTTGCTTAAGTACTATGGAAGCGGAAGGATAGCCATCTTTATTAGAATAGATGTCAAAGAATTCACTTCCCAGTTCTACTTCGGCCACGTCTTTCAGCTTAAGAATTTCCCCTTCGGCATTGGCGCGAACAATGATGTTTTCATACTCTTCGGGTTTGTTAAAACGACCCTTATAGGTAAGCACATATTCTAAAGACTGAGCCACTTTTCCGGAGCTTTGGCCTAAGCGACCCGGTCTACCGATAACGCTTTGTTCATCAATAGCCTCCATTATCTCCTCCGTAGAGATATTGTAGGCACGCATGCGGTCGGGCTTGAGCCAAATACGCATGGCATACTGGCGGCTACCCAATATTTGGGCTCGCCCCATTCCACTAATACGCTGAAGCTCAGGCAAAATGTGCACGTTGGCATAGTTGTAAAGGAACTTCTCATCGGCATCCTTATCGGTGCTGTACAAGTTCACATACATAAGCATACTAGGCTGAATGGGCGTAATGATTACCCCCTCACGTTGTACAAGGGGTGGTAAGTTGTTCATTACCTGATCCACACGGGTTTTAACATTTACAACCGCGGCATTGGGGTCGGTACCAGGTTCAAATACAATCTGGATGGTGGCCTCACCGGCACTGGTAGCGTCCGAAATAATATACTGCATACCCTGAACCCCGTTAATGGCTCTTTCAAGCGGAATTAAGGTAGATTGAACCAATACATCGGCACTGGAACCCGGATAAGCAATAAAAATATTGACCCTTGGAGGGGCGATTTCGGGAAACTGCGAGATGGGTCTTGTATTGATAGCCAAAAAGCCCAAAAAGACAATGGCTAACGAAACGGCAATAGCAAGAACCGGCCTCTTAATAAATTTACTAAACATAGTACGAATATTTTAGGGTTCTTACTCAGCGTGAAGTGCGTGTAACTCGGTTAGTACCTGTTTGGGACTTACCACTTTGGTATGAATCTTTTGCTTGTTTTTAACTTTTCTCAATCCTTCTATAAGGATTTTATCCGTTTCTTTCAAGCCTTTCGTTACCACATACAAATGAGGAAGCTCTTGCCCAACCTCAATTTGACGAGACTGCACCACATTCTCTTCGTCCACCATAAACACGTATTTCTTATCCAGAATTTCGAAAGTGGCTTTCTGAGGAATGATTAGCACATTTTTAAGTACTTTAGGCATTAAGATATTGCCCGTTTCCCCATGCCTTAGCATACTTTTGGGGTTGGGGAAGGTAGCGCGGAAAGCAATGTTTCCCGTTTCATTGTTGAAATCGGCTTCCATGGTTTCCACTATTCCTTCTTGACTGAAAATTCGGCCATTGGCCATCTGCAGGTGTACATGAGGGATGCTATCCGTATTAGTCTGGCTTACCAAATTAAGGTATTCGGCCTCTGGCACGTTGAAATACACCCACATTTTGCTGTTGTCAGATAAAGTGGTAAGAAGTTCCCCCTCTCCCAAAAGGCTACCTAGCCTTACCTCTAGCCTACCCATGATGCCATCAAAGGGTGCGCGTACTTCGGTAAAACCAAGGTGTACTTGAGCCAAAGCGAGTTCTGCTTTAGCCTTATCGAATTTAGATTTGGCCAAAGCCAATTCATTTTGTGACACAATATTACTGTCTGCCAGACTTTTGGTATTGAGGTACTCAATTTCGGCAAAGTTTGCTTCGGCCTCTGCTTTTTGTTTTTCTGCCTGATACAACAAAGGCATGATCTGAAACATGAGCTGTCCTTTTTTTACAAGTTTTCCTTCGTCCACATATACCTTTTGAAGATATCCTTTTTCAAGAGCGCGTAGTTCGATATGCTGAATAGAGCGTATTTGCGCTACATATTCATTGTGTACAATGGTGTCTTGTTTGATGGGGGAAGTCACCGTAAAGGTGGCTTCTTCCTCGTGGTGTGCTGATTTATGTCCACAGCCCATGTGAAATAATAGGGCAGTGAATGAGATGATAAGAGTTATCCTCTTCATTTGCTTGATTTTTAGATAGATAAATAAAATTGATGGTAATCGCGGATTGAGATTTTATCCGCTCATCGTTTACATAGCCTGTGTGCTATGTGAATTATTAAGAGAAATCAGGCAAGAAAGCTTTTCCAGGAGTGGAAAAGTATGAACAAAGAGATGCGCTTCTTATTCAGAAGGCTATTGGAAAAATGTACGACCTCAGATTGAGGGAATAATAGTATTTGATGAGGCGCAAAGCCTAAATAAGTACCTAAGATACCATCCTCTAGGGTTTTAGCGGCATTACCTTCTTCTGCTAAATCTTTTTCATTGGTGGCAGAGGCAGGCTCTTCAGGAATATGAACCGGTCTTTTGTCCTGATCATTTGCTTGAGTAAGAGTAGACTCAAGAGGGGAATCAATAGAATAGGTGTAATCTAGTGAGGGCGCAACTGGAATTGCAGCTGAGGCTAGCGTGACAATCAGATACAATGGTAGCCACATCAGCAAGGTTAAACGCTTGCCTATGGATGGGACTGTTAATGAATCTGATTTACTAATCATGAATTAGCTTGAATAGATATTTCTGAATACTTTATCGGTACAGAAAGTAATCCCAAAACAAGAACTATTTCTTATGAAATTCAATCTTTTGAACGATTAATTGTAAAAAAAGAAAGCCTAGGTAATCCCTAGGCTCTTTTTGATTATTCCGCTTTCAGTTTATCGGCAAATACCTTTTTGAACTTATCTACCTTAGGCTTAATCACAAAGGTGCAATAGGGTTGATTGCCATTGAGCGAAAAGTAGTTTTGGTGGTAGTTTTCAGCCACATAAAATGGTGCAGCCGGACTGATTTCCGTTACGATAGGATTATCAAATGCACCCGAGGCGTTCAATTCCTTTTTGTATTTTTCTGCCAGCAGTTTTTGGTTATCGTTATGATAAAATATCACGGAACGGTATTGTGTGCCCACATCGTTCCCTTGTCTATTGAGTGTAGTGGGGTCGTGTGTTTGCCAGAATACCTCCAGCAATTCGGCATAAGTGATTACTTTGGGGTCGTAGGTAATTTTCACGCACTCAGCATGTCCGGTAAGGCCGGAGCATACTTCTTTGTAGGTAGGGTTCGAAATTTTCCCGCCCGAGTAGCCTGATTCTACTTTATTTACGCCCTTCAATTGTTCAAAAATCGCTTCGGTGCACCAAAAGCAGCCGGTTCCAAAAGTGGCAATTTCCATAGATGTATTTTGCGCGTTTAGCGTGATAGTAGTAAGGGTAAAAGCAATAAGCAATAGCGTGTATTTCATGATTTGCTTTGTTTTAGAATGATACAACTCCAAATACGCAAAAAAGATTTCAAAAGATTGAGGATATCACTTTTTATTGGGTCTATTGTAATTCGCCCGACTTATTGCTAGCTTACTGTAAATCATACACCTATGCAATTAATACTCATACTTCTATTAGTTGGGCTCACGGTTGTACTTATTTTTTTGTACAACAACCTTGTTAAACTGAAAAACAAAGCCGAGGAAGGCTGGAGTGGAATTAGTGTGCAGCTCAAGCGCAGGGCCGATTTGGTGCCCAATTTAGTCCAAATTGTGAAAGGGTACGCCAGTCATGAGTCGGAAGTGCTTCAAAAAGTAGTGCAGCTACGCAGCGAGGTAGTAAAACCCCATGCGCCCGAGGAGCAAGCCCGACTGGAAAGTGCCTTTGGCGGCCAAATTCGTCAATTATTGGTTTTGGCCGAATCCTATCCTGAATTAAGGGCCAATGAGAATTTTGTGCGCCTGCAAGAGCAACTTGCTACCGTAGAGGATGAAATTCAAATGGCGCGTAGGTATTACAATGCTACAGTTCGCGATTTGAATACCGCCACCGAAACCTTTCCCTCTGTACTCGTGGCCTCTACCATAGGTTTCAAAAAGCGGAACTTCTTTGAGCTTAGTGAAGCCAGCGATGCTGAAAATCCCAACATATCTTTCTCATGAAGCGTCTGTTCTTTATACGCCTCATGCTCATGGTTTTTCCTTGGTATTTGGAGGCACAAGAAATGCCTGAGGAAGCCTATGAGCACATTCTTTCTTACGATTCGCGCATTGAGGTACAGACCAATGGCGATTTATGGGTAACCGAAACCATTCGGGTGTGGGCGGGTGGCGATAAAATCCAACGCGGCATTTATCGCTCCTATCCTACCGTGTATACCAGCGACTGGGGCCTTACCACCTATGTGGATTTTGAGGTATTGGATGTAAAAAAGGACGGAGAACAAGAACCTTATCATGTCGAAAACGCCTCCAATGGGGTGAATGTGTATATTGGTCAGGAAAACAAGTACTTATCGCAAGGGATTTATACCTATACCCTTAGCTATCGAACGAGTAAACAGATTGGCTTTTTTGAGGAGTATGATGAATTGTACTGGAATGTAACGGGGCTCGATTGGGATTTTAGCATAGATACCATACGGGCTACAGTTATTTTGCCTTCGGGCGCTCAAGTTATTGCCGATAAAATTAGCCGATATGCCGGATACGAAGGTGATACCTATTGTGATTGTACCACCGAAATAGTGAGTCCTCAGGAAGTACGCATAAGTACGCAAAGTCCTCTAGGCTCCTATCAGGGACTTACCATTGCCATTCCATTTGAAAAAGGAATTTTACACGAACCCACCGAGCAAGAGCTGGTGTTAGAAGCCCTAAGCGATAATCCGGGTTACCTGATTTTAGTGCTGGTTTTGGTGTTTTTTATTGTGGTATGGATACAAGTAGGTGTAGACCCACGAAGAGGCACCCTCGTGCCCCATTTTTATCCACCCAAAGGATTTGGTCCGGCACATTTGCGCTACCTCACTACCTATAAGTTTGACAGCAAAAGCATGAGTGCTACTTATGTGGATATGGCCGTGCGGGGCTTGATTCGTATCAAAAAGAATGGCAGCACTTTTAGTATGGAACGGGTAAAAGAGATTGCTACCGAACGTATCACACCAGCCGATCAACGAATTCTTGACCAATTATTCAGCAGAGGAAATACCTTGGAAATGAAGCAAGCTAATCATTCCGAACTTGGTGGGGCGCAGAAAGCGCTGGCCAATATAGTGAAAGAAGCGATGGACGATGTATATCTGAAAAAGAATACCAAATACCTAATATGGGGTGTGGTGGTGTTTTTGGCCGGATACCTCTATACCTTATTTATGAGTCCGGCTGGCATACGGGGCGATTTAATTTTTGCTATCCTTTGGTTTATGCCTTGGACGGGCGCTTGCGTGCTACTCCTCTCCCGCTTTCTGATGTTCCTGCGCGAAGGGAGCGTTGCCGGATCTATAGCCATGCACCTTTTCCTGATTCCCTTCTTAGGAGCCGATATTTTTGTAGGATTTTTCTCGGGTTTAGTTCCGATAGATTCCTCCATCTATTTGTTTGTGGGAAGTATTATCTGTGCCTCATTCAGCTTTTTATTGAAAGCTCCCACCCATGAGGGACGTAAACTATTAGATGAAACCGAAGGCTTTATGAAATACCTAAAGGCAGCCGATTCTCCGGCCATCACCCGAATGAATGCAGCTCCAAGCCCTACGCCCGCCTTATATGAGCAATACTTGAGCTATGCGATGGCTTTGGGGGTAGAAAACCAATGGACTAAGCAGTTTAAGTCAGTTTTGGAAAAGGCCAAAGCGGAAGGAAACTACCGAAGCCCAGAATGGTACAACGGCACCGGTTCTTTCTCGGGAAGCAGCTTTAGCAGTGGTTTTTCTTCCTCCATCAGTAGTAGTTCTACGGCTCCGGGTAGTTCGTCAGGCAGTAGTGGTGGTGGTTCCTCCGGAGGTGGCGGAGGTGGCGGAGGCGGTGGTGGCTGGTAAATTTCCTTGTCTCCCTCGTACCAACATATAGGCTAAAGCACTGATAAACAATCCCAATATGGAGCTGGGTATGCCTTCTATGTACCAAAGGTATTCAAATACCAGATAAGCGCCCATGCCGCAGCACATGCTCAGGATGGCGCCAAAGGCACTGGCTTTTTTGTCCCAAATGGCGGCCATCATAGGCACTAATAAGGATACCAAACCGAGTACAGAGGATTCCCCAACGAGTTCGTACACATTTGATTTCCCTAGTGCTAAGGTGAGTGAAGCGGCTGTCATCACTACTACCGACAAGCGCAGAATCAATAAGAATTGCTTGTCGCTAAGCGAGGTTTTCCAAAGTGGCTTGATGATGTTTTCGGATAAAATAGAGGCTGGTGCCAAAATTGCGCCACTGCATGTGCTAAAAATGGCCGAAATAAGAGCACCGAAGAAAATCACCTGCAAAGGCAAGCCACCGTGCTGGATGACTACCTGCGGAAGGATTTGCTGCAAATCGCCTTGTAAGAGTTCGGGGTACAATTGTTTGGCAGCAAGTACTATGAAGAGAGGAAGCATGGCCATGACCAAGTAAAGCCCGGCTCCTAAGAAGGTAGATTTCACGGCCACCGATTCCGATTTGGCGGCATTCATGCGCTGGAAAATATCCTGACTGGGAATAGAACCTAGGCCCAGCGCCATCCATGCGGCCAGCCACGTGAGGATATCTGACAGCTTGAATTGTTCGGGAGCTAAGGAATAGAATCGCTCAGGAACATTCGAAATAAGTGCGGGTAAGCTCTCTATTTTGCCCCACATTACTATACTTAGCCATAGTAAGCCGCCAATAATCAAAATACTTTGTACAAAATCGGTGATGGACACCGCCCACATACCGCCTATTAGCGTGTAGCTACAAACTATGATGGCGCTTAGCCAAACCCCTTGTGCCAAACTAAGGCCCATTACTACTTGCAGTAGAATGCCCAAAGCCACCAATTGGGCAGCTATGTAGCCAAGGAAAGTAATCAATATAAAAATAGAAGCCACCAATTCTACTCGGTGTCCCATACGTAATCGGAACAAATCGCCCAGGGTAAGCAAATTGAGCCGATAGAGCGGGCGAACGAAAAACAAGCCGAAAAGCAAAAGACACAAAGCACCGCCAAAGGGATCTTCAATGATTCCCGGGAAACCGTGTTGCACAAATTCAGAAGTAGCTCCAAACAAGGTTTCGGAGCCAAACCAAAGCGCAAAAAAAGCAAAGGCATTAATGCTGACAGGAAGCCTACGACCTGCATTCACAAAGTCGCTGGATTGGCGAACCATTCGGCCCGCCCAAGCCCCCACCAACACGGTGAGTATCAGATAGAGAATAACATATACCGCTAGCAAGTGAAGGTGTGTTTTACCCTTGTAATTCTTCTAATTCTAACAAACGGAGTGTCTTTTCATCCAATTGACTATCAATTGATTGAATCTGTTTTGCCCATTCGGCCAGTTGTATATGGTCGGCTTGACCCTGATTGAGCAGCTCGGTAATTTGAGTTTTTTCGGCTTCTAGTTTTTCCAGTTCTTTGGGTAATTCTTCCAGTTCTTTTTGCTCCTTGAAGCTCAGTTTTCGCTTGGCCGCATTTTCTACTGAAGCAGGTGCAGAAGGTTCCACAGCTTTAGGTGCAGGGGCTTTGGCAGCCATTTCTTCTTCCATTTCCACTACTTCCCGGTAGTCGGAGTAGTTGCCATTGAAGATGCGGATATGGCCATCTCCTTCAAATACAAACAGTTGGTCGACCAAGTTATCCATAAAATAGCGGTCGTGGCTTACCAGCACCAAGCAGCCTCCAAATTTCTCCAAGAAATCTTCCAACACGTTCAAAGTATCGATATCCAAATCATTGGTAGGCTCATCCAAAATCAAGAAGTTAGGATTCTTAATCAAGATTTTCAGCATCTGAAGCCTTTTGCGCTCCCCCCCGCTCAGTTTGTGCACGGGGCTGTACTGCATCTCTACCGGAAAAAGAAACTGCTCCAAAAACTTGCTGGCCGAAATCATGGTACCATCGGCCATGGTAATAAATTCGGCAATGGCCTTTACTTCCTCAATCACCCGATTGTCGGGGTTGAGTTGTATGGCCTCTTGGGTGAAATAGCCCACATTGGTCGTTTGACCCAAGATACTTTTGCCCGAATCGGCCGTATCCAGTCCCGAGATAATGTTTAAGAAGGTAGATTTCCCTACCCCATTTTTCCCCACTACGCCTATTCGGTCTTTCTTTTTGAAGATGTAGGAGAAATCCTTAATCACCCATTGGTCATTGTATTTTTTATTGATGTGGTGGATTTCCAGCACCTTGCCGCCTTGGCGAGTTTCCTTTATGTCCAGCTCCAGTGTATCTTTTTTTAGATTGGTGGAAGCCTTTTCTTTCAATTCATGAAAGGCATCTATGCGGTATTTGGCCTTGGTGCCTCGGGCTTTGGGCTGCCTGCGCATCCATTCCAGTTCTTTGCGCATAAGGTTGCGCGCCTTCTCTACCTCCGACTTCAAAATCTCTTCTCGCTGGGTTTTCTTTTCCAAAAAATAGGCATAATTGCCTTTGTAAGAATAAAGCTTGCCTCTGTCTAGTTCGATAATCAGGTTGGCCACATTATCCAAGAAATAGCGGTCGTGGGTAACCATGATTAAGGTGATGGAGAGCGCATTCAGATACCCCTCCAACCATTCAATCGCTTCGAGGTCGAGGTGGTTGGTAGGCTCATCCATAATGATAAGGTCGGGCTCTGACAACAAGAGCTTAGCCAAGAATACACGCTTACGTTGTCCACCGCTCATTTCGCCAAACTTCTTTTGCAAATCATGTAATCCGAGCTTGGCAATTACCTGCTTCACTTTCGATTCATAATCCCAGGCGTTCAGTTCCTCCATACGCTCCAGCACCGACTGCATTTTATTGGCATCGCCAATTCCGGCCAGTAAGTCCTCGTAGGTGCGCACAACGCGGGCAATCTCATTTTCATCATCAAAAATAATCTGCTCTATGGTCATGGCATCGGGCACAATGGGCTGCTGGGTCAGGAATCCCATCTTGATGTCCTTTTTACGACTTACTTCGCCCGTATCAGATTCTAATTCACCGGTAAGCACCTTCAAGAGGGTAGATTTGCCGGTACCATTGGCACCTACCAAGGCTACTTTTTCTCCTTGAGAGATACCAAATGAGATATTTTTGAAGAGCCAACGCTCACTAAAGGCTTTGGAAATGTTTTCAGCGGAAAGGTAATTCATGAATTAAGAATAAATCGATTGCAAAGATACAAGGGTTTAAGGGGATTCATAAGAGAAAGTTTTCAATCACCGGATATTTCTCATTTAGTTTTGTAAAATATTGATTATTAGATGATTAAAACTAATCAATAAATACTGACTATTATTTGTAAACCTGAAATATAACCGCTGTATACTTCTTGTACCCTCTGGAATCTTTGCAAAAAATAGTCAAGCCAATACATTTGTTCATGTTGTTGCAGAAGGTATACAGCATGGATTGAAAGACTTATTTTTTAAAGAAATCCGATTTATTGGGGTGAGTCGGAAAAGCTTTGAATTAAACTTCCTAAGGTTTATTCAGAGTAGTATGAATCTCGGAGTAGGTGAATGCCTACTCCGGCTTCATATGCTTTTAATTAAAGCAATTAGCTTCCAAGCAAAAAATAAAATGGTTCAATTTATTAAAGAATCATATAGCTTTTTTACTTGGGCTCTAAGATGGATATAAAATATATTGTCTAAATAAACATGAAAGAGCTCCGGTTTATTGGGGTGAACCGGAAAATTCCTCTGAAACCAATTATCCTACTTTGGTCAGGGGTATGAATACTCGGGGTAAGCGCTCGCTTACCCCGATTTCATTTTCTAGAAATTGAATTGCACGCCCGGCCCTATCAGCAAAAACATGGTATTGCTTTTAAATAAATAGCCCGTTCCGGCAAATAGCGGAAACTTGATTTTCGATTCAGAATTGATCGGATAAAACGAGACAATTGTGACAATACCAATGTCTTTCTCATCTTCATCGATGTCTGTAGTTAGGCTACTTAATGCATTTAGGGCTAAGAAACCTACTCCCAATTTAATGGGTGACACCTTGGCAATCTGTCCTTTTTTATAAAAAGTAAAATTGGCCATGGCCGCAGTACTGATACCCGTGAGACTACCAATGCCCGGTTGGTTGAAGCGTTTGGAAAGCAAACCCGCAGGGAAAGACACCTGTAAATCGAGCGAGAAACGCTCGCTTCGGATAATCATCAGTTTTTGGCTGAAGCCATCTTCTCCGTACTTATCGCTTCGGTGTTTTACTACGATTTCTATTCGACTCCAAGGTTTCAATAAATAGGTTTTATTGGCCAGATAATCGTTGAGACGAAATACATGGGGACTGGCATTTTTGCGGTCGTAGCTGGCATAGCGTGGTGAATTTTCCGCAGGCGCTATTTTGATGTTTTCGATTTCGCGTACCTCCAGCATGCGGTTATCCTTATCGATAAGGGTAATCTGTAGATCGATGTATTGCACCCCAAAGAATTCCTTTTTGCTGTCAATCTCATCTTCCTCAAAGATCAGGTTCACATCTCGAATTTCATTTTCAAACAAAACGGGTTTATTGAACTTAGGCAAGGTAATAGCCTGAGCATCCTCTCCATAACTGATTTTGATAAAATCCAGTTCGCGCGGCTTCTGGTGCTCGCGTATCATGAATTCAAAACTGGTGTTTTGCCCGTTCATGGATACCGGAATACGGGTTTCCTTCACATCGGCAGGGATTTTCAGGTAATAATAGGCTGCGTTTTCCGCTATGCGGGTGGTGTCTCGCTGTGCTTCAAATTTGCCATCGCCAAAGCGGAAAATGGATTTACTCAGCCCCTCTCCTTCAATTTTTACTTCTACCTGTTCGTCAGGAAATACCGCGCTATTGGTGGTCCAGTCTTTGCCTTGGCGCAAAATGGATACCTTGGCAATACGGGGTTTTTCGATGATGTTGAAATTGGTAAAGAAGCGGGTAATGTCACCATCTTTGATGTACAAATACCCCTCTGATTGCCTGTGCAAAGCATAGGTGTGCAGCGAGGCGAGGATTTTATTATTATTATCGATATATGAGCGGGTGAAAATCTCGGCAATAAGCCTCCCTCCTTTGCTTTCCGAGTCTTCAATCCGATAGGTTTTACCCAGTTCGAAATTAGAACTGTAATCTAGCTGAATCATGAGTGCGGAACTTCCGGCTGGTTCCAGGTAATAATCGGGTTTATCGAGATTGATAAAGCTGATACGTGAAGGCTTTACTACCAGTGGAATGCGTATAGACTGAAGTTTATTGCCCAGCAACCCTTGCTCGTTGATAAACGGACGAACCGATTTTAAATCAATAATCAAGTCCTTTTTGCCCACATTATTGGAACGCAAGCTTAGCCGCGGCCCATTGGCACCGGGCATGAGGCGGTATTCAATATCGTCCTGCACAAAAAACTGATTGGTATATTGCAAGTCGTAGTCGTTGCTGATATTTAGGTCTACCACTTTTTCTTCTCCTCGGAACAATTCCACCACTTCGGGAATTTCCTGAATCACAGGCATAAAGAAAGGATAAAGCTTGAATTCTATATTGCGGGGTTTGCCATCGGAATAATACAGGGTAAACACAAAGCGTGGAAACTTCGACTTGGTGAGGTCCTGAAAGCGGATACGCCCCCGGATGTAGCTGTCCTCAATGGTGCGCAGCGAATCGGTGATGATAAAATCTTCGGATGTATTGAGCACAACCTTGTCTAAATTCTCTAAATCGTAGGGTTTTAGGGTGATTTCTACTTCTTCTTGAGGGTTTTTGACCGTAAAAAAGAAAAACTCCTCGTTTTGCAACTGAATCTTACATTTAGCATAGCTGAAACGGGCCGAATCAGTGGCAATGGTGAGTTCGGTTTTTAGGTAAGTTTGGGCGGATACTAAATGAGTAATACCAAGGGTAAAACAAATACCCAGTAAAAAAATGCGCATAACAGATAGGTGGTTTTACGAAAAACAAGTTACGCCTAAAAGCGTTGTGATTAGAATAAAAAGCCCTCAATTTCTTGCGTTGGCCTTTTTCCTTTTAGCTAGGCATATTACCATTCAAAAAACATTCCAGAATTGGCAAAACCCTTGTCCGAAGACATCAGTTATTAAATTGTACCTTTGCCATTCAATTGGTATTACCAAAGTCATGTTGCACAAATATATATTCACCCTACTTGTAAGTTCATTTTTTATAGTTTCCACGTATGCCCAAGGCTATAATCGCCCCGAAGGCAGTGCCAAAGCCCGTGTATTTGGGAAAGTGATAGATGCCGAAACCCAACAGCAATTAGAATATACTACAGTTTCTATTCTCAATAGAAAAGATAACTCGGTAGTAACCGGAGGCCTTACCGATGCCCGCGGGGAATTCTCGATTCCGGATGTGCCAGCAGGTACCTACCGCGTACGCATTTCCTTTATCGGCTATCGCGATGCCGTGAAAGACAGTCTTCGCGTGAGTCGGGGCCAAAGTGAAATCAACCTAGGCTCTATTTCCTTGCGCACAGCTGCTGCCGCCCTCGATGAGGTGGTGGTATCAGCCGAAAAGCCTGTTTTTGAAAGTGGTATCGACCGCAGAATATTCAATGTGGAGAAAAACCTTGTATCGCAAGGGGGCTCGGCTACCGATATTTTGGAGTCTATTCCTTCTATAGCGGTAGATCAGGATGGAAACATCAGCTTGCGTGGTAGCGGTTCGGTGATGGTATTGATTGATGGAAAACCCAGCGGACTGACTGGTACCGACCGTAATGCTATTTTGGAACAAATTCCGGCCAGTAGCATCGAGCGCATTGAAGTAATTACCAATCCTTCTGCAAAGTATGATGCCGAAGGTGTGGGTGGGATTATCAATGTCATCTTGAAAAAGAACAAGCTACAAGGTACTACCGGCATGGTGTCGGTGTCAGCCGGAACGCGTGATAAATATAATGCCAGCGCCAGCCTCAATTTTAAGTACGATAAGTGGAATATTTACAGCAATTACAGCTACAGACTGAACAATAACCTCTTCAACCGCTACTACGATCAAAGAAGCCAGCTTTCGCCCGATACCCTCTTCAACCGCCTGCAAGATGGTGGTGGAAACCGCAATGGTACCGATAATTTATTTCGTGTGGGGGCCGATTATAACTGGACTAATACCGTAACGGTGGGCGTTTCGGCTTTATATCGCGATAGCCAAGGTTTGGATGTAGACGATGTATTTAGTGAAGAGTATTACAATGGCGTATTGGATAGCCTTTATACTAATAATACCACCGAAACCGAGGATGGCTACAATTATGAACTGAATTTTACCCTACGTAAGACTTTCGATCAGGCAGGGCGTGAGCTGAATTTCTTGGCTAGTAAATCGTACAACTACGAACTAGAAGGCGAGCGTTATAATCAAACTGCCCTCAGCCTCGATACGCGTCAGCCTTTTGGAGAGGCTTTTTTACGGAAAAATGATAACGATCGCCTGAACGACCTTTATGTGGTGCAGGCCGATTATGTGCATCCCATTTCGGAAGACATGAAACTGGAAGCCGGATATAAATCGACCATCCGTAGCATTGACACCGACCAGAATTTTGAGATATTCAATTTCGCCTCTGATGCCTACGAGTTTGACCCACTGCTGTCGAACCGCTTTATTTATAAGGAACAAGTGCATGCCTTATACGGTATTTATACCTCCAAAATGGGGAATTTTGGCTATCAGATGGGCTTACGCTATGAGCAGACTTTTACCGAAGGGAATCAGGTTACGCAAGACGAACGATTTACGTTCGATTATCCGGGGCTATTTCCAAGCGTGTACCTAAGTTATAAATTGGGCAATGAAAACGAGATGCAGTTGAACTACAGCCGCAGGATCTCGCGCCCCAGCATCCGTACGCTCAATCCGTTTGTGGATGCTTCCAATCCGCAAAGTATTGACTTCGGTAACCCCAATTTGCTGCCCGAATTCACCAATAGCTTTGAGCTGAGCCACCTAAAGGGCTGGGAGAAATTCTTCCTGACCTCTTCTGTATTCTACCGAAGCACTACGGATGTGATACAGCGTGTGACCAGTTTTGAAGACAATATTCAGGTGACCACCTTTGCCAATATTGCCAGCCGTACCTCCTACGGACTGGAATTTATCAATCGGTATACGCCTAACAAATACTTTAACACTACGCTCACCTACAACCTTTTCGGCAATGAGGTAAATGTGGGCGAAGTGGCCGGGCTGCAAAATCAAAGTAACATTAGCTGGTCTGCTACGCTGATGAGCAATGCTACTATTCCGAAGTGGTTTGATGTGCAGCTAATGGGCTCCTACCGTGCCCCTACCGTAACCGGACAAGGGACTTTTAATGGTTTTTACTTTGTGAATTTGGCCTTCCAACGTGAGGTATTGAAGAAAAATGGCTCCATCAGCCTGAACCTTTCCGATATATTTGATATCCGCGAGTTTAGCGTGGATACCGAAGGGACTAATTTTACCAGCTACCGTACTTTTAAGCGCGAAAGCCGCATCGCTACGCTTACTTTCAGTTATAAGTTTGGCAAATTTGTAGAAAAACGTGGCAAAGGCGGACGAGGCGAAGGCGGCCCGGGCGGTGATGAAGATATGTTTTAAGTTAGGAAGCCCTCGATAGAGGGCTTTTTTGTTTATCTAATGTTAGCTTGGTAAAACTGATGCCAGTTGAGTTAACGGTTGGAAACCATATGATATGTAGTTGACATTGTAAATGTCGAATAACGGGTTTTGACCTCCGTAGGCTCTAATTTGAAACCAACCACTAAAATATCGTCAATTTGTTTTTCCCTAAGCCCGATCCAATCATTTAGTGTTTTATCTATGATTTGTTTTTGATATTCAAAATCAAAAGTATAAATGGACAAAAACAATTCTTGCATGCGGCTTAGCATAAATTTTGTGCAATTTTCTCCTCCAAATTGATCCTGAAGCCCATCTGAGAAAATGTAGAAAAATGTAGGTCTTTCTATTTTTAGTGTATGTTTAGTAAAGGGTCTTCTGTTTTTTGCAGCTCCCCCTATACATTGAGAGTCGCCTTTTAGTTTAATGAGCTGTGGCTTTCCAAGATCGTCCTCCTCGATATAAACTAATGGATTCTTTGCTCCTGAAAATTCAAGTGTATTAGTTTTTTCATCGAATACACACAAACTCACATCCATGCCGTCTGCATTTTTGGTTTTGTGTTGTTGCAATACTCTAGTAACGCCTTCGTGCAGCCTATCGAGTATGATATTGGGGGAGGTAATATTTAAAGAAACAATTTCTCGTAAAATATTATTACCGATTAAGCTCATAAAGGCGCCAGGCACACCATGCCCAGTACAATCTACAGCAGCTATAAAAGAGGTTGATCCTCTTTTCTCAATCCAATAAAAATCTCCGCTTACAATATCTTTTGGCTTAAAGAATATGAATGATGAGGGTATAATGGTTTTTACTTTTTCATCTGTAGGAAGAATAGCGTTTTGTATTCGTTTGCTATAGTTTATGCTGGAAAGTATTTTCTGATTTTTTTTATCTAGCTCTTTGTTTTGATCCTTTATATTTTCGTGTGCCAGTTCTAGTGCCGTAAGTGCCATAGATTTATTAGCTTCAAAAACGGAATTAATAATAAGGGCAATAAGGCCAAGTCCCGAGTACAGCAATACGGTGAGTATGGCATCGTGTTCCATATTATAAAATACAGGAGTATTCTCTTTATCAATCAAAGAAAGTGCACTAAATCCGGCTACACATATTGCAAGCCAAGTCCATGCCGACATGCGATTTACCAATAAAAGGGCAATGGCAGGAACTACCGTAAGCCAAGGTAAAATTATGGAATGATTTCCAATTGCACCTGTATAGTAGCCTAGCACCATAATAAGAACATAAAAAATAGCACAGTACATATTGCCCAGTATATTGTTAGACACATTGGTTCTAAACAAAAAAGCATTAGTGATATAAGAGGCACAAGTAAGCGATAAAGCAATAACTCCCTGAGGGAAATCCGCAATAATACTAATGATTGTATAGAATACATCAAACAGAGCCGTAATTAAAGCACAGGTTACAATGAGTCGCGCCTGACGGTAAGTTTTGTCGTCTTTTCTCCTAATGGGGTTTTCGAGGAAGAAATCTAGTATTTTTCTCATATTCTATAAAAACAGGATGAATCTTAATGATAAGAGTAAAGTATAAAAAAGACTGGTGTCATAATTTTTGGATATTCAACAAGCTATTCTATCTCATTATTTTCTTAAAATAAACCTTACCTGCAGCATAGTCTGTAGCATTGCCTGAGCCTACAAGAGTATGGTTGGTACACAAAGCCCTCCAATATTGGGTTTTGATGTATGTGTTCAACTTTCCGGTCAATCATCTTTGGGTTTCAAAAGTCAATAGGTTTGTTGTGTTGTTGACATTATTGACGGCCTTTTATGTTACTTCTATTCTTGCCAGAACACCATTTAAATCATATACACTACTAGGCTATTCTTATTTAAGAGGTGTAATTTCCCGAAAAATAAATTTATTATGGGCAATTGAGGGGTTAGCAAATAGTAAGCTAAGGAAGAATAATCGGTTAGGATATCAATTCATTGAGGCTTTGTTGGGTTTACTCTTTGAAGGTTTCCGCCAAAGACTCACTGCCTAGTGAATTCTTCACTAGCGCACCTTTGCTTGAGTGTCTGATTGGCTCAGTGAGGTACCTATATTTCGGGCGGCCAGTTGGGTAAATAACAAAAAAAAGCCCTGCATTACTGCAAGGCTTTTCCATTATCATCAAAGGCACAAGTCTCGCCCGCGCACTTGGCCCAAGCCAGAAGACTTGCGCTAGTTTGAGTTCAAAGACTTCTTCCAAAAGAATGTAGCCAGCCTATAAAAGCAAAAACCAGCACTAAGGCCACTGTTCCCGCCATGCTTCGCATGGTGGTCTAAAGAATTTTATACCATCAATTTAACTTCTAACATTCCTTTTCCTCCTGCATAATCAATTGCCGAGCTATATAGGTAATGCTGTGGTTCCTCCACTTCCCCCGATTCCACAGGATTAAAATGAAGATAATCCAAGTTTTTTTGAATGGCTTTATTGCTCCACAGTTCAATTGGTTTATTATGTTGTTGCCAAAACTGGATTTTATTCTTTGTTGTAGTATTTCTCTTTGCTGCCAGCTCCATGAGCCATAGGTAACGTTCCTTCCTGCTCTCTTGCGGATTGTTTCTTATAAGCTCAATTAACTCTCTTGCCGTTGAACTTTTAAAACTTTGAAGCAGCCGCTGTGGGTTCTCTTCCTTACAAGAGAATATCAAATGGACATGGTTGCTCATAATAATCCAAGCCCCTAAAACCATCCCTTTCTCCTCAATACAAAACCTGAGATGCTTGACAATACAATCCTTGTATAGCCTCCTTGTAAAAACACTCAACCAATAAACGGTAGCCAAGCTCACAAAATACCATCCACTTGGATTATGAACTTATAGTTCCTGCTCATTGCTTTAAGATAACAAATTTCTTAAATAACCACCATGCAGAGCATGGCGGGAACGAGGGAATATTTTAAATATTTTCATATCTAGTTCTCTGGCTTTTTATAACACCAGTCTTTATAATACCCTCCTTTTGATTCCAACTTCTCCATATCTTCCAAAAAGAAAAATGTCTCCCCGTATAGCGATATACAGTGATCAGGATTTAGACGTAAATATTCCAAAGCAAAATCATAAATTAAATGGTCAAATTCTGCTTGATCTGTTACTGCAAGACGATAGAAGCTAGCATCCTCAAATTTTAAATTCAACAGGTCATAACTCTCTATGATATCATCCACGGATTCAATTCCTAGATAGAAATACTCTTGATTATCATTAGCTCGTGATATATATATATCTGTATTATGTCTATTTTCAATATTGTGCCATCCATCCAACACCAACTTAAAACCTTTTTTAAAGGCGACCACAGCAACGCTCGCTACTGTTTCTTCTGGTTGAATAACTTGCTTTGATAAAATTAATAATGCCATTAGTTTAAAATTTGAGCCAGCTCTTCTAATGAGTTTACTAAAGTCACATTATCCGGTATTTTCGATAAAATATTTGCTCTTTGCGTTGCAGTTAAAGGCTCATCAATATATAAAATTGCCTTTTTGCTATGTGGATTCAGGTAATTAGCCAATGACGAATCTGTAAATTTATCAACCTGTCCTTCTCCCAGTTACCGCCATGCTTCGCATGGAGGTCATAAAGTAGCGAAGCTCACAAAATACCATCCACTTGGATTATGAAACTTATAGTTTCTGCTCATTGCTTTAAGATAACAAATTTCTTAAATAACCACCATGCAGAGCATGGCGGGAACGAGGGGGACAACCTACAGAACTTACTGGCTCAGTAAATTATTTGGGCTCATTCTGTTCTCTCTTAATTGCTGACATAATTACTTGATAAGCATCTTCCTCACTCAGAATGGCTTTCTTTGCTTCTTCTGCTGTTATTTCCTTTTCAACCATTTTAACAGCTATATTTCCTCCATCATATCTTATAAAAAGTCGTCCACTCCTTTCAATAACTTGACATCCAAACTTATCTGAAATCACATTATCCATAGTAAATTCACCGTTAAAATGCTGGACTTGCTGTATAAGTGCCAGGTTGAATCCTGTCAACTGTTGCTTCTAAAATTCCTCCAGATGTCTTACCTCCAGGAATCCACTTTTCATTAGCTCCCAACTCATTTCCATCTGGCATTCTTAGACCTGAAGGCTCAGTAACATCAACTCTAACTGGATTATTTCCTAGAGTACCTCTTTCAAGTCCAAGCAGATCCTCCAACTTACTAACATCACCACCTGATTGCCCCCAGTTACCGCCATGCTCTGCATGGTGGCCCTAAAGTAGCCAAGCTCACAAAATACCATCCACTTGGATTATGAACTTATAGTTCCTGCTCATTGCTTTAAGAAAACAAATTTCTTAAATAACCACCATGCAGAGCATGGCGGGAACAAGGGGGATTATAAAGGAAAGCTGGCTTACGGCTCTTAACCTAAGCCTTTTGCAATCTATCTTGTGTCCGGCTCAAAATTAACTGCATAATATCACCCTTTTTTCTGTCCATCGCAGTAGTTATTGTATGGTATGGAGATATTGGAGGTAAAGGTTGATCTTTAAATTTAAGTACAGGCACACCAAAATACAGTTGCTTTTCATCGTCTAATTCGATATCCCAATAGGACTGTTTCCAGCACTTTTTAAAAGCACTACCCACATAAGCAGCCAAACAATCAACTAAGTTTTTATTTTCTGGCTTGGTAATATCATCATAACTGAAGGTCGATAACAAGTAACCTTCCAACACTACTAAAGAGCTATCTGATAAATCTAGCTTATCTGAAATGTCTTTCGGTAAAACTTTCTTAAGTTCATTAATCTTGTCTGGTAGAAATGTAATCCACGACTCAAAATCCTCTTTTCTTCTTTCTTTCTCTACTTGTTGCATGCTAATTATTCAGTTACAAGTTTGACAGATATTCCAGCATCATCAAGAAGTTTGCGCAACGGTGCGCTAGGTTCACAATTTTTGAAGATCCATTCCATTTCCCAAAATCTATCATTAACCAGTATTCCGTCTAATTCAACTTCCTTTCTGATCATTTCAGAGGCATAAACCTTACCACCAGAATATTCTTTAAATTCAACTCCCTTAGACCGGGCTTCATCAGCAATATCTAATCTTCGCTTGCTACCGTCCGCAAAATCACTAATAGTGACTTCTTTTTTACCCCATCCCAACGAGGAAAAATAGTCATCTACACCTCTGGTTGCCGAAATAGCTTTATCAATATTACCATCATAAACATTACTCCAAGACTTGTAATCTAAACCATCAGATCCCTTTTCTAACTTATATTGAGCCCACCTTTCTGCTTTATGTTGCGGAGTCCATGGATCAAGATCAAAGGGTGGGTCATTTTTAAAACCATTGTAGATATTGTCCAGATCAGCTTCTGGTATTTTCATATCGATCCACTTTTGCGGATTCTTTGTATTTCCAAAACTGCTGATCAGCTTTGATTCCTCCATCCCTGTTTCCTTGATAAACTTGGAAAGCTTCTCTAGATTCTCTGGATTTCTGCGCAATAGTTCCGGCCCATCTTTTACAACGCTCCACGAGTCCACCAACCCCACATCCCCCTTAATCGCCTCAGCAAAAGCAGGAGTACCTAGGTCGGTGTAGAACAGCCGTCTGCTGTCGGGGGCTAAGCTAAGGAGTTTTTCGGAAAATTCCTCAAAGCTGCGGCTATCGGGGAGTTCGCGCAGTACCTGTGTTAGATGGCGGTTTTCCGCCCCTTCTATCAGCAGTTCTTCTAGCGTGGTTTTGAAGCGCAGCGGGTCAATGCCCTTGGTGGCCAGACTTTTTATGTCCTGCACGTGCAGGTGCGTGCTGAGGAAGTCGAAGATATCGGGGGCCGAGTTGCCAAGGCCATCGCCTACACTGCTTTGTACATAGGCATAGGCATCGAGCAATTGCTCGTAATCGGATTGGCTCAGTGAGGTACCTATATTTCGGGCGGCCAGTTGGCCATTGAGCCCGGCCAAGTGCTCGGGCTGGCTGAGTTGGGCAAAAGGTGTATTGTTTTTGAGCAGGCGTACAATATAGGCGGTACCATACGATGAGCTCACCAGTAGGGCTTCGCCTAGGTTATTGAACTGGTTTTTAAGGCCTTGGTAGCGCGCACGGGAACTAGTATACCATATCTCCACCCATGTATTTACATTTTCCATTACCTGGCGTATTTGGTTCTCACTAATACCAAAAGGGCTTAAGTATTGGGTAAGGTTGGACACGGTAACGAGACTGCCCATGCCATTGGACTGCAAAAGAGCCATGAAACGGGAAATCATCCGGTCGGGATGGCGGGTGGCAAAGGCTTTGATTTTTTCATAGATTTTCCCACTATTGAGTGTTCCATCAATAATAAGCTGGATCATCGCTGCCTTGAGACAGGCACGAGTAGAAAACTCATCACGAAAAGTACCTTGTTCGGAAATGCCATCGAGCAAGCAAGAACTGCCTGCTGCAATAAGAGCCTCTGCCAAGCGGGAGTTACCCACAAGGGATTGAACCCCAGATTCAAAAGCAGAAGCCGTAACACTGTAATAATCCACATATTCCATGGCCTCTGACCAAGAGCCTCCTTCTTCTTGCTCAAACCAATGGTAGAAAGCACCCTGAATGGCTGCATCCATAATGGCTGCTAGGCTTGCATTGGTAACCGCTTTTATGCCTTCATTACTTACTTGTGTACCAGCTGCATCCACAATTGCGGGCAGCAACAAGGCAGCCAAGGGAGGAGAAAAAGCTAGCCCCATAGCCGCTAAATATATTTGCTTTAAATCCTCCATAAAGGGGCTTTCACGGCCTAGTCCTTCCCCAATGGCATGAAGTTTAAGTAAAATGCAGGGATTTGCCCGAATTGCCTCTCTTAGGACATGGCTTTGAAATAAGGGGCTATTTATATTGTCGAAATAGGCTTTTAGGCATTCTTCATCCATGCCTTCAAAGCCTAGTACCGTTCCTATCGTACTTTCTACCGAAAAGACATAAGAAGGAAGGGCTTCATTGATATTGGAATTGGTCAAACTGCTACTGAATGGTATATTTCCTGCATATGCCTTACCCCAAGTAGCCGTAAAGTGGTGAGAGAGTTCCCACATATCTGCTTGTTGGCAAGAGGCAAGCCCCGATGAAATAATTGAAACCCCACGGCCAAGCGGGCCTCCTAATTGGTTCTTGACATAGATTTTTTCACACACCGTCTTTAGTGCAGCTTTAAACTCTTCTTCGGAGATATTCCCTGAGCAATCAAACCATGAATAATATAAGATTACGTAGAGGGGGGTTTCGTATAACTTATAAAAGGTAGCCAACTCATCGTTGAGCGATTGTTTGCTTGCATCGGTAAACAAAATATCTTTCAGTCTGTCATCTACTTCTTGCCCTTCGTACAGGTCTACAATAAATTCAATGTCAGCATCTACAAGGTCGATTAAATAGATATTGCGGTGCGACTCGCCCCTGCTGTCATTTTTCTCATTATATTCTTTAATTAGGGGCAAAATAAGGTTTGCCCGCCTTTCCAAATTTTCCGTATTGGCATAGGCATTGAATGAGGCAAAAATACCCAGCAGGAAAAGTATGAGGTATTGGTTAATTCTCATGATTGATAGTCTCATTTACAAATCGGTTAATTCTTTCTTCAATGTCTTTCTTGAGTTTACTTTTTATATCCTCAATGCTATTGCCACTAGTAATTTGTGTAATGGCTACTCCTGTAATCTCTTTAAACTCGCTCTTTATTTGATTGGTGAGTTCGCTTAGCTGAGTGTCGGTAAGTAAGTTTTGCACGTGTTCAAGCTTTGCCTGCATTACTACAATTTGGTCCTTATAGGAGTTATATGTATCCACCAAGGATAAATACTGAGCATAAATAGTATTGGCCTTATTGAAATAGTTTTTGAGCGCTTCGGCATCTACTTCCATAGCAGGGGCACTGGTTACATCTAAGGTTGTTATTTGAGAAACATCCCCCTTTTCCCCTTCTATCACGACATTTTCTGCTTGGTTTATAAAATAGCTTCTATTACCAAGGCCGCGTTCTGCCAGTGTAAGGGTATCATTTTTATTCTGAGCGATTTGTGCGTAACTGGTTTTAATCTCATTTAAAAGTGAGGCAACTATGTCTTTTAGGCCATCAGCCGCCTGCTCCAGTGCATCCAATACCTTATCCAGCTCTTTTACTCCTTCTTTGATGGTATCAATGCCTTGGCGGATAAGGTCTTGGCCCTTGAGGGCATCGCCTGCATTGCCTGAGCTCAGCAGTTCTCGGCCTTGGCTTATCATTTCTTTGCCCTGCTCCAGCATTTTCTTTACTTCTTCGGGGGCATCATCGGCAAAGGCCCCAATGTCGTTGATGATATCATCTACTTGTCCGGCTGCATCAAGAAAGCTTTCGATGGTGCCCAGTCCGGTGCCCAGTTCGTCTAGGGTTTCCATGATTTCTGCGCGGGTGGCATCATCTACCAATTGTACTACTGCCCCTGTTACATCAATGCGCCCAATGATCAATTGTTTTTGGTCGTTGATGTATACCTCACTGAACACCGTACGTACTTTCATATTGTTCATCATAGGGACTACGGCTAGCCCTTCGCCTGAGAATTTGCCATCGCCCCCACTGATTTTGGTCAATTTTATCTGGAAACTTCCGGCCGTGATAATATCTCCTTTCTCAAGGCTGGGCATCAAGGTATTAGGGTCTATGGTTTCGGGAGTTAGGTCAGCTCCGCATTCAAAAACGGCCATATTGAGGCCAAGGGTACTTACCTCGCCTACCTCACTGTACAGGGTGCTTGCTACCCCGCAGCTTGCTTTAAGGCGGTATTGGTAGGTGGTGCCGGGCGTGAGGTCTACTATTTCTACTTCGCTGGTGGTAGTTTGGATTGTAAACCACTCGGCATCCTCTTGCTTGGTACGGAACTGTACCTCAAAGGTGGAATGGAAAGGTTTGCTTGTCCAGCTTACTTTAAACGAGGCCGCATCGAGGGCTTCGGCTTTGAGGTTTTCGGGCAACTGGCAGGCATCGCCATAGGTAAAGGTATACACAGGGCTTCTTCCTTCATTTTCAAAAAGGTCGAGTCCACTTTGGTCGAGGGCTTGCACCCGCCAAGCGTATTTCCTACCATGAATGAGGGGTGTTTCGGCCGGCCCCATTAGCCAATAAGGGCTTTGCACCTCGGCTTCTGCCACGGGCATGAGGGTATTAAAGGCATCGTTGGGGTTGCGGCCTTCCGGCCATAATTCCACCACCTGTATCTTATAACTTACCTGAAAAGCCGCATTGGGAGAAGCGGTATGGCGTGGTGTCCATTGAAAAACGATATTTTGGGGCTCTTGCGGATTAAGTTTCAGCCCATCAAAGGGCTGAGTAAGCATGGGCGGGCTATTCAGCATGAGCCAGGCGGTAGCGCATCCACGGTTGGACACTACTACGCCACGGGTGTAATCAAGCACTTCAAGGCAAAAGGTATACACTCCTTCGGGCAGGCGTCCTCGGCTTTGCAGGGCACTTTGGCTAATGCCTTGTACCTCCAGATTGACTAAATTGAAATAGGGAGCCAAATCCTCGCCACTTAGCCGATAAGGAATGCCCCCTTGCAATACCAAGGGCGGTGGAAGTAGGGTAGATTTACTTTGTATTACTATTCCTCCCGGCCCTTCTATGCGAAGGCGGAGCCGTACCTGATACTCCAAGCGGTTAGTCTCCCGCAGCAGTAATAAGGCACTCAGTTTATCACTACCTGCACTGGCATAGTCAGAAAAATACAAGGTATAGGGCGGTGAAAGGTAGGTATTTACTTGCACCGGAAATTGCTGGCCCTTGGCCGCAAGCGTGCATAGAAAGAGTGCAGCAACTAAGAAGGCCTTGAGGATGTGGATATAAGCTTGGTTTAGGTTCATGCTGGTCTAAAAGCTATAGTTATAGGTAAGCGTACCCGTAAATTCATTGAATGTGCTAAGGCTGAGCCCTTCGCCTGCCCTGCTTTGGCGGTTGAGGGTAATTAGGCTCAAAGAAAAATTATGCTTCTTCAGATAGGTGTATCCACCGCTAAAACGCAGATTGGTAATACCTGAAAGCCGGATTCCTTGGTCGCGGGCTTCATTATAGGAAATTGTGACAGCCGTTTTCACTTTTTTCTCCCAAAGGGCTTTATTGATTGAAAATGAAGGCCCCCATGCCGAGGTATTCATGCCCAAACCCTGTTGAAGATTATAATTGAAGGAGGTAGTTACTCCCATATTCCTCTCGTTTAAAGTATGCGTGTAGGAGGCATTGCCATTATAAAACTGGGTGCCGGTGGCAAGGGTAGTTTCCCCCTGCTTATCGTCACTTTGCTGGTAACTGAGCATGCAAGAAAGGCTGCTGCTGCGCGCCTTGCTGGCTGCCAGCATGTAGTTGGCATTCAAGTTGGCCGACTGCGCCAGCTGGGTATAATTCAGGGTATCGAGGTTATCGTAAGGCGTAGTTTGATTCAAAGTCTCGAAAACGGAGCGAATACGGGTAAAGGTTTGGAAGTTAGAATAGGAACCACTTAGGTTTAGCTTGGCACTGGCGGCATAGCTCAAATTGGCCGCCCCCACCCAGCGTTCCATTTCTTGGGATTTGTCCCCCTTTAGGTTATTCTTTTGAAGGCCTGTGTTTACCGATACATTCAGCTTTTGTTGGAACAAACGGAAAGCGGTATTCAGTTTCATGTTTTCTAAGTCGTTGGCAAAATAATAGGCACCGAGGGTTTGGTATTCGGGGTCGATGCGTTCATAGCCCAGGCCTACTTGAAACCATGCTCCCTGATAGGTGGCATTGAGCTTAAGGGCATCGTAATAGCTAGACGATACCTTGCGCTGGTAGATGGGTGTCAGGTAATCTTGCAGGTTGCTTACACTTGGCCGAAAATCCTTTGCCCGTGTATCGCGAACCAAGGCACTATTGGCATATTCTCCCCGTATTGCCACTCGACCCAAGGTTTGGGAGGCATTAAGGCCAATCACGAGGTTTTGCATGGGCATTAAGGAGTTGTCTGTAGGGAGATAGTTCATGGTTCCCATTTGGTCTTCCGCCCCAAAGATGACAAACTCTACCAAGGAGCGGTCTTTCTGATAGGCCGTTTTTAGTCCATAGCCCATTCTGCGAAAAGCAGCTTGTGCATCCAATTGTGTAGAGTCATATACTACTTCCTTTTGCAGGCGACCGTACATGGCACTGAATTTCCATGCTCCGGTGGATTGGTATTCGAGCCCTGTACCCAGAAAAATATGTCCATTAAGTGTATAAGGGGAAAATGTCATGCTTCGATAACCCAAATGGGCTGTCCAGCCTTTGTAGGTAGGGCTTAATCCGTATTGGTTAAAGGGCTGCTGAAAAGCTGCATTTTGATTGGAATAGGAGAAAGAAAAAGGCATGCTAAGTCCATAAATAGATAAGGCTAGATTTCCATTTATGAAATAACTGTAGGGGTCGCGTCTTTGCTCCAGTCCTTGGGCGGCATACACGATCTGGGTGGTAGATACTCCACCGGAAAGGGAAAAAGCCTCCCCTTTTCCGATTTGATCCAAGTTCTGGGCCGACAGAGGCATGCGCCAAACACTAAGCATGAAAATGCCCAATATGCCAATAAATCGATATATACCTGTTGAATTCAAAGAATACTTACTGATGAATGATAAACTCTACTCTTCTGTTTCTGGCCCTATTGGCTTCGGTATCGTTCGGATATAAAGGTTCCTCATCGCTTTTGGCGGTCGCCTTTAGCCGCTTAGGCTCAATTCCCACGCTAATCAAATAATCGATTACTTTATTGGCCCGTTGATAGGATACCTTACGATTAGCTGAGGCCGTACCTTGATCATCGGTATGCCCAATAATTTCCATTCTCAAACTCTCATTGGCTTTTAAAAGTGCTGCAAGCTCATCTAGATAGAGCTTCGCCTCAGGACTAAGGTCGATATCATTAAACCCGAACTTGAAATCACGCTTTAATTGGAATTGAATAGCCGGAGCATTGGCGAGCACGGAATCGCTTGATTGAACCTCAGATGTGGTCTTTTCGCTTGTTGGTGATTCTCTAGTCGGTGTAGGAGGATTTGCATAAAACTGGCGAATTTGTCCTACTGAATAATCGCTGATGGTTTGGGTATCCTTGGCAGGAATACGGTTTTTCTTTTCAGGTATCCGGAAGGAAAGCAAAAGTTCAAAGGCATAACCCGGAACGGCTTTCTGACTAGGAAGTGACCACTCCCAAGCTGCCCCCAAAACAAAACTTGGTTGCTCCAGTTGTAAGACTCCCTGTAGGCTGCGGGCCGATGTGTAGCGGCTAATGATATGAAGGGCTCCGCTCTTTACCAAATCAAAAGGATTTTCATTGGTGAAATGGAAAGTGGAACGAAGCCCGCCATTTAGCCTGAATACCGTTTGCTGTTGCTGCCAAAGCACCTCGGGAGAGAAACTCCATGGGCCACGTTCCAACAAGCGCATAGCAGCAAATGCATTCCATTGCCTAGCAATTACCGCCTCTTGCCCCCCTATTCTATTTATAGGTCTGTTAACATTAGATAGGGAAAGTCCTAAGGTGGCTGTGTTTTGACCTTGAAGGTTATATAATCGCCAAGCTACACCCGGCTGTATACTTAGGTAATTGGCGGATTCGGAAAGGCTTGTTTCTCCATTGGCAAGAGTAGCATTGTAGCCATAATTGGCCACCCACTGACTTTCCGTGGAAAGCTGTAAGGTAGAAAACTGCTGGCTTACCCAAGAAGTACGTATACCAAAACTCAACCATTGATGCGCTGTGATGGGCCAATTGGTAGCCATGGTAAGTGCCGCTCCATTGTGCTGAAAGCTTTTATAATCCCCTATTTGATCGGAAAAAAGTTGGGCCGCTAGTGTGCCCCAAGGCGTAGTATTGTCCTTTTTATGAAGTGCATAGACTCCCATGAAACTTTTCTGCGTGCTTTCCACCCCAGGGGCAAGTGTTTGGTTTCTATAGCCCACCGCCACCCAGGGGCGCGATTGATGCAGCCCAATAAGTGCCGGATTAATAGTAGGAAGAAACGACTCGTAATGCATGATGGGTGCAATCTGTGCCCAATTTTCTAATGGCATTAGCAGCAATAGTCCTGATAATATATAGGTAAATGTCCTTTTCATCGAATTAAGCGAATAAGGCCTGTATTTTTGTTGTTGAAAGTAACAGGACTGCCATCAAAGTAGCGTCCATCAAGGCGCCAATAATAGCTGCCGTTGGGTAAGGCCTTGCCTTGATACTTGCCGTCCCATCCTTGATTCAGAATTTCTTCCACTTCACGCGATTCAAACACTAATTGGCCAGAAGTATCAAACACTCTAAGTGTAAGCTCTTGAAATCCATAACCTTGTATCCTAAACCTATCGTTGGCACCATCTTCATTGGGGCTGAACAGCTCAGGAATAAAAAGTAGATTTTTGACAAATACCGTAATCTGTCGGTTGTCTTTACATCCATTGACATCGGTAACTTCTACTTGGTACGTAGTGGTAGTTCTTGGTGAGACTATTGGATTGCTTACGAGGGCGTTGCTAAAGGCCTGAATAGGTTCCCAATAATACGCTTCTCCACCGGCTGCCCAGAGTTGTAATTGATCTCCAGCCCCTATAGTGGTATCGGCTGAGGACGATATTGTAGGCAATGGGTTAACAATAACCCGAACGGAAGCACTATCGGCAAAGCAATCTCCGGCAAATACTTTTACCCAATATTCGGTTGTTTCGGTAGGTGTTGCTACCGGATTGGCCACAAATGGGTCTAGCAGCTGGTCTTGAGGGTACCATTGATAGGTATAAGGTAAAATAGCGCCTGATGCCGTAGGAGAAGCCCCTAAAACAGTCCCTTCTCCCACACAAATCTCGCGATCGAAACCAGCCTCTACCTTTGAATAGGGATTCACTAGAACCTGTACCGAGTCGATGCTGAAGCATCCATACGTATCTTTTACTTGTAAATAGTACCAAGTACTTTGCTCAGGACTTGCTACTACCTGAGAGGCATTACTGGCAGATAAATTATAGTCAGGAAACCAAAGGAATTCCAATTCGGTGGATGAGGGGTTATTCATTCCTATTTGCACGCTTTCCCCTTGGCAAATAAGTGCATCTTCTCCGGCATGACTGGGAAAGGGCCTATGCATGGTTACTTGAAGGGTATCTTCAAAGGAACAGGCAAATTCATTGTACACCCTGGCTCGGAGTAAGGTATCGGAAACAATAGTCCACGGAAATGATGGATTTTCGGATAGGATATCCTCTGTAGAGTTTCTCCATTCTACTTTGTCCCATGTGTCGACAAGCGATGGAATTAGCACATCCTGAAAACAGATAAGGGTATCTTGTCCTAGAGAAAACTGGGGCAGTGGATTTACTTTTAGAAATACCGTGTCGCGGGCGGAGCATTCTTTATCATCCTGTACTTCGATAGAAATATGCGCACTACTAATGGCGTTCCACACTAAGGTAGGAGCATTTTCCTGAAGGATTTGACCAGATGCATCAAACCATTTGGTTTGCGGCCAATTTCCGGTTTCGTTTATATATATGGTCTCGCCTTCACATACGTTCCTATCGCTTCCTAAATTAGGTTCAGGCAATTCCAGTGCAAGAATGATAAGACTATCAGCATAGTTACACCCTTTGGTATCAGTTCGGGTTACCAACAAGGTATCGGTGCTTGTAATGGAAAGTGTCACCTGATAATTGTCTTGAGAGAAATCACCATTTGCTTTACTTGTCCAAAGGGTATTCTGAATAAGATGTGTAGCCGCTGTTAGGCTTAATTGAAGGGAATCACCTATGCATATTTCCTTATCTTCTCCCAAATCAAAACTGGGAAGGGGATTTGCCAGCACGAGTAGGGTATCTGAGTTGACACAATTGTCTTTGGAAATCACTTCTACCCGGAGGGTATCATTACCCATTACTTTGTAATCGGTATACCAATTTTTAGCCTCAATTATTCCTTGCTGAGACGACAACCAAGTAGCTGACTTCCAACCTGTACCTACTTCTAAAAACAGCTCATCGTACATACATGTTTCTCTATCACTGCCAAGGCTGAAAGCGGGCAAATTAAGAAGTCCGATATTGAGCGTATCGTAGTTTACGCAACCATTTTCATTGAAGACTTCCGCCCAGAGGGTATCAGCTGCCAGCACCTGATAGGCCAATTGGCTGCTGCCTTCGGCCAAGAGGCCTTGGGCTTTGGAATACCAGTTGACCGAAGCCCATCCCTCGCCCAAGTCGAGGTTCAGGTATTCTTGATAGCAGATGGCCGTATCGCTGCCAAGGCTGAAAGCGGGCAGTTCCAACAAGGCGATATTGAGCGTATCGTAGTTTACGCAACCATTTTCATTGAAGACTTCCGCCCAGAGGGTATCGGCTGCCAGCACCTGATAGGCCAATTGGCTACTCCCTTCGCCCAAAAGACCTTGGGCTTTGGAATACCAGTTGACCGAAGCCCAGCCCTCGCCCAAGTCGAAGTTCAGGTATTCTTGATAACAGATGGCCGTATCGCTGCCAAGGCTGAAAGCGGGCAAATTAAGAAGTCCGATATTGAGCGTATCGTAGTTTACGCAACCATTTGCATTGAATACTTCCGCCCAGAGGGTATCAGCTGCCAGCACCTGATAGGCCAATTGGCTGCTCCCTTCGGCCAAAAGGCCTTGGGCTTTGGAATACCAGTTGACCGAGGCCCATCCCTCGCCCAAGTCGAGGTTCAGGTATTCTTGATAACAGATGGCTGTATCGCTGCCGAGGCTGAAAGCGGGCAAATTAAGAAGTCCGATATTGAGCGTATCGTAGTTTACACAACCGTTTTCATTGAAGACTTCCGCCCAGAGGGTATCGGCTTCCAGCACCTGAAAGGCCAACTGGCTGCTGCCTTCGGCCAAGAGGCCGTGGGCCTTGGAATACCAGTTGACCGAAGCCCAGCCCTCTCCCAAGTCGAGGTTCAGGTATTCTTGATAGCAGATGGCCGTATCGCTGCCGAGGCTGAAAGCGGGCAAATTAAGAAGTCCGATATTGAGCGTGTCGTAGTTTACGCAACCATTTTCATTGAAGACTTCCGCCCAGAGGGTATCGGCTGCCAGTACCTTGTAAGCCAATTGGCTACTCCCTTCGGCCAAAAGGCCTTGGGCTTTGGAATACCAGTTGACCGAAGCCCAGCCATCGCCCAAGTCGAGATTCAGGTATTCTTGATAACAGATGGCCGTATCGCTGCCAAGGCTGAAAGCGGGCAGTTCCAACAATGCGATATTAAGCGTATCGTAGTTTACGCAACCATTTTCATTGAAGACTTCCGCCCAAATGGTATCAGCTTCTAGTACCTGATAGGCCAGTTGGCTGCTTCCTTCGGCCAAGAGGCCGTGGGCCTTGGAATACCAGTTTATGGAAGCCCAGCCTTCGCCCAAGTCGAGGTTCAGGTATTCTTGATAGCAGATGGCCGTATCACTACCAAGGCTGAAAGCCGGCAGTTCCAAAAGGCCAATATTGAGGGTATCGTAGTTTACGCAACCATTTTCATTGAAGACTTCCGCCCAAATGGTATCAGCTTCCAGCACCAGAAAGGCCAATTGGCTGCTCCCTTCGGCCAAAAGGCCTTGGGCTTTGGAATACCAGTTGACCGAAGCCCATCCCTCGCCCAAGTCGAGGTTCAGGTATTCTTGATAACAGATGGCCGTATCACTACCAAGGCTGAAAGCGGGCAAATTAAGAAGTCCGATATTGAGCGTATCGTAGTTTACGCAACCATTTTCATTGAAGACTTCCGCCCAGAGGGTATCGGCTTCCAGCACCTGATATGCCAACTGGCTGCTGCCTTCGGCCAAGAGGCCTTGGGCTTTGGAATACCAGTTGACCGAAGCCCAGCCCTCTCCCAAGTCGAGGTTCAGGTATTCTTGATAACAGATGGCCGTATCACTACCAAGGCTGAAAGCCGGCAGTTCCAAAAGGCCAATATTGAGCGTATCGTAGTTTACACAACCGTTTTCATTGAAGACTTCCGCCCAGAGGGTATCGGCTTCCAGCACCTGAAAGGCCAACTGGCTGCTGCCTTCGGCCAAGAGGCCGTGGGCCTTGGAATACCAGTTTACGGAAGCCCAGCCTTCGCCCAAGTCGAGGTTCAGGTATTCTTGATAGCAGATGGCCGTATCGCTGCCGAGGCTGAAAGAAGGTAGAACCAACAGACTGATATTAAAACCCGAAGAAACCGTACAACCATACTCCTTATCGATTTCCACATAAAGAGAGTCTTCTTCGGTAATTACATAACTCAAGTCAAAACCACTCTCTATTTCACCATTGTTTCTGGAAAACCATGTTACTTGGTCGGGTGCACTTCCTACGGAAAGGTTGAGTGTTTCGTTTATACAAATGGCAGTATCATTTGACACCTTAACAGGGTAGCAAATGGTGGTGGTGGCTTCTGTGGAGAATGAGGAATTCTTCAACCCTTTGTCAAAGGCTTGAACACCCCAAAAATAGTTACCTTCAGATAAACCTGAGATTTTAAGGCTATTTCTAGATAAATTGAGCGATGTTGAAACAATCAAAGGTTTTCCAGAAGAAATAATAGCGTGAGCAGGCCATACTTGCTGTTCTTCACTTGCCTCACCCACATACACGCGATAGCTCAGCTGAAGACTGGTATCATCAGTTGGTGCATCCCATGATAAATAGAGTGTATCTTGCGAATAGCTTGATTGCAAATTTTGTGGTACTTGAGGAGCGGAATTTGCTAAAATATCAGCTGCTTCATAAAGTCCTGCAATTAAGGGGCTTCCAGGTAAAACATCCGATAAGCCTGAAATATATACATCTAAGGAACCATCCTCATTCAAATCAATAAGCCTTACTTTTCCTTCAGCTATGCCGGGTATGTCGTGAGCCAGATTTTGAAAGGTATTGTCTTGATTGTTTATCCAAACTAGGGTTTGGTATTGATTACTTTCATCAAGGCCTGCGAAAATCAAATCATCCCAGCCATCGTTATTCAAATCGCCTACTTGTATATCTCCTGAACTTAGGTTTCCAAAATCAAATGCAAGGGCCGAAAAAACGCCATTATCGTTAATAAACACTTGCTGATATATCTCGCCAAGGGCATCGTTGCCTTGTATGACCAAATCAGGATTTGGATCATTGTTTATATGGGCAGTTTGTAGCTGGGCAAAAGCCAGTGAAGGCAACGCATTGGCTAAAATATCGGAGAAGCCTGTGCCATTGGTATTTCTAAAGATTTTAGTAAAACGATTTCCTGACTGATTAATACCTGCCATGGCCAAATCGTCCCATCCATCAACATCAAAATCAAATACGGTAAACGTTGAGCCTGATGCCTGTGGAAGGCTAATGTCACTCAAAGAAAACCCGCTTTCTGTTCCGAGGTACACTTGTGTAGCCCGTTGTCCCAAGGTATTGAGTCCGGAAACGACCAAATCAATGTATGCATCCGCATTGACGGACATAAATACCCAGTCACCATTTACGTGTGCTTCCACCTCAAACGACTCTAAGGAAAAGTTAAAGCCTCCCTCATTTCGGTAAAATAGAGCTTGTGGAACATCTTCTGCGTCATATCCGCTTACAGCCCAGTCGATGTCACCATCACGATCCCAGTCATACAAGGCTATCCTAACCGTAGTAAGGTTTGTGATTCCCGTGCTGACATCGGTGAGTCCATTGCCATCGTTTCGATATATCTTAATTACTGCATCATTAGTACTGTTTCGCCCGGCAATAAGTAAGTCTGCAAGGCCATCATTATTAAAATCTACCCAATGGCATGCTTCTGCCGAGAGCGCGGGAATTGCCCATGAGGCATCTTCGGTATACGTTTGGGCAAAAATGACCCTAAAACTGAATATAAAAAGGCTCAGGAGAACTAATCGGTATATAAACTTTCTTGGAACCATCATTTATTGGACAATAAACCGAAGCATTTTAATTTCATCTTTGGTAGTAATCTGAATGAGGTACATACCCGATTTCAGGTTGGGGATATCAAATTCAAATACTTTTCTTTCTACTTTTTCATCCCGCATGCGGGCAATAGGATTGCCATGTAAAAGATTGAATACTTCCACTACAACCTCTCCTTTAGTTGAGAGGACTACGTCCAAGGCAAATTTCCCCCGGTTGGGATTAGGGTAAAGTATGGATTGACTTATGGCTACTTGATCACGTGAACTGCGTTCTTCCGCATTTGCTCGGCTTTGTTGGGTGCTTACAAGAATTTGTTTTTCCTCTTCACCCAAACAACCTTCAGTGTAGGCACGCATTCGTACCGGATAAGATCCTGCAGTATGGAACAAAAGCTCTGCCCGATAATCAAGGGTTCTAAGTAATTCTGCTCCTTCTGGGATATACCACATTACGCTGTCAGGCAGTGGCCATGTAATATCCACCAATACTAAAGTATCGCCTACTATTGCCTCGCTCATTACCAGAAAATCGGCATCAATCGCATCGCCTTCTACTGTCACCTCAATGGCTTGGGTATCGGAACAGCCTCTTGAGTTAAACACGGTAAGCTGATAGATAGCGGGCTCGCTAAGCTGCACCATCCGTTGATTACTTTGGAAACCTCTGGTGGAAGTCCAAGAATAACTGCTCCAGTTTCCGGCATCTATTTCTACTTCACCACCAGCACATAGTTCCACACTGCGAGGAACTCCTTCTATTATAACAGGTTGAGGGAAGTCTAATTCAAATTGCGAGGAAAGTATACAGCCATTGGCATCGGTAACGGACACACTGTATATCCCTGCGCTCAATTCGTAGATCCGAGAGGTGCTTGCTCCGGTATTCCATTGGTACTGATAAGGTAATACTCCGCCAGACACCACCAACTCTATGCTTCCATCCGCCCCCAAATAGCAGCTAGGATTGGTTTCTTGAATGGATGCCAGTGAAAGAGCATTATGGGATGGAACCGTAAATGTCCGCTTTAGTGTACACCCATTTGCATCGCTCACCACAACCGAATATTGACCGGAAGGGATATTTTCGAGGTGCTGTGTGCTTGCCCCATTGTTCCATTGGTAGGTATAAGGCTGTGTTCCTCCAGAGACTACAAGTTGTAAGGCACCATCAGATGCACCAAAACAACTTGTGGTTTTAATGGAAGAAACTTCTGCCAACAGTGGCTTAGGCTCTGTGATCACCACTTGGTAAGAAAAAGAGCATGCGGCTGTATCCCGAATATTTACCCAATAGCTGCCTGCACAAAGCCCTTCCCTTTTAGTACCTATGAAACCATCCGGCCATAGTACTTGTAGCGAACCACTTCCTCCTGAGACCTGTAAATCCACGGCTCCGTCACAGGCATTGGCACAAGAAACTGCTTGGGTTTCGCTTTTATTCACTTGAATAGGAAGGCTCTCTTTTATTGTAAAAGTTGCATTTTGTGTGCAGCCCTTGGCATCACGCACTTTTACTTGATAAGTACCTGCCTTCAAGGCAGATAAAGTAGCGGAATTTGCCCCATTGTTCCATAGATACGAATAAGGCGCTGTCCCTCCGCTAAGGGTCAAGTGTATTTCCCCCTCTGCTCCTCCATAACAAGAATTATGCACTAGGCTTTGTGTGTCAATACGGATTTCTTGAGGTTCGTCAAGAGCAAAGGTGTGTTCAGAAGTACAGCCATCGGCATCTAGTACTACCACGGTATGAGCTCCAGCAGCAAGCCCTCTGGCGGTAAGTCCTACTTGTCCTCCGCTCCAACGAATAAGCGGATCACGCGCATTTTGTACGGAAATACGTATACTTCCATCGTTTCCTCCCATACAAGAAGGCGGCTGAACAAATACGGCTTCCACCGTAATTGATGGTTTTTCCGGCAAGGCTATTTCTTCTACCCATTCACAGCCTTGAGCATCCTTAATAGTGAGCGCATACGTACCTGCTGCAAGGTTTTGCCTTCTTTTTCCCTGTTCTCCTGTGGCCCAAAGGTAAGTATAAGGACCCGTTCCCCCTTTTGCTACTATTTCTAGTATACCATCATTTGCACCCACGCAGGTAGGTGAAGTAATTTGAACGACCTCTGGAGATAGGGTTTCCGGTTCCTCCAAAGTAAAACTTTGGCTTACCGAACAACCACCTCTTCCTCTTACCGTCACGGAATACGCTCCGGCAGGAAGATCGCTAATAGATTCCCTCGTATCGCCTGTTGACCATTCGTAGGTATAGTTTCCATCTCCTCCTCTTGCCTTTACCTCTAGATAACCATTATGGGCTTCATAACAGCTTGGATGGATTTCGGAGAATACGTCAAGCTCCAAGTTTGGTAGTGCCGCTAAGTGTAGCGTTTGCTCTCGACTTACGCCAATAGCATCCTCTACTCCAAATACATACGTGCCTTCAGACAAGGTTTGAAAGGAAGGGAGTGCACTTTGGCTCTTGTCATTCAGATAAAAGCGATACGGTGGAGTGCCTCCCGAAGCCAGTAGGGTCACCTTGCCATCGGTGGCATCGGGGCAAGCAGGCAATTGCCCGATTGTAGCCTGTAGCGACAAGGTGCTTGCTACCGATTCTATGGTTACTTTCAGGGTGTCGCTAGTGCATTGCCCGGCATCTTGTACCAACACCCAGTAGTTTCCGGGTCTCAGGTCATTGGCAAAAGCTTGATTCAGGTTGGGTGCATTACTCCAAAGATACCTATATGAGCCAAAACCTTCTTGTGCCTTAACGACAATGTTTCCCGTTGGAAAACCTTCAATTGAATGACTTTGGCTGATAAGAACAGCACTTGGATCCGATTTTTCTCCTACTTCATAAATACGGGTTTGGCTACATCCTTTAGCATCTGTTAAGGTAAGTGTATATTCACCCGCTACTAATGAATGTGATTCCGTTTCACTCATATCAGAAGGGCCCTCCCATTGATACTGATAGGGTGGGAATCCTCCTTGGACATCTACTTGAATACTTCCATTGGCGATTCCGCAGTTTGCTTCCGATATAGATGCATTTGTTTGTATACTTTCTACCGATTCTTGAATTTCATAGCTGGCACTTGCCTGACATCCCCTACTGTCAGTAATTAATACGGAGTAGTTTCCAGCACTCAATTGACTACGATTATCAGTAGATTCATCAGAATCCGACCACCGATAGGCATATGGAGGCGTTCCGCCTGCTACCTGAAGTTGAATCTCGCCCAAGGCAAGTCCACAATAGGTCTCCATAAGTTTTACCGAGATAATCTCAGGGCCTTCCTTATCGCTAATAGCCAGTATTTGACTCAGCCTACAGCCTTTGGCGTCTTCTACTGCTATCTCATATATTCCTGACAACAAGCCGGATACAATTTGTTCTTCTTGGGTGCTTTCACTTCCATCGGGAAGGATAATCCGATACGGAGCAAATCCACCCGACACGTTTATGCGCGCCTCACCATTGGCCTGTCCGCAAGAGGCAGCTAGCACATCGCTAATTTCCATGCTAAGGGTATTCTCATTTCTTACCCAAATCATCTGCTCTTTAGAACATCCTCTTTGATCGACCACCCGAATAGAATACTGGCCGGCACCTAAGCCTTCCCACACCGGATTGGCAGCAGCTTCATTGCTTAGGTAATAGGTATATGGGCCTTCGCCTCCTTCGGCTATTACTTCAAGCCTGCCTTGACCTTGCCCACAATATTCATTTTCTACTTGAGTGGAAAGGTTCAATTCTGAAAGTGTGCCAATGGTAACCAAACTATCAATGGAGCACAGATTAGCATCTGTAAGCCTCACCCAATACTGCCCTGCGGGCAAATCAGTATCCCCAAACACTTCACCGGATAGGTTACTGATTAGAAGTTGATAAGAAGGTGTACCTCCTTGCCCCTGCACTTGAATTCGACCGTCAGGATGACAGACTGAAGAAGGAGTGGCAGAAAGGCTGGCAAAAGAAAGAACTTCAGGTGAGCCTATAGATATGGCTAGTGTATCACTTTGGCAGCCAAGACCCAAATGACCTGATTGCTCAGCCCAAGTGGTGTAATTACCCGACCCAAGTCCCGAGAAGTATCCGGTAGTATTACTTTGTATATCTCCTTCTGAATTTTGTACATAGAAGATATTATCGGGTAGAGGGCTGTTTAGCTGAAAACTTCCATTGTTTGTGCCTGCGCAGGAAACTGCTTGGGTATTCGCAAGCGTAATGGCGTAGCTGCCCCGAGGGACACTTAGGCTAACTTCGCTCTCACAATATGCTTGCACGGTAGATTCTTGATGCAAGCCCCGGATGCTAAGCGCATGATTCCCCGGAGTCAGTCCGGGAATATAGAGAAGACCGGATTCTAATCGCGCCCTGCGGTAGGCACTTCCGTCAAGGCTGTATTGATAAGAGGTAGCCAACCAACCGCCTTCTGTACGGATATGTGCCCATCCACTTGCCACATTTCCACAAGTTGGCGCAAAGGTTTCTACCTGAGTGATGGCAAAATCCTGAGAAGGCTCATTGACTGCTACAATCACCCCGCCACTCACGCATGTGGGATAATCTTTATGATAATAGGATACACGATATTCTCCTACCCCTATTTCAGTTAATTGGTGCGTTTGGGCAGACAAACGCCTACCCGTATGCAGGTTCATCCATGTAAAAACAAAATTAGCCGGATCTTGATCATTGCCCCTGCCGGGTCGTGCTATAATTTGTCCATCCGTGCCCCCTTTGCAGCTGACATGCTGGACATCAAAACTAACATAAAGAGAATCGGTACGAGGAAGGTAAAAATCATAAGGAACGATGCATGCCTCATGGTCTTCTTCCCTGTAGTTGGCGTCCTTCACGTAAAAGGTATAGCTTCTTCCCCCAGTAAGTCCTTGCCACTGAAAGAGTTTATCAGAAACATTGCCCGCTACATAGTTAGCGCCATCGGTACTGAAAAGATAGGGGCCATCACCGCCCACGGCTTCCACCACCAAGGCTCCGTCTTGGGTAGAGGGGCAGGTAGATAATTGCGTAGTATGGGGGAGTAAAAGCAAAGGATCAGGACGAGGAAGGATTTCTTGCTCGGTAAGGACCAAGCAGTTTTGGCGGTCTTTTACTTCAATACCGTATACCTTCTGCTCCAGATTACTGAATGTGACGGAACTCCCTCTCAACAGGAGTGTATCTTGCGTTCCTTTTTCCCAAAGGGCAATATCATATATTTGGCCATCCCATGGGGTACCCCCAATGACCCGTACCGTGATTTCTCCATTGCTTCCTCCATCACAACTTGGTGGCCTCACCTCAATAGCCTCAATTTCCAAAAGCGAAGGATCTTCAAGCTGTATGCTTGATAAGGTAGTGATGCAGCCATTTCTGTCCTCTATTTCCACGGAGTAGTCTCCACTTGTTAGCATGGTCAGCAAGGCCTCTTGATCGGCTTCTTGCTCGGTAAGCAATACATTTTCCCTGTACAAGCGAACTAGGTAATCTCCATTTTCCAGCGCAACTCCTCCAGAGAACGCCACCCTTAGGTAGCCATCATTGCTTCCTGTACACAGAGGATGACGAAGTGAATCTTGAGAAGCCAATGATACCATGAGCGGACTAGGCTGGGTAAGTGTAATATTCTCTTCAAAGACCAATGGGCAAGCCTCTCCGCCCAGCAGGGTATCGGATACTTCTAGCACATAGGTTCCGATGGACAAGCCTGAGAAGATATGCCTTCTTTCGGCTTCCGAGGCTAAACGCTGCTCGGCAATGAGCTGTCCATCTCTTCGTAATTTCACATATTGTGGGAATACTCCCCCTTGGGTTTGTACAGCAATACTTCCATCTTCTGATTCAAAACAATGTAGACTATATCCATTGGCATCGGATACTTCCCATGCGGCAATTTGTAAGGCATCGGGTGCTTGCAAATGAAACTCTTGGCTACTAACGGAACAGATGCTTCCTAAATAGTTTTCCTCAGCACGAACCAAGTAGCGGATGGTATTCCCTACACTATCCAAGGCGGCCAAATTTTCAAAACCTCCTCTCTCATAAACAGAAGCATGAGGTTTCCAGTCGCCCTGCACAAAGTGATACAAAGTGTAACTCATTACCGTTTCGGTAGGAAACTCGGCTTGCCATCCACCTTCCGGAAGTAGACGAACAATCCCATCGGCTGCCTCAGGGCAGGAAACATGGAAAACGGTATTTTTTTCCAAGGGATCTACTTGCAGTACCAATTCTTGTTCCGCCTGTTTCAGTCGGAAATGCGTAGTGGGAAAAGCACAGGCAAAAATATCATCCACTACTTCCAATCGGTAGAAATCTCCCGAATCGCGCGTAAGATCATGAAATTCAGCTAATCCGGGCGAAGCAAGCTCCACGCTTTGCGTATAGGCTATGGCCGTATTGTACAGTCGGAGTTTCATGGGATAATGCCCTCCGCTGACAGCAAAGGCTACTGAGGCCGAAGCTTCTTCACACTGAAGAAAATGATTTCCGTTGATAGTTTCTACCTCTGTGCTAAATGCAGGTGCTCCTAGAACAATAGGCTCGGGTTCGTACAAACTCCTAAACGAAGAAGTGGTGTAGGTACAACCGAGAGCATCGCTTACCTGTACTTTGTAAAAGAGCTGTTTCTGTTGGGAATTATGTCCCTTGATACTCGTAAAAGTGACTTTTGAGCCTTCTACTACTTTCTTCACCTGTGTCAGGTTTTCCGATGCACCTGTGTAAGCACCTCCAGAAGACTGCACATAGGCCAATAGGTTGAATTGATAAGGGGCCAATCCGCCCAAAGCCTCTACTTGCAATTCGGCATCGCTGGCACCATAGCAACTGAGCTCATAGCCTTGGCCATAGGTTTTCATTTGAAGTGCTGAAAGGTTCAATAGTTCGGGTGCCGACAGACTGATTTCGTTAGACTCTCGTACACAGATACTGCCATCAAACGTCTCCTTTATCCTGACTTTGTACAGAATTGTTTGTCCTGAGCCTGTAAGAGCCGGAATATTGTTAAAAGAATGCGTACCTGTATTGAAAGGATGTAAGCTCGCTTCGGCATATCCATTGCCCTCATTTTTCAATAAAGTATACTGCAAGGTGCTTGCATGGGGCATTTCGGCTTGCCAACCACCGGACTCTTGTACTGCGATTACTCCATCGCTCCCATTGCGGCAGCTCACCTGATACGCTGAGCCCAATTTAGTGGGTGAAGCAATACTTACCGACAGCTCTTCTTTAGGGCGTGACAAGCTAAAGGTCAATGGACTTACCGAACAAGCAATTCCATTGGGCTGCTGGCTTACCCGTAAGGTATACCTCCCTGTATCTAGATCTTGAAAAGTGATAGCGCCTGCGGCTAGCATTTCCTTGGCCACCGAATATCCGTATGGGTTGGACAAAGTGAGGGTAATGGGATAGCGGCCCCCCGTTATTTCAAAGGAGGCGTTTGTTAGCTCGGCACCGCAGATGAAATGATAAGGAACCAAAGTGCCCACTACCACCCCTTCATCAAAGGAAGGCGCACCTAATTGTATGGCCTCGGGTTGGCTTAGCGTAAAATATTCTGTGGAACTTCTTACACAGCCCAAGTCATCGGTAACAGTTGCGGTATAATAAATGCTTTGGTTTTGTTGGGTTCTTGCACGTAAACCAGAGAAAGTATGGCTTGTGTTACTTGTATTGAGCAGTTGGAAACTGGCTGATGGCAGGGCCGAATACACTCCATTACTTAATGTATAGCCGGATAGTCGGTAATCAAATCTTCCCGTTCCTCCGCTGGCGCTAAGGGTAATGGAACCATCGTTGCCTCCCGGACAGCTCACGGCATATCCGCTATAATCCGATAAAGTAAGACTAGCGCTAAAAGCAGGTGGCGCATTTAAGGTGATTACGGGGGTTTCTACAATACATTGTGTTACAATATGCTTTTCTACCACAGCTACTTTGTAGGTAAGGATTTGCTCGTTGGCATCAAGAGCCGCTAAGCCACTAAAGCGCGGATTAGCAGTGAAGGCAGTATCTATACTTGTCCAAGTGGTGCTTCCTGTGCGTTTGTACAATATATATTGGGTGTCTGTATTTCCGGGTGAATCTTTTTCCCAACCACCACTAGAACTAACTACTATTTCCCCATCGGCCCCATCGCGGCAGCTTACATGGTATAGAGGATCAGTTGAGACCACAGTTCGGCTATTTTCAATTTTAAGAGATTCTTTCGGAGCTAGTAAGTAAAAGGTTTTACTACTTGGGAGTGCACAGGAGGAGTAAACAGAAGGTACCGCGATTACCTTTAATTCATACGAACCCGGCTCAAGATTGATAGATTGAAATGTAGGATTATAACTAAATCCCGAGGGAGTAATTCCAAAAGTATCTAGGGGACTTGCCGCCCCATTTTTAAAGAGACCTACTTTCACGTACTCATAACTTCCTAAATCCATGGTAAAGGTAACGTATGCTTCTCTGCCACACCTGATATAGTAATTGCTTCCATAGCGGTTCGTATTGTTGGGATTAAATGTGACAATTCTTACAGGATCGGGCGGGGTAATAGATTCACTGATTGGTGTACTAACAGAACACCCCAATTCGTCCTCAACTGATATTCTATATTTTAGATAATAACCATTACTTATATAGGGTAGATTATTGTACACCACGGTATCTCCTCTAAAGCTGGGGGTATATGAGGATGAACCATTGAGCAAAAACGTTCTGTTTCCTACTCCCCCTTTCACTACCGCTTTGATTTCAGCATCGGAAGCTCCGCTACAGGATACCCTATAGCCATTGGGCTTGGTGCTTATCATTATATTGCTGATGCTCAGGGGAGTCTCGGGCGTATTAATTCTAAAACTTGAAGAGGAGTATCGTACCTTATATCGATCGGTAATGGTATAGGAATACTTTCCAGCCGAAAGATTTGTAAAAGTATACCCATTTCCTGTTATGTTATTATAAGTTACATATACAGAATCTCCTTTAGGTGTATCATTCTGATATAATTGCAAATAGGCTCCCGAAATACCTCCCTTGATAGTTACAGTTACAGATAGTTTTTCATTAGCACAGGCGGCATGGTAAGTGGTGTCATCTACGGTTTTGGGTACGTAGCCATATTTTCCTGTGATTGTATGGCTGCCTATCAGTTTTGGAGGAAAATTAAATTCAATATGACCAGTTTTGGGTATAGTCATAACACAACCTAGCTCATCTTTTACTTTGAAAACATACTGAAGTTTAGTGTCCCCTTTATTGGCTTGGATATTGGTAACGGTAAGCTCATTATTGGACACACTTACCGTGGGCTTGGTTACTGACGAATTATTAATAATCTCTACGCTAGCACCATTAGCCAAAGTGCTATAGCCCCCCACGCCACCAGAAAGGGTGAAACTAATGCTTCCGTCTCGAGCCTCATAAGCCGAAACATTATACGTATTATAATTGGACTTAGTACCCCCTGAGTAGTTTAAGGCACTTTCCGGCCCGCGCAATTCAGTTTCTATGGGGCTTATACTACAATTCATTTGGTCGCTTACCAGTACCTGATAGCGCACCAGCCCAATAGGAGTAACAGAAAAGTTGGCATAGGAGGCCGTGGATGCTACATTTTGTGTACCCTGCAATACCCATTTGCTTCCATCCCAACGATTAAGTTTGACCGTACGTATGCCATTACCGCCTTCTACTTTCACACGAATTACAGTATCAGCATTATAACAGGTAGTATGATACGTATTTCCATTACCTTGTTTAGTCTCAGGAAGAAATAAGCTAGCCTTTAGCAGATCGGGTTGATAGATAGTTATATTTGAGCTAAACTTCTCATTATTGACTTCATCTATTACTTGTACCCTATAGGTACCGGGGGCCAGATTACTTAAAGTGGTAACTCCATTACTGGTACTGGCATCGCAGCTAACAGCTTCATAAGCACTTTTGGCATTAAGCCGTTGAAGATAAATGGATTTTTGCCCTATTCCTCCGCCATTGCTTGGAAAAGAAACCCGTATACTGGCATCTGCCGCTCCATGGCAGCTAATCTCATAATTAGAATTATAGGTACCATTGGTTTTTTTAGGAGAAGAAGCCGAAGGACTAAGCGCATAAAGTGGCTCCTTGATCCAGAAAAAGGCATTTCCGGTACACATTTCTTCGATTTTATCATTAGGCCATGTTCCCAAAGAAGGTTCAAAGTAATTGAGATAACGGATAGAATATCGACCAGGAGCTAATCCCGTATATGGGTCAAATTGCTCTTTCGTTATCGTAAGGGTTTTGGGTATCGTGTCACCCTTTACTACAAAATTTATGGTTGTATCATATTGAATAGTAGAAGTGGTTTGCGTACTATTCATTATAAGTATACCATTTTCATCAAATTCATCTTGGTAGCGAACAAGATTTATCACATGCCTTTTATGCCCATCCATTTTCAGGATTTGCAATTTGCCATTATTGCTTCCCTTATCATTACTATTAGTGATTTTGAGGTAGTCATTCGCGTGAATAAGATCACTAGCAGAAGTATAAGTAGTACCATGAGTTTGGAAATTATGCTCCATGGTAGAAGTAGCCGGATAAATAGTTGCCGAACTAGAAATTAGACTATTTAAAGGGCCTGCATGCGGCCCATGGATTTCCACCTTAAAATTCATGGTTTTATAACTGGCACCGCTCGGGGCAGTTGGCGGATAGTTTTTTAATAGAATGGTAGTATTATCACTTAGGCTACCTGTTTTTTCTACATAGGCAGCAGAGATGGAACGCCAGCTCCCTCCATCTACTTGATAAAACCATTTATACGTAAGGTCTTCTGTATTGTACTTAGCATTGCTCACATTAGCGTCTTTGGCAATAGCAAATACATTTTTGTCGGCACACAGGTTGATGCTAGAGAGTCTATTACCTTCTATTGAAGGGTAGGCCGGATCGAATTTTATTTCGGTGACAGTAGGTGGTGTCCACATCCATTTATAGTGAATGCGGTAAGTACTTCCTAAATCAAAACTCCCGGTTTGCCACTCACCCGGAGTAGGCAATGTGGCCATTTCTTTAAAATTAATATCTTTCAGTTGATACCCTGTTGCAGGCACCCTGTAATCATCATCGTATTCTTCGCATCTAAGTCCTAAATCACCACAATAACATTCCGATTTATAATTGGAATCCGAACCATTAGAATCCCCTCCTCGTGCAAAACAATTTTTACGATAACCATAAGCATAAATGGTTATTTTCTCAGGTAATTGGTTGGTATAATTATGTTCATAAAGAGTAAGGGGTAAGGCAGCAATTCCTGATATACTATTGGTTCTTCGGGATGTAAAAATACCGGGAGTGCTTCCATTAACACCCAAGATGCGATCTGTTCCTCCATTTATATTTACATAAAAATTGAAATTATCAGTACCCAGATTTTGCCGAACCTCTACTTTTTCTATCACCACCTTTATACGGCTACTACCAGCAATGTATTTGGTTTTATTGGCCTGAGAATAGCCTTTAGAGTAGAGTAAGAATAGACAAAACAGCAATAGGTATTTCTTCATAGCTGGTTGGATATATTAATTATAAATCAAAATTTTACCAATACTACCAATAAAGTACAAGCTCGATATAATCCGCTTGATTGGCTGCGGTGCCATCGTCTACTATATCTATCACTCGAAGAAGACCCAAACGCTCAAGATCTGTTTCTGCACCTCCTGGAGGAAATATCTGGATGACAAATTTATCGCCTGCTTGTACATCGCTTACCTGATAAATTCTTTCTGGGTCTCCATAATACCTAAGCTCCTCATAAATCGTCCTTCTATTGATAAAGCGACTATCATCAAAATCACTTACATCTTTCATGTAATTGTATCTGGCTCCAAGTCCGCCTACTTCACTATGGCTTTTCCATCCATGTACAAAAGAGAGGTTTTCCGGATTATCTCTGGAGGTCTGGTTTACCATAAAGGCATAAGGCGTTTGCTCATCGCTGCAAGCATCATTAAGTACGCAGGAACCGTAGAGATAGCGGGTATGGTAGAGGTCATAGCCTGTAATAGTCTCAGGGCCTATCTCCCTGCCTACATAATTATTGTAAATGCGGAAGGTATCTACTGCATATAGGCTATGCACCATGAAATCTTTACTGTACACGTAATCATAATAGTCATTGGTATGAAAAGTGGTAAGTAGAAAGTGTGCGTTTTGTATGGCATCTGCTTGGTTAATAATATAGCTGAAGCGGATGAGGGTGTCCCTTTCATTCAGGCTAGCCTTTTGTTTATATAAGTATTTGGTGCCAACCTCATTATGCACGGCATCACTATAGCTACCCGTGATGTAATTAAACTTCTCGTCCCCTGCCAATGACACCTCTATATCATATATAGGTTCAATGGTACCATTCTTGATTTCAATTTCAAACTTTAGTGTATCGCCTATTTGGTATACCTTATCGATGTCAGGTTCAGCCAAGATAATAATTTGACTTTCAGTAGGCGGCTCCACCGGATCGGGCTTGCAGGCGGCCAGAGCCAATAGAACAAAAAGCAAAAGGGTATAAATGCGGCTTGGCATAGTTGTATGGGTTAATATAAATATTTTTATAATTTATAAATATTTGGCAATCAAGCTTATAAAGGCAAAAAAATTAACGGTAGTAGACTAATTCTATATAATCCTCTTGATTGGCTGCGGTGCCGTCATCTACCACATCGATAACTCGTAAAAGACCATAATAGGAAGGTCTATTTTCCGTGGCAAGGACAACTACTGCAAACTTATCTCCTATTTCTACTCCACTTATTTGAGAAATTCTATCGGGATTATCCCCCCCCCCTATTTCCAAATTAATACGGAGATCGTTATGAAATAAATCATCACTCTTCTCGCTTACATCTACCATATACTTATACCAGTCGTCTTCACCGTTTAAATTTTTATGAGCTTTCCATCCACGAACAAAGGAAAGATTCTCCGGATTATCACGCGAAGTTTGATTCACCATATAGGCAAATGGCGTTTGCTCATCACTACAGGCATCATTGAGCACACAAGAGCCATAAAGGTAGCGGTCGTGGTAGAGGTCATAGCCCGTAATGGTTTCTGGGCCAATTTCGCGACCCACATAATTATTGTAAATACGGAAGGTATCAACCACATAAAGACTATTAACATAAGCGCCAAAACCATAGATTGAGTAAGTATTATTGTATCCGGTGCCCGAACCTTGTTTTGATTTTGCATTTACACTAAATGAGAAGTGTTCCAATGAGTCCGCTTGATTAATAATATAACGATAAGAAATAACGGTATCCTGTATCTCCCTATCGCTTACTTCACTAAAGGATAAGTATTTAAATCCAGAACCGTTATTGCCCGAATTATCAACCTTGTCACTATAGCTTTGAGTAATATAATTATATTTCTCAATTCCACTGGAGTTGACTAATAGGTATTCTATGAAGTCATAATTTCCAATTTTAATCCCTATTTGAAAATCTAGCGTATCGCCTAATTGATATACTTTGTCAGGATCAGGCGCTGAAATTACGGTAAACTCATTATCAATAATAGGCGGCTCCACCGGATCGGGCTTGCAGGCGGCCAGAGCCAATAGAACAAAAAGCAAAAGGGTGTAGATACGTGTAATCATGGTATATGGTGTTAATAGGTAATGCGTATAGTTTCACTTAAAGCGGATTCATGGCCATTCGTAAATCGAGCCTTTATCCAGTAATAATAGGTTTGGTTCAGGTCTAATTGTTTATCTATCAATAGTTCCTCTGCCCCTCCTAGGGTTTTATATAATACCGGGGCATCGGCTTGAGTGCTTTTATAAATCATAAAGGCTTCTACTCCTTTTTCTTTATATTCCCATTGGAGGCGGATAAGCCGTTGGTTTCTATCGGCCTTGCCTTGTACATACCGAATAGGAGGCATTTCCTTGGGTAGCGGTATGCGCACAGAAAGCAAAGCACTGGGGGGAGATTCATTGCCTGCCGCATCTTTGGCAATCATTACATAGCCATAGGCCCGCCCGGCTTCTACTTCTTGGTCTTCGGTATAGCCGGGCAACTTATCTTCTTCATAAATCGCCATAAGGGTAAAACCTTCCTCTTGGCTTTCTTTTCGGTAGAGGGCATGCACCACTACATCTTTACTAGAGCTGGGTATCCAGTGCAATTCCACGCCTTGTTCTGTTATTTTACTTCTCTTAAAGGCAGGAGGTACTGGGGAAATAAAATCGGGCAAAATCAAGGTATAGGCCTCTGACAAGACGGAAGCATTAAAACGCTTATCAAGGGCAAGCACTTTGTAATATACTTGGGAGGTTAAGGAGTGTACATTTACGGTATCTGTAAACACGGTATCATTTAGTATTTCACCATGCATCAGGCTATATTCATCTTGGGCATAATTGGCCCTATATACCTTATATCCATAGATATCGGCTTCTGAATTGGGCTGCCAGTGCAAGCGTACCAAGCCTGCACTATCTACCTCAGCACTAATACCTTGTGGCCGGCTGGGTGGAATACTATCAACCAATTGGGCAAAGTATACGGTAGACTCCTTGCCGGCTTCGTAGTGCCCTAGTACTTCTACTTTATAATAATTACTATACGAGGCCGTACTATCATAATACGAGCGCAGCGTACTACTTACACCTGCTGGATTTATATTCTGATACGGCCCTTCGTAGGAATCGGCCCTCCATATCGTAAACCCTTTGATTACGGATTCAAATTCCTGCGGATAAGCCCAATTGAGGATAAGTCCATTTTCTGGCGAAGGAATATATCCGGTGATTTCGGGAGAAACGGGCAAAGCGGTAAAACCAAACCCCGAAAGGGTATCGGAGGGTGGCCCTTCTTCCCCAAAAGAGCTTTGCCCCACCACACGGTAGGTATAGCGCACAAAATTCTGGGGCAAGCTGTCATACATTTGAATACGCGCAGTAGAATTTCCGGCCGAATCCAAGGATTGGGTAAAGGGCTGCTCGTTAATCCGCACAAAGCGGCCATCTGCTTCAGCGCGCTCTACATAATAGCCTATGTACTCATTCTGATAGATAGGGCCAGCCCATGATATCAGCGCCTTACGGTCAGAAAACTCCACCTCTACCGCTTGTATGCTGGGCAATGGACGATAATCTGCATTTCCTATATAGTAAAACCCGGTATCAATTTCCATTTTACTTGTTTCTGGCAGAGCCACATACACCCTATAGAGGTACTTTTCATTGGCTTTCACGTTTTTATCGGTATAGGCCAAGCCTGATAGCAAGGCCACCTGCCATGAAATATCGGCCGCATATAGGCTAAAGCCGTGCCGCGCTTCTTGCTCCCTCGACTTTTGGATAACTTGCAGAATCGCTCCTTGCGATTGTTCTATCGTAAAACTCTCTCCATAATAAGCTTGTGCCGCTATGGCAGCCAAGGGATTGTTACGCACAGGCTGTTCCCATTCATCCAGCAGAAGAGGTTTCAGTGGCGTGGCATTCAATACCTTCTTATCGCGCGTGGGGGTATCATTGAACTGCCCATTGATACTCACGGTGTAGCGTTCCAATACATAGCCGTATTTCTTGCCCAATTCCCAGGTTAGCGGGTCGCTAGGCGCCCACCTCACCCGTATGGAATCGCTGGCATAGGCTCTCGCTAAGGTGTGGACTGTCCCTCTTTTTTCTTGGGCTTGTGCGGTAAAGGCCAGCAAAATCAACCCCGCTATAAAATAGGCTATACAGCGCTTTCTCATTGTACATTAAGGGTTTGATTGACACTAGAAGCTCCATATCCCATATTTCCGGGCAGCTTGTAACGCAGGCTAATCGTATAAGTGCCTCGCAAAACAGGCGTGAAAGGTGTAAATACTATCCGATGCGCCCAATCCAAATAGCCTACCGTAGCAAGATAGTTTACCGCCTTCTGTTGCATATTACCATAGTCTTTGAACATAGTTAAAGGCAATTGATAGCGCAAATACGCTGTACCGTTGGCGGGTGCCCCGTACGAACTAAGATTATCTTCTTGTATGGCAGGTATAGCCTCAGTATTGGCTATTACAATAGCCTTGGCAGGCGGAATGCCCAATGCGTTGGGGTTTCTCCAGTCGATGGTGAAATTCCTAACCGGATAGCCCGCATAAACCAAAGGATTGATATAAGTGGTGAACCATTCGTTAGCCAGGTTGTCGCGAATTTCTAATAGTCCTTTCAGCTCATAGGCATCAAAGCCCTCGGTAAAGCTCATTCCGGTGAGTAGTTCGTGTACCCCCTCTAGGTATTCAAAACCGATCACACGCCCTTGGGCATCTTTGTTCACCCTAAGCACAATGGGCTCTTTGATGGTAGAATATTTAGTGATTGCCTCATATTTCTGTCGGAATGTGGAATATGTGCTACTCCGGAAATAGGATTTATAGAGTTGCTTCTCTTCCAAAATCACCAATGCTTCTTCGGCATTTTGAGTTTTGATTTCCAAATCTATCAATTCAGTATCTACTTCTTTAGTGATTACCGAATCCACATTGGCATTAACGGCACCTTGTTTGTTGGCGGGTACATTAATGATTTGCAAGGTATAGGACTTTCCATTCACCAGACCTGCCGGGATGGGAAATAGCACTTTCCTATCACTTTCCCTATAGCTAGGGCTTACTTCTTGCACTTTATTATTGGTACTGGTAAATCGTACCCTTTGCTTCCACTCAGCCGAAGGTTCGAAAAGGTATTTTTGCCCTGTTTCTAGCTGCAAATAGCCTGTGGCATACTCATTTTTATAAAAATTGGCTTGCCCTTTAAGTGGGTATTGCACCACTACGTTCTCCTCAGGGATATAATCAGGTGCCGGGCCGGTGGTAAAGGTGGCTTCCTTGCTTTCATATAACACGGCTCCATTAGTGGTTTTTACACTTTGCCAAGCACCGTTCACCTTTTCTTGGAAAGAAACAACCGCTCTTACTTTCAACTGTTTTTCAGGAGGAAGCACTTCAAAAGATCTAAACGCTACCACATCTTTCTCTGGTGACCATTCCAAATCGCCCAATACAGCAGCGCTGCCATTGAGTACTTGCATTTTCTCCAGTTTTATACGGAAAGCCCTTGGCGTATCCTCTAAGTCCACAAACTCAAATACCTCGTCTACAGGGTAATTGAAAATAGCCTGCGGTTTGTTGAACACATTCACCTCCGATTCGCCTTGGCTAGGTGTTACCTGTGCAATAATGGCGATACCACCTAGTGGACTACCCGATACAATGGTACATTTTTGACCGATTTCCACTTCGAAATCGCATTTCCCTTTCACTAAGCCATTAAGGATATTATAACTTCCACCTACTATCCCACGCATCCAAACCGGATTGGGAAGCTGGGCCTGTAGCAAAGCTGCTGCTCCTATATCTAAGATATCGTAAGAGCCTTTATAGAACTTAAGGTCTACCCGAATACCAATTTTCCCTTCCAAATAAGCATAGGCTTGGCCGGAAGCGTACCATCCGTTTATCCCAATGGGGCTATCACTTCCTGCGCAGCGCGTACCTTCGCCATAGTTTTTCAGCATGATATCAAAGCCCACTTCCGCTGCAAACTTGGCATAGAACATAAGGAAATTAAGGTCGCCCGTATTGATGGCCATATAGGAACCAAAAGCAAATCCGGCTCCATTGCCTAGGGCGTTCAAGTCGCGCATGGCATTGAGGTCATCGCGGCCCAATATAGCTCCTACCTTGTCAGGTGGAGACGGACTTCCCGGAATGCTATTGCCCACCATCATATAACTGCCCGTTTCGAATAAACCAAGCATATTGAGGCCTACTCTATCGTCAGGATTACCTATGTACACGTACCACACTGATGGGGAGAAATGCATCACCATATTCCCGGCTCTGCCGTTTTCTCCTATTCCTTTCATAGCGCCACCCGCCACGTTTACATATACATCCATATTGCCATGGAGGGTATTATTGGCATTATCGAAAAGTACATAAAGGCGTGCATAAATGGAGGCGCCATTGGCCGCATCCAATGGCTTGGATTCATCGGTTTCAAGATTTTCGGACAGCGCCTTACATTTTTCTTTAAGGTCACCTATACTTTTGTCTAATGCGGGGGTCATCATGAAGGCCTCGCCCAAGAAAGAGGCTTGTTGGATACCGCCACTTTGGGTAAAACTGATTTCGAAAGTGGCACTCCCGTTAAAGGCCATATCACTGGGGTGCGTACCGATGTTCACGGAGGCCTTTAAGCCCAGATGCGTTTCCTCATGGGGCTCATAGACTATCCCAGAGGTCGTTTTGCCAATATAGGTTTTATTGCTTGTATCAAACCCTGCCTGCCGCATATGGTAATAGGCTCCTCCGCCAAAACCATAAATGGCAAAGCCGGGGAAAATCACTATTCCCGTCTCAAAACCTGCGAGGGCATCTACGTACCAATACCGATACGTTCCGGTATTACCAAAGATAGCATTGGCTTCCACCGTGAGGCCGGGCGTGAAGGTGGCTTCAATACTCCCTTGGAAGCCCTTTCCATACGTAGGGTCATCTCGGTATATGAAAATTGAACCTCGTAGCGCAAAAGCACCATTGTCTACATCTACAATGGCCTCATTTATTAGAATTTCCTCTAGCTGAAGTTTTCTTTGCCGGTTGGGGTCATAAGATGCGCGAGCCGATACGGAAGTCTCAGCACTAAAACCAGAATCTTCGGATTTCGATAAATTCACATGAATACGCAAGTCCAATGAATATACATTGTTGCTTCGGCTAATGCCCACCTCTGAAATACTGATGGGGAAGGCTGCCAGTTTTTGTTGGGCCGATTCAGAACCCACGGCAAAGGCTCCCACGGTAATGTAGGGTGCCTCCGTGCTGATTTGTAAATGCTCAAAATCGATTTGGGCAAGGGAAAGTTTAGTTTCACTCCCCTCCGCCAAAGGTGCATCTATGGTCATTTGACCATGAAGAGTAGCCCTGGGTTTAAATTTTTTATCAATCACCCCTATTTCTAAAGTAGAGGATTCATATAAGGTGAGTTCAGCCGCCCAAAGATTAGTTTCTATGGATTCGTCAGTTGCAATGGTAAAGTAATAGTGGTTTTCAGGATCAATAATAGCCGAATAACTAAAGTTCTTCTGCTCCTTGGCAATTGGCACTTCAATGGCTCCTTTAAAGTTGGCCTCCACTAACTGATTGGAAACCAAATGAATCGATAACGAATCTACTGAGAAGGCCCAACCAGAAGCATCGCCTTTATCTATACTCAATACCTCACGCGCCTGAATAAGTCCACTGAATCCGGTGTTGTCCAGTAGTACATTACTCGCTTGAATAATGGTGGGTTCCCCACCTTCTTTGGCATCAAACTGGGAGGCCAAACGTACCGAAAGGCGTTCTAAAAATACACCACGCCATAGTTTGGCATTTGCTCCACCCGCATGGTAATCGGAAGGATAACTTGCCGGAAAAGACATAGTGGACGCATTTTGAAGGTCACTAAAGTCAAATACGGCCCTTTCTACCCGAAAAGAAGCACTTTGCAATGAGCTTAGCTTAAAATCAGGAATGTTTACCTCGGCAATCAGGTTGTTCCAATCTGTAATGGTAGAGGCAAACGAAGCAATTACCCTTCCCGTACTCAACTCCTCCCCTTGCCCATCCACAGGGCGTATCCAGTCCCGCGAAAATTCTATTTCTGCATCTATGGTCAATTCTTTGAAACCAAAGCAATCCCATTTTGCCACAGTGCCTGAGGCCATATCGGCTTTTTTGAAGCGTATTAGGCTTTGATTGTTAAACTTGACTACATAATCGTCCAGCAGATATACCGTAGCCACTCCCTCGATTCCGGCCGTTTGGCTAAACTTGATCCGCTTGCCCATAAAAGTAAGGCGGTTGACTGAATTGGGGACTTCTAGGCTCATGAACGCATCGATATAGGCACCGTCCCGCTCAAAATAGATTTTGTCAATGATGATTATGTATTCAATTCCACCAATTTCCTTTCTGATTCCAATGGGCAAATCCCTCGCTACTTGGGCATTGATAATATCAGTAAAACGATTATCATCCTTCACTTTATGAAAAAGCGAATTGGCCCTATTGATAAAATAGCGGATAGAATCGACAGGGTCGGGAGGCGAAAAATCCAACGCATCTCTCACATCTGCTAGTGAACTGACAGCATGCATTTCACTAGGAAAAACCCTATAAGCTTCTAGCGCAAAATGCGAGGCATGAGCGTTTTTTTGTTTCTGAATAGCGCGTTGGGGGATAGCGGCATCATGAACGGTCCACTGATAGGTTTTAGGCTGAATCCTGTGGATAGCCAGTTCTTTTTTGTTTTTTACTGCTCCGGCAACAACAAGTGCACAATTGAACAGCAAAAGCCCAAAAAGTAGGGCTAAATACCGAATCGTCATTTAGGTTTTAAGCTTTCTTTAAATAGAGGTTGATACTATTATAGCAAACTATCGACAAAGATTAAAATAGTTGTGCTAAAACAAAAATAAAACTAGATAGAATATAGTTTTTCGAATGCATTTAAAGGGTGCACACAGGTGTCTTCTGTTTAATAATTTTTGAAGTCACTTACCCTTCTCGATGCGATTGCACTCTTTCGGAAATCTCCTTATCGAAATATTAACAAGCCACTACTCCATACTGATTTTGGATTCAGAGTACAAATCATAAGCTGCTACCATCACTTCTGAGGGACTTACGGAGTTACAAAAGCCCAATAGCTCGTTTCTATTTTCAAAATACTTTGGTTTATAGTCTTCTTCCCATGTATCCCAAATAACCAATAGATACGAATAACCAATTTTGCTTTCTCGTCCTTTGCTAAGCCAGGTATCAAACACCTCTTCATCGAGTGTTTTTGAAAAATGATGGGTTTCAAACATACGCGTAAAGCTAGCACCAACGGGGTAAGAAACAAAAAAGCCAACAGGTCTGCTGGAGTATATAAATACTTTGGCGAATGTTGAATTTGGGCTCAATAAACTGAGTTACGGGTTGCAAACCCTACGATATGTATCCGACATTGCAAATGTCGAATAGCAACCTCCACATCCCAAATGAAAAAGGTATAAAACAGAAAAAACCAACATTGCTGCTGGCTTCTAAGTCGGGGTGGCAGGATTACAACCACCCCGTGCAAATCTTTATTTATCAGTAAGTTACAAAACGTAATTTCAGCGGGTTCACCGTTCAGTTCTCAATTTATCCGAACTGGTTTGAGTGCATTTGGTGAACTCCGAAACCTTTACAAATATACAAAAAAGCCTGCTTTTTGGGTTCAAATCGTGGCAAAAAGTGCTAAATTTTATTGGTAACTGGCGATAGATTTTAGTGCCGTTTGACTGCCTTCATCTGGCAAGGTCAATCGGTGATGTAGCGCTCTACAATGGACGGTGCAAGGCCAGTGAATTCGCAAAATTCGTTTACGCTCACGAACTGGTGTGACTCTTTAGCAAGCTCCTCCCTAATCCTGTTAAGGAGCTTCCTGCCGTATCGTTCACTCTTGCCAGTGATCCGCTGCACGTCTTTTGGATAAATACAGGCTCGTTTAGTTTCGATCATACTTTATCTATACTTCATGTATGCTTTTGGTGTACTGTAAATATACGGAATGCCATTGGCAGTTCATTTTGAACCATTCGGAATAAACGGTATTCAATGTTCCTAACCGGAACCTGTTTTTTGTCTGCCCTTCGTAATTATCGGATTTTCGAAGAGTTGCAACGAAGCAACAAATCAAAATTCAAATGATATGGCAAGACAAGCTGGGATTATCAAGTTGAAGGGCAAAGTCGGTGACATGTCCTTTTACAAAACGAAAGATGGCTACCTGGCCCGGGAAAAGGGTGGGGTGGACAAAGACCGGATCCAGAATGATCCGGCTTTTCAGCGTACCCGTGAAAACGGTGCTGAGTTTGGCCGTGCCGGTGCAGCCGGACGGACTTTGAGAACGGCCTTTAGGCCGCTACTTCTGCGTACCTCTGACAGTCGGTTGACCTCCAGACTGACCAAAGAAATGGTGAAGGTGATCAAAGCGGATGCAACCAGTGCCCGTGGAGAACGGAACGTTCTCGATGGTGAGCTGGAGCTTTTGCAGGGCTTTGAATTCAATGCAAATGGCCGTCTGGGAGCTACAATATATGCGCCATTTGACGCAAGTATTGACAGAGCTACTGGTGAAGCTGTAGTCAATGTGCCGGGCTTTGTTCCCCAAAATACCATTGCTGCGCCTCAAGGTGCTACGCACCTGAAATTTGTATCTGCTGCGGTGGAGATTGATTTTGAGGCCGATGACTTCACCCTGGTTGCTTCTGAAAGTGGAGAGATTGAAATCGGGCCACAGGCGGAAGCTGCGGTGAACCTGTCCAATGGTTTGCCTGCAAACAGTACCAAGGCACTAATGCTGGTTTTTGGTGTGGAGTTCTATCAGGAAGTGAACGGTAGCTTCTACCCACTAAAAAACGGCTCCTACAACGCCCTGGCGTTGGTGGCTATTGATGGTGCTCCTGCAGTTCAGCAAACCTAATTTTGGTTCGGATGGAATTGATTCTCACAAGAAGCTATTATCCGGAGGGAACCAACGGAAAGCTCTGTGATGGTGAGCAGCTGGTCTGCTCCACCATCGAGCTTCCCTGGAGGGAAAACCAGCGGATGGTATCGAGCATCCCGGAAGGGAGGTATGAGCTTGTAAAGCGATACACCGATAAACGGGGCTGGCATTTGCTGGTGAAAAATGTACCCAATAGAAGCGGCATCCTTTTTCACCCTGCCAATGACGCCCTGAAGGAACTGAAGGGCTGTATAGCCCCGGTTTCAAAGGTCATCGGTCCAGGTAAAGGGACGGATTCCAAAACTGCCGATTCCAGGCTGAAAACACTTGTGTTTGAGGCCATGGAAAGAGGCGAAAGTGTATTTCTCAATATTCAAAAAGCAAAAAGCGTATGACAATCATAGAAAGGGCGAAAGCCCCAACACCCAAGTTTTTCAAAGTGCTCCGAAACGTGGGTTTGGCACTAGCGGCAGCTGGTGGCGCTCTGTTGGCAGCACCAATCAGTTTACCGGCCGGAATAGTTGCCCTGGGCGGCTATCTCACCGTAGGTGGGACGGTACTGACTGCAGTCAGTCAGGTGACTGTAGAGGATGGTGCAAAAGCGGACAGGAAAGATGGCTAACCTGGTAAGTGGAGGAGGCACGAAGGCAGGAACTGCCGGAGGCACGTTGCTGAGTGTCCTGGTGAATATCAGCTCCGGGGATATCCTCCACACCTGTGTATTAGCTGCTGTTGGAGCGGTAGTGAGCTTTACCGTGTCCATTCTGCTAAAGGTGCTATTCCAACGGTTCAAAAGAAAACATCCACCTCCGAAGGGGATGTGATTCCCGCAAGTCGGGAAAGTTTGTGTTCCTCTCAATTAAAAGGCCTCCTCGTGGGGTCTTTTTTCATTCCAGGAGGATCCGGAACATAATTGCTCTTTTTACCTGCTTCACAAGCTCCACCTGCTTTTGGAGAATCTTGGCTTTCTTCTCAAAGTCCTGAAGGAGTGCCAATGACTTTAGGTACTTCCCACGGTCTTTCAAGGCCTTTTCCTGCCCTGCCAGCAATACCGCTCTGGCATCACCTATCCTGATGAATGGGACAACAGAACCGGTCAAGTGTGGCGTGAACGCCTGTGCCTGCCAAAGACCGTAAGAGAGCCAGAAATAAAAGTTCCGTGCCTCTTCCGATTCTGTGGTGATGGCGAAGCAATTGGGACAAGGGGTATCGAGCGGCTTTCCCGCATTCAAACCTTTGGACAGGATGAAGAAGTGAGGCTTAGAACTGGTGAAACCTTCACGATAAGTTTTGATCTGAAAAGTGTGCATAGCATGAGCATTTAAAGTTTTGCTCGCTGCGCAGCGCTTCGCACACATTTCAAAAGAGAAAAGAAAAAAGGGAAAAAAAGAAAAGAGAAAGCCTTTGATTCAGGTGGGCATGGACAGGGCAGTCAAGGTTTTTTGGAAAAATACGACCCGACAGTTGGCGGGTGGAGATTTTTTCAAAAACCCGGAGGGCTTGACCTTGACGGTCCTGATTTGGGTTGGCCTTGCGGGGGCCGCCTAACTTAGCTGCACTCTTTGTTTTGTTTCCTTTCGGAATAGCTTATATTCTAATCTAATATTCTTTGTAAAAGATCGACAAATCGATCTTGGTCTGACGGAATACCGGAGAGAATAACCGTGTTGTATTTTTTATCAAGCTCCAATTCTAATAACTCCGACTTCCTTTTCTTATCTGTTAAAAGGATATTGGAAAGCTGTATGCTGGACGCTACTCTACTAATATCTAACTGGTCACTTGATGTTTCTTTTTTGCCCTTCACACTGATTAAGGCAGAAAGAGATGTTCTTGTGTCAAGTGTTGATATTCCGGTAAAACCATGCCTTTCCAAATGCTTGATCAATAATCGAATTTCCTTTTCATTGATCTTGTGGCTGGTCACCAGTCGATATACGATGGCATCTATCCAATTGGGAACTGAGCGTGATTCAAAATGAACGCCTCTCACTTTGATAAATTTATTTTTCAGAAGGTCTTCAAGACAGGCAATGAACTTGCCTACTACCAGGTTCCTGCACGTTTCAAAAAGTAACTTTTCTGTCTGCGGGGTTGACTTGATCTGCCTGGCTTGATCCCTGATGCTATTCGATAATGTGGTTGCTTCCTGGATCATTGAATTGAATTCCCTTGTTTTAGAAGACAGATCGTTCCATTCTGTATCTGTAGGAATGTCCTGATTTTTAAGCCTTGAAAGGAAGGTGTTTATTGTAATGTTATTCTTTCTGATCAAGGAGATAAGCAATTGAGAAGTAATCTCCAGCTCAGTTTTGAAAGCGTATCTGTCTGAAAGTTGAAGAAATCCTTTATTCAGATCGTTGCGATAGGCTTCCGATTTATTTGAGGATTCCAAGAAATGTTCAGGAGACAAGGGGCAAAAGAGTTTTTTGGTGAGAACCCCTTGCTCTAATAGATATTTTATTTCAGTCCATTTTGTTACCTGACCAGAATCAAACATTCCACTGGTTGCAAATTGATCCAGATATATGATTGTATGATGATGATTATCCATAGACGTCCTGAATAACTAAGAAATTGAATTTAGTGCGGGAACGCAGGAAAACCAAAACGGCTGGGCGGAGGCTGTGGAGCGCAGCGTAATGGACGAACGGCCAAGCCAGCCGTAGAGAGGAACGAACGGAGGCTTGCGAGCCGCCTGCGAGTGGAGCAAGGGGGCTAGACCGGAAAGCAGTGAGGTACGAACTGCGGGGGCTTGCTATGTGTGAAGTGGAATGCAGGGCTTTCGTAATTTGATCCTCCACAAAAGCCCGGAATGGAACGGAACTACACAAGGGCTGGCGTGATTTTTTGCCTTTTGAGTGTTGGGAAAGGTATAAGCGATTGCCTGTGTGCAAGGATACCGTTGCGTTGGTGCAAAAAGCATGACAGCCCGCAGCCCGCAGCGACCCGCAGGCGAGCAAAAACACTGGCAGCCGGTGGATGCGTTGCGGCTGAGCGGAACGAAGCGATAGCGGAGTGTAGAGAGGCGGCAAAAGCAGACAAAGTAGGCTGCCGTGAGGATGACAACCGAGATGCAAGCAGCATGCCAGGCTCGGAGCTTCAGCGGAGACCTGAAAGGCAACACAGCTTATTTTTTGACCTTTGAAAAATAAACACTATCAAAAAATGGGCTGTGGTGGCCTGGCATGATGCTTTGCCGAGGGCGGAAGACGAACACCGCTTTTCCTGCGTGGGTTTTGTGCGGTGGGAAAAAGCAAGTGTGGCACGGTATGGAGTGCAGTGTAACGGAACGGAATAACGGGCTACTCTTGCTGTGCGGTGCTGGAAGCTTGTGAGTGTAGCGCAGCGGAATGAGCAGGCTGGAGGCACATGGGTTGTGCAGAGGGAATCTCTTTTGATAAAGGATTGACCCTAATTCGCTTCTCTTTGAATGGGATTATGATGCATGTAAAACATCACTCAGCACTTCCGCTTTACATTTTCTTAAAAAGTACTTGAATTGAGGTAGGTCAGATTTGCTTCTGATGTCATTATTAAAAGGAGAAGGTTTACCATAGATTAAGGACTCAAAAGTCATTAACACTTTGTTGGTGTGAAGACTATCGTAAAGATTAATAATTCCATCAAATACTTGGTCTTCAAACATTATGAAAACTCCTCTGATATTCAGGTTTATGCCGTGTTCAAAACTCATTAATTCTGATTCTGATAATTCCTCAGAAATTAGGGATCTATCTAACAGCTGTTTTATGAATTTCTTTCTAGCCTTATAGGTATTATACTTTTCATGATTAAACGTGTACTCGTTAATTTGTACTGTAACTTTTTCCAAATTAAGAAATTTGCACAATGCCATTCTGTGCTGACCCGTAGTAGTAAAATAAAGAGAACCAAACTTTGAAACCGTCCTGGATTCGTTGTAATCACTTTGGGCATGCTCAATCAGCTCTTCATAGGTCATATTTGAATGACGAATATCCTTAAACCTTTTCAAATTATTTAATAAGTCAATCCAAGTAATATCACTAGCATCATTATAAGCATAGGCGTAGTGAATGCCCTTTATATCTGCCAGGTTAATAATTCCTCTGTAGTGCTTTGTTGAATTCCGAGAATAGAACCTATAGTTCTCAATTTCATTTATTCTAAGCACCTTTTCAGTATGCCATTTTTTAGGCTGAATTGGGCATCTTTTTTTCAGCCAATCAAGGTTGCTCAGCTTACTCCCCACCATAGATTTCAACGAATGTTGAATAATTCTTAAAGCCCTTTCCTCTGTTAATCCTTCCTTGTTTTGTATTGTCAATCCGATTTTGAAGAAATACACAAAGTGCCTCAAATTGGGTCTCTGGGATTTGATAGGCACTTGCCTTGAATTCTTTTTTGATGATACCCCAAATAGCGGCATAATTCATTTTTGATTTGCCTACATCCCCTTCCTTGTACTCGTTGTAGCGATCAATCAAATGCTTTACATAGTTTTTTAGCTCTGCCTTTTTGCCAATGGCACCATCTGCAAATTCCATTTTCGGTTTGCTTCTAGATTTATAAATAATAGTTTCAGCACTAATTGAATTGGCTACTGTAGAGTTGGACACACTTCCTTTGATGTTGATGGTATTTGATGACTTTGCACTGGATTTGCCTTTGGTTTTTATAATGAGGTAGTTCTTGATTTGTTTGACCTCCTCTTGCTTAATATCACCCTTAGTAATTTTGGAATGGCAAATCGGGCAAAGCATCAAAAGGTTTTCAGAGGTGTTATTGTCGGGGTTTTCATCAATGTGATGAATCTCGAAATGGTCAACATTTGAATTATCACAGATCGGACATTGGGAGTTAATTTCTTGCTGCAACAGTGATTTCGTCTTTTGAGGTATTGATTTTCGAGCTTTTGCCATAATCTAATTTTGCTTCAATAGGTGATACAATTGCTGGTTGATGAAAATATTCTCTTTACCGATTGGCTCCAGCTTTAATATCCCAATGGATTCCAAGGTTTTTAAATACCTGGAAGCGGCTTTTCTTTCTACACCCAGCCCACTGGAGATGTACTCTATTTTGGTGTATGGGTGTACGAACAATTGTTCAATCAAATCCTTCGAATAGATTTTCGGGGCTTCTGACTTTACCTTATCCTGAATCTCATTGAAAATACTGTTAATCCCATTAATCTGGGAAATGGCTTTTGTAGCAGTATCTTCAATCGCTTTCAACATAAACAGTATCCAACCTTCCCAATTGTCTTTAGTCCTCACTTCTTGTAGCAATCTGTAGTAAGCCCCTTTGTGACCAATAATGTAGCCGCTGAGGTATAGCATGGGTATTTCCAACAGGTTGTGAAGTATGAGGTAAAGCACGTTTATAATCCTGCCTGTACGTCCATTTCCGTCATAGAATGGGTGGATACTTTCGAACTGGTAGTGTTGTATGGCCATCCTGATCAGGGGAGATATTTCAGCGGGTTCAGCATTAATGAAATCCTCCAGGTTTTTCATCAGCTTAATTATTGCGTCTTTATCGTCCGGTGGTGTATATATTGTTTCACCTGTAAGGTCGTTTTTCAAAGAAGTACCCGGTAGTTGTCTGATCCCAGCTTCGTTCTCTTCCAATATGGCCTGAATTCTTGCAATTCCATTGGTGTTCAAGAAGCCTTTCGTTTTAATTTCTTCAAAGCCATAAAGCAGGGCTTCCCTGTACCGTAAGACTTCCTTTGTTGAAGGATCAATGGTTATGGTCTTAGCTGCTAAAGCCTGATAAAGCTTGTCATGTGTAGTAATGATATTCTCTACTTCCGAGCTGGCCTGTGCTTCTTTAAGTACGATGGCGTTGATCAAAATACCTTGATTAGGTAAGGTTCTTGCCAATCCCTTCAACTCAGCAAGGGCAACAGCAGCTTTACTTTCCTGTTTGAGGATTTGGATAGCCTCCACTTTTTCCAACGGTGGAGGTAAAAGTGGCAGGTCATTGAATGGCTTTGAAGGATTAATGTTTTTCATTTTGATGGATACGTGAGACAAAAATACAAAAAATGGTACATGAAACAAGTTATATGTACCATGATGGGACATGAGACAAAAACCATGAAACTGGTACATGAAAACCTAAACGTGTACCATGATAGGACATGTCACACTCTCTTATCCTTCGCCTCCTTATCAAAAGCAATCACATTCATCATCTCTCTCAACCTGCTCCTAACCCGATTGCCATAGCAGCTTTCAATTTCACTGGCAGAAAGGTTGGTGGTGGCGTGGGTAAGCATGTGTCGGCTGATGAACATATCATAGCGGCTCAGGAGGATTTCTGCCATCACATTGGTTTCATTGCCGTAATACTTGATGTTGGATTCCACGCCCAGGTCATCGAAGCAGTAGGATTTTGGAGACAGCTCACCACTCGTTTGCTGAAAGGCTGCTTTGGAGTATTTGTTGATGACCGTATAGCCGTCCTGGATGAATTCCAGTGTAATGTCACGGGTGGATTTGATGATGTATTGCTCTTTGGGTGAAAGCATGAAGCGAAGTAAGGTCATTAGGGAGGTTTTGCCACAGCCGACCGGGCCTGTGATCAGGATGCCTTTATGGAGGTCAATGCTGTGTCTTTTCGCATTGACCTCATCACGGTAAAAATAGATCAGAAGTTTGAACAGGATAAGATGATCTTCCCTACATATCCTGAATTTTGAGCTGATGTATTCTTTGCCTGCCTTTTCAAGAAATTCAAGGCATTTATCGAATTGGATAATGTTGCTTCGTATTTCCTCTGAATCAGAGCGGTTCGCCATAGTCTTTCCCGGTTCCTGTGTGGAGGTTTCCTGGTTTAGGGCCTTGCTGATGGTTTCGCTGATCTTTTGCATAGGCATTAAATTTTTGGGCGTTCAACATCCAGTTACGGGCGGCTGCTTTCCAGTCTTTCATTTTGGAACGGCCACCTACCAGCCAGCCATTACTCTGGAAGTAGTTGTAAAACTTTTCTGCCTCTACGGGCGGATAGCCTTTTTCTTCAAAGTAAATTTTGACATGCTCCTCCAGAGGAGGAATGTCCGGGCCATAGCCTGACGTTCTTTCTCTTTTTGCGGAACTTTTCTCTTTCTTCATTTCTTCCACATTTGAACTTGAATCAATTTTTTTTGCTTGCTCACCCAAGTTTGTTTCGTTTTCATTGTTTAAAGGGTTTGTATTGTTTGTATAAGGTCTCACAGCTATTTCACTGCCTGTATCAGTACCTGACTCACTACCTTTATCAAAACTGTACAGGTAAATGTGGCTGCCCCGGTGCGGATTGTAGGAAGGTTCGTAGCGGATAAATCCGTAACGATCCAATTCCTTCAGGCACTTGGTATAGGTGTTTACCGAACCGATTTTTGACAATCTCATGAGTTCGTCCCGAGATACGGATATCGGGTTCTTAAAAAAGTTGAGGTTCCACCGCCTAAACAAGGCCATATACAAACTGATATGGTAGGGCGTGAGCCTGGTATCTGCATCCATCTGCTGGAACGCTGCGGAAAGGTGCCTGATGTAGTTCATGCCCGGCCATGTGCTTTTACCTCAATCGGTTTTGAAACTTGTTGGACTGGAGCATAGACTGAATGTCAGCATAGTCATAGTAAATCACGCCCCCGATCTTGGTAAAAGGCAATGTGCCGTTTACCCTCAGGTTCTGCAACGTACCGGGCGAAATGCTCAGGAGTTTGCGGACTTCATAGGACTTTAGCCATTTCTTGGAAGGCTGGCCTGAGTGTTCTTTGAGTAGCCTTTTGAGATCTTCCAGGAGTTCGATCTTGAACTCACGAAGGTCATCCGTAGTAATAACTTCTGCTGCCATATCTTAACAAATGTTGATTGAATAGCGAAGATGTTCCCGTTTAGTGGGTTTTATTCACAAGGCAAACCGAAGTTGGGAAAGATTTTGTGCTATTTCTCATCAGCTTCATCCATTCTGCGGATAAGGCTTTCATGCAGGGAATCGAGGAATTTCGTCCTTCCTGTCTTTCTGATACGTATTTCGAGGAATGTGCGGTGGTATTGCCCTAAATCTACTCCAAATGTGTCTTCCAAACATTTGGAAATTTCTTTCAAGTCTGCTCTGCCATGGTTAAAGACCCCACGGGCATGGAGGGCGTACATCAGCTCAATCAGAGCTACTTTGGAGTCTGTCCATGCCATTTTCCCCTTCGGTTCGACTTGTGATTTTCCGTTGCTTAAGTCCCTCATATCCAGCTTATTCAATTCATCTTCCAAATAGACGTTGAGCAGATCATTGGCCAGGATGTTGGAAACTTTAAAATCATGGCTGGTAGAGAAATTTGGATCGGTCTCGAAAAAAAATGAATCAAGGGTTAAGCGTATATCTTGCTTGCCACGGACAAAATACTTGTGGTCCAGGTAGTTGCTGTGTGTCCGGTAATAGCGGTAAAACTCCAGGTTGTTATCAAAGTACCGTTTGAGCTTATCTAACTCGTTCTGATAGTACTTGCGTCTTACCTTGATCCCTCCGTTGGGTTTGTTGGTTTCAATATTGAATACACTGAGGTGGTAGATGAGCTTACTAACGAATTTCGGTTTGATCTCCTTGAAAAACAGGATTTCGCTAGCTTGAGAATCTAATGGGTTTTTAGTCAAGCCCTCCCTTAACTGGTTAATGGCAATCAGGACCATTTGAAAGCTCTGTTCAGATTTTTTGAGGAGGTTATCTTCCTCCAAATCGATCATTCTAAGCTTTTCTTCTAAATCTTCATATAGTTGGTTATAGTTATCAGACATTTAAAAAGTGAGTTTATCATTTCCATAGCTTTAAATATTCCTAATTACTTTTGCATCCTCACCGCATTCAATATTGCCAGTAGTGCCACTCCCACATCGGCAAATACGGCTTCCCACATAGTGGCCAGGCCTCCGGCACCCAAGGCAAGGACTATGACTTTTACACCGAAAGCCAGGCCGATATTTTGCCATACGATCCGTTTAGTCTGTTTACCTATTTGAATAGCAGTAGCAATTTTAGAGGGCTGGTCGGTCTGAATGACCACATCGGCTGTCTCGATGGCGGCATCACTACCCAAACCACCCATTGCCATGCCCACATCTGCCAGAGCAAGGACGGGAGCATCGTTGATACCGTCCCCCACAAAAGCGATGATACGGTTGGTATCCTTTTTCAGTTCTTCAACCTTTTCCACCTTTTGTTCCGGTAACAGATCACCAAAGGCTTTATCTATTCCGAGTGATTTTGCCACTTGTTGGGTCACTGCATTCTTGTCTCCTGACAGCATGATCAGTTCCCGAACTCCTGATTTGTGTAATGCATTGATTGCCTGGGCAGCATCCTCTTTGAGTTCATCTGCTATCACCAGGTAACCGGCATATTTTTGGTCAACGGCTATATGGATGACGGTATTAACCTCTCCGGCAGCATCAGCACAGGTAACGATCCCCTCCTTGTCCATCAGCTTTTGATTGCCGATGAGCACATGCTTACCATTTACTTTTCCTTTCAGACCGTGCCCGGCTATTTCTTCCTGTTGCTCGGGTTCTGAAATTTCTTTGCCTTGCTTTTTAGTATATTCTGTAATGGCTTTTGCGATGGGATGGGTGGATTTGCTTTCCATAGCAGCCGCCAGACTAAGCCAATCTGTAGTAATTCCGTCCATGGTCACGGCTTTCTGAACTTCAAACACTCCCTTGGTCAACGTACCTGTTTTGTCCATCACCACGGTGTTCACTCTGGTCATGAGGTCAAGAAAGTTGGAACCTTTGAATAATATGCCTTTGCGGGAAGCTGCCCCAATCCCTCCGAAATAACCAAGTGGAATAGAAATGACAAGCGCACAGGGACATGAGATCACCAAAAAGATTAATGCCCGGTAAAGCCAGTCTTCAAACACATAGTTTTCTACAAAAAAGTAAGGCAGGAAGGTCAATCCCACTGCCAGAAAGGTAACAATGGGTGTGTAAACCCGTGCAAACTTACGGATGAACTGCTCGGTTTTTGCCTTGCGGGCAGTGGCGTTCTGCACCAGCTCCAAGATGCGGGCAAGTGAACTTTCGTTGAACCGTCTGGTTACTTTCAGCTCAATCAGCCTGTCGAGATTCACCATCCCAGCCAGCACATTTTCTCCTTTGTTGTAGGTGGCAGGTTTACTTTCACCAGTCAGGGCGGAAGTATTGAAGCTGCTTTTTTCACTGATCATTTCCCCATCGAGCGGTACTTTTTCTCCGGGTTTCACCTGTATGGTTTCCCCAATTTGTACTTCTTCCGGGTGTACGGACACCATTTGCCCGCTTCTATATACAGAGGCCGAATCCGGGCGTATGTCCAGCAGGGCTTTGATGTTGCGTTTGGCCCTGTTCACTGCTGCATCCTGAAACAGCTCCCCGATGGCATAGAAAAGCATCACCGCCACCGCCTCAGGATATTCGCCTATGGCAAAAGCTCCCAGAGTGGCTATGCCCATGAGGAAAAATTCAGTGAACACATCACCTTTCAGTATGGACTTCCAGCCTTTGACCAATACCGGCCAACCCACAGGCAAATAGGCCAGCACATACCAGCCTATGCGGATCCATCCCTGGAAAAATGCAGGCTGTCCCCATTGATCAGCGGCTATTCCTGCAAGCAGAATGACAAGGCTTACAATACCACTTCCCCAGGTTTGCAGGAAACTGGAGGAGGTTTTTTCCTCCTGCTTTTTTGGTTTGTCCGGATGCTGGTCGGTGCTGCAGCAGGCTTTGTTGTCTATATTGTTGTAAGCTCCCCCAAAAACAGTACGGTTTAAAAGTAGAATAATTAACTTTAAAACTGTAAGATGAAACGGAGTAAAT